>NZ_CP114901.1:4800000-6000000 GCF_027497175.1 Verrucosispora sp. WMMD573 | reverse complement strand
CGATGGCGCAGTGGATCACGCTCCGTCACCGGACAGTGGGTTCTTCGACGACTGGGCTGCCCGGCTGCGGGCGAGCGCCGACCGGCCCGTGGTGGGCATCCTGCTGCGCGGCAGCCACGCGCGTCGGGCCGCCACCGCGCACAGCGACGTCGACGTGGACGTGCTGCTCGGTGGCGCTCCGTACGCGGCCCGTCGGGCGTACCTCGCGGAGCACTCCGGCCGGCTGACCCACGTGTCGGTGGCGGCCCGGGACATCCGTTCCTGGGTGACCCGCCTCGGTGAGCCGGCCGACTGGGCCTTCGGCCTGCCGGTGACGGCCCCCACCCGGCTGCTCTGGGCCGACCCGTACTGGCGGCACCGCATCGACCTGCCGGTGCTCTGCCAGCCGGCCGACGAGCCACGGCTTGAGGAACTGATCGCCACGCTGGGCAAGGTGGCCGCCGCCCGGGACCACGAGGATCCGCTCGGTGCCCGGCTGGCCGCCGCCGATCTGGCCCGGCTCTGCCCCTCCGTGCTGCGGCTGGCGAACCCGTCGGTGCGGGTGGTGTCCCGCCGGTCGGCTTTCACCGCCGCGCTCGATCTGCCGGTGGCGCCCGCCGGCTACCGCGAGGACATGCTGCGCTGTCTCGGCCTGCGTCCCGGCTCGACCGGCCAGGTCTGGGCGGCAGCGGCTCGCCTGGTGACCGGCACCCTGCCGCTGATCCGTCCGTACGCCGCCGAGGTGGGTCAGGTGGCCGGCCCGGATCTCGCCGACGCTCTGCTGGACGGGCGCCTGGACCGCTACGTGGCCCAGTTGGGCCGGTTCGCCGGCGGTGCCCCGTCCGCCAGCCGGGAGCCCACTGGGGTACCCGCGCCGCGTGCGGGACAATCGGTCACTGTGCCCGTACCTGACGCGCCGGTGACCGGCGCCCACCCTGACCATCCGCAGCCGGTTGGCGGTTCGCGGCGACCGTCACGGCTCGACCCGGCGATCGCCGGCCGCCTGCGGCGCACCCCCGACGGCCTGGTGGCCGCCGTGGTCCGCCAACACGACAGCGGTGAGGTGCTGATGATGGCCTGGATGGACGACGAGGCCCTGCACCGCACCCTGACCACCGGTCGGGCCACCTACTGGTCGCGCAGCCGGCGCGAGTACTGGGTCAAGGGCGCCACCTCGGGCCATCACCAGTACGTCCGCTCCGTCGCGCTCGACTGCGACGGTGACGCGGTACTTGTCAGTGTCGACCAGGTCGGTGCCGCCTGCCACACCGGGCAGCGCACCTGCTTCTCCACCGAGCTGCCCGTCACCGGCGAGGTGGCTTCATGAGCGAGCGAATCATCGGGATCGGCGCGGGTGTGCCTCATGACGGCACGGAGCACAGCGGAGTGCCGGCATGAGCGACGGTCGGGTGAGTCCGGACGCGGCCACCTTCAGCGAACTGGCCGCCCGGTGGCGGGTGGTGCCGGTCACCCGCCGGCTGCTCGCCGACGCGGAGACCCCGGTCGGGGTGTACCGCAAGCTCGCCGGTGGCCCGGGGACGTTCCTGTTGGAGTCCGCCGAGCAGGGCGTCGGCTCATCCGGGTTGGCCTGGGCCCGGTACTCCTTCGTCGGGGTGCGCAGCAGCGCCACCCTGGTCGAGCGCGACGGCTCCGCGGCCTGGCTCGGCGTGCCGCCGGCCGGGCTGCCGACCTCCGGGGACCCGGTCGAGGTGCTGCGTGCGACGGTGACGGCGCTGGCCGGCCCGCCCGGCACCCCCGGTGACGGGATGCCACCGCTGACCGGCGGCATGGTCGGTTATCTCGGCTACGACCTGATCCGCCGGTTCGAGCGGCTACCCGTGTTCACGGAGGACGACCTGCGCCTGCCCGAACTGGGCATGATGCTCGCCACCGACCTGGTGGTGCTCGACCACTTCGACGGTTCGGCGATCCTGGTCGCCAACGCGATCCTGCCCCCGCTGGACGAGCCGGGCCGCGACGAGCGGGTCGTCGCCGCCTACCACCACGCGGTGGGCCGCCTGGACGCGATGACCACGGCGCTGTCGCGGCCCATCCCGCCGATGGTCGCCACGGTCGCCCGTCCGCCGGCCGGCGAGGTCCGCAGCCGCACACCGGACGGCGGGTATCCGAAGGCGGTGGAGGCGGCGAAGGAGGCGATCCGGGCCGGCGAGTGCTTCCAGATCGTGCTCGCCCAGCGGTTCGAGCGGGAGACCGACGCCGACCCGTTGGACGTCTACCGGGTGCTGCGCACCACCAACCCCAGCCCCTACATGTACCTGCTGCGCTTCGACGACTTCGACATCGTCGGCTCGTCACCGGAGGCGCACCTGAAGGTGACCGGTGAGGTGGATGGCGAGCGGCGGGCACTGCTGCATCCGATCGCCGGGACCCGACCGCGTGGCGCGACCCCGGAGGCCGACGCCCGGCTCGCCGCCGAGCTGCTCGCCGACCCGAAGGAACGCGCTGAGCACGTGATGCTTGTCGACCTGGGCCGTAACGACCTGGGCCGGGTCTGCCGTCCCGGCACGGTCGAGGTGCCGGAGTTCGCCACCATCGAGCGGTACAGCCACGTGATGCACATCGTCTCCACGGTGATCGGCACGCTGCGGGCGGACCGCACCGCCTTCGACGCGCTCGCCGCGACCTTCCCGGCGGGCACGCTCTCCGGCGCGCCGAAGGTACGCGCCATGGAGATCATCGAGGAGTTGGAGCCGGTCCGCCGGGGCCTCTACGGCGGGACGGTCGGCTACTTCGGGTTCGCCGGAGATCTCGACATGGCCATCGCGATCCGGACCGCGCTGATCCGGGGCGGCCGGGCGTACGTGCAGGCCGGCGCCGGTGTGGTGGCCGACTCCGACCCGGCCGCCGAGGACCAGGAGACCAGGAACAAGGCTGCCGCCGTGCTGGCGGCCATCGCCGCCGCGGAAACCCTCCGGCCGGCCCGGTGAGCGCGGGGAATGTAGCGCAGCGGAGTCCCGCAGTCGCGAGCGGAAGGTGGGCTCGGTGAGCGCGAGGAATGTAGCGCAGCGGAGTCCCGCAGTCGCGAGCGGAAGGTGGGCTCGGTGAGCGCGAGGAATGTAGCGCAGCGGAGTCCCGCAGTCGCGAGCGGAAGGTCGGCTCGGTGAGCGCGGGGAGCGTGCCGGGGGAACGCGGCACCGGGGACGCGCGACCGGTGCCGGGCCGGCGCGAACTGGCGTACGCCGTGCTGCTCTGCCTGGCCGGCGCGGGGCTGGCGCTGTGGGCCGTGACTCGCACCTGGGTGCTCGGCGCGGTCAGCCGAGGCGAACCGACGCTGCTGCTGGTGGAGGAGGGCCGCACGGGCGGGCAGTTGCTGCCGTGGCTGCCGGCCCTGGCCCTCGTCGGGTTGGCCGGTGGCGGGGCGGTGCTGGCCACCCGGGGCCGGCTGCGCCGAGTGCTCGGCGGGCTGCTGACCCTGCTCGGCCTGGCCCTCGCGGCCGGTGGAGGCTACGGGATCGTCGGTGATCTCGGCGACCCGGTCACCTGGCAGTGGCCGGCGCTGACCCTGCTCGGCGGGATCCTCGCCGCCGTCGGTGGTTCGCTGACCATGCTGCGTGGTCACCGCTGGCCGGCGATGGGCGCGCGTTACGAACGTCGGACCACTCGGCCTGCCGGCACCAGCGGTCCGATCGGTGGGGCGGGCACCATCGATGCGTGGGAGGCGTTGGACCGCGGCGAGGACCCGACGATCCGCTGACCGGCCGGCGTCGGGGTCGGACGGCGCCCTGCGGGGGGCCGGCCACCCGGGTTTGAGGTCAGGGCGGCGGGAGCGGTCAGCCGACGGGTTGCCGGGTGCGCGCCCGGGCCGCGGTGAGTTCCGCGACGAGGCGGTCCAGTTCGGCCCGCTGGTCGGCTCGGGCCCGGTCGGCGCAGATGGCCTCCCAGGCGTTGCCGGATGCGGTGCGCATCCGGTCCGGTCCGACCACTGCCCGCTCCAACGTGTGGACGACACCGACGGCGAGCGACGCGACGGTGCGCGAGATGGTGGTGAGTCCGATGGTCTGCTGCGGCGCGGAGGTACTCATGATCACCCCGGGGAGAGATCGTCGTGGCGATGGGGCAGGCGCGTCATCGAGTGTGCCCGAGGCTGATGCTGCTCGGCCCGGGTTTCGTGGTGATGACTGCACCGTCAACTCTGCGGTAGCCGGCCTGACCGGCACAGGGACCTTTGTCCTTGAGCTTGGTCACAACATCGACATGGCCGGATCCGCTGACCGTCGCACCGCCTCTCGGTCACTCTCCCATGGGCGATCGTCGATAATACTGTGACGCAGAGTCACGGTCCGTGCGCACAAGTGGGCCATTATGCCGCAGCCCATTTCGTGAGGAGCGCCATACCCCCGGCGGTCGGGTCCAGGTGGTGCCCCCTAGCATCGGCCCATGACACCCGGAGAGGGGAGTCCGTTGGTGACTGCTGAACATGCCCACGCCGAGGGGGACGAGGCCGGCTCGGCGGCGCCCGTCAGCGTGCTCGACGAGATCCTGGCCGGCGTCCGCGAAGACGTGGCCCGGCGGCAGGAACAGGTTCCGCTGGAGCGGATCCGTGAACTGGCCGCCGCCGCGCCGCCGCCGCTGGACGCGTACGCGGCCCTGCGCCGGCCCGGCGTCGCGGTCATTGCCGAGGTGAAGCGTGCCTCGCCGTCCAAGGGCAAGCTGGCCGAGATCGCCGACCCGGCGGACCTGGCCGGCGAGTACGCGGCCGGTGGTGCCCGCGCGATAAGCGTGCTCACCGAGGGGCGCTGGTTCGGCGGGTCACTCGACGACCTCGCCGCCGTACGGGCCGCGGTGAACATCCCGGTGCTGCGCAAGGACTTCGTGGTCTCCAGCTACCAGGTGCACGAGGCGCGCGCCCACGGCGCGGACCTGGTGCTGCTGATCGTCGCCGCGCTGGAGCAGAACGTGCTGGTCGGCCTGCTGGAGCGAATCGAGTCGCTGGGCATGACCGCGCTGGTCGAGGTGCACGACGAGGAGGAGGCCGACCGGGCCATGGAGGCCGGCGCCCAGGTCATCGGGGTCAACGCCCGTGACCTGCGTACCCTTCAGGTCGACAGGTCGGTGTTCGAGCGGATCGCGCCCGGCCTGCCCAGCAACGTCGTCAAGATTGCCGAGTCTGGCGTACGTGGCCCGCACGACCTGATCCGGTACGCCTCGGCCGGCGCCGACGCCGTCCTGGTGGGCGAGGGGCTGGTGACCCAGAAGAGTCCCCGGGAGGCGGTGGCCGAGCTGGTCAACGCCGGCAACCACCCGGCGACGCCCCGCCCGGTGCGCTGAGCCGCGCCGGGCGACCGTTTGTGAGCGAGAGGACCCGCGATGAGTGCTGACGCCACGAACACCGAGCTGCCGGCGCAGTTCCCCGACGCCGCCGGCCATTTCGGCACGTTCGGCGGCCGGTTCGTGCCGGAGGCACTTGTCGCCGCGCTCGACGAGTTGGCGTCGGCGCACCAGGCGGCGATGGCCGACGAGACGTTCCGGGCCGAGTTCGCCGACCTGTTGCGCGACTACGCGGGGACGCCGTCGCTGCTCTACGAGGCCCGCCGGTTCTCCGCCCGAGCCGGTGCCCGGGTGCTGCTCAAGCGGGAGGACCTCAATCACACCGGCGCGCACAAGGTGCGCAACGTGCTCGGTCAGGCGCTGCTGACCCGGCGGATGGGCAAGCGGCGGGTGATCGCCGAGACCGGCGCCGGTCAGCACGGTGTCGCCACCGCCACCGCCGCGGCCCTGTTCGACCTGGAGTGCGTGGTCTACATGGGCCAGGTCGACACCGAGCGGCAGGCGTTGAACGTCGCCCGGATGCGGATGCTCGGCGCGACGGTCGTGCCGGTGACCACCGGCTCGCGCACCCTCAAGGACGCGATGAACGAGGCGATGCGGGACTGGGTCGCCAACGTCGACGAGACCCACTACCTGATCGGCACCGCCGCCGGACCACACCCCTTCCCGGCGCTGGTCCGCGACTTCGTGCGGGGTATCGGCGAGGAGGCCCGGGCGCAGTGCCTGGACCTGACCGGCGCGTTGCCCGACGCGGTGACGGCCTGCGTCGGCGGCGGCTCCAACGCGCTGGGCATCTTCCACGCCTTCACCGACGACCCGCAGGTGCGGCTGTACGGCTTCGAGGCCGGCGGCGACGGAATGGACACCGGCCGGCACGCGGCAAGCATCACGGGCGGCTCCACAGGCGTGCTGCACGGCACCCGGACCTTCGTCCTCCAGGACGCCGACGGCCAGACGCGGGAGTCGCACTCGATCTCCGCGGGACTGGACTACCCGGGCGTCGGCCCGGAGCACGCCTGGCTGCACGACACCGGCCGGGCCAGCTACCAGCCGGTCACCGACGACGAGGCGATGGCCGCGTTCGAGCTGCTCTGCCGCACCGAGGGGATCATCCCCGCGATCGAGAGCGCACACGCCCTCGCGGGCACCCTGGTCATCGCGCCGAAGCTCGCCGCCGAGCTCGGCCGGCAGCCCACGATCGTGGTCAACCTCTCCGGCCGGGGTGACAAGGACGTGCACACCGCCGGTGAGTACTTCGGCATCCTCGACAAGGAGTGAGGCCATGAGCGAGCGGACCAGCCGGATCGGGGTGGCCTTCGACAAGGCCCGGGCGGACGGCCGGGCGTTGCTGGTCGGCTGCATGCCGGCCGGTTTTCCCACGGTCGAGGGCAGCATCGGGGCGATGAAGGCGATGGTCGCTGCGGGCGTCGACGTCATCGAGGTGGAGATCCCGTACTCCGACCCGGTGATGGACGGACCGGTGATCCAGCGGGCCAGTGACATCGCCCTGGCTGGCGGCGTACGCACCCGGGACACGTTGAGCATCGTCGAGGCGGTAGCCGCCACCGGTGCCCCGGTGGTGACGATGACCTACTGGAACCCGATCGAGCGGTACGGGGTGGACGCGTTCGCCCGGGATCTCGCCGCTGCCGGCGGGACCGGGTTGATCACCCCCGACCTGATCCCCGAGGAGGCCGGCGAGTGGCTGGCCGCCTCGGACGCGCACGGGCTGGACCGCACGTTCCTGGTCGCGCCGTCGTCCACCGATGAGCGGCTGGCGATGACGGCGGCGCACTGCCGGGGCTTCGTCTACGCCACCGCGATCATGGGCGTCACCGGGGCCCGGTCACAGACGTCGCAGGCGGCGCCGGTGCTGGTGTCCCGGGTGCGGGAGGTCACCGACCTGCCGGTCGGCGTCGGCCTGGGCGTGGGCACCGGGGCGCAGGCCGCCACCGTCGCCGGGTACGCCGACGCGGTGATCGTCGGCAGCGCGCTCATCCGCTGCCTGCTCGACGCCCCCGACGAGGCGGCCGCGCTGACCGCCCTGCGCACCCTGAGCGCCGAACTGTCCGACGGCGTCCGCCACCCCGACCGCTGATCCCCCACCCCACCCCTCAACGTCGATCTTGAGGTTTCGGTCGCCGCTTAGTCCGTGATGCCGGCTTCGCGGCGACGAGAAGTGCAGATCGCGAGTGCTGGTGTGGGGAGGGTGCGGCGGACCGGGGTGACGGTACGGGGGTCCGCAGCGGTAGCGTGTGCACCCGTGAGTCTCGCCTCGCCGACGTCCCTGGCCGCCATCCCGAGTCCGAGCAACGCCGTGTGGCAGCTCGGCCCGTTCCCCATCCGGGCGTACGCGCTGTTCATCCTCGCCGGCATCGCGGTGGCCTGCTGGGTCACCGAGCGGCGGCTGCGTCAGCGCGGCGCGGCCCCGGGCACGGTGCTCGACATCGCCGTCTGGGCGGTGCCGGCGGGCATCATCGGCGCCCGGATCTACCACGTGATCACCTCACCGGAGAAGTACTTCGGCACCGGCGGGGACTGGATCAAGGTGTTCTTCATCCACGAGGGTGGGCTGGGCATCTGGGGCGCGGTCGCCGGTGGCGCGGTCGGCGCCTGGATCGCCGCCCGGCAACTGGGCATTCCGCTGACCGTGGTCGCCGACGCGCTGGCGCCGGGCCTGCCGCTGGCCCAGGCGATCGGCCGGCTGGGCAACTGGTTCAACAACGAGCTCTACGGCGGGCGGACCGACCTGCCCTGGGGGCTGGAGATCCACCGGATGGACGGCGGGCAGGCGCTGCGTGACGAGGCCGGTCAGCCGATCCTGGAGGAGGGGCTCTACCACCCGACCTTCGCCTACGAGTTGCTGTGGAACGTCGGCGTCGCCGCGATGGTGTACTTCCTCGACCGTAAGCTGCGGCTCGGCCGTGGCCGCGCGTTCGCCCTCTACGTGATGGGCTACACCGCCGGCCGGTTCTGGATCGAGATGATGCGTACCGACGAGGCCAACACGATCCTCGGCGTACGGATCAACGTCTGGACCGCGGCGCTGGTGTTCCTCGGCGCTCTCATCTACTTCCTGCGGGTGCGCGGGCCACGGCAGTACCTGATCCCGGTCGGCCTGCCGAGCGTCGCCACCACCGCCCCGGCCACCTCCGACGTCTCGCAGGTCGACCTGTCGGCCAAGGGGGCCACCACCGAGCCGGCGGCGCCCGAGGGCTACCGGGTGGTCGACGAGGAGCAGTTCACGCACTGGCGACGGACCGGCGAGGCGCCGCCCGAAGCGACGGACCCGGTCGACGCGGGCGCCGCGCCCGCCGCGGCGGCGGACCCGGTCGACGCGGGCGCCGCGCCCGCCGCGGCGGCGGACCCGGTCCACGTGGGTGCCGCGCCCGGCACCGACCGACCGGACGACGAGGCGGCGACCGCCGCCCGACCGCAGGGTGAGCCGTCCGGAGGACCGGCCGGTGAGCGCGCCGGGTCGGCCGGCGGGGCGGCCGACGGCGAGCAGGCCGGATCGGCATCGGGTGCACCGGCCGGCGGTACGGCGGCGGAATCCGCCGCTGCGCGTCCCGCCGACCGCGACAGCTGAGGCCGGGGACGCTCATGCGGACCGCGGTGGTGGTCGGCGGCGGGCTCGGCGGCCTGGCGGTCTCCGGCGCGCTCGCCCGTTCGGGCTGGCAGGTGACGCTCCTGGAGCGGGCCGACCGGATCCGTCCCGAGCCGGCCGCCGTGATGCTCTGGCCCAACGGGGTCCGGGCGTTGCGCGCCCTGGGGCTCGGCGCCGGACTGGACGCCATCGCCACCCCCCTGTCCGACGGCGGGGTGCGCCGTCCGGACGGGCACTGGCTGGTGCAGCCCCGACCGACGCCGGCCGAGCGTGTCCCGGTGGTGGTGCACCGGGAGGACCTGCACGACGCGCTGATCGCGGGCCTGGGCGAGCGGGTCGAGCTGCGTACCGGGGTGACGGTGCGGACGGTGCGCGCCGCCGCCGGTGAACGGCCCGCTGTCGGCGACGGCCGGCACACGTACGAGGCGGATCTGGTCGTGGCCGCCGACGGCACGGACAGCGTGATCCGGCGTCAGCTCGCCCCCGCCTCGGGAGTGGTCAGCTCCGGCTGCGCCGCCTGGCGGGCGGTGATCCCCTGGTACCGCGCGCCCAGCCTGCCCGACGCGGTCGGCGGTGAGATCCTCGGTGCCGGCTACCGTTTCGTGTCCGCCTCGCTGGGCGAACGGGGCTCCTCCGGCGCCTCCAGCCGTGGCGGCATCTACTGGATGGCCACCGCGGCGGGCGCGGCCCGTCCCGAGCCGCCGGAGACCCAGTTGGCGCTGCTGCGCCGCTGGTACGCCGGCTGGCCCGCGCCGGTCGACGAACTGCTGGCCGCGACCGACCCGGCCGACCTGGTGCAGCGGGAGATCCGGGAGCTGCGTCCGCTGCCCCGAGCGTTCGGCTTCCCGGCCGGCCCGGGCGGGGTGGTGCTGCTCGGCGATGCCGCGCACGCCATGCCGCCGCACCTGGGGCAGGGTGCCTGCCTGGCCTTCGAGGACGCCGCGACCCTCGCCGTGCTGCTGCGCGAGTCGACCCTGCCCGACGCGGTGCTGGCGTACGACCGGGCGCGGCGACCCCGCGCGGCGGCCGTGGTCCGGCAGACCCGCCGCATGTCCGCGGTGCTGCGCACCCGGGGCCGCCTGGCCCTACGCGCCCGCGACGCGGCCCTGGGCACCATCACCCCCCGCCTACTCGGCACCGCCGCCACCATCGCCGCCCAATGGCGCCCCCCAACCTGACCCCACCCCACCCCACCATTGCTCTGTTGATCATGAGGTTAACGGTCGAGATGATCTTCAAAAGTGCCGCTAACGTCATGATCAACGGCAAGGGGTGGGGTGGGGTTTCAGGGGTGTAGGGGGGTGGGGGAAGCGATGCAGGCGGTGCCGATGCGGCGGAAGCCGACGCGCAGGTAGACGCGGGCGATCTCCTCGCTGCCGGCGGTGAGGAAGACCAGGTCGGTGCCGGTGTCCAGCAGGGCGCGGGCCAGGGTGGCGGTGACCGCCGCGCCGAACCCTCGACGGCGGGCGCTGGGCAGCGTGGCCACCCCGGCGATCTCGGCGACGTCACCGACCCGCATGGCCATCCCGCTGGCCAGTGGGCCTTCCGTCGGGGTGCCGGCCAGTGCGGACAGCCGGCTGCCGTCGGCGATGCGGGACCGCTCCTCGTCGACCGCCGCCGCGTCCAGTCCGATCATGGCGGCGTCACGGTCGGCTGGTCCGGCCTCGCCCCGTCTGGTGCCGGGAGCGGCGAACCCGACCGCCGCCACGGCCCGCCGGGCGGCCACCGCCGAGTCGAAGTCCTCGTCCGCCGGATCGAGCAACCGCACCGGTACGCCCAGCCTCGCCGGGTGCGGCAGGGCGGCCGGATCGAGCACCATCAGCGGCGCTTCGAGGACGCACAGGCCGCCCGAGCGGGCCACCGCCAGCAGTTCGGGGGTGGTGTCGTGCACCCACTCCAGGGCCTCGGGCAGGCCGAGTTCGCGCTGGCGCGTCCGCACCGCCGCCACGTCGGCGAGGGTCGGTGACCCGGTGCCGTCCCGCCGTGGCCGGGCGTAGAACGGCCATCCCGGGCCTTCCCGGACGAACAGCACCAGACCACCGTGATCTTCCACACGGGCCGCGTCCCGGGGCACCGCGTCGTAGAACCGTTCCAACCGGTCGAGGAGGTCGGTACGCTCGGAATCCACGGCGCGAGACTACATGTCCCAAACTCTGGACGGTGTGATCAATCCGCACTGGCCTTGCGTGCCGGCCCCTAACGTAGACTCAATAGTCCGATCCAGGGCCGACGTCGTCCCGACCATGATCCAGCCTGAGCGACGACAGGAGGCCCGGTGGCCCTTGCGTACCCACACCGCCCCCAGCCGGCGCTGCGAGAGGGCCAGGTAGCGTCCCCTGCCGGCCTGCACGACCCCGCGTACGAGCATGACGCGTGCGGCGTGGCCTTCGTGGCGGACCTGCACGGCCGACGCTCGCACACGGTGGTCGCCAACGGCCTCGGCGCGCTGTGCCGACTGGACCACCGTGGCGCCCGGGGCGCCGAACCGAACACCGGTGACGGCGCCGGCATCATGATCCAGGTGCCGGATGCGTTCCTGCGCGCGGTGGTCGAGTTTCCGCTGCCTCCGGCCGGCGAGTACGCCACCGGTCTGGTCTTCCTGACCGACGACGACGCCGCCGAGGCCCGGGCCCGGCAGGTGGTCGAGAAGTACGCCCTGGTCGAGGGCGCCGAGGTGCTCGGCTGGCGCGACGTCCCGGTCGACCCGAGCGGCCTCGGTGAGACGGCGTTGGCGGCGATGCCCCGCGTCCGACAGGTCTTCCTCGCCGCGAAGCGCCTCACCGACACCCCCGCCGGCCCGGCCGGTGAGGCGTTGAGCGGCGTCGAGCTGGAGCGGGTCGCCTTCTGCGTACGCAAGCAGGCCGAGCGCGAGACCGCCGAGCGGGGGGTGCCGGCGTACTTCCCGTCGCTGTCCGGCCGGACCATGGTCTACAAGGGGATGCTCACCCCGGACCAGCTGCCCGCGTTCTACCCGGATCTCACCGACGAGCGGGTGGCCAGCGCCATCGCCCTGGTGCACTCCCGGTTCTCCACAAACACCTTCCCGTCCTGGCCGCTGGCGCACCCGTACCGCTTCATCGCGCACAACGGCGAGATCAACACCATCCGGGGCAACCGGAACTGGATGCAGGCCCGCGAGGCGCTGCTGCGCACCCCGGATCTGCCCGGCAACATCCGGCGCGTCTTCCCGATCTGCACCCCGGCCGCCTCCGACTCGGCCAACTTCGACGAGGTACTCGAACTGCTGCACCTGGCCGGGCGCAGTCTGCCGCACGCGGTGCTGATGATGATCCCGGAGGCGTGGGAGAACGACCCCGACATGCGCGCCGACAAGCGCGCCTTCTACCGGTTCCACGCCAGCCTGATGGAGCCGTGGGACGGCCCGGCCTCGGTCGCCTTCACCGACGGCGAGATCGTCGGCGCGGTGCTCGACCGTAACGGTCTGCGTCCGGGCCGCTGGTGGCAGACCGCTGACGGCCTGGTGGTGCTGGGCAGCGAGGCGGGCGTACTCGACCTCGACCCGGCCGCCGTGGTGGCCAAGGGGCGGCTCCAGCCAGGCAGGATGTTCCTGGTCGACACCGTCGCCGGCCGGATCGTGCACGACGACGAGATCAAGACCGAGTTGGCCGCCGCCCAGCCGTACGCCGACTGGCTGCACGCCGGGCTTATCGAGATGGACGACCTGCCGGCCCGCGAGCACGTCGTCTACACCCACGACTCGGTACGCCGCCGCCAGCAGACCTTCGGCTACACCGAGGAGGAGCTGAAAATCCTGCTCGCGCCGATGGCGCGGACCGGCGCGGAGCCGATCGGCTCGATGGGCACCGACACCCCGATCTCCCCGTTGTCCACCCGGCCACGGCTGCTCTACGACTACTTCCATCAGTTGTTCGCCCAGGTCACCAACCCTCCGCTGGACGCCATCCGGGAGGAGTTGGTGACCAGCCTGGCCACCACCATCGGCCCGGAGGGCAACCTGCTCGATCCCGGCCCGGCGAGCTGCCGGCAGATCGTGCTGCCCTACCCGGTGATCGACAACGACGAGCTGGCGAAGATCCTCTGTATCGACGAGGACGGTGACCTGCCCGGCTTCAAGGCAGTGCGGGTGTCCGGGCTCTACCGCATCCGTGACGGTGGCGCCGGGATCCGAGCCCGGCTGACCGAGATCTGCCGGCACGTCTCCGAGGCGATCGAGGACGGCGTACGGATCCTGGTGCTCTCCGACCGGGACTCCAACGCCGACCTGGCCCCGATCCCGTCGCTGCTGCTCACCGCGGCGGTGCACCAGCACCTGGTCCGGGAGCAGACCCGGACCCAGGTGGCGCTCATCGTCGAGTCGGGCGACTGCCGTGAGGTGCACCACGCGGCGGTGCTGATCGGCTACGGGGCGGCGGCGGTCAACCCGTACCTGGCCTTCGAGTCGGTGGAGGACATGATCTCCACGGGTGTGCTGGCCGGGGTCGCGCCGCGGGCCGCGATCCGCAACTACGTCAAGGCGCTCGGCAAGGGTGTCCTGAAGATCATGTCCAAGATGGGCATCTCGACGGTGTCGTCGTACTGCGGCGCGCAGGTCTTCGAAGCGGTCGGGCTGGACACCGGACTGGTCGAGCGGTATTTCCGGGGCACGCCGAGCACGATCAGCGGCGTCAGCCTCGACGGCATCCACGCCGAGGTTGCCGCCCGGCACGCGTTGGCCTGGCCGGCGGCCGGCGCCGAGGCGGTCGACCTGCTGCCGGTGGGCGGCGAGTACCAGTGGCGCCGCGAGGGTGAGCTGCACCTGTTCAACCCGGAGACGGTCTTCCTGCTCCAGCACGCCACCCGCAGCCGCCAGTACGACGTCTTCCGCGACTACACCGCCAAGGTCGACGAGTTGGCCGCGCGGGCTGGTTCGCTGCGCGGGTTGTTCCGGCTGCGCAGCGGCGTGCTGCCGCCGGTGCCGATCGAGGAGGTGGAGCCGGCCAGCGAGATCGTCAAGCGGTTCGCCACCGGCGCCATGTCGTACGGGTCGATTTCGGCCGAGTCGCACGAGACCCTCGCCGTCGCGATGAACCGGCTCGGCGGCAAGTCCAACACCGGCGAGGGCGGGGAGGACGTCGAGCGGCTGCACGACCCCGCCCGCCGCTCCGCCGTCAAGCAGATCGCCAGCGGCCGGTTCGGCGTGACCAGCGAGTATCTGGTAAACGCCGACGACCTCCAGATCAAGATGGCGCAGGGGGCCAAGCCCGGTGAGGGCGGGCAGTTGCCCGGCAACAAGGTCTGGCCGTGGATCGCGCGTACCCGGCACGCCACCCCCGGCGTCGGCCTGATCTCGCCGCCGCCGCACCACGACATCTACTCAATCGAGGACCTCGCCCAGCTGGTGCACGACCTCAAGTGCGTCAACCCGGCCGCCCGGGTGCACGTCAAGCTGGTCAGCGAGGTCGGTGTCGGCACCGTCGCCGCCGGGGTGGCCAAGCTCAAGGCGGACGTCATCCTGATCTCCGGCCACGACGGCGGCACCGGCGCGTCCCCGCTGAACTCGCTCAAGCACGCCGGCACCCCGTGGGAGCTGGGCCTGGCCGAGGCACAGCAGACGCTGCTGCTCAACAAGCTGCGTGACCGGGTGACCGTGCAGGTCGACGGGCAGCTCAAGACCGGCCGGGACGTGATCGTCGCGGCGCTGCTCGGCGCCGAGGAGTTCGGCTTCGCCACCGCCCCGCTGATCGTCTCCGGCTGCATCATGATGCGCGTCTGCCACCTGGACACCTGCCCGGTGGGCATCGCCACCCAGAACCCGGTGCTGCGCGAGCGCTACACCGGCAAGCCGGAGTTCGTGGAGAACTTCTTCCTCTTCCTCGCCGAGGAGATCCGCGGTTACCTGGCCGAGCTGGGGCTACGCAGCATCGACGAGGCGATCGGGCGTACCGAGCTGCTCGACGTGGCACCGGCGGTGGAGCACTGGAAGGCCGGTGGGCTCGACCTCGGTCGGGTGCTGCACCTGCCGGAGCTGCCCGAGGGCGCGGCCCGCCGGGGCGTACGCGCTCAGGACCACGGCCTTGAGCTGGCCCTGGACAACGAGCTGATCGCCCTCGCCGAGCCGGCGCTGGGCGCCACCGGTCCCGACGAGTCGGTCCCGCTGGTGCGGGCCGAGGTGGCGATCCGCAACGAGCACCGCAGCGTCGGCGCGATGCTCGGCGGCGAGGTCACCCGCCGCCACGGTGGTGCCGGCCTGCCCGCCGACACCATCGAGTTCACCCTGCGCGGCACCGCCGGGCAGTCCTTCGGCGCGTTCCTGCCGCGCGGGGTGACCCTGCGCCTGCACGGCGACGCCAACGACTACGTCGGCAAGGGCCTCTCCGGTGGCCGGCTGGTCGTCCGCCCGGACGCGGCGGCACCGTTCGTGTCCGCCAACGCCGAGGCGGGCGGTCGCGCCGAGGATCAGATCATCGCCGGCAACACCATCCTGTACGGCGCGACCGCCGGTGAGGTCTTCCTGCGGGGTCGGGTCGGCGAGCGGTTCGCGGTCCGTAACTCGGGCGCGGTGACTGTCGTCGAGGGCGTCGGCGACCACGGCTGCGAGTACATGACCGGCGGCACCGTCGTGGTGCTCGGTCCGACCGGCCGCAACTTCGCCGCCGGCATGTCCGGCGGTACGGCGTTCGTCTGGAACCTCGACCGACGCCGGGTCAACACCGAACTGGTCGACCTGTCCGCGCCGAGCGAGGCGGAACGGACCCGCCTGCACGAGCTGGTGCAGCGGCACTTCGCGGAGACCGACTCGGCGATCGCCGAACAGTTGCTCAAGCGTTGGCCGGAGGCGGTGGAGGAGTTCACCGCCGTGGTGCCCCGGGACTACCGCCGGGTGATGGAGATCATGCGGGCCGCCGAAGCCGCCGGCCAGGACGTCGACGACGCGGTGATGAGCGCACTGGCGGCACCGGCGCAGCCGGCCGCCGGCTCGTCCGCACCGGTAGCCCCCGCCCCGCGGGCGGTCGCCCAGGAGGTGGCTCGTGCCTGACCCGAACGGTTTCCTGCGCTACGGCCGGCGGCTGCCGGCCCGCCGGCCGGTGCCGGTGCGCATCAGCGACTGGCGGGAGGTCTACCCGCCGGCCGGTGAGGGACTGATCCGCGAGCAGGCCACCCGCTGCATGGACTGCGGCATCCCGTTCTGCCACGACGGTTGTCCGCTGGGCAACCGCATCCCGGACTGGAACGACCTGGTCCGCACCGGCAACTGGGATGCGGCGGTGGAGTCGCTGCACGCCACCAACAACTTTCCCGAGTTCACCGGCCGGCTCTGCCCGGCACCCTGCGAGGCCGCGTGTGTGCTCGGCATCGCCGGTGGCGCGCCGGTCACCATCAAGCAGGTCGAGGTGGAGATCGCCGACGCGGCCGCGGCCCGGGGACTGCCTCCGCGCCCGGCGCCCGTGCCCTCCGGTCGGTCGGTCGCCGTGGTCGGCTCCGGGCCGGCCGGGCTCGCCGCCGCGCAGCAACTGGCCCGCGCCGGTCACGCCGTGACCGTTTACGAGCGTGACGATGCGATCGGTGGCCTGCTGAGGTACGGCATCCCCGACTTCAAGCTGGAGAAGCGGCACATCGACGCCCGGCTGGCGCAGCTGCGCGCCGAGGGGGTCGAGTTCCGGGCCGGGGTGAACGTCGGGGTCGACGTCACCGCCGAGCAGCTGCGCGCCCGGCACGACGCGGTGCTGCTGGCCTGTGGCGCGTTGCAGGGCCGGGACACCGACACGCCGGGTCGGCAGCTGCGCGGCGTACACCAGGCGATGACGCATCTGGTGGCGGCCAACCGGGTGGTCGCGGCGGCCGGCGAGGGCCAGCCGGCGCTGGCCACCCTGCCGGACGGTACGCCAATCGACGCGGCCGGCCGGCACGTGGTCATCATCGGCGGTGGCGACACCGCGGCGGACTGTCTGGGTGTGGCGCACCGGCAGGGCGCGGCCGGCGTGCACCAGCTCGACCTGTATCCGCAGCCGCCGCGCGCCCGGGACGAGAGTCGCGACCCGTGGCCGACGTGGCCGTGGATCCTGCGCGAGTACCCGGCCCACGAGGAGGGCGGCGAGCGGGTCTTCGCGGTGGCGGTGCAGGAGTTCGTCGACGACGGCACCGGTGCGGTGCGGGCGGTGCGGATCGCCGAGGTGTCCGTGGAGAAGCACGACGGCCGGCGGATCGTCACGGTGGTGCCGGGCACCGAACGGGAACTGCCGGCCGACCTGGTGTTGCTGGCGATCGGCTTCGAGGGCACCGAGGAACAGCCGTTGCTGGCGCAGCTCGGGGTGGCCCGTAACGCGCGGGGCGCGGTCGACTCCCGGGCGGACTGGCAGACCGAGGCCGACGGGGTCTTCGTCGCCGGTGACATGCACCGGGGCGCGTCGCTGATCGTCTGGGCGATCGCCGAAGGGCGGGCCGCCGCCGCGGCGATCCACACGTACCTGGAGGGCGTCGGCACGCTGCCGGCTCCGGTCCACACGGCCAGCCGGCCCCTGGCGGCGCACTGACGGTTAGCGGCCGAGGGCTCGACGAGGCCGCGTCCACGCGGGACGACCGCGCGGGCGCGGCCTCGTCACGTCCCACGCCTTAACGGCTATTCACTTTATCCAGATGTTTCGATAGCATTACCGACCAGTAACAACCCTTGGCCTCGCGCGCGGTTCTCGGGCTCCACCACCACCCCCGTGGAGGTCCGTCATGCCCCATCGTCCGTTGGCCCGCGCCCTGACCGCGCTGGTCGCCCTCCTCACCGCCGCCGTCGGCGCGCTGGCCGTCCCCGGCGTCGCCCAGGCCGCCGCGCCCATCCACTACGTCGCCCTGGGCGACTCGTACTCCTCAGGTGTCGGTGCCGGCCCGTACGACCTGTCCACCTGCCTGCGCAGCCAGAAGTCGTACGCCCCGCTGTGGGCAGCCGCCAACAACGTGGCCAGCTTCCGGTTCCCCGCCTGCGGCGGCGCGGTCACCGCCGACGTGCTCGACAACCAGCTGGGCTCGCTGTCCACCACCACCACGATGGTCACCATCACCATCGGCGGCAACGACGCCGGTTTCGCCGACGTGATGACCGACTGCCGGTTCGGCAGCACCTCCACCTGCACCAACGCCGTCAACGCCGCGAAGGCGTTCGCCACCGGCACGCTGCCGGCCCGGCTGGACCGCACCTACGCCGCCATCCGGGAACGGGCCCCCAACGCCCGATTGATCGTGCTCGGCTATCCACGGCTGTTCGAGACCCGCTACTGCGGACTGCTGGCCATGAGCACCTACAAGCGCACCATCCTCAACGAGGCGGCCGACGTCCTCGCCACCGTGACCGCCGACCGGGCCGCCGCTGCCGGCGCCACCTTCGCCGACACCCGGCCCACCTTCGCCGGCCACGGCGTCTGCGGCGCCCAGCCGTGGATCCGGGACGTCACCGGGGTCATCGAGGCGTACCACCCGAACGCCGACGGCTACCGCTACGGCTACCTGCCGGCGCTCAACGCGGTCACCGGCTGACCGTAGGCTGCGGCCGGCGGCCCGGTTCGGGCCGTCGGCCGCCGTGCGTCCGCCTCCGGCCGAGGCGGCGGCCCGACACGTCCGGTTCGGACACGTGCCGGTGTCGCCGCCGTCCGTTAGGGTTTCTGCGACCAGGCGGCGCTCGGCGGCGAAGGGCAGGGGTGTGGGCAGGCTCGCGTCGGCGTACGAGCAGGCGGTAGCCGCTCACCGGGCGGCCCGCGCCCACCTCGAATCCGCCCGCACCGCGCTGCGCGCCACCACACCGACCGCCACAGTGGTCGACACCGACCTGCTGGCCCGGCTGGCCCGGGTCGGCGCGGCGCTGGCCACCCCGACGCCCGGCATCCCACTGGCCCGCCGACCCGTTCCGGTGCGCGTCGGGGAGGCGGTCACCGCCGGCGGCGGCTTCCCGGTCCTGGTGCCCCTGGGCGCCGGGCATCACCTGGCGATCGACGCAGACGCCCGCCAGCCGGCGGTCGCCGGCCTGCTACGTGCCCTGGTGCTGCGGCTGCTGGCCACCGCCGCGCCCGGCGGTGTCCGGGTCGCCGCGCTGGACACCGCCGCCCTCGGCGCCACCTTCGGTCCACTGCGACCACTGCTCGACGCCGGCGTCGTCGACCCGCCGGCCACCACCGAGGCGGAGGTCACCACGCTGCTCGACGCCGCCGAACGGCACGCCCGAGCCGCGCGGCAGGCCGACCGACCGGACCAGGACCTGCTGCTGCTGGTCGCCGCGTCCATCCCCGCGCCCCGCGAGGCCGCCCGGCTGGCCGCGCTCACCCACGCCGGCCCGGCCGCCGCCGTCTGCGTGCTGCTCGCCGGCTGGCCGCCGGCCGGGCCGGGCGAGTCCGCCCCACCGCTGGGCGCCACCACCCCGCTGCGGCTGACCGACGGGTACGCCCGGGTCGGCGACCCGCCCGGCACGCCGTTCAGCGTCGACGGCAGCGGACTGGCCGCGCCGGTCGTCCTCGACGGCGACCCCCCGCCGGCCTCCGTCGCCGCGCTCGCCACCCACCTGGGCGAGGCGGCCCGACGCGGCGAGGCGGTCGGCTTCGCCGACCTGCTGCCCGGGCAACGGTGGGGGGTTTCCGGCCGGGCGGGCCTGCGTACCGTGGTGGGCCGCGCCGGACGCGACCCGTTCCCGATGGCCTTCGACGACGCCACCCCGCACTGGCTGGTCGGTGGGCGTACGGGCGCCGGCAAGACGGTCTTCCTGCTCGACGTCCTGTACGGCCTGGCCGCCCGCTACCCGCCGACCGAGTTGCAGCTCTACCTGCTCGACTTCAAGGAGGGGGTCAGCTTCACCGAGTTCGTGCCCACCGAACGCGACCCGTCGTGGCTGCCGCACGCCCGCGCCGTCGGCATCGAGAGCGACCGGGAGTACGGCGTGGCGGTGCTGCGCGAACTGCGCCGCGAACTGCACCGGCGGGCCACCGCGCTCAAGCGGCACGGCGTCACCAAGCTCGCCGACCTGCCCGCCGACACCGCGGTGCCCCGGATCGTCGCTGTGATCGACGAGTTCCACGTGCTGCTGGCCGGCAACGACCCGCTGGCCCGCGAGTCGGTGGACCTGCTGGAGGAACTGGCCCGCAAGGGCCGCTCGTACGGCGTACACCTGGTGCTGGCCAGCCAGAGCACCACCGGGATCGAGGCGCTCTACGGCCGCTCCGAGGCGGTCTTCGGGCAGTTCGCCCTGCGGGTGGCGCTGCCCGGCGGTGGCGGAGTGCTCGACCACCTCAACGACGCCGCGGCAACGCTGCCGGTCGGCTCGGCCGTGGTGAACACCGCCGCCGGTGCCCCCGGCGCGAACACCGTGATCCGCTTCCCCGACGCGCACGCCGCGTCCGACGAGTTGACCCGGCTGCGGCACGAGATGTGGCGGGCTCGCCCGACGGGGGCCCGCCCGCCGTCGGTCTTCCGCGGCTACGACACCGCCCGCGTCGAGGACGACGCCACGTTCACCGGGCTGCGCCCCGGCGGCCGGCGTCCGCTGGCCCTGGTCGGCCGGACGGTCGACGTGGACGGCACCACCGCCCTGTTCATCATGGACACCGCCCCCGGCCGGCACCTGGCCGTGGTCGGCACCTCGCCCGCCGGGGCTGAGGTGCTGCGGGCCGCCACCCTGAGCCTGGCCCGACAGCATGCCCCCGGCGAGGCGGTGTTCGTGCTCGCTCCGCTGGTCGCCGCCGCCGACCCGGCGGCCGACGACACGGCCGCAACGTTGGCCGCCGCCGGGCACCGGGTCGAGCGGCTCGACGCCGCTGCCCTACGCGACCGGATCGGCACCCTCGCCACCGGCCTGGCCGGCGGCCACCGCACCGACGGCCCAGGGTCCACGTCCGCCGGGGCCGCCCTGCCGGATGCTCCGCAAGCCACGTCGGTTGCGTCCGCTGCGGGGCCGGGTGCTCCCCACACCGGTCCGGATGCCGGGGCGGCGGAGTCGGGTACGGTGCCGGCGGGGCGCAGCTACCTGGTGGTGTTCGGGATGGACGCCGCCGCCGGCCTGCTCGGCGAGAGCGACCCGACCACGTTCCGCTCCGGGCACGACAACCTGCGGGTGCTGCTGCGCCAGGGGCCCGGCCACGGGGTGCACCTGCTCGGCTGGTGGCGCGGTCTGCGCCGGCTCGCCGACGACCTCGGCGGTACGCAGAACCGCGACGACGTCGCCTGCCTGGTCGCGCTGAACGTGCCCGGCTCGGATCTCGGCCTGCACCTCGGCGTGCACGATCTCGCGTACACCCCCCGCGCGGATCGGGCGCTGCTGGTGGACCGGCACGACCAGCGGGTCCGGTTGATCGTGCCGTTCGCCCGCGACGGTCACCCCTCCGACGGGCAGGAGTGAGGCGTGTCCACCTTCGACGAGTACGCGGCGCTGGCCCGTCACCTAGCGGTGCAGCACCGCGTGGGCGAGCAGGGCGCCGCCGCCGAGGCCGAACGGCAGCGCGATCTCGGCGCGGCCGTGGAGTACCTCGACCGGCGGCTGACCGCGCAGGGGCAGCGCCTCGACCACCTCGGCCGCACCATCGGCATCGCACCGGGCGGCCCGAGCCGCACCGCACCGACCGGTGCCACGCCGGGCGGAGTCATGCCCGGTGGCCCGCCTCCCGGTCCGCCGCCGAACGGCCCGCCGGTGTCCGGCCCGCCGGCCCCGCCCGGCCCGCCGGTATCCGGCCCAGCCGGTCCGCCGCCGAACGGCCCGCCGGTGTCCGGCCCGCCGGCCCCGCCCGGCCCGCCGGTATCCGGCCCAGCCGGGCCGTTGCCGACCGGCGCGCCGGTGTCCGGCCCGCCGGCCCCGCCAGACCAGTCGTGGAGCGGGGCACCCGTGTCCGGCCCAGCCGGGCCGTCGTCGACCGGCGCACCGGTGTCGGACCCGCCGGGTCGGCCGCCGGGTTCGCCCGGCTACCCGGGCGGCGGGTGGGGACCAAGGACGGGGTCGGACGGCGGCGCAGCCGCCGCCCCGGGGCGGCCGGATGTCGGGGCGTACTCCCCGGTTGGTGTGGGGGAGACGAACCCGGCGCTGCCGGTGGCGGTGAGCGCGACGGCGGCGGGGGTGCCGAGCCCGCGCACGGGTGAGGTCGACCCGGCGACGGAGCTGGAGTTGGCCCGGCGCTGGGCCGATGAGGCCGACCGGCACGGGCAGCAGGCGGAACTACTCGCCCAGCAACCGGCGCTGTTACCTGGCTGGTCGTCGCGGGCCCGAGCGGTCGCGGTCTACGCCGGTGCCGCCGGCATCGCGGGGCTGCTGTTGCTGGTCCTGACGTTCGGCTGGAGCCTCGGCGTGGTCGGGTTGGGCACCCTGCTCGCCTGGATGCTCGCCGGCCTGCCCGCCATGGCGCTGATCGGCGGCTGGCTGGTGCTCGGCCGCTGGGGGCGGCCGGCCGTCGGCGCCGCCACCCCGCCGCGCCATCCGGTCCTGGGTTTCCTGATCTGCTTCCTCGCGGTACCCCTCGCCTACTGCGGTTACCTGCTGCTCTTCCGCACCCTGCGCTGAATTCCGGTCGCCGGTCCAGCGAATCGTCGGAAGGGGCGGGTCGAGGCGACCAAGAGTGGGGCAGCGACAGATGTACCCGCCCTCGGCGGTGTGGCGCGTTCGGGTGGTCGCGGTGCGTGTGTGCATCTCGTACGCTCCTGTGTGGTCGCTCGGGTGAACGTGGCGACGCCGGAGTGGTGCGATCGTGGGGAGGGCGTGTGAGCGCAGCGGAGATGATCGCCAGGCTGGCAGCGGCGGCGCAGAAGCTGGACGAGGCAAAGGCGAAGACAGCGGCGGCGGCGCAGGACGCGGCCGAGGCCCGGCAACTAGTCGCCGGGGCCCTGCAGGGCGTGGCCGCCGGGCCGTTGATCAACATGATCGACTCGTACCGGCAGGCGCTCGCCCAGGCGGCCCAGGGGCACGAACCCGCCCGGCAACACGTCCAGGAGACGATCGCCAAGGTGCGGGCGCTGGGCAACTGAGTCGGAAACCGATCGAGGCGGTGGGATGAGCAGCGACGAGACGCGCGACGGTGGGGTGCTCGACGGCTACCACATCGGGCAGGTGCCGGCCGGTGTGGGCGACGAGGTGTCGGACTTCGCCACCGAGTGGGACGACGTAAGCTTCGCCAGCCGGGTCTGGGAGCGGCAGACGCCCGAGGGGCACCGAGTGGATCTGCGGGTCCACGTGCTGCGCGGCGACCGGCTTGTCGACCTGACCGCGCTACGGGACTTCCTCTGCGGGTATCACGAGCGCGACCCCGCCGAGTGGCAGCTGAGCGAGTTCCCGCACGGGGACAGCGTCGGTCTGCACGACGGCGCCCAGGCGTTCTGGCTCGTCGAGCCCGGCGTCGCGGTAAACGTGCTGACAACCCCGGAGTTCGGCGGGTCACTCCTGTCGACCGCCCGGTCCATCCAGGCTGGTGAGAGCGGCCCACAGGAGTGACGAGGCTGGCCGCTCAGCGCAGCCACCGCACGCGTTGCTCGACGGTCCGGATCACCCTGCGCCACGCGGCGGTCGCCGGCCCCGAATTCATGGCGTCGAGCCGACGTCGTGCGCCCCATCCGGCGAGTGGTCGGTCGGCGACCCGCATCAGATCGTCGAGCGTGTCGATCGCCGAGCCCGCGCGCAACAGGTCCAACGCCTCGGCGATCTCGAACGCTTCCGCGATGTCCACAATGAGATCGCGGTTGCTGATGAAGAGCCGGGGAACCCAGTCGGTGACCGGGCGCCTGATGCTGTAGAGAATCAGCCCGAAGTCGTACGACCGATCGTCGTCGACGCTGATGCCGGCCTTGAGGATCGAGTTCATGAACTCGTCCCAACCGGGAACGGCGGCCAACCAGTAACTGCCGGTCTCGGTCAGGTACCGGTGCAGCGCCTCCGGGGAGCGGAACAGGAGCAGCTCGCCGTCGGCGCCGGGAAAAAAGACCACAGACCCCGGGCCGTCGGATCGAGCCAACAGCGTGTAACCCTCGGCGCCATCCGACAACGAGATGGTTATCGGTTCGATGGTCAGCGGTCCCGGTAGATTCGCCGGCTCGTACCGGGGATGCGTCCACTGGGCGTGAGGATGCTGATGCTCGCGTGCCTCCCGCTCGCGTATCCGCGCCAGCCGCTCGGCCTCCGCCCGCTCGCGGTCCTCGCGTTCGCGGGCTTCCTGCTCACGGGCCTCACGCGCCGCGTGTGCCCGGGCCCGCCGTTCGTGTGCCGCACGCTCCCGGTCCCCCTGCTCACGCGCCTCGCGTTGCTGGGCTGCCCAGTCGCTGGCCCGCTGCCCACCGCCCGCCCATTGGCGCCCCGCGCGTTGCTGTTCCTCGGCCTGGCGGGCCTGGCGTTCGCGCGTCTCGCGTTCCCGAACATCAGTGAGAAGTTTGTACGCCCGGTTGATCTGCTGCATCTGACGGGTCGCTTCTTCGCGAACGTTCTCCGGACTCGACTGATGCTTGTCCGGATGCCAGACCTGCACCAGGATCAGGTAGCGCTGACGTATCTCAGCCACTGACGCTTCTCGGCTGACGCCGAGTAGCGCGTACGGATCCTGCTCGTTCGGGGACATCGATTCGCCGGATCCTCATGGGTGCTGGACGCGTCCGCCGGTGATGCTAACAGCACCCGTCGATGCGGCGGATCAGGCTGCCTTTCGGCCGGGTGCGACCCCTCCACCATGGCCTCGACACTCGGTGAGTAGGCGCAGCTTCGCCCGCAGAGCAGGGCCAGGCGATCCCGCAGGCCCGGCAACGCCACGTCGGGCGGGACGGTATGTGCTCACGGCCGGGGCGTGTTCATCCGGCAGCCCTCGTCGCAGCACGCCGCGCCGGGGCGCGAGGTGGGGGCGGCGGCGCGGGGCGCATTCCGTCGGGGCGTACGTACAACTCGCGGTGGTCGATCGCCTCGCCCTGAGAGTCGAGCTGGTACACCTCGATCCACGCCCAACCGTCGTAGGTGCTCCGACCGGTCCGCTCGCGGATCACCCGCACCGTGATCGGCCTGACGAACTGCGGGGACGCCTCGCGGGTCAGCAGGTAGACGCCCGGTGTGACCCGGGGCGTCCCGTCCTCGCGGGTGCCGCCCGGCGCGACGGCGGGGCGGGCGGCTCGGCGGGTCGGCCAGCGCGATGTCGGAACGGTATTGGCGTGCCTCGTCATGGACACGACACACCTCCCTTCGTCGACGGCGGGGTCGGGGGGTCGGGGGTTGCCGCGGTTGCTCGCCCGGCGGCGACCCCCGGCACGGGCGCGTCCTGGCGGGCCCGGGGGATGGACCGCCACCAGGCGCGTCGTGCTCCTTCCACCCTGGACGTACGCCCCTACGCTCGGAACAGTCATCGCCTGATCGCGGAACGTGACGACCGGTTTCGAGGTGGCACGGAACGGTGTGGACCGTCATGGAAGGGTGTGGAAGCCGTGGGAATCTCGCCGTCCGAGTACCTGCTTCGCGAGCTGAGGCGACGCCGGGCGGCGGCCGGACTGACCCAGGCCCAGCTCGGCGAACGGGTCTTCTGCTCGGACTCGCAGGTGAGCGCGATCGAGACCGGCACCAAGCCGCCGACGCTGCCCTACCTGACCGCCGTCGACAAGGCGCTTGACACGGGTGGCTACTTCGCGACCCTCTGGGACGAGCTGGTCAAGGGCGATGCCGCGCCGATCTGGCTGCGCGAGTTGATCCAGATCGAGCGGGAGGCGACGGCGCTGCGCTGGTACGAGCACTCCTTCGTGCCGGGGCTGCTCCAGACGGAGGCGTATGCCCGCGCGGTCTTCCGGGCGGCCGGGACGCCGCTTGCCGAGCTGGACCAGCGGGTCGCGGCGCGGCTGGAGCGGCAGGCCGTGCTCGCGCGTGACCCGGCCCCGCAGCTCTTCGTGGTGCTTGACGAGATGGTCCTGCGCCGGGCATGCGGTGGCCCCGACGTGATGGGTGAGCAGGTTGAGCACCTGTTGAGCTGCGCTGAGCAGCCGCATATCCGGTTGCAGGTCGTGCCGCTGTCCGCTGGCATCTACCCAGGTCTGGCCGGCGCGTTCATCTTGGCCGACCTGCCGGACGGGATGCGAGCCGGCTATGTGGACAATCAGTTGGCGGCACAGATTGCAGGTGAGCCGGATTCGCTGGCTAGCTTGGGATTGGCATGGGACGCGGTCCGAGGCGAAGCCCTTCCGCTGGGGCAGACCCTCGACGTGCTCAAGGAGGCGGCGAAGACATGGACCACCTGACCGGCGCTCGGTGGCGTACGTCGTCCCGCTCGTCCACGAACGGTGGTGCCTGCGTCGAGGTCGCCGACAACCTGCCCGGCGTGGTCGGCGTCCGGGACTCGAAGGACCCCACCGGCCCGCTGCTGACCTTCCCACCCACCGCCTGGCAGACCTTCATCACCCACCTCACCGTCCGGCCCTGACCCTCCGCTCAGCGCAACGTCGATCATGCAGTTGTGGTCGTTGACCGAGCAGAGCAAACCGGTCGATTACGGGTGCCACAACTGCATGATCGGCGGGCGCGACCTGAGACCGGACCGACCTCGTCTCGGGGTCCGGTCTACGGGTCGGTGAGGAGGATCCAGTCGGTGTCCAGGGGTTCGACGCGGACGCCGTCGGGCCAGGTGTGGGTTCCCGACGTGGTGGCGCGGGCCTGGTCGAACAGGGGGCGTCGGGCCGGGGTGGCGCCCTCGAAGGTGACCGGGCCGTGGAAGCGGGCCCGGCCGAAGCTGGCCGCCCCGGCGAAGCGGGCGTCGGCGAACGACGCGTCCGCCCGGAACTCGGTCCAGCGGAACAGGGCCAGGTCGGCGAAGCGTGCCCGCCGGAAGTCGGCGTCACCGCCGAACGTGCTGTGCTCCATGGACAGTCCACCGTGGAACACAGCTTCGCGGAAGCTGGCGCTGCCCGTGAAGGTCGTGTGGTCGAACGTGGCGGTCCGGTGGAACGTGCTGCCCCGCCAGGAGGTCTCGCCGAGGGTGGCCCGCTGACCCGACAGCGGGCCACCGAACCCGGCCCCGTCGGCGCTGAGCCGGCCGGTCACCCGGGCGTCGTCCAGGACGATCGTCGCGTCGCCGCCGACCCCGTCGAGCACGAGGGTGTCGAAGCCCGCACCGAGGGCCAGTCGCCCGGTCAACGTGGCACCGGTGAACCGGGTGGCGCCGGTGCAGGTGGCGCCGGTCAGGTCGGCGTCGTCAAGGGTGCAGCCGGTGGCGTCGAAGTCGTCCAGTCGCGCGCCGGTCAGGTCCAGGCGCATGCCGGGCCAGAAGGCGTCGTCGTCCGCGCGCAGGTGCCGGGTCAACACCCGCTGCGCGCTGCGGCGTACCTCCGTCTCCCGCGCGTCGTCCGGCGACGGCATCCGCAGGTACGCGCAGAGCACCCCGATGATCGTCGTACGCTGCGCCGGGTTGTCCTGTGCGAGCCGTTCCAGGGCGTGCAGGCCACCGAGGCGTACGGCCGCGTTGTCGTTGCCGAGCAGTTCGACGGCCCGGGTGTACAGCTCGGTCAGCCGGCGCTCGGCGGCGTCGTGCGCGGCGGCCTCGGCCTGGTGTTCCTGGTGTCGTTGCCCGGCCTCGGCGACCGCTTCGACGTGCGCCTGCACCCGGTCGCGGTGCGTCTGGTCGGCGGCGGCGACGCCCTCCTCGTGTCGCTGCGCCCGCTCGCTGATCCACTGTCGCCGGGCGGCGAGCAGCAGCGCCAATCCGCCGCCGGTGCCGGCAACCACTGTCAACCCGGTGCGGATGGCGTCGATGCGCAACGTGGCCCGGGTGTCCGGCGCGGTGGCGCGGTCGGCCTCGCCGAGCAGCCAGTACAGCACCCACCAGCCGAGCAGGGCGGCCAGCAGCAGCCCGATGAGTACCAGCCACCACGGCATGACCCGCAGTCGTTCGTCTGGGGGTGGGGTGCCGGGCACGGCCACAGCATGCCACCGATCCCTCCGTGGCGTAGGCCCCCGGCTCGGCCGCCCGGCGGGCTGTCGGAGCCGCCGTCGTGCGCGCGGCCGAGATCGGCCGGGTTGCTGTCGTGGCGCGGGTTCGAGATCGGCCGGGTTGCTGTCGTGGCGCGGGTTCGAGATCGGCCGGGTCGCTGTCGTGCGGTGGGTTCGAGATCGGCCGGGTCGCTGTCGTGCGGTGGGTTCGAGATCGGCCGGGTCGCTGTCGTGCGGTGGGTTCGAGATCGGCCGGGTCGCTGTCGTGCGGCGGCCGGAGGGCTGCCGGGAAAGTTGTCGCGGGATGCGGCATGCTGCGGCCTCCGGGCTCCCGGGAGAGGCCGCGATGCCGCAACGCGTGCCGGTGGTCCGGTGCTGGACTCGGGCGTTGGGTGGTGGCCGGGAGCCGGTGGCGGTATCGCGTCCGGGACCTGCCGGACGCTGTAGCGGGTTGCGGGATGTGGGGGCTTCCCTTCTCCTGAAGTGGCCGTCATGCCGCAACTCGTGCGGGCGGTTTCGTGCTGGCCGGGGGTCTGGCGGCGGTGGGGTTGCGCAGCGGCTGGCGGCCCGGTAGTTCATCATGATGCAGATCAGCCGATGGTCCGGGTGCCGACCCGGCGGCCGGTCGTGAGAGTCGAGGATGGCATGGAGTTCCTGACCAGTCCCGAGCTGTGGATCGCGTTCGCGACCCTGCTCCTGCTGGAGATCGTGCTGGGCATCGACAACGTCGTGTTCATCTCGATCCTGTCCGGGCGGTTGCCAGAGCACCAGCAGGCCCGGGCGCGGACGATCGGCATCTCGCTCGCCCTGATCACCCGACTGCTGTTGCTGGCTTCGCTGTCCTGGATCATCGGTCTGACCGCGCCGCTGTTCACCGTGCTCGGGCAGGAGATATCCGGGCGCGATCTGATTCTGCTGCTCGGCGGGATATTCCTGGTGGGCAAGGCTACGTACGAGATCCACGAGCACCTGGAAGGTTCCGACCACGGGCGCGAGGGCGGCAAGGTGGTCTCGTTCGGCGCGGTCATCGCGCAGATCCTGGTGCTGGACGTGGTCTTCTCGCTCGACTCGGTGATCACCGCGGTCGGCATGGTCGACGAACTCGCCATCATGGTCGCCGCCGTGATCATCGCGATGATCATCATGCTGGTCTCGGCCGGTGCGGTCAGCAGGTTCGTCAACCAGCATCCGACGGTCAAGATGCTGGCCCTGTCGTTCCTGCTGCTCATCGGTGCCAGCCTCATCGCGGAGAGCTTCGACCAGCACATCCCGAAGGGCTACGTGTACGGCCCGATCGCCTTCTCGATCTTCGTGGAGTTCCTCAACCTGCGGGTTCGGGCGCGGCAGCGCCGCCAGCAGGAGAATCAGCCGGTACAGCTGCACCCGACGTACGTGAAGCAGGGCCAGGCCCGTCCCGAGCCGAAGCCAGAGTCGGAGGCGACGCCAGCCGGCTGACCCACGCCGAACTCGACGCCGCACGCACCCATCCGGTGCGTGCGGCGCTCGTCGTACGTGGACGGTTCTGTCGGCTCCGCTCGGAGACATCCGAGGGAGCAATCGCTACCCGCGCGTAACTTTTCATTGACGTTTCTGGATCGTTACCCGCATCATCAGTGCACGGTCGATCGGACATCCCACCGCCTCCACCCGGTAACCCCGGGATCCCCCTTGGGAGGTGCAGCGATGCTGCTCCGAAAGGCTGTCCCCGTCCTGGCACTCACTGTCGTCGCCGTCCTCGCGGCTCCCGCCGCCACGGCCGCTCCACCCGATACGGCAGCACCCACCTCCGGCTCCGCCACCTCCGGCTCCGCCACCTCCGGCTCCGCCACCTCCGGCTCCGCCACCTCCGGCTCCGCCACCTCCGGCTCCGCCACCTCCGGCTCCGCCGGTACCGGTGTTGCCGCCACCGGCACCGTGATTGCCGGCACCGCCGGGCCTGCTGGCGCCGCCATCACCGGCATCCCCACCACGAACGGTGCGACCGCAGCGGCCGGCGTGCTCCCTGCGCCCGGCGCCGCCGCCGGGTCTGTCCGCGAGGCTGGGTCTGTCCGCGAGGCTGGGTCTGCCGACGCGACCGGGTCCGTCGGCGTCGCGTCCACCCGTGAGGCCGCTGCCGACGCAGGCTTGCGGGCGCTGGCCGGCGCCAATCCGGTCATCGTGGTCGGTGGGCTCAGCGGCATCGCCGCTGTCTACGAGCCGCTTGCCGGCCGGCTGCGCGCCGACGGCTACCGGGTCTGGATCTACCAGTTGCCCAACCTGGGACTCGGCGACATCACCGCGTCCGCCGCCGGGCTGCGCGGGTATGTGGGGCAGGTCCGCGCCGCCACCGGAGGTGCCAAGGTCGACCTGGTCGCACACTCCGAAGGGGGCCTGGTCAGCCGCTACTACATCAAGAACCTCGGTGGCGACGACGCCGTCGAACGCTACGTCAGCCTGGGCACCCCGCAGTACGGCACGTACGTGGCCAACATCGTGTCGTTCCTCGGTCTGGGCAGCTGTGCCGGCGTGGTCGCCTGTCAGCAGATGACCATCGGATCGTCGTTCCTCACCGCCCTCAACGCGGGCGACGACACCCCGGCCCCGGTGCGCTGGACCGCGGTGCGGACCTGGCAGGACGAACTGGTCCGACCGGTCGACAACGCGAAGCTGGCCGACGGCGCGACAAACGTACTGATCCAGTCCTGGTGCCCGTTGCGTGTGGTCGGTCACCTCGGCCTGGTGCTCGACGGCACCACCTACACCGTCGTCCGACAGGTCCTCCGGGAAGCCGCGATCAAACCCAACTGCCTCGCCCTGTGACCCACCCGGCCCGGCGGCTGCACGGAGCCGCCGGGCCGCAGCCGCCGACATCCCCACCTGCCCGTTGACAAAGCCCCACCCAGACAACACCCCCGATGCCAGGCGGGCCGCGCAGGCAGCAGTTTCCCCGAACTTGTCGGGTCCAGGCGGGCGCAGGCTGCAGTTTCCCCGAAGTTGCAGGCGCACGGCACGGCGTGCACGGCACGCACGGCGTGCACGGCACGCACGGCGCACGGCGTGCAGGCACGGCCACGGCGCGCGCGACGCGCACGGCACGGCGCGTTACCCGGTCGGCTTTGGGACAGCGGCCGTTCACCGCAGCTGCTACCCCTGAGCGAACGGTGCCTGCGACGGGAGGGCTGGCATGTGGCAGCGATTCAGGTCCGACCCGGTGCGGCGGCTGCGGAAGCGGCTCGACGACTTCGGCACCACCATGGAGCCCCGGTGGGTGCTGGAACCCGCAGCCCTCCAGGAGGCCCGACCGGTGTACGAACTGCTCGACGGGGTGGCCGGGCGCGACTCACTCGCCGAGCACGAGGCTGAGGCCCTGTTCCTGCTGGCCTGCCTGCACTGGTACCGGTACCAGAGTCTGCCGGCCGGGCAGAACGACGCCGATCTCGTGCAGGCGGTCGGGTTGACTAAGATGCTGCTGTACCTGGCACCGCAGCGGGTACCGCCGTCGTTGCTGGCCCTGCTCCACGCCCACACGCCCACCAGCGCGGGTTCGGCCCAGACCGGTGGCCGGATCCCGGCAGCCCGCTCCGCGCCCGGCCGATCCGGCGGCGACGCGCCGGCCGAACTGTTCCGCCAGGCGGTCGCGCTGATGGGCGGGGCCGAACGTTCCGGGGACTACCGGGTGGCCGGTCAGGCGCAGGCCCTGCTGGAACGGGCGCTGGCCGGCACACCGTCGGGCGTACCCGAGCGCCTGCACTACCTCTCCGCGCTCGGACGGGTGCACCGCGATCAGTACCTGCACCTGGGCCGGCAGCTGTCGCTTCCGGCGGCGATCGACGCGCACCGGGAGAGTCTGGAGTCGACGCCGGCCGGTGACCCGGAGCGCCCCGCTCGGCTTTTCAACCTCGGCAACGTTCTCGGCGACCGGTTCGAGCAGGCAGGTGACGTGGCGGCGCTGGACGAGTCGATCCGACTGCTCGGCGACGCGGCCCGGGCCGCGTCCGCCGACTCGCCGGTCTGGATGATCGCCCGCGTCAACCTCGGCGACCGGCTGCGTGAACGCTGGCAGCGACGCGGTGAGCCGTCCGACCTCGACCGGGCCGTCGACGCGCTGGCGCAGGCGGTGTCCGTCCGGGCCGATCCGCTGGTGGTCTTCACGTACGCCACGCTGGCCAGTAGGCGGTTCGTGGTCAGCGGCACCGACGGTGACCTGGACACGGCGATCGAGGCCAACCGTGCCGCGCTGGCGGCGGGACTCGGCGAGCAACGGGACGGCCTGGCGCGAGCCACCCTGGCCGGGCTGGTCGGTGAGCGGCACCAGCGGCGGCAGACCCTGGCCGACCTGGACGCGGCGATCGAGGCGTATCGGGCGGCGGCGGTCCGACCTCGGCTCGACGGGCTGGACGTCGGCGGGCTGTGGCAGGCCGAGGGCAAGCTGCTAAAGGTGCGCTATGCGCAGCACCGCCGCCCGGAGGATCTCCACGAGGCGGTGCGACTGCTGCGGGCGGCGGCCGACGGGACGACCGACCCGGTGGAGCGGGCCCGACGCCTCGGCGACCTCGGGTACACGCTGGGCCGGTGGCACGCCGACCTGGCCGGGGTACCGACGTTGCGGGAGGCCCGCGACGTGCTCGCCGAGGCGGAGCGGCTGCTGCCGGCGGATCATCCGGACCGGCCCGACCTGTCGAACAACCTGGGCAACATGCTGCGGGAGCTGGCCAACCTGGCCGGGGAACCCGACCTGCTGGAACCGGCCGTGGCGAGGCTGCGCGAGGCGGTCGCCGCCACCGCGAGTTCCGCGAAACTGCCGCTCCGCCTGTCGAATCTGGGTCTGGTCCTTCAGGAACTCTTCGGCCGCACCCAGGACCTGGGCATCCTCACCGAGGCGATCGACGTGCTGCGGCGGTCGGTGGCGGCTGCCCCATCCGGGCACCCGGACCGGATGCTCGGCCTGCTCAACCTGGGATCGGCGTTGAACCGGCGCACCGAGCTGGTCGTCAACGCCGCGCTGCCGGCCGACGGCGGCACCGCACCGGAGCAGGCCCGGGCGGCCGCGCTGACCGACGCCGAGCAGGCGGTCGCGCTGCTGCGGGAGGCGGCGGAGCTGGCGCAGCGGGACGCCGAGCCCGTCGACCGGGTACGCATCGGCGGCACGCTCGCCCTCAGCCACCTGCTGCGGCACCAACTCAGCGACGATTCCGCCGCGCTCGACGAGGCGGTCACGCTGCTGCGCCAGATCGAACAGGCGACATCCGCCTCGGCGCCGGAACGGCACCAACCGCTGACCAACCTCGGTAACGCATTGCTGATCAGGTTCCGGGCCGGTCGGGCCGGCCGCGACGCCCACGAGATGCTGACCGTGTACCGGGCGGCGGTCGCGGCCCTGCCCGTCGGTCATCCGGAACGGACAATGTGCCTGAACAACCTGGCCGCCGCCGTCGAGGAGATCGCGCACGCCACCCGGGACGCCCCGGTTTCGGCTGAGGCCGCCGCCACCGCGTCCGTGCCCGCCACCGCGTCCGTGCCCGCCACCGCGTCCGTGCCCGCCACCGCGTCCGCGCCCGCCACCGCGCCCGCCACCGCGTCCGCGCCCGCCACCGCGCCCGCCTGCGGCCCGACCAGCACTGCGCCGCCCGCGGAGCCGACCGGCATCGCTCCGGCCGTCTCCGGTGACCTGCCGTCGGTCGACCTGTCCGAGGCGATCACCGCGTTGCGGGAGGCCGCCGCGACCGAGGCGGCGCCGTCGCTGTTGCGGGCCGGCGCCGCGCGGACCTACGCCGGTCTCGCCGCCGAGGCCGGCGACCTGCCGGCGGCGCTGGACGGCTACACCACCGCGATCGAGCTGCTCGACCTGGTGGCCTGGCACGGCATGGATCTCGACGACCAGGGTCGACTGCTCGGGCAGTTCCCGGGCCTGGCCGGCGACGCCGCGGCGGTGGCGATCGCGCTCGGCCGGCCGGAACGCGCGGTGGAGCTGCTGGAGTACGGCCGGGGGGTGCTGCTCACCCGGGCCCACGACGCCGGTGCCGACCTGGCCGCGCTGCGTGCGCGGGAGCCCCGGTTGGCCGAGCGGCTGGCCGCCACCCAGACCGCCCTCGACCGCCTCGATCCCCGGCCCGGCCGGTCGCTGCTCGCCGGGCTGACGGCCCCGATCGTCGCCGGAGTGACCGCGGACCAGATGGGCTCGGAGCGCCGGCACGAGCTGGCTCGCCAGCGACGCGAGGTGCTGGCGCAGATCCGGCGGCTGGCCGGCTTCGAAGGTTTCCTGCGCCCACCCCCCTTCGCCGACCTGGCGCAGGCGGCCGGCAACGGCCCGGTGGTGCTGGTGAACGTCGCCGCGCGGCGCTGCGACGCGCTGGTGGTCGACGAGGGTCGGGTGACGGTGGTGCCGTTGCCCGAGCTGACCCTCGGCGAACTGCACCTGCGGGCCGTGTACTTCCTGACCGGGCTGGCCGAGGTCACCGCGTCCGGCGGTGACCCGGGGCCGGACGGGCAGCGTCGCCGGGCCGCGTTCCGGCGGCGGATACCGGAGACCCTCGACTGGCTGTGGCGGGTGGTCGCCGCCCCGGTGCTGGACGCGCTGGGCGAGCCCGCCGGGCCACCGGATCCCGGCGTCGCTCCGGCCCGCCTGTGGTGGTGTCCCACCGGAGTGCTCACCTTGCTGCCGCTGCACGCCGCCGCCCCGCTGAGTGGGGGGGCCGGGGTCCTCGACCGGGTCGTCCCGTCGTACACGGCCTCGTTGCGGGCGCTCATCCGGGCCCGGCGGGGGCCGGCGGGCCGGGCCGTGCCGGTCACCTCGGCCCTGATGGTCGCGATGCCACGGACGCCAGGGCTGGCGGACCTGCCCGGCGCGGCGGGGGAGGAGGCCGTGGTGCGCCGGTACGTGACCGACGTGACGTCGCTGACCGCAGCGGCGGCCACTCCCGCCGCGGTGCTCGGCGCACTGCCGGGAACGTCGGTGGTCCACCTGTGTTGTCACGGTACGCAGGATCTCGCCGCACCCGCCCGGGGCCGGCTCGCGTTGGCCGGCGGCCCGCTGCACGTACGGGATCTGTGGCGGCCGGCGGACACCACGGCGGCGCTCGCGGTGTTGTCCGCCTGCGACACGGTACGCGGCGGCGCCGCTCTGCCGGACGAGGCGCTGACCCTGGGCACCGCGTTCCAGTTGGCGGGTTTCCGGCACGTCATCGGCGCGCTCTGGGCCATCTCCGACGCGTTGACCGTGCAGCTGTGCGAGGACCTGTACGCGGCGTTGGCGGTGCCCGGCGGGCTCGACCCGGAGCGGGCCGCGTCCGCCCTGCACCATGCCGTCCAGCAGGTGCGTGCGGCCCTGCCCGACCTGCCGGAACTCTGGGCCGGCTACGCCCACATCGGCCCCTGACCGGAGCAGTCCGCCGCCACGGATCATCGGCACGCAGCGAACCGCCGACGACGCACCGGCCCCGGCCGGGTACCGGATCGAATCTGGTCAGGGCTGGCCGGGCGCGTACCAGGTGACTCCCACGGCGGCGATCAGCAGGGCCGTGCAGAGCAGCACCAGTAGCACCCCGAGGCGCAGCGCCCGGGCCGCGACGAGGGCCTCCCGGTGCTCGCCGAGCGGCGCCGGGGGCAACTCGGCCACCGGCGTCACCGACAGCGGTCCGTGGGCGGCCCGCAGCAACGCCAGCGCCCCGGCCACCCCGGCCACGATCGCGGCCAGCAGCAGCACGCCGACCAGCGCACCCCAGCCCGGGGCGAGCGTGCTGACGTCGGAACGGCCCCGGATCAGGCTGAAGCCGATCAGCGCGACGAGCAGGCCGCCCAGCCCGTTGCGCCAGGCCAGCGCGGCGGTCCGGACCCGGTCCAGCTCGCCGCGCAGCAACGCGGCCAGCTCCTGGGCCCGACGCAGGTCGGTGAGCGTCGCCGTGGGGCCCGGCCGCACCCGGATCACGCCTCGACCTCCAGCGTCACCGTCCAGTACGCGCCGCAGCCGGCCAGCCCGTCCGGGCGGGCCGGGTGGTCGGCGGCGCAGCTGCACAGCAGCGTCCGGTAGCCAGGGTCGACGGCTGCCTGCGGCGTCTCCCGCCGGTAGACCTCGCCGACGATCGGGCAGGTGATCGGGTGCTGGCAGCGGGGGCAGTCGCCGCTGAGCAGCACCGCCGGACCGTACCGGCGCACCGAGAACGTCTCCGCGACCCGGCTGCCGTACCTCTCTTCGGTGATTTCCGCGTACGGCAGCGGCTGCGCCGCCGGCTCACCATTCCGCACCGATGCACACTCCCACCGTCACCCGCACGACATCGATCACACGGTAGCGATCGCCCGCCCGTAGGTCACCCGGCGCGCGGACCGACCCGGCTGTCGGTGTCGCGGCGGGGCGACCGGGCACCGGGGGCCGGGCAGCCCGGGAGGATCGGCGGAGCGGCCGTGCGGCCGGACCGTCCGTGGGAGGCTAAACGGTGCCGCCGCGTGCACCGCCCGGCGTCGGCGGGCCGTGCGAAAGGGAGACCATGTCAGGGGAGCCGCAGGTCGATTTCGCGCTCGACACGTACGAGTGCATCGTGCTGTATCCCGGCGCCGCCGGACGGGCGTTGCCGGCCGAGACCGTCCAGCGGTTGCAGGCCGAGCATGCCCGGCACATGCAGGCGATGCAGGAGCGCGGCATCATCCTCGTCGCCGGTGCGGTGGACGGCCAGGCCCGGGAACCGGACCCGCCGCTGGGGTTCGGTCTGGCGCGGACCGGATCGGTCGACGATGTCCGCAGCGTGATGGAAGCCGACCCGGCGGTGCAGGCCGGCCTCTACCGGGTGGACGTGATGACCTTCCTCTGCCCGGCCGGCTCGTTGGAGTTTCCGCTGGTCAAGACGGAGAGCTGAGCCGACCCGGCCAACTTCACGCCATGTTGTCGAATGGTTACGGAGAGTCGTCGGCCTGGAGCGCCCCGACGTGCCCTGGCGCCAGGGGCGTACCATTCCGGCGCGCGGTCGCCGTTGCCCGCCATCGACGTCCGGAGCGGCCCACGCTCGTCGGCTGCGCAGTGAGCCGCGTGCCGTTGGACAACTGTTCCACATTGCGCAAGGGGTCGGCCGGTGGTCCGACCCGGAGGAGAGACTAGCCTGATGGGCGTGACACGCCGCGCGAAGATCGTCTGCACTCTTGGCCCCGCCACCTCGTCGCCCGAGCGCATCCGCGGGCTCGTCGAAGCCGGCATGAACGTGGCGAGGCTCAACTTCAGCCACGGCAGCCACGCCGACCACGAGTCGGTCTACCGGCTTGTCCGGGAGGCGGCCGAGGCGGCGGGCCAGCCGGTGGCGATCCTGGCCGACCTCCAGGGGCCCAAGATCCGACTCGGCCGGTTCGCCGACGGGCCGCACGAGTGGCGTACCGGCGACTCCGTGGTGATCACCGGCGACGACATCGTGGGCAGCAAGGAGCGGGTCTCCTGCACGTACCGCAAGCTTCCCCAGGAGGTCAAGCCCGGTGACCGGCTGCTGATCGACGACGGCCGGGTCGCCGTCGAGGTCACCGACGTCACCGGCAACGACATCCGGGTGCTGGTCACCGAGGGCGGGCCGGTCAGCAACAACAAGGGCGTCTCGCTGCCCAACGTGGCGGTCAGCGTGCCCGCCCTGTCGGAGAAGGACGCCGCCGACCTGCGCTTCGCGCTCGGCCTTGGTGTCGACCTGGTCGCCCTGTCGTTCGTCCGCTCCGCGGACGACATCAAGCTGTGCCACGCGATCATGAGCGAGGTCGGCGTGCACCGCCCGGTGCTGGCCAAGGTCGAGAAGCCGGAGGCGGTCGACCACCTCGAAGCGATCGTGCTGGCCTTCGACGGGGTGATGGTGGCCCGCGGCGACCTCGGCGTGGAGCTGCCGCTCGACGAGGTGCCGCTGGTGCAGAAGCGTGCGGTGCAGTTGTGCCGGGAGAACGCCAAGCCGGTCATCGTGGCCACCCAGATGCTCGACTCGATGATCGAGAATTCCCGGCCGACCCGCGCCGAGGCATCCGACGTCGCCAACGCGGTGCTCGACGGCGCCGACGCCGTGATGCTCTCCGGCGAGACGAGCGTCGGCAAGTACCCGGTGCTCACCGTCAGTACCATGTCCAAGATCGTCACCACCACCGAGGCCGGATCGATCCTGGTGCCCCGCCTCCAGCACGACCCGCGTACGCACGGCGGCGCGCTCACCGTGGCCGCCTCCTCGATCGCCCGGGCCATCGGCGCCAAGGCGCTTGTCGCGTTCTCGCAGACCGGTGACACCGTGCGTCGGCTCAGCCGGCTGCACTGCGACCTGCCGCTGCTGGCCTTCACCCCGGTGCCCGAGGTCCGGGCGCAGCTCGCCCTCTCCTGGGGGGTGGAGACCTTCCTGATGCCGTTCGTGCAGCACACCGACGACATGTTCCGCCAGGTCGACCAGGCGCTGCTCGGGCTGAACCGGGGCAACCCCGGCGACTACGTGGTGATCGTGGCGGGCAGTCCGCCCGGTAGCCCCGGCTCGACAAACACGCTGCGGGTGCACCAGCTCGGGTCGCTTGTCGACGCCGCCACCGCGCGGGCCTTGCAGTGACCGACACCTCGCTCGTCGGTCAGGCCGCCGTCGACCAGCTGCTGGAGGTGCTGGACCTCGCGTCCACCGGCGCCATGTCGTTCCGGGGGATGAGCCCGCCGGTCGGCCCGCAGCGGGTGTACGGCGGTCAGGTCGCCGGTCAGGCCCTGGTCGCCGCCGGCCGCACCGTCGACCCGGAGCGGGTGGTGCACTCGCTGCACGGCTACTTCGTGCGCGCCGGCGACCCGGTCGAGCCGATCGAGTACGAGGTGGAGAACATCCGGGACGGTCGCTCGTTCTCGGTGCGCCGCTCGGTCGCGCTCCAGCACGGTAAGCCCATCTTCTTCATGTCCGCCTCGTTCCAGCGACCGGAGGAGGGGCTGGACCACCATGCCCCGCTGCCGCCGGACGTGCCCGGGCCGGAATCGGTCCCGACCATGACCGACCGGCTGTCCCGCTACCCGGAGCGGCTGGGCATCTGGGGGCAGATTCCCCGCCCGATCGACGTGCGCTACGTCGGTGAGCCGGGTTGGGTCCGTCCGGGCGACCGGCCTGCCGACCCGCACCAGCGGGTGTGGATGCGCATCGACGGCAAGCTGCCCGACGATCCGCTGTTGCACGCCTGCGCCCTGACGTACGCCTCCGACCTGACCCTGCTCGACTCGGTGCTCTCCGTGCACGGCGAGGTGTGGGGGCCCGGTGGCGTGGTGGGCGCGAGCCTGGACCACGCCCTGTGGTTCCACCGGCCGTTCCGGGCCGACGAATGGTTCCTCTACGACTGCTGGAGCCCGTCGGCCTCCGGCGCGCGCGGGCTGGCCACCGGCCGCATGTTCACCGTGGCCGGCAGCCAGATCGCCAGTGCCGTGCAGGAGGGCCTGCTGCGCCGGGTCGGCGACTGAGGCGCCGTTTCGGCCGCCTCGGCCAGCGACCGCCGCGACCACGGTACGACGTGCCGGACCTTTGTCGACCGCTGGTGGGCCGCCGGGCAATGCCCTGGTACCCGACAGTTAACCTTTCGGACATGCGTCTCTCAGCCCGGGTGGACTACGCCCTTCGCGCGGTCGCCGAACTGGCCTCGGTGACCGGGGCTGGACGTGGTCGCCCGGTCACCGCCGACCAGATCGCGCGGGCGCAGCAGATCCCACCGAAGTTCCTGGAGAGCATCCTGCTGCAACTGCGCCGCGCCGGCGTGGTGCAGGCCCAGCGCGGGCCTGAGGGCGGCTACTGGTTGGCCCGGCCGGCCGAGGAGATCTGCCTCGCCGACGTGATCCGGGTGATCGACGGGCCGTTGGCCCACGTGCGGGGCCAACGCCCCGAGCATCTCGGATACCAGGGTGCGGCCCGCGCGTTGCAGGAGGTCTGGATCGCGTTGCGGGCCAGCGAGCGGCAGATCCTCGAACTGGTCACCGTCGCCGACGTCGCGCGGGGCACCCTGCCCGAGCCGGTCACCAAACTGGTCGCCGACCCCGGCGCCTGGAGCTGACCACCCGCGCCACCGCCGGACGGCCTGCCACGTGGCGGCGTGTCGTCTCACTGACTGATCCCAGGGTTGACCCGAGGCCGACCGTGCCGCATTCTCGACCAAGCCGATAGGAGATATCGATTAGCCGGGAGGCGTCGTGCGCAAGCTGCTCGTCATCGCGCTGGTGGGGCTCGCCGCGCAACTCGTCGATGGTTCACTCGGCATGGCCTACGGGCTGACCTCCTCGACGCTGCTGCTACTGGCCGGCGTCGCACCGGCAGCCGCGTCCGCCTCGGTGCACCTGGCCGAGATCGGCACCACGCTCGCCGCGGGCACGGCACACTGGCGGTTCGGCAATGTCGACTGGCGGGTGGTGCGCCGCATCGCGGTGCCCGGCGCGCTCGGCGCCTTCGCCGGCGCCACCTTCCTCAGCGCGCTCTCCACCGAGGCGGCCGCACCCTGGATGGCCGCGATCCTGTTCACGCTCGGCGCGTACCTGCTCATCCGGTTCTCCCGACCGCTGCGCCGAAGCCCGGCCGCCGGCCGGCTGCGCGGGCGTTTCCTTGGCCCGCTCGGCCTCGTCGCCGGCTTCGTCGACGCCACCGGCGGCGGTGGATGGGGCCCGGTGGCCACCCCGGCACTGCTGGTCAGCGGCCGGCTGGAGCCCCGCAAGGTGATCGGCTCGGTGGACACCTCCGAATTCCTCGTGGCCGCCGCCGCCAGCCTCGGCTTCCTGATCGGTCTGGGCACCGAGGGCTTCCTGCTGCCGATCGTGCTCGCGCTGCTCGCCGGTGGCCTGATCGCCGCACCGATCGCGGCCTGGCTGGTGCGCATCGTGCCGGCCCAACTGCTCGGCGCGGCCGTCGGTGGCGTGATCGTGCTGACCAACGCCCGGGTCCTGATCCGCGCCGGTGACCTGGGTGGTTTCCTGCCGGTGCTCGTCTACCTGCTGCTGGCCGCGGGCTGGATCACGGCCCTGACGCTGGCGATCCGGGTGCTGCTGCGGACCCGCCGCGAGCGGGCCCTCGCCGCAACCCACGCCCCCGCCGACCCGCCCCACGCCCCCGCCGAGCCGGTCGGCGCGGGCGCACCCGCCCACCCCGATCCCCGTTGACCATGAGGTTGTTGTCCCGACGCGCCAGGCGGCGGGACAACAACCTCATGATCAACGAGAGGGGCTGCGGGGAGGCTCAGGTCTCCGGGGAGAGGGTTGTGGCGGTGTGTGCGATCAGCTCCCAGGTTTGGTCGACGTGCGTCTGGGTGGTCTGCGGGGCGCCGACGGCCAGCCGCAGGGTGTGTCGGCCGGCGACCCGGGTGTGGGTCAGATAGATCCGACCGGTGGCATTCACCGCCGCCAGTAGGCGCTCGTTCGGCCCGTCCGGGCCGCGCAACCGGAAACACACCAGGGCGTACGGGTGGTCGGCGACCAGTTCGAACCGGTCGTCGGCGCGGACCCGGTCGGCGAACCCGGCGGCCAGCGCCACCCCTCGACGGATGTGCTCGCGCAGGCCCTCGACGCCGTACCAGCGCAGCACGAACCACAGCTTCAAGGCTCGGAACCGCCGACCCAGCGGCACCTGCCAGTCCCGGTAGTCGATCACGGCGCCGGACTCGGTGGCGGCGTTGCGCAGGTACTCCGGCAGCACGGTCAACGCCTCGACCAGTTCATCCGCGTCGGCCACCCAGAACGCGTCGCAGTCGAAGCCGGTCAGCAGCCACTTGTGCGGGTCGAAGCAGTACGAGTCGGCGTACTCCAGGCCCGCGTGGCCGAACCGCAACTCCGGGCAGACCGCCGCCGCGCCCGCGTACGCGGCGTCGACGTGCAGGAAGACACCGTGCTCGGCGCAGATCGGGCCGATGGCCGGCAGCGGGTCCACCGCCGTGGTGGAGGTGGTGCCGACGGTCGCCACCACCAGGGCGGGCACCATCCCGGCGGCCCGGTCCGCCTCGATCGCGGCGCGTAGCGCCACCGGCGACATCGCTCGGGTCGCCGGGTCCACCTCGATCAGGCGTACGCCGTCGGCGCCCAGACCCGCGATCCGGGCGGCCTTCTCGACCGACGAGTGCGCCTCCGTCGAGGCGTACACCCGGTAACGACGGTCGACGCCGGCCTGGCGCCACCGCCCGCCGGCAGCCCGGTGCAGCGCGACCAGGGTGGCCACCAGGGTGGCCGAGGAGGCCGAGTCCTGGATGACCCCGCCGCCGCGACCGGTGGAGCGGAACCGGGCCGGTAGATCCAGCAGGTCGGCCAGCCAGTCGAGCAGCACCGTCTCCAACTCGGTGCAGGCCGGACCGGTGGCCCAGAGCATGCCCTGCACGCCCAGCCCGGCACTGACCAGGTCACCGAGCACGCTGGGGCCCGAGGTGTTGGCCGGGAAGTACCCGAAGAAACCCGGATGCTGCCAATGGGTGAGCCCGGGTGCGACCAGCTTGTCCAGGTCGGCGAGGACCGCCTCGACCGGCTCACCCCGGGCCGGCGGCCCGGCCGGCAGCCCGGCGGCCAGCGTGCCGGGCGGGTCCTGGGAGGTCACCGGGCGTTGCGGCAGGGTCGTCCAGTAGTCGGCGATCCAGTCGACCACCGCGTACCCGGCCCGGCGGAACTCCTCGGGCGTCATGTGTGCAGCCACCTGGCGAGTGGATCAAAGGAGCGGCTGCGGAGCAAGGCGGCGGATCGATTGTGAGCAGAAAGCGCTTGCCCTAGCATCACAGATGCGCGGGAACGCACTTACTCTCATCGATTCGATGGACTCTTTCCGCTAGCGCGGCGCGGCCGCCGGCCCGGGCAGAGCCGGTGGACAACGCTCGTCGGCTCCGGGCACGGCCGGCGGACCACCGGACGCCGCGCGTCCGACCTCCACCGGAGGAACCATGCTGCGCACCGCCCCCCGGGCGGCCCTGCTCGCCGCGGCCACCGCCACAGCGGTCGCCGCCGCCGGCGTGCTGACCACCCTGACCGCCTCGGCCGCCGCCGCGGGATGCCGCGTCGACTACCGCGTCACCAACCAGTGGACCGGCGGCTTCGGCGCCGACGTCACCGTCACCAACCTCGGCGACCCGGTCAACGGCTGGACCCTGACCTGGACCTGGGCCGCCGGGCAACAGGTCACCCAGGCCTGGAACACCACCGTCACCCAGTCCGGCGCCCAGGTGAGCGCCCGTAACGTCGACTACAACGCCGCCATCGGCACCAACGGCAGCGTCAACTTCGGCTTCAACGGCTCGTGGAACGGCAGCAACCCGGCACCGACCAGCTTCGCGCTGAACGGCACCACCTGCACCGGCGCCACCACACCGACCACCCCGCCACCGAACCCCACCACCCCGCCACCGTCACCGACCACGCCCCCACCGTCACCGACCACGCCGCCGCCCACCACACCTCCGCCCACCCCGCCACCGGACGGAGCCATGCAGGCGGAGGACCTGGATCGGGGCCTGGTCAGTGTCCGCTCAGGGTCGGCCAACCTGGTCTCGTGGCGGCTGTTGGGGACCGAGACCACCGGCGTGGCGTTCAACCTCTACCGGGGCACGACCAGGGTGAACACCAGCCCGATCACCGGCGCCACCAACTACCTGGACAGTGGCGCGCCGGTCGGCGCGGCGTACACCGTGCGGGCCGTGGTGGGCGGCACCGAGCAGGCCGCCTCCGCGCCCGCGTTGCAGTTCCCCTCCGGCTACCTGGACGTCCCGTTGCAGGTTCCGTCCGGCGGCACCACCCCGAGCGGCGAGGCCTACACCTACTCCGCCAACGACGCCAGCGTCGGTGACCTCGACGGCGACGGCCGGTACGAGTTCGTGCTCAAGTGGGACCCGTCAAACGCCAAGGACAACTCTCAGTCCGGCTACACCGGCAACGTCTACGTCGACGCGTACACCCTCACCGGCACCCGGCTGTGGCGCATCGACCTCGGCCGCAACATCCGCGCCGGCGCCCACTACACCCAGTTCCAGGTGTACGACTACGACGGCGACGGTCGAGCCGAGGTGGCCATGAAGACCGCCGACGGCACCCGCTCCGGCACCGGCCAGGTCATCGGCAACAGCGGCGCCGACCACCGCAACTCCGCCGGCTACGTCCTCGCCGGCCCCGAGTACCTGACCATGTTCGACGGCCGCACCGGTGCCGCCCTCTCCACCGTCAACTACGACCCGCCGCGTGGCACCGTCTCCTCCTGGGGCGACAACTACGGCAACCGGGTCGACCGGTTCCTCGCCGGCACGGCGTACCTCGACGGCCAGCGCCCGTCGCTGATCATGGCCCGTGGCTACTACACCCGTGCGGTCATCGCCGCCTGGGACTTCCGCAACGGCACCCTCACCAAGCGGTGGACCTTCGACTCCAATGCCTCGGGCAACGGTGCCGCCGCCGGCCAGGGCAACCACAGCCTCTCCATCGCCGACGTCGACCGCGACGGCCGGCAGGAGATCGTCTACGGCGCGGCCACGGTCGACGACAACGGCCGCCTGCTGTGGTCCACCGGCCACGGCCACGGCGACGCCGGGCACGTCGGCGACCTCGACCCGTCCCGCCCTGGTTTGGAGTACTTCAAGGTCAGCGAGGACGGCAGCAAGCCCAGCTCCTGGTTCGCCGACGCCCGCACCGGGCAGATTCTCTGGTCCACCCCGACCGGCGGCGACAACGGCCGGGGCGTCTCGGGCGACATCTGGGCCGGCAGCCCCGGCGCCGAATCCTGGTCGTCCGCAGTCAGCGGCCTGGCCAACACCCGAGGTCAGAACATCGGCCGCAAGCCGTCCTCGACGAACTTCCTCGCCTGGTGGGACGGCGACCCGGTCCGCGAACTGCTGGACGCCACCCGGATCGACAAGTACGGCACCGGCGGCGACACCCGCCTGCTCACCGGCAGTGGCGTGGCGGCCAACAACGGCACCAAGGCCACCCCCGCGCTCTCGGGCGACCTCTTCGGTGACTGGCGGGAGGAGGTGGTCTGGCGCACCAGCGACAGCCGGGCCCTGCGGATCTACAGCACCCCGACGCCGACCAGCACCCGGATTTACACCCTGATGCACGACCTGCAGTACCGGGTCGCCGTCGCCTGGCAGAACACCGCCTACAACCAGCCCCCGCACCCGAGCTTCTTCATCGGCGACGGCATGAGCACGCCACCCGCGCCCGACATCCACCTGCGTTGACCGCCGGGGTGAACAAGCGATAGAAGTAAGGAAAAGGCACCGGGCCGCAATCGCGGAATCCGCACAACTGCGGCCCGGTGCCTCACACCGCGGCACCCCCGACCCGTCCCGACCGGGGAGTGCCGTACCACCACCGGATACAAAGTTAGGCGGGCTCCGCGTCGCGAGGGTGACGCCGTCGTGAAGATCGTGTTTCGCGGCACCGGGAACGCTGTGACCTGGGCCACCATGCCGTCCCGGGCAGCGCAGCCCGCCGGGCGACGGCCACCGCCTCAGCGGCGCAGACCGCCGGCCACCTCAGTGGCGATCAACTCGAACGAACGCACCCGGTCGGCGACGTCGTACACCATCGTGGTCAGCATCAGCTCGTCCGCGCCGGTGCTGGCCAGCAGGTCGCCCAACTGCCGGCGTACCGTCTCCGGGGAACCGCTCGCCTGACCCTGCCGGCGCTGCGCCAGGAACTCCCGCTCGAACTCGGTGTACGGGTACGCCGCCGCCTCGTCCGGAGTGGCGAGAGGCTCCGGCCGACCCGACCGCAACCGCAGGAACGACAACCCGGCCGGCCCGGCCAACCACTCGGCGCGCTCGTCGGACTCCGCACAGACGGCGTTCACCGCCACCATCGCGTACGGCCGATCCAGCCACCGCGACGGGCGGAAACTCTGCCGGTACAGCGCCAACGCGGGCAACGTGTTCTGTGCGCTGAAGTGGTGCGCGAAGGAGAACGGCAGTCCCAGCGCGCCGGCCAGCTGAGCGCTGAACCCACTGGAGCCCAGCAACCACACCGCCGGCCGCTGCCCACGCCCCGGAGTCGCGGTGATCCGTCCCGACCCCGTCTCGTCGAAGTAGCCCATCAGATCGTTCAGCTCCCGGGGAAAACCCTCGGCCGACAGACCCTCCATGGTCCGGCGCAGCGCCAACGCGGTCACCTGATCGGTGCCGGGCGCCCGGCCGATGCCCAGGTCGATCCGCCCCGGATGCAGCGCCTCCAGGGTGCCGAACTGCTCGGCGACCACGAGCGGTGGATGGTTGGGCAGCATCACCCCACCCGAGCCGAGCCGGATGTCGGTGGTGTGTGCGGCCAGATGCGCGATCAGCACCGCCGGTGCCGAGGACGCGATCGCCGGCATGTTGTGGTGCTCGGCCACCCAGAACCGGTGGTAGCCCAGTTCGTCGGCGCGTCGCGCCAACTCGGTGGTGTGCCGCAACGCCTCACCGGCGGACGCGCCGGCGGCGACGGGAGCGAGGTCGAGGACAGACAGGGGTACGTCGATCACACGGCTGGCCAACCCGGCGTACGCCGGTTCTGTTCCCGACCCGGCCAGCGACGTGATCAACCCGACCCGCGGGCCTGCTCGAAGATCAGGCTGGTCTGGGTGTGCTGCACCGCCGGATCCACCGCCAGATGGTCAAGCACGAAGTCGCGCAGCGCCTCCGCCGAGGCCGCCCGCACGTGCAGCACGTAATCCTCCGCGCCGGCCACGTGGAACACCGACACCACCCCCGGCAGCCGCACCGAGCGGGCCCGGAACGCGTCCACCGCCGCCCGCGCGTGCTCGGTCAGCCGCACCGACACCAGCGCCTGCAACGGCAACCCCAACGCCGCCGGATGCACCTCGGCGTGGAAACCCCGGATCGCCCCGCACTCCCGCAACGCCCGGGTACGCGCCAGGCAGGTCGACGGCGCCACCCCCACCCGTTCGGCCAGAGCATTGTTCGGCAACCGGCCGTCGCCGGCCAGCTCGGTCAGGATCGCGCGGTCGGTGTCGTCGAGGGCCGCGAACGGCCGAACATCGTTCGATGCGGGGGGCATCCCGCCATCCTTCACCGAACGACACCGGCTGCGAAAGCGATTATAGCGAATAATATTCGGAGCTATTGCCCCTGATGGGCTGGATGTTCGATCCTCTCGACATGACGACCGTGGACACCCGAGCCGTGCACGCCGGCCGCGACGACCTTGCCGCCCTCGGCGTCCACGTGCCGCCGATCGACCTGTCCACCACCAACCCGCTGCCCTCGGTGCACGCCGGCGGCGACGCCTACGAGACCCTCGCCACCGGCGGCACCCGCCCCGCCGACGCCAGCGCCGTCTACCAACGGCTGTGGAACCCGACAGTCGCCCGCTTCGAAACCGCCCTCGCCGAGTTGGAAGGCACCGCCGAGGCCGTCGCCTACGCCAGCGGCATGGCCGCACTCACCGCCGCCGTGCTCGCCGCCACCCGCGACGGCCGGCGACACCTGGTCGCCGTCCGCCCCCTCTACGGCGGCACCGACCACGTCCTCGCCACCGGTCTGCTCGGCACCGACGTCACCTGGGCCCGGCCCGACACCGTCGCCGCCGCCATCCGGCCCGACACCGCCCTGGTGATCGCCGAAACCCCCGCCAACCCGACCCTCGACCTGATCGACATCGCCGCCCTCGCCGCCGCCGCCGGCCAGGTGCCCCTGCTGATCGACAACACCGTCGCCACCCCGGTCCTCCAGCAGCCCACCCGACACGGCGCACAGCTGGTGCTGCACAGCGCCACCAAGAGCATCGGCGGCCACGGCGACGTCCTCGCCGGAGTGATCGCCTGCGACGCCGAATGGGCCAGCCGGCTGCGCCAGATCCGCGCCCTGACCGGCGCGATCCTGCACCCCCTCGGGGCGTACCTGCTGCACCGCGGCCTACAGACGCTGCCGCTGCGGGTCCGCGCCCAGCAGGCGGGCGCGGAGAAACTCGCCATCTGGCTCGCCGCACACCCGGCGGTCGCGCGGGTCCACCACCCCGGCGCCAACGATCCGGCCGGGCTCGTCGGCCGCCAGATGTCCGGCCCGGGCAGCCTCCTCGCCTTCAAGGTACGCGGCGGCGCCCCCGCCGCCGCGGCGGTCGCCGACGCCTGCCGGCTGATCACGCACGCCGTCTCCCTCGGTGGCGTCGACACGCTCATCCAGCACCCGGCGTCACTCACCCACCGCCCCGTCGAGGCGGAGGCCAAACCCGACGGCGGACTGTTGCGCCTCTCCGTCGGTTTGGAGGACCCGGAGGACCTGCGCGCCGACCTGGAGAACGCGCTCGCCGCGATCTGACCCGGTCGAACCTTCGGCGTGCGGGCAGTCGTCGGTCGGTGGTGTCCGGGCGATTCACGACTTCGGGCCGACGTGGCGATCGAGCGCGGCCACCGCCTCCCGGCGCGTGACGGACAGGCTGTTGGGACGGTTCATCCGCCAGGCGATGCCGAGCAGGTCCAGGCCCCATTGGCAGAGCCCCATGATGTCGGTGGACTCGTTGACGAACATGTAACGCGGGTAGACGTACGTCTTTCCCCGCACGGTGACCCGGTTCGCGATCCGGCAGCCGTCGGAGTGGAACAGGCCCCGGAGAAAGTCACCGGGGACCGTCCGGACTATGCGCTCCTGCCATTCGGCGAGAACAATCCGCCGTTCGTGCTTCTTGCCGGGCCCGTGCTGGGGCAGCAGGCACGGCCAGTGCGTGCCATAGCTCTGCACGCCGACGCAGCCCTGCTTCTGCACGTGTTGCACGGAGGCTGCCAGCACCGCGCGCATGGCCTTGTCGCATAGCGAGATCAGGCTTGGCCAGATGTCGGCGCAGTAGATGCGCAGGACCGGGACCCGGGCGCTGGTGACGAGGTGGCCGTCGCCCAGGTAGAGGCCGAGGAGGTAGGCGTAGGCGTGTGGATCGGAGGGACCGTCCTCACCAGGCAGGCAGCGAAAGCAGCGGGTCGAACTTCCGGCCATGATGGGATCCGGCCGGTCGACGCACCAGTGCCAGACGGTGGTGTAGGGGAGGGAGAGGGCACGGGCCGCCGAGCGGATGGTGTGGCCTTGGGCACGTAATGCGCGGACACGATTCCGCATCTCGGGAGGATGCACGCCACCATCATCGAACGCGTGTATGACAAGGGTGCCGGGAGCGGGATTCGAACCCGCAAGCCCTTTCGGGCAGAAGTGTTTGAGACTTCCGTGTATGCCGTTCCACCATCCCGGCGGGTGGGGCTTACTGTACCCGACTACGCTCGTGCGGGAGCATGGGTGGTAGCCGTGCCGGAAACGATGGTGGGAGTGGCTCGTGGCCGAGACGCAGACGGATGCCGCGCGCAGGCGGGTACTGATCGCCGAGGACGAGGCGCTGATCCGGCTGGACCTGGCTGAGATGCTGGCCGAGGAGGGCTACGAGGTGGTCGGCGAGGCCGGTGACGGCGAGGCCGCCATCCGGTTGGCCGAGGAGCTCAAGCCCGACCTGGTGATCCTCGACATCAAGATGCCGATCATGGATGGGTTGGCGGCAGCCGAGCGGATCGCCGGGTCCCGGATCGCCCCGGTGATCATTCTGACCGCGTTCAGTCAGCGTGACCTGGTGGAGCGGGCTCGCGCGGCCGGCGCGATGGCGTACCTGGTCAAGCCCTTCCAGAAGAGCGACCTGGTGCCGGCGGTGGAAATCGCCCTCTCCCGCTACTCGGAGATCGCCGCGCTCGAGGCCGAGGTGGCCGGGCTGACCGACCGGCTGGAGGTCCGCAAGACCGTCGAGCGGGCCAAGGGCGCGCTGATGACCACGTACAACATGAGCGAGCCGCAGGCGTTCAAGTGGATCCAGCGCACCGCGATGGACCATCGGATGACCATGAAGGAGGTCTCCGAGCGGATCCTCGCCGAGACCGCCGGCGGTGAGGTGGCCGAGCCGGCCTCCTGACCGGGCGCGCCGTCTGGGTCGCCGTGGTCACACCCATCGCTGAGGCTCGTTGTCGCCGCTAGCATCTGGCCACATGGGCGTTCGGTGCTTCGCGCGTACCCCGCGCTCTGGTGGTCGTCGCTTTCTCCTCCTGGTGTGCGGCCTGCTCGCGGTGCTGCTGGCGGGCTGTCCCGCATCCGGCGGTGAGACCGACGAGCCGGAGCCGGTGTCGTTGGTGTGGCAGCGGGTCCAGCTGCCGTCGCCCGACGGGCCGGGCCGGATCGTGCTGCGGGATCTGGCTGTCTGCGCGGGTCGTTGGCATGCGGCGGGTGCGGTTGTCGACGGGGGCGGTGACGCCCGACCGGCGGCGTGGTCCAGCCCGGACGGTGCGCAGTGGACGCCGGTGCCGGTGCTGGCCGATTCCTATTACGGGCGGCGGAGCGTGTTGTTCTCGATCGCCTGCCGCGACGGGCGTGCGGCTGCAGTCGGCGGCAAGGTGGGTGGCGCGCACGGCAATCCGCGGGTGAGCACCTGGTGGCAGCGTGGGGACGGCACGCTGGTGGAGGTGGCGGCGTCGTTCGAGCTGTACGGCGGGCCGAAGGCGGTGAACGTGTCCCGGTTGGCGGCCGGTCCCGCCGGCTGGCTGATCGTCGGCAACCGGGCCAGCGGTGCGGCGGCCTGGGTCTCGCCGGACGCCGCGGAGTTCACGTTGATCGAGGGCGCGCCGGAGTTGTCCACCGACGAGCAGGGTGTGACCTGGGCGTTCGACGCGGTGTCCGGGCCGTCGGGGTGGTTGGCGGTGGGTGGGCTGCTGCCCCCGGGCCGCATCGACCGGGATCCGGTGGCGTGGACGTCGGTGAACGGGCGTGACTGGGGCCGTACCGTGCTGCCGGGCACCGAGGCGTACGAGGAGATGCAGCGGGTGGTCCTGGTCGACGGCGCGCCGGTGGGGGTGGGGCTGCGGGGCCGGGGCTTCGGCACGTGGCGTCGGGAGTCGACGGGGTGGACAGCGGCCGGGGCGTTCGGTGCGGTGGCCGGCGGGGTGCCCTCGGTCGGTGGGTTGGCCGCCGAGGGCGGGCGGGTCATGGCCGTGGTCTCCGACGGTGAGCGGTACGGCGGGTGGCTGTCGGAGGATCGGGGCGACCGGTGGCGGACGGTCGAGTTGCCGGTGACGGCACCGGTGGGGGCGGACCGGAGCGTCAGCCTGACGGCGGACGGTCAACGGTGGTGGCTGGCGGTGGACGACGGCTCGGGCACGTCGCTCTGGACCGCTCGGCTTGCCCCGACGTCCCAGTGAAGCCGTTCGGCTACTTTCTGTAGTTGCTTCGGCTGCCCACGGCATGTCTTCCGGGTGGGGAGTTCGCCTGTCGGTCCAGGTCGGTTGCGGCGATCGATGCTGTCCCGGCTGGCGGACGGGCAGCCGCTCAACCACCGGTCAGCGGATTGACCTGTTACGGGAGTGGCGGCATTCGGGGTCGTCTTCGTAACGGTTTCGCAGACCCCGCCTCTGACTCTTCCGAGACCGTAGGAGTGTGGGTACGCTCCGCCATCACGAGCCGTAACGCAGGGGGTCTCCTTGCTGGGCCGGTGGTGCCGCGCCACAGCCGTCGCCGCTGCCCGGACCAGGTGTCTGTCCTGCTTCTGGAGGAGGTCAGGAAGCCGTGAGGCGAAGCTATTCAAGGGCGCTGGGTACTGCCGCGCTCGCCGCGGTGCTGGTGGCCGCCGCGGGTTGCCAGGACACCGGTGGCAGCAACGGCGATGACACCGCGTCCGGGGACTGCGGTGGCAAGATCGCCATTTTCGGTGCGTTCAGTGGTGACAACGCGGGTCTGGTGCTGCCGTCGCTTAACGGCGCCAAGCTCGCGATCAAGCAGCACAACGACGCGAACGCCGACTGCCAGATCGAGATGGTCGAGTTCGACACGCAGGGTGACCCGGCGCAGGCCACCCCGGTGGCGAACCAGGTCGCGGGTGACGCCTCGTTCCTGGGTGTCATCGGCGGTCACTTCTCCGGTGAGTCGGACGCCACCATGCCGGTCTACGAGGCCGCCGGTCTGGTGATGGTCGCCCCGTCGGCGACCCGGACCGACCTGACCCAGAAGGGCAACAAGTCCTTCTTCCGGGTGGTCGGCAACGACGGCACCCAGGCGGGCGCCGTGGCGACCTACCTGAAGTCGCAGAACGCGCAGCGGGTCTTCCTGATCGACGACGCCAGCGCCTACGGTGCCGGCATCACCGCCGAGCTGACCAAGAACCTGGGCGCCACGATCGCCGCCAGCGACAAGATCCAGGAGCGGCAGGCGCAGTTCGACGCCACCATCTCGAAGATCAAGGCGGCGAACGCCGACTTCGTCTTCTACGGCGGTTACACCCGTGAGGCCGCGCCGCTGGTCCGCCAGATGCGTGCCGCAGGTGTCGACGCGAAGTTCATCGGCCCGGACGGTCTCTACGACCCGGCCTTCCCGGCGGGTGCCTCCGGCGGTGCCGAGGGCTCCATCATCACCTGCCCGTGCCTCCCGGCCGACAAGGCCGGCGGTACCTTCACCGCTGACTACCAGGCCGCGTACGGCCAGGCGCCGGGTTCCTACGGTGCTGAGGGCTTCGACGCCGCGCAGATCTTCGTGGACGCCTTCAAGGACGGCAAGAAGAGCCGCGCCGAGATCCTGGAGTACGTGAAGGGCTACGACAAGCAGGGCGTGTCGAAGTACATCAAGTTCGACGCCAACGGTGACGTCGACCCGTCGCGGGTTGTCATCTGGTCGTACGAGATCAAGGGCACGGCGTTCGAGCCGCTGCAGGAGCTCAAGCTCAGCTGACGACCGGCACCGAGTGCGGCCGGGGTTGTACGTTGCCCCGGCCGCGCTCCATGCAAGGAGACCTTGGTGAATTTCGACGATCTCTTCGGCCACATCGGCCAGCACACCGTCGACGGGTTGTCCAAGGGGGCGATCTATGCCCTGATCGCCCTGGGCTACACCCTGGTGTACGGCGTCCTGCGCCTGATCAACTTTGCGCACTCCGAGGTGTTCATGGTCGGCACCTTCGCGGTGCTCGGCCTGTGGACCGCCTTCGGGGTGGAGAACAACCCGCCGATCGGCCAGGCGGTGCTGTTCCTGGTGCTCGGCCTGATAGTCGCGGCGCTGGCCTCGGGCGGCACCGCGCTGGCGATCGAGCGGATCGCCTACCGCCCGCTGCGGCGCAAGAACGCGCCGCCACTGATCTTCCTGATCACCGCCATCGGCCTGTCCCTGGTGCTGGTGGAGATCTTCGGCCTGGTGCTGCCGAAGCTGCTGGGCGAGGCGGTGCCCTCGATCTTCGGTCGGGCCCGGATCATCCTCGGCATGCCGACGATCATCGAGCAGAAGACGCTCTTCACGATCTTCGGCACGTCGATCACCAACATCCAGATGATCGTGTTCGTCTCCGCCGTGGTGATGATGGCGCTGCTGGACTGGTTCATCAACCGCACCCGGTATGGCCGGGGCGTGCGGGCGGTGGCGCAGAACCCGGAGACGGCGGCGCTGATGGGCGTCAACCAGGAGCGCGTGATCATGCTGATCTTCGTGCTGGGCGGCATCATGGCCGGCGCGGCGGCGCTGTTGTGGAGCATGCGCTTCGGCTTCACGCAGAACAGCATCGGTTTCGTGCTCGGTCTCAAGGCGTTCACCGCGGCCGTGCTCGGTGGCATCGGTAACCTGCGCGGCGCGCTGGTGGGCGGGCTGTTCCTCGGCATCGTCGAGGTCTACGGCGCCACCCTCTTCCAGTCCAGCTGGGAGGACGTCATCGCCTTCGTGGTGCTGGTGGTGGTGCTGATGTTCCGGCCGACCGGCATTCTGGGCGAATCGCTGGGGAGGGCCCGAGCATGATCAGCAAGATCCGAGAGCTGGACCGCAGCCGGGTCAACGCTCTGCATTCGGTTGGTGAGAGGTGGCGGGCGCTGCCGAAGTGGCAGCGGTCCCTGGCGTTCGTCGCCTTCGTGGTGTTCCTCTACTACCTGCCGCTGCTCGGCATCCCCGGCCTCACCTGGTTGCGTACCGACTCGATCTCGGGCGGCAGCAACTGGGCGGGGGTGCTCTTCACCTGCGCCGTCTACGTGCTGGTGGCGATCGGCCTCAACGTGGTGATCGGCCTGGCCGGTCTGCTCGACCTCGGCTACATCGGCTTCTTCGCCATCGGCGCGTACGCCGTGGCGCTGTTCGGCTCGGTGAACTCGCCTGTGGTGCAGTGGTTCCAGCGGGAGTTCGACCTGCCGCCCACCTGGGCGGTGACCTGGGCTATCTGTGCCTTCATCGCGCTGGTGCTGGCGCTGATCTCCGGGGTGTTGCTGGGTTGGCCGACGCTGCGGCTGCGGGGTGACTACCTGGCCATCGTGACGCTCGGCTTCGGTGAGATCATCCGCATCGTGGCCCGCAACCTGGAGGGCGTCACCCGGGGCCCGCAGGGCATCTCGGCGATTCCGGGGCCGGAGGGTCCGCCCTCGCCGGACAACCAGATCTTCGGTCTGATCGACATCAAGCCGTGGTACTGGCTGGCGATCACCGTCGTGATCCTCATGGTCTTCGCGGTGCGGCGGCTGGAGCACAGCCGGGTCGGCCGTTCCTGGCTGGCCATCCGGGAGGACGAGGACGCCGCCGCGGTGATGGGCGTCTACCCGTTCAAGTTCAAGCTCTGGGCCTTCGCCATCGGCGCGGCGCTCGGCGGCTTCGCCGGGTTCCTGTTCGCCAGCCGGTACGCCTTCATCGACCCGACCCAGTTCAATGTGAACCTCTCCATCCTGTTCGTGGCGATGGTGGTGGTCGGCGGGTCGGGCAACATGGTCGGCGTGTCGGTGGGTGCGGTGCTGCTGGCGTACCTGCCGGAGCGGTTCCGGGAGATCGCCGACTACCGGTGGCTGGCCTTCGGTCTGGCCATGGTGCTGGTCATGATCCTGCGCCCGCAGGGTCTGATCCCCAGCCGGCGGCGGGCCCGCGAGCTGAAGGACCGCGCGGCGGAGGCAGAGGAGGCGCCCGCTCATGTCTGATGAGACCAAGACCCCGGCGGCGCCGAAGATCCCGGCTCAACCGGGACCGGCCAGGAACCTGCTGGAAGTCGACAACGTCACGCTCCGGTTCGGTGGTGTGGTCGCGCTCAACGAGGTCAACTTCGAGATCAAGGAAGGCGAGATCCTCGGCCTGATCGGGCCCAACGGCGCCGGCAAGACCACCTGCTTCAACGTGATGACGGGGGTCTACAAGCCGACGTCGGGTGCCGTCCGGTTCGGCGGCGAACGGGTCACCGGTCGCAAGCCGCACCAGATCAGCCGGCTGGGCATCTCCCGGACGTTCCAGAACATCCGGCTGTTCCCGGAGATGTCGGCGCTGGAGAACGTCATGGTCGGGACGGACTCCCGGCACAAGACGAGCGTGCCCGGCGCGCTGTTCCGGCTCTACCGGGTGCGGCCCAGGCCGGAGCAGTTGCCGGAGGTCACCGCCCCCGGCGGTGTCGCACGCACCTGGCAGCAGTTGCGACGGTCCTTCGCCAAGACCTTCGGCCTGTCCCGCTACGTTCTGGAGGAGCGGGCGGCCGAGGAGAAGGCGATGGAGCTGCTGCGTTTCGTCGGTATCGCCGACCGGGCCAACGACGCGGCGCGCAACCTTCCGTACGGCTACCAGCGGCGGCTGGAGATCGCCCGGGCGCTCGGCACCGAGCCGAAGCTGCTCTGCCTGGACGAGCCGGCGGCCGGGTTCAACCCGGCCGAGAAGGAGGAACTGCTGGGGCTGATCCGCCGGATCCGCGACAACGGCGTCACCGTGCTGCTGATCGAGCACGACATGCGGCTGGTGATGGGTGTCACCGACCGGATCGTGGTGCTGGAGTTCGGCAGCAAGATCGCCGACGGTCTGCCGGACGAGGTCAGCCGAGACCCGCGGGTGATCGCGGCATACCTGGGGGAGTCCGCCGATGCTGCTTGAGTTGGACAACGTCAGCGTCTCGTACGGCCGGATCGAGGCGTTGCACGGCATCAGCCTCACCGTCAACGAGGGGGAGGTGGTGGCCCTGATCGGCGCCAACGGCGCCGGCAAGACCACCACCATGCGGGCGATCTCCGGCATCCGGTCGCTGTCCGGCGGCCGGATCACCTTCAACGGTGAGGACATCAGCAAACTCCGCGCCGACCTGCGGGTGGTCCGGGGACTGTGCCAGTCACCCGAGGGTCGGCAGATCTTCCCCGGCATGACCGTGCTGGAGAATCTGGACATGGGGGCGTACACCCGGCGCGACCACGCCGGCATCGCCGCCGACCTGGAGCGGGTGCTGGAGATGTTCCCTCGGCTGCGCGAGCGGCGTAAGCAGGCTGGTGGCACCCTCTCCGGCGGCGAGCAGCAGATGCTCGCCGTCGGCCGGGCGCTGATGAGCCGGCCAAAGCTGCTGCTGCTGGACGAACCGTCGATGGGTCTCGCTCCGATGATCATCCAGCAGATCTTCGACATCATCGTGGAGATCAACCAGCAGGGCACCACGGTGCTGCTGGTGGAGCAGAACGCCCAGCAGGCGCTCTCCCGGGCCCACCGGGCCTACGTGCTGGAGACCGGTCGGATCGTCAAGGAGGGCACCGGTCAGGAGCTCCTGCACGACCCGTCGATCAAGGAGGCGTACCTGGGCGTGGCCTGAGGTGTGCCGTACCGACGTCGGCCGTCCGTCCCTCGTGGTTGGGCGGCCGGCGGCGTTCCGGCGCTGCCGCGCCAGCCTTGTCGGCGGTACGGACTAGAGTCGCAGCCGTGACAGCTACGACCCCGCGCCTGCTCCTCGTCGACGGACACTCCCTGGCCTACCGGGCGTTCTTCGCCCTGCCGGTGGAAAACTTCTCCACCACGACGGGGCAGCCGACAAACGCGGTCTACGGCTTCACCTCGATGTTGATCAACGTGTTGCGCGACGAGCAACCGACCCACATCGTGGTCGCCTTCGACGTGTCCCGCCGCTCCTTCCGCACCGACAGGTACGCGGAGTACAAGGCGGGCCGCAGCGAGACCCCGACCGACTTCAAGGGCCAGGTCAGCCTGGTGAAGGAGGTGCTGGCGGCGCTGCGCGTGCCGGTGGTGGAGAAGGAGGGCTACGAGGCCGACGACGTCATCGCCACGCTGGCCTGCCAGGCCCGCGACCAGGGCATGCCGGTGCTCATCTGCACCGGCGACCGGGACGCCTTCCAACTCGTCGACGAGCAGATCACCGTGCTCTACCCGCGTAAGGGCGTCTCCGACCTGGCCCGGATGGACCCGGCTGCGGTCGAGGCGAAGTACGGCGTCGCCCCCGGCCGCTACCGCGATCTGGCCGCCCTGGTCGGCGAGACCAGCGACAACCTGCCCGGCATCCCCGGCGTCGGCCCGAAGACCGCCGCGAAGTGGATCAACACGTACGGCGGGGTGGAGGGCGTCATCGCCCGGGCCGACGAGATCAAGGGCAAGGCGGGCGACAGTCTCCGGGAACGGCTCGCCGATGTGATCCGCAACTACGAGATCAACCAGCTGGTCGCCGACCTGGAGTTGCCGCTGCGTCCCGAGGACGCCCGCTGGCAGGGATGGGACCGCGAGGCGGTGCACCAGGTCTTCGACACCCTTCAGTTCCGCATCCTGCGGGACCGTCTCTACCAGTACCTCGAAGCGGTCGAGCCGGAGGCGGAGTCCGGCTTCGACCTGGTCGGCGAGGTGCTTGCCGCGCCCGGCGCGCTTGTGGGCTGGCTGGAGACGCACGCGCCGGCCGGCACCGGTGTCGGCGTCGCAGTCAAACTCGACACCGGTCCGAACCGCCGGCACACCGCCACCGTCACCGGCCTGGCGTTGGCCACCGCCGACGGCGCGGCGGCCTGGTTCGACCCGGCCCAGCTGGCGGCCGGCGACGAGGCGGCGCTGGCGGCGTGGCTGGCCGACGAGACCCGCCCCAAGGTGCTGCACGACAGCAAGCCGGCCGTGCTCGCCTTCGCCGCGCACGGCTGGTCGATTGCCGGCATCGCCCGCGACACCCAGATCGCCGCGTACCTGGCCCGCCCCGATCAGCGCTCCTACGACCTGACCGACCTGGCGCTGCGCTACCTGCACCGGGAGTTGCGGGTCGACGCCCCCGAGACCGGCCAGTTGACCCTGGACGGGCTCGGCGGCGACAGTGAGGCCGAGCAGAACCTGATGCTGCACGCCCGGGCCACCCTCGACCTGGCCGACGCGATCGACGCGGAGCTGTCCCGCGACGGAGAGCAGTCGGCCCGGCTGATGGCCGGGGTGGAGCTGCCGCTGATGCGGGTGCTGGCGCAGCTGGAGCGTACCGGCATCGCCGCCGACACCGACTACCTGACGGAGTTGGAGGCGCACTTCGCCGCCGAGGTGAAGGCCGCCGCGCAGGGCGCGTACGAGGCGGTGGGGCGGGAGTTCAACCTGGGCTCACCCAAGCAGTTGCAGGAGATCCTCTTCGGCGAGCTGAACCTGCCGAAGACCAAGCGGATCAAGACGGGTTACACCACCGACGCCGACGCGTTGCAGTGGCTCTACGCGCAGAGCCCGCACCCGGTGCTGGCCCACCTGCTGCGGCACCGCGACGTGGCGAAGCTCAAGTCGACGGTGGACGGGCTGCTCAAGTCGGTCTCTGACGACGGGCGCATCCACACCACCTTCAACCAGACGGTGGCCGCCACCGGTCGGCTCTCCTCCACCGAGCCCAACCTGCAGAACATCCCCATCCGCACCGAGGAGGGGCGACGGATCCGCCGTGCCTTCGTGGTGGGGGAGGGCTTCGAGTGCCTGCTCACCGCCGACTACAGCCAGATCGAGATGCGGATCATGGCGCACCTGTCGGCCGACGACGCGCTGATCCAGGCGTTCAACTCCGGCGCCGACTTCCACGCCGCGACGGCCTCGTCGGTCTTCACCGTGCCGCTGGCCGAGGTCACCCCGGACCAGCGGCGCAAGATCAAGGCGATGAACTACGGACTGGCGTACGGCCTCAGCGCCTTCGGCCTGTCTCAGCAGCTCGGCATCAGCGCCGAGGAGGCGCGCGGGTTGATGGAGAACTACTTCGCCGGGTTCGGCGGGGTGCGGGACTACCTGCAGGAGGTGGTCGCCCGAGCTCGGCAGGACGGCTACACCTCCACTATCCTCGGTCGCCGGCGGTACCTGCCCGATTTGGTCAGCGACAACCGCCAGCGGCGCGAGATGGCCGAGCGGATGGCGCTCAACGCCCCGATCCAGGGCTCCGCGGCGGACATCATCAAGGTCGCCATGCTGCACGTCGACACCGCGTTGCGGGACGCCGGGCTGCGCTCCCGGATGCTGTTGCAGGTGCACGACGAGCTGGTTTTCGAGGTGGCGCCGGGAGAACGGATGGTGCTTGAGGAGTTGGTCCGGCGCGAGATGGGTGGGGCGTACCCGCTGTCGGTGCCGTTGGAGGTGTCGGTGGGCGACGGCCGAGACTGGAACAGCGCCGACCACTGACCCTCTTGGCCGGGTTTCGGGGCGGCCCAACCTTGGCCTGGCGGGATTTCGGGGCAGCCCGACCCGCTCCGGGCGGTCAGGCTTGATCCCTGCACGGGCCGGGCTGCCCTGAAACCCTGACGTGGTCACGGGACACGGGTCTCGGTCCTGCGGACGGACCGTGCGCTGACGCCGCGCAGTGTCGGGCAAGTTGCTGCCTCGCGGGTGGGTGGACACAGCAACTACGCCGAAATGGTCGCCTGCTGGTGTGCTGGCGGGTGGGTGCACGGTTGTGGAGCTCAGCGGCCGGGGCCTCGGCGGGACTTGGGTGGGGCGCCGTGCCGGTCGAGGGCCTTGCGGGAGGGGCCGCCGGGCGGTGGCAACGGGGCCTTGACCGGGTCGTGACCCCAGTTCATCAGCGAGTACCGCCACCGGGTGTCACGGACGTCGCCGCTGGGACGCTGCGCCATGTGCCGTCGGACGTACCCGACGACCTTGCGCATGTGTTTGTAGTCGGCCTCGGTCAGCTGGCCACGCTTGCGGCGCAACAGATCGATGATCTTCCGGCCGGACTCGTGGCCGACCGTCTCGCCGCCCCCGCTGCCCTTCCTCCGCCAGCCGACATGCTTGGACTCGTCGGTGTCCAGCCACTTGGACAACTCGCCGGGTTTCATGTTCACCGCCTCGGTGAACTCCCGGTAGGTCTGGTCCGGGTCGTCACGACTGCTCACGGCGCAGCACCTCCGGACGGTGGGCCACATCGCGACCCGAGTCGTCGTTGCGGATGCGGTACTGCGGCTGCTCCGGTGACGCGTCCACCGCGTGCCCGCGTACGTGGGTCCGTTCGGTCAGCTTCTCCTTGACCACACCGTGGGCCCGGCCGCTGTGGCTGGCCCAGGAGACGTGGTCGCCCTTGCGGAACTCCTGGTCGGCCATGGTGTTCGGGTACCCGGGGGTCGTCGGTGAAAACGCCGCCGCCCGGTCACGTGCTCGGTCGGGGCTATGGAGTGAGGTCGCGGACCGGAAGTTTGATCTCGAAGGGTTCGGTCAGCTCGACCAGTTCCGTGCTGTCGGCGACGAGTTCGTACTGCCGCTCCCCGCCCGGCCCGATCCGGTCGCCGAGGCGGTAGGCGTACACGCGCACCGGGTTCTGCTCGATGCGCCAGTAGAAGGGGATGCCGGCGGCGGCGTACTCGCCCGGCTTGGCGAACCTGTCGACGCGGCGGGTACCCGGCGAGACGACCTCGACGGCCAGCACGACGTCCGCCGGCCGCAGCCGGGACCGGTCGGCGGGCAGTCCGGCGCGGCAGAGCAGCACGTCCGGTTGTCGGCTGGTGTTGTGGCTGAGCCCGACGCCGATCGCCTGGGCGGCACGCAGGTGCGCTGGCGCGTGGGATCGCAACCACAGCCACATCAGACTGGAGATGTCCTGATGGCCCAGGGTGGGGGAGGGTGTCACGTGGATGACTCCGTCGACGAGTTCGACGCGGGGGGCGTCATCCGGCAGGGCGAGCAGGTCCTCCAGCGTGTAGTCCGCACGCTGCTGCCGCATCGGGTCCGGACACCAGGGGCCAGGTGATGTCGGGATGGGCTCGGCGCTCATGTGGTGAGCGTAACGCCACCCGGGGACGACGGCGTCGCACTGACCGTCCGGCACGGCGTCGTTCCTCAGCGGGCCGGTTTCTCGGTGACGAAGATGGCGGTGCCGGGAAATAGCCGGCCGCGCAGCGGGCTCCACTGCCCCCAGGTCCCCTCGTGTCCCTCCGGCCACTCCGGTTCCACCAGGTCCAGCAGCCGGAACCCGGCACCTACCAGCTCGCGTACCCGGTCGCCGAGGGTGCGGTGCTGCTCGACGTAGCTGGCCCGGCCGTGTTCGTCCAGCTCCACGTACGGCCGGGTGTCGAAGTACGAGTGCACGGCGGTCAACCCACCCTCCCCGGGATCGTCCAGGAAGATCCAGCGCATCGGGTGGGTGACCGAGAAGACCCACCGGCCGCCGGGACGCAGCACCCGATGCACCTGGCGCATCAATGCCGCCGAGTCCTCGACGAACGGGACCGCGCCGAACGCCGTGCAGGCGATGTCGAAGGTCTGGTCGGCGAAGGGCAACGCGAGCGCGTCGGCCTGCGCCAGCGGCACGCGTACCCCGCTGCGGGCGTTGGCCTGTGTCGCGTGCCGCAACATGCCGGCGGACAGGTCCGCCGCGACCGGCCGGGCTCCCTGGGTGGCCAGCCAGCGGGAGCAGGACGCAGCGCCGCAGCCGACCTCCAGCACCTGCCGTCCGGTCACCTCGCCGAGCAGCCGGGCGTCGGCCTCGCGCAGCCCTTCCGGGCACCAGACGAAGTCCACGTCGCCCAGGAAGCTGCCGTGTTCTGCCTGGTAGGCGTCGGCGTCAGCGTCCCACCAGCGCCGGTTGGCGGTGCGTGCCTCGGCGTCACCGACCCGACGCCGGATCACCCGGTCTGCGTCGTCCACCAGGCCACGCTAGGCCCTCACGACGGTGGGGCCGGCGGCGGCCCGTCGCCACCCACGGCGTGTCTGGTCGAAATCTCCGCTTTAGCGGCTGGTGCGCCGATGAGTAGACGGGAGGGCTTGCACGCTGTGGTAATGCGGCAGGTAGGGTAGACGATGCGCTCGCGGATCGTGTGCCTCGGCAGGGAGCAGGTGCGCGGTCGACGGAGTCACATCAAGATCTCGTTCAGCGATATCCAGGTGGGCCCGCCGACGGATCCGTTGGCGCGCACAGGTCACCGCGACACCAGCCTGCTGTGACACACCATCCGACCGGAGCAACCGCCCACATGACGAGCAGCATCGAGGCCCCCTCGAGCGCCACCAAGGTCACCGTCGACGATCTCGGTTCAGAAGAGGCTTTCCTCGCCGCGATCGACGAGACCATCAAGTACTTCAACGACGGCGACATTGTCGAAGGCACCGTCGTCAAGGTCGATCGGGACGAGGTCCTGCTCGACATCGGCTACAAGACCGAGGGTGTCATTCCCTCTCGGGAGTTGTCGATCAAGCACGACGTGGACCCGGCAGAGGTCGTCTCGGTGGGCGACCACATCGAGGCCCTTGTCCTCCAGAAGGAGGACAAGGAGGGCCGGCTGATCCTCTCCAAGAAGCGGGCGCAGTACGAGCGGGCCTGGGGCACGATCGAGAAGATCAAGGACGAGGACGGGGTCGTCCGCGGTTCCGTCATCGAGGTGGTCAAGGGTGGCCTCATCCTCGACATCGGGCTGCGCGGCTTCCTGCCGGCCTCCCTGGTCGAGATGCGGCGGGTGCGCGACCTGCAGCCGTACGTCGGCCGCGAGCTCGAAGCCAAGATCATTGAGCTGGACAAGAACCGCAACAACGTGGTGCTGTCCCGCCGGGCCTGGCTGGAGCAGACGCAGTCCGAGGTGCGCACCGAGTTCCTCAACAAGCTCCAGAAGGGGCAGGTCCGCAAGGGCGTCGTCTCCTCGATCGTCAACTTCGGCGCGTTCGTCGACCTGGGCGGCGTGGACGGCCTGGTGCACGTCTCCGAGCTGTCCTGGAAGCACATCGACCACCCGTCCGAGGTCGTCGAGGTGGGCCAGGAGGTCGAGGTCGAGGTCCTGGACGTCGACCTGGACCGCGAGCGGGTCTCGCTGTCGCTGAAGGCGACCCAGGAGGACCCGTGGCGGCAGTTCGCCCGCACCCACGCCATCCAGCAGATCGTGCCGGGTAAGGTCACCAAGCTGGTGCCGTTCGGTGCCTTCGTCCGGGTGGACGACGGCATCGAGGGTCTGGTCCACATCTCCGAGCTGGCCGAGCGGCACGTGGAGATCCCCGAGCAGGTCGTCCAGGTCGGCTCTGAGGTCATGGTCAAGGTCATCGACATCGACCTGGAGCGTCGCCGGATCTCGCTGTCGCTCAAGCAGGCAAACGAGGGCTTCGTCGAGGGCGAGGAGCACTTCGACCCGACCCTCTACGGCATGGCCGCGACCTACGACACCGAGGGCAACTACATCTACCCGGAGGGCTTCGACCCGGAGACGGGCGAGTGGCTCGAGGGGTACGACAAGCAGCGCGAGACCTGGGAGAACCAGTACGCCGAGGCGCGGCAGCGCTGGGAGGCGCACCAGAAGCAGGTGCAGACCTCCCGGGCCGCCGAGGCCGAGGCCGCTGCCAACCCGCAGCCGGCTCCCACGGCTGGCGGCACCACCACCTCGACCAGCAGCGCGGCCCCGAGCCGGCAGGCCGAGGAGCCGGCGGGCACGCTGGCCACCGACGAGGCGCTCGCCGCACTGCGGGAGAAGCTCGCCGGCGGCAAGTGAATCCGCGGCACCTCCAGTCGCGGCGTGTCTGACGCCGCACCGCGACCTGGACCTGTCGACTGACAACGAAGGGCCCCGCCCCGACCCCCGTACCCAGGGTCGGGCCGGGGCCCTTCCCCTACTCCCGCCCCCACCCCCACCCCCACCCCCCTCCCCTCCTCGATCCGTTGATCATGAGGTTGGCGGCACTTTGAAGATCAACGACTGCCGTCAACCTCATGATCAACGCTGGGTGGGGTGGGGGTGGGGTTGGCGGGGGTGGGGTGATCGGGTTGACTGGGTGCCGTGCTGAGGGTGGGGTTGACCGGCGGGATCGGTTCGGGCAAGAGTGCGGTGGCGGCACGGCTGGTCGAGCGGGGCGCGGTGCTCATCGACGCCGATCTGCTCGCCCGGGAGGTCGTCGCACCCGGCACCGAAGGGCTCGCCGAGCTCGTCGCCACCTTTTCCGACCGGGTGCTGGACGCCGACGGGGCGCTGGACCGAGCTGCCCTGGGTGATCTGGTCTTCGCCGACGAACCGGCCCGGCGCAGGCTGGAGGCGATCGTTCACGGCCGGGTCCGGGCCCGTACGGTCGAACTGACCGCCGCCGCCGCGTCGGACGCCGTGGTGGTCAACGATGTCCCGTTGCTGGCCGAGGTGGGACTGGCGCCCGCCTACCACCTGGTGGTCGTGGTGCAGACCGGGGTGCACATCCGGCTGGCGCGGCTGGCCCGCGACCGGGGGATGAGCCGGGCGGAGGCGCAGCGGCGGATCGCCGCCCAGGCCGACGACGCCCGCCGCGCGGCGGTGGCGGATGTGCTGCTGACCAACGAGGGCACCCTCGACGAGCTGCACGAGGCGGTCGACGCGCTCTGGCACGACCGGCTGGTGCCGTTCGAGGCCAACGTGCGGTATCGGCAGGCGGTGCGCCTGCATCAGGTCAGGTTGGCCGAGCCCGACCCGACCTGGCCGAGGCAGTACGCCCGGCTGGCGGACCGGATCCGGCACGCCATCGCCCCGGCCGAGCTGCGGATCGATCACATCGGTTCGACAGCCGTCGCCGGCCTGGCCGCCAAGAACGTCATCGACATCCAGCTCAGCGTGCCCTCCCTCGCCGAGGCCGACGGCGCATTGGCCGAGCGGCTGGCCGACGCCGGTTTCCCGCGGCTGCCAGGCGAGTGGTGGGACAGCCCTCGACCGGCCGGCAGCGGCCGGTGGGCGAAGCGGCTGCACGGCAGCGCGGATCCGGCCCGCCCGGTGCACCTGCACGTGCGAGTGACCGGTTCGCCGGGCTGGCGGTACGCCCTGCTGATGCGCGATCACCTGCGGGCCGATCCCGACCAGCGGGCCGCGTACCTGGTACTCAAGCGGGAACTGGCCGCGTCCGCGCCGGACAGCGGCACGTACGCCACGGCAAAGGACCCCTGGTTCGACGAGGAGCATCTCCGGGCGGAGGAGTGGGCCGTACGCACCGGTTGGCGTCCCTGACGGCTCGCCGAGGTCGTCTGGGCGGGTACCCGGTAGCCCGCTCAGCGCTGCTTCGGCGGTGTCAGCCGTGGTACCCGGCCCGGGGCCAGGTCGAGCTGTGCCCAGGCGCCCGCCCGGGTCGGCAGTTCCAGCCGGCGCAGCATCCCGGACCGGTCGACCCAGTAACGCAGCGGCCCTCGGGCCGTGTCGACCTGCACCACGTCGACGGTGGCGCCGGCGAGGCTGTCGCCGCGTACCCGTTGCGCACGGCCCTGGACGCCGGTGCGCTGTGCGGCCTGTAACGCGGCGGCCACCAGCGGGTCGAGCGGCTGCGTGCGATGCGGCCCCGCCCGCCAGCCGGCGGCCGGTGGCGGCAGCGGCGGACGCGCGGACGCGCCGGTGCCGTCGATCCGGGTGACCTTGCGGCCGTGATGGCGGACCAGGGTGCGTCGACCCTCCACGTCGAGGTCGGTGACGCCGAGGTACGCGTTGCCCGACGTCCAGCTGAGCCAACCGCTGCCGCGCAGGTTGGTGGCGGCGGAGACGGGCATGGTCAGGGTCGCCGTTGCTCCGCCGGCCGCTCGCAGGCGGGCCGGCAGCCGACGCCAGCGGTCCCGCTCGGTGGCGGTCAGGGCGCGGGGCAGACCGGGCCGGCCGCCGAGCGCCTCGACCGGTCGCAACGTCGGCCGGTCCGCCCGGTTCACGGCCACCGTGACCGGCCCGATTCCGGCGAGGTCGGTCTGTACCCGGTGCAGCCGGCCGGCCCGGTCCAGCCAGTAGCGGACCGGGACGCCGGTGTCGGCCGTGGCGGCGGGTCCACGGCTCGCCGACGGACCGGCGCCCGGCGTCGACACCTCCAGCACGTCGACCGGCTCACCGTTGAGGTGTTCGCGGCCAACCCAGCGGCCGGCCCAGCGGCTCATCGATTCGGGTCGGTCGGCGGCGAGCGAGAAGATCATCCCGAGTAGCGGATCGAGCCGCCGGTCGGCGGGTAGCCGCCACCCGTCGGCCGGTGGCACCAGCGGCGGCATGGCCGGCGTCGGTACCGCCACCGGATCGGGCCTGATCACCAGCACGGTGGGAGTGGCCTGGGCCAGACCGCGCGACGGGCCCGCGCCCGGGCCACCCACGTCGAGATAGGCCAGCCTCCGGGCCCAGTCGACCCAGCCGAGCAGGTCGGTGCGGGCGGCGTCGGCACCGGCGGTGACATGCAACCCGGCGCGCAGCTCGCGGTAGTTGGTCACCCGCATGACGGCCAGACGTTCCCGCTCGGCAGTTGTCAGGTCCCGTGGCGGCGGCCCGTCCGGTGTCCAGTTGACCAGCGTGGCCACCAGCAGCACGGCGGAGAGCACCGCGGTGAGGGCCAGCCCGGCGAGGGTGAGACGACGTCGGTGGCTGGCCGTGCGCCGCGGGTCGTCGGCCCCGGTGGCCGCCCCGGCCAGATCCTCCTCGTCAGTGCGGTTCCCGGCGGCCAGATCGAGCAGCCCGCCGGTGACCACGGCCCGGCGGACACCCGGCCGGGACTGCGGTGGCCGGCCGGCCGTCTCGGTGTTGTCCAGGTGCAGGACCGCGGGTGGCGCGATGCCGGCGCGGTGGCGGCGGTCGGCCGCGCGGTGCCGGCGGTTGCGGGTACGGGGGTGACCCGTCGGCCCGGCGTTGCTGGTGGCGGCCGGGTCGTTCCGGCTGGTCGGCAACGGCGACGAGCCGGTACGGATGCTGCCGGCCGGGCTGTCGCCGCTCGCCGGCCCGTCGGGGCGGCCCGGGTCGGTGCGCAGATCCTGGCGCGCGCGGCGGCGGTTGGCGGACGGCGGTGGTGAGCTGTTCTCCACGGGAGGATGAACGGCCGGAAGCACGCCGGGGTGACGAGCAGGGGCGCTCGCGGCGGCCGGTCAGCGCGATCCGCGCGACCACGTCCGGTGCGCACGCCAGGCATGCCGGGTGCTGCGACCCTCGGTGCCGGGGGCGGCGTGGCCTTGTGCGGCCCGCCACCGGCCCGGTCGGCCGCCGCGAGCGGCCTACAGGAAAAGCGTAGCCGGGTGAGAAGAACCACACAATGCGAATATCGAAGCCGATCACGTGCCGCACGTAGTCGCCGGGAGGCGGGCGGACCCCGACGTCCCGCGCCGCGCGCCCGACGAGCGCCTCCACCGGTGTCGACCTGGCGGTCCGTCGGGTCGCGGGGGGCTGGAAGGGGGTTGGCTGTCGGAGCCCCGGCGTACCGTTGACACCATGGCGCTCGACATACCCCGGCTCGACGGCCGTTTCCAGGTCATCAGTGATTTCCAGCCGGCCGGTGACCAGCCGGCGGCGATCGACGACCTGGAGCGGCGGGTGCGTCGCGGCGACCGGCACACGGTGCTGCTCGGCGCGACCGGCACCGGCAAGAGCGCCACGACCGCCTGGCTGATCGAGCGGCTGCAACGTCCCACGCTGGTGCTGGCACCCAACAAGACGCTCTGCGCGCAGTTGGCGAAGGAGTTCAGCGAGCTGCTGCCGGACAACGCGGTGGAGTATTTCGTCTCTTACTACGACTACTACCAGCCCGAGGCGTACATCCCGCAGACCGACACGTACATCGAGAAGGATTCCTCGATCAACGAGGAGGTCGAGCGGCTGCGGCACTCGGCGACGATGTCGCTGCTCACCCGGCGCGACGTGGTGGTGGTCGCGACCGTCTCGGCGATCTACGGTCTGGGCACCCCGGAGGAGTACCTCGACCGCGCGGTACGGGTGGCCGTCGGCCAGGAACTCGACCGGGACCAACTGTTGCGCCGCCTGGTCGACATCCAGTACACCCGCAACGACATGGCCTTCCAGCGCGGCACCTTCCGGGTCCGCGGCGACACGCTGGAGATCATTCCGGCGTACGAGGAACTCGCCGTACGCATCGAGCTCTTCGGCGACGAGGTGGAAAAGCTCTACTACCTCAACCCGTTGACCGGTGACGTGGTGCGCGAGGTGGACCATCTGTTGATCTTCCCGGCGACGCACTACGCGGCCGGGCCGGAGCGGATGGAACGGGCGGTCCGCGACATCGAGTCGGAGTTGGGCGAGCGGCTGGCCGAGCTGGAAAGGCAGGGCAAGCTGCTGGAGGCGCAGCGGCTGCGGATGCGCACCACCTACGACATCGAGATGATGCGGCAGGTGGGCTTCTGCTCGGGCATCGAGAACTACTCGATGCACATCGACGGCCGGCTACCCGGCAGCCCGCCGCACTGCCTGCTGGATTACTTCCCCGACGACTTCCTCACCGTGGTCGACGAGTCACACGTGACGATTCCCCAGATCGGCGGCATGTACGAGGGAGACGCCTCGCGCAAGCGGATGCTGATCGACCACGGGTTCCGCTTGCCCAGCGCCGCCGACAACCGGCCGCTGCGGTTCGACGAGTTCCTGGAGCGGGTCGGCCAGATGGTCTTCCTGTCGGCGACCCCCGGTCCGTGGGAGCTGGAGCACGCCCAGGGCGAGTTCGTGGAGCAGGTGATTCGCCCGACGGGTCTGGTCGACCCGGAGGTGGTCGTCAAGCCCACCAAGGGCCAGATCGACGACCTGATGCATGAGATCAAGCTGCGGACCGAGCGCGACGAACGGGTGCTGGTCACCACGCTCACCAAGAAGATGGCCGAGGACCTGTCCGACTATCTCCTGGAGAACGGCATCCGGGTGCGTTACCTGCACTCCGAGGTCGACACGCTGCGTCGGGTGGAGCTGCTGCGCGAGTTGCGTCGGGGCGACTACGACGTGCTGGTCGGCATCAACCTGCTGCGCGAGGGCCTCGACCTGCCCGAGGTGTCGCTGGTGGCGATCCTCGACGCGGACAAGGAAGGATTCCTGCGCAGCGGCCGGTCGTTGATCCAGACCATCGGCCGGGCGGCCCGTAACGTCTCCGGCCAGGTGCACATGTACGCCGACAAGGTGACCCCGTCGATGGCGGACGCGATCGAGGAGACGAACCGTCGGCGGGCCAAGCAGATTGCTCACAACGAGGCGCACGGCATCAGCCCGGAGCCGCTGCGCAAGAAGATCCACGACATCCTCGACGACATCTACCGTGAGGCGGAGGACACCGAGGCGACGCGGGTCGGCGGTGCGGTGCGGCAGCTGTCACGAGGCAAGGCACCGGTCAAGGAGACCCGCAGCCGGGCCCGGGGCGGTGCGGCGATCCCGGCCCGCGAGGGCATGGCGCGGGCCGAGTTGGCGCAGCTCATCCAGGAGCTCAACGACCAGATGCTGGCTGCCGCGCGGGAGTTGCAGTTCGAGTTGGCCGCCCGGATCCGCGACGAGGTCGCCGACCTGAAAAAAGAGCTGCGGGGGATGGACGCCGCCGGTGTGCGGTAGGTGCCGCCAGGCGGAGCATCCACATCCCACGGTGGAGGAGTAGCGGAATGCGAGCGTCCTATTGCGCTAAGTGATCGCCCTGCGTACTCTCCCTCGGTGGGGAGGCAGGGATGCCGTTGCCAACGAGTCCGGTCATTCGACGTGCGCGACTGGGCGCCGAGTTGCGTCAGCTACGCCGACGGGAGGCGCTGACGCTGGAACAGGTGTGTGAGCGACTCGGTTGGGCGTCCACCTCCAAGCTGTCCCGCATCGAGCTGGGGCAGAGCCGGCCCGACCTGGCCGACGTGCTCGACCTGCTCGACGTCTACGAGGTGCCGTCGCTGCAGCGCGACGCTTTGATCGTCATCGCCCGGGACGCGGCGACCAGTCGAGGCTGGTGGAAGTCTCTGGGGGAGATGAGTGAGCGGCAGCGCACGTACGCCGAGCTCGAGGCCGGGGCGGCGGGCATCGTGGAGTACCAGCCGGTGATCGTGCCCGGCCTGCTGCAGACCCCGGCGTACGCCCGACTGCGCATCGTCGCCGGTCAGCTCATCGACCCGACGGTGGACGTGGAGGCCGACCTGCGGGCCCGCGCCGCCCGGCAGGCGGTGCTGCGTCGCGTCGAACCGCCCCGCTACACGGCGCTGGTCACCGAGCTGGCCTGCGAGCCGGGGGACGACCCGCTGGAGGTGTGGCGCGAGCAGATGGGGCACCTGCTCGAACTGGCCGCCCTGCCGCATGTGACGATCCGGCTGCTGCGGGTCGGCGCGGGCGGACGCCCGCTGCCGCTGACCCCGTTCTCCTGCTACTCCTTCCCGGACCCGGCGGACCCCCGCACGGTGATGTTGGAGGCATTGACCACGGATGTGCGGCTGACCACCGCGATCGACGTCGACCGGTACGAACAGATGACCGACTGCCTGCTGGAGACGGCTTTGCCGGCGGAGGAGACGGTGCGGCTGCTGTCCCGCCGGCTCGACCGATGACGCATCGCACCTGCCGCCGGTCGACGGGTTGGCAGTGCGTGCACGGTCGTCGCGTCGGCACCGGACCCGGCGCCCCCGAAGCCGTCGGGGCACGGTGCCGACGCGAGACGCACGATAGGTGGACGGTGTGACACTTTCTCGGTTCGGTGCGTGATGATCTGGGGCCGGTCAGCTGGCGAGGGCGCGAGCCGCGACGGTGAGGTCGGCGGCCAACCCGTCGTACGCCACGTCCTGGTTGTCGGCCCGGAGCACGGCGGACGGGTGGATGGTGGCCGGCAGCTGGGCCGGCAGGCGGTGATGTGCACCCGGTCGGGGGTCTGGTGGATCCGGCGTTTTCCGCGCCGTCCGCGAACCGAACGCACCATCGGCGAAGCGGAAGTGCTCGACGGCGTTGGTGAGGTAACTGTGGGCCGGGTCCAGCTTGGCGTCGTCGACCGCCTTGCGTAGCAGCCGGCCAGCGGGGCCCACAAAGGGCAGCCCCTTCTGATCCTCCATGTCGCCGGGCTGCTCGCCGACGAAGACCACCCTGGCTTGGCGCCGACTTCCGCCTCCCGGTCCGGGGATCGAGCACTCCCGGGGCCGCAGCCCAGGTCCACCCGCCCCGGCCAGCCCAAGACGCCGGCCCACGTCGGTCAGCCCCAGCAAGCCCAGGACGCCGACCCACGTCCGCCAGCCCGGGCCAGGCCAGGACGCCGGCCCCACGTCGGCCAGCCCAAGCCAGCCAGGATGCCGGCACGGGATGCCGGCCGTGCCGGCCCGATATACCGCAACTTGGGGTATCCGCTGGACGGAAGGGCCCGAGATGCCGCAAGTTGCGCCGCCGCAACTGCTGACGCCCACCTCCCTGCCGCAGACCCACGCCGCATCAACAACATCGGCGATCTCGCCGGCCCCGAGCCCTATCGAAGCAGCAACATCGGGGATGTTGCCGCCTCAAACCCGCCTCATGCAGCAACATCGGGGATGTTGTTGCCTCAACTCCCAAACTCGCCTCAGGCTGCAACATCGGGGGATAGTGCAGCGTCGGCGGCGTTGTGTGGGGCCCTGGGTGGTGTGGGGGCGCGGGGCCGGTCAGGCGGGTACGTCGACGAAGTGTTCGACTCGCGGCGGCGCGGCGAAGTGCGGTCCGATCAGCTCCCGCCAGCCGGCGAACCGCTCGGTGGCCCGGAAGTTCTGCTCGTGCGCCTCGACCGAGTCCCACTCGACCAGCAGCACGAAGCGGGAGGATGACTCCAGGCCCCGGGTCATGCGTACCGAGCGGCAGCCGGGCGTGCCGGCGAGCAACGGGTGCCCCTGGGCGTACGCGGCGGTGAACGCCTCCTCGTGGCCGGGGATGACATCGATGAGCGCTACCTCAAGAACCATGCCGGCAGCCTGTCACATCGCCGCCGGACCCGTGCCTGCTGGCCGGCCTTACGCCGGGCGTCGCCGGGCGTCGCCCGCGCCAGGCCGCGCCGCGCCGCGCCAGGCCGCGCCGCGCCAGGCCGCGCCGCGCCGCCGCCCACCCGGTAACCCATCCTCCTAGGATGCCTAGCGGGGGTGGGGCTGTCGTCTCGCCCGGCAGGGCGTACCGTGTGCCGGTTGCTGGGTGGCGACCGGAGGAATGAGACTGTGAACGTGTCCGGACTGGTGTGGGCGGCGACGCTCGCGGCCCTGACCACGGTCCTCGTGGTGGACCTGCTCATCATCGGGCGCCGGCCGCACGAGCCGAGCGTGCGGGAGTCGAGCCTCTGGGTCGCCTTCTACGTCGGGTTGGCCCTGCTGTTCGGTGGCGGACTGTGGCTCACCGCCGGGGCGAGCGTGGCGGGGCAGTTCTACACCGGCTGGCTGACCGAGTACAGCCTCTCGGTGGACAACCTGTTCGTGTTCGTGATCATCATGGCCCGCTTCGCGGTGCCCCGGCAGTACCAGCAGAAGGTGCTGCTCATCGGCATCGTTCTCGCGCTCGTCATGCGGGGTGGTTTCATCGCCGCGGGCGCGGCGTTGATTTCGCAGTTCACCTGGGTCTTCTACATTTTCGGGGCGTTCCTGCTCTACACCGCGATCAACCTGGCCCGGCAGGGTGAGTCGAGCGAGGAGGAGTTCACCGAGAACGTCCTCATCCGCTGGAGTCGGCGGGCGCTGCCCATCTCCCGGGGCTACGACGGCGCGCGGTTGACCGTGCGGGAAAACGGCCGGCGGATGTTCACGCCGATGCTCATCGTCATGATCGCCATCGGGACCACCGATCTGATCTTCGCGCTCGACTCGATTCCGGCGATCTTCGGAATCACCCAGGAGCCGTACCTCGTCTTCACCGCCAACGTGTTCGCACTGATGGGGCTGCGGCAGCTCTACTTCCTGCTCGGCGGGCTGCTCGACCGGTTGATCTACCTGAGCCACGGGCTCGCGGTGGTGCTCGGCTTCATCGGGGTCAAGCTGATCCTGGAGGCGCTGGCGGAGAACAATGTGGGGTTCATCAACGGCGGTGAACACGTCGGTTGGGCGCCGCACATTCCGATCTGGCTGTCACTGCTGATCATCCTGGGCACCCTCGCGGGGGCCACGGCGGCGAGCCTGATCAAGTCCTCGCGGGACCGGCGACGCGAGCTGGCCGCGTCCCGCCGCTGAGCGGCGGGTGTCTGTCGCGCCGATCATCGGGTACGGCACCCTGTATGGGAGGGGGCGACATGATCAGTGAGCGAGCGAACGCATCGGACTGGACACTCGTCGGCGCACCCAACGCACGGGACCTCGGTGGACTGATCGGTGCCGGGGGGCGGCGGGTACGACCCGGGCGGCTGATCCGTACGCCGGCGTTGGGCCGGCTGACCGACGAGGACCTGCCGGTGTTGGCGAAGCTCGAACCGGCCTGCGTGGTGGACCTCCGCGCCGAGTCGGAGGTGTCGGTGGCGCCACCGGACCGGCTGACCGGCGAGCCGACGGTGGTGCACCTGCCGGTGCACGATCCGGCGCATCCGGTCTTCACGTACGTCTCGGCCGTGCTGCTCGGCCATGACCTGAGCGAGTACGCGGAGTTGGCGCGGCAGGGGACACCGGCGGCGATGGCCGCGATCTACCGCTGGTTCGTCACCGGGGACTCGGCCCGGGAGGGATTCGCCGCTGCCGTCCGGCTGGCGGCCGACGGGCGTAACCTGCCGCTGATCTACCACTGCTCGGCGGGCAAGGACCGCACCGGTTGGCTGACCGTGGTGCTGCTGCACGCCCTCGGGGTGGACGAGGCCGCGATCCGCGCCGACTACCTGGCCCACAACCCGTTGACGGAGAGCCTGCGCGAGGTGCTGGTCGATGCGATGCGGCAGCGTCACCCGGGGCTCGACGAGACGGCGGTCCGGCCGGTGCTGGAGGTACGCCCGGAGTACCTCGACGCCGCGTACGCACAGGTGCGGCAGGTGCACGGGTCGTTCGGGGCGTACCTGCGCGACGGCCTGGGGGTCACCGAGGAGACGGTGGCGGCGCTGCGGGAGAACCTGCTGGACTGAGCGTGGTGAGGTCGTGGCGGGCCTGCCACACCTCACGGGAGATGTCGGCCACCAACTGGTTGGCGTCCACGTCGGCCCGAGCGTCGGTCTGGTCGTCGCCGAATGTGGTGCAGACGACGAGCACATAGGTCTCGGCGTCGGCGGGGTAGACCACCGCCGCGCCGTGCCGTACGCCGCGTACCCAGCCGTTCTTGTGAGCGAGCCGGACGCCGGGCGGCAACCCTTCGGCGATGTCCTGACGGATCTGCTGGGCGCAGAGCACGTCCAGCATGGCGGCGCAGCCGGCCGGTGAGGCGACCGGGCCGGGGCGACTCGCGCCGGTGGCGACGGCACCGAGCAGCGCGGCCAGATCGGCGGCGGTGACCAGGTTGGTGATCTGGGCCTCGCGGGCGGCGAAGTCCTCGATGCCGCGCCCGGTGACGCTGTGCCGGGCGCCGGCCAGCCGCCAGACCTCGGCCACCGCGGGCAGGCCGACGTGCTGGATGACAAGGTTGGTGGCGAGGTTGCTGGAGCGGACGATCATCCGTTCGGCCAGCCAGCGCAGCGACGCCCGCCCGCCGAGGCGGTCCCACACGGCCTCGTCGTTGTCGTACGCCCGTCGGCAGGAGTACGGCGGGGCGTCCGGCCGGGCGGAGGTGAACCGGTTGACCACCTCGACCGGGGCGTCCAGATCGAACTGGCCGGCCTCGGCGGCGCGGTGCAGCGCGGCGAGCACGGCCAGTTTCATCGTGCTCGCCGCGTAGTGGGTGGCCTCGGCGTACCGGGTCCAGGCGGGTGGGGCACCGAGGTGCCCCGCGTACACCGAGATGGTGCCGGGCTCCCGGTCCAGCCGCGCGCGGAGGTCTGCTGCGGCCATCGGTCGCCTCAGCCGGCGTGCTTGCGGCGGGCTGCGGTGCGGGCCCGCTGGGTCTGGTCGAGCACGACCTTGCGGATGCGCACGGCGGCCGGGGTGACCTCGACGCACTCGTCCTCGCGGCAGAACTCCAGCGCCTGCTCCAGTGACAGCTTGCGCGGCGGAATCAGCTTCTCGGTCTCCTCGGCGGTGGAGGAGCGCATGTTGGTGAGCTTCTTCTCCTTGGTGATGTTGACGTCCATGTCGTCGGAGCGGGAGTTCTCCCCGACGATCATGCCTTCGTACACCTCGGTTCCGGGCTCGACGAAGAGCGTGCCGCGCTCCTGGAGGTTCATCATGGCGAATGCGGTGGCGGCGCCCGAGCGGTCGGCGACCAGCGAACCGTTGTTGCGGGTCCGCAGCTCGCCGAACCACGGCTCGTACGACTCGAAGACGTGGTGCAGGATGCCGGTGCCCCGGGTCTCGGTGAGGAACTCGGTGCGGAAGCCGATCAGTCCACGGGCCGGTACCAGCCACTCCATCCGGATCCAGCCGGTGCCGTGGTTGACCAACTGCTCCATCCGGCCCTTGCGGGTGGCAAGCAGCTGGGTGATCGCGCCGAGGTACTCGTCGGGCGCGTCGATGGTGAGCCGCTCCACCGGCTCGCAGGTGCGCCCGTCGATCTCCCGGGTGACCACCTGGGGCTTGCCGACGGTCAGCTCGTAGGACTCGCGGCGCATCTGCTCCACCAGGATGGCCAGGGCGAGCTCGCCGCGGCCCTGCACCTCCCAGGCGTCCGGTCGCTCGGTGGGCAGCACCCGCAGCGACACGTTGCCGACGAGTTCCTTGTCCAGGCGGTCCTTGACCATCCGGGCGGTGACCTTGGCGCCCTTGACCCGGCCGACCAGGGGCGAGTTGTTGGTGCCGATGGTCATGGAGATCGCCGGCTCGTCGACGGTGATCAGCGGCAGCGGGACCGGGTTCTCGGCGTCGGCGAGGGTCTCGCCGATCATGATCTCGGGGATGCCGGCGACCGCGATGATGTCGCCCGGGCCGGCACTGTTCGCGGGCTTGCGCTCCAAACCCTCGGTCATCAGCAGCTCGGAGATACGGACCCGCTGGGTGCTGCCGTCGGTGCGGCACCAGGCCACCGACTGGCCCTTGGCGATGGTGCCCTGCCGCACCCGGCACAGCGCGAGGCGGCCGAGGAACGGGGAGGCGTCGAGGTTGGTGACGTGCGCCTGCAGCGGGGCGTTCTCGTCGTACGCGGGCGGCGGGATGGTGTCCAGCAGGGTGCGGAACAGCGGCTCCAGGCTGTGGCTGTCGTCCGGCACGGAACCGTCGGCGGGCTGGGTCAGTGAGGCGATGCCGTCGCGGGCGCAGGCGTAGACGATCGGGAAGTCGATCTGCTCCTCGTCGGCGTCGAGGTCGAGGAAGAGTTCGTAGGTGTCGTCGACGACCTCTTTGATCCGGGCGTCCGGGCGGTCCACCTTGTTGATCACGAGAATGATCGGCATCCGGGCCTTGAGGGCCTTGCGGAGCACGAACCGGGTCTGCGGCAGCGGTCCTTCGCTGGCATCGACCAGGAGCACCACCCCGTCGACCATGGTCAGGCCGCGCTCGACCTCGCCGCCGAAGTCGGCGTGACCGGGGGTGTCGATGATGTTGATGGTGACCGGATCCGAGCCGTCGGCGGGCAGGTAGCGCACGCCCGTGTTCTTGGCCAGGATGGTGATGCCCTTCTCCCGTTCCAGGTCCATCGAGTCCATCACCCGCTCGGTCACCTCGCCCCGGGCGCCGTAGGCGCCGGCCTGCCGCAGCATGGCGTCGACCAGGGTGGTCTTGCCGTGGTCGACGTGGGCGATGATGGCGACGTTGCGGAGGTCCGTGCGAAGCTGCATGAGCTCCATCCTCCCGCCTGCGCGGTAGCCGCGTGGCGTCGGGGTCACCGGAGAGCGGGGCGGCGCGGTGACGGAGGGCACTGTCACACTTGCAGGGCAGTTCTGCCGAGGTGATCCGGGGGCGCCGTGCACGATCTGCTCAGTTCGGTGCAGAGCCTGCCGCCGTGGCTGATCTATGTGGTGGCGGCGCTGATCGTGGCCGCCGAGACGGCACTGATCATCGGTCTGGTCGCGCCCGGTGAGGCGACCCTGCTGCTGGTGGGCTTCCTCACGTACACCGGCACGTTGCGGCTCGGACCGGCGTTGCTGGTGATGATCGCCGCCGCCGCGCTGGGGGACGCGTTGGCGTTCCGCGCCGGCCGGCGCTACGGGCCCCGGCTGCGGGCCAGCAGGTGGGGCGCCCGGGTGGGGCCGCAGCGGTGGGCCCGAGCCGACGCGATGCTCGACCGGATGGGTGGGCGAGGTGTGCTGACCGCCCGCTGGGTGGCGTTCGCCCGCACGCTGGTGCCCCGACTGGCCGGTGCGGCCGGCATGCCGTACCGCCGGTTCGCGCCGTGGAACCTGGCCGGGGTGAGCACCTGGGTGGGCGCCTCGGTGCTGGTCGGGCACCTGGCCGGCGAGTCGTACGAGACGGTCTCCCGGCTGCTGGGCCGGGCCACCGGAGCGGTGCTGGTGCTGCTGGCCGCGCTGGTCGCGGTGGTGTTGGCCGGTCGCTGGCTGGGCCGGAACCCCGATCCGGCCCGGGCGTTGCTGACCCGGGCGGCCCGGCTGCCGCCGCTGCGGTGGCTGTCGGCCCGTTACGGACTGCTGTTCTTCCTGCTGAGCCTGCGCCTCGGGCCGGCCTGGGCGTTGCTGGCGAACCTGGCCGTCGGGGTGGTGCTGCTGTTCGTGGTGGCGCTGGTGATCGCGTGGGTCCTGCGGGTGGTGGTCCGGCACAGCGGGTTGGCCCTGGTCGACGGGGCGATCGCGGGCTGGTTCGCGGCGCGGCGTACACCCGACGCGGTGGAGGCGACCCAGGCGGCGGTCTCGCTGCTGCGTGGCTCGTCGCTGATCGTGATGGTGGCGGTGGTGGCCCTGGTGCAGGCCTGGCGGCAGCGGCCCTGGCGGGCGGACCTGCTCAGTGTGGTCGGCACGGTTGGTGCCTTCGTGCCGCTGGTGGTGCTGGCGGCCGTGGCGGACCTGGCCGCCGGTGGGCGGGTGGTGCTGTTCTCCACGCAGAACGTGGTGGTGACGGCGAGCCTGTGCACGCTGGCGTGGCTGTTGTCGCGAGGTGCCCGATGGCCGGTGGCGGTGGCCGCGTGGACCGTCGCGGCGGCCGGCGTGGTCACCATCGGCGGCGCCCGGCTGTACCTGGGGCTGAGCACGGCCAGCGGCACGGTGGGCGCGGTGCTGCTCGGTGCCGCCTGGACGGCGGTGTTCATGGTCGCTTGGGCCACCCGGGACCGTGCGGTGACCGGCGGTACGTCCGCCGTCGGGTGAGGCGGGCGCCGGGATCCCGGCGGCGGTCGCGGGGCCACGCGCGACGGGCGGTAGCTGTTAGTGTGCGGCGGGTTCGTCACGGCCGGAGGAGGTCGACATGGGACGCGACGGCGCACGGTGGGGTGTCGCGGTGGTCGCCGCGATGCTGCTGCTGACCGGCGGTGGATGCGCCAAGGTGGACGCTCCCGCGGCGGAGGTGCCGGCCCCGGTCGCACTTCCGGAGGAGCTGCCGGACGCCTCGGGGGAGCCCACCGGCTCGCCGGTGCCGCAGGAGGCGTCGGCGACACCGTCGGCGGTGGAGGCGATGGGTGCCGCGCCGAAGGCCACGCCCAGCGCCAGCGCGTCGCCGTCGGCGGCGAAGCGGAGCGCGAAGCCGGAGCGCGCCACGGCCACCGCTCCGCGAACGGTGCCGAAGCCGCCGACGGAGACGGAGGTGCCGCCGGATCCGCCGAAGCCGCCTGCGAGCGACTGCAAGCCCAGCTACAAGGGCGATCAGGCCAGCCGTGCGCAGGTCAAGGCGGCGTTGACCGACGCGGCCGGGCGCACCTACTGGCCGACGTCGGCCCCGAGCATCCGCGTTCCGCTCAATCTGATCAAAGCGACGGCGTGGCAGGAGAGCGGCTGGCAGTCCAACATCGTGGCCTGCGACGAGGGCATCGGCCTGATGCAGGTGATGCCGGAGACCGCGTCCTGGATGAACCAGCGTTTCGGGCAGAGCTACGACGTGTGGGACTACCGGGACAATGCCTACCTCGGCGGCACCTACCTGGCCTGGCTGACCAAGGACATCGGCGACAGGTACTTCGACGCCGACTACCGGCTCGACGCCGGTCTGTGCACCTCGGAGTTGGACTCGTGCCTGTTGAACGCGGTCATCGCCGCGTACAACTACGGGCACGGGAGGGTGGCCCCGGACGGGGAGCCACTGAACATTGCCAACCCGAACTACGTGCGCAACGTCCGGGCGCTGATGACGGAGTGCGTCTGCCTGGGGTTCTGACCGTCGTCGACCCGGCCGGGCCACCAGAAGCGTTCCCCGAGCAGGAAGGCCAGGGCCGGGACGACGACCGTGCGGACCAGCAGGGTGTCCAGCAGCACACCGAGGCAGACGATGATCCCGATCTGGGTCAGGGTGATCAGCGGTAGCACGCCGAGCACGGCGAAGACGGCGGCCAGCAGGATGCCGGCGCTGGTGATGACGCCGCCGGTGACCCGGAGCGCGGAGAGCATGCCCTCTCGGGTGCCGGCGGTGCGGGCGTCCTCCCGGGCCCGGGTGACCAGGAAGATGTTGTAGTCCACGCCGAGCGCCACCAGGAAGACGAAGGCGAGCAGCGGCACGGTGGTGTCCAGCGCGGGGAAGCCGAGCACGTGGTCGAAGAGCAGCCAGGCGCCGCCGAGGCTGGCGAAGTACGACGCGACGACGGTGACCACGAGCAGCACCGGGGCGAGCAGGCCGCGTAGCAGCAGGACCAGCACGGCGCCGACCAGCAGCAGGATCAGCGGCAGGATGACGCGCAGGTCCTCGGCGTCGGCGGCCGACGCATCGTACGTGCCGGCCACGCTGCCGCCGACGATGGCGCCGCTCGGGGTTTCGCCACGGGCTGGGGCGGGTGGTGCGGAGTCGGGTACGGCGGCGACCGCATCCCGCAGGGCCTCCAGCGTCCGGTCGGAGGCGGTGGTGCCCGGTTCGGCCTCGAGGACCACGTCGACCTGGGCGACGGTGGGGCCGGCGGCGCCGGGACGGGCGGAGGCGACTCCGGGCACCTCGGCGGCGGCCGCGGTGACCGCCGGAACGGTGTCGGGTCGGGTCAGCACCGCGACCGGCTGGGTGGTGCCGGCGGGGAAGGCGCTGGCCAGGGTCTCTGCCCCGGCGACCGCTTCCGGCTGTACCCGGAACTGCTCGGTCTCCGACAGCCCGGTCCGCAGGCCGAGGCCGCCCAGGGCGAGTGCGGCCAGCAGCAGCGTGGCCAGGGCCGCGACGGGAAGCGGGCGGCGGATCACGGCGGCACCGAGCCGACCCCAGACCCGGCCCTCCCGACCCTCGCTGCCGACGTGCGGTACGAACGGCCAGAACAGGCGTCGGCCGAGCAGCACCAGGGCGGCCGGCAGCACGAGCAGCGCCGACGCCATGGCCAGCAGGATGCCGGTGGCGCAGGCGACGGCGAGGGCCCGGTTGAGTTCCCGTTCGCTGAGCAGCAGGGTGAGCACCCCGAGCATGACGGTGCCGCCGCTGGCGAGAATCGGTTCGGCGGTGCGGCGCAGCGCGGCCCGCATGGCGGCGAAGCGGTCCGCTTCCCGGCGTAGCTCCTCCCGGTAGCGGGCGATCAGCAGCAGGGCGTAGTTGGTGGCGGCGCCGAAGACGAGGACGCTGGCGATGCCGCTGACGGCGCCGCCGGCGTAGTTGATGCCGACAGCGGGGATGACCGTGTCGAGGGCCCGCAGCGCCACCTGTTCGGTGGCGGCCACCACGGCCAGCGGCACCATCCACAGCAGCGGACTGCGGTAGGTGACGAGCAGCAGCAGCGCGACGACCGCGGCGGTGACGGCGAGCAGGGTGACGTCGGCGCCCTCGAAGACCTTGGTGAGGTCGGCGGTGAAGGCCGGCGCGCCGGTCACCTCGACGGTCAGTTCGGCCGGTAGGGCGGTCAGTGCCTGGCGAACCTCGGCCACGGTGGCGGCCACCGCTTCCTGACCGCCCTCGGTGCTCAGTGGCACGGCGACCAGGGCCACCGTGCCGTCGGGAGACAGCTGCGGTGGGGAGACCTGACCGCCGACGGTGAATCCACCGAGGGCACCGGTGCCGCTGGTCACGGCGGTGCGGTCGCCGTCGGTCAGCGGCGCGTCGTCGGCGCGGGTGACCACCACGATGGCCGGCTGGACGTCGCTGGCGGGCAGTTCCTCCTGCAACCGCTCGACCTGGGTGGACTGCCAGCGGTCGGACAGGCCGGTGGCGGAGACGGGTGCCGGGTTGTCGGGGGTGGGCAACCAGAAGACGGCCGCGCCCACGGCGAGCGCCGCGAGGATGGTGAACAAGGCGTTCAGGCGACCGCCCGCCACGCGGGTGAACACGGACATCAGGACGAACCCCCAGCCGACAAAGTATCTAGACAGTCGAGATTTTCGCCTATCAAGAAATATACTGCAACAGCGCAGCGGCAGAGAATCTCGACGGCCGAGACGAGACTCCGGCTCGGGTTATGCTGCGAACCCGGACCTCGGGAGGAAGCGGCGGCACGTGGCAGCTCACGGTATGTACCGCAGGCGCGACACGCGCCGGGACCTGCTGATCGCCGAGATCACGGCTGAGCTGCGGCGCTACGGCGTGGACGCGCAGCACGTCGGGCACGCCTTCGCCGGCCAGCACGGCCTCAACGCCACCGACCTGCAGGCACTCATCGCTGTGATGGACGCCGAGCTGCTCGGCGATCCGATCACGCCCGGCCGGCTCGGCGAGCACCTCGGGCTCTCCTCCGGCTCGGTCACCGCCCTGATCGACCGGCTGGAACGCGCCGGGCACCTGCGCCGCGACCGGGCCACCACGGACCGTCGCAAGGTACTGCTGCGCTACGCCCAACGCGGCGCCGAACTGGCGATGGGCTTCTTCCGGCCGCTGGGCGAGCGCACCGACCGGGTGATGGCCGGCTTCCGTGACGACGAACTGGAGGTGGTGTACCGGTTCATGACGGCGATGGGAGCCTCGCTGAGGGAGCACCGGGACGAGGTTCGTGCCGCCCGGACCGAGCCGCACCGACGCCGGTCGGAGTGAGTCGTGCTTGATCGTCTGGCGGCCGGGCTCGCCGCCACCGCCCTGCGACTGCCACCGGCACGGACCCGACGGGTCACCGTCACCCGGGACATCGCGCTGCGGGTACGCGACGGAGTCACCCTGCGCACCGACCACTACGCGCCCGACCTGCCCGCCGCGCCCACCGTGCTGATCCGCACCCCGTACGGTCGGGCCGGACCGATGCGGCTGCTCTGCCGACTCGCCGCCGAGCAGGGATTCCACGTGGTGATCCAGTCCTGCCGGGGCACCGGCGGCTCCGGTGGTGCGTTCGAGCCGTTCGTGCACGAACGCGACGACGGTCTGGACACGCTCGACTGGCTGCGCCGGCAGCCGTGGTGGACCGGCGCGTTCAGCATGTTCGGCGCCAGCTACCAGGGGTTCGTACAGTGGGCGCTGGCGGCGGACGCGGGCCCGCAGTTGCGCGCTATGGTCGCGGTCGCCACCGCCTCGACCACCCGCGACTCCACCTACGCGGGGGAGTCGTTCGCCTTGGACACGGTGCTGACCTGGGCCGAGTTGCTCCAGGCGCAGACCGTCCCGTGGCTGGCCCGTCAGTGGGAGCTCAAGCGTGGCCAGCCGAAGCTGACCGCCGCCCTGTCGCACCTTCCGTTGATCGAGGCCGACCGGGTCGCCACCGGGGTGACCGTGCCGTTCTTTCAGGAGTGGCTGCGGCACCACACCCCACAGGCCGACTACTGGCGCAGTCGGGTCTTCGACGACCGACTGCACCTGGTCAGCTCCCCGGTGGCGATGGTGAGCGGCTGGCACGACATCTTCCTGCCGGCCCAACTGCGCGACTACACGGCGCTGCGGGCCACCGGCGCCCGTCCGCGCCTGGTGATCGGGCCGTGGACGCATGGCAGCCCCGGGCTGTTCATCGCCGCCCTGCGCGAGGGACTGCGCTGGCTCGATGTCCACCTGTTCGACGACCAGGCCGGTGATCGGCGGGCAGCAGGCGCCGTCCACCCGTCCGGCACTCCTGTGCGGGTGCACGTCGGTGGCGTCGGTGGCGGCTGGCGTGACCTGCCCGACTGGCCGCCGCCCGCCGAAGCCGTGCGGTGGTACCTGCACCCGGGGGCGGCCCTGAGCCCCGTTGACCCGGTGCCGTCGCCGCCGGACGGGTTCTGGTACGACCCGGCCGACCCGACACCGTCGCTGGGCGGTCCACTGCTGGTGGCCCAGCGGGCCGGACCATTCGACAACCGCCCGGTCGAGGCCAGGCCCGACGTGTTGACCTGGACCAGCGAGCCGTTGGCCGCCGGCATCGAGGTGATCGGGCCGGTACGTGCCGAGATCCACCTGCGCAGCGAGCTGACACACCTGGACGTGTTCGTGCGACTGTGCGACGTGGACGAGCGGGGACGCTCGTGGAACATCTGCGACGGGCTGGTCCGACTCGATCCGCAGCGGTTTCCCGCCGACGAAACCGGCGCCGTCACGGTGCCGGTCGAGATGTGGCCCACCGCCCACCGCTTCGCCCCCGGGCACCGACTGCGGTTGCAGGTCTCCGGCGGGGCCCATCCCCGCTACGCGCGCAACCCCGGCACCGGCGAGCCGCTCGGCGCGGCTATGACGCTCCGTGGTGGATTCCGAGAGATCATGCACGACCCGGATCATCCGTCCGCAGTGGTCCTACCGGTCGTCCACTCTGCCTCTCAGCCTTCTCCAAGCTGAATCGAAGCGCCTCTGAGCTGGGCATTCTCCGATAGACCGAGCTATCGTGGTGTTACGCCCGGCGCCGTGCACCCGATTGGCCGGGCCCGCCGGTGAGCCTCTCCACCGCGCACGCGGTGTCACCGTCGCGCCTGGTCCCCAACACAAGCGAAGGGGGATCCATGACGCGGGCCCCGGCAAATCTGCTCGCCGTTCGTAGTCTGCTGCTTGAGCACCTCAACCGCGATCCCAACCGCAGTCGAGACGACGACCTCGAACCGAACGAGGTCGGCATCGTCGGCGACGCCAACCATCGAGGGGGCTACCACTGCGGGTCGGACCGGGTCGTCACCAACGACTACTCGGTGGTCGAGTCGCCCCGCGACCGCAACGGCCTCACCCTGGACGCGGCCGCCCTGGACGTGGGGACGTTCCGGCTCAACTCCGGTGGCCGCACCCACACCCTGTTCACGTTCTCGACCTGGTGCGTGGCGCAGTGCGCCGCCAACGCCCCGGACACCCGCGACATCCGCGAGATCATCTATTCGCCGGACGGCAAGGTGGTCCGGCGCTGGGACCGGCTCGGTCGCCGCAGCACCGGCGACCGGTCCCACCTGTGGCACACCCATTTCAGTTTCTTCCGGGACTCGATCAAGGCGAACCGCGACCAGCGGCCGCTGTTCCGCCGCTACCTGACCGCGATCGGACTGCTGAAATCCGAGGAGGGGGAGAACGACATGACACCCGAGGAACACAACTGGCTCAGGACCGTCCACCGCAACCTCACCGTCCTGGACGGACGCAACCCGGTCGGGCAGACCTACACCCGGATGGCCATGGGCGAGGATCACAAAGATCCCGACTTCCAGGTCTCCCACCCGACGCTGCGCACCATCGGCGCCCAACTCACCGCGCTGCAGAGCAAGGTGGACTCGCTGATGAACCGGGACTTCACCGACGAGCAGGCGATCGTCACCGGGGTGCTGGCCGGTCTCTCCCCGCAGGAGATCGCGGCGGCCATTCCGCCCACCGTGGCGCAGCAGGTCGTCAGCGAGTTGAGTCGCCGCCTGGCCGCCTGAGGCGACGCTCCGACGAGTGGCGGCCGGTACCGGCCGCCACTCACCGCCGTGCGATCAGCCCCGTCGGACCGTACGAGTCAGAGCGGGCGGACGTTGTCCGCCTGCGGGCCCTTCTGCCCCTGGGTCACGTCGAACTCGACCTTCTGGCCCTCGGCCAGCTCGCGGTAACCGCTGGACTGGATGGCCGAGTAGTGGACGAAGACGTCGGGCCCTCCGCCGTCCTGCTCGATGAAGCCGAAGCCCTTTTCGGAGTTGAACCACTTCACGGTGCCGGTTGCCATGCGTACTCTCTCCCTGTTCCATGCGGGCGACCGCTGGCTTGCGCGCCGGTGATCGCCCAATACCTTCCCGACAGTAACCGGTGAATAGCGGATTTGCCGGGCGAAGCGCTTCAGGTGATGGAGCGGATGGCGCCGACCCGACCGGCGGGCTCAGGGATCACCCTCAGGGGCGGCATCCCGAGGATGGGGAGGAAACCCGATGCCCACGGTGGCGGCCGGGTCCTAGCGTACGAGGCATGGCGGACCAGCTGGCCCAGGTCGGAGAGCTTCCCGTGGTGGTGCTGATGGTGGTGCTCGGGGTGGTCATGCTCTTCGACGCGGTGCCGCTGTTCGGGGTCCTCGTGCCCGGTGACGTGGCGGTGCTCGCCGCAGTGGCGGTGGGTAGCCCCACCACCGGGGTGGCGACCTTCGTCGCCGTGGTCACCGGATGCCTCACCGGTTGGTCGCTGAGTTTTCTGGTCGGCCGGCGGTGGGGCGATCGGCTGCGGCGCAGTCGCTTCGGCGGGTGGGTCGGCGAGGCGAGGTGGGTGGCCGCGGAGGCCATCCTGCGCCGTGACGGCGGCCGGCTGGTGCTGATCGCGCCCTTCCTGCCGGTGTTCAACGCGCTGCTGCCGCTGGCCGCGGGCGGGCTGCACATGTCGTACCGACGGTTTCTCGGGTTTGCGGCGCTGGGTGCGGCCGGATGGGCCGGCCTCTACCTGGTGGTGGGCACGGCGTCGCGGACACTGGCCGGGCTGCTGCCCGCCGGCGCGAGTCCACTGCTGGTGACCATGGGCGGCGGACTGCTGCTGGCGGCCCTGGTGCTGCTCGGCACCCGGCGACGGTTGCGCGCCGTCACCCGCTGACCCGGCTGGTCAGAGCCGGCGAACGCCGCCAGGCGGTCCTGGAAATGATCGAACCGAGGGTGGCCGTCGCACCCGTGCGGCAGGATCGTGCAGGTCCGCAGAGCTACACGACGCTTCCCTGAGGAGTTCCGCCATGGGCGCCGCACCGCCACTCATCCGTCGCTACTTCGCGCTCGCCGGCGAGGCCGACAGCGACGCCTACTTCGCGCTCTTCGCCCCCGACGCCGTGGTCGAGGACGAGGGCAGGACCTACGCGGGCATCGCGGAGATCCGGGCCTGGCGGCAGGAGGTGCCGCTGGTGTCGTACGAGATCACCGACGTGGCGCAGACGCCGGAGGGAACGGTGGTCACCGCCACCATCACCGGCGACTTTCCCGGTAGCCCCTTCGCCGGCCTGCGGTACCGCTTCGAGGACTACGACGACAACCAGATCCGACGCCTGCGCATCGCTCCCTGACCGGCGCGGCGGTCACCAGCCGCGGGCGCGCCACTCAGCCAGGTGGGGGCGCTCCGCGCCGAGCGTCGAGTCCCGGCCGTGCCCGGGGTAGAACCAGGTCTCGTCGGGCAGCCGGTCGAACAGCTTGTGCTCGACATCGTCGATCAGCGCGGCGAACCGCTGCGGATCCCGGTCGGTGTTGCCGACCCCACCGGGGAAGAGACTGTCGCCGGTGAAGAGGTGCGGCACGCCGGCGGGGTCGCGGTAGAGCAGCGCCACCGAGCCCGGGGTGTGCCCCCGTAGGTGGATGACCTCCAGGGCGCAGTCGCCGACCGGCACGACATCGCCCTCGGTGAGGGTCTGCGCCTCGATCGGCAGCCCTTCCGCGTCGTCGGCGTGCACCAGCGCGCGGGCGCCGGTCTTGGCCACCACCTCTTCCAGACCCACCCAGTGGTCCATGTGCTGATGGGTGGTCACCACCGCGGTGAGCCCGACGTCGCCGATCAGTTCCAGCAGGCGGGGCGCCTCGTTCGCGGCGTCGACCAGCACCTGCTCGCCGGTGCTGCCGCAGCGCAGCAGGTACGCGTTGTTGTCCATCGGACCGACCGACACCTTGGTGATGGTCAGCCGGTCGAGTTCGCGTACCGCCGACGGGCCGCCGGGGGTGACTTCTCCGTTGTAGGTCATGGCTTCCTAGATCCATTCGGGCGGGTGGGGCAGCTGCCCGTCGGGGGTGACGGTCAGGGTGGTGCCGGGGTCACGGCCGGTCAGCCATGCGGCGAGTTCGGCCGCCGCACCCGCGACGACCGGTGCCTGTGCCCGATCGCCGAGCACCAGTTCGTGGCTGCTGCCGTCGAAGCGCAGCACCATCGCCGGTACGTCGCTTCGGTCGGCGAAGCCGCTGGCGACCTCATGCAGCAGCCGGTGACCGAAGTCCGGTGACCAGTCCGTGGGCTGGTAGCCGGCCGCCAGGTCGACGTGGTGGATCTCCAGCTCCCGCAGCCGACCCCAGACGAGCAGGGCCGCCGGCCGCGAGCCGTGTCGGGTCTCGACGGTGGCGCCCCACGCCGGCACCGGCATCGCGGCGACGGCCTCGGCGAACCGGTCCGCGCTGCGCCGCAGGTCGTCCAGCTGTTCCTCCGGGGTACGCGGGGCCCCCGCCTCGATGTCGGCGGTCCGGGTGGCGGCGCTGGCGTACATCGGGATCGGCTCGCCGGTGCGGGCCGAGGTGAGCAAATTGACGAAGCCGTCGGCGTTGCGGCACACGTGGGCGAGCACGTGCCCCCGGGTCCACCCGGGCAGCAGGGACGGCGCCGCGAGGTCGGCGGCGTCGAAGGTGGCCGCCGTCCGCAGCAGGCGGGCCGTGGCGTCGTCCACGTCGCCGGTCAGCAGCAGCGGATCCATCGTCACGGTGCTGACCCTAGCGGCCCGCGCCCACCGCGTCGCCGCGGAATTCACTTCCGGCGTGGCGTGGTCCGACCTACCGTCTGTGCCAACGACCCCCTCGAAGCGGGGCCCGTGACGTGGACGCCTCGTCTGCTGCCTCGCGGCCCGGTCCTCACCGGGGAGGTCGACCAGGTTCGTGCGTGACGCCGGAGCGGAGGAGGTGTGGTCATGCCGGTCACCGCACCCGTGTATCACCCGCACCGAGACTGAACGAGGAGCCATGACCATCTCGCTGACCGCCCTGGGCTGGGACACCGACCGGGCGGCCCATCTGCGACGTATCCGTACCGATCAGCGTCCCGGCCGGGTGGCCCGCGTCGACCGGGGCGTCTGCACCGTGCTCACCGAGGACGGGCCGATGCGCGCCTCGACCGGCGGGACCGTGCTGGCCGCCGCCGTCGGCGACGCGACCCGGCTGCCTGGCGTCGGCGACTGGGTGCTGCTGTGCGCCTGGCCCGATGGGCGGGTGACGGTGGAGGCGGTGCTGCCCCGGCGTACCGCGTTGATCCGGCGCACCGCCGGCAAGGACGCCAGCGGCCAACTGCTGGCCGCCAACCTGGACGTGGCCGCCGTGGTCGAGCCGGTGCACCCGGCACCGGACGCAGCCCGGATCGAGCGGCTGCTCTCGCTGGTCCACGAGTCGGGTGCCCGGCCGCTGGTGGTGCTGACCAAGACCGACCTGGCGACCGATCCGGCGGCGGTGGCGCGTCAGCTCGCGGCTCTCGCCCCGGGCGTGCCGGTGCTGCCGGTCAGCGCCGAGCACGGCGCCGGGCTGGAGCCGCTGCGCGCCGAGGTCGGCCCCGGCCGCACCCTCGGCCTGCTCGGACCCTCCGGCGCCGGCAAGTCCAGCCTGGTCAACGCGCTCGTCTCGGCGGTGGTGATGCCCACCCAGGCGATCCGTCGGGTCGACGGCAAGGGTCGGCACACCACCACCTGGCGGTCGCTGGTCCCGCTGCCGGGCGGCGGTGCCGTGGTGGACACGCCCGGGGTCCGGGCCGTCGGCCTGCTCGACGGCTCGACCGGGCTCGACCGCGCCTTCGCCGACATCGCCGAGCTGGCCGTCGGCTGCCGGTACGGCGACTGCGGGCACGAGGCCGAACCCGGCTGCGCGGTGCGCGCGGCAATGGCTGCCGGTGCGCTGACCGCCCGCCGCTACGAGAGCTGGCGTCGGCTGCAACGGGAGATCGCCCACGAGACCCGTCGCCGCTCCACCCGTGTGCCCCGCACCACCCGCCGTACCCCCCACTAACCCCCACCCCCACCCCTACGGTTCGCGATCATGCAGTTGTGGTCGTCGGTACGAGTGATTTGACCGCTTTTGTGCGTGCCACAACTGCATGATCGGCGCAGCTGGGGCGGGGGGCGGGGTGGGGAGCGGGGCGGGGGTGGGGGTGGGGTGGGGTGGGATGTGTGGGTGGGGGAAGTTGTCGGGGGTCGGGTCTACAGTTGCCGGGGCGCACTCTCCGCGCTGACACAACCGCTGGGATCATCCCAAAAGCGGACAGATCTTCCTCTTCATTCTCACCCGGGAGTACACGGACCGTGGCCGACCGTTTGATCATTCGTGGCGCGCGCGAGCACAACCTGCGTGACGTCAGCCTCGACCTGCCCCGGGACGCCCTGATCGTGTTCACCGGGCTGTCCGGGTCGGGCAAGTCGAGCCTGGCCTTCGACACGATCTTCGCCGAGGGGCAGCGGCGTTACGTCGAGTCGCTGTCGTCGTACGCCCGGCAGTTCCTCGGCCAGATGGACAAGCCGGACGTCGACTTCATCGAAGGTCTGAGCCCGGCCGTCTCCATCGACCAGAAGTCCACCTCGCGCAACCCCCGCTCCACCGTCGGCACGATCACCGAGGTCTACGACTACCTGCGGCTGCTCTTCGCCCGCGTCGGGGAGCCACACTGCCCGGTCTGTGGCGAACGGATCTCCAAGCAGAGCCCGCAGCAGATCGTCGACCGGGTCCTCGCCATGGCCGAGGGCACCCGCTTCATGGTGCTCGCGCCGGTGGTGCGCGGGCGCAAGGGCGAGTACGTCGACCTGTTCGCCGAGCTCCAGGCCAAGGGGTACGCGCGGGCCCGGGTCGACGGGGTGGTGCACCAGCTCACCGACCCCCCGAAGCTGAAGAAGCAGGAGAAGCACACCATCGAGGTGGTGATCGACCGGCTCAGCGTCAAGCCCAGCGCCAAGCAGCGGTTGACCGACTCGGTCGAGGCCGCGCTGGGCCTCTCCGGCGGTCTGGTCCTGCTCGACTTCGTCGACCTGGCCGAGGACGACCCCGACCGGGAGCGGCGCTACTCCGAGCATCTTGCCTGCCCCAACGACCACCCCCTCGCCATCGAGGACCTGGAACCCCGGGTCTTCTCCTTCAACGCGCCCTACGGCGCCTGCCCGGAGTGCACCGGCCTGGGCACCAAGAAGGAGGTCGACCCGGAACTGGTCGTCCCCGACCCGGAACGCAGCCTGCGCGAGGGCGCGATCCAGCCCTGGGCGACCGGGCACAACCTGGAATACTTCCTCCGCCTGCTGGAGGCGCTCGGCGAGGCCGAGCACTTCGACGTCGACACCCCGTGGCGGGCACTGCCGTCGCGGGCGCAGAAGACGATCCTGCACGGCTCCGACGACCAGGTGCACGTGCGTTACCGCAACAAGTACGGCCGGGAGCGCTCGTACTACACCGGTTTCGAGGGCGTGGTGCAGTGGATCGAGCGCCGGCACTCCGACACCGAGAGCGAGTGGTCGCGGGAGAAGTACGAGGGCTACATGCGCGACGTGCCCTGCGCGGCCTGCGGGGGTGCCCGGCTCAAGCCCGAGGTGCTCGCGGTCACCCTGGCCGGGCGCAGCATCGCCGAGGTGTGCAACCTGTCCGTCGGCGAGTGCGCCGACCTGCTGGCCGGCATCGAGTTGACCGACCGGCAGAAGCTGATCGCCGAGCGGGTGCTCAAGGAGATCAACGCCCGGCTGCGCTTCCTGCTCGACGTCGGGCTGGACTACCTCTCCCTGGACCGCCCGGCCGGCACCCTCTCCGGCGGCGAGGCGCAGCGCATCCGGTTGGCCACCCAGATCGGTTCCGGCCTGGTCGGCGTGCTCTACGTGCTCGACGAGCCGTCGATCGGCCTGCATCAGCGGGACAATCACCGGCTGATCGAGACGCTGGTGCGGCTGCGTGGCCTGGGCAACACGCTGATCGTGGTCGAGCACGACGAGGACACCATCCGCACCGCCGACTGGATCGTCGACATCGGTCCCGGCGCGGGGGAGCACGGCGGTCGGATCGTGCACAGCGGCTCGGTGCCGGCGCTGCTGGAGAATTCCGAGTCACTGACCGGGGCGTACCTGTCCGGTCGGCGGGAGATCCCGACACCCAAGGGACGCCGCCAGCAGACCCCCGGGCGGGAACTGGTCGTGCACGGTGCCCGCGAGCACAATCTGCGCAACCTGACCGTGGGCTTCCCGCTCGGTCAGCTGATCGCCGTCACCGGGGTCAGCGGCTCGGGCAAGTCGACCCTGGTCAACGACATTCTCTACGCGGTGCTGGCCAACCAGATCAACGGCGCGCGGCTGGTGCCGGGCCGGCACACCCGGGTGTCCGGCCTGGAACACGTCGACAAGGTCGTCGGCGTCGACCAGTCGCCGATCGGCCGCACCCCGCGATCCAACCCGGCCACCTACACCGGCGTCTGGGACCACGTGCGCAAGCTGTTCGCCGAGACCACCGAGGCCAAGGTCCGGGGGTACGGCCCCGGCCGGTTCTCGTTCAACGTCAAGGGCGGTCGCTGCGAGGCGTGCTCCGGCGACGGCACCATCAAGATCGAGATGAACTTCCTGCCCGACGTGTACGTGCCGTGCGAGGTCTGCAAGGGCGCCCGGTACAACCGGGAGACCCTGGAGGTGCACTACAAGGGCAAGACCGTCTCCGACGTGCTGGAGATGCCGATCGAGGAGGCGGCCGAGTTCTTTTCCGCCATCCCGGCCATCCACCGGCACCTCAAGACGCTCGTCGACGTGGGTCTGGGCTACGTACGGCTGGGGCAGCCCGCGCCGACCCTCTCCGGTGGCGAGGCGCAGCGGGTCAAGCTCGCCTCGGAGTTGCAGAAGCGCTCGACCGGGCGGACGGTCTACGTACTCGACGAGCCGACCACCGGTCTGCACTTCGAGGACATCCGCAAGTTGCTGCTGGTGCTGGAGGGCCTGGTCGACAAGGGCAACACGGTGATCACGATCGAGCACAACCTGGACGTGATCAAGAGCGCGGACTGGTTGATCGACATGGGCCCCGAGGGCGGTCACCGGGGCGGCACCGTGCTCGCCACCGGCAGCCCGGAGGAGGTCGCCGAGGTCGTCGAGAGCCACACCGGGCAGTTCCTGCGTACCGTCCTCAAGCTCGGCGGCACGGCCAAGGGCGCCGTGGCGGCCACCGCCCGGGCGGCGAAGGCCAACGGTGGCCGGGGCCGGGGCGGTCGTAAGGCCACCGCCGCCGCGCGCTGACGGGCCGATCCGGCCGGGCGGCAAGCCCCCTCCCGGCGAGCGGGGGGCCCGGGTGGCCGATCGGGTGAACCGCCGGGCAGAGTGGTGCGTGCAGGGAGAGTAGCGACACATCATGCACCGGAGTGAGTGACGGAGGGCGAGGCATGAGCGAGCCGCAGGGCAGCGCTGACATGAGCGACGAGCAGGTGTCGGCCGGGCCTGGAGTGCGTAGCCGCCGGGCCGTGCTCACGGGCGCGGGAGCGGTCGGCGCGGCGGTGGTCCTGGCCGCCTGCGGCGGTGAGGACGGCGACGGCGGCGCGGCACCGAGCCCTGGACCGCAGATCACCAACACCGGCGACGCCGGCGGCGGGGACCGTGAGGGCGCCCAGTCACTGGCCCGGACGACCGACATCCCGGTCGGCGGCGGCGCGGTCTTCGCCGCCCAGGGCGTGGTGATCACCCAGCCCACCGCCGGCGACTTCAAGGGCTTCGACCCGGTCTGCACCCACCAGGGCTGCCCGGTGTCGAACGTCGACGGCGGCACCATCAACTGCACCTGCCACGGCAGCAAGTTCTCCATCGAGGACGGCTCCGTCACGGCCGGCCCGGCGACCACGCCGCTGCCGGCCAAGAACATCAAGGTCGACGGCGACCAGATCGCGCTGGCCTGAGCCGGCCGAAGGGCGGTCGCGGCCGGGGCGATGCCGCGTCCCGGCCGCGACCGTCGGCGTCACTGGCCGTAGACCGACATCTCCCACAGCGAGAAGCCGTAGGAGGTGCCCCGGGTCAGCCCGTACATCCGCACGTAGCGGGCCTGCTGCGGGGCGAAGGTGACCACGTCGGTGCCGCCGTTTCCGGCCGAGGTCGACCAGGCCGGTCGCCAGGTGGCACCGTCGGCGGAGACCTCCACCCGGTACGACCGGGCGTGGGCCGCCTCCCAGGCCAGGACCACCCGACCGACCTGCCGTACGGATCCGAGGTCAACCCGCAGCCACTGGTTGTCCGACCAGGAACTGGCCCAGCGGGTACCCAGGTCGCCGTCGACGGCACGGCCGGCACCGTTGAACAGCTGACTGCTCGACGCGGTGACCGGGCGGCCGGTGGCGAGGTTGGTCAGGTCGTCGCCACGGCGGGCGGGGAACGAGACCACCTGCTGGTAGGTGGGACGGTTCTGCCAGGCGATGGTGGCGTGTTTGATGCCGCCAAGCGGTGACTGGACGATGGCGTCAGCGCACCACTGGTCGCCGGCGGCGCACGTCGAGTCACCCGGATAGGTCTGCGTGGCCGGCGTCGTCGCCGCTGTGCGCAGGGTGTCCAGCAGGATCTGCCGGCAGGCGGCGAGGTCGCCGTCGCCGCAGAAGGTACGCCCCGGCCCACCGGCCACCGGGTCACCCAGGACGGCCCGCAGGTCCTTGTCTACCCAACCCCACCACCCGTACTGGAACGCCGAGCCCTTGTGCGTCTGGGCGCTGTTCGCCGACGACGGCAGGTCCGACACGTCGCCCTGCTGCTGGCCGGAGGGGGACTCGTTGACCTGGATGGTGTTGACCAGGGACTGGTACAGCGGCGCGCCGAGCGGTTCCCGGAACATGCCCCGCACCAGCAGCGGCCACCAGGCGTCGAGCGTCCGGATCGCCTCGGCATGCTGGTAGACCTTGCTGCCCCTGGCCGTCTCCACCCGCAGCGCGCCGGCCTGCCGCCACGCCTTCAGCCGGGCGATCTCGCTGGCCAGGGCGGTGTCGGCGACCGGTTGGCTCTCCAGCACCCGGATCAGCTCGCCGAGCACCTCGGCGCCGCGCAGATCGGTCAGCCCGGCCCGCTGCACCAGCTCCGTGAGCGAGGCCCGGTCGAAGGTGCGTCCGGCCGCGAGCGCCGCCTTCACCGGCTTGTCCAGCAGGTCGCCGCGGTGCACGGCGCCGAAGCTGAAGTTGCCGTCGGCGGCACCGAAGTCCTTGGCCTGCTTGTTGTTCCAGCTGACGTAGTAGTCCTGGTTCGTCGACTGCGGGTGGGCCGAGGCCGGCGCGTACCGGGCGGTGCCGGTCTCCGGGTCGAAGTCCTGCCACTCGTACGCCCGCTCGGCCTTCATCGGCAGGCTCGGATTGCTGCCGGCCGCCCGCAGTGGGTTGAGCCCGGAGTTGAAGTACGCCGACTCGGTGGAGTTGACGTAGAACCAGTTGAACGCGTACTCGACGTTGTTCGCCGAGGTGCGGAACGCCGCCGCGGAGCCCATCTGGCTCGGGTCGTTGTACATCTGGAAACCGATCGCGGAGTTGGCCTCCCGACCGTAGGTGGACCGCAGCTTCGTGAAGGCGTGCGGCACCCCACCGACAGTGCCCCGCCAGGCCACCAGGCCGAGCTCGGTACGCCAGGCGACCAGCTTGTACGACCCGGCCGCGGTGCCGTCGGCGACGGTCGGGCTCCACCGGTTGACGTGGGACAGCTCCTCCATCGCCCGGCACTGCCCGCGGAACAGGTAGTGGTTGCTGCCCAGCGTCGGCGTGCCGCCGCCGGGTACGCAGAGCGGCACCGCGTAGGTGTCGGTGATGTCGTGCACGGCGGAGGTGGCGCTCCAGGCGTAGTCCTGGCCCCGGCCGAGCAGGACGTACAGGTTCAGTCCGGCGAAGGCGGCGCCTCGGGCGCTGATGCCCGGCCCTTGCAGCTCCTGCACCATCAGCAGTTGCGGGGAGAAGTAGCCGGTCTGCGGCCCGAACACCGCCACCGGATGCCCGCTGGTGGAGTGCTCGGCCGAGATCACCGCCGCGTTCGACATGCCCCGGTGGGCGGGGTCGATGGTCAGCCCGGACAGCGCGGCGGCCAGCTCGGAGCCGCTGTTCGAGGTCGTGGCGTCGGTCGCGGAGCCGGTCGGGTCGGTGACGATCGGTTCGACCCGGGCCGAGCCGGCGTCCGGCAGCACCACGCTTGGCGCGTCGGGGGAGGCGTCGCCGTACGGGAAGCTCTGCCCGTCGTGCAGCGTCAGCACGGTCTCCGGGTCGTTCTGCCCCCGGAAGCCCTGCCACACCCGGTCGCCCTCCACCGGGCCGAACTTGGCCCGGGCGGCGATGCGGACCAGCGCGGACTGCATCTCGGTGCCGCCCCCGCCGCCGAACAGGCCACCGACCACACCGGCGATGGCGACCAGGTCGGTCAGCACGAACGGCTCGGGCCCACCGGCGTTGGTGATCGCGTCCAGATGTCCGGTGAGTACGTACTCGCCGGGACAGTCGCGGTCGGCCATGCAGGTACGGATGTAGGCGTTGATCCCGGCGATGTACTCCTGCACGTCGGCGTAGAGCTGCTCACCGCGCCCGCCGCCCTGCTGCCGCAGCGCCGCCACCTGCGCCTGCAGGTCGGCCTCCGTGTACGGGGAGGTACGCCAGACGCTCTGCTCCAACGCCCGGTTGCCCGGTGCGCCTCCGGCGAACGGGGTAAGCGTGCCCCGGCCGACGTGTCGCAGCAGGTCCATGGTGAACAGCCGGTCCTCGGCCCCGGCGTAACCGGCGCCGAACATGGTCCCGGCGCGGGTGGTGCCGGTGATGTGCGGGACGCCGGTGGCCCGGTCCCGCAGGATGCGGACGTCCGAGCGGGGTGAGTAGTCGCGTTCGACCTGGCTGGGCGCGACGCCGAAGGAGGCGTCGTTGAAGAAGGTGCCGATCTGGTCCTCGCGCAGCCCGGCGTAGCCGTAGACGAGGTCGGCGTACCTGTCGAGCTGGTCGGCGGAGTGCCGGGGCCGGGTGCCGAAAGCCTGGTTGCCCAGGATCTCGACCAGGGTGGCGTTGCCGTTCTGGCCGGGCGGCAGGATCTCCGAGCATTCGCCGAGGCAGTAGTCGTTGGCGGCGAAGGCGTTGGCGACGTTCGTCGCGAGGGTGCTCGCCGTGCTCTCGGGCGGGATAGCGGCTGCGGTGGCGGTGGTCGGGGCGGCGATGAGGAGGGCGGCGACGGCGGCGGCCGTGGTGCCGGCGAGCAGCCGGCGGGCGGTGGTGTGACCGGTCATGGCGATCCTCTGTGGACGGGGGCCATCGGACGGGATCATTACATGAAGAACATTCGGTTACTGGATGGTAGGCCGCCGTGCTCCATATTGGAAGGCATCGATCAGGATGTTCGGGCCGTGCGGCTCGTTCAGGACGAGCCCGGCCATCAGGGGATGATTCGGGCTGTCGGGGGCGGCGACTAATCTCGGAGTGTGGCTGATCCGTCGACCTACCGTCCCACGCCGGGCACGATTCCCGAGGCACCGGGGGTGTACCGCTTCTACGACGGCACCGGCCGGGTGATCTACGTAGGCAAGGCGAAGAATCTGCGTAGTCGACTGAACTCCTACTTCGCCGACCTGTGGGGGCTGCACCAGCGCACCCAGCAGATGGTCACCACCGCCGAGGCGGTCGACTGGGTCACCGTGGGCACCGAAGTCGAGGCGCTCCAGCTCGAATACCTCTGGATCAAGCAGTACGACCCGAGGTTCAACGTCCGGTACCGCGACGACAAGTCGTACCCCTACCTGGCGGTGACCCTCGACGAGGAGTACCCACGGCTCCAGGTGATGCGCGGGGCCAAGCGCAAGGGGGTGCGCTACTTCGGGCCGTACTCGCACGCCTGGGCGATCCGCGAGACGCTCGACCTGCTGCTGCGCGTCTTTCCGGCCCGCACCTGCTCGGCCGGGGTGTTCAAGCGGGCCGGCCAGGTCGGTCGCCCGTGCCTGCTCGGATACATCGGCAAGTGCTCGGCCCCCTGCGTCGGCAGCGTCTCCGCCGAGCGGCACCGCGAGATCGTCGACGACTTCTGCGACTTCATGGCCGGGCGCACCGACACCATGGTCCGCAAGCTGGAACGCGAGATGACCGAGGCCAGCGAGCAGTTGGAGTTCGAGCGGGCGGCCCGGCTGCGCGACGACGTCGCCGCGCTGCGCCGGGCGATGGAGAAGCAGACGGTGGTGCTCGGCGACGGCACCGACGCCGACGTGGTGGCGTTCGCCGACGACCCGCTCGAAGCCGCGGTACAGGTCTTCCACGTACGCGGCGGCCGGGTACGCGGCCAGCGCGGCTGGGTGGTGGAGAAGACCGAGGAGCTGACCATGGGCGACCTCGTCCACCACTTCTGCACCCAGGTCTACGGCGGCGAGCACGGCGAGGCCGACGTGCCACGGGAGCTGCTGGTGCCCGAGCTGCCCGCCGACGCCGAGGCCCTGGCCGACTGGCTCTCCACCCACCGCGGCGGCCGGGTGACGCTGCGGGTGCCGCAGCGCGGCGACAAGCGGGCCCTGATGGAGACGGTGGAACGCAACGCCAAGGACGCCCTGGCCCGGCACAAGCTCAAGCGGGCCGGTGACCTGACCACCCGCAGCAAGGCCCTCGACGAGATCACCGAGGCGCTCGGCCTGCGGACGGCCCCGCTGCGCATCGAGTGCTTCGACATCTCGCAGATCCAGGGGACCGACGTGGTGGCGAGCATGGTCGTCTTCGAGGACGGGTTGCCCCGCAAGAGCGAGTACCGCCGGTTCATCATCCGTGGTGCCAGCGACGACCTCTCGGCGATGTCCGAGGTGCTGCGCCGCCGTTTCGCCCGCTACCTCGACGCGCGCGCCGAGACCGGTGAGGCGGGTGTCGAATCCGCCGCCGACCTCGCCATCCCTGCCGCCGCCGTGGATCGGGCCACCGCCACCGCTGACGCCGCCGGTGAGTCGGTTACGGTCGCTGTCGACGCCCTCGGCGACGCGCCGGCCACCGCCGACGGTGGTGACGCAGGCGTCGTGGACCGCGCCGCCGCTGACGCCGCCGCCCGCAGGCCGGCCGTCGCCGGCACCGACGTTTTCGGCACCACGCCGGCCGTAGTCAACGCGGACGACGGTGACGCGGGCGTCGCCGACGACAGCGACGAGCCGCGGATCGGCGCGCTCGTCGACCCGACCACGGGCCGGCCGCGCAAATTCGCGTACCCGCCGCAGTTGGTGGTGGTCGACGGCGGAGCGCCGCAGGTGGCCGCCGCCGCACAGGCCCTCGCCGAGCTGGGCATCGACGACGTGGCGCTGTGCGGGCTGGCCAAGCGGCTGGAGGAGGTCTGGCTGCCCGACGACGACTTCCCGGTCATCCTGCCGCGCGCCTCGGAGGGGCTCTACCTGCTGCAACGGGTACGCGACGAGGCGCACCGTTTCGCCATCACCTTCCACCGGCAGCGCCGTTCCAAGCGGATGACCACCTCGGCGTTGGACAACGTCCCCGGTCTGGGCGAGGTGCGCCGCAAGGCGCTACTGCGTCACTTCGGCTCGCTGAAACGCCTCTCGGCCGCCACCGTCGAGGAGATCACCGAGGTCCCCGGCGTCGGCCACCGCACCGCCGAGGCCATCCTCACCGCCCTCCGCACCCCCACCCCCGAACCTCCCGCAAGCTGACAACTTCGGCGATGTTGCGGTCTGCACGGCGCCTGGCGATCTAACTCGTGGGTCGGGGTGGTGCAGGTGGCGTCTGGTTCGTTCGGTGTGTTGGCGTGACGTGGAGCGGCCACCGCCTGATTATCGGGATCGACCAAGATCTTCGATGTGAGGCGGTGGCCGTGGCCGTCATTGTGGGCCATGCGGGCATGGGTGGGGAAGCGACGCGCGGTGACCATGACCGGTTGGTGGAGTTCCGTCAGGGTTGGTATCAGTGCCTGACGCGGTGGGCGGACACGTTGTTCGAGGTCACGGATGCGGTGTTGACCACGCCGGGTCCGGTGGCATCGCTGCCGTATCTGACGTTGGAGCCGGCGCTGCGCCGGGGGTGGGGCAGTGTGTACGCGTCCTTGTCGAAGGGGCGGGTGGATGTCACCGCGGTGCGTGACCTGCTGATCGGCGTTCTGCCGGGGTGGTGGCCGGTGTTCGCGGTGGACGTGACGGCGTGGCCGCGCCCGGAGGCGGGGTGTTCGCCGCGGCGGGGGATGTGTCGAGTGCCTGATCCGGGTGGCGATCGGCGGGGGCGGATGGTGCCGGGTTGGGCCTACCAGTGGGTCTGTCAGGTGTCCGCGACGCCGGATTCCTGGACCGCGCCGGTCGATGTCGTGCGGGTGGACCCTGAGGACAACGCCACCGAGGTGGCCTGCAACCAGATGAGCGGCCTGGTGCGGGGCTTGGCCCGTCACCGGCCGGGTGTGGTGCCGGTGTTCTGCCTGGACGCCGGTTACTGCCCGATCACCGCGACAGCTCGGGTGGCGTCCGACCCCCACGCTCCCGCCCGGATCATCGGTCGGATCCGCCGGGACCGGGTCTTCTACGCCGACCCGCCCGCCAAGACCCCCGGCAGCCCCGGCCGACCCAAACAGCATGGCGATCGATTCGCCTGCGCTGACCCCACGACCTGGCCGGAGCCCACCCACGAGGTGCACACCGTCGATGACACCTACGGCCCGATCCACGTCCAAGCGTGGACCGGCCTGCACCCCAAGCCGGGTCCCCGACGGCGGTGGGCGGCGAAGAACACCAAGGGCCTGGCCGCCCCGATCATCCGCGGCACCGTCGTTCGGGTCAGCCTGACCCGAACGGTCGAGGCCGGCACCCACAAACCCTGTGGCTGTGGACCGCCGGCCCCGACCCGATCAACCTTGACCTGATCTGGCGGGCCTACCTACGCCGGTTCGCCATCGAACACACCAACCGGTTCATCAAACAGCACCTCGCCTGGACCACCCCAGCCAAGCAGACCTGTGGACCTGGATCGTCGCGGCGGCACACACCCAACTCCGCCTCGCTCGAACCCTGATCGCCGACCAACGCCTGCCCTGGGAACGACCCCTGACCACCACCACCCTGACCCCGTTCCGGGTCCGACGAGGTTTCCGCAGCCTGCACCCACACCTACCCACACCAGCCAAGCCACCGAAACCCTCCCGACCAGGACCAGGACGACCAGGAGGCAGCCGCAACCAGCAACCAACCCCACGCCACAAAACGATCATCAAGCGACGCAAACGCACGAAGCGTTAAATCGCCAGCGGCGCCTGAGACAGCAACATCCGCGAAATTGCGCGGATCTTGATGAGGGTGGGCGGCGCCTCAGGCGGCTTCGGCGAGCACGCCGAGGAGCTGCTCCCCGTACTTGGCCAGCTTGTTCTCGCCGACGCCGCTGATCCGGGACAGCTCGGCCAGGGAGGACGGCGCGTCGGCGGCGATCTGGCGCAGCGTCGCATCGTGGAAGATGACGTACGCGGGTACGCCCTGCTCCTTGGCGGTGGCCGCCCGCCAGGCCCGCAGCCGCTCGAACGTGCCGACCGCCTCCGCCGGCAGCTCGGCGACCACGGTGGCCGCGCCCCGGGGCTTGGCCGCCCTCGCCGGGCGCGCCGCCTCGCGGCGCAGCATCACGGTGCGCCGCCGGCCGAGCACCTCGGCACTGGCGTCGGTGAGCGTCAGGGTGCCGTAGTCGCCCTCGACGGCGAGCAGTCCCTCGGCGAGCAGTTGCCGGACCACGCCGCGCCACTCCGGCTCGCTCAGCTCACCGCCGATGCCGAACACGGTCAGCGAGTCGTGCCGATGCTGGGTGATCTTGTCGGTGGTGCGGCCGAGCAGGATGTCGATGCAGTGCCCGGCACCGAACCGCTGGTTGCGCTCCCGATCCAGCCGGAAGACGGTGGAGAGCAGCTTCTGCGCGGCCACCGTGCCGTCCCAGGACTCGGGCGGCTCCAGACAGGTGTCGCAGTTGCCGCAGCCGGCGGTGGTCGGCTCGCCGAAGTACTCCAGCAACTGCGCCCGGCGGCAGCGGACCGTCTCGCAGAGCGCCAGCATCGCGTCGAGGTGGGCGGCGAGGTTACGCCGGTGCGCCAGGTCGCCCTCGGAGGTGTCGATCATTTTTCGCTGCTGGACGACGTCCTGTAGCCCGTACGCCAGCCAGGCGGTCGACGGTAACCCGTCGCGGCCGGCGCGGCCGGTCTCCTGGTAGTAGCCCTCGACCGACTTGGGTAGGTCGAGGTGGGCGACGAACCGTACGTCGGGCTTGTCGATGCCCATCCCGAAGGCGATGGTCGCCACCATCACCACGCCGTCGGCGCGCAGGAAGCGCTGCTGGTTGGCGGCGCGGGTCGCCGCGTCCAGACCGGCGTGGTAGGGCAGGGCGTCGACGCCGTTGGCGACCAGGAACTCGGCGGTCTTCTCCACCGAAGCGCGGGACAGGCAGTAGACGATGCCCGCCTCGCCTGGGTGTTCGTCGCGCAGCAGGGCGAGCAGCTGCTTGCGCGGCTCCCGCTTCGGCACGATCCGGTACTGGATGTTGGGTCGGTCGAAGCTGGCCACGAAGTGCCGCGCCTCGGTGAGGCTGAGACGGGTGGCGATCTCGGACCGGGTGGCGCTGGTGGCGGTGGCGGTCAGCGCGATGCGGGGCACGCCCGGCCAGCGTTCGTGCAGCATCGACAGGTTGAGGTAGTCGGGCCGGAAGTCGTGGCCCCACTGCGAGACGCAGTGCGCCTCGTCGATGGCGAACAGGCCGATCCGACCCCGGTCCAACAGGCTCAGCGTGGCCCGGCTGGCCAGCGCCTCCGGCGCGAGGTAGAGCAGGTCGATCTCACCGGCCACGAACTCCGCCTCGACCAGCCGGCGGGTGTCCGGGTCGAGGGTGGAGTTGAGGAAGCCGGCCCGTACGCCGACCGCGGTGAGCGCGTCGACCTGGTCCTGCATGAGCGCGATCAGCGGCGAGATCACCACGGCGACGCCGTCGCGGACCAGCGCGGGGATCTGGTAGCACAACGACTTGCCGCCGCCGGTCGGCATCAGCACCAGGGCGTCCCCGCCGGCCACCACGTGGTCGATGACCTCCCGCTGGAAGCCCCGGAACGAGTCGTACCCGAAGACCCGCCGCAGCACCTCAAGGGCGACTGTCACCTTCTCCCCGCTCGGGGCGTCGGAGCTGGCCAGGTCGGTGACGCTCACGTCGGCGGGAGAGACCATCCGAGGATTCTACGAGCCATCCCCGACGGGCTCGCGCGCCTCATCGGATCTGTGGCAGTCCAGCTGTTCTCACCCCGGCGTGTCGACTACCTACGCTGCCACGCTCCGGAGCGAAGCTGCCGTGCGACTGCCCGGCGGCGGAGGAGCTGTGTGGCCATGCGGTGGCGCTGGCGGTCGCGGCTCTGGATGACGGATTCGCCTGGTCGTCTCAGGCGACACCACCGTCGGCCGTGGAGATCGACTCCAAGGTCGTCGAGCTGACCGAACTGGCGTACACGATTCCCTCCCGGCGGTTGGCGCAGCTGCTCGCCGAGTGGGCTGCCGCCGACCGGGTACTGGAGTCCCGGCTGTTGGCGTACGCCGCCGCCGCTGACCAGGGCAGCGACGGTTCGGAGCCGGCGGGGCGTGACTGGCGTCTGTGACCACGGGCAGGTGCCAGGGTTGTCAGGAGGTCAGATCGGACTCGGTGGGGTGAAGGTCAACGTGGGGTCCGGGGTCTGCGGGGGCGGTTATCGGGCAGGTGGGACCGGGATCCGTTTGGCCCAGCGCACGTCACCGTCGGGATCGACGTAGCAGAACGCCACCACCAGGCGCGACGGGTCGGTCATCGGGAGGGCGTCGGGCAGCAGTCGGAAGACGGCGACCAGACCGCCGTCGGCGGTCGCGCGGGTGCCCACCGCGCCGACGTTCGGCGGGGTGGTGAACGTGCCGTCGGGCTCCTCCCGGGCGGCGGTGTCGGCGAGCCAGCCGTACCGCTCGGCCAGCACGTCGTACGCTCCGGCCCAGTTGGAACCGGTGTCGCCGTCGGCGTCCCAGCCGGCGTAGGGCTGCACCACCCGGGCCGGTGCCACCCGGCCGTCGAGCAGGATGACCTGGTAGTGGCCCTTTCTGTGCGGCCCGGACCAGCGCAGCCGCAACACCACCGACTGCCGGTCGGTGGTACCGATGACGTTGTCCACCGGCTCGGGCCAGCCGAAGTCGACGGCAGCGCCCGCCACCTGGTCAGGCTCCGGCAGCACGGCCTCGACGGTCACCGTCACCTGGTCGCCGCCGCGTGTCCACTCCCGCTCGCGGTCGACGTAGCGGTCCACCGTGGCCAGCACCGCGACCGTGACCGACACGAGGGCGACCACCCAGCGCAGCCGCGCCCCGTGCCTGCCCATGGCCGGAGGATAGCCGCGTCGCACGTCGCCCGCCGTCAGTCAGCCGACACGATCAGCTTCCAATCCTTTGCTCTGCTTCACCGGGCGCAATCGTTCAGCCCGCAGACTGTTGCGCAGGTTGAGGCAGCGCAGGGGGACGGCGGGGCGAGACATGGCGGCGGCGGTGCGTCCGCGAAGCCGGACACCGGCGAGCTAGAGTCGCTGCTTGACCATGCCTGGTCGGTATCGACCGGGGCGGCACGGTTGGAGGGTTGACGGGTGGGCGAGGCGCACACGACCGGTCACCGTGCGGGCGTACCCGGTGAGCAGACCGCGGTGCCCGCCGAAACGGACACCACACTGGTCGTGGTCACCGGGCTGTCCGGTGGTGGCCGCAGCACCGTGGCCCGGGCGCTGGAGAACGTCGGCTTCTACGTCGTCGACAATCTGCCGCAGGCGCTGCTGCTGGACATGGCCGAGCTGGCCGTGAAGGCGGGTGGGGCCGCCCGGCGTACCGCGATGGTGCTGGACGTGCGTTCCCGGGCCTTCTCCACCGATCTGGCGGAGGCGATCCGGGAGCTGAAGGAGCGTGGCTACGCCCCCCGGGTCGTCTTCGTCGACGCCGACGACGAGGTGCTGATCCGCCGGTTCGAGAGCGTGCGGCGCTCGCATCCGTTGCAGGGCGACGGCCGGCTCGCCGACGGCATCGCCGTCGAGCGGGGGCTGCTGGAGGAGGCCCGCGAACAGGCCGACGTCATCATCGACACCAGCCACCTGAACGTGAACCAGCTGCGCCGCCGGGTCGAGGAGCTGTTCGGCGGGGAGGACGCCCGCCGGTTGCGGCTGACCGTGATCTCCTTCGGCTTCAAGTACGGCCTGCCGCCGGACGCCGACTTCGTGATGGACGCCCGGTTCCTGCCCAACCCGTACTGGGTGCCCGAGCTGCGCGAGCACACCGGGCGTGAGGAGGCGGTCAGCGCGTACGTGCTGGGGCAGGAGGGCGCGAACGCCTTCGTCGACGCGTACGCGGACCTGGTGAACGCCACCACGGCCGGCTTCGAGCGGGAGGGCAAGCGGTACCTCACCGTGGCGGTCGGTTGCACCGGCGGCAAGCACCGTAGCGTGGCGATCGCCGAGGAGCTGGCGGCCCGGCTGCGTCGCGCCGGGCTGGCCGCCAACGCCCAGCACCGCGACCTGGGGCGGGAATGACGATCCGGGTGGTGGCGTTCGGTGGCGGGCACGGCCTGGCCGCCTCGCTGCGGGCGTTGCGGCGCTGCGCGCCGGAGCTGGACCTGGACATCACGGCGGTGGTGACCGTCGGCGACGACGGCGGCTCCAGCGGCCGGCTGCGCGCCGAACGGGGCGGACTGCCCCCCGGCGACCTGCGGCAGGCACTGGTGGCGTTGGCCGGCGACCACCCCGCCACCCGGCGCAGCGCGGGGCTGTTCCAGCACCGCTTCGCCGAGCTGGCGCCAGGCGGCCGGGTCGACGGGTTGGCCGGGCACGCGGTGGGCAACCTGGTGCTCTGCGGGCTGATGGAGCTGCTCGGCGACCCGGTGGCCGCCCTGGAGCACGCGGGGGCGATGCTCGGCTCGGTCGGCCGGGTGCTGCCGATGTCCCGTCAGCCGGTCGACATCGAGGCCCGGGTCCGTGGAGCCGACCCCGCGCGTCCCGACGAGGTGTGCACCGTACGCGGACAGCACCAGGTCGCGGTCACCACGGGCCGGGTCGAGTCGCTGCGGCTCACCCCGCAGGCGCCGGCGGCGTGTGTCGAGGCGGTCGCCGCGATCGGCGCCGCCGACTGGCTGATCTTCGGGCCGGGCAGCTGGTACACCAGCGTGCTGCCGCACCTGCTGGTGCCGCAGCTCGCCGCGGCGATCCTGGCCAGCCCGGCCCGGCGGCTGGTCACCCTCAACCTCGCCGCCGAGAAGGAGACCCTCGGTCTCTCGGTCGCCGATCACCTGGCGGCGCTGCGCTGGTACCTGCCGGAGCTGACTGTCGACTTCGTGCTCGCCGACGCGAAGGCGGTCGGTGACCCCGAACCGGTCCACGGTGCGGCAGAATCCCTGGGAGCCCGGCTGGTCCTCGCTCCCGTCGCGGTCGACGACGGCACGCCCCGTCATGATCCGGCTGCTCTGGGCGCCGCCCTGGTGCCTGTACTGGGCGCCGATCGTTAGACACGTACGTAATCTCCGGCGACACGCCGGAACCGGTCCGTGAGGGGACGCACAATGGCGATGACGGCTGCAGTCAAGGACGAGCTGAGTCGGGTCGACGTGCCCAAGCCCTGCTGCCGGCGGGCGGAGATGGCGGCGCTGCTGCGGTTCGCCGGTGGGCTGCACATCGTGTCCGGGCGGGTGGTGGTGGAGGCCGAGCTCGACACCGGCGCGGTGGCCCGGCGGCTGCGGCGCGAGATCGCCGAGGTATACGGCTATCCGAGCGAGATCCACGTGCTTGCCTCCGGTGGGTTGCGCAAGGGCAGCCACTTCATCGTCCGGGTGGTCAAGGACGGCGAGGCGCTGGCCCGGCAGACCGGGCTGCTCGACGTGCGCGGTCGGCCGGTACGCGGGTTGCCGCCGCACGTCGTCGCCGCCAGCGTCTGCTGTGCGGTGTCGGCCTGGCGGGGCGCGTTCATGGCGCACGGCTCGTTGACCGAGCCGGGCCGGTCCAGCGCCCTGGAGATCACCTGTCCCGGGCCGGAGTCGGCGTTGGCGCTGGTCGGCGCGGCGCGGCGGCTGGGCATCACCGCCAAGAACCGTGAGGTACGCGGCGTCGACCGGGTGGTGGTCAAGGACGGCGACGCGATCGCCGCGCTGCTCACCCGCATCGGTGCCCACTCCAGCGTGCTGGCCTGGGAGGAGCGCCGGGTGCGGCGCGAGGTGCGGGCGACGGCCAACCGGCTGGCGAACTTCGACGACGCCAACCTGCGGCGTTCGGCCCGGGCGGCGGTCGCCGCCGCGGCCCGGGTGACCCGGGCGCTGGAGATCCTCGCCGACGACGCGCCGGAGCACCTGACCTCGGCCGGCCGGCTGCGCCTGGAGCACCGGCAGGCGTCCCTGGAGGAACTGGGCGCGCTGGCCGACCCGCCGCTGACCAAGGACGCCATCGCCGGGCGGATCCGCCGGTTGCTGGCGTTGGCCGACAAGCGGGCCCGCGACCTCGGCATCCCGGATACCGAAGCGGCCGTCACGCCCGACATGCTCGTGGTCTGATAGGACGGTGGGGCGACCACCCGGCGCAGCGTGGCTGAGCGCGCTCGGATAAGGTCGCTGCGTACGGCAAGGGGGCCGGCACCGGTGCTCCCCGCCGTACCCACCGCCTCGACGGCGGTCAGGTCCCTCGGACCGCGGCGGGGTGGCCGGGATGAACAGTCAACGGCCGGCTCCAACGGTCGGCGCACACCACTTCGCCGGCCGAGGGTCTCCACGCCGGCGGACCAGAACGCGAGGAGATGGGACCTGTGACCATCCGGGTTGGCATCAACGGCTTCGGCCGGATCGGCCGTAACTTCTTCCGGGCAGTGCTGGCGTCCGGCGCTGACGTCGAGGTCGTGGCCGTCAACGACCTGACCGACAACGCGACGCTCGCCCACCTGCTCAAGTACGACAGCATCCTGGGCCGCCTCCCGCAGGAGGTCAAGGCCACCGCCGACGAGATCACCGTCGGTGGCAAGTCCATCAAGGCGTACGCCGAGAAGGACCCGGCGGCGCTGCCGTGGGGCGACGTCGGCGCGGACGTGGTCATCGAGTCGACCGGCTTCTTCACCGACGCCACCAAGGCCAAGGCGCACATCGACGGCGGGGCCAAGAAGGTCATCATCTCCGCTCCGGCGAAGAACGAGGACGTCACGGTCGTGATGGGCGTCAACGACGGCCAGTACGACCCGGCCAGCCACAACATCATCTCGAACGCCTCCTGCACCACCAACTGCCTGGCGCCGATGGCGAAGGTGCTGCACGACACGTTCGGCATCCAGCAGGGTCTGATGACCACCATCCACGCGTACACCCAGGACCAGAACCTCCAGGACGCGCCGCACAAGGACCTGCGGCGGGCCCGGGCCGCCGCGCTGAACATCGTGCCGACCTCGACCGGCGCGGCGAAGGCCATCGGCCTGGTGCTGCCGGACCTCAAGGGCAAGCTCGACGGGTACGCACTGCGGGTGCCGATCCCGACCGGTTCCGCCACCGACCTCACCGTGACGGTCGGTCGGGAGACCTCGGTGGACGAGGTCAACGCAGCTCTGAAGGCCGCCGCCGAAGGCCCGCTGCGGGGCATCCTGACCTACAACGAGGACCCGATCGTCTCCGCCGACATCGTCACCGACCCGGCGTCCTGCATCTTCGACGCGCCGCTGACCAAGGTCATCGGCAACCAGGTCAAGGTCGTCGGCTGGTACGACAACGAGTGGGGCTACTCCAACCGCCTGGTCGACCTGGTGAAGCTGGTTGGTTCGTCGCTGTGAGCATCCGTAACCTCGACGACCTGCTCGCCGAGGGGGTCTCGGGTCGGCGCGTGCTGGTGCGCGCCGACCTGAACGTCCCCCTCGACAAGCAGACCGGCCAGATCACCGACGACGGTCGGATCCGGGCGGTGCTGCCGACCCTGGGCGCGCTGACCGAGGCCGGCGCCAAGGTGGTCGTCTGTTCCCACCTGGGCCGGCCGAAGGGCGCGCCGGACCCGCAGTTCAGTCTCGCCCCGGTCGCCGGGCGGCTCGGCGAGCTGCTCGGCACGCCGGTGCACGCCGCCACCGACACGGTCGGCGAGTCCGCCCGGGCGACGGTGGCGGCGCTCGCCGACGGCGAGGTGGCGCTGCTGGAGAACCTCCGCTTCAACAAGGGTGAGACCAGCAAGGACGACGCCGAGCGGGCCGCCTTCGCCGACCAGCTCGCCGCCCTCGGTGACGTCTACGTCGACGACGCGTTCGGCGCGGTGCACCGCAAGCACGCGAGCGTCCACGACGTGCCCGCCCGGCTGCCGCACTTCGCCGGCCGGTTGGTGTTGCGCGAGGTGGAGGTGCTGTCGCAACTCACCGGCGACCCCGAGCGGCCGTACGTGGTGGTGCTCGGCGGGTCGAAGGTCTCCGACAAGCTCGCCGTGATCGAGGCGCTGTTGCCCAAGGTCGACCGGCTCCTCATCGGTGGTGGCATGTGCTTCACCTTCCTCAAGGCCCAGGGCCATGAGGTCGGCTCCTCCCTGCTGGAGGCGGAGATGGTGGAGACCTGCCGCAACCTGCTGGAGCGTTCCGAGGGCAAGATCATGCTTCCGGTCGACGTGGTGGCCGCCGACGCGTTCGCCCCGGACGCCGCGCACGACACCGTGCCGGCCGACGGCATCCCCAGCAAGCGGGTGGGGCTGGACGTCGGCCCGAAGACGGTGGCGGGCTTCGCCGCCGCGCTCAAGGGTGCCCGGACGATCTTCTGGAACGGCCCGATGGGCGTGTTCGAGATGCCCGCGTTCGCGCACGGCACCCGTGGGGTGGCCGAGGCGATCGCCGGCTCGGACGCGTTCAGTGTGGTCGGTGGTGGTGACTCCGCCGCCGCGGTGCGGGCCCTGGGCCTGGACGAGAAGTCCTTCGGGCACATCTCCACCGGCGGTGGCGCGTCCCTGGAGTACCTGGAGGGCAAGACCCTCCCCGGCATCGCGGCTCTGGAGAACTGATGGCGAGCGCCCCCCGCCGGCCGTTGATGGCCGGCAACTGGAAGATGAACCTCAACCACCTCGAGGCCAACCTGCTGGTGCAGAAGCTGGCGGCCAGCCTCACCGAGAAGCAGCTGACCGAGGTGGAGACGGTGGTATTGCCGCCGTTCACCGACCTGCGCACGGTGCAGACCGTGGTGGAGGGCGACAAGCTGCTCATCGGCTACGGCGGACAGGACCTGTCACCGCACGCCTCCGGCGCGTACACCGGGGAGATCGCCGGCTCGATGCTGGCCAAGCTCGGCTGCACGTACGTGGTGGTCGGGCACTCCGAACGGCGGCAGTACCACCGTGAGGACGACGCGTTGGTGGGTGCCAAGGTGCAGGCGGCCCTGACCCACGGACTCACCCCGATCCTCTGCGTGGGGGAGGGGCTGGACGTCCGGGAGCAGGGCACCCACGTGGCGCACTGCACCGACCAGCTCGACGCCGCCCTCAAGGGGCTCAGCCCGGAGCAGGTTCTCCGGGTGGTGGTCGCGTACGAGCCGGTCTGGGCGATCGGCACCGGCAAGACGGCCACCCCGGAGGACGCCCAGGAGGTGTGCGGCGCGCTGCGGGCCCGGCTGGCCGAGACCGTGGACCAGGCCACCGCCGACGGCGTACGGATCCTCTACGGCGGCTCGGTCAAGTCGTCGAACGTCGCCTCGATCATGGCGCAGCCGGACGTGGACGGCGCCCTGGTGGGCGGTGCCAGCCTGGACGCCGAGGAGTTCGCGAAGATCTGCCGGTTCCCGGAGCACATCACCGGCTGATCGCTCGCTATCCTTGACTCCGCCCGTCCGCCGGTCGGTGCCGCCGTGCCCGAACTGTCCGGGCGAGGATCGTAACGAGAGGACTGACCCCCGCCATGCCGATCTGGTTCGCCTACACGTTGATCGTGTTGCTGGTCATCACGAGCTTCCTGCTCGTCCTGCTGATCCTGCTGCACCGGGGTAAGGGCGGTGGGATGTCCAGCATGTTCGGTGGCGGTGTCAGCTCCAGCCTGGCCGGCTCGTCGGTGGCAGAGAAGAACCTGGACCGCTACACCGTCCTGGTGGGCATCGTCTGGTTCGCCTGCATCATCGGGCTCGGCCTCTGGCTCCGGCTCGAAGTGGGTACGGGCGTCTGATCCGACCCCACAGGCGTACAATCTGCGCGCGGTCCGTCACTCGGCGGGCCGCGCGCAGTCCGTTTCACCCGCTGCACCGCGTCGCCCGCCGTCCACCCCTGTCGACGGCGGTCCCCTCCGACGACAGGAGTCAGCGCCGTGCCGAACGGCCACGTCATCCGGGGCGCCCGCGTCGGGTCCGCGCCCCCACGTCCCCCCGAACGCCACCAGCCGGTCCCGTGCCGGTCGGTGAGCTACTGGTGCCGCAACGGGCACCGCACCGACATCCGGATCGTCGCCGACGTGGCGGCCCCGACCGTCTGGGACTGCCCCCGCTGCGGGCTGCCCGCCGGCCAGGACGCCCAGGATCCGCCGGGCCGGACCCGGGCCGAGCCGTACAAGACCCACCTGGCGTACGTGAAGGAACGTCGTACCGACGCCGAGGGGGAGGCGATCCTCGCCGAGGCCCTCGCCGCCCTGCGTAACAGGCGCGGCGGGGGCTGAGCCCGCCGTACCGGCACGCCGAGGGTCACCGCCGTGAGTGCCAAGGTCTTATGCTCACGCAATGGCTGTGACCGGTTACCGTACGGGGTTGATCAGCGGGGCGCTCGCGATGGCCCTCGTGGGCAGTTCCGCTGCCGTCAGTCCGCTGCTCACCGACTATCCGGTGTTGGCCGGTCAGGCCTGGCGCTACACGGCCGCGGCTTTCCTGCTGCTGGGCTATCTGTGGCTGCGCCGGCTGCCCTGGGTCCGGGTGGGCCGGTCGGACTGGGTCCGACTCGCCCTGCTCGCCGCAACCGGTCTGGCAGCGTTCAACGTGTGCCTGCTTCAGGCCGCGAGGTACACCGACCCTCCGGTGCTCGGAGCCATCGTCGGGGCGGCTCCGCTGGTGCTCGCCATCAGCGGGCCGCTGCTGGCGGGTCGTCGGCCGTCGCCGCTCGTGGCGACATCGGCGGTGATCGTGGTGGTCGGAGTCGGCATCGTCCTCGGCGGGGGGCACTTCAGTCTGCCCGGCGTGCTGTGGTCCCTCGGCGCGTTGGCCGGTGAGTGCCTCTTCTCCCTGCTCGCCGTCCCGCTGCTGCCCCGACTCGGGCCGGTACGGGTCAGCGCTTACACCTGCGCGCTCGCCGGTGTCATGCTCGCCGTGGCCGCCCTGCTCGTCGAGCGGGGCGACGTCGCCACCGTGCCCACCGGCGTGGAGGTGCTGTCGCTCGCCTTCCTCGCGGTCTTCGTCACCGCGGTGGCGTTCGCCCTGTGGTACGCCGCCGTCGGGTCGCTGGGTGTGGACCGTGCCGGCCTGCTGGCGGGCCTCGTCCCGGTGGCTGCCACCCTCATCGCCGTCGGGATCGACACCACGACACTGTCGCTCCAGGTCCTGCTCGGCGCCGTGCTGGTCGGGGCGGGTGTGAGCCTGGGCATGCTCCCTCCCCGGCGTCGACCCGGCGGCGGAGCGGCCGGCCACGAGGGCCAGCGGCCGGCCAGCCGCCGGTCAGCGCCGGTCGAGCAGGTCGGCGGATTGCCGTAGCGCGTCCGCCGCCTGAGCGGGGTCGATGCCGTCGACCACGCATGCGAGGAGCAACACCCGGCGGGTGTCCGCCCGGACCGCCTGGTGTACGCCGTCGCGGTGGGCGAAGAGCGACAGCACCCGAGCGTCGTCGGCCAGGACCAGCCGGTCCGACTCCACCGTCACGTCCTCCTGGGCACCTATCGGTCGCAGGCTCTCGCCGCCCTGACTCAGGGCCAGCCGGACGGGACCGGAGAGCCGCTCCGCGTCGAACACGCCGAGAGCGACCATGGTCGCCACCGCTGTCACGTTCACCGCGTCCACGGTGGGATTGATCTTTGGCCAGTTGCCGAGCGGCTTCGTCCGCAGGCCGCGCTCGACAAGTGCCTGGATCGACGGCGGCTGGCGGTCCGGGTCCACGCCGATCTGCCGGGAGAAGCGTCGGTAGGCGTCGACCGCGGGGTGGGCGCGGATCTCTGCCTTCGCCACCCCGTGCCACCTGCCGTGCTCCCGCGTCCAACGCTCCTGCACCTCGCCTGCGATGGCGTCACCACCGCCCACCTCGGCCTCGACACACAGCACCCTGACATCGGGAAATGCTGCCGCGACCTGCGGGGAAACGGTGACCTCGGCCATCGGCAGGTGTGCTTGAGCAGTCATCGCACAGCCTCCAGAAGTTGCAGCGAATCGCCGACCTGCAAGCTTAGGTCCTCGGCCGTGAGGATGCGTTCGGTGTCGATGAGGATGTTGTAGTGGTTGGGCCAGTGGCACTCGTCGAAACCGGCGACGGTGCCGATCCGCTGCCCGTTGCAGACCACCACGTCGCCCCGCTGCACGACGGTGGCCGTGCTGAACTCGACGAATCCGAGGAAACCGACAGCGTCCACCCGGTCACCTGGCCGGGTCGGCTGGTCCGTGGTCGTCACCAGCTCGTGGATCTCACCCTGTCGGACACACCGCGACAGCCACTGCGACATGGTCATGCCGCGTTCGTCGCGCCTGTGGAACAACAGCTTCACGAACCGCGCCATGGTCGGTCGCTTCGATGACGTACGCAGCCGTGGTTCCTTGCGCCGGGCGACCGCGTACGCCTGCTCGACCAGAGCGACGATGTCCGGGCCCGCATCGGTGTACGCGTCACCGAGCGACACCGCGTGCCGGAAATCGGCCATGATCGCGGCGTACTCGTGGTCGAGGGAGCTCTTGAACCCGGGGAATCCGGCAAGCATGTCGGCCGACCGGACCGAGCCGTCCTTTCCGTACACGGTGATGTCCTTGAGCTCGCCCGAGGGCAGAGCCCAGTCCAGTTCGACGGTGACCTGCACTCCGCTGCGGGAGCGCAGGTGGAGTTCGGCGCAGAACTCCACCCCGCGGCGGACATCCCCGATGGTGGCGTCGACCATTTCCAGGTGGCCGACGATCGTGCGTACCGCGTCCAGCGCGTTCGGGCCGTTGTCGATGACACAGCCGCCGCCGCCCAGATCCTGGTCGAGGTACCACGCCTCCGATCCGGTGTGCTCCTCGATGCGCTCGGAGTAGCGGCACACCAGACGCTCGATGGCCTCCGGGTCGCCGACTCCGAGGCGCAGCGCGGCCACGTTGCGGTTGTACCGCCGGTGAAAGGCGGTGAACAGCGTCCGACCGGACTCCCGCGCCAACGCGACGAGCGTGTGTGCGTCCGCCAGACGCACGGTCATCGGCTTCTCGCAGCAGACGTGCATCCCGGCGCGTAGCGCGTCGGCGGCGACCTCGGCGTGCACCGCGTTCGGCAGGGTCAGCACGACCGCGTCGACCAGACCCGAGGCGAGGAGTTCGCGGTGGTCGGTGTAGGTCGCCACGTCACGGGTGCCGTCGGCGAAGTCCGCGAGCTTCGTGTCGTTGCGATCACATACGGCGGTCAGTGTGAGGTGCTCGTCGTCGTCGATGGCCCGCAGGAAGTACGGAGCGATCACACCGAGGCCGATGACGCCGACCCTCATGCCGATCCCGCCCCAGCCAGCGCGACCGGGACGGTCACGTCGAGTTCGGCGCCGAGCCGTACCAACTGGACGGCGACGTGGTGCGGGAGCCGGATCCCTTCGGCGTACGACGCCGCGGCCCGCTCCGCCTCCGGAGCCCCCGGGTAGGTCACCCGCTGTCCGGGTGCGGCGGGGGACGCCGACACCGTGTCCAACAGCGCGCGGGTCTCGGTCCGGAAAACGTCAGCGACGCCGAACGCGGCGGGGTCGATCACGAGGGCCACCTGGCCGATGTTCACGTCCTCGGCCGGTTCGGTCTCGGTCAGCGCCTCCGGCCGGGGCCCGTACGCGGCTCCGGCCAACGGTCCGCACAACAGGTCGACGAGCAGCGCGAGGCCGTACCCCTTGGCGCCACCGGTCTGCGCGGTGCCGCCCAGCCAGGCCACGTCGGCGTGCCCGTCGAAGTACGCGTCGGGGTCGGTGGTGGTCGACCCGTCGGCGGAGACCAGCCAGCCCTCGGGGACCGGCCGTCCTTCGCGCTGGGCTGCCCGGATCTTGCCGGTGGCCACGGCGGTGGCGCTCATGTCCAGGACGAACGGCGCACCGTGGGAGACCGGCACCGCCGCGCTCAGCGGATTGGTGCCGAGCAGCCGCTTGACACCGCCCAGCGGTGGGACGACACCCTGTGCGCCGCAGTTGGACATGACGATCCCGATCAGACCGTTCGCGGCGACCCGGCTGGCGTAGTAGCCGGCGCTGCCGAAGTGGCTGCTGTTGCGTACCGTCACCATGCCGAGGCCGAGGTCACGCGCCTTGGCCGCGGCCAGGTCGACGGCGGTCACCATCGTGACGGCTCCCAGGCCGTTGTCGCCGTCCACGACAGCAGTGGTCGCGGTCTCGACCACGACCTTGGGCTGCGCGTCGGGTCGAATGCTCCCGCCGCGCAGGCGCGGGGCGTAGATCCCGGCCAACGCGTTGGTGCCGTGGGTGGTGAAGCCGTGGATGTCGGCGTAGCAGATGACCTCGGTGGCCGTGCTCGCCGCCGGCTCGTGGAGTCCACATCGCCGCAGAACCGTCCGTACGAATGCGGTGAGCTGCGTGTGCTCGACCGTCACGCTGTTGGTCATGTCTCTCCCGTTACTGTGTCGGCACGTGGGCGCCGAAGCGCACCACGAGGTCACGGATCTGTCCCGCGTAGGTCGCCAGGTCGTCGACGCGCACCCACTCGGCTGCGGTGTGCGCGCCGTTCTCGTCGAGTCGGCCCGGCCCGCACACCGCGACGTACCGGCCGGGCCCGCCGGCCCAGATCGCGTCACAGGTGAAGGCGCTGCCGTCGGCCAGGCCGTCGTGGCGGGGAAAACCGGCAGCGGCGAGCAGGGCTTCCATCTCGGGGTCGCGGTTGTCGAGCACCGGCAGCCCACGCTTGAGCCAGTCCAACCGCACCACCCGATCCCAGTCGTCGACGAGGCGGGCGGTGAACGGGTTGCCGAGGTGTGCCGTGGCGAAGACGTCACGGGCCTCCTTGACCGCCCGCTCCAGCTCGTGCGCGAGGGTCTGGGCGCTGGCCTGGTCCCGGTAGGCGATGTTGAGCAGCAACTCGCCCTCGCCGTACACCCGGTTGTGCGCGGTCCCCGTGTGCAGACCGGCGACGCAGAGCTTGGCGCCGAGGGCGGCGGCCCGGGGGCCGACGGCGCGGACCAGATGATCCGCGAGGAAACCCAGCGCCACAGTGGCGTTGTGTGCGTCGGCGGGATGGTCGTCCGTGCTGCCCTCGCCGAGCACCCGGAGTCGAGGGGTCATCGCCGCCGTACAGGCGTCCATCACCCGACCGCCGGTGGGCTCGGCGAACAGCATCAGTCGACCCGTGTAGCCCTGCCGCACCAGCCATCGGGTGCCCAGGACACCCATCGCGCCGCCCTCCTCACCCGGCACGCTGGTGAGCATGACCTCGATGCGTCGGGCCAGCGAGGGATCATCCGCGAACGCGGCGGCGACACCCACCGCGGCGGCCACCCCTGGTCCTTTGTCGTCGACGGCACCCCGGCCGTGCAGGATGTCGCCGTCGAGGCGCGGCTCGATGTGCGGGCCGACGGTGTCGACGTGGAAGTTGATGACCAGCCGTCGCTCCGGTGGTGCCGGGTCGCCCATGGTCACCACCAGGGACGGTTGGGCAGCGAGGAAGGTGTCGGGGTCGGCCTCCAGCACCCGCCGTACCGGCATCGGGATCTCCCCGGACCTCAGGCTCTGCGCGGTAGGGCTGTCGTAGTGGCGGACCTGGAAGCCGCGCGCGGACGCACCGGCGAGGAACACCTCCTGCGCCTGCCGGGTGGCGGCGATCCGTCCGCCCTCCAACGGCGACACCGAGTCCACCGCCATGAACTGCCGCAACCAGTCCAGGTCGATCTCCGTCCAGCAGGCTGTCACGGCTGGGCCGTCCCTTCGACGATGTCGCGGAAGGCCGTCGCGTAGGCCCGGTAACTCTGCTCCAACCGCTCCGGGTCGTCCGAGACCTGCAGGTGCGGAATGTGCGCCACGTGTGGCTCCAGGCTGTACCAGCCCCGGTAGCCCGCCGCTTCCAGCCGGCGGATGCAGGCGGACAGGTCCAGCTCACCGGCGGTGGGCAGGGTGAACCGGGCCTGGCCGTCCGGGTCGCGGTGGCCGTTCTTGATGTGGACGTGTTCGACCCAGGGCAGCACCTGCGCGAGGAACTCCTCGGCCTGGTAGCCGTACGCCAGGCCGTTGCCCACATCGAAGATCAGCCTGAGGTGTGGACTGTCGACGTGTTCGAGCATGCGCAGCGTGTTGGCGGCGCAGGCCCCCGCCCATCCCTGGCAGTTCTCGTGCAGCAGCACGACGCCGAGCCGGCGTGCCTCGTCGGTGAGCAACCGCATCCGCCGCAGCGACTCCGCGGCCCACGCGTCGTCCGGCCAGCCGCAGTTGGGGTACGACATGATCCGTAGCCACCGACAGTCCAGCGCACGTGCGACCGTCGCGGTGCGGTTCAGGATCGACAGTTCGGTGTCGAGGTCGGTGGCGACCGTGGTGGACCAGTTGCCGATCGGTGTGTCCAGCACCGGTACCCGCAGACCGCTGGCGTCGATCTGCCGACGCAGGTCGGCCACCTCGTCGGTGCCGAGTTCGTGCAGACCCCGGCCGTCGATCGTACGCAGCTCCACCCCGGACATGCCCAGGTCGCGGTGCACGTCGAGCTGTCTCACCAGGCCCGGTGCGGCCTCGTCACCGATGCCGCAGACCCGGCTGGCCCAGAGTCCCACCGCTGTCATGCGCCCTGCCGGTAGAAGCCGGCGATCTCCTCGACGACCCGCTCGACGGTTCCGGCGGGCAGTTCCGGATGCAACGGCAGCGCCAGACACTCGCGGGACAGGCGCTCGGCGACCGGGAAGTCACCCGTCCCGTGGCCGAGGTGCCGGAACGCGGGTTGCAGGTGTAGCGGCCGGGGATAGTAGACCTTCGTCTCGATGCCGCGTCCGGCCAGGTAGGAGCGGAGGTCGTCGCGCTGTGGCGCGCGTACCACGTAGGTGTAGACGGCCTGCTCGGTGAGGTCCCCGGGGGGCGTCAGCACGATGGGCGCGGCCTCGCGCAGCAGTTCGCCGTACTGGCGGGCCAGCCGGCGACGCTCGGCGAGGAACTGGTCGAGGTGCGGCAGCCGGCGCAGCAGGAACAGCGCCGTGACCTCGTCCATCCGACTGTTGAAGCCGACCAGGTGGTGCAGGAACCGGACCTTCAGGTCCTGACCGTGGTTGCGCAGCATCCGGCAGGTGGTGGCCAGCTCCGGATCGTCGGTGACGATCATGCCGGCGTCCCCGATTCCGCCAAGCGGTTTGCCGGGGAAGAAGGAGTACACCCCGGCGTCGCCGTGGCGGCCGGCGGGTCGGCCCGCGACCTGACCGCCCAGCGCGACGGCGCTGTCCTCGATCAGGCGCATCGAGTGGCGGTCGGCCAGTGCCCGCAGCGCCGGCATGTCGGGGCTGCTCGCGAAGAGGTACGCCGGCACGACAGCCCGGCTCGCCGGGGTGCGGACGGCCTCGACGGTCGCCACGGTCAGCATCGCCGTGTCGTAGTCGACGTCGGCGAAGACCGGACGGGCGCCGCGCAGCGCCACGGTGCTGGCCGAGGAGATGAACGAGAAGGCGGGGGTCACCACGTCGTCGCCGGGTCCGATGTCCATGGCCGTGAGGATCACCGTCAACGCGCCGGTGCCGCTGGCGACCGCGATGGCCTCGGCGGCGCCGGTCCGCCGCGCCACGGCCGTTTCCAGGGCCGCGACCCGGGACTTGAGGATGAACTCGTCCGACTCGCCGACCTCCCGGACCGCGTCCAGGACGTCCTCGGTCCACCCGGCGTACCGGGTGGGGTAGTCGAAGTACGGGACTGTCATGGTCACTGTCGCTCCCGGTAGAACTCGTGAATCAGCTCGCACACCCGGTCGACCTGCTCGTCGGTCAGGTCCGGATACATCGGCAGGCCGACCGCCCGCTGGCTGGCCGCCTTCGCGACAGGTACCGGCTGGTCCACCCCGGCCCGGGCGATCAGGCAGGGCTGCTCGGTGAGCGGCCGGGGGTAGTACACCTCGGTGCCCACGCCGTGGGAGGTCAGGTACGCGACCAACTCGTCACGTCGTTCACACTCGATCAGGTAGACGTAGTAGACGAGGTTGCTCTGCTTGCGGGCAGGAGCGAGCCAAGGGGTACGTACCAGCGGCGCGAGTTCGCCGAGCAGGTGGTCGTAGCGTGCCGCCACGTCCGCGCGCCGGGTGATCTCCGCGTCCAACGACTCCAGCCGCCACAGCAGGAACGCGGCCTGCACCTCGTCGCAGCGGCTGTTGTAGCCGAGTTCGAGGTACTCGTAGGAGCCGTCGCTCGGCTGACCGTGGCAGCGCAGTTGGCGTGCCGTGCGGGCGAGATCCTCGTCGTCGGTGAGCAGCATGCCCGCGTCACCCAGGGCGCCGAGCGTCTTGGTGGGGAAGAACGAGAGCACCCCGGCCCTGCCCAAGCGGCCGGCGTGCCGGCCGTCGATGTGCATGCCGATGCCTTCGGCGCTGTCCTCCAGCAGTTGCAGGCCGTGCTCGTCGGCCACCTCGCCCAACGCCACCATGTCCGCCATCTGGGTGAACAGGTGCACCGGCATGATCGCCCGGGTCCGGTCCGTGACGGCGGCGCGGACCCGCTCGGGATCCAACGCGTAGGAGCCGGGTTGGATGTCGACCAGGACCGGCTTGGCGCCGACGTGCAGCACCGAGGACGCGCTGGCGAAGAAGGTGTACGCGGGAACGATCACCTCGTCGCCCGGCCCGATCCCCGCCGCCCGCAGCATGATGATCAGAGCGTCCGTGCCGTTGCTCACCGCCACCGTGTGCCGGGCGCCAGTACGCTCCGCGATCGCCCGTTCCAGATCCTCGCCCACCGGTCCGAAGGTGAACCGTCCCGTGTCGGTGACCGTACGTAGCCTGGCGGCGAGCCCGGCCCAGTCCCGGCGGATCGACGTCGCGCCGCTGAAGAACGGCACCACGCTGGTGGTGGAGGTCGTCGTCGGTGCACTCATCGGCACGCCGCCTTCAGCTCGCTGATCAGGGCCGTCGTCTCCGCGATCCGCTGCTGCGGGGTGGTGGCCGCTCCGATTCGCTTGAGCAGCGCGCTGCCGACTATGACGCCGTCGACCTTGCCCCGCAGGGCACCTACGTGTTCCGGTCGCGAGATGCCGAAGCCCACCGCGACGGGCGTGGTCGCCACGGCTCGGACCCGGGCGAGATAGGCGTCGAGCCCGTCGGCGAGCCGGTCCCGAATACCTGTCACGCCGTTGTCGGCGAGGCAGTACAGGAAGCCGCGGGATTGTCGCGCGGTGCGGCGCAGCCGCTCGGGACTGCTGCCCGGAGCGGCGAAGAAGACCTGGCCCAGGTTGTGCCGTTCCGCCTCGACCAGCCAGTCCGTGCTCTCGGTGGCGGGCAGGTCCGGCACGATGAAGCCGTCGGCACCGGCCGACGCGGCGTCGGCGAAGAGTTTCGGCAGCCCGTACCGGAGAAAGGGGTTGCAGTAGCCCATCAACATGATCGGCACGTCGTTGCCGGTGGCCCGCACCTTGGCCACCAGGTCGAGCGTCGCAGCCACCGTCACGCCGGCGCGCAACGCCTGCTGGGTGGTGGCCTGGATGACCGGACCGTCGCCGAGCGGGTCGGAGAACGGCGCCCCGAGTTCGATGACGTCGGCACCGGCCGCGCAGGCCGCGTCGACAAGATCGACACTCTCGTCGAGGCTCGGGTAACCGGCGGTCAGGTATGCCACCAGCGCGGTTTCGCGCTGGCTGTCCGCGAACGCGTGCTCAAGTCGCCTCACCTGTCTGCTCCATCCCGTTCGCGTATCGCTGCCAGCGCGCTGACCAGGTCCTTGTCACCGCGTCCGGAGAGGTTCACCAGGATGTTGCTGCCGTGCGGCAGCTCCTCAGCCAGCTCGAGCCCGCCCGCTACCGCGTGTGCGGACTCCAGGGCGGGGATGATCCCCTCGGCGCGGCTGAGCAGCGCGAAGGTGGCGAGTGCCTGGTCGTCGCTGGCCGTGCGGTATTCGACCCGGCCGGTGTCCTTGAAATAGCTGTGCTCCGGTCCGACGCCGGGGTAGTCCAGGCCCGGTGCCACGCTGTGGGTCAGCAGGATCTGTCCGTCGTCGTCCTGAAGGAGGTAGGTGCGGGTACCTTGCAGGACGCCGGGCTCGCCGTAGAGCAGCGGTGCGGCGTGCCGGCCGCCCGGACCCAGCCCCTCGCCGGCCGCCTGTACACCGATCAGGCGTACCGGGTCGTCGAGGAACGCGCTGAACATTCCTACCGAGTTGCTGCCGCCGCCGACGCAGGCCACCACCGCGTCGGGCAGACCGCCGACGCTGTCCAGGAACTGCTGCCGGGCCTCCCGGCCGATGACGGACTGGAAGCCGCGCACGATGGTGGGGAAGGGATGCGGTCCGACCACCGAGCCGAGCAGGTAGTGGGTGGAGTCGGGGTGGGCGATCCAGTCGCGGATCGCCTCGTTGATGGCATCCTTGAGGGTCGCCGTGCCGTTGTCGACCAGACGCACTTCGGCGCCGAGCAGCTCCATTCGCTGGACGTTCGGTGCCTGCCGCTCGGCGTCGACTCGTCCCATGTAGATGGTCGCGTCGAGCTGGAGATGAGCGCACGCCGCCGCGACGGCCACACCGTGCTGTCCCGCCCCGGTCTCGGCGATGATGCGCCGCTTGCCGATGCGCCGGGCGAGCAGAGCCTGCCCGATCGCGTTGTTGATCTTGTGCGCGCCGGTGTGGGTCAGGTCCTCCCGCTTGAGCCAGAGGGTGCAACTGTTGGCCTCGACCGCCAGCCTGCGAAGTCTGGTAAGCGGGGTGGGCCGGCCGACGAACCTGTTCAACAGGTCGTCCAGCTCGCTGAGGAAATCCTCGCTGGCCTGGGCCTTCTGGTACGCCGCCTCCAACTCCTCCAACGGAGCCACCAACGTCTCCGCCACGAACTGGCCGCCGTACCCGCCGAACCACCCGCTCATCGCACTGCCTGCGCAATCCGGACACCGAGCAGCGAACGGAGCTTGCCCGCCGGGTCGTCACTGGTCAGCAGGCTTTCGCCGATCAGCGCGGCGTGGAAGCCGTGCGCACCGATGCGGGCCAGGTCGGCCGAGGTGTGCAGGCCGCTCTCGCTCACCGTCAGCACGGCGGGCGGGATCAACCGACGCAGCCGCGTCGAGTTGTCCAGGTCGACCGCGAAGGTGCGCAGGTCGCGGTTGTTCACGCCGACGATCCGGGCGCCGGCCCGGACGGCCCGGTCCACCTCCTCTTCGGTGAACGTCTCGACAAGCGCGTCGATCCCGAGATCGTCGGCGGCCGCGAGGAGGTCGGCGAGCAGTGCGTCGTCGACCGCCCGGACGATGACCAGCACCGCGTCGGCACCGCAGTCGTGGGCGAGCTGCACCTGCCGTACGTCGACCAGGAAGTCCTTGAACAGCACCGGAACGGTGACCTCGGGGTCGTTGGCGACCTGCGCGACCAGGTCCGGCGAGCCGCCGAAGTAGGCGGTGTCGGCCAGGACCGACACCGCGGCGGCGCCCGCTCCGGCGTACGTGCGGGCCAGGGGCACCGCCTCGGCCAGGGGCAGCAGGTCGCCCTTTGACGGCGACTTCGGTTTGACCTCGGCGATGATGCCCACGTCGGTACCGCTCAGGGCGGCGGCGAACGTGCCGGGACGGGCGGGCGTGGCACGCCCGCCCGCCGTCGACCCCGGCGCTCGCGCACCTGTCCAGGCCGACCGCTTCGCCGCGACGATGTCGTCGAGATGCATGCGGAACTCCTTGCTGGGTAGGGGTGACTGCGTCATCGCGAGTCGTCTTCGGCGGCGGTGACGGCAGTTGGCTGGCGGCGGAGATCCGCGAGTGGGGCGGCGGTCCGCCCGCCGCTGCTCGCCTCCCGGGCCGGCGCCGGCCCGTCGGGGAGGTCCTCGGCGTCGCCGCCACGCAGATCGTCGAGTCCGGCAGGAGCCACGGGCAGGGATCGGGGGCTCGGATTCACAGGATTTCGATGTTGTGGGCCGGCGTCAGGACGTTGCGGGTGTCCAGCACCAGCGGTGCTGCGCTCCAGTGCGGGTCCGCCGCGATGCGGTTGTGCGGGGTCACCAGCACCACGCAGTCCTGCGCGGCGAGTACCGTGGGCGTCCAGGACGCCACGGGCACAGCCTGGTTGTCGAGGACCACCGACGGCACCAGCGGGTCGTAGTAGCTGACCTGCGCGCCGCACTGCCGCAGCGCCCGGATGATGTCCAGGGCCGGTGCGTTGCGCAGGTCGGCGACGCCCTCCTTGTAGCTGACGCCGACGATCAGCACCCGGGCCTGCTGGATCGTTCCGCCCCCGGCCGCGATGAGCTCCACGATCCGGTCGACGACCTGCCCCGGGCGCTCGGTGATCCGTCGGTGTGCGGCCTGGACGAGGCTGAGGTCCGTGCCCGCCAGTTGCGCCAAGGGCTGGAGGAAAAGCGGATCGACAGGGATGCACTCGCCGCCGACACCGGGGCCGGGGTAGTGCGCGAGGAAGCCGTACGGTTTGGTCGCCGCCGCGTCGATGACTTCCCGGACCGGGATCCGCAGTTGCCGGCAGAGGTCGGACAACTCCAGACTCAGGGCGATGTTGACCAGCCGGAAGGTGTTCTCGAAGACCTTCGCCAACTCGGCTACCTCCGGGCTGGAGACCGGGTGGACCTGCTCACAGACCTGCTCGAACAACACGGTGGCCCGGCGGGTGCACTCGGGGGTGAAGCCGCCGACGAGTTTGGGCGTGTTGGTCATCCGCCAGCCGTCGGCGTTCGCTGGATTGATCCGCTCCGGAGCCATCGCCAGGTAGAGGTCGGTGCCGATGCGTGTGCCACCCTCGCTGGTGAGCCGGCGCGCCGCAGCGGACGTGGTGCCCGGCGGGATGGTGGACTGCAACACCAGCAGCGTCCCCGGTCGCAGGTGCGGGACCACCGCGGCAAGGACCGAGTCGACGTGTGAGAGGTCGGCGACGCCGTGACTGGTCGGTGTCGGGACACAGACGACCACGGCGTCCGCCGCCGCCATCGCGGCGGGAGACGTTCCCACCGACATCCGTGGGTGCAGGTCCTCCAGCTCCAGGTCCGATACGTCCGGCAGGTAGGACTCGCCCCGGAGAATGGCGTTGATCTTCTCGGCATCCGTGTCGAGACCGACCACCGAGAAGCCCGCAGCGGCGAAACCGGTGGCCAGCGGCAAGCCGGTGTAGCCGAGCCCGATGACGCCGACGACCGCCTTTCGGCTGGCGATGAGGTGATCGAAGTCGGCCACCTCGACAACGGCGCCGGCGCGCGGGTCCGCTGGTCTGGAATCGGTGGGCGAGCTGACCATAGCAACCATTTGCACAGCTCCAAGCGGTGGGCGTTTAATGCTCGGCCACTGAGTGCCAGCGGCGATCCAATCAGCCGGTCGGTCGCCCGGCCCAGACCACTGAAGAGGGACATCGGCAGACCAGGACCGGGTACGCCGCCGAATCGTCTACGTTGACCTGGGTCTCGTCCACGTATTGGTCAACCTTCGCTCGGCCGGATCGCCTCCCCTGTGCACCGTCCGGACAGTAATTGCCGCCTATGCGATGGCCTGCTCATGCATTCGCCTGAGGTGTATATGGCAATAGCAAGCATCAAAGCGTCGAAATGGGCGTAGTTCGGCGGTGTAGTCGGCTCGATGCTACGCTCCGTCCTATTTTGCCTACTTTAGGTTACCAAAATATCCCGGCGGATCGGGCTAAACGGCGCGCTGCCGGCGGCTTGTGATCCACGCCGGGACACCCGGCACCGGGTGGTCGGCGAGGTTGTTCGCCGGCCGTGATTCGGCGTCGACCGGCGGCCGACGCTAGTATCCACTCTGCGTGCCATTGTGGGTGGGGCGGCGAGCATCGAGTGCGGTCATTGGTGACCGACCTGAGGATTCAGCACGTGACATCCGATGAGCAAAGCCAAGAGCGATGCTGCCATGCTGGGGGGAAATTCAGAATGCCGTGGCATCTGACAATCAGCGTTAACAGGGATGTCGACGAGCCGCTCAGTCGGCAGATCCAGAGTGCCATCAAGGAGAAGATTAGAAATGGCATTCTTCTGCCCGGCGTGCCGCTGCCGTCAAGCCGCCTGTTGGCTCGTGACATCGGAGTGTCGCGCAGCGTGGTGGTCGAGGCGTACGAGCAGATGAGCGCCGAGGGATACCTGGAAGCCGTCCAGGGCTCGGGTACCCGCGTGGCCACCCGGCCGATCGTCGGCGTGGACCGGGGACCCAGTCTCGACGAGCCGTCGGCACCGGCCGTGCGCTGGGACCTTCGGGTCGGTGCGACGGACGTGACGAACTTTCCACTCCAGGAATGGCTGTCGTGCTACCAACGGGCGACGCAGAGCCTGGGGGCCAACGACTTGAGCTACCCGCCGATAACCGGCATCCCGGCGCTGCGCACGGAGTTGGCGAGCTACCTGGGCCGGGTGCGGGGCGTACGGGTGGAACCCGCCCACACCATGGTCACGATGGGCTTCGCCCACGGCCTCGGACTGATCTGCCGGACCCTTCCGACCGTGGGCATCGACCGGATCGGTGTGGAGAATCCCGGTAGCGGCAAGCAGTTCCAGTTCATCCGTAGCACCGGCATGCGCGCGGTGCCCGTGCCTGTGGATGCCGACGGCGTGGACCTCGGCGCCCTGGCGCGTAGTGGTGTCCGCGCTGTCCTGATCACCGCGGCGCACCAGTTTCCCACCGGGGCGACGATGCCGCTCGAACGTCGGCAGGCGTTGCTGCGGTGGGCCCGCGACGTCGACGGGATCATCATCGAGGACGACTACGACACGGAGTTCTGGTTCGACCAGCGGGAGCGACCACCGGCGATCCAGGGCAGCGACCCGGAGCGGGTCGTCTACGGCGGAAGCCTGAGCAAGGTACTCGCGCCCGGGCTGCGCCTCGGGTGGCTCGCCGTGCCGGAATGGCTGTTCGGCGCGGTCGAACGGGCACGGGCCGCATCGGACCAGGGCTCCGACAGCATCACCCAACTGGCGGTGTCGGAGTTCCTCCGGGCGGGCCTGCTCGACCGGCACCTACGGCGGCTGCGGCCGAGGTACCGGTCCAGGTTGGAGACAGTCGTCCAGGCGGTACGGCGACATCTACCCGGAGCGAGCATCAGGGGGGCGTCCGCCGGCCGTCATGTCTACGTCGAGCTGCCCCACCACGTGGACGAGGCGGCTGTCGTGGACGGAGCCCTGCGCCGGTCGGTTCTCCTGCGCGGGGGAGGGCACTTTCGGCTCGCCGAGACGCCCTGCCTGACCACCCGTCCAGCGCTGGTCATCGGCTACTCGGCGGTGCGGCCCAGTGACATCAACGAGGCGCTCGCCCGCGTCGGTGAGTCCTACGCCCAGTGCGCCGATCCCCGGCCTAACCGGAATGGGGCGAGCCTGACCCGTTCGATCGGGCAGCGGTTACGAATTCCGCGATCAGCCGCGGTTCCTTGACCCCCCGGCGCACCTCCACTCCGCTGGAGACGTCGACCCCCCACGGCGACAGTGCCGCGACGGCGGCCGTGACGTTGCCGGGGCTGAGGCCACCGGCCAGCATCCAGCGCCCGGCCACCGGGTTCGTCTTCAGGTAGGACCAGTTCCACTGGTTGCCGGAACCCGGCTGGGGAGAGTCGATGATCAACAGATCTTCGCCGTACGAGCCGGGTTGCAGGTTCTGACCCTCCGCCACCGACGTCGCCCTGATCAGCGCGACGTCCAGGTCGCGCAGCGCCTCGTAGTGATCGCGGGGCTCGCCACCGTGCAGTTGCACAGCCCGAAGACCGGCAGTGGTCACACACTCGCGGATGACGTCGACCGGCTCACCCCGGAACACCCCGACGGTCAGCACCTGGGGCGGCACCTCGGCGGCCAGGCGACAGGCCTCCGCCGGGGTCACGCGACGAACGCTCTCGGTCAGCATGAAGCCCACTGCGTCCACCCCGGCTCGTACGGCGGCGGCGACATCTGTCGAGGTCCGTAGGCCGCAGACTTTGATGAACACGCATGTTCTCCCTTCGGCATCTCATATCCTGCACCGGTGCCCCGGGCGCGACGGGAGCGCGTGCCGGGCGGGCCGCGACCCCGATCGCTACATCGGGTCGCCCGAGCGCTTGAGGTCGGTGGACATCTCGGCCTCGGGGCCCTCCGGTGCCTCGGCGATCCGTCCGGCCGGGGTGAACGCGAACACCACGGCCCCGACCATCAGGCCGATGCCGGCGATCAGCAGGGCGCCTCGGGCGCTCAGGACGTTCGCCAGGACTCCGGCGAGCAGGCCACCCAGCGGGATGACCGCCCAGGCGACGAAGCGGTAGGTGCCGCTGACCCGCCCGAGGAGACGATTGGGGATGATCGCCTGGCGTAGCGCCACCGAATGGATGTTGAAGATGGTGATGCCCACGCCGCTGATCACGTACCCCGCGCCGAGCAGCAGCAACTGCACCATCGGCGAGCCGGTGGCCAGCGGCAACGCCAGGAGACCCAGTGCCGAGGTCAGCACGCCAACGACCATCGCGGGACCGATCCCGAGGCGTCGCGCCAGCCCTCCCGCGACCAGCGAGCCACCGAAGGCGCCGACGCTTGCCGAGGCGATGATGAACCCGAGCAGCGCTGGCGACAGCTCCAGGTCCTTGAGGCCGTACAGGGGAAACAGCACGAGTACGACGTCATGGAACAGGTTGAACCAGGCGGCCTGGAGGAGGACGGCCCGGAGAATGCGATGACCGAGGGTTGCCCGCAACCCCTCGCCGATCTCACTCCACACCCCTCTGAAGCCTCGCGAGGTGGTGACGCGACGTGGTTCCCGGGTCTTGATGGCCAGTAAGGACGCGGCGGAGATCAGATACGTCAGGCAGTCGACGATGATCGCGCCGGGAGCGGTGAACACCTGGATGAGCACCCCGCTGAAGCCCTTGCCGCCGGTCTCGGCGATGGACCGGGTGGACTGCAGCTTCGAGTTCGCCTCCACGAGCTGGGCCCGCGACACGAGCACCGGCACGTACGCCTGGTAGGCGACGTCGAACTGCGAGGTCAGAACACCGATCAGGAAGGCTACGACGTAGAGAGCCGTCATGGACAGCTGATCGGTCAGGGCGAGCAGCGGCACCACCGCCAGGATCAACGCCCGGCCGATGTTGGCACCGATGAGCAGGCCACGCCGCCGGTAACGGTCGGCCAGCACCCCGGCGAACAACGTGACGAGGGTGAAGGGCAGGTACTCGGCGACGTTGAGCAGGCCCAGGCTGGTCGGTCCGGCGTCCAGGAGCAGAATCGCGGTCAGCGGCAGCGCCAACTCGGTCACTCGGGAACCGAGCATCGCGATGGTCTGTGCTCCCCAGAGCCGGAGGAAGTCGGGGTGGCGCCACAGCGATGCCGCCACCTCCGGCGGCCGATCGGGCGACGGGGGGTCAGACAGCAGCGAGTCGGCTCCGCGGTCCTGGCTCACCCGTGCGTTCCGGTGGCGTCACGCTCGTCCTGCGCCGGTGACCAGGACAGCTCGTACAGCTCGGCGGCGCGGGAGATCGCCTGCTTCACCCGTGCGGCGGTGGGCGCACGGAACCGGAACGTCCCGGCCGTGTGGCGGGCACCGCCCGTGCCATTCAGGACCGCGCCAGGCGGCGGCAGGGTCTCGTCGTACAGGTCGTCCACCCGGCCGCGCAGGGAACCGACCGCGTGGACGACCGCAGGGCGTACCGGTGGCTCCGGCATCATCAGGTAGCCGGCCACGGTTCCGAGGTCCATCGCCGGCAGTTCCAGCTTCTCCCCGATCTGCAACCTGACCGAGGCGTCGATCAGGTTGACGCCGTACACGTCGCGCCAGACGAACCGCACCTGGCCACCGCCGGCCCGGGCGCCGATCTCCAGGAAGACCATGTCGGCGTGCTCGTCGTCGCCGACCGGCGTGTCGGTGCGGAAGAACTCCAGGTGGAACACGTCGTCGGTGAGGCCCAACGCGGCCAGCACCCGCTCGGTGTAGGAGACCACCCGCCGCTCGAACTCGGCATCGTCGTTGGCGACCGAGCCGAACGGAGTGCCCTGGGCGAAGTCGAGACATCCGGCCAGGCACTGCCAGCTCCGGACGACCAGCAGCCGACCGTTCTGGACCACCCCGTCCACCTGGTAGAGCCCGCCCTCGACGAACTCCTCGCCCTCGTAGTCGGTGAACGACTCGTCGGCCAGCAGCCTGTCCAGCTCGGCCTCCGTACGGCAGACGAAGACTCCTTGACTGTCGGCACCCGCCCGGGGCTTGAGCACTATCGGCAGGCCCACCCGCCGGACCAGCTCCCGTACCTGCTCGACCGAGTTCGCCGGACCGTACGCCGGCACCCGCAGCCCGGCCTGCTCGATGTGCCGCTTCATGACCAGCTTGTCGCGGACCTTCAGTACCTCCGCCGAGTTCTTGCCGGGCACATCGAGGATGGCCCGCAACTCCGCCGCTGTCTCCAGGTCGAACTCGGACAGCGCGATGATGTGGTCGAACTGTCCGTACCGGGTGGACAACTCCTTGGCGTGGGTGGTGACCGCCGCCACGTCACCGAGATCGGGCAGCGTGACGATCGCCTCGGCGAGCTGCTCGTCAAGCGGCTCCCGGCCAGCCGGCGTGGTCAGGTACGCCACCCGGTTGCTCAGGTGGTCGACGTATCGGTGGTACTCGCCGAACTCGTTGCTCCATCGGTTGAGGATGAGAATGTGACTGGACACGGTCAACTCCTGAACGAGGCGGTGGATGAGAAGATCATGAAAAGACGACAGCCGCGTCTACCGCGTCGAGCAGCGCGGTCGTCTCCTGATAGGTCGCGCCGGTGGCCACGACGTAGCCGAGCCGGCCCGACGAACTCCCTGGGTCCGGCACCTCGGCACCCGGCGAATGCAGCAGCGAGATCTCCTTGATCCGAGGATCGTCGGCCACCCGGCGGCCGACCGTCATCGTCGTGAAGCGGCGGATCTCCGGCCGCAGGAAGTAGCGGATGCCCGCGGTCTGTCGACGGACGCCGTGCGCCAGCGCGCCGATCGGCTCACCCAGGTAGGCCCGCACCGTGATCGCGTGCATGTCGATGTCCTGGGCAAGCGACAGCAGAACCGGGATGTGATCGCCCGGCAACCTGGCCGCGAGTTCCATCAGCAGGGGTCCCCGGTCGGCCAGCCGGACCTCGGCGTGGAACGGACCCAGCCCGAGACCGAGCGCGGCGACGACCCGTCGGACATAGGCGGCCACCTCGGCTGCGAGGTCGGTCGGCAGGTCGGCCGGCAGGACGTGGCCCGCCTCCACGAACCAGGGCTCCGCCCCGAGCACCTTCTCGGTGATGCACAGGACGTGTGTCACGCCGTCGTGGACGTAACCCTCGACGCTGAACTCCGGCCCCCGCACGTACTCCTCGACCAGGGCGACGGGCAACGTCTGCCGGTCCAGATAGGTGGCGGCCGGGCTGCGGATACTGTCGATCGCGTCCAGCGCCTCGTCCAGCGTGTCCGCCCGACGGACCAACAGGCTGCCGGACTGGTTGACCGGCTTGACCACGCAGGGCAGGCCGACCTTCGTGACCGCGGCCTCGACCTCGTTCGGCTCGGTGACCAGCACGGCGGCGGGCTGGTCCACGGCCGCGTCGGTGACCGCCTGGCGCATCAGGTGCTTGTAGTGCAGCTTCATCGCCGCGTCGGGGTCGATCCCCGGCAGGCCCAGGTTGGCCGCCGCCCGGGCGGCGACCGGAACGTAGTGTTCGAACCCGGGTAGCACGGCACTCAGTGGCGTGGCCCGGTGCAACGTCTCCAGCAGGTCGAGCACGGCGGCGTCGTCGTTCGTGTCGACGATCTTCACCTCGCTCGCGGCGGCCAACCGCTCGCGGGGGACGGTCCGCTCGCCCCGGTCAGCGGTCAGCACCACCGGATCGTGGCCGAGTTCCCGGGCGCGGTCGATGAGCAGGCAGCCGGACGATCTGGGCTCGATGATGATCAGCCTTGCCATGTCGCGAACTCCGTCAGCTGGGGAAGCGTCACGTGAGGCGGAATGGTCACGGCGGTACTCCGAGCCCGGTCCAGCAGCTCGATGCTGCGTACGTGCATGCCGAGATCGCCACGGGGTGGCGGGCCGGCACCCCGCCGTGAGTCGTAGGCGGCCCGCACGAACTGGGACAGCGGCAGATCCCGGACGATCTGGCGATCGCCACGACCACGGATGCGTACCTGCCCGTAGTCGTCCTCGGAGCTCAGCGGATAGTCGGCCACGATCTGGCCGTGCGTGCCGGTCACGACCAGCCGGCGACGTCGGATCGGTGCGGTGAGATCGGACAGCAGGGTGCTGGTGACGGCCGATCCGTGCGTCAGCGTTACCGCCGCGCCACCCATGACGTGCCCGTACTGGTCGCAGGACGACATCGGCCACCGGACGGCCGACTCGACGGTGGCGTCCGCTCCGGCCAGATGCAACGCGAGCAGCATCTGGTGCGGCAACTCCACGTCGAAAGGCGTCGTGTGCGCGTCGGTCGCCTCCAGGTTCCGCCGAAACCGGGGCTTGCTCTGCTCCATGTGCAGAGTCGTCACCCGGCCGACCTCACCGGCGGCGACCGCGCGCTCCACCACAGTGGTCGTGGCGCTCTCCAGCCAGACGCTCACCGGCATGATGGCGATCTCGCTCGACAGGTCGCCGATCCGGCGTGCCTCCGCCACGGTCGTGGCTATCGGCTTCTCCAGGATCACCTGCCGGGCACCGAGCGCGACGAGCTGCTCCACCCCGGCCAGGTGCGCGGCAGGGGGAGTGGTCAGGTGGAAGACCGCCCGACGCATCGGTACGGACATCGCGTGCAGGGCCCGCGCTGCTTCGTCAAGTGTCGCCACCCGCCGGATCCCCGGCTGCGCCGGCACCGGACGTGGGTCCACGACGATCACGCAGTCGTCCGGGTCGAGCAACGGACGTAGCGCGCGATGGTGCAGGTCACGACCGGCTCGTCCGTAGCCGACGATGACCGGCTGAAGGTCGCCTTGCATGAGGTGTCTCCCTAGGCCGCACCCGTGGGCACGAAACGGAATCGAAAAGAGCCACAGCCTGCGACGACTGCGTGCCGCTAGCCGGATCGGCTCGACGACGGGGACACCGACGCGCTGATCCCGAGGGCCGGTTCGGACGGTTGTGGCTCGTCGACCAGATCCACGGTGAGCGTGCTGCGGGCCAGCTCCATCGCCGCGGTCAGCTCGTCCAGGTCGGGAGCCTGGAACAGGACGTGCCCCACCCGCTGCGCCGAGGAGGAGTACGCAGCGATCGTCTCGCCGGCCCGCACCTTGAGCTTGACGTCGGCCACCCACGGCTGGGCGTGCAGGGCGTCCAGGCCGTTGACGCGCGCCACCCGACCGGCCGGGAACTGCGGGAACCAACTGGCGCCGTGCGCTCCCGGCGTCGCCGCCGAAGGCAGGGCGACCGGCAGATCCAGAGCCATGGCGACCAGCGCGGCGTACGGATCGAACCGGTGGGTGAGCGCGATGACATCCATGATGTAGTCGCCGGGCGTGCGGACCGCGACCTCGACGATCGCCGGGCCGTCCGCGGTCATCCGGAACTCCAGATGCACGATGCCGGTCTGCACCCGCATGGCCGCCACGACGCCACGACCCAGGCTGTCGATGGTGAACATGTCCGCACCGGACATCCGTGGGCCACCGACGTGTGCCAGCTCGACGAAGTCCGGTGGGCCTGTCGTCTCCTTCGCGGTGACGTTCTCGAAGATCACCTCGCCGCTCCGGATCAGCGCCTCCCAGCTGTACTCCGTGCCCACGAGGAACTCCTCCAGCAGCACCTTCTCCTGAGGCAACCGGGACTGGAGCACGGCGACGAGCGTGGGCTCGTCCAGCACCTGGACCACGCCGGCGCTCCCGCTACTGTGCAGCGGCTTGGCGATCACGGGATAGCGGTTCCGCGCCCAGCTGAGACCCGATTCGACATCCGGCACGATCAGGTACTTCGGTTGGCACAGCCCCGCGGTCGCGAAGCAGCCACGTTGCAGGGCCTTGTTCCGCGAGATGACGGCGGCGTGCAGCGACGGGCCGGGCACGTCGAGGGCGTCCTGCACCAGAGCGGCGGCGATGACCTGCGGTTCGGCGAACCCCAGCACGCCGTCCGGTTCACACGAATAGGCGGCGGCGGTGGCCGCTGCCGCCCAGTCCTCCTCGGCGGTGCCCTCGGTGAGAATGAAGCGGTCCGCCTGCGGCGCGAGCCGGTCGCGGTGCAGAGCCGACTCGACCACTGTGACGCGTACCCCGAGGCGCTCGGCGGCTGTCAGGTAGGGGGTGCCCATGTAGCCGGCACCGATCAGCAACAGTTCCTTCACCGAAGCCCCTCCCGAGCCTGCACCGCCGCATGGTGATCCGACACTCCGGCGAGCGTGGACGAGCGGGGCTCACCTTCAGTCGGTGAGCACAGTCTTCGGCCAGGAGGGGGTGAGAGCCAGACCAGCTAGGTGACAGTCGCTGGTACCAGTTCGGCGCACCCGGCGTCGACAAGCGACGATCAGCCGGCGGTGGCGGCACGCGACGGCCCGGGCCCTCGGCGGGCCCGGACAGGTCAGGCGCTCGTGCCCGTCAGCGCAAGCTGCGGAAGCGGGCCGGCAGGTCGGCCGCCGCGGCCCGGTCCAGCAGCCAGAGAGTACGCCCGGTGCCCTGCACCCCGGCCGCCGGCACCTGCATCGGGCCGGCGCCGGCCAGTGCCATGCCGACCGCGTGGGCCTTGTCGCCGCCACCGGCCACCAGCCACACCTCCTCGGCGGTGTTGATCGCCGGGAGGGTGAGGGTGATGCGTACCGGCGGCGGCTTCGGGCTGCCCCGCACCGCGCTGACCGGTCGGCTGTCGTAGTGCACCGGGTGCTCCGGGAAGACCGAGGCGACGTGCCCGTCCTCGCCGACGCCGAGCATCAGGACGTCGAAGTGGGGCAGCACGGCGGTGCCGGGCCGGGCCGACCGGGCGAGTTCGGCCGCGTACCGGGCGGCGGCTTCCTCCGGGTCGGCACCGCCGTCCGAGGCCGGCATGGCGTGGATCCGGGCCGGGTCCACCGGCAGCGCGTCGAGCAGCGCCGCGCGGGCCTGGGTCTCGTTGCGTTCCGGGTCGCCGGCGGGCAGGAACCGCTCGTCGCCCCACCAGAAGTCGACCCGGGACCAGTCGACCGCGTCCCGGGCGGGCAGTGCGCCCACCGCCCGGTAGACCGCCGCGGCGATCCGACCGCCGGTGAGCACCACCGACGCCTGGCCGCGTTCGGCCTGGGCGTCGAGCAGTCGCACCACCAGTCGGGCCGCGACCGCCTGCGCCAGCAGGTCGGCGTCGGCGTGGACGGCGACACTCGCCTCACTCATGGTGTCCTTCCGCGACCGCCGGGCGGTCGGTGTCGTGCCTACCGGAGGGGTGGGAGGGGTCAGGAGCCGGTGTTCGTCGTGGCGTGCGCGGTGACGCCGGCCTCGGCCCGCTGGGCGGTGGCCGGATCCTTCCACACGTGCACCCGCTGACTGGGCCGTCGGTCCAGGTTGCTGAGCCCGGCGAACGCGCCCAACGCCTCCGCGTACACCTGGTCGGTGCCGAGCCGGCGCAGCTCCTCGGCCAACTCGTCGCCGAGCGGCCGGCGCACCAGCGGCAGGATCCGATCCTCCTGGCCGGTCCGCCGGAACGTGGCCACGCTGTCCTCCCGGGTCAGCGTCAACTCGTCGCCGTTGGCGCAGCGCAACTGGACCTCCCGCATCCGGGGGAACTCCCGGGTCCGGTCCCAGCGTGGCTTGATGCCGAGCCGGCTGCGCAGCCAGCCCCGCATCAGCGCGGCCGTCGGGTCGGTGGGTGGCGCGACCAACGCCGCCTCGGTGAGCTGCGCGTCCGTGGTGTCGAACGCACCGGCCACCAGGGTGCGCCACGGCGTGATCCTGGTCCAGGCGAGGTCGGTGTCGCCGGAGACGTAGTCGCGGGCCCGCTGCCGCAGTGCCGCGATCGGGTCGGCGGCCTGCGCGGAGTCGGTGATGCGCCGGTCGGCGACCACACCGAGGAAGTCGGTGGCGATCTCCTCCGGCGGCTCACCGTGCCACCAGGTGACCACCGGTACGTCCGGCACCAGCAACGGCATCACCACGGACTCGGCGTGCAGCGCCAGCCGTCCGTACATCCGCATCACCACGGCCTCGCAGGGGCCCAGCCGCCCGCCGACCACGATCTCGGCGTCGAGCCGGTTGCGGTCCCGGTCCACGTCGGAGCGGACCACCACCAGCAGCCGGCACGGGTGCGCGGCGGCGGCGATGGTGGCCGCCGCCTCCGCCTCACGGACCCGCTTCTCGTCGACCACCACGATCAGCGTCAGCGCCATCCCGCTGGCCACCCCGCCGGCGCTGCGTCGTTCCGCGGCGAGCGCCTTGACCACCTCGTTGCCGGTGGTGTCCCACAGTCCGATCACCGCAGCCTCCTGCTTCGCTCGCCTCGCGTCGCCTCGCTCCGCTCACCGGCGGCGCGAGCCGCCGCGCTGCCGAGCCCGATGAATCGCTCGCTCACGCCCGCCGCCAGGCCCGGCCCTCGCGGGCCAGCATCTCGTCGGCGGCCCGGGGCCCCCACTCGCCGGACCGGTAGGGCTCGGGCCTGGTGCCCTCCCAGGCGTGCTCCAGCGGGTCCACCACGGCCCAGCTCTGCTCGACCTCGGCGGCGTCCGGGAACAGCGTCCGGTCGCCGATCAGCACATCCAACACCAGCCGCTCGTACGCCTCGGGGCTGGACTCGGTGAACGCCTCGCCGTACTGGAAGTCCATTGCGATGTCGCGGACCTCCATCGTGGTGCCGGGCACCTTCGAACCGAACTTGAGCACCACGCCCTCGTCCGGCTGGACCCGGATCACCAGCTGGTTGTTGCCGAGCATCTCCATGTCGGCCGGATTGAACGGCAGGTGCGGTGCCTGCTTGAACACCACCGCCACCTCGGTGACCCGCCGCGGCAGCCGCTTACCGGCCCGGATGTAGAACGGCACCTCCGCCCACCGGCGGTTCTGGATGCCCAGCCGCACCGCCACGTACGTTTCGGTGGTCGACGTCGACGGGACGCCGTCCTCCTCCAGATAGCCTCTGGCCCGCTGCCCGCCGACCCAGCCGGGCAGGTACTGACCGCGCACCGTGCCCTGGGTGACATCCTTGGGCAGCGTGATGGCCTTGAGTACCTTCAGCTTCTCGGCCCGGATCTCGTCGGCGTCGAAGCTGGTCGGCTCCTCCATCGCCACCAGGGCGAGCAGTTGCAGCAGGTGGTTCTGCAACACGTCGCGGGCGGTGCCGACCGAGTCGTAGAACCCCGCCCGGCTGCCGATGCCCACGTCCTCGGCCATGGTGATCTGCACCGAGTCGACGTACTGCGAGTTCCACAGCGGCTCGAAGAGGCTGTTGGCGAAGCGCAGGGCGAGGATGTTCTGGACCGTCTCCTTGCCCAGGTAGTGGTCGATGCGGAAGACGTCCTGCCGGGTGAAGACGTCGTCGACCAGGTCGTTGAGCGCCTTGGCCGAGGGCAGGTCGTGGCCGAACGGCTTCTCCACCACCACCCGGCGCCAGCCGCCGCACTTCTCGTTGTCGGCCATGCCGGTGCGGGCCAGTTGCTTGAGGACCACCGGGAACGCCGTCGGTGGGATGGAGAAGTAGAAGGCCACGTTGCCGTGGATGCCGTGGCTGTCGCGCAGACCTTCCAGGCAGCGGGCGAGGTTGTCGAAGGCGGTGTCGTCGTCGAACGACCCGCCGACGAACTTGATGTTGTGTTCGAGTCGTGACCACACCTCCTCCCGCCACGGTGTCCGGGCGTGGGCCATTGCCGCCTCGCGAGCCAGCGAGGCGAAATCGCCGTCGCCCCAGTCCCGCCGGGCGAACCCGACGACCACGAAGCCGGGCGGCAACAGCCCCCGGTTGGCCAGGTCGTAGACCGCAGGTAGCAGTTTCTTCTGAGCCAGGTCACCGGTCACCCCGAAGATCACCAGAGCACACGGCTCCGGAATCCGGGGCAAGCGCCGATCCTGCGGGTCGCGCAGCGGGTTCACGCCGCCTCCTCGCTCCGCTCGTCCACGTCGTCCATCGTCATGCCCGGAGCGACCCATCGCGCCGAGGTCCGCCGGCCGATCGGTCGGCTGCCGGTGCGGCAGCGGACGTTACCGAGCGGCCAGGGGCACCGGCTGCCGCCGGCGACTCCCCGACAGGAGTACGGGGTTCCGGGCACCGGTAGATCAACGTCGACCGTACCGGTTGTCTGAAAAAGCTACCCACCTGCGAACCGTTCTCGTTGCACCACCGGCCCACGCCGCCACCCGGTGCAGGTGGCGGCGTGGGTCCTGCCGGCCGGCACCGTCACGCGTTTCCTCCGGCACGCGCGGCGGCGTCGGCGTTGCCCCGGGCGGCGTCGCCGGGACTGCTGCTGCCCCGGCCGGCGGCGGCCAGCGACTTGCGGACGCCGTCGAGCAGTTCCTGCCAGCTGGCCTCGAACTTCTCCACGCCCTCCCGTTCCAGGGTGGCGATCACGTCGGCCAGGTCCACGCCCACCGACTTCAGGGCGGCGAAGACGCCCCGGGCGTCGTCGTACGCGCCGGTGACGGTGTCCGGGTGGGTCTCGCCGTGCTCGGCGTAGGCGTGGATGACCGGCTCCGGCATGGTGTTGACCGTGCCGGGCGCGATCAGCTCCTCGACGTAGATGACGTCCCGGTAGTCCGGGTTCTTTGTCGAGGTGGAGGCCCACAGCGGGCGCTGCGGGTGGGCACCGGCGTCAGCCAGCGCCCGCCACCTGTCGGTGGAGAAGACCTCGCTGTAGCGTTCGTACGCCAGCCGCGCGTTGGCCACCGCGGCTTTGCCCCGCAGCGCCTTGGCCTGCTCCGAGCCGATCTTCTCCAGCCGCTTGTCCACCTCGCTGTCCACCCGGGAGACGAAGAACGAGGCCACCGAGCCGATGGTGCTCAGGTCGTGGCCGTTCGCCTTCGCCTGCTCCAGCCCGGCCAGGAACGCCTCCATCACCTGCGAGTAGCGGTCAAGGCCGAAGATGAGGGTGACGTTGACGCTGATCCCCTCGGCCAGGGCCGCGGTGATCGCCGGCAGCCCGGCCTCGGTCGCCGGGATCTTGATGAACAGGTTCGGCCGGTCCACCAGCCACCACAGGGCCTTCGCCTCGGCGATGGTCTTGGCCGAATCGTGTGCCGAACGCGGGTCCACCTCGATCGAGACCCGGCCGTCGACGCCGTCGCTGGCGTCGTACGCCGGGCGCATCACGTCACAGGCCCACCGCACGTCGTACGTGGTGAGCATCCGGACGGCCTCTTCCACGTCCACGTCGCGGGTGGCCAGGTCGCGCAGCTGCCAGTCGTAGGTGTCGGCGTCGCTCAGCGCCTTGGCGAAGATGGTCGGGTTGGTGGTGACCCCGACCACGTGCTTGTCCCGGCGCAGCTGGTCGAGCCCGCCGGAGTTCAGTCGTACCCGGGATAGATCGTCGAGCCAGACCGCCACTCCCGCGGCGGTCAGCTCGCCCAGCCTGTCGGTCGTCATGTGCGCCAACGCTCCCCTCAGTTGCCGGTCGTGAAACCGGTGATGTCGCCGACCCGGGTCTGCGCCGCGTGCGCGGCGGCGACGATCCGGTCCGGCGTGAAGCCGAACTGCTCGAAGAGCACGGAGTGCGGGGCACTCGCGCCGTAGTGCTCCAGGCTTACGCTCTCGCCGCAGTCGCCGACGACGCCGCGCCAGGACATCGCGATGCCCGCCTCCACGCTCACCCGGGCCCTTACCCCGCGCGGCAGCACCGACTCGCGGTACGCCTCGTCCTGCTCGAAGAACCACTCCTGGCAGGGCATCGACACGACCCGGGTGGGAGTGCCGTCGGCCTCCAACCGCTCCCTGGCGGTGAGGCAGAGCTGCACCTCGGAGCCGGTACCGACGATGATCACCTCGGGCTTGCCGTTGGACGCCTCGGCCAGCACGTAGCCGCCCTTGGCGACCCCCTCCGCGCTGGCCAGCTGCGCGCGGTCCAGCGTCGGCAGCGGCTGCCGGCTCAGCGCCAACGCGGTCGGCCGGTCGGTGTGCTCCAGGGCCTGCCGCCAGGCCCAGGCGGTCTCGTTGGCGTCGGCCGGGCGGACCACGTCCAGGCCGGGAATGGCCCGCAGCGCGGTCAGGTGCTCCACCGGCTGGTGGGTCGGGCCGTCCTCACCGAGTCCGATGGAGTCGTGCGTCCAGACGTAGACCACCGGCAGCTTCATCAACGCGGCCAACCGGACGGACGGCCGCATGTAGTCGCTGAAGACCAGGAAGGTGCCGCCGTACGGGCGGGTGCCGCCGTGCAGGGCGATGCCGTTGAGGATCGCGCCCATGGCGTGCTCGCGGATGCCGAAGTGCAGCGTGCGGCCGTACTCGTGGCCGGGGAACTCCTTGGTGGCGTACTGGCTGGGCACGAAGGAGGGCTCGCCCTTCATCGTGGTGTTGTTGCTCTCGGCCAGGTCGGCCGAGCCGCCCCACAGCTCGGGCAGCACCGGCGCGAGCGCGGCCAGCACCTTGCCGGAGGCGGCCCGGGTGGCGACACCCTTGGCGTCGGCGGGGAACTCCGGCAGGGCGTCCGTCCAGCCCTCGGGCAGCGTCCGGCCGGCCAGCCGGTCGTAGAGGGCGCGGCGTTCGGGGTTGGCCTTCGACCACGAGTCGAAGGTGGTCGTCCACTCCTGCTGCGCGGCCTCGCCGCGCCGCAGCGCCGACCGGGTGTGCCCGAGCACCTCCTCGGTGACCTCGAACGTGCCGGCCGGATCGAAGCCGAGGATCTCCTTGGTGGCGGCCACCTCGTCGCCGCCGAGCGCCGAGCCGTGGATCTTGCCGGTGTTCTGCTTGTTCGGTGCCGGCCAGCCGATGATGGTGCGCAACGCGATGAACGACGGGCGACCCGTCTCCACCTTGGCGGCCAGCAGCGCCTGGTACAGCTCGTCGACGTTCTCGTGGTAGTCGCCCTGCTCGGCGTCGCCGCGCCGCCAGTCGACCGTCTGCACGTGCCAGCCGTACGCGGCGTAACGGGCCGCGACGTCCTCGCTCAGCGCGATGCGGGTGTCGTCCTCGATCGAGATCTCGTTGTCGTCGTAGATCACGCAGAGGTTGCCCAGTTGCTGGTGCCCGGCCAGGGCGCTGGCCTCGTGGCTGATGCCCTCCTCGATGTCGCCGTCGGAGGCGATGCACCAGATGTGGTGGTCGAAGGCGGACTCACCGGCCTCGGCCTCCGGGTCGAACAGGCCGCGTTCGCGTCGTGCCGCCATCGCCATGCCGACGGCGTTGCCCAGGCCCTGCCCGAGCGGGCCGGTGGTGGTCTCCACACCGGGGGTGTGCCCGTGCTCGGGGTGCCCCGGGGTGAGCGAACCCCACTGCCGCAGCGACTTGAGGTCGTCCAGGCTGAGCGGGTAGCCGGCGAGGAAGAGCTGGATGTACAGCGTGAGGCTGGAGTGCCCGGCGGAGAGCACGAAGCGGTCCCGGCCGGGCCAGTTCGGATCGGCGGGGTTGTGCCGCATCACCCGGTTGAACAGCAGGTACGCCGCGGGGGCGAGGCTCATCGCGGTGCCCGGGTGGCCGTTGCCGGATTTCTCCACGGCATCCATGGCCAGTACGCGGACGGTGTCCACGGCACGGCGGTCGAGATCGGACCAGTCAAGTGCGGGGTGCGCGGGTCGGTTGGCAGCCACGGTGGTTTGTGCTCCTCGGCGAGATGGGCGGAACCCTCACTGGTGACCCTATCGAGCGCGGCTAAACGTGCGCCCGAGGATCTCAGCATGCTGATCTGTACGTTTCGGGTGCGCTTCCCGGTTCACCCTCGTCACCGGCCCGCCCGCCAGCCTCCGGTGTGACGACTGGCACCGTTACCGGGTCGCCCGGGCAGCCAAAACGACGACGCGTAGTGTGTGGGTCGGTGTGTGGACCCGAGTCGGTCCCGCCGCCGTGACCTCCCCTCCCGACGCCGGAAGGTGGCAATCCGTGAGCATGATCACCGAGCGCCCCGTCAGTAACCCTGCCGGGCAGCCGCCGGTGCGTACGGCCGGGGAGACCCCAGCCCGCCCCCGCGACCTGCGGGCGGTGGTGGCGGCGTACGTGACGCTGACCAAGCCGCGGATCGTGGAGTTGCTGCTGGTCACCACGGTGCCCGCGATGATGCTCGCGCACGGCGGGTTGCCGTCGCTGTGGCTGGTCGCGGTGGTGCTGGTCGGCGGCTCGCTCGCGGCGGGCGCGGCCAGCGTGCTCAACTGCTACATCGACCGGGACATCGACCAGTTGATGCGGCGGACGAAGCGACGGCCGCTGCCGGCGCACACCGTGACGCCCCGTAACGCGCTGGTCTTCGGACTGGTGCTGGCGGTGGTCTCGGTCGCGTTGATGGCGGTCTTCACCAATCTGCTCGCCGCCGGGCTCACGCTGGCCGCGATCGTCTACTACGACGTCGTCTACACCCTGTGGCTCAAGCGTACGACCACGGCGAACACCTTCTGGGGCGGCGCCTGCGGCGCAGCGCCGGTGTTGATCGGCTGGGCGGCGGTGACCGGCTCGCTGTCGCCGGTGGCGTGGGCGCTGTTCGGGGTGGTCTTCTTCTGGCAGATGCCGCACTTCTACCCACTGGCCATGAAGTACAAGGACGACTACGCGAGGGCCGGCATCCCGATGCTCCCGGTGGTCGCCTCGGTCCGGCGGGTCAACGCCGAGATCGTGCTGTTCGCCTGGCTGACCGTGCTGACCTCGCTGGCCGTGTGGGCGTTGGGGCTGAGCGCGGTCTACGGCGTCCCGACGCTGGTGGTGGGCGCGATCTTCCTGGCCGAGGCGCACCGCCTCGCGGGGCGGGCCCGTCGGGGCGAGCCGGTCAGACCGATGCGGCTGTTCCACTGGTCGACCTCGTACCTGACCATCGTCTTCGCCGCCGCGGCCCTTGACGCCCTGCTCTGACGGCTGGCCGCGCCCGGATCTCCCACCCCCGGCGAAGGCCCGCTTGATGGCGTTTTGCGGCTCCGATTGACCCGTTTTGGGGCTGATAAATACGGGCGAAACGTCTTTGGTATTCCTTAAACCTGCGGGTAATGGGTATCACAAAAGGTTGATGGTTCTCGCCCGTCCGGGTGCATCTCTGCTTAGTCTTCACGTTATGGCAGATGGTTCCGATACGACGCTGACGACCGGTCAGACCGCCTCCGGGCAGGCGCCCAACGGCCTGATCGCGGGCATCCGGTCGTTCGCCGCCGAGCATGGCGGGGCGAAGGCGGTCATCGAGTACGTCGGCAAGCGCGGTGCCCGCATCGTCCTGGTGGGCTCCGACGGCGCGTGGGGCGACCAGTTCGCCGAGGACACGGTGACCGCCCGCGAGGCCTGTGCGCAGGCCGGGGTTGCCGTGGAGAACGCCTGGGAACGGGAACTGATGGACCAGATGCGCCCGAGCAACGACCTCTGGCGTTCGATGGCCCGACGCACGATGGCCCGTTGAGATAATTGACCGAACACCACCAGCCGACCCGGGGGAAACCCCGGGTCGCTCTCGTTACCTGCGCGGACCTGGCCGACCTCCACGAGGACGATCGTCTCGTGGTGGCCCCGTTGGCCGTCCGGGGGATCGTCGCCGACCCCGTCGTCTGGGACGACCCGGCCGTCGACTGGGCCCGCTACGACCTGGCCGTGCTCCGCTCGCCCTGGGACTACCTGTTCCGCCGGGACGACTTCGTCGCCTGGGCGGCTCGCGTGCCGCGGCTGGTCAATCCGGCTGACGTGGTGCGCTGGAACACCGACAAGCGCTACCTCGACGAGTTGTCCGCGGCCGGCGTGCCCACCGTACCCACCGGCTGGGTGCTACCCGGCGAGCCGTGGCAGCCGCCCGCCACCAGTGGTGAGTACGTCATCAAGCCGACGGTGAGCGCGGGCAGTCGGGGCACCGGACGGTACGACCTGGCCGACCCGGAGCACCGGGATCTCGCGGTGGCCCACGTACGCCGGCTCGGCGCGACCGGTCGGGTGGCCATGGTCCAGCCGTACCTGACCGCGGTCGACACCGTCGGTGAGACCGCGCTGCTCTTCCTCGCCGGCCCGGCCGGGCTGACCTTCAGCCACGCCATCCGCAAGGGGCCGATACTGACCGGGCCGGAGCAGGGTGACGAGGTGCTGAACGGGGCCGAGGAGATCACCGCCCGCATTGCCCAGCCGGCGCAACTCGCCGTCGCGGCGCAGGCCCTCGCGGCGGTGCCGGGCGGATCCGAGCGCCTGCTCTACGCCCGGGTCGACCTGATCCCCGGCGCCGATGGCGCCCCGGTGCTCGTGGAACTCGAACTGACCGAGCCCTCACTCTTCCTCGCCCACGCCGACCACGCCCCCCGCCGCCTCGCCGACGCCATCGCCCTCCACCTGCCCCACCCCACCCCCTAACCCCGCCAGCCAGGTCCCACGGCCCGCCGCCCCGACGGGTTGATCATGAAGTTGTTGTCGCGCCACGCCGGAGAGGCCGACAACAAGTTCATGATCGGCGCGAGGTTAGGCGGGGGTGGGGGCGAGGGTCGGGTGGGAGGGGGTGGTGGGGGTGGTGGGTGGGGTGGGGTGGGTGGTGGGGTGGCGTTGGTGGGTTGACCAGAGCAGGGCGAGGGTGGCGAGCCAGACCAGGCAGGAGCCGAGCATGTGCAGGCCGACCAGCAGCGCCGGCAGGTTGGTGAAGTACTGCACGAAGCCGATCACCCCCTGCCCCAGCTCGACCAGGAGCAGGGTCAGCGCCGCCCGCACCGCCCGCGCCGGCGCGCCGACCGCGCGCAACGCCAGCCACAGACCCACGGTCAGGCCGACGAGCAGGAACACCAGGTCGGCGTGGATCTGGGAGATCGTCTGCGGGTCCAGGCCGTTGCGGACTGCGTCGGCGTCGCCCGCGTGCGGGCCGCTGCCGGTCACCGCCACCCCGACGACGATGACCGCCGCGCTGGCCACCAGGGTGATCCAGGTCAGAGACCGCAGCGCCGGCGGCACCACCGGAACCTTGCGGCCGTCCGGCTCGCTCACCCGACGCCACAGGGCGTACGCGAGGAGCAGCAGCAGCATCGACACCACGAAGTGAATGCCCACGATCGAGGGATGCAGCTGGGTGCGGACGGTGATCCCGCCGATCACCGCCTGGGCCACGATGCCGAGCACGACGGCCAGCGCCAGCGGCACCGCACCGCGCCGCCGGGGCCGGTACGCGAGCGCGGCCAGCAGGGTCGCCCCCGCGATCAGCACCAGCACGAAGGTGAGCAGGCGGTTGCCGAACTCGATCACCCCGTGCATGCCCATCTCCGCCGTGGTGGTGTACGACTCGTCGGTACACCGGGGCCAGGTGGGGCAGCCCAACCCGGACGCGGTCAACCGCACCGCCCCGCCGGTGACGACGATCGCGGCGTTGGCGACGATGTTGGCGAACGCCAGACGACGCAGCAGGGTGATGGAGACCAGGGGACGGTCGGGTCGCTTCACGAGGCGAATCCTACGCAACGTAGTTGTCGCCGATCGGGTGACTCCGCACCTGCGGTGGTTCGGATCACCGGGGTCACGTTTGCGGGCCCTGGTCGAATTACGTAACGTGGGCGTTGTGAAAAAGGCGGCGGCGCTCACCGAGCACCAGCCGACGACCGGTACGGTCGCCGGCCGGTCGCTGCCCGGTGTCGACGCCACGCCTGCGTCGCCGGCCCCGGTCGGCACGCTCGCCAGTGAGCCGTCGACCCGGGACCGGGTCACCCTGCTGCTCCTGGAACGCCGCGCCGCCACCGCCGCCCAGTTGGGCGACGCGCTCGGGCTCAGCCCGGCGGCGATACGCCGGCACCTGGACGCGATGCTCGCCGACGGCGATGTCGTGGCCCGCGAGCAGACCGTACGCGGTCACCGCGGGCGGGGCCGGCCGGCCAAGGTGTTCCTGCTCACTGACGCCGCCCGCAGCCGGTGTGGCACCCACCACTACGACAACATGGCCACCGCCGCGCTGCGCTGGATCGCTCGCACCGGCGGCACGCAGGCGGTGGAGCGATTCGCCGCCGAGCAGGTGGCAGCCCTGGAGGCGCGCTGTCAGGCCGCCCTGGCCGACGCCGGCGACGATCCGATGGCCCGTGCCGAGGCTCTCGCCGCGGCGCTGACCGCCGAGGGATACGCTGCCAGTGCCTCCACGATCGCCTCCGGCGGCCAGCTCTGCCAGCACCACTGTCCGGTGGCGCACGTGGCTGCCGAGTTTCCCCAACTGTGCGAGGCCGAGACCACGGTGATCTCCCGCCTGGTCGGTACCCACGTGCAGCGCCTGGCCACCATCGCGCACGGCGACGGGGTGTGCACCACGCACATCCCGGGTTCGCCGCACGCCCAGTCCGGTAAGACCGTCACCACTGTGAGGACAGATAGATGACCGAGCAGATCGTCCAGCCCCTGACCCAGGAGGAGCAGCTCGCCGCCCTGGGCAACTACGAGTACGGCTGGGCCGACCCGGACGTCGCCGGAGCCTCGGCTCAGCGCGGCCTCAACGAGGCGGTGGTGCGGGACATCTCGGCCAAGAAGAACGAGCCGGCCTGGATGCTCGACCTGCGCCTGAAGGGCCTTCGGCTGTTCGAGCGCAAGCCGATGCCGGCCTGGGGCGCCGACCTCACCGGGATCGACTTCGACAACATCAAGTACTTCGTGCGCTCCACCGAGAAGCAGGCCGCCAGCTGGGAGGACCTGCCCGAGGACATCAAGAACACCTACGACAAGCTGGGCATCCCGGAGGCGGAGAAGCAGCGCCTCGTCGCCGGTGTCGCCGCGCAGTACGAGTCCGAGGTGGTCTACCACAAGATCCGCGAGGACCTGGAGGAGCAGGGTGTCGTCTTCCTCGACACCGACACCGCCCTCAAGGAGCACGAGGACCTGTTCAAGGAGTACTTCGGCACGGTGATCCCGGTCGGCGACAACAAGTTCGCCGCGCTCAACACCTCCGTGTGGTCCGGCGGCTCGTTCATCTACGTGCCGAAGGGTGTGCACGTGGAGATCCCGCTGCAGGCGTACTTCCGGATCAACACCGAGAACATGGGCCAGTTCGAGCGGACGCTGATCATCGTCGACGAGGGTGCCTACGTGCACTACGTCGAGGGCTGCACCGCGCCCATCTACTCCTCGGACTCGCTGCACAGCGCCGTGGTGGAGATCGTCGTCAAGAAGAACGCCCGATGCCGTTACACCACCATCCAGAACTGGTCGAACAACGTCTACAACCTGGTCACCAAGCGCGCCGTGTGCCACGAGGGCGCGACCATGGAGTGGATCGACGGCAACATCGGCTCCAAGGTCACCATGAAGTACCCGGCGGTCTACATGACCGGCGAGCACGCCAAGGGCGAGGTGCTCTCAGTGGCCATGGCCGGCGAGGGGCAGCACCAGGACGCCGGCGCCAAGATGGTGCACGCGGCGCCGCACACCAGCAGCACCATCGTGTCGAAGTCGATCGCCCGGGGCGGCGGCCGGACCTCGTACCGGGGCCTGGTGCAGGTGCTGGAGGGCTCGCACAGCAGCGCCAGCACGGTCAAGTGCGACGCCCTGCTGGTCGACACCATCTCCCGCTCCGACACCTACCCGTACGTCGACATCCGCGAGGACGACGTGTCGATGGGGCACGAGGCGACCGTGTCCAAGGTCAGCGAGGACCAGCTCTTCTACCTGATGAGCCGGGGCCTGAGCGAGGACGAGGCGATGGCGATGATCGTGCGCGGCTTCATCGAGCCGATCGCCAAGGAACTGCCCATGGAGTACGCGCTGGAGCTCAACCGCCTGATCGAGCTGCAGATGGAGGGCGCGGTCGGCTGACCCTGGCCGCCACCAGAGCACCGGACACCGTCGTCGTATACCCAAGCAAGGACGAGATGACTACCCAGGCTTCCGCGCCGCCCAGCACCAAGTCGCAGGCGCTGCGTTCGTACGATGTCGCCGACTTCCCGGCCCTGACCGGCCTGGAGGAGGAGTGGCGTTTCACCCCGCTCAAGCGGCTGCGTGGGCTGGTCGGTGACGATCCGACCGCCACCGGCACGGTCCGGCACGAGTACGCCGACCTGCCCGAGGGCGTGTCCGTGGAGCGGGTCGGTCGCGACGATCCGCGGGTCGGCAGCGTGCTCACCCCGTTCGACCGGGTCAGCGCGCTGGCCTACGGCGGGGCCGGGCAGGCGCTGCTGGTGCGGGTGGCGCAGGACGCCGTGGTCAGTGGCCCGACCATCCTCCGGGCGGTCGGTGGCGGCGTCGAGGGCCTGGCCTTCGGGCACACGGTCGTCGAGGTGGGCCGGTTCGCCGAGGCGATCCTGGTGCTGGAGCACGTCGGCTCGGCCACCCTCGCGGACAATGTCGAGGTGTCGGTGGGCGACGGGGCGAAGCTCACGCTGGTCACCGTGGCCGACTGGGCCGACGACGCGGTGCAGGCGCAGCACCTGAAGGTGCGGCTGGGGCGCGACGCGCGGGTGCTGCACGTTCAGGTCACCCTCGGTGGCGACCTGGTCCGGCAGTACACCACCGTGGAGTACACCGACCGGGGCGGCGAGGCCGAGCTGTACGGCGTCTACTTCGCCGACTCCGGCCAGCACCAGGAGCACCGCCAACTGGTCGACCACACCGTGCCGGACTGCCGCAGCTATGTCGGCTACCGGGGGGCGTTGCAGGGGGAGAGCGCCCATACCGTCTGGGTCGGCGACGTGCTGATCCGGGCCGAGGCGACCGGCACCGACACGTACGAGATCAACCGGAACCTGCTGCTCAGCGATGGCGCCCGGGCCGACTCCGTGCCGAACCTGGAGATCGAGACCGGCGAGATCGCCGGCGCCGGCCACGCCAGTGCCACCGGCCGCTTCGACGACGAGCAGTTGTTCTACCTGATGGCCCGGGGCATCCCGGAGGCCGAGGCCCGCCGACTGGTGGTACGCGGCTTCTTCGCCGAGCTGCTGAACAAGATCCCGGTGGAGTCGCTGCGTGAGCGTCTGGGTGACGCCATCGAGGCGCGGCTGACGAAGGCGGGCGCTTGATGATCCGCATCTGCGCCGTCGAGGACGTGCCGAAGGGCACCGCGATCAGCGCGGACGTCGACGGCACCCAGATCGCGCTCGTGCATGGCGAGGACGACCAGTTCTACGCCGTGTTCGACGAGTGCTCGCACGCGGCCGTGGCGCTCTCCGAGGGCGAGGTCGAAGGCTGCACGTTGGAGTGCTGGCTGCACGGCTCCCGTTTCGATCTGCGTACCGGCGAGCCGACCGGGCTGCCCGCCACCGAACCCGTACCCGTCTACCCCGTCGAAGTCCGCGACGGTGACATCTACCTGCCCGTGGACGGCGAGGGCCGTCCGCTGCCGAGCAATGGAGTGACCCGATAATGAGCACCCTGGAGATCCGCGACCTACAGGTGTCGGTGAAGCTGCCCGAGGGTGAGCTCAAGCCGATCCTGCACGGTGTCGACCTGACCGTGAAGTCGGGGGAGACCCACGCGATCATGGGCCCGAACGGCTCCGGCAAGTCGACCCTGGCGTACTCGGTCGCCGGCCACCCGAAGTACGAGATCACCGGCGGCTCGGTGACGCTGGACGGCGAGGACGTCCTGGAGATGTCCGTCGACGAGCGGGCCCGCGCCGGCCTCTTCCTCGCCATGCAGTACCCGGTCGAGGTGCCCGGCGTTTCGGTGGCGAACTTCCTGCGTACCGCCAAGACCGCCATCGACGGCGAGGCGCCGAAGCTGCGCACCTGGGGCGGCGAGCTGCGCGGTGCCATGGAGCGGCTGCACATGGACCCGGCCTTCGCCCAGCGCAACGTCAACGAGGGCTTCTCCGGCGGTGAGAAGAAGCGCCACGAGATCGTGCAGCTGGAGCTGCTCAAGCCGAAGATGGCCATCCTCGACGAGACCGACTCGGGTCTCGACGTGGACGCGCTGCGGGTGGTGAGCGAGGGCGTGAACCGGGTGCGCGACACCGGCGACACCGGCCTGCTGCTGATCACGCACTACACCCGGATCCTGCGCTACATCAAGCCCGACTTCGTGCACGTCTTCGTCGCCGGTCGGATCGTCGAGCAGGGTGGCCCGGAGCTGGCCGACAAGCTTGAGGAGTCCGGCTACGAGCGGTACGCGGCCGGGGCCGGTCCGGCGCGGGTCTGACCCCCGAAGGAAGGGCCGGTCACGACGATGACCACCATCGCGATCCCGCCGGGGATGCCGCAGTACGACGACGTGCCGCGCTACGACGTGGCGGCGGTACGCGCCGACTTCCCGATCCTCGACCGGGAGGTCAACGGGCATCCGCTGGTCTACCTGGACAGCGCCAACACCTCACACAAGCCGCGTCAGGTGCTCGACGTGCTGGCCGCGCACTACGCCCGGCACAACGCCAACGTGTCCCGCTCGGTGCACACGCTGGGCACCGAGGCGACCGAGGCGTACGAGGGGGCCCGGGCGAAGGTCGCCGCGTTCGTCAACGCGCCCAGCGTGGACGAGGTGGTCTTCACCAAGAACTCCACCGAGGCGATCAACATCGTGGCGTACGCGTTCTCCAACGCCTCGCTGCGGCTCGACGCCGATCCTCGGCTGCGGCTCGGACCGGGTGACGAGATCGTCATCTCCGAGATGGAGCACCACTCGAACATCGTTCCGTGGCAGTTGCTGGCCGAGCGCACCGGTGCGACGCTGCGCTGGTTCCCGGTCACCGACAACGGTCGGCTGGACGAGTCGGGCCTGACCGACCTGGTCAACGAGCGGACGAAGATCGTCTCGCTGGTGCACATGTCGAACATCCTCGGCACCGTCAACGCCACCTCGCGGATCACCGCCCGGGTCCGCGAGGTGGGGGCGCTGCTGTTGCTGGACTGCTCGCAGTCGGTGCCGCACATGCCGATCGACGTGGTCGACCTGGACGCCGACTTCATCGTCTTCACCGGGCACAAGATGTGCGGCCCGACCGGCATCGGCGTGCTCTGGGGCCGCACCGAGCTGCTCGCGGCGATGCCGCCGGTGTTCGGCGGTGGCTCGATGATCGAGACGGTGACGATGGGCGGCTCGACGTACGCCGCGCCGCCGGCCCGATTCGAGGCCGGTACCCCGCCGATCGCCGAGGCGGTCGCGCTCGGCGCGGCGGTGGACTATCTCTCCGGCATCGGCATGCGGGCGATCCAGTGGCACGAGAAGCAGCTGACCGCGTACGCGCTGGACGCCCTGGGCACCGTGCCCGGCCTGCGGATCTTCGGCCCGGAGGTGCCGGTGGGCCGGGGCGGCACCATCTCGTTCGCGCTCGGCGACGTGCACCCGCACGACGTGGGCCAGGTGCTCGACTCCCTCGGTGTGCAGGTGCGGGTCGGGCATCACTGCGCCCGTCCGGTCTGCACCCGGTTCGGGGTGCCGGCCACCACTCGGGCCTCGTTCTACCTCTACACCACGACCGAGGAGATCGACGCGTTGGTGGCGGGCCTGGAGCGGGTGCGGAAGGTGTTCGCCTGATGCAGCTTGAGTCGCTCTACCAGGAGATCATCCTGGATCACTACAAGCACCCGCACGGTCGCGGGCTGCGCGACGCCGCGGACCCGGCCGACCGGGTCGGCGAGGCGCACCACGTCAACCCGACCTGCGGGGACGAGATCACCGTCCGGGTGGCCACCGACGGCACGACGTTGCACGACGTGTCGTACGACGGGATGGGTTGTTCGATCAGCCAGGCGTCCGCCAGCGTGCTGCACGAGCTGTTGACCGGCCGGGGCGCGACGGAGTCCTTCGCGGTACACGAGGCGTTTCTGGCGCTGATGTCCGGTCGTGGTCAGGTCACGCCGGACGAGGACGTGCTCGGGGACGGGGTGGCGTTCGAGGGAGTCGCCCGCTACCCCGCCCGGGTCAAGTGCGCGCTGTTGCCGTGGATGGCGTTCAAGGACGCCGCGGCACGCGCCGGTGTGGGCGCGAGCCCGACGGAGGTGAAGGCATGAGCGAGAACACTGCGACCGAGGCGACCTCGGCGGCCGGAGAAGGCACGACGACCGGCCCGGCGGCTGACGGCAGCGTCGCGCCGAACGGCAGCAAGGCCGCCGTCGCCGACATCGAGGAGGCGATGAAGGACGTCGTCGACCCGGAGCTGGGCATCAACGTGGTCGACCTCGGCCTGGTATACGGCGTCCACGTCGACGACCAGAACGTCGCCACCCTGGACATGACGTTGACCTCGGCGGCCTGCCCGCTCACCGACGTGATCGAGGACCAGGCCCGCCAGGCGCTGACCACCGGGCCCGGCGGCGGCCTGGTCGACGACATCCGGATCAACTGGGTCTGGCTTCCCCCGTGGGGTCCGGACAAGATCACCGACGAGGGCCGCGACCAGCTCCGTTCCCTCGGCTTCAACGTCTGACAGCTCCTCCTGACAGGCCCATCAGTTCCGCCTCGGGCGCGGCATCCACCGGGTGCCGCGCCCGACGTCGTCTCGTTCTCGGCCGGGCGTACTCGCGACTGCGGGGATGCCGCAAGGCGCGACGTCAGGCTGCCGTCGACCGACCGGCATACCGCAACTCGGGCCGGTCCGATAATCCGTGGCGGGCATGGGCGTCGCCGTCGCAGGATGGCGCGGTGAATTACGCGTACCCGATGAAGCCGAGTTTTGTCGCCGTGGCCACCGCCGCCCGTCGACAGTGGCTCGCGCCGGGCCGCGTCTCGCCCCGACCTCCGTCGTGACCGGCGCGTTCCTCGCCGGTCTCGTCGCGGGCTACGGCGTGGCCGTGCCGGTCGGCGCGATCGCCGTGCTCATCCTCGGGCTCACCGCGCGGACCTCGTTCCGGGTGGGTGCGGGCGCCGCGCTCGGGGTGGCCACCGCCGACGGGCTGTACGCCGGTGTCGCGGCGCTCGGTGGGGCGGTGGTCGCGGGCTGGCTCGCGCCGCTCGCCGGGCCGCTGCGGCTGGTGGGCGCGGCGGTGCTGCTCATCCTCGCCGCCCACGGCGCGTGGCGCGCACTGCGGATACGTGGTCCACGCCGTTGCCCGAGCCGCCCGCCGACGCCCGCCCCGGCCGTCTCGGCGGTGGGCAGCCCGGACCGGTCGGCGGTCGTCGAGGCCGCGCCGGGATCCGGTCCGTCAGCGGTGCGGCGTGGGTTGGACACGCCGTCGCGGGCGTTCGTCGGGATCCTCGCGCTGACCCTGCTCAACCCGGCCACGATCGTCTATTTCACGGCCCTGGTGCTCGGCCGGGCCGACCTGGGCAGCTCCGGCACCGATGTGGCGGTGGTCTTCACCCTGGGGGTGTTCCTCGCCTCGGCCAGCTGGCAGCTGCTGGTCGCCGGGGGCGGGTCAATGATCGGGCAGGTGCTCGCCAACGACCGCGGTCGCCTGGTCACCGCCCTGCTGTCCAGCGCCATCATCACCGTGCTCGCCGTCGGCATGCTCCTCGGTGGCTGATCCCAGCCGACCGTGCCGTACGGTCGGGTGATGAGCAGCCGACCCGCCGCCGGGGGCGGCCGGTGGGTGGAGGTCGATCCGGGCCGAGCCGCCCGCTGGGTCGCCGGCTTCGCCGACCGGCACGGCCCGCCTACCGCCCGCGCACAGGCGTACGGCCTGCTGTTGTCCGCCCCGGACGGTGCGACCGCCGAACTGCACACCCCTCCAGGTGCGCCCGCCGTGCCGGATCTGGATGCCTTCGTCCGGGCGGTCGTCGCGCCGCGCCGGATCGGACTGTTGCTGGCCCGCAAAGGTGCGGTGGCGATGGGGGTAGCCGAGGGTACGCAGCTGAGCGTGCACAAGGTGGACACCCGCTACGTGCAGGGACGTACCGCCGCCGGTGGTTGGTCGCAGCAGCGTTTCGCCCGCCGCCGGGACAACCAGACGAAGGCGGCGCTGGCCGATGCGGCGGATCTCGCCGTACGCCTGCTGTTGCCGGAGGCCGACCGGCTTGACGCGCTGGTTGCCGGCGGCGACCGTCGGGCGGTGGACACCGTGCTGGCCGATCGCCGGCTCGCCCCGCTCGCCGCGCGGCGCGCCGACCGGCTGCTCGACGTTCCGGAACCCCGGTACGCGGTGCTTGTCGCCGCGCTCGCGACCGCCCGGTCGGTTCGGATTCTGGTCCGCGAGCCGCAGGCGGAGGCCGGCAGCTAGGTGGCAAGCTGGTTCGTCGCGCGGACGCGGGCCCGGTCACCGGTGACCGGGCCCGCTGACCGTCGACCGGTCAGACCGCGCCGCTGAACGTGTCGCAGGAGGCCGGGTCGCCGCTCTCGTAGCCCCGGTTGAACCACTGCTTACGCTGCTCCGACGAGCCGTGGGTGAACTCCTCCGGGTTCACCGGCCGGTCGGCGCGCTTGGAGATGGCATCGTCGCCGATGGCCTCTGCGGTGTCGATCGCCTCGGCGATGTCCCGCTCGGTGATACTGGTGAAGATCTTCTGGCCGCTGTCGTCGGCCGTGCCGGTGGCGTTCTTCGCCCAGGCCCCCGCGTAGCAGTCGGCCTGCAACTCCAGGCGTACCGACAGGTCGTTGGCGTTGCCCGGGTCGCGCTGCTGCTGGCGGCGGACCTGCTCGTTGGTGCCGAGCAGGTTCTGCACGTGGTGGCCGTACTCGTGGGCCAGCACGTACGGCTGGGCGAACTCGCCCTCGGCGCCCAACTGTGTGGCGAGCACCTCGTAGAAGGACAGGTCGATGTAGACCAACGAGTCGGCCGGGCAGTAGAACGGGCCGACGCCGGAGTCGGCCTGGCCGCAGGCGGTGTTGACGGCCTGGCTGAAGAAGACGGTGCGGGTGGGGCGGTACTGCTCGCCGAGAGCCTGCGGCAGAGCGGTGCGCCAGTACGCCTGGATCGAGTTGACGTAGAGGGTGTTGCGGCAGTCGAGTTGTTCCAGGGCGTTCTCGGCGGCGCAGCGCTGCTCCAGCGCGGCGTTGTCGCCCTGCTGGTCTCCACCGGTCATGGCGTTCAGGCCGAAGCCGCCACCGACCAGGGCCACCAGCACGGCGATGACGATGCCGACGATGCCGCCGCGCCCGCCGCCGATCGGGATGGGGATGCCCATCCCACCGCCTCCGCCGCTGCCTCGCCGATCCTCCACCTGACTGGTGTCGATCCGTGCGTTCTCGTTCAGCTCCATGGTGACCCCGATCAGTCAGTGGCTCGTGGGCCGGAACCGGGTCCGGTCGGCGATCCGGTACCCGACGATCTTGCTCGGTAATCCGCGAGGGGTGCCGGCCGAGGCCCGGTACACTTGACGCCGTGCTGCGCTGCGAAGGCTGAACGCCCCGCGCCGACGGGTCACCCGGATCCGCCGGCGCTTTCGTGTGCCCTGAGTCAGCCCTTCGGATCCCGAGAGCGAGTACCTGGAAATGATCACTGCCACCGGCCTGGAACTGCGCGCCGGAGCCCGGATCCTGCTGTCCGACACCACGCTGCGGGTGCAGCCCGGTGACCGGATCGGCCTGGTCGGGCGCAACGGCGCCGGCAAGACCACCACGCTGAAGGTGCTCGCCGGGGAGGGCCAGCCCTACGCCGGGCAGGTCGACCGGCGCAGCGCCGTCGGCTACCTCCCGCAGGACCCGCGTACCGGCGATCTGGACGTCACCGGCCGGGACCGGGTGCTCTCGGCTCGCGGCCTGGACGCGCTGATGGCCGGGATGAAAGAACTGGAGGCGCGGCTCGCCGAGGACGCCGACGAGCGCCTGGTGCGCCGCTACGGTGCGCTGGAGGACCAGTTCGCCGCGCTCGGCGGGTACGCGGCGGAGGCCGAGGCGGCCCGCATCTGTGCCAACCTGGGGCTGCCTGACCGAGCCCTGGCGCAGACCATCGGCACCCTCTCCGGTGGTCAGCGTCGCCGCATCGAGCTGGCCCGGATCCTGTTCCGGGACGCGGGCGAGAACGGTGGCGGGATCCTGCTGCTCGACGAGCCGACGAACCACCTGGACGCCGACTCGATCACCTGGTTGCGGGGTTTTCTCGCCAACCACAAGGGTGGCCTGATCGTGATCTCCCACGACGGCGACCTGCTGGAGTCGGTGGTCAACAAGGTGTGGTTCCTGGACGCCACCCGCAGCGTGGTCGACGTCTACAACCTGGGTTGGCAGGCGTACCTGGAGGCGCGGGAGACCGACGAGCGTCGTCGCCGCCGGGAGCGGGCCAACGCCGAGAAGAAGGCCGGCGCGCTGATGGCCCAGGCCGACAAGATGCGGGCCAAGGCCACCAAGACCGTCGCCGCGCAGAACATGGCCCGCCGAGCCGAACGGCTGATGTCCGGCCTGGAGGAGGTACGCGTCGCCGACAAGGTGGCAAAGGTGCGGTTCCCCGCGCCGGCGCCGTGCGGCAAGACCCCGCTGACCGCGACCGGCCTGTCCAAGTCGTACGGCTCGTTGGAGATCTTCACAGACGTCAACGTGGCGGTGGACCGGGGTTCCCGGGTGGCGATCCTCGGGCTCAACGGCGCCGGCAAGACCACCCTGTTGCGGATGCTCGGCGGCCTGCTGGAGCCGGACACCGGCGAGGTGCGTCCTGGTCACGGGCTGCGACTGGGTTACTACGCCCAGGAGCACGAGACGCTGGACGTGGAACGCACCGTGCTGGAGAACATGCGGGCGGCGGCGGTCGAGCAGACCGACACCGAGCTGCGCAAGATCCTGGGCGCCTTCCTCTTCTCCGGCGAGGACGTCGACAAGCCCGCCGGGGTGCTCTCCGGCGGTGAGAAGACCCGGCTGGCGCTGTCGACCCTGGTCTGCTCCGGTGCCAACGTGCTGCTGCTCGACGAGCCGACAAACAACCTGGACCCGGTCAGCCGGGAGCAGGTGCTCGACGCGATCGCCCGCTACCCAGGCGCGATCGTGCTGGTCACGCACGACCCGGGGGCGGTCCTCGCGCTCAAGCCGGACCGGGCGATCCTGCTGCCGGACGGTGACGAGGACGCCTGGAGCGACGACCTGCTGGAACTGGTCGAGCTGGCCTGAGCCCGTGCGGCATCACCTATCGGGAAGCTGACATTGCATAGCGTGTCGGTTGGCGAATAGTTGATATCTGGCGCATGATCGTTCGAGACGGTCTAATAGGTGGGACCGTATCCGAACCGCACAGTCTGGGACGTGAGGACACAGCATGGCAGCCACTGGCACAGCCACCAGCACTGAGAAGGGTCGCCGGATCGTCGGAGCCGAGCGTCAGACGCTCGCGAAGGACCTCGTCAAGCGGTACACCGGGGGCGAGAGCATCCGGGCGCTCGCGGCCTCGACCGGGCGATCGTACGGGTTCATCCACCGCGTACTCACCGAGTCCGGGGTGCAGCTGCGGCAGCGCGGCGGCGCCCGACGCCGCAAGAAGGCGTGACCCGCCCGTCAGCGTCGTCCAGCAGCACCGCCACCACCACCGTGACCTTGGCCGCCCGGTGACCGCCGAGGCGACCGGGGTCCGGCTGGAATGCGACGGGCCGGTCGCCACGGTCACCCTGTGCCGGCCCGACGTGCTCAACGCGCAGACTCCGGCGATGTGGCGCGCGATGAGCGACTTCTCCCGGGCGCTTCCCGGTGACGTGCGGGTGGTCGTGCTGCGCGGCGAGGGGCGGGCGTTCTCCGCCGGTCTCGACCTGGCCGTCGCCGGTGCCTCCGGGCCCGGTTCCTTCGCCGAGCTGACCACCCTGTCGGAGCAGGAGTGCGCCGACAGGATCGCGGAATACCAGGGCGGTTTCACCTGGCTGCACCGCCCGGACGTGATCTCGATCGCCGCCGTCCAGGGGCACGCCATCGGCGCCGGTTTCCAACTCGCCCTCGCCTGCGACCTGCGGGTGCTGGCCGAGGACGCGACGTTCTCCATGGCCGAGGTGACCTTGGGCCTGGTCCCAGACCTGGCCGGCACCAAGCGTCTGGTCGAGCTGGTCGGCTACGCCCGTGCGCTGGAGATCTGCACCACCGGCCGGCGGATGAACGCCGCCGAGGCCGACCGGATCGGGCTGGCCACCCTGGTGGTGCCGACCACCGAGTTGGACGACGCGGTGCGGGACCTGGCCGCTGGGCTGCTCGCCCACGACCGGGACGCCGTTGTCGAGATCAAGGCGCTGCTCGCTGGCGCCGCTGGGCGTACCCACGCCGAGCAGCAGCGCGCCGAGCGGGAGGCGCAGACGCGACGGCTGCGGGATCTCGCCGGACGGGGAGAATAGTAAGGACCGTTCGGGAAGATCCGGGTTACTCGCGTGGTTGTCGTAGGCATCGGGAGAATTGACCCGACGACGTACGACGTCCTGACCCGGAGGTGAGCGTGTCCAACCCGATGGCCGCTGGCGGCATGGGCGGTTGGAGCATGCTCCGTTCGATGCGCAGCCAGGACGACATCTCCGCGCACCGGCTCAAGCGCGGTGTCGCCCGCCGGATCGTCGCCTTCGCCCACCCCTACCGGCGCGACATCATCGTCTTCCTGCTCACCGTGATCGTCGCCGCGGTGATCGGGGTGGCGACGCCGCTGCTGGCCGGTGACGTGATCGACGCGATCACCCGGGGCGGCGCCGAGGCCGGGGCGTTGGTGATCCGGCTGGCCCTGTTCATCGCCGCGCTCGCGGTCGCCGACGCTCTCCTGTCGCTGGCCCAACGGTGGTATTCGGCCCGCATCGGCGAGGGAATCATCCTCGACCTGCGTACCCGCGTCTACGACCACGTGCAGCGGATGCCGTTGCAGTTCTTCACCCGGACCCAGACCGGGGCACTGGTCAGCCGGCTCAACAACGACGTGATGGGTGCTCAGCGGGCCTTCACCTCGACGCTGTCGGGCGTGGTCAGCAACGTGATTCAGTTGGTCCTCACCGCCGTGGTGATGCTCACCCTCTCCTGGCAGATCACGGCGCTGTCGCTGGTGCTGCTGCCGGTGTTCATCATCCCGGCGCGTCGGGTGGGCCGGCGGCTGGCCGAGATCACCCGCGAGTCCTACAACCTCGACGCCAAGATGAACGCGACGATGACGGAGCGGTTCGGGGTCGCCGGGGCGTTGCTGGTGAAGCTCTTCGGCCGACCCGACGCCGAGGCGGCCCGCTTCGCCGCCCGCGCCGAACGGGTCCGCGACATCGGCATCACCTCCGCGATGTACTCACGGACCTTCTTCGTGGCCATGCTGCTGGTGGCCTCGCTGGCCCAGGCCCTGACCTACGGCCTCGGCGGCTGGCTCGCGGTGAGCGGCCAGGTCAGCGCCGGCACCGTGGTTACCCTCGCGCTGCTGCTCACCCGGCTCTACGGTCCGCTCACCGCGCTGAGCAACGTCCGGGTGGACGTGATGAGCGCGTTGGTCTCCTTCGACCGGGTCTTCGAGGTGCTCGATCTGCAACCGGGCATCAAGGAACGGCCCGACGCGGTGCGGGTGCCCGAGGGGGCGGGGACCGTCGAGTTCCGCGACGTCCGGTTCCGCTACCCGAGCGCCGCCGAGATCTCTCTCGCCTCGCTGGAGGAGGTCGCCGCGCTGGACCGTACGGTCAACGAACCGGTGCTCAAGGGCGTCTCGTTCAGCGTCGAGCCGGGGCAGATGGTGGCGCTGGTCGGGCCCTCCGGCGCCGGCAAGTCCACGCTGTCCATGCTGATCTCCCGCATCTATGACGTGACCGACGGGCAGGTGCTGGTCGGCGGAGTCGACGTCCGGGACGCCCGGCTCGACTCGCTACGCGACGAGATCGGCGTGGTCACCCAGGATTCGCACCTGTTCCACGAGACCATCGCGGAGAACCTGCGCTACGCAAAGCCGGATGCCACCGACGACGAGCTGTGGGCGGCGCTGGCCGGGGCGCAGGTCGCCGACCTGGTCAGGTCGCTGCCGGACGGGCTGGAGACCACAGTCGGCGAGCGTGGTTACCGCTTCTCCGGTGGCGAGAAGCAGCGCATCGCCATCGCCCGGCTGCTGCTCAAGGCACCGTCGATCGTGATCCTCGACGAGGCGACCGCCCACCTGGATTCGGAGAGCGAGGCGGCGGTGCAGCGGGCGCTCTCGGTGGCGCTGACCGGGCGTACCGCCCTGGTGATCGCCCACCGGCTCTCCACAGTCCGGGACGCCGACCAGATCCTGGTCCTCGACGACGGCCGCATCGTGGAGCGGGGCCGCCACGAGGAACTGGTCGCGGTCGGCGGTCTCTACGCCGAGCTGTACCGCACCCAGTTCGCGGTGGCCGACTCGCCCCGTCCGTACGCCGACGCCACCGGCCCGGAGCCGGTGGTCATCCCCAGCCGGGAGTACATCGCCGACGAGGCCATGCCGCCCGCCGCCGCCAACTGAGGCTGCTGGTCCATTCGCCGCTCAGCCGAGGGTGGCCGAGTGGAGTTCGGCGAAGGTGGCACCGAGGGTCTGCGGGGTGTAGTGGGCGTTCAGGCCGCTGGGGTTGGGCAGCACCCACAGCCGGGCATCGGCCAACTGCTCGGGTTGCGGGCCGAATCCCGCCTTCGGTCGGGCAAAGCCGATCCGGTACGCCGTCACCCCGACCACCGCGACCCAGCGCGGCCGGTACCGGGCGACCTTGTCGGTGAGCTGTCGTGCGCCGTCGACCAGTTCGGCGGCGGTCAGCTCGTCGGCGCGGGCGCTGGCCCGGGCCACCATATTGGTGATCCCGAGCCCGAGGGCCGGCAGTTCGTCCTGCTCGCTGGGGTGCAGCAGTCGGGGAGTGAATTCACCCCGGTGCAGCGCCGGCCAGAACCGATTTCCGGGGCGGGCGAAGTGCCACCCGGTGGCGGCCGACCAGAGCCCCGGGTTGATCCCGACAAAGAGCACGTCCAGCCCGATGTCGATGATGTCCGGGATGGTCTTGTCGGCCGCCGCGGCCAGCTCCTCCCGGGTCGGGCGTGGGTACGGGCGTGGCTGGGGCTCGTTCCGCCCCGGCCGGCCGTGGGCGGCCCGCCGGTCGCGGCGGGGTGGCTGTCCGGCGGTCACAGGCCGCGCAGCGCGCCGCCGTCGACCGGAACGGTGACGCCGGTGAGGTAGCTGGCCGCAGGGGAGAGCACGAAGGCGGCGACCCGGCCGAATTCTGCGGGGTCACCGATGCGGCGCAGCGGGATGGCGGCCTCCACCTCGGTCCGGGCCCGGTCCGGGTCGTCGGAGGCGGCGAAGAGTTCCCGGTTGCGGTCGGTCAGGATGCGCCCCGGCAGCAGCCCGACCACCCGTACGCCCCGGGGGCCGTACTCGTCGGCGACATCCTTGGCAACGCCGGCCAAGCCCGGCCGCAGGCCGTTGGAGATGCCCAGCCCGGGCACCGGGCCGCGGGCCGAGGTGGAGAGCACCAGCGCGATGGCGCCGCCGTCGGGCAGGGCGGCGGCGACCGTTCGCACCGTGCGGACGCTACCGAGGAAGACGGTCTCGAAGGACTGCCGCCACTGCTCGTCGTCGACGGACGCGGCGCTGCCGGTGGGCGGTCCGCCGACGGAGACCAGGGCACCGTCGACGCGGCCGAAGTGGTGCTGTGCGGTGGTCAGCAGCCGTTCGGGTGTCGCCGGATCCGCCAGGTCGGCGGTGACGCCGACGGCCCGGTCGGACCCGCCGAGCTCGGCCACGGCGGCCTCCACCGCGTCGGCGCGCCGGGCGGAGAGCACCACCCGGGCGCCATCGGCCACCAGGCACTGTGCGGTGGCGAAACCAAGCCCACGGGAGGCACCGGTGAGCACGTACACCCGATCGGTCAGTCCGAGATCCATGCCGACGATCCTGCCCCAGCCCGCCCCGCGGGAAACAGGGGCGGTCCCCGGGTCGTGAGTCGGGTTCAGGAGCGGGCCGGGCGCAGCAGGCGTACCCGCCCGGCGACCTGCAGGGCGATCGCGTCGCCGACCCGGCCGAGGGCGGGTGACCGACGGCGGCGCGGGGCCCGGTGCCCGTCGTAACGGAACTCCGCCTCCCGGACGGCCAACTCCTCGGCGCCGAGTGCCGGCAGAGCGGTACGGGCGTGCAGTGTCCGAGCCAGGTCCCAGCCGTCGCGCAGCCCGCCGCCGGTGGGTCGGTCGGCCGCCCATTCGACGAACACCGTCGGCCAGGTGGGGCCGAGCCCGGCGGCGAGCAGTGGCCAGTGCCGGGCGACCTCGCCGGCCCGCTTGCGCAGCAGCGCGGCGCGGGTGGCGGCCAACGGGCCGGGCGCGAAGCCGGGCGGCGGCGTACCGCCGGTCACCAGGGCCGCGACCAGTTCCGCCTGCCGCGAGGCGAGCGATCCGACCGGCCGCCCGGCCGGACCGGCGGGCGCCGCCTCGGCCGGTGTCACGTCACCACCGGGAAACCGCAGGCGTCGGCGATGGCGTCAAGTTCGGTGCGCAGTTCGGTTGCTGGCGGGTAATGCCCGTCGCGTTCCAGCAGAGCCGCCGGTGGGCGGTGCCGGGCGCACAGCTCGGCGAGCAGCTCCAGCACCTCCCGCCCGATCGGATCGGTGTGCGTGTCGTGGTAGAAGCCGCCACCTTCGGCGCCGCCCGCGACGTGCAGGTAGGCCACCCGTTCCAGCGGCAGTCGGTCGAGCAGCGCGGTCGGGTCGGTGCCGCGGTTGCGGGCGTTGGCGTAGACGTTGGCGACGTCGAGCAGCAGCAGCGCTCCGGTGCGGTCCAGGATCTCGTTGAGAAACGCCGCCTCGTCGAGCTCGTCGTCCGGCCAGTCGAACAGGGCGGCGATCGGTTCGAGCGCGATCGGCACCGGCAGGTCCGCCTGGGCGCGGGTGATGTTGGCGCAGATCGCGTCGACCGCTTCGTGGGTGCGGGGCAGTGGCAGCAGGTGACCCGCCTCCAGGCCACCGGCCCGGACGAAGGCGATGTGTTCGCTGACCAGGGGAGCCGCCAGCAACTCCGCGACGGCCGCCAGGTGGGCGACCCGGGCCGGGTCGACCGGTTCCGCGCCGCCGAGCGAGAGCCGCACGCCGTGCGGTACCACTGTGACGCCACGGTCCCGCAGCGCGACCAGATCGTCCGGGGGTGGTCCGGCGGCCGGAACCGACTCGGCGATCACCTCGACGAAGCGCAGACCGGGCAGCTCGGCGACGAACCCGCAGATCTCCGGCCGCCAGCCGATGCCGACGCCGTGCGGAAGGTTCATCCGCCGCACCCGCCGCCACCGCAGCCCCCACCGCCGCCACCGCAGCTGCTGCCGCCGCACCCGGAGCCTGCGGTGCTGCCGCCTCCGCACCCGCCGGTGGACGTCGCGCCGCCGGCCACGGCCTGGCGTTGGATCTCGGCCTGCTGGGCGAAGGTCGGATCGAGTGCCCAGAGCGACGCGGTGCCGTACAGGGCCACCGCCATGGCGGCTCCCGCCGCTCCGTAGGTGGCGTACGCCGGGTTCGCGGTGGGTGCGAGGTGCCGGTTGCGCTGGCGCAGGGTCCGCAGTGCGGCCTCGGCTGCCCGGGTACGGCGGGGCACCCGGACGAGCAGGACGGTGGTCAGGATGCCGAGCGCGAGGACGGTGAGCACCAGGTACCAGACCGGGCGGTCGTTGGCGAGCCCGGCGACGATCCGGGCGACACCGAGCGCCAGCAGTGCGACCAGCAGCAGCGGAGCGTGGCGTAGGGCCGCCCGTCGGTCCGGGCCGATCGCGAGACCGCGCTTGTCGAGCCCGTCGCGCAGTTCGGTGAGGGCGCGTTCGACCCACTCGGTGCGCCGCAACTCCCGGGCCAGGGTGCGCTGTGTCGCGGCGTAGTGGATGGCCCGGTCGAGTGGGGTGGCTGCGGGCGGCAGCGGACCGTCGGCGGTCAGCCGGCGGTCCGGGTGGACGCCGATCACGCCCTGGCTGCGCAGCGCGCCGAGGGAGGTCCAGACGGCGAAATCATCGCCGCCGTTGAGGTAGGCGACCTGCTGCGGGTTCAGCTGGTCGGCGGGGGGAGCGACCCGTCCGCCCAGCAGCGCCCGACGGCGGATCAGCACGACGGCGACGGCGATCACCGTAGCCACCAGATAGAGCGTGATGAAGGTGGGACCGGGAACTCCCCAGGTGTCGTAATCGACCGCAAAACCCGTCATGGCCTGCTCCTGTCACGCGAGGGAACGCGGCTTCATTGTGGAGCGGCGATGCCAGCATCCGGCTGCCCGTACGGTCGAGTTATCTTCTCGTTACCTGACGGGTTCAGCGTCGCCGCACCGCCTCCTCGACCAGGTCGAGCACCGCGCCCAGGTCGCCGGCGGGTCGGCCCATGGCCAGGTGTAGCACCAGCCCGTCGTAGGCGAGTTCGAGGAAACGGGCCAGCACGTCGATGGGGATGTCCTCGCGGAGCACGCCGGCCTCCCGTTGCCGGGCCAGCCGGTCCCGGGTCGCCTCGGCGATGGCAGCCGACCGCTGTGCCCAGCGGGTGGCGAAGGCCGGGTCGGTACGCAGCCGCCGGGACACCTCCAGTTGGCTGCCCAGCCAGCCGGTGGTGTCCGGGGATACCGCCCGGGCGAGCAGGTCACGCATCACCTGGACCAGGCCGTTGCGGGCGACCGTCTCGACCATTGTGGCCGCGTCGTCCTCGGCGACGGCGAGGAAGAGGGAGTCCTTGTCCCGGAAGTGGTGGAAGATGGCTCCCCTTGACAGGCCGGTGGCTTCCTCCAGACGTCGGACGGTCGCGCCCTCGTAGCCGTGCCGGGCGAAGCAGGCTCGCGCGGCGGCGAGAATCTCCTGGCGGCGGGCGTCGAGCTGATCCTGACTTACTCTGGGCACGTGTCGATCGTGTCAGCTCTCTCCAGCTGGCGCAAACCGTACGTACGGCTTGGTTCCTGATGGCCGGCCGCACGCGACTGCTGTTCCGGACCGACACCACCGCGTAACCTTCCGCCCTGTCGGCGAGGTACCCGATTACCGTAAGGTGCCCGAGTGCCGCTGCTCCTGCTGGACCTGGACAACACCCTGCTCGATCGGGCCGGGCCGTTCCGCACCTGGGCAGGGCGCTTCCTCGACGGCATCGGAGCGCCACCGCACGACATCGAGTGGTTGCTGTCCATCGACGCCGACGGATTGACGGATCGCTGGGACGTGGCGGACGCGATCCGCGACCGCTACCGGTTGCGGATCCCCTCCATCGACCTGGTGGAGGAACTGCACGATGGGGTGGTCGAGTTCACCCGGCTGGACCCGCTGGTGGCGTGCGCCCTGCGGATCGCCGACGACGCCGGCTGGATGCCGGTCGTGGTGAGCAACGGCGCGGTCCGGCAACAGGACGCCAAGATCCGACGTACCGGGCTGGACCGGTACATCGCCGATTGGGTGATCTCCGAAGAGGCCGGGGTCAGCAAGCCCAACCCGCGCATCTTCGCGCTCGCCGCGCAGCGGGCCAGGATGCCGCTGCGCGGCGCCTGGGTGGTCGGCGACGGCCCGGAGGCGGACATCGGCGGAGCCACCGCCGTCGGCCTGCCCAGCATCTGGCTGCACCGGGGGCGTCCCTGGACCGACGCCCGGTTCGCGCCCACGGCGACGGTGGACACCGTGATCGCCGCCATCGCCGAGATCATGGGCGCCTGAGTCGCTCTAATTCGGTTGACCCGGCCGGACGCGCCGACGAGCATGGTCCGCGCATCGTGCGATCCGGGCGTGCGCCCGGTCGAGGAGAGGGGGTCGGTCATGGCCGTCTTCGCAGGTCACTTCCTGCCTCCCCATACCTCGATCAAGGGATTACCAGCGCCATGCGCGATCACGACTTCCCGGCGCCCGAGCGCCGTACCCGCGGCCGACGCCGCTTCGACGACGACGAACCGCACTTCCTGAAGCGCGGCCGGCCGACCGGCCCCGTACCCACCGACCCCGACGAATCAGACCCGGAGACCGACGACACGTGGTCCTCCTGGGACGACGCGCTGCACGGCCCGCAGCCCCACCCGCACTGGCTGGTCACCGAGCTGGCGGCGAAGGACACCGAGCTCGGTGTGCTCAAGACCGGCAAGGAGGCCGACGTTCACCTGGTGCGCCGGGGTCTTCCCGGCACCGACCGGTCCTGCCTGCTGGCGGCGAAACGCTACCGGGATCCCCAACACCGGCTGTTCCACCGCGACGCGGGCTATCTCGAAGGGCGCCGGGTCCGCCGGTCACGTGAGATGCGGGCGATGACCGGTCGGACCGCGTTCGGCCGGCAGATGATCGCCGGCCAGTGGGCGGCGGCGGAGTTCGCCGCCCTGAGCCGGCTCTGGGAGGTAGGCCAGCGCTACGGCACCATCACCGTGCCGTACCCGGTGCAGTTGCGGGGCACCGAGCTGATGCTGGAGTTCCTCGGCGACGCCGACGAGGGCCGCGCCGCACCCCGGCTGGCCGAGCTGCGCCCATCACCGGCCGAACTACGTGAGCTGTGGGGGCAACTGGTCGACGCACTTGTCGTGCTGGCCCGGGCCGGGTACGCGCACGGCGACCTGTCGCCGTACAACCTGCTGGTGCACGCCGGGCGGCTGGCGCTGATCGACCTGCCACAGGTGGTCGACGTGGTGGTCAACCCGCAGGGGCGGGAGTTTCTGGCCCGCGATGTTCGGATCGTCGCCACCTGGTTCGCCGCCCGGGGACTGCCGGCGGGCCTCGTGGACCCGACGGCGCTTACCGAACTGCTGTGCCGCGAGGCCGGTCTGGCCTGAGCGACAGGCTCCGGGGGGTGGCCACCACCCCTCGGAGCCCGTCGGCGGCGACCGGGGCCTGCGCAACCGGGACCGCGGGGCGCGAGCGAGCGGAATTCACTGCAGATACCGTTCGACCTCGGACACCGGGCGGGCGCCCTGGGCCTCGGGATCACCATGGGCCTGCCGAGCGGCGCGGCGGCGGCGCAGCAGATCCCAGCACTGGTCGAGGGACTCCTCCAGCTCGCTGAGGCGGCTGCGGGCCTCGTCGTCGGTGCCCGACTCGTGGGCCTGCGCCTGGGCGCGCAGCCGGTGCTCCTCGTCAACCAGATCCGAGATCCGGCTCAGGATGGTCTTGTCGTCCATGTCCCTGAGCCTGACACAGCGGGACCGACCACGGCTCGCATTCCCGTCGGCGAATCGCCCGGACGGGCCGACGCGCCCCCGACAGCCACCCACCGCCGCTCACCTACGGGTGGTGGCGCAGGCGGCCCGCCGGCTGGCGCTCGGGCCGGACCACGCACCTGTGGCGGGGCGACCCGGGCCGACCTGCGCATGATCACCAGCGCTTGAGTTGATGCGGTGACGTTGTTAGGTTGCGCCGGGGCCGGTGTGCTGTGTGGCTCGCTCCTGACTGACCGGTCAACTAGCTCAGGGCCAGGGACGGTGTGATGGGTTCCCGCAGTACGAAGCTGCGCGCCAAGGTGGTGGCCCTGCTGGCCACACTGGTGGCGCTCTGGAGCTTCGCCGCCTGGGTGACCGTCCGCGATGGATTGAATCTGCTCGGTGTGCAGGCGCTCGACGTGCAGGTGTTCGATCCCACCGAGCCGCTGCTGTTGCAGTTGCAGTTGGAACGGCGCACGTCGCTGGTCTATCTCGGACGCCCGCAAGAGGCGAGGCTCGACGAGCTGACGCGGCTACGCGAGCGCACCGACCAGTTGGCCGCCGAATTCGCCGAGTCGACCGACGACTGGCAGGTCGGCGTGCTCGGCAGCGACGCGCTGCACGACCGTGTCGCCGAGCTGAAGCGGCAGCTGGCCGCGCTGCCGGATACGCGCACCGCCGTCGACGGGCGCAACATCGGCCGCAGCGACGCCGGTGCGACGTTCACCGCGCTGATCGAGTCCATCTACGAGGTGTACGACGAACTCGGCAATCTCGACGACGACCAGGTCGCCGAGGACACCGCTCACCTGATCCAGCTCAACCGGGCCCGGGAGTTGCTGTCCCAGGAGGACGCCATGCTGGCCGGTGTGCTCGCCGCGGGCCGGATCACCCCGGTCGAGCGGGCCGAGTTCACCCGGGTCGTCGGTGCCCGTCGGTTCGTCGCCGAGCAGGCGGTCGTCCGGCTGCCCGATGCTGATCAGAGCCGCTACGAGCAGATGGTCACCGGAGCGAGCTTCCGGCGGCTGGCCGATCTGGAATCCCAGGTCATGAACGGCAGCGGCACCAACCGGCTGCCGTTCTCGACCGCCGACTGGTCCGACACCACAGGTGCGGCGCTGATCGAGATCGGTGACGTGGTGCTGGCCGGCGGCGACGACATCGTCAAGCGCGCCACGCCGGTCGCGATCGGTGTCATCGTCCGGCTGGTCCTCTTCGCGGGTCTCGGCCTGCTCGCGGTCGTCGCCTCGGTGGTCGTGTCGATCACCACGGCACGGGCCCTGGCGCGGCAGCTGAAACGACTGCGCGATGCGGCGTTCCGACTCACCGACGAACGGCTGCCGAGCGTGGCAAAGCGGCTCGGGCGCGGTGAGCAGGTGGACGTCGCCGGGGAACTGCCACCGCTGCGCTTCGGTGACGACGACTTCGGCCAGGTGGGTCGCGCCTTCGACGTGGTGCAGGAGGGCGCCGTCCGCACCGCGGTCGAGCAGGCCGAACTGCGCAGGGCCGCACGCGAGGTGTTCCTGAGCCTGGCCCGGCGTACCCAGGCCCTGGTGCACCGCCAGCTCACCCTGCTCGACGCGATGGAGCGCCGCGAACAGGACGCCGAGGCGTTGGCAGACCTGTTCCGCGTCGACCACCTGGCCACCCGGATGCGGCGCAACGCGGAGAACCTCATCGTGCTCTCCGGCTCCACCCCGGGCCGGGCCTGGCGCCGTAGCGTCCCGATGGTGGACGTGGTCCGGGGCGCGCTCGGTGAGGTCGAGGACCACACCCGCGTCACTGTGCGTTCGATCGGCGACGTGTCGCTGGCGGGGCGGGCCGTCGGTGACGTCATCCACCTGCTCGCCGAACTGATCGAGAACGGGCTCTCGTTCTCGCCGCCGCACACCAGCGTCGAGGTACGCGGAGAACTGGTGGCCAACGGCTTCGCCATTGAGATCGAGGACCGCGGGTTGGGCATGACCGTGGCGGACCTCGCCGCCGCCAACCACCGCATCGTGGACCGTACCGAGCTGAATCTCGCCGACCCGTCCCGGCTGGGTCTCTACCTGGTGAGCCGGTTGACCGACCGGCATGGCGTGCGGGTCCGGCTCAAGGAGTCGGTGTACGGCGGGACGACCGCCGTGGTGTTGATCCCGAGCGATCTGATCGTCGACCAGGCCGAGCCGAGCCCGACTGGGGGACAACCTGCGGACGCCCCGGCACGGCCCACCGGCGACGGTGACGCGATCGGGACCGGCCGGGAGGTGCCGGCGGAGATCGGGCACGCCGATGGATCAGGGCTGCCGAGCAGGCCCCGGCCCCGTGCCGGGCAATCCGTCGACTGGGACGGACCGACCGTTCCGATTGGACTGCCGGTGGCCTCAGCGTCCGCCGAACGCCCGCCATGGCCGCCGCTCCCGACAACCGACCCCGGAGGCGGTGCGGGCCCCGCCGCCGGTCGGCCGGCCGAGCCGGTGACCCCGGGCGGCCCGACGCCGGCCGAGATCGAGCTGACCCGCACCGAGTCGGGCCTGCCGGTCCGGGTACGCCAGGCGAGCCTGGCCCCGGCGTTGCGGGCCGAGCCGGAGGCGGTGCAGGCGGACGAGGACGTGGTCCGCGAGCCCGAACAGGTTCGGCGCATGATGAGTTCGTACCAGACCGGCACCCGGCGCGGACGCTCCGACGCCGCACGGCTGTTCGGTGCTGGCGGTCGGTCCGGGCCCGACGATGAGCCCGCAGACGCCGATCAACAGGCGACCTGACCGAGGTGCGCTGCCCGGCGAGCCGGGGAGTTCGGTCAGGCCCAAGTGAGCACGGCGATGAGCCGGGGGAGAAGAGGACGACGAAGTGGCCCAGAAGACGGCTTCGAGTGCCGACCTGACGTGGTTGCTGGATGATCTGGTTGGCCGGGTCAAGCAGGCCGAACACGCGGTCGCGCTGTCCGCCGACGGCCTGCTGATGGCCTCCTCGCAAGGGCTCAGCCGCGACGACGGAGAGCACCTGGCGGCGATGGCGGCCGGCATCCAGAGCCTGGCCCGCGGCGCCGGCAAGCGTTTCGGCGGCGGGCAGGTGCAGCAGACCATCATCGAGATGCAGTCGTCGTTCCTGTTCGTCACCGCCGCCGGGCGTAACGCCTGCCTGGCGGTGCTGGCCAGTGAGGACGCCGACGTCGGGCTGATCGCGTACGAGATGGCCATGCTGATCACCCGGGTCGGCCGGTACGTCGCCTCGCCGTCCCGGCCCGCTGAGCAGGTCAACGGGGAGGAGTAGCCCGGGTGACGGTGGTGGAACGCGGCGACCGGTGGCAGGCCCGCCCGGCCACCAGTTCGCCGGCCTGGGCCCGGTACACCTGGCGATCGTCGGCATACAGCATCTTCGAGGCGGTTATCAATGGACTACGGGCACGCTGAGCGGCCGTCGGACGCGGCGGCTCTGCCCACGGCGATCAAGATTCTGATCGCCGGCGGATTCGGGGTGGGCAAGACCACACTGGTGGGCGCGGTCAGTGAGACGCGCCCGCTGCGGACCGAGGAGGTGCTGACCGAGTCGGGAGTGGGCGTCGACGACCTGGAAGGCGTCGAGGCGAAGCGGACCACCACCGTCGCGATGGACTTCGGTCGGATCACCATCAGCGACGACCTGGTGCTGTACCTCTTCGGCACCCCGGGCCAGGACCGGTTCTGGTTCGTCTGGGACGAGTTGGCACTCGGTGCGATCGGCGCTGTGGTGCTGGCCGACACCCGTCGGCTGGCCGACTGCTTCCCCTCCATCGACTACTTCGAGGGTCAGGGGACACCGTTCCTCGTCGCGGTCAACTGCTTCGAGGGAGCCCGCCGATACCGGCTCGACGAGGTGCGGTCGGCACTGAACCTCGACCCCGAAGTGCCGGTGCTGCTCTGCGACGCCCGGCAGCGGGAGTCGGCCAAGGAGGTGCTCATCATGCTGGTGGAGCACGCCATGAAGATCCGGGATGCCCGCCGCGCCGACTGACGGGGACACCGACGACGTGAGGGCTCCCACCCGGCGGGTGGGAGCCCTCACGGCATCGCGTCAGTTGGCGATCATGCGCCGCAGCACGTACTGCAGGATGCCGCCGTGCCGGTAGTAGTCCGCCTCACCCGGGGTGTCGATCCGCACCACCGCGTCGAACTCGACCCCACCATCGGTGGTGACCTTCACCGTGCGCGGCGTGTCGCCGTCGTTGAGGGCGGTCACCCCGGTGATGGTGAACGTCTCGGCGCCGGTCAGCCCCAACGACTCGGCGTTCTCCCCGGCGGGGAACTGCAACGGCAGCACGCCCATCCCGATCAGGTTGGAACGGTGGATCCGCTCGTACGACTCGGCGATGACCGCCTGCACCCCGAGCAGCATGGTGCCCTTCGCCGCCCAGTCCCGCGACGAGCCGGAACCGTACTCCTTGCCGGCCAGGATGACCAGCGGCACGCCCGCCTCCTGGTACGCCATGGAGGCGTCGTAGATCGAGGTCTGCTCGCCGGTCAGGTGGTTGACCGTGAAGCCGCCCTCCACCCCGGGGACGAGCTGGTTACGCAGCCGGATGTTGGCGAACGTGCCCCGGATCATCACCTCGTGGTTGCCCCGGCGGGAGCCGTAGGAGTTGAACTCGTGGCGCGGCACGCCGTGCTCGGCGAGGTACTGCCCGGCCGGGGAGTCGGCCTTGATGGAACCGGCCGGCGAGATGTGGTCCGTGGTCACCGAGTCGCCGAGCTTGGCCAGCACCCGAGCGCCGGCGATGTCGGTCACCGGCTCCGGCTGCTGCCGCATGCCCTCGAAGTACGGGGGCTTGCGGACGTAGGTGGAGTCGCCGTCCCAGGCGAAGGTGTCCCCGGTCGGCGTCGGCAGGGACTGCCAGCGCTCGTCACCGGCGAAGACGTCGGCGTACGCGGAGCTGAAGCCGGTGGCGCCGATCGCGGAGGCGATCACGTCCTGGATCTCGGCGGTGCTCGGCCAGATGTCGCGCAGGAAGACCGGGTTGCCCTCACTGTCCGCGCCGAGCGGCTCGTTGGCCAGGTCGATGTCCATCGTGCCGGCCAGGGCGTACGCCACCACCAACGGCGGGGACGCCAGGTAGTTCATCTTCACGTCCGGGTTGATCCGGCCCTCGAAGTTGCGGTTGCCGGAGAGCACCGAGACGACCGCGAGGTCAGCCTCGTTCACCGCCTCGGAGATCTCCTCCGGCAGTGGGCCGGAGTTGCCGATGCAGGTGGTGCAGCCGTAGCCGACCAGGTGGAAGCCGAGCTTCTCCAGGTACGGCGTCAGGCCGGCCCGCTCGTAGTAGTCCATGACGACCTTGGAACCGGGCGCGAGGGTGGTCTTCACCCACGGCTTGCGGTTCAGGCCCTTGTCGACGGCGTTGCGGGCCAGCAGCGCCGCGCCGATCATCACCTGCGGGTTTGAGGTGTTGGTGCAGGAGGTGATCGCGGCGATTACCACGGCGCCGTGGTCCAGCTCGAACTCGGTGCCGTCGGCGCCGGTGACCCGGATCGGGTTGCTCGCCCGACCGCCCGAGCCCACGGCGGCGTTCACCAGGTCACGGGGCGCGTCGGCCGGGTCGTCGATGCCGTTGGCCGGGGAGTCGCTGGCCGGGAACGACTCGGCGCTGGCCTCGTCGGCGTGGCCGGTCACGCCGTACGGCTGTTCCTGCTGCGGGACGCCCGGCTTGCGGCCCGGGTCGCCGCCGGTCTCGTCGGCGGACACGTAGTCGGTGAGCGCCGAGCGGAACAGGGTCTTGGCGTTGCCGAGCGGCACCCGGTCCTGCGGGCGCTTCGGTCCGGCGAGGGAGGGCTCGATGGTGCCCAGGTCGAGTTCCAGGCTCTCGGAGTACACCGGCTCGTGGTCCGGGTCGTGCCAGAGGCCCTGCTCCTTGGCGTACGCCTCGACGAGGGCGACCTGCTGCGGATCGCGGCCGGTCAGCTCCAGGTAGCGGACGGTCTCGGCGTCGATCGGGAAGATCGCCACGGTGGAGCCGTACTCCGGGGACATGTTGCCGATGGTGGCCCGGTTGGCCAGCGGCACCGCGCTCACGCCGGGACCGTAGAACTCGACGAACTTGCCGACCACGCCGTGCTTGCGCAGCATCTCGGTGATGGTCAGCACCAGGTCGGTGGCGGTGGTGCCGGCCGGCATCTCGCCGGAGAGCTTGAAGCCGACCACCCGTGGGATCAGCATGCTGACCGGCTGGCCCAGCATGGCGGCCTCGGCCTCGATGCCGCCGACGCCCCAGCCCAGCACGCCCAGACCGTTGACCATGGTGGTGTGCGAGTCGGTGCCGACGACCGTGTCCGGGTACGCCTGGCCACCGCGCTCCATCACCGTGCGGGCCAGGTACTCGATGTTGACCTGGTGCACGATGCCGGTGCCGGGCGGGACCACCTTGAACTCGTTGAACGCGCTCTGGCCCCAGCGCAGGAACTGGTAGCGCTCCTTGTTGCGGGTGTACTCCAGCTCCACGTTGCGCTCGAAGGCGTCCTCGCGGCCGAACAGGTCGGCGATGACCGAGTGGTCGATGACCAGCTCCGCGGGGGCGAGCGGGTTCACCTTGGTCGGGTCGCCGCCGAGGTCGCGGACGGCCTCACGCATGGTTGCCAGATCGACCACGCAGGGTACGCCGGTGAAGTCCTGCATCAGCACCCGGGCCGGGGTGAACTGGATCTCGACGTTCGGGTCTGCGGTCGGGTCCCACGCACCGAGCTGGCGGATGTGCTCGGCGGTGATGTTCGCGCCGTCCTCGGTCCGCAGCAGGTTCTCCAGCAGGATCTTCAGGCTGTAGGGGAGCCGTTCCTGGCCCTCCACCTTGCTGATCTTGAAAATCTCGTAGCTCGCGTCTCCGACGCGTAGCTGGGTCTTCGCACCGAAGGTGTCGAGGCTCGCCACGTCGTACTCCTTCACACCAGCGACCGTGAGTAGTCCTGAGCAGTCTTTCGCACCGGCCGGAGTGCTGCCGTGGTTAGGCAACACTTACCGCCGATTCTCGCCGTCAACAAAACCGTACGTCCGTCTTGCTATTCACGCAACCCGGTGTCATCGTCTGGACGGGAGGTGCACATGATCCATCACGTACAGCTCGCCTGCCCGCCGGGCTCGGAGGACCTGTCGCGGGCCTTCTACGTCGGCATCCTCGGCCTCACCGAGCTGACCAAACCGCCAGCCCTCGCGGCCCGTGGCGGTTGCTGGTTCCAGGGGTACGGCACGGAGCTGCACCTGGGTGTGGAGGACGACTTCCGGCCGGCGCGTAAGGCGCACCCTGCCCTGCTGTGGCTCGATCTCGACACCCTCGCCGCGCGGCTGAGCGCCGCGGGCTATCCGGTCACCTGGGGTGACGACGAACTGCCCGGGTTACGTCGCTTCCACACCCACGACGCCCACGGCAACCGCCTGGAGTTCCTCACCCCCACCACCCCCTGACACCCCCTGACACCCACCACCCAGCGCCACCCCCGACCGCCGTCGGGTCTGAGCGCCGGGGCGCAACCGGGCAGCAACATCGGGGATGTCGCTGCCTGGCCCACGGCGCGACACAGCAACATCCCTGATGTTGTCGCACCCCCGGGGCGGGGCGGGGCAGGGCGGGGCGCGGTTTGGTGTGGTGACGACGAAGGGCCGACCCCTGGGGGGTCGGCCCTTCGTGGTGTTCGGTTGGTCAGGAGGTGGCGTAGCCGCGGGTGGCGATCCAGTTGGCCAGATCCTCGGTGGTCACCCAGTAGGACGCCTGGTTCGGGTCGGCGGAGTCGGCGATCTTCACCTGCTCGCCACCGTCGCGGTACCCGACGACGCTGATGTAGTGGCCACCCTCGAAGCTGTGGGCGGTGCCGTCGGTGTCGGTGGCGGTGCCGGCGATGTTGGCCACGACGGCCCGGCCGGCGTCCACCGTGCGGATGACGTCCTCACGCAGCTTGTCGGCCTGCTTGGTGTCGGCCTTGGCGCCGGAGATCTCGACCGACTTGTAGACGTCCTTGCCGGTCTCCTTGTTCAGCACCGGGGTGATGTCGTTGATGGAGTTGGTGCCGGCCTCGGTGGTGCCCATGCGCTCGGCCATGTCGTGCTGGTCGATGTTCTTGCCCTGCACGGACAGGGCGTTGCGGGTGGCGGCGGGGCCACAGTAGTAGAAGGTGTCCTGGGCCTGGTAGCGCACGTCGAGCTGACGCTCGCCGCCGGGCTTGCGCTCGGCCTGCAGCTGGGCGACCGGCTTGGCGGCCGGGGCGGCCTGGGCGGCGATGGCGGGGCCGGCGATGCCACCGGCGGTGGCGGCAGCAGCGGCGATGGTCAGAGCGGTCTTGCGCAGGATGGTGGTAGCCATGATCGGTTCACACCTTTCGGTCGGGGGTGCGCGCGGCTGTGCCCGCGATGGGGGATGCGGGTGGGCCGTGCGGAAAGGGGAGTGCATGGCGTGCGTGCGTCCGGCGCTCGGTGCCCGGGAGACGGTGTAACGCCGGGTCGGCCGGAGTCATTCCGGAGAGTTGCGCCGGGGGTCGGGCCCACAGGGCCGCGTGGTTCCGGGTGTAACGCCGGGCGGGCCGGGTGCATTCCGGGGCCTCGCGCGGAGGCGACTGCCCCGGCGCTTTGTCGTGGGGGGTGTAACGCCCGGCGGCGGGTGGTCATTCCGGCCGGCTCGGGGGCGCCCGGGGTGCTCGCGGTTACGCCATGTACAACGGCGGGGCGGCCGGCTGGATTCCGCGTCTGCGGTGACCGCCATCACCGCAATACACCATATAACGGGCATCCCGCGAGGGGTCGCCGTCTCGGCAGGTCGTTAGGCGCGCCGAGGCGCATGACGGCGCGGGGTGCCGTGGCGTTTTCGGGCGGGGGTAAGGGGAAAGCGGCGGCGGTCAGGAGGCCACGACCGAAGGGAGAGGCCGTGCGGCAGCAGGACCGGTCCGTCGCCATCCGGGAGCGTCTGTCGCCGGTCGCCGGGGCGCCGCTGTGGTGCGACGCGCTTGACTTCGGACTTCGGGGCGATGGGGTGACAAACGACCAGCCTGCGCTGTCTGCCCTGGTCGACCGCTTGGGCGAGGGATACGCCGCCGACAGTAGAGCGCGGGTCATCTACTGCCCGCCGGGCATCTACTCGATCCGGGACGCGGGCACGATCTGGCGCAGCGGGGTGTCACTGATCGGTGCGGGGCCGGGTGCCACCCGGTTCGTGCTGAGCAACGAAGGTAACCGGGCAGACCCGACACCGCTGGCCTTCTGGACCACTGTGCAGCACGGTGCCGACCGCGACCGGCACATCGCCGACTGCACCTTCGCCGACTTCGAGATCGACGGCTCGGGTGTGGCCATGGCCGAGTACAGCTATCTGGCCAAAGGGCTCGGCCTGCAGTACGTCGTGCGCGGCGTGTTCCGCAATCTCTACATCCACCACACCGGAGCCACCGGACTCGGCTGCGACTTTCTTCAGGACAGCCTGATCGACGGTGTGGTGGTGGTCGGCTGCGGCCGGCTGGACACCGGTGAGCAGATCGGCGGCGCGGGCATCGGCATCGGCATCGGTGGCTGGGGTGCGGTGGAGCGCTGCACCATCAGCAACTGCACAACCCTCGGCAACGGCACCAACGGGATATTCCTGGAGCTACAAAAGCCGTACTGGACGCCGCCGCGCGGCTACCGCATCATCGGCTGTCACAGCCAGGCCAACCGGTTCGGGATCTCGGACTGGGGCGCCGACGGCCTGATCGTCTCCGCCTGCACCCTCACCGGAAACCTGGAGGCCGGCTTCGACGTCTCCGCCAACGGCACGGCGGGCATCGCCGGCCGGGGTGGCATCCTCAGCGACTGCGTGATCGACCGCAATGTCCGCGACGGGATCAGCATGGGGAACACCCCCGGGCCGTACACGATTCGGGGCAACCGGATCAGCGGCAACGGTTGGTACGGATACCACCAGCACAGCCTGGGCAACGGCTATGAAGGCCCGGCGTCGGACGTGGTGATCGACAGCAACGAGTTCTGGAACAACGGTCTGGACGGAATCCGGGTCGACCGGCCGATGGTCGACGCGGCGGTGACGAACAACCGGATCCGGAGCAACGGGCGGCAGTGCGCCCCGGCGGCGACCGGCTCCGGTGAGTCGGTGCGCTACGGCCGGCGTGCGGTGTCGGACCGGGCGGCGGTGTGGGCACCCGACGGGCATCGCGGAAAGCTGCTGCGGGTGGGGTCCCGACTGGCACTTGTGGTCGGCAACACCGAGATGGAGTTGGAGTTGGCTGATCTGCGGCCGGATGCCGCGATCGCCTGGAACGAGGACGTGCCGCCACCGGGCGCGCGCTACGAGTTGCCGGCGGCGGCGCCGATCCGGGCCGGGTTCACGGTGAACGCCCACTTTGAGTCGGCGATGGTGCGCGGCAACCGGATCTGGGACAACCGCGACGATCCGACGCAGAGCTACGGCATGTGGATCAGTGACCGCGGCACGTGCGTCTCCTGCCGGGTCGAGGACAACGACCTCGCCGGCAACGCCGAGGGCGCGATGCGGCTGGACAGCCAACCGGTCGGTGGTCGTTGGGACCGCAACCACATCGACGTGGACTGAGGCGGCCTCAGCCGGCCTCGTCGTCCGGGGATTTCGAGCTGGCCTCCGCGTGCCGGTCGCGCAGCCGGGCCCGGATCTCCTCCGGGGTGTACGCGCGCCGCCGCCGCTCCGCCCGGGCGATCACCACGCCGGAGGCCGCGACACCGGCCAGGCCGGCCAACCCGAGGACCTTCCACCACCGCATCCGTCGCCGCATCCGCTTAGGGTAGTCCTCTATGAGCATCAGCCTGGACGAGGCGGTGGAGCTGACCCGTACCGGCGATCTGTGGGTCTTCCGGGGCCGCAGCGTGCCCGACCGGGCCATCCAGTTGACCACCAACAGCCCGGTCAACCATGTGGGCATGGCAGTGGTGCTGGACGACATGCCACCGCTGATGTGGCACGCCGAGCTGGGTCGGTCGCTGCCGGACCTGTGGAGCGGCACCCACCAACGTGGTGTGCAGTTGCACGACCTGCGGGACGCGGTCTGTGTCTGGGCCAATCGGTACGGCCAGCGTGGCTGGCTGCGTCAGCTTGAGCCGCCGGCCGACGCGGAGATGGAGCGGTCGGTGCTGCGGACCATCGCCCGGCTGGACGGCACACCGTTCCCGTCCACCGCCCAGCTGGCCTGGCGGTGGATGCGCGGGCGGGTACCGTCGCCGCGGTTGCCGCTGCCGGGCGCCCGGCGACGCGTTACGGCAGCGCGGGACCTGGACCTGGAGACCGCGTACTGCGCGGAGGTCGTGGCGGTCACCTACGAGGCGATGGGGCTGCTACCGGTCGGACGCCGACCCAACTGGTACGACCCGGGCCGGTTCTGGAGCGGGGACGACCTTGGTCTGCACGGCGGTGCCCGGCTGGGCAGCGAGATCGAGGTGCGGATCCCATCTCGGTGAGGTTTCGTCGAGGAACGCCCCGGCAATTGCTTGCGGCGTGACTGCTTCCACCGATCTCGACCTGCTGACCGATTTCTTCGACCGGTACGGGGCGGCGTTGACCGCCGGCGACCTGCCGGCGATCGCCGGCTGTTACGCCCTGCCCGGGCTGGTGGTTGCCGACACCTACAGCTTCTCGTTCAACTCCCCGGCCGCCGTCGCGCTGTCCTTCGTGGGCGCCGCACCGGACTACGCCGAGCGTGAGTTGGTCGCGGCGCACGCCGACATCGATCAGGTACAGCAGATTTCCGCCCTGCTCGTGGAGGTCGCGGTGCGCTGGGAGTTCCTGGACAGCCAGGGTCGGCAGGTGCCCGGCGAGCGGTACCGCTACCTGCTGCGCAGCACCGAGGAGGGGCCGGCCATCTGCACTGTCGTGCGGACGGGCTGAACGGCGGTACGACCCTGGCCGCCGACCGGCCAGGTGGGGCGCGTCGATGTGCCGGGTACGTCGGGCAGGTCGGCCGGCTTTGGCACCTGCCCGTTTCGCGCCCCCGCCCGGCGTGACTAGGCTGCCGGTCGGCGACGACGAGTGGGGACCTCAATGTCAGTGCGGCCGTCCGGTGATGCCGACGACGATGCCACCGGTGACGAGTACGGCGACGGCAACCGTGCCGGCACCGGCGACCGGAACGACGAGGCCGCCGGTGACCAGAGTGGTGGTATCACCGGTGAGCGGAACGATGACACCGTCGGTGGGCACGCCCTGTCCAGGATGATCGCCTCCGTACCCTGGGTGGTGGTGCTGGTCGGCGTCGCGGTGCTGGCGGTGCTGCTGGTGGTCGCGGTGTTGTCGTTCCGCGGTCCCGAGCGTCCGTCCGCGTGGGCGCCGGGCCCACCGATGAGCCTGCCGACAGCTGCCGCGGAGAGCGTGGAGGCAGTGCCCACGGCACGTGCGACGACCTCGACCGGTCCCACCGCGACGGCTTCGGTCACCCCGACCGGCTCACCCGCGTCATCCGGATCGGCGGCACCGCCGACCGCTCCGGCGCTCACCGGATCGCCCGCGCGGCCGCAGGCCAGCCGGTCGCCGAGCGCGTCCACCCCGGCGGCGCCGACCGACGAGGGCGGGGCGGTCACCGCCAGCTACCGGGTGCTCGACGCCGACGACGCGGATCATTTCGAGGCCCAGCTGGTGGTCAGCAACGGCACCAGTCGATCGGATGGTTGGCAGGTGGAGTTGCGTTTCAACGGCGGCGTCACCGGGATCCGGGCCTCCAGCGGCCCGGGGGTCTCGGTGACCATCAGGGGCCCCGGCTGGTATCTGCTCAGCGGGACCGGTCAGCTCGCCGCCGGGACGCAGCAGTCGGTGCAACTGAGGTTCACGCGCAACGGCGGCGAGGAGTATCCGACCCAGTGCACGATCAACGGGACCGGCTGCGGGACCGGTTAGGACAGTTGGTGATTCGTCGGGCACTTTCCGGCGCGGCTGAAGATCGTTACGCTTGCCGGGCTGCCCGCTGAGGAGAGAGATGTCCGGTACGCGTCGCGCTCCCCGTCGGTTTCCGCCGCACGGCTCCACCGCCGTGGCTTCCTCGCCGTGGATCCTGGTGTCGATCGGCCTCGTCATCATGGTGGTGCTGCTCGTCATCGCGGTAGGCGCGTACCGGGGGCCCGGACCGGACTTCCAGCCGGAGCCGCCGGGACAGCCACCGGTCGCCGCCGCGCCGATACCCGAGCGCGCCTCGTCGACAGGTCGGGAGGTGTCGGCGCCGCCGTCGGTGGCGGTGCCGGGGCTGTCCCCACGCCGGACCGACCCACCGAGCCCGACCCCCAGCGCGGCGCGTACGACGATGTCGCCGCCGGCCGCGTCGCCATCGGTCGCACCGTCCCGTACGCCGGCACCGCCGCCCGCGCCGATCGACGCGCGGTACCGGGTCTTGCACATGTTCCACGGCGGCTTCATCGCGGAGGTGTCGATCCGTAACACCTCGGGTCGTGGCGTGGACTGGGTGGCGCGGGTGGACTACCCGGGCGGGCGGGTGGTGACCGCCTGGCTGGAGGGTGTTCCACAGGGGACGTTCAGCGGTGCGGACGGGACGTTGACCTATCGCAGCGGGCCGGAACTGGCCGGCGGATCATCGGTGTACCTGCGTTTCCACATCGAATCGGCCGATGCCCGGCCCGCGAGTTGCCGCGTCTCCGGACGCACCTGCCGCAGCCGTTAGCGTCCAGCGGGAGAAGGGGCGGCAGCCCGGCTTGCGCAAGTGTCTGCCTTGTTACGGGTCTGTTTGCAAGGTATTGCAGAATCTTTCGGCAAAGGCTAGCGTGCGGGCCAATCAGCGACCAGAGGAAGGCCGTCGATGAAACCCCCGCCGACACCCCGCACATTCCTGCTCGCCCTCGTCTTCCTGCTCACCGTGACCCTGGTCGGCACGCCCGTCGCGGTGACCCCCGCCGCGGCGGCCGGCCGGCTCGCCGGCACCGGGGCGCCGAGCGTCACCGGCGCGGTCACCTGGCACACCGAACCCTCCACCGCCGCTCTGCTCGCCGCCGGCCGTAGCCAGGTTGAGGCCGAGCAGTTCTACTTCGTGCTGCCGGATCGGTTCGCCAACGGCGACCCGCGCAACGACCGGGGCGGCCTGGTCGGGGACCGGCTGCGTACCGGGTACGATCCCACGGACAAGGGGTTCTACCAGGGCGGCGACCTCAAGGGACTGACCGAGCGACTCGACTACATCGACGGGCTGGGCACCACCGCCATCTGGCTCGCCCCGGTCTTCAAGAATCGGCCGGTGCAGGGCGAGGGCGACGATGTGTCGGCCGGTTACCACGGCTACTGGATCACCGACTTCACCCAGGTCGATCCCCACTTCGGCAGCCCCGCCGACCTGAAGAAGCTGGTCCAGCTCGCCCACCGGCGCGGCATCAAGGTCTACCTCGACGTCATCGTCAACCACACCGCCGACGTCATCGCCTACGAGGAGGACACCTACACCTACGTCGACAAGGCGACCGCGCCCTACCGCGACGCGCAGGGCCGGCCGTTCGAGGATCGCAACTATGCCGACGGCAGCCGGGACTTTCCGAACGTCGACCAGGACTCCTTCCCGTACACGCCGACCTTCGAGACCCGGGCCGACGCGAAGGTCAAGGTCCCGGCGTGGCTGAACGATCCCACCATGTACCACAACCGGGGCGACTCGACCTTCGCCGGGGAGAACAGCGAGTACGGCGACTTCTTCGGCCTCGACGACCTGTGGACCGAGCGGCCCGAGGTGGTCCGCGGCATGACCAAGATCTATGCCGACTGGGTGCGGTCCACCGGCGTTGACGGCTTCCGGCTGGACACGGTCAAGCATGTCAACATGGACTTCTGGCCGCAGTTCAGCCAGGGGGTGCAGCAGGCGGCGGCGCGAGCCGGCAAGCAGGACTTCTTCATGTTCGGCGAGGTGTACAGCGCGGACCCGGAGATCACCTCCAGCTACGTGCGGCAGGGCGGGCTGCCCGCCACGTTGGACTTCGGCTTCCAGGAGGCGGCGCGCGGCTACACCGCGAACGACGGATCGGCCAAGGCGCTGGCCGACCTTTACGCCCGCGACGACCTCTACGCCGCCCGGGACACCGACGCCGGGCGGCTGCCGACCTTCCTCGGCAACCATGACATGGGCCGGATCGGCTCGTTCATCGCAGACGGACCCACCGACCCGGCCACCCACCTGCGCCGGGACCAGCTCGCCCACGAGCTGATGTTCCTCACCCGCGGCCAGCCGGTGATCTACTCCGGCGACGAGCAGGGCTTCACCGGGGCCGGGGGCGACAAGGACGCCCGGCAGCCGATGTTCGCCTCGCGCACGGCGGACTACCTCGACGACGACCTGCTCGGCACCGACCGTACCCACGCCCAGGACCAGTTCGACCGGACGCACCCGCTCTACCGCACCATCGCCGACCTGGGCCGGTTGCGTCAGGCCCACCCGGCGCTGCGCGACGGAGTGCAGGTGACCCGGTACGCCGCCGACGGGCCCGGCGTTTTCGCCGCCTCCCGGTTCGATCCGGACGACCGCACCGAGTACCTGGTGGCGGTCAACAACGCCACGACCGCTCAGACTGTCACCGTGGACACCTGGTCGGCCGGCGCCACCTTCACCGGCATTCACGGCGGCACGGCCCGACCGGTTGCCGCGGGCGACGGGAAGCTGACCCTGACCGTGCCGCCCCTGTCGGCGGTGGTGCACCGGGCCGGCAAGCCGGTCGAGATGCCCGACACCAGGCCGGGCATCACCATCACCTCGCCCGGCGGGTCGCCGGCAACCCGGGCCGAGGTGACCGCGCAGGTCACCGGCGACCCGCTGGCCCGCGTGACGATGGCGGCCCGGGTGGCCGGCGGGAAATGGACGCTGCTCGGCTCCGCTCACCGCGCGCCCTACACCGTGCACCACGACCTGACCGGTCTGGCCGCCGGCACGAGGATCGAGTACAAGGCGGTGGTCCGCGACGGTCGGGGTCGCACCGCGTCCGCCCGCGCCACCGCCACCGTGGGCACCCCGGACCTGCCCGGTTCCTCACGGGACTGGCTCGTGGTCCACCACCAGCGCCCCGACGGCGACTACGCGGACTGGGGACTGTACGCCTGGGGTGACATCGACCCGGAGTACGCCACCGAGTGGCCGCAGGGGCAGCCGTTCGCCGGCACCGACGCGTACGGACGGTTTGCCTGGGTCAAACTGAAGCCGGGCGCGAAGTCGGTCGGCTTCCTGGTGGTCGACGCCGACGGCAACAAGGACGTCGCCAACGACCGGACCGTCGACGTGACGCAGACCGGCGAGGTCTGGGTCAAGCAGGGCGACCCGGCGACCTACCAGACCCGGGAGGAGGCTGCGGGCGAACCCGCCCCGCCAGTCGAGGAGGGCACCGCGGTCATCCACTACCACCGGCCCGACGGCGACTACGACGGCTGGGGCCTGCACCTGTGGGACGGCGCGGCCACCCCCACCGACTGGGCGAAGCCGATGCCGCCGACCCGGGTCGACTCCTTCGGCGCCGAGTTCCGGGTGCCGCTGGCCGAGGGCGCGACCGGGCTCAGCTACATCATCCATCGCGGCGACGAGAAGGACCTGCCGCAGGACCAGCGGCTCGACTTCACCGAGGCCGGCCGGGAGGTCTGGTTGCTCGCTGCCACACCGGGTCGGCTGTTGCCGGCGACGGCCACCGGCACTGGCCGGGACACCGACATCACCAAGCAGCGGGCGCACTGGATCGACAGGTCCACCGTCGCCTGGCGCGCCGGCCCCACCGACGGTCGGGCATACGCCCTGGTGACCGCACCCGCTGGCGGGGTACGCGTGGTGGACGGCGAACTGGTCGGGACGTACACCTCGCTGCCGTTGACCGCGCGGCGCAACGGCCTCACCGAGGCCCAGCGCGCGGCCTTCCCGCACCTGTGGGACCACCGCGCCTTCACTCTCGACCGGCGGGATCTGGCCAAGGTTCCAGCGGCGCTGCGTGGGCAGCTGCTGGTGACCGAGCGGGCCGCCGACGGCACGCTGCTCGGTGCCACCGGCGTGCAGATCCCGGGCGTGCTCGACGACGTCTACGCGCGGGCCACCTCCGCCCGGCTCGGCCCCACGTTCACCGGCGGCGTGCCGACCCTGTCGGTGTGGGCACCCACCGCCCGGACGGTGTCGCTGGAGCTGTTCGACTCACCGACGGCCACCGCACGGCCGGTGGCGATGCGCCGCGACGACCGCACCGGCGTGTGGTCGGTACGCGGGCAGCGGTCCTGGAGCGGCAAGTACTACCGCTACCGGGTACAGGCGTGGCAGCCGGCCACCCAGCAGCTGGTCACCGCCTCGGTCACCGACCCGTACTCGGTGGCGCTGGCGGCGGACTCCACGCACGGCCAGATCGTGGACCTGACCGACCCGAAGCTCGCTCCGGCGGGTTGGGCACGGCTGCGCAAGCCGGCCGCGGTGCCGCCGGCCAAGGTGCAGATCTCCGAGTTGTCGGTGCGGGACTTCTCCATCGCCGACGAGACCGTGCCGGCGCAGCGGCGGGGCACCTTCCTCGCCTTCACCGATCAGGCCACCGCCGGGATGCGGCACCTGAAGGCGGTAAGCGACGCCGGGGTGACCCACCTGCACCTGCTGCCGGCGTTCGACTTCGCCACCATCCCCGAGCGCCGGGCCGACCAGCGGCAGCCGGACTGCGACCTGGCGGCCCTGCCACCGGACTCGGAGCGGCAGCAGGAGTGCGTTGCCGCGGTGAAGGAGACCGACGGCTACAACTGGGGATACGACCCGCTGCACTACACCGTCCCCGAGGGCGGGTACGCGGTCGACCCGGAGGGCGCCGGACGCACCACCGAGTTCCGGCAGATGGTGGCCGGGGTCAACGACGCCGGCCTGCGGGTGGTCATGGACGTGGTCTACAACCACACCTCGGCCGCCGGCACCGACCCGAAGTCGGTGCTGGACCAGATCGTGCCCGGCTACTACCACCGGCTGCTCGACGACGGCACGGTGGCGACCTCCACCTGCTGTGCGAACACCGCGCCCGAGCACGCCATGATGGGCAAGCTGGTGGTCGACTCGCTTGTCACCTGGGCCAGGGCGTACAAGGTCGACGGGTTCCGCTTCGACCTGATGGGTCACCACCCGAAGGCGAACATCCTGGCCGTCCGCGCCGCACTCGACAAGCTGACGGTGGCCCGCGACGGGGTGGACGGGAAGAACATCCTGCTCTACGGCGAGGGCTGGAATTTCGGCGAGGTGGCCGACGACGCCCGCTTCGTGCAGGCCACCCAGGCCAACATGGCCGGTACCGGGATCGGCACCTTCAACGACCGGCTGCGCGACGCGGTACGCGGCGGCGGCCCGTTCGACGAGAACCCACGCCGGCAGGGCTTCGCCTCCGGCCTGTTCACCGACCCCAACGGCGATCCGGTGAACGGCTCGGCTGACGAACAGCGGGCCCGGCTGCTGCTCCAGCATGACCTGGTCAAGGTGGGGCTGACCGGCAACCTGCGCGGCTACCGGTTCGTCGACTCGGCGGGCCGGCAGGTCACCGGGGCCGAGGTGGACTACAACGGCTCGCCGGCCGGTTACACCGCAGCGCCTGGGGAGGCGGTGACCTACGTCGACGCGCACGACAACGAGATCCTGTACGACGCGCTGGCCTACAAGCTGCCGCAGGCCACCCCGGCGACGGATCGGGCCCGGATGCAGGTGCTGGCCCTGAGCACCGTGGTGATGGGGCAGGGTGCCGGCTTCGTCACCACCGGCACCGAGCGGCTGCGGTCCAAGTCGCTGGACCGCAACTCGTACAACTCGGGGGACTGGTTCAACCAGATCCGGTGGGACTGCGCCCAGGGCAACGGCTTCGGCAGCGGGTTGCCGCCGGCCGAGGACAACCGGGACAAATGGCCGTACGCGAGGCCGTTGCTGGCCGATCCGTCGCTGGTGCCGGACTGCGCGGCGGTCGAGTTGACCGACGCCCGCTACGCCGAGCTGCTGCGGATCCGGGCCTCGTCGCCGGTCTTCGGGCTGCCCACCGCGAAGGAGGTGCAGCGCCGGGTCGCCTTCCCGCTGTCCGGTGCGGACGAGACCCCGGGCGTGCTCACCATGACCCTCGACGCCCGTGGGCTCGGCGGGCCGTGGAAGTCGGTGACGGTGGTCTTCAACGCCACCCCGGAGGCTGCCACGCAGCGGGTGACCGGGCTGCGCGGGGCGGACGTGACGCTGCACCCGGTGCTGCGCTCCTCGGCCGACCCGGTGCTGCGTACCGCGGCCTTCGACCGGTCCAGTGGCACGTTCACCGTGCCGGGACGCAGCGCGGCGGTGTTCGTCCAGCGGTAGCTTCACCCCGGTGACACGCCTCGGCCCCGCCGGTCCGATCCTGCTGGATCGTCCCGGCGGGGCCGAAGTCCTGTCACCTCGGTCCGGCGGAGCCGGTACCGCGTCGATCAGCCGAAGCAGTTCGGGATCGGGGTGAAGGTGCCGGCGCAGTTGGTCGGCTTGTTGGCCGTGATGGCCGACTTGTCGTCCACGTTCACCTCACCGAGGAAGCTGAAGACCCCGCCAGCGGTGAGGGTGGCGAAGTTGTACGCCACCTTTGTCTTCTCCAGGTCGATCACACCGGCGACGGTGAAGATGCCACCGCCGACGCCCAGCGGACCGACGGCCCGGTTGCCGCTGATCTCGCTGTGCCGGAAGGTCGCCTCACCGGTGCCGTTGAACACGCCACCGCCGAAGAAGCCGGCCTTGTTCTCGACGATCTTGGTTTCCTCGACGTTGGCGATCGCGCGGAAACCGAGCGCCAACCCACCGCCGACGCCGGCCGTGGTGTTCTTGGCGACCTCCGCGTGCGCCAGTTCGAGGGTGCTGTCGTCGCCGGCCGCGGTGACCCCGGCGCCGGCCAGGAGCGCGGTGTTCCCGGTGACCTTCGAGTACCGGACGGTCGTGTTGCCCTGGATGTCGAGCACGCCGCCGCCGAAGCCGAGCACCTCGTTGCTGGTGATCTCGGTCTTCTCGATCCACGCCGTACCGCCGTCGATGTCCCGGCGGAAGATGAACGCCGCGCCGTTGGCGATGCCGCCACCGCCGATGATCGCGTCGTTGTTCTTCACGGTCGACTCGGCCACCCGCAGCACGCCCGCGTTGAAGATGCCGCCACCGTAGAGGAAGGCGGTGTTGTCGGCGACCGTGGTGTGGTAGAGGCTGGCCTTGCCGAAGTTGGCCAGGCCACCTCCGACGCCACCGGCCTGGTTGGCGACGATGTGCGTCTCCTCGAAGGAGGCGGTGCCGCCGGGCTGCACGAGCACGCCTCCGCCGTCGTTCGACTCCGGGTCGACCAGCACCGACGGCGCGCTCGCGGCCTTGGCCTTGGCCGCGATGCCCTTCGGCTCGGCCTGGAGCAACGGCAGGTACTCCTTCTTCGCCTCGGCGGCCTTGGTCGCCTCGACGGAGTTGGAGAACAGCGACCAGACGGCTTCCGGGGTGTCGCCGTTGACCGGCAACGCCCGGGTCTGGCCGTTCTTGATGGTCAGGCCCTTGACGGTCAGGTTGCCGCCGCGACCCACGTTGAGGATCCGGAACTCCTCGGCCGTGGCATCCCGGACGATCTTGGTGTCGTGGCCCTTGAGCACCACGTTCTCCGTGATCACCGGAAGCCCGTTGGGGCCGGTTCCGTCGCTGTAGTCGGAACGGGTCAGGGTGTAGGTGCACCCCTTGGCCAGGTTCAGCACACCGCCGTGGTTCTCGTTGGCGAAGACCAGGGCCTGGATCAGCTTGTCACTGTCGCAGGGCACGTCCTTGCCGTGGTCCCGCTTCTCGCCGTCCCGCTTCTGGTCGTGCCGGGCACGCTCGTCGGCGGCGTCGTCGGCCCGGTCCTCCTTCTTGCCCTTGTGCCCCTCGGGGGCGACCGCATTCTGGTCGCCGTCCCTGCTGACCTGCTGGGCGGTGGACCAGCGCAGACCATCGGTACCGACCGCGCCGGCGCCGGTGGCGACCCCGACGGCGGCGATGCTGACCACGCCGGTGAGCCCGGCGACGCCACTGGCGAGCCAGAGCTTACGACGCCGCTTGGGCGTCGCCTCCGACTCGCTGGCGTTGTTCTTAGCTACGTAGTTGGACATCGGAGCTCTCTGCCCTCTCGTCGTACCAGACAGGGTCGTCACGCACAGGCGAGCGTCCCCTGCTACAAATCGGTTGTAGCTCCCAGAACCACCGTATGAGAATGTTCCTCGCCTCAAGTGCTTATCCGAAATAACCCCACATTAGGTACGCCGGTGGTCAGCGGCCCCAGGTCCGTGCTGACCGGCATGCCGGGGTGCCTTCCGCCCGGACCTGCTCTGACCCGCGCGGATGGTCCTGGAGGAGGAAGAACCGGGACGAAGGTGGGGCTCCTCCCCGGCGCTGAGCGCCACGGAGGAGCCCCTCTATGTGGTGTTGCTGTCCTGTTGCTCGTCGCTCGCCTCGGCGATGGGTCAGCCGAAGCAGCGTTCGGGAATGACCGGGCTGCCGATGCAGTTGGTCGGTCGATTACCCGTGACCGCCGACTTCCGGTCGATCTCCACCTGGTCGTTGTCGGTGTAGATGCCGCCGGGTGCGTTGGTGGCCACGTTGTCCGCGACCTTGGTACGGATGAGCGTGGTCACCCCGTCCTGGTTGGCGAGGCCGCCCGCGAAACCGGCCGTACCCGAGGCGTGGTTGGCCCACAGCTCGGAGTCGCGCAGGGTTACCGAGGCGCCATCGTTGAACAGGCCGCCCGCCGCTCCGTTGGCGGCCACGTTCTCCTTGACCACGCTGTGGGCGATGACCGCGGTGGAGTCTTCGGCGATCCCGAGGCCACCGGCGTCGTCGCTAGCGAAGTTTCGGACGACCAGGGTGTGTTCCAGGCTGAGCCGGCTGTCGCCGAGGGCGACCAGGCCGCCACCATCGAGGCTGCTGGTGTTGTCGGCGAGTTGGCTCTGGACGGCGGTGGTGTCGCCACCGTTGACGAAGACGCCGCCGCCGAGCACCCCGGTCCGGTTGTGGCTGACCGTGGTCTTCCAGATCCAGACCGTGCCGCCCGTGCCGGCGAACCCGTTGGGGGTGGACCCGTTGGCGATACCGCCGCCTCCGGTGCCCGAGTTGTTGTAAACGATCTTCGACTCCTCGACCCGCAGGGTGCCCGTGCTGAACACGCCGCCCCCGAAACCGCCGGCACTGTTCTGTTCCACCGTGCTGTGGCGGATCGTGGTGGTGCCGAAGTTGGCGATGCCACCACCGTTGCGCGTCGCCTGGTTCTGCACGATCCGGCTGTGCTCCAGGTCTGCGGTGCCGCCCCGCTGGACGAGGATTCCGCCTCCGTCGACGCCGTCGGCGGCGATGCTCGGCGGAGCGACGTCGGCTCCGCCGGCCCCGGCCGTCGGTGACGGCTTCGCCGCCGGTGTCGCCTTGGCCCCGTCTGCCGTGGCCCCGTCGGTCGTGGGCTTCGCCGCGGCCGCCTTCGCTTCGGCCGCCTTCGCTTCGGCCGCCTTCGCCTTCGCCGTGGCCGCCTTGGCCTTGGCCGCCGGTGCGGTCCCGGCGGGCTTCACGGTGCCGAGTTCCAGTCCCGTGACCGGTGCCGCGGTCGTCATGCCCGAAGCGGTCTGGCCGCCCTTGACCGTCACGCCCTTCAGCGTCAGATGACCACCTCGGCCGACGTTGAGGATCCGGAACCGCTCCACGTTCGCGGCCCGAACGATCTTGCTGTCGTCGCCCTTCAAGGTGATCGGTTTGGTGATCACCGGAAGCCCGTTGCCGTCATCGCTGCGGGTCAGCTCGTACGTGCAGTACCGGGCCAGGCCGAGTACGCCGCCCCGGTTCTGGTTGGCGTGCACGATGGCCTGGATCAGCTTGTCGGTGTCGCAGGGCACCTGGTGGACGCGGTCCTTGTCGCCACCGCCATCGTCCCTGCGCCCGGTGCCCTTGCGGCCGGCATGGTCGCCGGCCGAATCGTCCTTGGCGTCGCCGTTCTCGGTCGTGTCGGCCTTACCGGCGTCGCTGACGTTCTGCCGGGCGTTCGCGTCCGTCCGGCCCGACGCGCCGGATCGGTCGTCGCGGGCGGCCACCCCACCCAGGGCGGCCAGACCGACCACGCCGGTCAGACCGGCGACGCCCGCGGTGAGCCATAGTTTTCGTCGTCGAAGCCCCGGCGGCGCCGGGGGTGGTGGTGCCGGGGGCGGCCCACCGTAGGAAGTGGTCACGTCATCAGACATCAGAGCCTTCCGCCCTTTCCTGCTACCAGACTGGTTCGCACCGAGCGAATGGGTGCGATCAGCTACAAATAGGTTGCAGCCTCTGATGACCACCGTATGAGAATGTTCCTCGCGACAGGGATGAATCCGAAACAACCCCGCATTGGCACCTGATCGGGCGCACTCACGTCATCGCGCAAGATCTGGTGGAAAGCGGTTGACCAGGACAAACGCTTGTCCCACAGGACAGAAGAGGGCGGACCCCCGCCGGGAGCGACAGTCTGGTCGCTCCGGCGAGGGTCCGCCCTCCTGATTGCGGGTTCCCCAGCTCGGCGAGCTGGGGAACCGGTCGACGCGTACCGCCCGACCAGTCGGGCGCTCCGGTCAGCCGGGCAGTCGCGGCCCGGCTTCGCGCTGCTCGGCCAACCAGGTCTCCACCTCGTCGGAGCGGCGCGGCAGGCCCGCCGAGAGGTTCACCGCGCCGGCGGTGGTGACCAGGACGTCGTCCTCGATCCGGATGCCGATGCCACGCAACTCCTCCGGCACCAGCTCGTCCTCCGGCTGGAAGTACAGCCCCGGCTCGACGGTGAGCACGTACCCCTCGCCCAGGGTGCCGTCGCGGTACATCTCCTTGCGGGCGTTGGTGCAGTCGTGCACGTCGATGCCGAGCATGTGCCCGAAACCGTGCAGGGTCCACCGACGGTAGACGGTGGAGTTGTCGTCCATCGCCTCGTCCACGCTCACCGGCAGTAGCCCCAGCTCGGCCAGCCCTTCGGCGAGCACCCGCATGCAGGTGCGGTGCACGTCCTTGAACGCCACCCCCGGCTTGATGAACTCGATGCCGGCCTGCTGCGAGGCGTACACGATGTCGTAGATCTGGCGCTGCAAGGGGGTGAACCGCCCGTCGACCGGCAGCACCCGCGTCACGTCGGCGGTGTAGAGGTGCCGTCCCTCCACACCCATGTCCATCAGCAGCAGCTCACCCGGTCGGGTGACGCCGTGGTTGTGCACCCAGTGCAGGATCGTGGCGTGCTCACCGGCGCCGACGATCGAGCCGTAGCCGACGTCGTTGCCGTCGTGCCGGGCCCGTAGCGCGAAGACCCCCTCCAACAGCCGCTCGGAGACGCCCCGGTCGGCCGGCAGCGCCCGGGCCACATCCTCGAAGCCGCGTACCGTGGCGTCGATGGCCTCCTGGAGCTGGGCGATCTCCCACTCGTCCTTGACCAGCTTCAGCTCCGCGAGGGCGATCGCCAGCTCACGGTCGCGGGCCGGCTGTCCCTCCTCGCGCGGGCCGTCCCAGGGCCGCACCGCGGTGTCCACCCGCGCGTCGAAGCCGCGCAGCACCCGGGTACGCGCGGGCGCCAGCCCGGCCAGCGCCGACTCCAACTCGGTCAGGTCGGCGGTGGGCATGCCCAACTCGGTCGACTTCTCGGTCAGGGTGTGTCGCCGGCCCACCCACAGCTCGCCGTGCCGGCTGCGGAAGAACTCGTCGTTCTCCCGGGAGGAGCGGGGCCGCATGTACAGCGTGGCGTCGTGGCCGGAGCCGGTCGGCCGCAGCACCAGCACGCTGTCCGGGTCGTGGTCCCCGGTCAGGTACGCGAAGTCACTGCCCGGCCGGAACCGGTACTCGGTGTCGTTGGCGCGTACCTTCTCGCCGCCGGTGGGAATCACCAACGTCTCGCCCGGGAAGGCCGCCGAGAGGGCGGCCCGACGCTTGGCGTAGTTCGGCACCTCCGGCCGCGGGCCGACCGGCAGGGTGGTGTCCTGCCAGCCCCGCCGCATGAACGACAGGAACGCGGGCGGGAAATCCGGGTCGTGCGACTCGGTGCCGTCGGTCGGTTTGCCGTCGGTGCGTTCCTCGGTCATTGCCCGGCTCCCTTCGCCTCAATGCTGGTCCCGACGGTACCGCGAACCCGGGCGGGGCCAACCCACCGGTGGCCGTCGCGGTGAGCCGACAGTGCCGCGACGGCCGAACAGCACGCGTGGAAAGATGACGGACATGTGCGGACTCCTGGCCTTCTTCAGTGCGCGCGGCGATGCCGCCGCCCACCGCGACAACATCGCCGGAGCGTTGGAATGCCTGCACCACCGCGGCCCGGACGAGACCGGGGTCGAGGTGGTCGGTGACGCCTCCGGCCGGTACGCGGACGGAGTGTTCGCCCACAAGCGGTTGGCGATCATCGACGTCGCGCTCAGCCACGAGCCGCTGCCCTACGCCGACGGGCGTTACCTGCTGACCTTCAACGGCGAGATCTACAACTACATCGAGCTGCGCGAGGAGTTGATCCGCGACTTCGGTGCCCGGTTCGCCACCAACGGCGACGGGGAGGTCATCGTCGCCGGTTACCACTACTGGGGCGAGCAGGTACTCACCCGGCTGCGGGGCATGTTCGCCTTCGTCATCTGGGACCGGCAGGAGCGTCGCGCGTTCGGTGCCCGCGACTACTACGGCATCAAGCCACTGCACTATCTGGAGACCGCCGACGGGCTCTACCTCGCCTCGGAGAAGAAGGCCCTGCTGCCCTTCGCCCAGTCGGCGTACGCCGGGGATGCCGGGGTGGACCCGGCCAACCTCAGCCACTACCTGACCCTGCAGTACGTCCCCGAGCCCGGCACCCTGCACCGGGGGATCAACCGGATCGGCTCGGGGGAGTACCTCACCTGGACCCCGGGCGGCCGGATCGACGTACGGCGCTGGTACCGGCCGGTGTTCCGGCCCGCTCCGGTCTCCGACGAGCAGAAGCTCTACCACGAGATCCGCGAGACGTTGCGCGAGAGCGTACGCATGCACATGCGCTCCGACGTGCCGGTCGGTTCGTTCCTGTCCAGCGGCATCGACTCCACCGCGGTGGTCGCCCTGGCGCGGGAGTTCAACCCGAACATCCTCACCTTCACCGTCGGCTACGACGTGCCGGGCTACTCCGAGATCGACGTCGCCCAGGACTCGGCCCGCCACCTCGACGTGACCACCATCCCGACCAAGATCGGGCCGCAGGACATGATCGAGGCGCTACCGAAGATCGTCTGGCACCTGGACGACCCGGTCGCCGACCCGGCGCTGGTGCCGCTCTATTTCGTCGCCAAGAAGGCCGCCGAGCACGTCACCGTGGTGCTCTCCGGCGAGGGCGCCGACGAGTTCTTCGGCGGTTACACGATCTACCGGGAGCCACTCTCGCTGAGCGGGGTCAACGGGCTGCCCGACGGGGTGCAGAAAGGCTTGCGGGCGGTCTCCAAGGCGATCCCGCAGGGGGTCAAGGGCAAGAGCTTCCTGGAACGCGGCACCACGCCGATCGAGCAGCGCTACTACGGCAACGCCCGGATGTTCACCGAGGAGGAGAAGCAGCAGCTGTTGCGCCGCTACGACCCCTCGGTGCGCTACACCGACGTGACCGCGCCGATCTACGCCGAGTGCACCGAGTTGGACGACGTCACCAAGATGCAGTACGTCGACCTCTACACCTGGCTGCGCGGCGACATCCTGGTCAAGGCGGACCGGATCTCCATGGCCCACTCGCTGGAGGTGCGGGTGCCCTTCCTCGACCGGGCGGTGTTCGACGTGGCGGCGAAGATTCCGGTCGAGCTGAAGCTGCCGCCGCGTTCCGACGCCACCAAGTACGCGATGCGCCAGGCGTTGCAGGGCGTGGTGCCGCCGGCCATCGTCAACCGCAAGAAGCTGGGCTTCCCCACCCCGACCCGGGTCTGGCTGCGCGGCGAGATGTACGAGTGGGCGCGGCACGTGCTGTCCACCTCCGGCGCCGGCGAGCTGCTCGACCTGTCGTACGCGCTGCGTCTGCTGGAGGAGCACAAGCGGGAGGAGTTCGACCACTCCCGCAAGGTGTGGACGGTGCTGATCTTCTGCATCTGGCACGCGATCTTCGTCGCGAAGACTCTCGACCCGGGTATCCAGCGCAACCAGTCGGCCCTGCTGACCAAGCCCGTCGTGGGCTCCATGGTGCGCTGACGGCGATCGCGGACAAGCGGAAGGGGGCCCCGAGACGGGGCCCCCTTCTTCGTGGTGCTGGATCAGCTGCTGGCGCAGGTCGCCGTCGGCGTCGCGCCACTGCCGCTGGCGAGGAAGCCGAACGTCGTACTGCCGTTGGCTGCGACGGAGCCGTTGTACGACACGTTGCGGGCCGTCACCGATGATCCGGACGTGGTCTGGGTGGCGTTCCAGACCTGGCTGATCTGCTGACCACCGGGCCAGCTCCAGTTCGCGGTCCAGCCGCTCAGCGCTGAGTTGCCGGTGTTTCGGATCTCGACCTCACCCTGGAATCCGCCGGACCAGCTGCTGGTCACCTTGACCGTGGCGGTGCAGCCACCGGGGCCCGGCGGCGGGGTGGTCGGGTTCGGCGGGGGCGTGGTCGGGTTCGGCGGCGGGGTGGTGGGGTTCGGCGGCGGGGTGGTCGGGTTCGGCGGCGGCGTGGTCTGGTTGCCGCCGATGCCGGTCACCTCACCGTTGCCGCCGTCGAAGACCACGTCGGAGCAGCCGAAGAAGTTCTCCTGGCTGTCCGAGCGGACCCAACGGGAGTAGATGATGTGCCGGCCGCTCTTGTTCGAGGGCAGGTTCCCGGTGAAGTAGTAGTGACCGTCGTTGGTGCCGACCGCACCGCGCTGCGGCGGGTTGGTCACCGTCAGGAACGGCTGGGCCTCCAGGTCACTCCAGGCCAGCGCCCGGGTGGGGCTCCAGCTGTCCCGGGTGACGTAGAAGTAGAACGTGCCCGGGTGGTGGGCCCAGTTGCTGTACTTGAACTCGATCGATCGGCCGGCCGTCAGGTGCGTCAGCGGCCAGTCGTTGCGGGCCAGGTCGAAGCCGCGGAAGCCGGTGGCCCCGCCGCTGCACAACTGGCCGTCCGGGATGAAGCCGGTGGTGCGACCGCCGGCGTCGGAACGCAGCACGCTGAACCAGTTGTAGAGCGAGTTCGTCCCGCTCTGCGCGACGGCGGCAGCACAGGCCGGGTTGTTCGGCCTGATCTCACCGGTCTGGGTGAGGCCGTCGCGCCAGCACAGGAAGGTGCGGGCGCCCGGCGTCATCGCCGCGCCGTGGGCGGCGGCCGGCTCGGGGCTGGCGGTCACGACGACCGCACCCGCGAGAAGAGTGAAGGCCGCGGTTAGCAGCGCGGCCAAGCGTGAACGGTGCACGGGTTTCTCCTGACTCGCGGAGCGCACTGCGTGGGTGCGCCCCGCCGAACGCGCGGGTGGCGGGTATGGTGCCGCCCCCGCTGCTGCGGGCGAAAATGCGACTACGCGGCGACCGTGCTGATGGGGACGGATGGCCCAGCCCGGCACGCTGTCGCCGGCGGAGTGTCGACGCGTGAATGCCCTCGCGCGATGTGGAGCCCGGCGCCGGTGGACGCGCAGCCCCCGCGTCACCCGGCACCACCATCCCACCACGCCGGATCGCTCGGCGCAATAGTCGCTCCTCGATACGTGGAAGCGGCCCGCTGCACGACACCCAGGTCGCGCCAATACGGTGGCTTCCACGCCCGGCACACATCCGTTGTGCCAGCCTGGGCATCACGTACGGCAGACGGAAGGACCTGACGATGGGATACGCGGTGGTGCTCGGCGAGGCGCTCGTCGACCTGCTGGACACCGAGTGCGAAGGCGCGCCGGTCTACCGGCAGGCGATCGGGGGTGGACCGCTGAACGTCGCCGTCGGTGTCGCCCGGCTCGGTGGGGCGGTGCAGTTCGTCGGGTCGCTCGGCGACGACGTGCTCGCCGGCCGGATCCGGGACTTTCTCACTGCGCAGCAGGTGGGCCTGACCGGCGCGGTGACCGCTGCGGTGCCGACCACGCTGGCAGTGGCCACCTTCTCCGGCGTGGAACCGGACTTCCGCTTCTACGGCGAGCCGCCCTCCTACGCGCTGCTCGGTCCCGACGAACTCGACGTCGCGCTGGTCGAGGGCGCTCAGGTGCTCTACTGCGGCTCGATCGTGCTACTGGCGCCGACGACGCTGGCCGCCGCCCGCCGGGCCTGGGCGGCGGCCCCGGGGCTGCGAGTGTTCGATCCGAACGTCCGTGCCCGGCTGCTGGCCGGCCCGCAGGCGCTGGCCGGACTGCGCGAGGTGGTCGCCGAGTTCGCCGCCGGGGCGCACCTGGTCAAGCTCAGCGCCGCCGACGCGGAACTGCTCTATCCCGGGGAGCCGGTCGAGTCGGTGGCGGTCTATCTGCGCGAACTCGGTGCGGCCACGGTCGTGGTCACCCTCGGCGCGGCCGGCGCGGTGGTCGCCGCCGCAGATGCCGATCCGGTACGCGTACCCGCCCCGAAGGTCGACGCCGTCGACGCCACCGGCGGGGGTGACTCGGTGATGGCCGCCCTCGTCGCCGACCTGCTGACCGGCGGCGAGCCGGTCGGCCCGTCCGGCTGGCACGAGCGGGTCGGGTACGCCCTGCGCGTGGCCGGCCTGGTCTGCGAACGCCCCGGCGGCGCGGTCGCCATGCCCACCCGCGACGAGGTGCGCCAGCGCTTCGGTGACTGACGGTCAGCCCGGCCAGGCTGGCCGTCGACGTCGATCGCGGGGACGAGGTCAGGCGGTGCCGTCGAGTTCGGCGTACCCGCGCCGGGCGGCGGCCAGCGCGTGCCGGGCCGGGAACGGGGCGTCGGCGGCCACCCGCTCCGGCGGTGCGCCGCCGGTGTGCCCCGCCCGGATCAGCCAGGCCAGCTCCACCAGTTGCGCGTGCTGGGCCAGGAGGAACTCCCCGTCGACCGGCTCGCCGTGGCCGGGTACGACCACCGTCGCCGGTGAGATCGACCGCGACAGCTCGGCGAGCGCGTCCGGCCACTGCAACGGGTACGAGTCCTCGAACGCCGGCGGACCGGCCTGCTCGACAAGATCACCGGCGACCAGCAGGTCGGCGTCGGGCACCTGCACGACGAGGTCGGCGTCGGTGTGCCCCCGCCCCGGATGGCGCAGCACCACCTGTCGGCCGCCGACATCGAGGACCGCCTCGGTACGTACGGTGTGGGTGGGCGCCAGCAGTGCGGTGTCGGCCAGCTCGGCGGCGAGTTCCGGATGGGTGGGTTGCAACTCCGCGTACGCCTCCCGGCGCAGCCGGTCCGCCTCGTCGCGGATCGTCAGAGCGGCAAGTTCGTGCGCCCAGACCGGGCGGGCCGGATCACCGGCCAGCGTGGCGTTGCCGAAACAGTGGTCGAAGTGGTGGTGGGTGTTCACCAGCGTCAACGGGTCGGTGGTGACCGCGCGTACGGCGGCGGCCAGCTCGGTCGCCTGCCCGACGGTGGAGAGGGTGTCCACCAGCAGCGCCGCGCCGTCGCCCAGCACCAACGTGACGTTGACCGCGAGCACCGGCTCACGCAGCACGAGCACCCGGTCGGCGACCTCGACGAACCGGCCGACCGTCGTCATGCTGCCCCGCCGGCGCGTGCCAGGAACCGGTGCCGGTCGACCAGGGCCCGTTCCACCCGCCCCTCGGCGACGGTCTGCCCGCCCTCGGTGACGGTGATCTCGAACACCAGCCGACGCCGCTCCACCTCGGTCAGCCGGGCCTGCGCCGCGACCGTGCGGCCCACCGCTGTCGCGGCCCGATGCTCCAACTCCACCCGGGTGCCCACGGTGGTCGAGCCGTCCGGCAGGTGGCCGGCGGTCGCGGCCACGGTCGCCGCTTCGGCCAGGGCGAGCACCCGTGGCGTGCCGAGCACCGGAACGTCGCCGGAGCCGACCGCCTGGGCGGTGTCGGCGTCGGTGACGGTCAACTCGACCCGGGCGGTCAGACCCGGGGCCAGGGCTTGGTCCGTTGGCTCCCGCATGGCCACAGCGTAGGTGCTCGGCGGAGCCCGGGCCACGCGGCCGGGCAGATGCGCCACTACGCCGCAGGTGCTCCTGCCGCCGGTCGGGCGCAGGTCGCCGCTAACCTTGTCCGCGATGTCTGCCGCGACCGACCCCCAGCCCCCAGCCCCGACCGAGCCGCCCGCCCCGCGCGACGGCGGGCGCCGCCGTGTGATCGCGATGTCGGTCTGGGGCGTCGCCTTCGTGGCGGGGTGGCTCGTCATCGGCCTACCCACCGATCCGGTGTACGCGTTCTTCTGGATCTGGGCCGGCACCATCGCCTGGTACTCCGCCCGCCCGTGGCGCAGCCACCTGCGCTTCGCCCGGGACTGGGTGCCGGTGGTGCTGCTGCTGGTCGCCTACAACCTCTCCCGCGGGTTCGCCTACCACGACGGGACCGTGCCGCACGCCTACGAGCTGATCCTGGCCGACCGCCTGATGTTCGGCTGGGCCATGGACGGCCAGGTGCCGACCGTCTGGTTGCAGCAGCACCTGTACCAGCCAGAGGTGCGCTGGTGGGACGTCCTGGTCAGCTGGGTGTACTTCTCGCACTTCGTGGCGGCGCTGGCCGCCGCCGCGGTGCTCTGGATGCTCGAGCGCAGCCGGTGGGCGGCGTTCATGCGCCGCTGGTTCTTTCTCTGTGCCACCGGCCTGATCACCTACTTCCTCTACCCGGCCGCGCCACCGTGGTGGGCGGCGCAGAACGGGCTGATCGAGGAGGTCGCCCGGATCTCCACCCGGGGCTGGAAGGCGTTCGGCATGCACGGCGCGGGCAACCTGCTCAACGCCGGGCAGCTGGCCTCAAACCCGGTGGCCGCGATGCCGTCGCTGCACACCGCCTTCGCCCTGTTCGTGGTGCTGTTCTTCCTGCGTAACGTCCGACGTCGCTGGTGGCCCCTGCTGCTGGCCTATCCGCTGGCGATGACCTTCACGCTGGTCTACAGCGGTGAGCACTACGTGATCGACGTGCTGGTCGGCTGGGCGTACGTCGGGATGACCTTCCTGGCGGTCGGATGGGCCGAACGCTGGTGGGCCCGTCGGAAGGCCCGCGCCGCCCCGACCGACACCTCGACCGCCGAGCAGGCACCCGTGACGTCCTCCGCCGTGCCCGCTCCCCGCTGACTCCGTCGCCGCGTCAGGTCAGCCCGCGCGCCGGGCGGCCTGGCCCCGGGCGGTCAACTCCGCCGCCAGGGCCCAGGCGTCGGCGAGGTCCCGGTCCGCCGCCGCCGCGCCGGCCCCACCCGCGGTGTCGGCGTGCACGGTGGCCAACCCGAGCATGCGCTGCACCGGCCCCTGCACCACCCGGACGCTCTGCAACCGGGCGTACGGCACGATCGTCAGCTGGCGGGTGAGCAAACCGGAACGGACGGCGAGCACCTGCTCGGTCAGGCCGGCACCGAGCACCTGGCGGCTCAGCGGGTTGACCCAGCGGGCCCGAGCCGGTGGTGGCCGCAGCGGCAGCGACGACAGCGCCACCCCGGGCAGCACCTCGGCGACGATCATCTCGCCGGTCGGCTGGTCACCTACGGGCAACAGCCGGTCCGGCCGGTTGCGTTCGTCGGCCTCACCGGCGGCGTAACCGGCCACCTCCAGCCGCAGCCGCAGCCAGCCCTTCATCCGCCACAGCAACGGCCAGGTCACCCGCACGGTCTGCACCCGGTGCAACGGTACGGTCTGCGACCTGGTCTCCAGCAGGCCGTTGCGGATGCGCAGCCGGTCGTCGTCGCGGGCCAGCTGGAACCGCCAGTCGTCGAGCACCCGGCGGACGGGTTGCAGCAGGACACCGGCCATCGCGGTGAGCGTGCTGGCCACCGCGATGAAGGACCAGGACCCCTCGGACAGGAACTGCGTAGCCACGAAAGCCACGCCGAAGGGCAGCAGGAACGCCTGCGGGGTCAGCAGCTGGCTGATCAGCAGGTCCCGGTTGCTCACCGAGTGCAGCGGACGGCCGGGCGGTGGGGGTGCCTCTGCGCCGGCCGGCACCGACTGCGCCGGGCCCGTCGGCGCGGCACCGGAGGGGTGACCGGCCAGGGTCAGCAGGCGCTGCCGCAGCGCCGCGGCCTCGGCGACACTGAGGTATGCCAGCGGTGCCTCGGTCTTGCCGCCGCCGACCACCTCCAGGCGCAGCTCGGCCAGCCCGGTGAGCTGCGCGAGCAGCGGCCGGACCACCTCGACGGCCTGGAGCCGTTCCAGCGGGATCGCCCGGGTACGCCGCCAGAGCAGCCCCTCGTGGATGCGCAGTTCCCGGCCCACGACCTGGTAGCCGGTGTTGTACCAGCTGACCACGGCCAGCACGCTCGCGCCGAGCGCGAGCACGACCACCATCGCGGCGAACCACCCGAACCCGACCCGGGACAGAGTCGACCAGGACAACCCGGCGATGACCACGACCAGCGACTTGGCGCCGTGCAGCGCGGGACTCAACGGATGCAGCCGTTGCCGCGCCGACGGATCCGGCTGCGGTGGACCGACCCACCCGGCGGGCGGCTGCGGCGTGCCGCCCGGCGATGACGGCCCCGCCAGCTGGTAGGTGCCCGGCTGCGAGCCCTCGCCCGGTGGTGGTGCCTCGGACACCGCCGGCACGGCGTGGTCGAACGGTGGTGCCTCGGCGGGCATCGCCGGTACGGCACGTTCGGCGGGCCGACCGGAAGCCTGATCGCCCACCGTGTCCCGAACGTGACTGCGCTCTTCCGCAGTGGGTGGCGTCCGGTCCGGACCCGGACCGGCCGACCCGCTCACAGCCCTTCCGCCCGGTCCTCGCCGAGTGCGGTCAGGCGGTCCCGCAGCCGGGATGCCTCCGCCGGACGCAGCCCCGGCACCCGGGCGTCGCTCGCCGCCGCAGCGGTGTGCAACTGCACGGTCGCCAGGTCGAATGCCCGCTCCAGCGGGCCGGCGCTCACGTCGACGAACTGCATCCGCGAGTACGGGACTATCGACAGCCGGCGGACCAGCAGACCGTGCCGCACCAGCAGGTCGTCGTCACGTTCGGCGTAGCCCCAGGCCCGTACCGCCCGGACGATGGTCACCACGCGCCACAGAGCGAACAGCCCGACGGCACCGAGCGCCAAGCCGAACGGCCAGGAACCGGTAAGCGCCCAACCGACACCGAGTACCGCCGAGACGACGGCCACCCCGGCCGCCAGGCGCAGCAGCTCCACCCAGATCAGGTCGGTCGATATCGACTGCCACTGGACGGTCTCCGGCCACGGTTCGAGCGGGCTGGTCGGCGCGGCCGGCGGCCGGACCTCGGGCGCGTCATCGCTCACGGTGCCGGCCTTTCGTTCGCGACTGCGGGGCTCGCAAGCTCACTCCTCGCGCTCACGGTGCCGGCCTTTCGTTCGCGACTGCGGGGCTCGCAAGCTCACTCCTCGCGCTCACGGTGCCGGCCTTTCGTTCGCGACTGCGGGGCTCGCAAGCTCACTCCTCGCGCTCACGGTGCCGGCCTTTCGTTCGCGACTGCGGGGCTCGCAAGCTCACTCCTCGCGCTCACGGTGCCGGCCTTTCGTTGTACGCGTCCACTCTTCGAGCGTAGGCGATCCCGCCAGCGGGGTGACCTCGCGCAGAAAGGCCCGCGCGCCGAGGAAGTCGCCGAGTGACGACCGGTGCACGTCACAGGCGAGCCAGGTCTTGCGCCGCTCCGGCGCGTGCAGACGGGGATTGTTCCAGCGCAGTGCCCATCGGGCCGCGGCTCGACACCCACGGGCCGAACACGTCAGTGCTTCGGCGGGGCTGTCGGGGTGGGTCATTCCGCTCAGTCTAGGACCGGGGAAGAGTGAGCGCCGGGCGGCCACGGGGGAAGCCGCCCGGCGACGGATGAATGGTACACACGCCGGGGCGGCTTTTGTCCACTGGCGATCGGCGATTCCTCCGTCCCGGAACGGCGTGGCGGAAATCGGTCGCTCCCTCCGTCGGTACTCAGTCGGGCATGCGAGGCTTGGTACCGCACACGCCGCGACGACCGATCACGCTGTGGAGGACCAGTGGCCCAGCCGACCACGCCCGACACCCCGCCGCCGAACGGGGCGCAACCACAGGTGCCCGCACCGCCGACCACGCCGGCGCAGGACGCCTCCCTGCTGGAGCGGGCGCTGTTCGAGATCAAGCGCGTGATCGTCGGGCAGGACCGGATGGTCGAGCGGATGTTCGTCGCGCTGCTCGCCCGCGGGCACTGTCTGCTGGAGGGCGTGCCGGGGGTGGCCAAGACGCTCGCGGTGGAGACCCTCGCCAAGGTGGTCGGCGGATCGTTCGCCCGGGTGCAGTTCACCCCGGACCTGGTGCCGGCGGACATCATGGGCACCAGGATCTACCGGCAGTCCAGCGAGAAGTTCGACGTCGAGCTGGGCCCGGTCTTCGTCAACTTCCTGCTCGCCGACGAGATCAACCGGGCACCGGCGAAGGTGCAGTCCGCGCTGCTGGAGGTGATGAGCGAGCGGCAGGTGTCGATCGGCGGCGAGAGCCACCGGGTGCCGAACCCGTTCCTGGTGATGGCGACGCAGAACCCGATCGAGCAGGAGGGCGTGTACCCGCTGCCGGAGGCGCAGCGGGACCGCTTCCTGATGAAGATCATCGTGGGGTATCCGACCGACGCCGAGGAGCGGGAGATCGTCTACCGGATGGGCGTGGCGTCGCCGGAGCCCACCGCCGTGTTCGACACCGAGGACCTGATCGCCCTGCAACACAAGGCCGACCAGGTCTTCGTACACAATGCCCTGGTCGACTACGCGGTCCGGCTGGTGCTGGCCACCCGTACGCCAGCGGAGCACGGCATGCCCGACGTCGCGCAACTGATCCAGTACGGTGCCAGCCCGCGGGCCTCGCTCGGGCTGGTCCGGGCGACCCGGGCGCTGGCGCTGCTGCGTGGTCGCGACTACGCCCTGCCGCAGGACGTGCAGGACATCGCGCCGGACATCCTGCGGCACCGGCTGGTGCTCAGCTACGACGCGCTCGCCGACGACGTACCGGCCGACCATGTGGTGCATCGGGTGATGTCGACCATCCCGCTGCCGTCGGTGGCACCCCGGCAGCAGGCCACCCCGCCCGTCGGGGCGGCGGCGCCTACCTCGGGGTGGCCCGGGCAGCGGCCGTGACCTCGACCACCCCTCGACCCGGTGAGCCGGACCCGCTGGCGGCCACCAACCGTTCCGGTGCCGTTCTGTCCCGCCTGCAACTGCTGGTGACCCGCAAACTCGACGGCCTGCTCCAGGGCGACTACGCGGGCCTGCTACCCGGGCCGGGCAGCGAGGCCGGCGAGTCGCGCGAGTACCGCCCCGGCGACGACGTGCGCCGGATGGACTGGCCGGTGACCGCCCGCACCACCACCCCGCACGTGCGGCGTACCGTGGCCGACCGTGAGCTGGAGACGTGGCTGGCGGTGGACCTGTCGGCGAGCCTGGACTTCGGCACCGGCCGGTGGCTCAAGCGGGACGTGGTGATCGCGGCAGCCGCGGCCATCACGCACCTGACCGTGCGGGGCGGCAACCGGATCGGTGCGGTCGTCGGCAGCGGCGGCGATGTGCCGGCGCCCCGCCGTGGTCGGCGGCAGCCGCCCCCGGCCGGCCCGGGGCGGCTGGCCCGGTTGCCAGCCCGGTCCGGACGCAAGGAGGCCCAGGGCATGCTGCGGGCCATCGCCGGCACCGAGATCCGGCCCGGCCGCGGTGACCTCGGCGCGCTCATCGACATGCTCAACCGGCCACCCCGGCGGCGCGGTGTCGCGGTGGTCATCTCCGACTTCCTCGCCCCGCCGGCCCAGTGGGCGCGTCCGCTGCGCAAGCTGCGGGTACGACAGGACCTGCTCGCCATCGAGGTGGTCGATCCGCGGGAGCTGGAACTACCCGACGTCGGGGTGCTCCCGGTGATCGATCCCGAGACCGGCGAACTGCACGAGGTGCAGACCGCCGACCCGAGCCTGCGGCACCGCTACGCGGCAGCCGCCGCGGCCCAGCGGGCCGAGATCTCCGCCGCGTTGCGCGCCGCCGGCGCCGCCCACCTGCGTCTGCGTACCGATCGAGACTGGCTGCTGGACATGGTGCGCTTCGTGGCCGCCCAGCGGCACGCCCGCACCCGAGGGACGACACGATGATTCGACTGCTGCAACCCTGGTGGCTGCTGGCCGTGCTGCCGGTGCTCGCCCTCGCCGCGTTGTACGTCTGGCGGCAGCTGCGCCGGCGCGACTACGCGCTGCGGTTCACCAATGTGGACCTGCTGCGTACCGTGGCGCCGAAGGGGCTCGGCTGGCGTCGGCACCTGCCGGCCACCGCGTTCCTGCTGGCCCTGCTGGTGCTGGCCGGTGCGCTGGCCCGGCCCGCGGTCGACACCCGGGAGCCGTTGGAACGGGCCACCATCATGCTGGCCATCGACGTGTCGTTGTCCATGCAGGCCGACGACGTGCCACCGAATCGGCTGGAGGCGGCCCAGGAGGCGGCCATGCAGTTCGTGGCGGAGCTGCCGGAGACGTACAACCTGGGGCTGGTCTCGTTCGCCAAGTCGGCGAACGTGCTGGTGCCGCCGACCAAGGACCGTCCGGCGGTGACCACTGCCATCGACGGGCTGGTGCTGGCGGAGGCGACGGCCACCGGCGAGGCGGTCTTCACCTGCCTGGAGGCGATCCGGTCGGTGCCGGCCGACGGGGCGGCCGGTATCCCGCCGGCCCGGATCGTGCTGCTCTCCGACGGCTTCCGTACCGCCGGGCGGTCGGTGGAGGAGGCGGCCGCCGCGGCGCAGGCGGCGAACGTGCCGGTCTCCACCATCGCCTTCGGCACCGACTCGGGGCACGTCGACATCGGCGGTCAGTTGCAGCGGGTGCCGGTTGACCGGCTCGCCCTGGCCGAGTTGGCCGAGACCACCGAGGGGTTCTTCTACGAGGCGGCCACCGTCAACGAGCTGAAGCAGGTCTACCAGGACATGGGCAGCTCGATCGGCTTCCGCACCGAACCGAGAGAGATCACCCAATGGTACGCCGGCATCGCGTTGCTGCTGGCCCTCTGCGCCGGTGCGTTCAGCCTCCTCTGGTCCTCCCGCATGATCTGACCCTCCGCCCCACGCCCCCGGCCCGAATGTCTTCGTTGATCATGAGGTTAGCGGCTGATTTGGAGATCAAACCGCCCGCTAACCTCATGATCGTCGACGAAGACAAGGGGTGGCGGTGGGTCAGTGGGTGGCGCTGGCCAGGAAGAAGAGGACGGCTACCCAGACGGCGGCGAGGGTGAAGCCCAGCGGGGCGACGTAGCGGCTCATGACAGCTCCGACGTGGCGACTGGCGGCCCGGGCAGGGCGGACCGCGAGAGGGGTGGATCGGGACGCGCACACGCGAAGTCGTGACCGGGCTGCTTTCCGGCAGTACCCATCCGATCGGACGCCGCGATTAGGGAAGCGGGGCGGCGGGACGGATACCCCGGGGAGCGGGCCAGCTCAGGCGGAGCGGGGCTCAGCGTGGCTGGCGGTCGGCCCGGCCACGACTGGGAGGATCGCTATCTCGCACAGCGATCACCTCCTGCGGTCGGATTCCGGGGCGACGCGGGCCGCCGAGCGACCCACAAACGCGGATCATGTTACACCCGGGTTTGCGCCCGGCCCACTCGGCTGACCGGCCGACGGGAACGCGCCCGTTCATCGGTCGACGGCGGCCCGGCCGCCGCTGACCGGTGCCGTCGTCGGCCGGGGCTCGCCGCGCCGGACGAGCAGCACCAGCAAGGCGGTGAGCACCGGCAGCCAACCGATCCGGGCCAGCAACCAGCTCGGATCGTCCGGCGCGGTGTGCAGCCCCGACAGGGCGGTCCCGCCGTGTGCGGCGAGCACCACCACCGCGACCAGCACCGGCTGGTGCCAGAGGTAGATGCGTACCGCATGCCGGTTGATCCCGCTGGCCAGCCTGCGAGGCAGCGGCCGGGACAGCAGTCGCACCAGTGTCGGCCGGGCCAACAGGCCGAGACCTGTCTGGGTCACCGCGAGCGCCACCACGAGCAATGATGGCGGATCGAGATTGGATCGGCCCTCGCCGGGGATCCCGACCGCGCTGACCGGATAGCCGAGGGCGAGTACGGCGGCCAGTCCGACCGCCCCGGCGGCAGCCAGCCAGCGGGCGTCACGCCGTCGGCTCAGTCGGCCGTCCGCGTGGGCCAGTCCCAGCAGGTACGGCACGGCCCAGGCTGCCAGCACCGTCACCGGTGGCAGCCAGGTGCCGGCCGGGAGCAGCCGCACGGCCAGGTCGGCGCTGGCCACCACGGCCGCCGCGGTGACCGCGCAGCGCGGCGTGCCCCAGCGGTGTACGGCGGCGCGCAGCGGGCCGGTGAGGACCACCAGGGCGAGCAGGGGGGCCAGGAACCAGAGAGGGCTGATCGCCAGGGTCAGCGCCACCGACAGGGTGCCGTCGGGGACGCCGGCGACGGCAGCGGCCAGCAGTACGGCTGACCCGGTGCCGAGCAGGGCGATCGCGGGCAGGAGCAGCCGCCGCAGCCGGTGTGTCACCCAGGCGGATCCGGAATGCCGGTCAGCCGACCGGGCGGAGGCGTGACCGGCGGCGAAGAAGAACAGCCCGAGGGTCTGCAACACCCAGCTGACCGGGGCCAGGGTCGGCATCGTGGTGAGCGGGCTGGCCAGGTTCAGCGCGCCTTCCGCGTCGAGTACCAGGCCGGTGACGAGCCAGTGACCGAGCACCACTCCGGCGACGGCGAATGCGCGCAGCCCGTCGACGAGGGGGTCCCGAGCCGGTCGGCGGGCGGTGCGCCGGCCTCTCATCGGGTCGCTCCCGCCGCTGTGCCTGTCGCACCACACAGCACCACCTCGGCGACTGCCGCCAGGGTCGGCCCGCCGGGCAGCAGGTAACCGTCGTGGCCGGTCGAGGCGGCCGGCAGCGGCCGTGCACCGAAGGACGGGTCGGCCGGCCGGATCCCGTGTCCCAACCCGGGCAGGCGGAGCTGGGGCACCCGCCGGATCCAGTCGTCCGGTGCCTCGGCCGCCCAGACGCGGACCGGGCCGAATTGGTCGGCATGCTCCGCGCCGACACCCACACCGCCGAGGGTGACCAGGTCGGTGACCTGCGGCGGGGCGTCCATGGCGGCCAGCCCGACGACAAGCCCGCCGTAGCTGTGACCCACCAGGGTGATGCGAGTGGCCGGTAGCTGCCCGGCCAGTGTGCGCAGGTGGTCACCGAGCTGGTCGGCACCCCGGCGGGCGGCAACCGGGGTGGCTGCGGTGGCGACGCCGTCGGGCGGGTCGTAGCCGAGCCAGGCCAGGACGGCCACCCTGGCGTGCGGATCGGCGGCGTGCAAGGCGGCACGCAGGTCTCGGGCCTGCTGCGCCGGGGCGCGCCAGGGCACTCCGCCCAGCCCGCGGTCGAAGTCGGCAAGCCGGGCACCGACGCCCGGCACCAGCACCACGACCCGATCGGCACTGGCGAGGTCACCGAGGACCTCGACGGCCCGGCCGTCGCCGTGCGGGTCGAAGGCCAGGAACTGCCGACCCTGCGCGGCCCAGCGGGCGTACGGCGCTCCGGCGGCCTGCATCGCGGCGGCAGTCGACGGGTACGCCTCGACGAAGCCGGCCGGGGCGGCGTCGGGCGGCCCCGCCGGTTGCCGTACCAGCCCGCTCGCCAGCACCGCCGCGAGGCCCAGCCGTAACAACTTGCCACCCACCATCACGTGCTCCCTCCACCTGGTCGTGGAGGGCAGGATGTGTCGGCGGGGTGGTGCCGGTCGTCAACCCGGGGAGCCGTTCGTGGCTACCACGCTGGAGCTACTCCCCGGCGGCGACCAGTCCGGTCTCGTACGCGAGCACGACGGCCTGGGCGCGGTCGCGCAACTGGAGCTTGGCCAGGATCCGGCCGACGTGGGTCTTGACGGTCTGCTCCGCGACGACCAGTTCGGCGGCGATCTCGGTGTTGGAGCGCCCCTGGGCGATCAGCCGCAGCACCTCGGTCTCGCGTGGGGTGAGCGCGGCGAGGGCTGTGGGTCGGGGCCGCCGCCGGTGTGGCCGGGCCGCGAATTCGGCGATCAGGCGGCGGGTGACCGTCGGGGCGAGCAGCGCGTCGCCGCCGGCGACGACGCGTACCGCGTGGATCAGATCGGCGGCGGGGGCGTCCTTGAGCAGGAAGCCGCTGGCTCCGGCGCGCAGCGCCTCGTAGACGTAGTCGTCCAGGTCGAAGGTGGTGAGGATGAGCACACGTGGCCTGTCGCTCGGCCGGTCGCCGAGGAGTTTGCGGGTCGCGGCGAGGCCGTCGAGCACCGGCATCCGCACGTCCATCAGCACCACGTCGGGGTCGAGTCGGCGGGCCTGCGCGACCGCCTGAGCACCGTCGGCGGCGTCGCCGACCACCAGCAGGTCCGGCTGGGCGGCCAGCAGGGCGCCGAAGCCCTGCCGAACCATCGCCTGGTCGTCGGCGATCAGCACCCGGATCGTCATGTTGGGTCCTTCGGCTCGTCGGATGGCGGCGGGCCGGCCGGCAGCAGCGCGTCGATCGCGTAGCCGCCGTCGGCGGTGGGGCAGGCGGTGAAGCTGCCGCCGAGGGCGAGGACCCGCTCGCGCATGCCGGCCAGTCCCTGTCCGCCACCGCGTGCGTCCGGGCTGGCCGGGGTCCCGCTGGCGGCGTTCTGGATGCGTACCGTCAGGGCACCGGGGCGATCGCGGACCGTGACGCGCACCTCTGCGCCGGCCGCGTGGCGGGCCGCGTTGGCCAGCCCTTCCTGAACGATCCGGTAGGTGGCCAGCCCGACCGGTGCTGGCGGCTCGTCGGCGACGTCGCTGTCCAGTTCCACGGTCATGCCGGCCCGCCGCGCGGCGGCCACCAGCGCGGGTAGTTCGGCAAGCGTCGGCTGCGGGGCGGTCCGAATGCCCTCCGACTCGCTGCGCAGCACGTGCAGCAGCCGCCGCATGTCGGTAAGCGCCGCCCGGGCGGCCTCGGCGATGGAGCTGAATTCGGCCCGGGCCGGTTCGGGCACGGCGAGTCGGTACGGCGCGCTTTCGGCCTGCACCGCGATCAGTGACATGTGGTGCGCGACCACGTCGTGCAGCTCCCGCGCGATGCGGGTGCGCTCCTCCAGCACCGCCCGCCTCGCCTTCTCCAACTCGCTCACCTCGGCCTGCTCGGCCAGCGCCCGTCGGGTGAGCAGGTTGTGCCGCAGCAGGTCGCCGACGATCAGCAGCACCACGAACAGCAGGGTGACGCCCACCTGATTGCCGGGCGGCACGAATATCCAGACCGGCAGCAGGCTGAACAGTCCCGTCCAGGCGAGCACGGCCCGGTCGACCCGTGCCGCCACGGTGATCAGCACGACGACGATGACCAGGACCTGCGTCGGGTTCCACGGCCAGAACTCGTAGGTGGCGGGTCCGAGCACCACGGCGTCGTCCGTCGTGCGCCGGTTGAAGGTGCCGAAGAGCTGCCCGATGAACATGATCCGCCAGGCCAGCAGTGGTCGGGTGGGCAGCAGGGGCAGCGGCGCGACGGTGAGCAGCGCGATGACCCACGCGGTGGCGATGGGCAGGCGCCGGGTGTCCAGCAGGAACTGCGCGGTGATCAGGGCCAGCCCGAGCAGCACCAGCAGCCCGATCGTGCGCAGCACGGCGGCTGTGCGGGGCCGGTGCCGCAGCCGGTCCAGCGGTGGGCGCCTCGCCGGATAGTCCGGTCCCATCACGGTGCGGCGCAGCCCCGCCAGGGCGACACGGACGGTACTGCGGTCCATATCCCGGCAGGGTAGTTCGAGTGGCCGGCTCCGTCGTGCGACCAGGGAGTGATCCATCCAGTGGTACCCGGGTATGACGTGCGGCGGTTAGTGATTACCGTGCGGTAGCGCCTAGTCTCCAAGCCGCAGCGATCTTTGGGAGGGACGCACCGTGTCGCGAACTGTGCTGGTTACCGGGGGCAACCGGGGGATCGGTCTGGCCATCGCCGAGGCCTTTGCCAAGCAGGGTGACCGGGTGGCGGTCACCCACCGGGGCAGCGGAGCCCCCGACGGGCTGTTCGGTGTGCAGTGCGACATCACCGACGGCGAGTCCGTCGAAGCGGCCTTCACGGCGGTCGAGGCGGAGCTGGGGCCGGTGGAGGTGCTGGTCGCCAACGCGGGCATCACCGACGACACGTTGCTGCTGCGCATGTCGGAGGAGCAGTTCACCCGGGTGCTGGACACCAACCTGACCGGCGCGTACCGCTGCGCCAAGCGGGCCTCCGGGAAGATGCTGCGGGCCAGGTGGGGGCGCATGATCTTCGTCTCCTCGGTGGTCGGCCTGTCCGGTGGCGCCGGTCAGGTCAACTACGCGGCCAGCAAGGCCGGCCTGGTCGGGGTGGCCCGCTCGATCACCCGGGAGCTGGGTGGCCGGAACATCACCGCCAACGTGGTCGCGCCGGGCTTCATCGAGACCGACATGACCGCCGGGCTGACCGACCAGCGCAAGGCCGAGATCCTCAAGTCGATCCCGGCGGGCCGGATGGCCAGCCCGGACGAGGTGGCGGCGGTGGTCACCTGGCTGGCGGGCGACAGCGCCGGGTACGTCTCCGGCGCGGTCATCCCGGTCGACGGTGGCCTGGGCATGGGTCACTGAATCCTGAGCACGGAGGAATGAGCGTAATGTCCGGACTGCTGGCCGGTAAGCGGCTGCTCGTCACCGGCGTCATCACCGACGCCTCGATCGCCTTCTCGGTAGCCAAGCTCGCTCAGGAGAACGGCGCCCAGGTCGTGCTCACCGGCTACGGCCGACTGTCACTCGTGGAGCGGATCGCCAAGCGGCTGCCCGAGCCGGCACCCGTGATCGAGCTGGACGTGACCGACCCCGAGCACCTCGCCGGGCTGGCCGACAAGGTCCGCGAGCACGTCGACGGCCTCGACGGACTGGTCCACTCGATCGGTTTCGCCCCGCAGAGCTGCCTCGGTGGCGGGTTCCTCGACGCCTCCTGGGAGGACGTGTCGACGGCGCTGCACGTCTCGACGTACTCCTACAAGTCCCTGGCGGTCGCGGCGCTGCCGCTGATGTCGCCGGGCGGCTCGGTGGTCGGCCTGACCTTCGACGCCAGCCAGGCGTGGCCGGTGTACGACTGGATGGGCGTGGCCAAGGCCGGGCTGGAGTCGGCCTCCCGCTATCTCGCCCTGCATCTGGGCAAGCAGGGCATCCGCAGCAACCTGGTGGCCGCCGGGCCGCTGCGCACCATGGCCGCGAAGTCAATCCCCGGCTTCGAGCAGTTCGAGGACGCCTGGGCCGGACGTGCCCCGCTGGGCTGGGACCTCACCGACCAGGAACCGGCCGCTCGGGCCTGTCTCGCCCTGCTGTCGGACTGGTTCCCGGCTACCACCGGCGAGATCGTGCACGTCGATGGCGGGTACCACGCGGTCGGCGCCTGAGGTGTAACCGGGGCGCTGTTAACGGCCGGGACCCGGGGGCGTTGCCGGGGCGCCGCAGGCCACCGGCAAGAATGGACCCATGGCGTACGACGCGGTGGTGCTGGTGTCCTTCGGCGGCCCGGAGGGGCCCGACGACGTGCTGCCGTTCCTGCAGAACGTGACCCGGGGGCGAGGCGTCCCGCCGGAGCGGCTGGCCGAGGTCGCCGAGCACTACCAGCACTTCGGCGGGGTCTCCCCGATCAACCAGCAGTGTCGGGAGCTGTTGGCGGCGGTCCGCGCCGACTTCGCCGCCAACGGGCTCGACCTGCCGGTGTACTGGGGCAACCGGAACTGGGACCCGATGCTCGCCGACACGGTGGCCCAGATGCGTGACGACGGCGTACGACGGGCGTTGGCGTTCGTCACCAGCGCCTTCGGTGGGTACTCCTCGTGCCGGCAGTATCAGGAGGACATCACCGCCGCGCGGGCTGCGGTCGGTCCGGACGCGCCGGTGATCGAGAAGCTGCGCCAGTTCTGGGATCATCCCGGCTTCGTCGAGCCGCACGCCGACGCGGTGCGCTCCGCGCTGTCCCAGCTCGACCCGGCGCGCCGGGACAGCACCCGGCTCGTGTTCACCGCACACTCGGTGCCGATCTCGGCGGCCGACAGCGCCGGCCCACACGGCGGCCGGTACACCGCCCAACTCGCCGAGACGGCCCGGCTGGTGCACGCGGCGGCAGCCCCGGACCTGCCGTACGACCTGGTCTGGCAGAGCCGGTCCGGCCCGCCCCACGTGCCGTGGCTGGAGCCGGACATCAACGACCACCTGGAGGCGCTCGCCGAGCAGGGCGTGACCGGGGTGGTGGTCAGCCCGATCGGTTTCGTCTCCGACCACCTTGAGGTGGTGTGGGACCTGGACACCGAGGCGTTGGACACGGCCAAGCGGCTCGGGGTGGACTTCGTCCGCGCCGGTACCCCCGGCACCGACCCGCGTTACGTAACCATGGTGCGGGAACTGGTGCGGGAACGGATCGACCCCGACGGGGTCGAGTCGCGCCGTCGGCTGGGCGAACTGCCGATGTGGGACACCTGTCCCACGGTCTGCTGCGTCCCGGCCCGCCGTCCGTCCTGACCGCCGCGGCGAACCCGCCGACACCCCTGAGGATGATCATGCAGGACCGTAAGCCCGTCGAGAGTTGGCTCAGCGACATGGACGGGGTGCTGGTGCACGAGGGCCAGCCGGTGCCGGGCGCGCCGGAGTTCGTCAAGCGGCTGCGTGCCTCCGGCAAGCCGTTCCTGGTGCTGACCAACAACTCCATCTACACACCGCGCGATCTCCAGGCCCGGCTGGCCCGGATGGGCCTGGACGTGCCGGAGCAGGCGATCTGGTCGTCCGCCCTGGCCACCGCCCAGTTCCTGGCAGACCAGCGGCCGGGCGGCACCGCATACGTCATCGGTGAGGCCGGGCTGACCACCGCCCTGCACGCGGTGGGCTACGTGCTCAGCGATTTCGCCCCCGACTACGTGGTGCTGGGCGAGACCCGGACCTACAGCTTCGAGGCGATCACCAAGGCGGTCCGGCTGATCAACGACGGGGCCCGGTTCATCTGCACCAACCCCGACGCCACCGGACCCTCGGTGGAGGGCGCCCTGCCGGCCGCCGGCTCGGTTGCGGCGATGATCTCGAAGGCCACCGGGGTGGAGCCGTACTTCGTCGGCAAACCCAATCCGATGATGATGCGGTCGGCCCTGAACACGATAAACGCACACTCGGAGAGCACCGCGATGATCGGTGACCGGATGGACACCGACATCCTCTGCGGCCTGGAGGCCGGGCTGGAGACCATCCTGGTGCTGACCGGGATCAGCTCGCGGGCGGAGGCGGAGCGTTACCCGTACCGCCCCTCCCGCATCGTCGGCTCGGTCGCCGACCTGATCGACGAGGTCTGAGCGGGCACCTGGTCACTGCCGTGTCGCGTCGCGACGCAGGAATTCGGTGAGCACCGGGGCGAGGGTGGCCGCCGGCACACCGTGCCACTCGCCGGGCAGGCCGCGTCGCTCGGCGGCGGGCAGCAGACCGGCCGTGGTGGCGGCCATCTCGGTCAGGTCGCCGGTGCTGCCGGCGCTGTGCAGGACGAGCGTCGGGGTGGTGACCCGGGCGAGCACCGCCGGGCCGGTGGCGGCACTGAGCAGGCTGTCGTACGCCAGCGTGTGCGCCACCGAGACCATGGCGTTCCAGTGCGGTGTGTCGCGCATCCCGCTGATCATGTGCTCGGGCACGCCGATCTCGGTCAGGAAGAAGGTCACCGCCTCGGCGCCGGTCAGCCGGCCCAGGTGCGCGGTGAAGGCCCGCTGACCGGCTTCGTCGCCGTCGGTGTTCAGCGGTGGCTCCAACAGCACCAGCCGTCGCACGTCGAGGCCGGCGGCGGCGGCGTGCAACGCGAGCAGACAACCCGAGGAGTACCCGTACAGCGCGGTGGGCGCGTCGGCCTCGGCGATCAGCGCGGCGAGGTCCTCGACCTCGCGCTGCGGGGCGTACGGCGGGGTGTCGCCGCTGCCGCCACGCCCACGACGGTCGTAGCGGTAGACGGTGAAGTCGGTCGTGAGCAGGTCGGCGAGTTCGCCGAGCGGGCTGTTGGCGCGGAAGTGCCCGGCGGCGTCGATGAGGATCAGTGAAGGGCCGGCACCCTCGCGTTGGTACCCGATGCGGGTGCCGTCCGGAGACGTGACCACTGGCATGAACTGAACCGTACAGTACAGTTCGGGGATGCGAAAGGACGTCAACCGGCGCGGGATCCTCGCCGCAGCTCTGATCGAGTTTCTCGAACACGGCTACCTGGCCGCCGGGATGGACCGGATCGCCGCCCGCGCCGGTGTCTCCAAGGTAACCGTCTACGCGCACTTCACCGACAAACACGGACTCTTCGAGGCGGTGTTCACCGGCGCGATCGCCGAGGCTGAGCGGGCCGGGTCGGCGTACGTCGAGGCCCTGGCCGACTCCGATGATCTCCCACACGACCTGCGGGCCTTCGCCCGCGAGCACATCGCCACGGTCACCGCCCCGCACCTGCTGCAACTGCGTCGGATGCTGATCGGCGAGGCGGGCCGCTTTCCGGAGCTGGCCCGCGCGTGGCATCACGCCGCGCCGGAACGCGGCCACGCCACCCTCGCCTGGGTCATCACCCGTCTCGCCGAGCGGGGTCTGCTACGCGTGTCGGACCCGCCGCTCGCGGCGCAGTACCTGAACTACCTGATCCTGTCGATTCCGCTCAACGAAGCGATGTTCGCGGTCCGCACGTCGTTCTCCGAGGTTGAGCTGCACCGCTGGGCCGACGAGGCGGTCCGCATCTTCCTCGCCGCCCACACCCCCTGAACAGCCCCCCGCGACAGATCTTGCACTTGTGGTCGCCGCGATGCGGCCTCCGTCCGCTTTTGTCCCGACCAAAACTGCAAGATCGCGGGTGCTGGGGTGCTGGGGTGCTGGGGTGCTGGGGTGCTGGGGTGCTGGGGTGCTGGGGTGCTGGGGTGCTGGGGTCAGGGACGTAGAGGGGCGTTGCAGGCGGCGACGAGGGCCTGGCGGCAGGCGGCGGTGAGCGGGCGCAGGGCGGCGTCGCGCTGCTGGGCCTCGTGGTTGTTGACCGCGCCGCCGGGTGCCGCGTGCCCGGCCAGGGCGAGCACCCGGTCGAGCACGGCGGCCCGGGCGAACAGCCGGCGCGAGCGCGGGTCGAACCCGGGAGGCAGGTCGGTGGTGCCGTCGGGGCGACGCAACGCCTCCAGGGCGCCGGCCAGCTCCGGGCGCCACTGGGCCACGTCGAGGCGGGTGAGCGCGGCGGTGGTGTCGGCCAGCGCGGCGGCCAGCTCCGCCTCCGCTTCGGCGGCGCCGGGCAGGGTGAGGCAGGCGGCGGGAGCGTTCGCCGGCAGCGGATGCACCCGCCAGAGCACCGTCTCGAAGGTGTCGCCGGAACCGGAGGTGTGTACGCGTACCTCGGGGATCAGCCCCAGCGCGCCGGCTATCACGGCCTCGCCGGCGAGTAGCGCGGCACCGGCGAAGTCGCCCGGGCCGGGTAGGCCGCGTGGGTCGCCCGGCGCCGGCAGCACCAGCCGGATCTCGTCCGGCGAGAGCTTGGCCAGGGTGGGCAGCGCCTCCCGCAGCGGTACGTCGGTCCAGGTGCCGGGCGCGTCGGCGACCAGGTGCTCCTCGGTGCCGGCGACGGCGTCGGCGACCTCGTCGAACGGCACCAGCCCGGCGCGCCACGCGCGCACCCAGGCAACGAACCGGCTCGACCGGCGCGGCGCGAGGATGGCCGCACCCGCAGCGGGGGTGGACATGCCGAAAGAGTACGTGGTGACGCCCGTCCGTGTCTCGACTGCCGCGCCGCCGCCTCCCCGTCGCGCCGATCATGCAGTTGTGGCGCGCGATTGATCACCCTTCACGGCTTTTGTCACATGCCAGAACTGCATGATCGCGACCGGGAGGGGAGGGTGTGGTGTGTTGGGGTTGGGGCGTGGGGGTGGCGGGCTTAGCGTGGCGGGATGGGGCGGCGGTACGGCGAGGACATGTTGGCAGGGGACTGGCGGCGGCGGAAGGTGACCCCGGAGGTCGACGCCGAACCGGACCTGGTGGTCGAGGACGCCGAATCCGGCTTCTGCGGGGCGGTCGTCGGCTTCGAATCCGGCGCGGTGGTGCTGGAGGACCGGCACGGTCGTCGGCGCAACTTTCCGCTGCTGCCGGCGGCGTTCCTGCTCGACGGCCGCCCGGTCACCCTGCGCCGCCCCACCCGGCCGCCGGTGCCGGCGGCCCGGCGGCGTACCGCGTCCGGGTCGGTCGCGGTGGACGGGGTCCGCGCCCGGGTCGCCCGGGCCAGCCGCATCTGGGTCGAGGGTGTGCACGACGCCGCCCTGGTCGAGCGGATCTGGGGCGATGACCTACGCATCGAGGGTGTGGTGGTGGAACCGCTTTCGGGCATCGACGCGCTCGACGCCGAGGTACGCGACTTCGGCCCGGGTCCCGGCCGTCGGCTCGGTGTGCTGGTCGACCACCTTGTGCCCGGCTCCAAGGAGAGCCGCATCGTGGCCCGGGTCAACTCGCCGCACGTCCTGGTCACCGGTCACCCCTACGTCGACGTCTGGCAGGCGGTGAAACCGGCCGCGCTGGGCATCGCGGCGTGGCCGGTGGTGCCACCGGGACGGCCCTGGAAGGAAGGTGTCTGCGCCGCACTCGGTGTCGCCGGACCGGGCGACATGTGGCGGCACATCCTGTCCCGGGTGGACAGTTTCGCCGACGTGGAGACGCCATTGATCAACGCGATGGAGCGGCTGATCGACTTCGTGACCGAATCGGACTGAGCCGCCGGCCCCACCGGCGAGGTCGTCGACCGCTACCGTGAACGGCCTGGTCCCTACCACCCCGGGGGGTATGCACGTGAGCCGGTTAGGGCAACTGCGACAGCGGTTGCGTCAGGCGTACGCGGCGGGACGCGAGTCGGTGCGTGCGGCCCGCGAGCGGGAGCAGGCGCGGCGTGCCGAGCGGGCAGTTGTGGAGCGGGATCGGCTGATGCCTGAACCGGTGCCGCCGACCGACGACGGGGCCGTCTCCACGACCAGCCGCGACGACGCGGACGTGCCGAGGGCCCTGCGTATCGCCGCCGCCTGGTCGTGGCGGCTCATCGTCATCGGGATCGTCGGCTGGGCGTTGCTGCGGATCTTCGGTGCCATCCGTGTCGTCATCGTCCCATTGCTGGTGGCGTTGCTGCTGGCTGCCCTGCTGGCGCCGGCCGTCGGCTGGCTGCTGCGCGCCCGGTTGCCGCGTACGCTGGCCACGGCCGTGGTGCTCATCGGCGGGTTGGCCGCAGTCGTCGGCACGCTGACCCTGGTGGTCAACGAGTTCATCGCGGGCCTGCCGGAGCTGAGCGCGAGCGCCGCGGCCGGCATCGGGCAGATTCAGACCTGGCTGCGCGACGGCCCGTTGAACCTCTCCGACACCCAACTCGACAGGTACATCGAGGCCGGACAGAACTGGATCAACGAGAACTCGCAGGCATTGACCAGCAACGCGCTCGCCACGGCAGGCACCGTGGTCGAGGTGTTCACCGGCGCACTGCTGGTGCTGTTCGCCACGTTCTTCTTCCTCCGCGACGGCGACCGGATCTGGCGGTTCCTGGTCGGGATGTTCCCGGTCGCCGCCCGCTGGCGGGTCAACGACGCCGGACGGGCCGCCTGGCGGACCCTGGTCGCCTACGTGCGCGCCACGGTGCTGGTGGCGTTCATCGACGCCGTGGGCATCGGGATCGCCCTGGTGCTGTTCGACGTGCCGTTCGCCTTTCCGCTGACGGCGCTGGTGTTCCTCGGCGCGTTCATACCGATCGTCGGCGCGACGCTGTCCGGCGCGGTCGCGGTCCTGGTGGCCCTGGTGGACGCTGGCTGGGTCACCGCGCTGATCATCTTCGGTGCGGTGATCGTGGTGCAGCAGGTGGAGGGCAACGTCCTGCAACCATGGATCATGGGTCGGGCGGTGGCGCTGCATCCGTTGCCCGTGGTGCTGGCGGTGACCGCCGGGGTGGTGCTGGAGGGCATCGTCGGCGCGCTTGTCGCCGTACCGCTGATCGCGGTGCTCAACACCGCCGTGCGCCGGCTGTCCCGGCAGCGGCCGACCACGCCGCCGCCCGCGCCGGAGGCGGTGGTGGTCCGCTCCACCCCGGTCTGACGGGTCTCGCTCGGGCCGGCCGGGCGAGGCGCGGGGCGCCCCGGGTCAGGGCTCACTGTCCGGGTCACGGGTGAAGACGAAGGTGGCGACGTCCAGCGCGGCCGGGCGGCCCGCCTCGTCGCGTAGCACCGCCAGCACCTCGCCGTTCTCGACGCCGCTGACGCCGCGCCACCGGTCCGGGCCCTCCGGGGCGTAGCGGCTGACCCGGTCGCCGCGCAGGATGCCGACCAGTTCGCCGGTTGCCCGGTCCCAGCTGACGTCGAGCGAGGTGCCCATCCACCACCAGCGTCCGGTCAGCGGAGCCAGGTCGGCCGGCGGTGGGGCCTCGGCCGGCTGCCACGGCCGGGTCGGCACCGGCTCGACGTCGAGCACGTGGGTGAGGATCTGGTGACCGAGTGGCCCGATCCCGCCGGTGCGGAAGCCGTACGAGTTGGCGAAGCCGACGACGCCGGTGCGGCTGGGACGGTGCACGGCCAGCGTGGCGACGTAACCGGGCATCGAGCCGCCGTGCCCGACGTGGACCCGGTCGCCGTCGCGGGTGAGCTGGATGCCGAGGCCGTATCCGCCGCGCCAGGCGTCGAGGTCGCTGAGGATCACCGGTGCGCACATCTCGTCGACGGTGGTGGGGTTGAGCACGGCCGGGTCCGGGTCGGCGAGGAAGGCCGCCCAGCGGGCGAGATCGGTGACGGTGGACCAGATCTGACCGGCCGGCGCCATCGCCCGGCTGTCGGTCCGTGGCTCCTCCCGCAGCGTGTCGTGCCAGGGGTGCAGCACGTATCCACGGGCGAACGGCTCGGTGGCGGCGTAGGTGGTGCGGTGTAGTCCGAGTGGGTCCAGGATCCGTTCCTGCGTCAACTGTGCCCAGGGCGTGCCGGTGACCCGCTCCAGCGCGCCGCCGAGCAGCCCGTACGCCAGGTTCGAGTAGTGCCAGACGCGGTGCGGCGGGTGCGCGACCTTCGTGACGCTGAACCCGGCCAGCAGGGCGGCCAGGTCGACGCCCTCGCTGCGTTCCCACCACGGCCCGTCGGGTTCGCGTTGCAGACCGCCGGCGTGTCCGAGCAACTGCCGCAGGGTGACCGGCCCGGCCGCGGCGGCCTCGGGCAGGTATCGGCGCAGTGGGTCGTCCAGGGCCAGCCGGCCGGCGTCGCGTTCCTGCATGACCAGTACGGCGGTCATCGTCTTGGTGATCGAACCGATCCGGTACTGGAGATCGGCGTCGGGGAGCGGCTGCGTGCCGGCGGCGGCCAGATGGGCAAGCGCGCCGTCGCGGACCACGCCGATGATCAGCGATGGGACGTGGCCGGCGGACTGCGCGTCGGCCACCAGAGCGTCGACCTGTCGGGCGGTTTCGGGACGCAGGGGCACGAAGTCTCCCTTGATGTCGAGGTGGGTCGCCCTGAGATCATGACAGTTCGATGACACGTGCACGGACATGTCACGATCGTTACGTGGATGCCGTGTTGTGGATCGTGCTGGGTGTGGTGCTGGCGGTCGCTGAGATCTTCACGGCGACCCTGTTCCTGATCATGTTCGCGGTCGGCGCGTTCGCCGCCGCGGGCGCCGCCGCGCTGGGTGCGCCGGTGGCCGTGCAGGCTGTGGTCTTCGCGGTCGTCTCCGCACTTACCGTGTTCGCCGCGCGGCCGGTCATCCAGCGACACAGACAGACCAGCTCCGACAGCGACGACACCACCTTCGGGGTCGAGGCGATCGAGGGCTCCACCGCCCTGGTGCTTGAGCACGTGGACGCCGACCGGGGCATGGTGAAGATCGACGGCGAGGTGTGGAGCGCCCGCGCCTACGACGCCACCCAGGTTTTCGCACCCGGCGAGCGGGTGCAGGTTATCCAGGTCAAGGGAGCGGTAGCCCTGGTCTGGCGGGACGTCACCACTCCCGGTGAGCTACCCGAAGCGGAAAGGTGAACGGATGGAGTTCGTAGTTCCCGCCCTATTGATAGCAGTGGCGCTGATCGCCGTGGTCACCCTGGCCAAGTCGGTGCGGATCGTGCCGCAGCAGCGTCAGGATGTCGTCGAGCGGCTCGGCCGGTACAAGCGCACGCTGAATCCCGGCCTCAACATTCTCGTGCCGTTCATCGACGCGGTACGCACCAAGGTCGACATGCGCGAGCAGGTGGTCAGCTTCCCGCCGCAGCCGGTGATCACCTCGGACAACCTGGTCGTGTCGATCGACACCGTCCTCTACTTCAAGGTGGTGGACTCGGTCCGGGCCACCTACGAGATCTCCAACTTCCTCCAGGCGATCGAGCAGCTGACCGTCACCACGCTGCGTAACGTGATCGGCTCGCTGGACCTGGAACGGGCGCTGACCAGCCGGGAGGAGATCAACCGGCACCTCTCCGGCGTGCTGGACGAGACCACCGGCCGCTGGGGCATCAAGGTGACCCGGGTGGAGATCAAGGCGATCGAGCCGCCGCCGAGCATCCGCGATTCGATGGAGAAGCAGATGCGCGCCGAGCGGGACCGCCGGGCCGCGATCCTGAACGCCGAGGGGCACAAGCAGTCGCAGATCCTCTCGGCCGAGGGTGAGAAGCAGGCGGCGGTGTTGCGCGCCGACGGTGACCGGCAGGCCCGGATCCTGCAGGCCGAGGGTCAGGCGAAGGCGATCCGTACCGTGTTCGACGCCATCCACCAGGCCAACCCGAGCCAGAAGGTGCTCGCCTACCAGTACCTCCAGGCCCTGCCGCAGATCGCCAACGGCACGGCCAACAAGGTGTGGATCGTGCCGACCGAGCTGACCAGGGCCCTCGAAGGTATGGGCGGCGCACTCGGCGGTCTGGGCCAGATGGTCGGTGACGCGCCGAGCAAGGAAGCCTCCGACGATGCCAGCGCCGTCGAGCGGGAGGCCGCGGAGGCCGCACAGGCCGCCGCCGCGGCGGCCCAGGAGATCCACAACGAGGTACGCGTAGCCGAGGCGCAGGCCACCGGCGGCAACAGCCCGCAGGGGCTGCCCGCGCCGGAGCCGGTTTCCCCGGCGGCCCTGCTCAACGACACCTCGGATCAGCGCGAGCGCGGCTGACCCGATCCGTTGCCGGCCCGAACCGCTGTGGCGGTTCGGGCCGGTTCGCGTCCCGGGCCCGGGTTCGCGCCCTGACCTGATTCGCGGTCTCCGCCGCCGCCAGCTGGCCTGACGGTGATCTCGAACACCAGCCGACGCCGCTCCACGGGACGCGGCAAGGCGCGGTCTGCGCCGGGTCGGTTGGCCCGGGATGCCGCGACTCGCGGTCTCCGCCTGCCTGGTGGGTGCGGGATGCCGCAACCCGGGCACCACGACGGCGGGGCACCGACCGGGCGTCTGACCGGTGGTCTCGCGCAGTGGCGGGGCCAGGTTCCGCCGGCTGGGCTCGGACCCCACGGCAAATGTGAGAAAAGCTCATGAAGCGTCCCGGTTGCCTGCCACCATCGGTCCTAGTACGGGTGGTGACCCAGGCATCGGGGCACCTCGGCGTGTCCCGGCACCGCCCGCAGGTGAGTGAGGTGACGCATGGAGCCGGTGCGGCGGCTGTGGTCCACGCCGGAGGTGCCCGGAGCCCACGACCCGAAGGGACCGATTGGCACCCGGCGTACCGGTGGGGGGTTCGGCGTCCTTCCCTTCATCGACGAGCCGGCACCACCCAGGCCCGCCACCAACGCCAGCTGGGCCTGGTCGCTGCGGCGGCTGGCCCGGGCCGCGGTCTGGCTGCTGCCGGCGTACGCGATCCTCTACGGCGCGGTGGCGATGGCCAGCGACGGCGGGGTTGGCAACGATCCGTATCCGGCCGACGGCCGGGCCCTGTACCTGATCGGTTGGGTGGCCGCGGTCTGGCTCGGCCTGCTGGCCCTGCTCGGCCTGACCGGGCTGCTGGCCGCCACCCGCAGCCGCCACGCCGCCGTGGCCGGCCTGCTGGTCAGCATCGCCGGTACGGTGCTCATGCTGCCCTTCGCGGGGCTGTCCGAGCACACCCCGGTCTTCGGCACCAGCGCCCGTTCGCTGGTGCTGGTCGGTGCCACCTGCTACAGCGCCGGCTGGTTGCTGACCGGGTGGGCGGTGGCGCGTTCGGGGATGTTCAGCATCGGGGACGGGGCGATGCTGATGATCGCCAGCCCGCTGCTCGGCATCGGCGGCGCGCTGATCGGTTCGTTGCAGACCTTTGGCGCGATCTTCGTGTTGATCTCCGGCATCGGCATCTGCTACCGCTCGGGCCGCCTGCTGCCCCGGGAGATCCTCCGGGACGCCACCAGCGCCAGCGTCGCCACCGCCGGTCCGCCCGCGCCGATGGGCCCCGGCGGCGCGGGCCCACTCGGAACGGCCTGATCGATCGCTGGAACGACATTGGAATCTGCTCGTTTTAGCGAGGTGAATTGGCGAGGTTGAAGAACTGTCGGATTCCGGACTGGCCGCTGCGTCGCAGAACGCTATCGCGCCGTTCTTTCCGCGCGGGTAGAAGTTCGGTGGTCGCACCGCCTCGGGGTCTGGAGCCGCAGGGCCGTTCGGACAATCTAGGTGGACATTTCGGCGGGGTGTTTTCGCTCATCATCATGCCACCATGGGTGCTCATTTCCCGTCAGTGAGATATCCATGGAGCCTTGGTGCCTGCGCTGTCCCGACTGACTGTGCTCGTGTGTGACTCCGTTCCCGCCGTCGGTCAACTCTATGAGGAGTTGACCCGCAGCCCGCTGGTGGAGCGGGTGGTCGTGCAGGAAAATCTCGACGAGGCGGAACGCGCCGCCGCGGAGACCGCCTTCGACGTGGTGATCGTCGATCCGCTATCCACCGGGCTGACCCGTACCGGCGATCTGGCGCTCGGCTGGTCGGCCGCCGGCATCGCGGTCGTGCTCTACGTCGACCTTGCGGCGGTGGAGCAGCAGGCGTCGATGTTCTACCGTGGCGCGCGGAGCGGGTTGAAGGAGATTTACACCCTCGACAAACGCACCCCGGCGCAGATGTTGACCGCGGAGACCGAGGCGATGTTGATCGCCTGCCGCGATTTTCGGCTGCTGGCCACCGGCCCGGCCCGCACGGGCCAGCTGTTCGCCCAGGTTCGGGGCATCGCGGCCGAGACCGGTGACGACAAGCTGAAGCAGGCGGTCGAGGACGTCGGCGAGATTCGCGCCCTGGAGATGGCGCGTTCGGAGCTGACGGGTCCTGCCAGCGCGGCCCGCAGCGTGTTCCTGTCGTACCGCTTCACCGAGGAGAACGGGTACGTGCGGGGGCTCTCCGGCCTGCTGGAGGATCGGGGCTTCACGGTGGTCACCGGGCGGCGGGCCGATGGGTACGTCGGTTCGGCGGTGCTCAACCGGATCCGCGACTGCGAGTACTTCGTGTCGCTGATGACGCGGGCCCGCCGGTTTGCCGGTGACGAGGAGAAGTACGCCACAAGCGCCTGGTTGATCGAGGAGAAGGGCGCCGCGCTCGCCTTCCGCAAGTACCTGGTGCTGCTGGTGGAGGAGGGGGTCGACGACATCGGTGGACTACAGGGCGACTGGCAGCTACACATGTTCACGCCGACCACATTCACCGCCGCCGCGCGGGACGCGGTGGCCCAGTTGGTCGACCGCGGCGGCCGAGCGTAGGAGTCGAGGTGAGCTCAGCTATCCCCCGTTCGGGCAAAATGTGCTCCACTGATTGATGGAGCTCTTTATCCCCGGCTCATGTGTTGAATTACAGATTGCGAAATCATGGCAATGAGGAGCGTGCGTGGTGTTGCAACTCACCCCTATTGTCAAGTAATCGGCGGCGGCCCTGATCTCGTCGGAGGACTTGTGGCAGAGGCGAGATGCGTGCACCGGGTGACAGGTGATGCCGGGAAGCCGGCCTCCGCCTCGTCGCTGCCGGGTTGTCCGTCCTCCCCGTCGTTGTCGGCGCCCCCCGATCGGCCCTATTTCGAGTGCGAGCCGCATCGGACGGCCGCCCTCCGGGCGATCCGGGCGGGCCGGGTGCCGCTCAAGTTCGCCTACGCCGGCAGCGCCGCGCACACCCACGACACGTATGCCAGTTCCGCGGACTATCTGAGCATGCTGACCGCCGCCCACCACGAGGCGGACGCCCTGATCTCCGCCGGCATGCTGGCCGTGGGGGCACTCACGGTGGCCGAGATCGGGCCGGGCAACGGCGGTCGCAGCAGGGCGTTCCTTGAGCGGCTGGGCAGCCGGGGACGGCCCTGTCGGCGATATCTGGCTCTCGACTTCAGCGAAACCCTGCTCGGCATAGCCTGCGCCCGGCTCACCCGCTTCGCGGGCGACCGGATGAGCGTTGACTCCCACGTGTGGGACATCGAGTGCGGCACCTCCTGTGCGGTGGAGCGATGGCGGGCCGGTACGGCACCGGTGGTGGGCTGCCTGCTCGGCCACACGCTGGGCAACGTCGAGCAACCCGTGAGGGTGTTGGCCAACATCCGGGACGCGCTATGCGTCGGTGACGTGCTGCTGCTCAGCGTCGCCCTCGCCCCGCGGCACACCGCCACGGCGGACGCCGTGCTGGCTCCGTACCGCTCGCCGGAGTTCCGCGAGGCCGCGCTGCAACCGCTGCTGGCCGCCGGCCTAGCCGGGGCCGATCTCGATTTTGCCCTGACCTGGCACGACGACGTGGTGGTCGGCGAGGCGGTGCTGCGCCGACCGGCGCGTCTGGACGACGGTGAGTTGGCCGCCGGGCACCGCATCCGATGTTTCCAGTCCCGCAGGTTCCGTCCTCGTGACGTCATCGTCGCCGTCGAGGAGGCGGGTTGGCAGGTCCGCGCCGTCGCGTACGCACCGGGTGATGCCCACCTGGTCGTGACGGCGGCGCGGCGGTGAGGGGAGGGCCGGATGACCGAGCCTGATAGCAGCATGCAGCAGATGTCGTCAGCTGACCTGATAGAGCGGGCGCGTCGGGCGAACGTGTTCTTCCGAGCGTCGTACGAGGGCACTGACCCGCAGAGCGTACGGCTGCCAGGCGCCGCGGTGGACGAGCTGATCCAGAGCCTGGCCTCGGGTGTGCACCAGGAACTGTGCCAGATCGTGCCGTACTCGGCGGTCAGCCGGCCGGCGGAGCTGTTCTCCCGGGCGGTGTTCCAGCAGTTGGCACGGCACGCGACGATTCGCCGGATGTATCTGGTGCCGGGCGAGGACGTGGGTGGCACCGAGGTCGACCGGCAGGTGGACGAGGACCGCCAACATCACCTGCACCCGGTCAAGGTGGCACTGAGCATCGGCGGCGAGACGCTCCAGGTCCCGATGGCGGACATGTGGCTGATCGATCGTCGGGTGGTGGTACGTCAGGAGGTGGGCCGCGACGGGGTGACGTCGTGGGTGGTCAGCCGGCATTCCGAGGACGTGGAACGGGCCAGCCTGCTCTGGGAGGCGCTGATGCGTCGGGTGCCGGCCAGCGCGCAGCGGGCACGTCCGCCCGGCCCGGCGCTGACCCACTCCTTGATCCAGTCGGCCAAGATGCTCTACGCGATGGCACCCATGTCGTGCGGTCCCTCGCATCAGGACAGCCTCAACTGCTCCTGGTACCACTCCGCCTGGCAGTATCTGCGACTCTTCGACATGGTGAGCAGCCCACAGTGGCACGCCGAGTTCTACCATCGGCGATTGATCGAGGCCATCCGCGGAGGTGCCCGGCGGATCCTGATCAGCGGCGCCGCCGACTACACCACGCTGGCGTTCGTGCTGGACGCGATGCGATCGACGACGGGCACGCTGCCCGATCAGTTGGACGTTCACGTGGTCGACAAGTGCCAGACGCCGCTGCTTGCCTGCCAGTGGTACGCCCGCCAGGCGGGCACCGAGGTCCTGCTACACAAGGCCGACATCACCTGCCCGGACACGGTGCGCCGGCTGACAGCCGACGAAGGTTTCGACCTGGTCGTCGCCGACGCCTTCCTGACCCGCTTCGACCGGGCGGCGGCGGTCACGGTGATCGACAGCTGGTCGGCGTTGCTGCGTCCGGGGGGCCAGGTGGTGACCACCGTGCGGCTGCATCCCGGCAACGAGTGGCCCACCGTCGACGCGCAGGACGACCGGCACCAGGTGAGCGACCTCGTCGACGACTTCGAGTTGCGATTTCGGCAGCGTGCCCTCGGCTGGCGCGGGCTGCTCCAGGTGCAGTTGGAGGAGCTGTCCGCGGCGGTCCGTGAGTACGCGTCCCGGATGGAGAGCCACGATCTTGGCGATGCCGATGATGTCCGGAAAGCGTTCGGCCGTCGGGGGTTCACCCTCGCCGAGACGGACATCGGTGAGGTCGAGGGGGAGTTGGTCCGCACGAAGTACCTCCGGCTCTGCGCCGCGCTGTCCGAAGACGACAGTGGCAGCCCCGGCGGTTAGCATCGAGTTGTCCCGGTGACTGCCGGTTGACCAGGGTGAGCCGCCGGAGGAGGGGATGCGCCGGTGACGACGGACGGACCACCCACCACCGACTGGAAGGCCGTGAATTCCCTCGGCCCCGAGGCCGCCATTCTCGACCTGTTGGAGGCCGCGCGTCAGGATCTGCTGGCGCAGCTGTCCCCGACGGGCAACCACCGGGCGGCGTTGCCCGTCTACGCCGAGGTGACCACGGAGTTCGCCAACGGTGTGCACGGTCTGAAGGTGCGGGTCGAGACGCCTGACGAGCCGTTGCAGGTGCGGTTGCCCGAGGCGGCGGTCCGGGTCGCCGCGGTGTCGGTCGGGATCTCCCCGTTGGTGTTGTTGAGTTACGCCCTGGTTCAGTGGGGGGAGCCGCTGGGTCCGTCGTGGCAGCCCAAGCGGGTCGGGCACGCCCAGCTTCCGAATCAGAGCACCATGGAGTACTACGCCCGGCTGCACCGGATCACGCGGAGTTCGAGCAGGGTCGAGGAGATGCTGGAGGCCGGGCACGACGTGGTGGTGGTCGGTGACCACGGCTGCGGCAAGTCGGCGTTGGTGGCCAACGTCGTCGAGCATCGCCTGGGCGAGGGCGACGGGGTGGTGTGGCTGAACCTCAGCGACCCGGCCGACGGGCCGGCGTCGATCGTGCTGGCCCTGTTGCAGCAGCCGAGCAGCAGGACCGGCGACTACCTGGTGGTGTTGGAGAACCTGCACGCGAACCTGCCGGTGCGCAACGAGCTGTTCGACTGTCTGGAGCGGCTGCGCAGCGACTTCGGTCTGAGCCTGCAGGTGCTGGCGACGAGTTGGAAGTCGGCGGCGGACATCCTGCGCAAGGGCGAGCCGACCCGCGCGCTGACCCCGGTGCTGGCCGAGGGGCGGCAACTGGTCAGTCAGCTTCTGGTGGACAGCGACATCGAGGAGCGGAGCTGGCCGAGGATTCGTGACCTGGCCAGCGACGACGCGCACATCGCGCTGACCGCGATCGAGTTGTCCGAGACCCTGGGACGGGTGCCGACGGAGTCGGATCTGGAGGAGTACTACACCCGGGAGGTTACCGGCGCCGGCCAGCAGGAGGCGCTGTACCGGCTGGCCTGCCTGGGCATGCTGGAGTTGCAGATGGCGGTGCGGGAGGCGGGACATCTGCGGGAGCCGTTGCAGCAGCTTCGGGACGCCGGGCTGGTGTTCCAGATCGACGGCGCGTACCAGATCGGGTCGCGGCGACGGGCATGGCTGGTGGTGAACCGGGCCCGCAACCAGTGGGACGCCGACCGGCGGTGGCGGAGCCCGGAGCGGATCGTCTGGCTGCATCTGCAACGCGGTGGTGACCGGTTGATGAAGGCCACCCTGAGCCGATTGGACAGCCTCATCTCCCCGGACGAGGCCCGCCGGGACAGCCTCTACCTGGTGACCACCTGGGACACACTGACCCGGCTCGGTCGCTCGTTGAACCAGCGCAGCGCCCAGGACCCCACCTGGGACGACAACCTGGGAGCCGCGGTCTTCGCCGCCAGCGCCCTGCACCAACTCAACCACGACGAGGCGTGGCGGGCAATCGCCGAGTGGGTGCGGGCGCGTTGGCGCTACCAGGAGCCGGCGTGTGTGCTTCCTGAGCCGGTGGGGGCGGTGACCGCCGACTTCGCCGACTTCGAGGAGATCCGCAGCTCGATGGCCCAGGAGGACACGCTGCTGGGCGCCGAGCCGCACCTGGCCGGCATGATCGCCGGGGAGTTGGACACCGACCGGATGTACCGCAACTGGGTGCTGGGTCTGCTGCTGGGCTTCGAGGGGTCGGCACCGGCCCGCTTCCGTAAGCAGGACCGCATCGATCACCTGGTGGAGGTGGCGGGCCGGGCGCAGGAGGCCGACGGCAACTTCTACCCGGCGCGGGTGCCGTGGGTGACCGCCCGGGTGGTGCTCGGCCTGTGCCAGGCCAACCTGCGCGTCGATCATCCGGTGGTCCGTGACGCCTGCCATTGGCTGCTGCGCCACGTTGCTGAGGGCGGGCCGTTCGACAACTGGTGGCGCAGCGGCACGGGCACCTGGAACCGCGACGAGGCCACCACCGCGATGTGCCTCAGCGCTCTGATCCGTGCTGGGGTGCCGATGCGTCAGCCGATGCGGACCGCGCACGCCAGGTTGATGGGGCGGGAGCAGGAGTGGACCAGGGTGGGCCGGGAGATCGACCTGTCGCAGGTGCTGGAAGCGAACCTGCTCTGCACCGAAACCGCCGCCGGCGCCCGCGACCATCTCCAGACGCTGCTGCAACGGGTGCTCAGCGCGATCAAAACCCCGGTCCTGCTGCCCACCGCCCCCGAGGAGCGGCTGCGGATTCCGTTCGTGGCCGCCCAGCTGGCCGACATCGTGTGGCGCGTGGTGCAGATGGAGAGCCTCAAGCTCTACGGGGAGGTGCTCAACCACGAACGGGTCGACCCGGTCGAACCCACCACGCAGCCGGCCCTGCCGGAGGCCGTCGTGCCGCCGGCCGGGGTGCCGCTGAATTCGCGTCATCTGCGTGCCTGGCGGCGGGGGATCGAGCAGATCGAAGGCACCATCCGAGAGCAGATCGCCAAGCGGGACGGCACGGTGCAGACGCCGGCGGTGCAGGACAAACTCCGCGAACTGCTGGAATACCGCGCCGAACTCGCCGCGCTCACCAACGAATTGGACAGCAACGTCAGCGTCGACGTCCTGGAGCGCATCGACGCGCTGGGCAAGCGGATCTGCGGCACCGCGTGGCCTGACCTGCCCTGGCCCGAGCCGCCCTCGGAGCCGCGCCGGTGAGCGCCGCGATCCCGGCACCCTCAACGCTGAATTTTCTGGCCGGTCTATTCGCAGGTGCCGGGATCAATATGCTGACCTCGGTATCCACCGGCCCTCCCGACCCGCAGATCTCCACGGCCAAGGTCGCCCTGGACTCCGCGCTCTGGGTCATCGCTGCGGCGTTCACCACCTGGGCGGCACATCTGTTTCAGGCGGCGGAACGGGAAGCGGACCTCTACATCGACCGGGACTTCAGCGAGGCGGAGAAGCTGGAGATCAGACAGGCGTACCTGAGCCGGGCGTTGCGGCGGGCCCGATTGCCGTTGATTCTGACTGTGTTGTCCCTGGTGGGTGCGGTGCTCCTGTTGCCCGGTTTCATCAGCTGGCATCGCCTGATCGGGGGCTGACCAGCACGAAGCGGCTGGCAAATAGCGGTGAATTGCCTGACAACTGGCCGATTGTGGTGGCCGGAAGGTGGCATTCGCGGCAATCCTGGGGACCATGGCCACCCCTACGCCGCTGTCGCGGCTGTTCACCGTCGTACTGGCCGGCGTGCTCGCCGGTCTGGTCCTGGCGGTCGCCGCGCTGCCGGGCAACCTGTTGCTCGGTTTCGCCGCGAAGGCGGCGCTCGGGAACTACGCCGCGCTGCCCGAGGCGTTGCGGACCCCGGCCACCCCGCAACGGTCCTACCTTTACGCCAACGACGGCAAGACGTTGATCACCACGTTCTACGACGTCAACCGGACCGACGTGGCGCTGGCGGAGATCGCGCCGGTGATGCGCCAGGCCATCGTGGCCGCCGAGGACCGGCGCTTCTACGACCACGGCGGGGTCGACCTGCGCGGCATGCTCCGGGCAGTGGTCAGCAACGTCACCGAGGGCAGCGGGCAGGGCGGCTCGACGCTGACCATGCAGTACGTCCGCAACGTGCTCAAGACCGACCCGAGCCGCACCGCGGCGGAGCGTGCCGCGGCCACCGAACCGACGATCGGTCGCAAGCTCCAGGAGATCCGGTACGCCAACGCGCTGGAACAGCGTCTCAGCAAGGACGAGATCCTCAACCGCTACCTCAACATCGCGTACTTCGGCTCCGGGGCGTACGGGGTGGCCGCGGCGAGCCAGCGTTACTTCTCCAAGGCCCCGGCCGACCTGACTCTCGCCGAGGCGGCGCTGCTCGCCGGCCTGGTGCAGTCGCCGGAGGCGTACAGCCCGATTGACGGCGACGCCGACGCGGCGTTGGAGCGCCGGGGATACGTGCTGGACTCCATGGTCGAGACCGGCGCGATCACCGCCGAGCAGGCCGCCGAGGCCCGGGCCGAGAAGGTGACGCTGGAGCCGAACGAGCAGGCCAACGGCTGCGCCGCCACCGCCGGCGGGCGCGACGGATGGGGCTTCTTCTGCGACTACCTGCGCCGCTGGTGGGTCGCCCAGCCGGAGTTCGGCGACACCGCGCAGGAGCGGGAGCAGGCACTACGACGCGGCGGCTACACCGTGGTGACGACGCTGGATCCGCAGATCCAGGCCACCGCGCAGATCCAGGCCACCGGCATCTACGGGTACGACAACCCGCGTGCCGTACCGATCGCCGCCGTCGAGCCCGGCACCGGTCGTGTCCTGGCCATGGCGGTCAACCGGCACTACAGCCTCGACGACAACCCCGACGGGCAGGCCAACTACCCGAACACCGTCAACCCGTTGATCTCCGGCGGTGCCGGTGTCGCCGGCTACCAGGCCGGCTCCACCTTCAAGCTGTTCACCATGCTCGCCGCGCTGGAGTCCGGACGGACCCTGTCCACCGGTTTCGACGCGCCGACTCGGCTGCCCACCCGGTACCCGGCCGAGGGAGAGAGCAGCTGCGACGGCCGTTGGTGCCCGGCCAACGCCAACCCGGAGTGGATGGACGGCTACCGGATGATGTGGGACGGCTTCGGTCGTTCGGTGAACACCTACTTCGTCTGGCTGGCCGAGCAGGTCGGGCCGGAGAAGGTGGTCGAGATGGCCCAGCGACTGGGCATCACCTTCCGCGCCGAGTCCGACGCCGACTTCGCCGAGCACGACGCGGCCGACTGGGGCGCGTTCACCCTCGGCGTGGCCGCCACCACCCCACTCGACCTGGCCAACGCGTACGCGACGGTGGCGGCCGAGGGGACGTACTGCGCGCCGCTGCCGGTGGTGTCGGTGACCGCGCCGGACGGTCAGCGGCTGCCGGTCGGCGACCCGGACTGCCGCGAGGTGCTCGACCCCGACGTGGCCCGCGCCGCCACCGACGCGGCGCGCTGTCCGGTGGGTCAGCAGTCCGCCTTCGGGCAGTGCAACGGGGGCACCGCCACCGCCGTGAACCGGATCCTCGACGGGCGCCCGGTGGCCGGCAAGACCGGCAGCTCCGACCAGGCCGCCACGGAGAGCTTCGTCGGCTTCGCCCCGCAGGTCGCGGTCGCCGGCATCGCCGCCAACCCGGACGACCCGACCGACCACGTCGGCGCCGCCGTGCAGGCCCGGGTGATCGACGCGGTCGCCCGGACCATCGCCACGGCGGTCGAGGGCCAGCCGGAACAGGGGTTCACCCCACCCAGCCGTGAACTCGTCGGCACCCCCCGCCGCCCGGTCGAACGCGACCCGCTTCCCGATCCCCGCCGCACCCCCGACAATCCCCTGTCCGACCTCCGCCGCTGGCTCCAGGGCCGAGGCTAACCCCACCCACCCACCCGTCCGCCCCCGTTGATCATGAGGTTAGCGGCAGTTTGAAGATCAAACACTGCCGCTAACTTCATGATCAACAGGGCGAGACGGGGTGGGATGGTGGGGTGGGTGGGTTAGGGGCGGCGGGGGCGGTAGGTGGTTACTACGCTGGGGATGCCGCGGCGGACGATACCGGCCCAGTCGGTGTCGCCGCGCAACATGGCGGCGGCGGTCTTGCGGGCCTGTTCTGCGGTGAAGTGTGGGGGCATCATCAGCTCGGCCGGGTCGACCAGCGCGTTGATCACCGTCGGGCGGTCGGCGCGCAGTGCCCGGTCCCAGACGTCGGTCACCTGGTCCGGGCGGTCTACCAGCTCGCCGCGTAGCCCCAGCACCTCACCCCAGTGGTGGTACGCGATGTCGGGCAGCTGCTGGCTGTCCGGGAACATCGGGGTGCCCTCGTCGGAGCGTTGCTCCCAGCTGACGAAGGCCAGATCGCGGTTGTTGAGCACCAGCACCACGAACCGGGGGTCGGCCCAGCCCCGCCAGTACTTGGCCACCGTGATCAGCTCGTTGACCCCGTTCATCTGCATCGCGCCGTCGCCGATCAGGGCCACCAGCGGACGATCCGGGTGGGCGAACTTGGCCGCCAGGGCGTACGGCATGGCACCGCCCATGGACAGCAGGGTGCCCGACAGGCTGGCCAGCATCCCCGGACGCACCTTGATGTGCCGGGCGTACCAGGCGGTGGTCGTGCCGCAGTCGACGGCGAGCATCACGTCCTCGGGCAGGCGTTCGCTGAGGCGGGCGAAGAGCAGCTGCGGGTTGACCGGGTGGGCGTTCTGCTCGGCCAGTTCCCGCTGCGACTGCCGCCACCCGGCGGTGGCCCCGGCGATGGTCTCCCGCCAGCGGGTCGGTCCCGGTCCGGGGCCGAGTGCGGCCAGCAGCGCCCGCAGGGTCGCTGCGGCGTCACCTGTCAGGTTCACCTCGGTCGGGTAGCGCAGACCGAGCTGGGTGCCGTCATGGTCGATCTGCACCGCCCGCGCCTGCCCGGGCGGCGGGTAGAACTCCGAGTACGGCATGTTGCTGCCCACGATGAGCAGCCGGTCGCACTGGTTCATCAACTGCCAGCTGGGCCGGGTGCCGAGCAGACCGATGGCGCCGGTCACCCACGGCTCGCGGTGGTCCACGGCGGTGAACCCGAGCAGCGCCGTCGCCACGCCCGCGCCGAGACGGTGGGCGATCTCGCGTACCTCGTTCTCGGCGCCGAGCGCGCCCTGGCCGACAAGCATGGCCACCCGCTCGCCGGTGCCCAGCACCTCGGCGGCGTGCCGGATGTCCGCCTCCGGCGGCACGGTCGGGCCGCTGCTCGGCACGCTGCTGGTGTGGTAGAAGCCGTGTGCGTGCGGCGGGTTGGGCACCGCCGGCAGGTCCTGCACGTCGAGCGGCAGCACCAGGGCGGTCACGGTACGCCGGGCCAGCGCGGTCCGGCACGCCCGGTCCACCAGGTGTCGTACCTGGGACGGGTGGTCGAGTTGAGCCAGGAACGCCGCCGCCACGTCCTTGTAGAGGGCGAGCAGGTCCACCTCCTGGTAGTAGCCACCCCCCTCGGCGGTGAGGGCGGTGTGCCCGACCAGGGCGACCACCGGCTGGTGATCAAGTTTCGCGTCGTAGAGACCGTTGAGCGCGTGGATGGCGCCGGGACCACTGGTCACCAGCACCGCACCGAGCGGCCCACCGCCGTACTTGACGTGCGCCGAGGCGGCGAACCCGGCGGTCTCCTCGTGCCGCACCTGGACGAACTGCACCTGTTCGTTTGTGCGTTGCAGGGCCGAGGTCATCCCGTTGATGCCGTCGCCCGGGAAGCCGAAGTACCGGCGCACACCCCAGCAGGCGAGCCGCTGCACGACGTGGTCCGCGACGCTGGCGTCGCGGGGCAACGGCCACGGCTCGGCCGGCACGTACGTGCCGACGTGGTCTGCGCTCATCGGGTACGCCTTCCGGGTCGGGCTACCGGCACTGCGCCGCAACTTCCCTGATGGTGCGGCGTCGCAGGTGCCGGAGGCAGCGATATCCCCGAAAGTGCGCGGATCTTGAGAGGGTCGGTCGGCCGGGTAGGGTCGCGGCATGGTCGTTCATCGGCTGACGCGGGACGACGCCCGGCGGATCGCGGTCCGGGCCCAGTTGCTTGCCGTGCCGCGTCCCAGTGACCTCGTGGAGGTCGTCGAGCGCCTCACGGTCCTGCAACTCGACCCGACGGCGGCCATCGCGCCCAGCGCCGACCTCGTGCTGTTCAGCCGACTCGGTCCGACCTACGACCCTGCGCAGCTGACCAGGGCGATCGAGGTCGAGCGCAGCCTGGTCGAGACCGTCGCCTACATCCGGCCCCCGGGTGATCTGCCCACCGTGATCGCCGAGGCCCGCGCCGAGACCCATCCGTCCGCCCGGGCCTGGCTGGAACAGAACGCGCCGTTCCGTCGGGACATCCTGGCGGTGCTGGCGGCGAAGGGACCGCTGCTGTCGCGGGACATCCCCGACACCAGCGTGGTGCCCTGGCCGTCGAGCGGCTGGACCAACAACCGCAACGTCACCAAGATGCTCGAACTGCTGGCCCGGCACGGCGAGGTGGCGATCGCCGGCCGGAAGGGACGGCAGCGCTATTGGGATCTTCCCGAGCGGGTCTACCCGGTCGACCTGCCCGAGCTTGATCCGGGCGAGGCGGCCCGGCTGCGTGACCGGCGCCGGCTCGCCGCGTTGGGCATCGCCCGGTCCGGTGGCACGTTGACCCCGGGCGAGTCGCCGTTCGTCGGCGCGGCCGGGGAGGAGGCCGTGGTCGAGGGCGTACCCGGAACCTGGCGGGTCGATCCGGCGTATCTCGGGCTGCCGTTCGAGGGGCGCACCACGCTGTTGTCGCCGTTCGACCGGCTGATCCATGATCGGGTACGCACCGAGCAGTTGTTCGGCTACGAGTATCTCCTGGAGATGTACAAGCCCCGGGACAAGCGTCGGTGGGGCTACTTCGCGCTGCCCGTACTCCACCATGACCGGCTCGTCGGCAAGCTGGACGCGACCGCCGACCGCAAGGCGGGCGTCCTCGTCGTCAACGCCCTGCACGAGGACGTCCCCTTCACCCCGGCGATGACCGCAGAGGTCGACGCCGAGATCGAGGCTCTCGCCACCTGGCTCGGCCTGACCGTCACCAGATCTCAGGTGTCGTAGTCGCCGCTGTCCCACGGCGACGCCCCGCACACCCCGCTGCGACCGATGTGGTGCTGCCGGGCTGGCGGCCTGCGGTCGGCTCCCGACCCAAGCAACGGTTCGAGCTGCGCGCCGGGCGGATCCGGGCCGCGCAGGGCCACTCGATCCGCGTCGACCTGCGGCTCGATCCCGTGGCGCCGCCGTCGTTGCTTCACCGACCACGTCCCACCCGGTTGGATCATCGGCGTCGGGTCCGCTTGACAGGCAAGCGGCCACTTGCCTATAACTGAGCCTGTGGACGCCGACCCTGACCTGTTCAAGGCCATCGGTGACCCGACACGACGCACGATCCTGGACGAGTTGATCGACCGGGACGGTCAGACACTCTTCGAGATCTGCAACCGGCTGACCATGAAGCACAACCTGACCTCGTCACGCCAGGCGATCTCCCAGCACCTCGCGGTGCTCGAACAGGCCGGTCTGGTCCGCACCCGGCGACAAGGCCGCTACAAGTTCCACCACATCGACACCAGCCCGCTGCGCTCGATCGTCGAGCGGTGGCCCATCGACCGAGAGGCACCAGATCCGTGATCCGTATCCATGTCACAAGCGTGTTCGTCGACGACCAGGCCAAGGCGCTCGCCTTCTACACGGAGAAGCTGGGATTCACCAAGAAGACCGACATGCCCGCCGGCGAGTACCGCTGGCTGACCGTCGTCTCGCCGGCCGACCCCGACGGCGTCGAGCTGCTGCTGGAACCGGACGCGCACCCGGCGGTGGGTCCGTACCGGCAGGCCCTGGTGGATGACGGCATTCCGGTCACCTCGTTCGCCGTCGACGACGTGTACGCGGAGGTCGAGCGACTCAAGGGACTGGGCGTCGAGTTCACCCAGGAGGCGACCGACCTGGGCCCGGTGGTCACCGCCGTGCTCGACGACACCTGCGGCAACCTGATCCAGATCGCCACCATGAAGTAGCCGTCCCGCCGATTCTGCCGGACGATCACATCGCGGCTGCCCGCGTACCGTCGGCACCTGCGACGCCCGGCGTCGGCGGGTCCGGCAGAATCGGCGGGTGCCCGTCCACCTGATCACCGAGCCCGACGACGAGCGGATCGCCGACTACCGGGCGCTCACCGACGTCGAGCTGCGCACCCGCTGGGAGCCGCCGAACGGCCTGTTCATCGCCGAGGGTGAGCTGGTGCTGCGGCGGGCGCTGCGGGCCGGCTATCCGGCCCGGTCCTTCCTCGTCGACGCCAAGCGGGTCGACCAACTGGCCGACCTCGACACCGGCGACGCCCCGGTGTACGCCGCCACCCCCGACGTGCTGCGCGAGGCCACCGGGTTCCACGTGCACCGCGGCGTGCTCGCCTCGTTCCGGCGCAAACCGCTGCCGGCCGCCGGTGAGGTGCTCGCCACCGCCGGTCGCGTGGTGATCCTCGAAGACGTCAACAACCACACCAACCTGGGCGCTATTTTCCGGGCGGTGGCGGGGCTGGGGGTGGACGCCGTGCTGCTCTCGCCGACCTGCGCCGATCCGCTCTACCGGCGCAGCGTACGGGTCAGCATGGGTGAGGTGTTCGCCGTGCCGTACGCGAAGCTGGAACCGTGGCCGACGGCGCTGGCCGACGTGCGGGCCGCCGGGTTCACCGTGCTGGCGATGACGCCGGCACCCGACGCGGTGCCCATCCAGCGACTGGACCCGGCCCAACGGTCCCGGGCCGCGCTGCTGCTCGGCGCCGAGGGCGCCGGGCTGACCGGCACGGCGATGGCGGCCAGCGACGTCCGGGTGGTCATCCCGATGCGACGCGGCGTCGATTCGCTGAACGTCGCCGCCGCCACCGCCGTGGCCTGCTGGGAGCTGGGCCGCGACGATCCGCTCTGAGCGGCAAGCGAGTGACTCGGCAGCTGTTGCGGCACCGTCGAGCACTCCCTCAGGTCACGGACGGTAGCGTGTCGCGGGTGTTCCCTACCGTGCGTGAGGTCCTCGCCCTGGACCCGGTCCGCCATGGCGCGCCGCGCCTGGTCGCGGGGGAAGTCGGGCTGGACCGTCGGGTGCGTTGGGTGCACGTCGCCGAGGTGCCGGACATCGCCACCCTGCTCGGCGGCGGCGAGTTGGTGCTCACCACGGGTATCGGGCTGCCCGGCGACGACGCCGGGCTGCGGGCCTTCATCGGTGATCTGGCCGGCGTCGGCGTCTCCGGGCTGGTGGTCGAGTTGGGGCGGCGCTACCACGACGGCGTACCCCGGGTGATGGTGGCCGCCGCCGAACGCCACGGGCTGCCGCTGGTGGAGCTGCGCCGGGCCACCCCGTTCGTACGGATCACCGAGGCGGTGCACGCCCTGATCGTGGACGCCCAGCTGACCGAGCTGCGGGCCACCGAGGAGATCCACCAGCGGTTCACCGAACTTTCGGTGGAGGGGGCAGACCCCGGCGAGGTGGTCCGGCAGGCGGCCGAGCTGTCCGGCTGCCCGGTGGTGTTGGAGAACCTGTCCCGCCAGGTGCTGGCGTACGACCCGGCGGGGGAGAGCGCCGAGCTGCTGCTGGACGGGTGGGAACAGCACTCACGGCGGATCCGGCCCGAGGGCCGCACGGCGTACGACCCGGACCGGGGCTGGCTGGTCACCATGGTGGGTGCCCGGGGTCAGGACTGGGGACGGCTGCTGCTGCGCTGGCCGCCCGGCGGCGACCTGGCCGGCGGGCAGCCGTTGCCGGCACCGGCCGATGGTCGCTCCGCTCCGGTGTCGGCTGGTGGTCGGTCTGCCTCTTTCCCGACCGGTTCGCGGTCGGCCTCGGCGTCGGCTGGTTCGCGGTCGGCTTCGGCGTCGGCCGGTGGGCGGGCCGACGCGGTTCCGGCCGGAGGTGACGGTCCGTTATCGGCGCCGCCGACCAGGCTCACCATTCTGGTGGAGCGGGCGGCCTCAACGCTCGCCCTCGGCCGGCTGATCCGACGCGACGCCGAGGGGCTGGAACGCCAGCTGCACCGGACCCTGCTCACCGCCCTGCTCGACCACTCATGGCCGGTGGACGAGGTGGCCCTGCGGGCGCGGGCCCTCGGCGTGGTGCTGGAGCGCCGTCAGCTCATCGGCGTGGTGGTCCGTCACCGTACCGACGACGGCGGCGAGGACGCCGCGCGCCACCGCAAAGCGCCGGGCAGTTGGCCGCTGACCGAGCCGGGACACCCCGAGGCGCTCGACAATGCCCCGGATGCCGGGCCCGCTCGGTTGCGCGACCTCGCCGAGGCCGTCGGACAGGCGCTGCGCGAGGCCGGTCTGACCGGGCTCACCAGTGCTCTGGACGACCAGACCGTGGGAGTCCTGCTCGCCCTGCCCGACCCGGCTGCGGAGGATCGGGCGCTGGCCGCCTTCGCCGCCGCGCTGCGCCGGTCCCGCCCCGACCCGTCCGGGCGTACCGACCCGCCAGGTCGGACCGGCCCGCCAGGTCGCGCTGACCCGTCGGGGGGTGCTGACCTGTCGGGGCGGGCTGACCCGCTGAGGCGCTCCGGAGCGTTCAGTCGTTCCGATGACGCGCTGGCACCGACTGTCGGCCGACGGTCCGTCGCCGGGCTGCTGATCGCCGCCGGGTCCGGCGTGGGCAGTCTGCGGGAGGCACGCCGGTCACTGATCGAGGCCCGTCAGATCGCCGATGCCGCCAGACGGGACCGGCGTGACCTGCCGATCTTTCGGCTGCCGCACGTGGGACTGGCCGGACTGCTACACCTGTTGCGGGACGAGCCCCGGGTGCAGACCTTCGTCGAACGGCAGCTCGGCGCACTCCTGGCGTACGACGCGCAGCATCCCCGGGAGCAGTTGCTCGGGACCCTGCGCGCCTACCTGGAGCAGGGCCGGAACAAGTCTGCGGCGGCGGTGGCCGCGCACCTGTCCCGCCCTGCGTTGTACGAGCGGCTGGCCCGGATCGGGCGGATCCTCGATGTCGACCTCGACTCGGTCGACGCCTGCCTCTCCCTCCACGTAGCCCTGCTGGCGCTGGACGCCATCCGCACTCCCTGACACTCCACCCTCGCCGCCTTCCTTCAGCGCGTGTTGATCAAGAAGTTTGCGTCATTTCCGATCCCCTGAGGACCACAACTTCTTGATCAACGCCGACGGGTGGGGTGTTAGGGGGTGAGGGTTTGGAGAGTTTTCTGGTAGGTGGGGGGGATGTGGTGGTTGGCGGCGGCGGGGGTGAAGGTGTCGGAGGAGGCGGCGGTGGACCACGCCTGCTCGGGGACGGCGGCGACGAGGGCGGTCACGACGGGGGTGTCTCGCCAGTCGGGCTGCTGGGCGAGCAGGCTCAGCGCGACCACCGACTCCTCCACCTCGCCGACGCACTCGAACGGCTTGTGCCCGTCGATGCCGAGTAGCTCGCGGTAGCCGGGAATCTGCGCGGGATCGGCGAGCAGGTCGCCGCCGAAGATGTGGGTGATCCGCTCACGGGGCATGAACGGAGCCAGGGCCAGGAAGACGAAGCGGCACTTGGGGCAGTCGCGGCACCACCGCTCGCTGGCGTCGCGGAGCTTGAACGCGGCGTTGCAGCTGGTGACCACGTCGTCGTAGCGGTCGATGCCGGCGAACAGCCGGGCGATGTGCAGCTCGGACAGCGGGCGCAGCAGCGAGAAGTACGGTTCGGCCAGCCCGGCGTGCTCCGCGAGCGCGGCCCGCAGCAGCCCCTCGGCCTCGACGCCCTTGGACCACTGGTGGTTGATCTCGTGATCGTTCCAGATCAGGTTCGGGTCCGACGCCGAGCGCTCGTTGGACATCACCACCGGGCCCAGGCCGTGCAGCACCGCCGTGGCGACCGCGATCAGCGAGTTGATCGCGGTGACCGGGATGTGGCCGTTGCGGGCACCGGCCGCGTTCAGCTCGAACAGCACCGGGTCGATGCGCCGCCGAGCCGCGAGAGCGGGCAGCCCCGACGCCGCGTTCACCGCGTTGATCACGTGGTTCGGGTTGACCGAGAAGGGCACCGGGTCGAGGCCGGCCCGACGCAGCGCCTCGAGGCTGACGATCGAGTCCTTGCCGCCGCCGACCGCCGACAGCGGACGCCGGTCGGAGTTGTCGTACTCGGCTGCCGGCCTGACCCGTCCGTCCGGCACGCGCGGGGTCAGCTCCAGCACGTGCGGCAGTTGGTTTCGGTACGCGTACTCGGCGAGGCCCTTGGTGTAGACGGCCGTGACGAACTCGACGGCGGCCGGGCCGAGCGGCGCCGGCAGCACCAGCTGCCCCGGCGCGGCCGTCTTGTAGTAGCTGACCCCGGCCACCACGTGCAGCAGCTCCAGCACCCGGCCCAGCGCCGCCACGGCGGCGTCCGACGGAGACTCCGCCGGCACCGGCAACGTGACCACCTCGGTGAACCGTTGCTCGCCGTCAGGTCCGGTCAGGGCATAGTCGAGCAACGCCTCGCCGGTGGACAGGTCGATCGAGTAGGACGGGAAGGTGAACGCGTCCATCCGCGCCAGCTGCGTGTTGAGCACACGCCATACTAGGCCCTGGTTCGTCCGGTCGTGCCCGGCTCGGCCGGACCGTGCCCTACCGCCGTCGTACCCGAGGAGATCCTGTGCGCCTGTCTGACCTGCGCGGACGTAAAGTCGCCGTCTGGGGGGCCGGCCGGGAGGGCCGGGCGGCGGTGACGGCCATCGCCGCCCACGGCCCGGCCGACCTCGTCGCCGTCGACGACAGCGCGAACTTCCTCTCCCTGCCCTGGGACGGGCCGCTGGCGGAGGCCGCCCCACTGGTCACCGGCGACGAGGGCTTTGCCCGGCTGGCCGCCGCCGAGGTGGTGGTCCGTTCGCCGGGCGTACCGCAGACGCATCCCTGGCTGATGGAACTGCGCCGCCAGGGCGCGACGGTCACCCAGGGCACCTCGCTCTGGATGGCCGACCACGGCGACCGCACCATCGGGGTGACCGGCAGCAAGGGCAAGAGCACCACGTCCAGCCTGATCAGCCACCTGCTGACCGCGGTCGACCGGCCGAACGTCTTCGGCGGCAACATCGGCGTACCGACGCTGGACCTGCCGGAGGCGGAGCTGTACGTGTTGGAGCTGTCCAGCTACCAGTGCAGCGACCTGACCGACTCGCCCCGGGTGGCGGTGGTCACCGCCCTGTTCCCCGAGCATCTCGACGCGCACGGCGGGGAACGGGAGTACTACCGGGACAAGCTCAACCTCCTCGCGTACGGGCCACGCACCGTCGTGGTCAACGGCGCGGACCCCCGGCTGGCGTTCGAGTTGGGCGACCGCGCGGCGGTACGCGCCGGCACCGCCGACTCGGTGAACGTCGCCACCGGCCCGGACGGTACCCCCTGGTTCCACCGGGTCGACCAGCCGCTTTTCCCACGGGCGGTGCTGCCGCTCGTCGGTCGGCACAACGAGGGCAACCTCTGCGTGGCTCTTGCCGTGCTCGACGCGTTGGGCGTCGATCTGGTCGACCGTAAGGACGCCCTGGCCGTGGCGGTCGCCGAGTTCCAGGGACTGGCCCACCGGCTGACCGAGATCGCCGACCCGTCCGGCCTGACCTTCGTCGACGACACCCTCGCCACCAGCCCGTACGCGGCGATTCACGCCATCGACGCGTACGACGGGCGGCCGCTGACCGTGATCGTCGGGGGTAACGACCGGGGGGTCGACTACACCCCGCTGCGCGAGCACCTGGCCGAGCGGGAACTGACCGTGATCGGCATCCCGGACAGTGGTCCGCGGATCATCGGGACGCTCGACGGGCTGCCGAAGGTACGCACCGAACTGGTCGACGACCTCACCGACGCGGTGCAGTTGGCCCGGCAGGTGACCCCGGCCGGGGGAGTGGTGCTGCTCTCGCCCGCCGCCCCCAGCTACGGCCGCTTCCGCAACTTCGAACACCGCTCCCAGGTCTTCGCCGAAGCCATCCGCACCACCGCCCCCGCCTGATAACCCGCCCTACCCTCGTTGATCATGAAGTTGTTGCCACCTTTTGTCCGATCCTCTGGCAATTACTTCATGATCACGGCGAGGGTCCGGGGGACGGATGGGGGTGGTTGGGGGGTTTTACGCTGACGGGAGTCGGTTCCCGGAGGTGGTTGATGGTTCAGCTGCTGCGCCGCCCAGGTACCGGTCGGCGTGGGCGCGCGGTCGGCGTCGCGCGGCTGATGGCGCACACCGACCCGGTCGCCCTGATCGGTGTCGCCCTGTCGATCTCGCTCTCTGTGACGCTGGACCTGACCGGCGCGGCCACCGGCGTGGAGTCGTTGCTGGCCGGTCTGATGGGCATCACCATCTCGTTGCTGGTGGACTCCATGGCGCGGGCCGAGCGTCGGTTCCAACTGCGCGCGTTGCTGGCCGGCCCGCACTGGCTGGTCCGGGCGGTACCGGAATTCGCCACCGCCGCGACCGAGGCGGTCGACCGCCATCCGGGCACCCGGGTCGCCGAGGAGACCCAGCGCCGGTTCGAGCGGTTCCACGCCGACCTCGCGCAGCTCCGGCAGGGACGCATCATCCGGCCCGGGGAGGACTACCAGGACATGCTCGGCGCCACCCGGGACTGCGTACGACAGTTGGAGGCGCTGACCAACGTGCTGCCCCGGCTGGCCTGGTGGCGCGGCGACATCGGCCGGCGGTACTGGGCGGAGAATCTCGCGGCGCTGGCCCGTGGCGTAGACATCACCCGGATCTTCACCTACACCGAGTTCTCCGACGAACTGGCGGAGCTGGTGGCGACGCAGCGCCGAGCGGGCGTACGGGTGGGTCTGCTCTCGACCGCTGCGGTCCCGGCCGACCTGCACGTCAACCTGATCCGCTGGGATGGCACCGCGTGCTGGACGGCCGGCATGAGCGCGCACGGCGAGATCAACGAGAACCGGTTCTCGGTCAACGCCGCCGACCTCGCCCGGGCCGGCGAGACGTTCCAGGCGTGCCTCAGCCGAGCGACCTTCGACACCTGACGAAGGATGACCGCCCAGGGCGTACTGCTGGTGACCGCGGTGGTCTGGGCGGTGACCCTGATCCGTCCGGTCCGGTGGCGGGCCCTCGTGGCCGCGCTGCCGCTGCCCATGACCGCCGCGCTGCTGGCCACCGGTCATCCGGTCGACGGCAGCCAACTCGTCGGGGTGGTGGGGCTCAACCTGTTCTTCGGTGTCGTGGCGCTGGCGCATCACCGGTTCCGTTTGCCGATCCTGCTGGCCGATCTGGCTGGTGTCGCCGGCTACCTGGCGCTCGCGGTGGTGCTGCGTCCGTTCGCGCTGCCGTTCGGGCCGACGCTGGCCGCCACGGTGTCCCTCTGGCTGCTCGCCATGCTGGTGTTGCACCGTCTACCGGGGCCCGATCAGCCGGCCGATCCGGCCGATCCGGCTGGACCGGCGCGGTTGTCGGTGGCGGCCCGGCTGCTGCTGGTCCTCGCCGGTGCGGCGCTGACCGGGCTGCTCGGCCAGGTGCTGCGGGGGCTGGTGGTGACGTTCCCGTACGCCGGCGTGCTGGTGGCGGTCGAGGTGCGGCGGGACCTGCCGGCCTTCTGCCGGCACTTCGCCCGCAACAGCCTGGCGCTTATCGGGTTCCTGGTCGGGGTCCGCCTGGGCCAGGATGTCTCGGTCGTGGTGGCGCTGGTCGCCGGCTGGGCCGGGTTCGCGCTGGTCGCGGTGGCGCTGCACCTTCCCGCCTGGTGCCACGGAAGACGCCACCCGGTCAATCTCGGCTGCCCCACCCGGACCTGAGCAGGCGCAGCGTGCCCGCGCCGGCCAGGTAGGCCACCAGCGCCTCCACCGGCCAGCCGAGCGGCTCCGCCGCGGTCTTGGCCGCCGCGCCGTTTGCCGCCAGGGCGTACCCGACGGCGGCGAATCCGGCGACGGTGAGTGCGGCGCGGGCACCCGCCCACCTGGCCGGCGCTCTCAGGTGCCGGGGACGACCGGTGGACGCCTCGATCGGACCGAAGATGGCGACCAGGACTGCCAGCACCACCGCCAGCATCACTACCCACGGCAGCCGCCAGGCCAGCCAGGCCGCCGTACCGGCTTCCGGCGTGGGCAGCAGGCCGAGCCCGTGCAGCGCGCCGACCAGCAGCACGGCCGCGCTCAGGTGCCACAGGAAGACCGTCAGCACGACCGAGTTGACGGCGATCACCGCCTGCCACGGACGGTCACGGTGCAGCCACCGTTCCGCCCGGTCCCGCAGCAGCAGGATCAGCCCGAGCTGAGCGGTGGCGACCGCGAGTAGGGCCACGCTGGGTGGGGCGGCGTTGGCCAGTCGCTGACCGGGCACATTGATCATGCTTGTCGGGTACGGCCCAGGGCCGGTGAGCAGGACCGCCACGGCGAGACCGCCGAGCAGCATCGCACTCGCGGCCCGGCGGGACATCGGCAGGCACCGGGTACGCAGTCCGGGCTGACGGCAGTGCCCCCGGCGGGCGTCGTACCAGGCGAAGCCGAGCTGGTGGACGGCGAGCCAGCCCAGCAGGTAGTTGGGCAGGGCCAGGTTGGCCGGCCCCAGCGCACGGCCCAGGTCGCCGGCGGCGACAAGTACCACCAGGGCCAGCGGCACCAACAGCCCGAGGCGCCGGTGCAGCGCGTACATGACCGGGGTCAGCGGCACCACGGCCAGGTAGGCGGCGAGGAACCACAGCGGGATGGTGGCGAACCAGACGACGGGGCGAACCTCGGCCGGCTGAACACCACCCAGGCGGGCCACCAGCGCGCCACCGGCGAGTACCAGCACCAGGGCGCTGGTCGGGCGAAGCAGGCGGGCGCTGCGGCCCAGCAGCCATCCGATCGCATCGCCGCCACGGCTCTGGTGGGCGGCCAGCGAGGCGGCGTTGGCGTATCCGCCGACCAGGAAGAAGACCGGCATGACCTGGACCGCCCAGGTCAGCGGGTACGCCCAGGGCAGGGTGGTAAGTGCCGAGTGCCCGTCGGGTCGGCCGCTCTGGTCGTACTCGACCGCCGCTATCGCCCAGTGGCCGAGGACCACCAGCACGATCGCCAGCGCCCGGAGCAGGTCGAGGTAACGCTCCCGGTCCGCCGGCGTACGGGCGGCGAGGCGGGCCAGGCGGCGCATAGTCCGAAAGTATGCCGACGAAAGCCGCGCCGTCGGGACTATTCCACCAACTGCTGTGCTGCTGCCGGGGCCGTCAGCGCGGCGAGCAGCGCCGCCGTCTCCCGCAGCGCTACGTCGCGCAGGTGGATGTGCGGCTCGGCGACCCGCCACCGGGAAATCCAGTGGTGGAGTCGGGCCAGCACGTCGACCGCGCCCTGGTGGCTGAATCGCCCTGCCCAGACCAGCGATTGGACGCGACGCGCTGCCTCACTGAAGTAACTGTCTTCCGGGCAGTTCGGGTTCAGCGCGGCCGGATGGGCCAGCCAGCGGAGAATGATGTCGTCGAGGCGGGCCCCGGCGAGGCCGCAGCGCAGTGAACGACGTCGGCAGAGCGCTTGGATCAGGCCGTCCAGTTGACCCTGCCCGTTCATCACCTCCGCCGTCTCGTGCTCGACCGCGTCCAGATAGACCTCGACCGAGCGCACTAGCCGAGCGGTCAAGTTCGGATAGCGATCGATACTTGCGGCGATACCGGTCAGGCGCCACGGGATGTCGACATCCTCCGGGTGCGTGGCGGCCCACTGCAACACCACGTCCGCAGTGGTCTCGGTCAGGGCTTTCTGCCGGGTGAGCTGCTTGCTGACAAAAACGACGTGCGGCGCTGACCGGTGTTTGTCCGCCCAGCGGTCGATGAGCGGCGACAGCCACTGCGGCAGGTCGGTCAGCTTCCTCACGGCCAGCAACGGCGACAGGACGAATCCGGCGTCGATCGTGTCGCCGTTCTGTTGAAGCCAGGCCAGGGCGGCTTCGATACCGTGACCGGCATCCTCCGGTCGCAGGTCGGTACGGCTCAGCAAGGTTGAGATGACGAAGCTGGCCTCCAGCGCCGTTCGATGCAGCGCCAGCCAGACGGACGCCATGTCGATCAGGAGGGCGGCCTGCGGCGTGGCGACGGTACGCAGTCCCTTGTAGAGGATGTGGCGCGCCGGCAGTGATTTTCCGTGCTCGGTCAGCCAGGGCTCCCCGAGTTGCGGCCAGTGCTGGAACAGTGTCTGCGCCCACGCGGAGTTGTCCAGCACCGAGCCGAGGGCGTAGGCGCCCTCGTCACGCTGGCTGGCCAGCAGCACGCCGGCCGCGTTCGCGTTGGCGGCCAGCCAGGCCGTGCAGTGCCCGGCGAGCGGCCCGTCGCGGTGCTGGAGGGCCATGTCACGCAGCAGCCGGTCCAGGTTGATGGCGTACCGGCCGATGGTGCGGGCACTGGTCAGGCACGCGTCGAGGATCCGGTCGGCGACCTTGGTGCGGACCGTGTCGAGGCCGGCCCGCACGGTGGTGTGCTCCAGCAACTGGTCGACCACGATGTCGTGCACCGGCGCCAGGCCGTCCGGCGTGTGGATCAGCCAGCCCATCGCGAGCAGGACGTCGAGTAGGTGCTCGGCGCGCGACTCGTCGCTGTGCTCGACCCGGCCGCCGCAGGAGACCAGGGCGGGACGTGGTTGAGGGGTGGCGGCGGCCATCGCGGCGTAGACCTGGAGCCGCAGGTCGGGGTCGCGCTCGTCGTCCAGCCGTTCGGCGTGATGCAGCAGGTCGTCCTCGTTGAGCCGGCGGACCAACCAGTCCAGGAGGTTCTCCGGCCGCAGGTCGCCGATCGCCGTCGACAGCCGCCCCCGATCCGCCTGTGCCTCGGCCGCGGCGGCGATCAGGGTGGCGATGACCGGTCGTCGGCCGCACAACTGCAACAGCCGTTCCGCGCCGAGGATCGTCCGCGCCCTGGGGGCCAGCGCGGTGACGACCTGGTGCCGGATGCGGTCGAGGTGCGCGTCGTCGGGTCGCAACTCGACAGGTTTGAACACCTCGGTGAGTGGGGTGTTGTCCTTCTGGTGTAACCAGCCGGGCCGGGCCGATCCGAGCAGGGCCAGCCGGATGCCTCGGGCGCGCGCGGCAGGCAGCAGTCGGTACCGGATCGCCGGGTAGTCCAGGGCGCTGAGGTTCAGGTAGTCGATGATGATCAGCAGGCGTTCGTCGGTGCAGCCGGTCACCACCTCGATCAGCTGCTCGGTGGTGACCAACGGTTCACCCGGGCGTACGTGCAGCACCCGCCAACCCTCGTCGACCGCACGGCCGGCGACCTCCAGGCAGGTGCGGGTCTTGCCGATTCCGGCCTGACCGACCAGCAGCAGCCCGGACTGGCCGGCCTGCTCGTCGAGGCGCTTCAGCAGCTGTACGGGATGGGTGGCGGCGTCGCTGTCGGCGGGCGACACGTATGGCAGTCGGTCGTCGCGCAGGTTGTCGGCCAGCTCGGTCAACGCCGCTGCGTGTTCGACGATTCCGGTCGGCAGCAGCTGCGGTGGTTCCCGTTCGACCTGGTCGAGCGAGGTGCCGACCAGGCCGGCGAAGGCGGGGTCGGCGAGCAGCCGGGTGATGCGTACCGCGTCCAGCCGGCCAGGACCGTACCGGGACGGCACCGCCACCATGACACCGAGCAGGAGTTGCCGATCGCCTGCGGTCAGCAGCGGGGCACCCGAGTAACCGCTGTGCGGATTCGGCTCCAACACCGGAGTGCCGGAGTCGTCGCGTATCACCGCACCGCTGTCGTCGCGCTGCGGCTGCGGCGGCAGCGGCGCGATCCGGGTGGAGTCCAGGGCGTACCGGTGGTCCTCGAAGCCGAGGCTGGGCATGACCTGCCCGGGCAGCTCGTCGAGGTGGCGGCCGTCGTGCCCGACCCGGACCCAGGGATACCCGACGGTGAGACAGGGCACCGGCCGATGTCCGCGCAGCTCGCCGTAGCGGATACGAGTCTGCTCGCGGGACCACAGCGGCACGTCCATCCGGATCAGGGCCGCGTCGGCGTCGAGGTCGTCGCCGCGCCAGATCACCGTCGCCCGGTGCTCCGGTTCGGTGGGGCTGTCACTGCGGGAGACCCAGGTCGGCTCCCCGCGTGCGCCCACGACGTGCCCGGCGGTGAGCACCAGGTCCTCCCCGACGGCGTACCCGGAGCCGAGCAGCCTGCCGCGTACCTTGACCACCTGCTGGACGTGCGGCTCCAATCCCGTCACGAGAGGTGGCCGGCGCAGGTGTGGCGGTTGTCGTCGCTGTTGGTGCCGTCGGGGCAGATCGTGTTCCGCCAGACGACCCCGCCGATCGAAGCGCCGGTCAGGTCCGCGCCGGTCAGGTCCGCGTTGCTGAAGTCGGCGTGGTCGAGCTTGGCGTTGCGCAGATCGGCGTCCCGCAGGTACGCGTCGACGAAACGGGCGTTGCGCAGGTCGGCGGTGGGCTGGGCGGCCGGCGGGTTGGCGGCCCAGGCGAAGGTCACGATGCCGACGGCGGTGACGGCGGTGGCCAGCATCAGTTTGCGCAGGGCGTGCCGGAACTGGCTCTTCAGCGCCTCGTGGGTGGCGGTGTCCTCGATCGCGGTGATTCGTTCGTCGAGATCGGCGATGCCGGCCGCCAGCCGCGTGCGTACCTCGTCACCGGTCTCCGGCTCGCGTTGCGCGGCAACAAGGTCCTCGCGGGCGGCGATTATGTCGGCCGGCGTGGCGAAGCCCTGTAGGTACTTTGGGTTGCGCCGGAAGTGCTCCACGACCGTCGTCAACGCGGATCTCCGTTGCGTCCAAGCCTCGGCCAGGTCGCTGACCAGCACCAGTTTCGGGAGCAGAATCTGCACGGCGGTCCAGATGGCGTACACCACCGTGGAGAGCCCGGCGACCGCGCCCGCCACCGCGACCCACAACCGGGCGTTGTCGACGGAGTCGGGCACGCCGAGTGGAAGTTCGCCGATGCTCGACAGTTGGCTGCCGGCCAGCATTGCCGCACCCACCGCTGCGGCGCTGGCAACCAGCCACTTGGCCGCGTCACGGATGCGGTCGTTGCCTCTCTCCAGGGCGTCGGTGCTGCCGGTGGCGTCCTCGTCAGTGATCATCGCGTTCGATGTCCAGACCGGGCTTCGGGCGGACGATCGGCGGCAGCTGGGCGCTGCCGATCCGGCTCGGGTCGAGGCCCACCTCGGTCTCGTCCACGCCACGCCTTATCCGGTCGGTGGGTCTTGGCGCGAGGTCCCTGGGCTGCCGGTGCTCGGGAACTGAAGGGTGCCGTGGCTGCCGCCATGGATAGACGGTCAATCGGATGCGATGTGCGTGGGAGTCCTGGACTGGCGCGATATGCCACGCTACTTCGTTGTCATTTTCTCGGGTGACCAGGTTGAGTTCCACCTCGACGCCGTCGTCGGCAGTGCCGACGGTCGATCGTTGCAGGTCCCGAATGAGCGCGGCCAGTGCGTCGGTCAGTGGGATATCCGGCACCACACCTCCAACATGGACTTCGGCTGGTAGCTGCTTACGACTGCACGTTAACGGACCGGCCAGGGCAACGAATCCACCGGTAGGGGTATCGACGGTGACCTTACGAAGGGAGGCGAATCGGCGAGTCGGGAATGCGACTTTCCTGGGACGGATCGGATGGATTCTGCTAGCCATTGACGACTCAATCGACGAGCAAATATCGATAAGCGGCAACAACTCGATGCGTCAGCGCCACCCGGCGGGCATACGCGCCGGGTGGGCGGCCGGCGCGGGCACGCCCGGCAGGCCCGGCCGGCGTGTCGGGCAGGCTTCGGGCGGGAGGCCGCGTCGCGTCGGCGGTGCCGCCGACCGGAAGGTCAGTGCCGCCGGCCAGCATCGGGGGGTCTTCGCGTGTCCGGAGCTGGCCGGCGGCGTGCCGGACGCCGCCCTCATCTTCTTGATCGAGACGTGTTCGTGCTGGTCGCGGCGGCTTCCGGGGGGCGCGCTCGCGGTCGCGGCAGCACTGGTGTCCCAGGTAACAGTTTGAAAACTTCGCCCACAGTCTTGACATGGAGGGGCCTTCAGTAAGAACTTTTACCACTAACAGTTAACAGTCTTTTCCGAAAGGCGTCCCATGGTTGATCACGAGGCGGACACCTCCGCGGGCACCGCGGTGGCCGACGTCGATGGGGTCGACCGCCGGGGCGCCCTCGGCGTTGCCTCCGACGGGACGCTGGCCCGGGTCCGCACCGGTGCTGCCGAACTGACCGGCGCGCTGCGGCGGGTCGCCGAACACGTGCTCAGCGACCCGGAGGCGGCGGCTCGCGCCACCATCGTCGAGCTGGCCGAACGCAGCGGCACCTCGCCGGCCACGGTCACCCGGTTCTGCCGGGCGATGGGCTTCGACGGCTACGCCGACCTGCGGCTGGGCATCGCCGCCGAGACCGGTCGGGCGCGCTCGGCCGGCTGGACCGTCGACATCGGCCGGGAGATCCAGCCCGGCGACCCGCTGGAGCGGGTGCTGGAGCAGATCATGGCCGCCGACACCCGGGCCATGCACGACACCGCCGCCCTGCTCGACCTGACCGAGGTGGAGCGGGCTGCCGTCGCCATCGCCGGTGCCGAGCGGGTGAACATCTTCGGCGCCAGCGGCAGCGCGCTCGTCGGCGAGGAGATGCAGTTCAGCCTGCACCGCATCGGTGTGGCCGCGTGGGCCTGGAACGACGTGCACTCGGGGCTGGCCGCCGCCGCGCTGTTGCGTCCCGGCGACGTCGCGTTGGGCATCTCGCACAGCGGCCAGACCCGCGAGGCCATCGAGATGCTCGCCGAGGGCGGCAGCCGCGGTGCCACCACCATCGCGCTTACCGGATTCCGCCGGTCGCCGCTGGCCGAACTGGCCGACATCGTGCTGCTCACCGCCAGCCAGGCCACCACGTTCCGGCCGGACGCGCTGTCGGCCCGGCACCCCCAACTGGTCGTCCTCGACCTGCTCTACATCGCGGTCGCCCAGCGCACCCACGACCGCGCCCACGCGGCCTTCCGGCGCACCGCCCAGGCCGTCGACGGGCACAAGGCCGCGAGGGAGGCCAGCGCATGATCAGCGCCCAGGGGTACGCCGAAGCCGTCCGGCCGGTCCTCGACCGGCTGGTCGAGCGGGGTTCCGAGTCGCTGGGCCGGGCCGCCGATCTGATCGCCGCCAGCCTGCGCGACGGTGGGGTGTTGCAGGCGTTCGGCGCCGGACACTCGGAAGCCTTCGCCGCCGAACTGGTCGCCCGGGCCGGTGGGCTGGTACCCACCAACCGGATCTCTCTGCACGATCTGGTGCTGCACGGCGGCGTCTCGCATCAGGTGCTGGCCGACCCGAAGCTGGAACGTGACCCGGCCGTCGCGCATCAGCTCTACGCGATCGCCGCACCCCAGCCGCAGGACGTCTTCGTGGTGGCTTCCCAGTCCGGCATCAACGGTTCGGTGGTCGAACTGGCGTTGCTGGCCACCGAACGCGGTCACCCGCTGATCGCGGTCACCTCGGTCGAGCACACCGGACGGGTGGCCCCGCGGCACCCGTCCGGCCGGCGGCTCGTCGATCTCGCCGACGTGGTGCTGGACAACGGCGCACCGTACGGCGACGCACTGCTGCCGCTCGAGGGCGGCGGCGCGGTCTGTGCGGTCTCCTCGGTCACCTCGGCGCTGCTGGCGCAGCTGCTGACCGCGGAGGTCGTACGACGGTTCCACCAGGCCGGAGAGGTACCCCCTATCTACCTCTCCGCCAACGTCCCCGGTGGGGACGAGCACAACCTCGCCCTCGAGTCGCGGTACGCCGGGCGACTCCGGCGCACCGCCTGACCCGACATCACAAGGAGAGTCACACGATGTCCGTTACCCCCGATCTCGACCGCCGGACCCTGCTGCGCCGCGCGGCGGCCGCGGGCCTCCTGGTGACCCCGGCCGCCGGTCTGCTCAGCGCCTGCGCCGGCAGCACGCCGAGCCAGAACGACGACAGCGCCGGGGAGAAGAGCAACGACAACCCCTTCGGCGTGCAGGACGGCAGCGCCGTGAAGGTGGTCATCTTCAACGGTGGGTTGGGTGACGCCTGGGCCAAGGAGGACCAGGCGATCTTCAACGCCAAGTACCCGAACGTCACCGTCAACATGAGCTCCACCCAGAAGATCAAGACCGAAGAGCAGCCGAAGATGGCGACGCAGCCCAGCGACGTCGTCATGAACTCCGGCGCCGACATGATGGACATCAGCACCCTGGTCAACGAGGGCGCCATCGAGCCGCTGGACGACCTGCTGGCGGCACCGGCCTGGGACAGCGAGGGCACGGTGGCCGACACGCTGCTGCCGGGCACCGTCGGTGACGGCACCTACCAGGGCAAGTTCTTCGTGGTGAACGTGGCCTACACGGTCTGGGGCAACTGGTACAACTCGGTGCTGTTCGACAAGGAGGGCTGGACGCCGCCGAAGACCTTCGAGGAGTTCTTCGCCCTCGCTCCGAAGATCAAGGCCAAGGGCATGGCCCCGTACGTGTACGACGCCGTGCACGGCTACTACCCGCGCTGGGCGCTGATGGCGACGGTCTGGAAGTCCGCCGGCAAGCAGGCCGTCATCGACATCGACAACCTCAAGGAGAACGCCTGGCGGGCCGAGGGTGTGCTGCCGGCCCTGGAGGCGTGGGAGAAGCTGGTCAAGGACAAGCTGCTGCTGCCCGGCAAGCTCGACCACACCCAGTCGCAGCAGGCCTGGCTCGACGGCAAGGCGGCCTTCATCCAGGTCGGCACCTGGCTGAAGAACGAGATGGCGGCGACCATTCCGCCGGGCTTCGAGATGAAGATCTCCGACTACTGGGGCCTGGGCGCCACCGACAAGGCGCCCAACGACGTCTACGCCGGTGCCGGCGAGGGCATCGTCGTTCCGGCCAAGGCGCCGAACAAGGCCGCGGCCAAGGAGTTCCTGCGCGCGGTGCTCTCCAAGGCCGGCTCGGCGAAGTTCGCCGAGCTGACCAAGTCCCTGGCCTCGACCAAGGGCTCCGGTGACAACGTCCAGGACGCCGCCCTCGCCAGCGCCAACGAGCTGATGAAGAACGCCAGCTCGGACCTCATCTCGATCAAGCTCTGGAACTTCTACGCCGACCTGGACAAGGAGAGCCAGAACCTGTCCGCCGAGTTGATGGCCGGCCGGCTGACCGCCGCGCAGTTCGTCGACAAGATGCAGGCCGCCGCCGACAAGGTCGCCCAGGACTCGTCGATCACCAAGCAGACCCGCGACGCCTGATCCGAACGGAAAGAGTGAGTCCCATGCGGCACGGTGTTGCGCGTTTCGTCACGGGTTTCCTGGCCCTGCCGGTCGGGCTGTACCTCTTCTACGTGGTGTGGCCCTTCCTCCAGGCGGCCGGGTACTCGCTGACCGACTGGGGAGGTTACTCCGACAGGCAGCAGTTCGTCGGGCTGGACAACTACCTCCGGCTGTTCTCCGACGAGCTGATCAGGAAGGCGTTCTGGCACAACGTCTTCTTCCTGATCACCGTGCCGCTGTTCACCATCGCGCTGGCTTTGTTCCTCGCGTTCCTGCTCAACGTGGGCGGACGCGAGGACAAGGCCGGCATCCGGGGAGTGTTCGGCTCCGGCCTCTACAAGGTGATCTTCTTCTTCCCGCAGGTGCTGTCCCTGGTCGTCATCGCGGTGATGTGGCAGCAGATCTACCGCGCTGACGGCCAGGGCCTGGTCAACGGCATGCTGATGAAGATCGGGCTGGTCAGCGAGGACGACCCGATCACCTTCATGTACGACCCGGAGCCCTTCCTCGGCGTACCGGCGGTGCTGTGGTGGCTGCTGCTGATCGCGGTCTGGAGCGGCGCCGGCTTCTACATGGTGCTCTTCTCCGCGGCCATGCAGTCCATCCCGAAGGACGTCTACGAGGCGGCCATCCTCGACGGCGCCGGCCGGTTCCACACCTTCTTCCGGATCACCCTGCCGCTGCTGCGGGACACCGTCTCGGTGGCCTGGGTCTACCTGGGCTTCATCGCCCTGGACATGTACGCCCTGGTGTTCGTCATGACGCCCAGCCAGGGTGGCCCCAACCACGCCAGTGAGATCTTCGCGTCGGTGCTGAACTTCACCGCCTTCCAGAAGGGCCAGTTCGGCTACGCCTGCGCGATGGGCGTGGCACTGGCGATCTTCACGATCCTGCTGGCCGCTCTCCAGCTGAGGATCACCCGTCGTGAGCGGATCGAGTACTGAGGAGACCTGGACGATGAGCACGGTGACCCACACCCCGGGTGGCCTGGCCGGCCCCGACCAGCCTCCACCACCGGACCGTACGCCGGCACCGCGCGCCGCCGTCGGCGGCGGCCGGGCCGGGGCACGGTTCTTCAACGGCTTCTCACACCTGTTCCTCGCGGTTTGGGCGATCATGGTGGTCTACCCGCTGCTGTGGGTGGTGATGTCGGCGCTCAAGACCGACTCGGAGGTCATCCGCAAGCCGCTGTCGTTGATCCCCGAGCAGTTGCAGTGGGGCAACTTCGCCCGGGCCTGGACCGAGGGGCACATCGGGTCGTTCTTCCTCAACACCGTCCTGGTGCTGACCGGCAGTGTCTTCCTCACCATGCTGCTCGGCTCGATGGCCGCCTACGTGCTCGCCCGTTACGAGTTCCGGGGCAACCGGCTGATCTACTACATGTTCCTGTCCGGGCTGACCCTGCCGATCTACCTCGCCGCGGTGCCGCTGTTCAAGGGTGTCTACAACACCGGCGTGGTGCTGCCGTTCCTCGGCCCGAACAGCCACTTCATGCTGATCCTGGTCTACGTGGCCTGGTCGCTGTCGTTCACCGTCTTCTTCATGCACTCGTTCTTCCGTACCCTGCCCAACGCGATCGCCGAGGCGGGCATGGTCGACGGTGCGTCGCACAGCCGGTTGTTCTTCAGCGTGATGTTGCCGATGGCCAAGCCGGGCCTGATCAGCATCGGCATCTTCAACGTCCTCGGCCAGTGGAACCAGTGGTACCTGCCGACCCTGCTCATGCAGTCGGTGGCCGGGGAGCCGAAGAACCAGGTCATCTCCCAGGGCCTGATCGAGCTGTCGGTCAACCAGGGCTACCGCTCCGACTGGTCCGGCCTGTTCGCCGGGGTCACCATGGCGATGCTGCCGGTGCTCATCGTCTACATCGTCTTTCAGCGTCAGGTGCAGTCCGGCCTCACCGCCGGCGTCAGCAAGTAACCGCGGGGACACCGCCGCGCAGGACGTGCTCGGTCCGGGAACCAACGGCCTCCACCCGAGTCCGACGGCCCGGACCGAGCGCGCGGCACATCAGTCGAGGCAGCCCGGCCCAGCGGACGTCTCACCTCACCCCGGGACGACCTTCGGCGAGGTGCTTGAAGGTGAGGAGCTGCCGGCGGGCCATGGCCAGATCCCCGATGGACAACCGCGGGATAGTCTGCTTGATGGGTTTAGTTGACCTGCCGGTTTCGGCATCGCTACCTGGTCGTGGCCGGGTTCTTCCAGACCGGGCCGCGCAGAGCGAAGTCGATGGTGGCAGCCACGGTGGCAGCGCGTTCCGCGCCGTACTCCCGCTCGGTCAGCCACAGGCCCAGATCGATACCGGCGCTCAACGCGCCAGCGGTGACCCGGTCACCGTCGTCGACCACCCGCTCCTCGATCACGTGCACGCCGTAGGCGCGCAACTCGTCGTACGCGTGCCGATTCGTCGTGGCGCTGCGCCCGGCGAGCAGACCGGCCGCCGCGAGCAGCATCGCGCCCGTGCAGACCGACGCCATCCACCTGGCGGAACCGGCGACCTCAGCCAATCTCCTGGGCAGTACGCCGGCCTGAGCCTGCGCCCAGGAGCCCTGCTCGGCCCGGTTCAGCCAGCCACCGCCGACCACGATCACTCCGTCCGGGCGATCCAGCACACCGGGAACGTCCAACTGGACGCCCCGCATACTGCGAACCGGACCCGGGTCCTCCGCGACCACCAGATCCACCTCGAACCCGGCACTGGACAGCACTTCGAACGGGCCGAAGGCATCGAGTTCGTCAAAGCCGTCGAATACGACGATCTCTACTCTCACCCGTACAGCCTCGCGATCGCCGCCAGGACGGGCCAGTGGCATGCTTGCCATCGTGCGTGAGGAAACGGCCATTCATCGCGTTGCTGTCCTGGCCCTCCCTCCGGTCGTGGCGTTCGACGCGGCCATCGCCACGCAGGTCTTCGGCCACGAAGGTCTCGGCAGGTACGAGGCTGTCTTGTGTTCGCTGCGGGCCGGGCCGGTGCCGACCACCACACCCGGGTTCGGTATCACCGTCGCGGCCGGCCTCGAAGCGGTCGCCACCGCCGACACCGTCATCGTGCCCGGGTTCCGGCGCGGGCCAGCGCCGGCAGCCGCGCTCGACGCCCTACGCACCGCGCACCAGCGCGGAGCCCGGATCGCCGCCATCTGTAGCGGCGCCTTCGCGCTGGCCCAGGCCGGTCTGCTCGATGGCCGTCGCGCCACCACACACTGGGTCCACGCCGCCGCCCTCGCCCGGGAACATCCCACTGTGCAGGTCGACCCGGCGGTCCTCTACGTCGATGAGGGCACCGTACTGACCAGCGCCGGCCTCGCCGCCGGCCTCGACCTGTGCCTGTACCTGATCGGTCTCGACCACGGCCAGCAGGCGGCCATCCAGCGGGCCCGGCACATGGTCACACCGCTGCACCGCGCCGGAGGGCAGGCCCAGTACACCGTGGCGAGCGCAGTGGTGGTGGGGGAGCGGCTCAGCGGCGTGACGGACTGGGCACTGGCCAACCTGCACCGGCCCATCACGGTGGCCGACCTCGCGCGGCAGGCGATGCAGTCCACCCGAACGCTCAGTCGCGCCTTCGCCAGGGAACTGGGCACGAGCCCGCGCGCCTGGCTGATCGCGGCCCGGCTACGCAGGGCCTGCGCCCTGCTCGAAAGCGGTGACCTGACAGTCGAGGAGATCGCTCGACGCAGTGGCCTGGGCAGCGCCGCCAACCTCCGGCTCCAGTTCCGCCGGGCGTACGCCACCACTCCGCTCGCCTACCGAGCCGCGTTCCGGCAACGCTGACCGGTTGTGGACGCCTGCGCCCGATGGTCGAGTGCGGCTCATGACGGCAGCCTGTCGAGAGTCCTCGCTGCTCTTTCACGCCGCCGACGGCAGCGAACTGCCCTTGCTGATCTTCGAGCCGGGCGCCGGCACACCGCCGCGTGCCGGCATCGTGCTGTTCCATGGCGGCGCCCTCCGCGAGGGATCGGCCGACGGGCTCGCCCCGCACTGCCGACAACTGGCGTCGCACGGGATCTTCGCCGGGTCGGCGGGGTATCGGCTGCTCGGTCCCGGCGGCGCGGCCAGCATCGACGACTGCATCGCTGATGTTCGGTGGGCGATCGACCAGTTCGCCCGGGTGGCTGCGGTGCGCGGGCTCGAAGCGTCGCACCTGGCCTCGGGCGGCAGCTCAGCCGGGGCTCATCTCGCGATTGTCGCTGCGCTGACCCCACCTGCCGCCACCGCGGCACCGAGGGCCGGTACGGCGGCCCTGGTGGCCCTCAACCCGGCAGGATCGAATCTGCGCTCCTTCGAGCCGGCCGCGCAGCGCCGCCTCGAACGGCAGGTCGGCATCGCGCCGGGCAGACTGATCGAGTATTCACTGATCGAACTCGTGCGGCCGGGGAACCCGCCGATGCAGATCCACCACGGCACCCGCGACGAGGTCGAGCCGATCGACTCGGTGCGGCAATTTCGGGACGCGATGGTGCGCTCCGGCAACGAGTGCGTGCTCATTGAGAGCGTGTTTGAGAAGGGTCAGGCTTTGAGGTTGTCGAGGGTCCAGGCTCGTTGACGGCGTGCGGGTCGGCCGCGGGTGAGGCGGCGGAGCATGCCGTTGATGGCGGCCCAGCGGATCATGGCTTCGGAGGTGGCGGGGTGGCGTTCGTAGTCGCGGGCCAGTCTGCGGTGGCCGGTCAGCCAGGCAAGGCTGCGCTCGACGACCCATCGGCGGGCGATTACGGCGAATCCTTTCTGGCCTGGGGCCTTGCGTACGATTTCCAGGGTGGTGCGCAGGATGCGTTGGCACCAGTCGACCAGGGTTCCGGCGAAGCCGGCGTCGGCGTAGACGAACCGGACCGGGGTGAACAGGTACGCCGACAGCAGAGTCGTCTTCGCTCCGTCGCGGTCCTGCACGCTCGCGGCCATCACGCACACGACTAGGAGCAGACCCAGGGTGTCGGTGACGATGAACCGTTTGCGGCCGTTGACCTTCTTGCCCGCGTCGTAGCCACGGGTGTCCCGGCCGACGGTGTCGGCGCCTTTGACGCTCTGGGAGTCGATGATGCCTGCCGTGGGTTCGGCGGCGCGGCCTTGGGCGGCGCGGACCCTTCGGCGCAGCGCGACGAGGATCCGCTCGGTGACATCGTCTTCCTCCCAGCGGGTGAAGTACCAGTACACCGTCTGCCACGGCGGGAAGTCGACCGGCAGTTGCCGCCACGAGCAGCCGGTCCGCACCACGTACAGGATCGCGTTCACCACGTCGCGGCGTGGATGTTTCTCCGGCCGGCCACCGGTTCTCGGTGGTGGCAGCAGCGGCTCGACCAGCGCCCATTGGGCGTCGGTCAGGTCCGAGGGGTAGCGACGCTGACGCGACATCGAGCCACTATGGACCAACGGCCGCTAACCGACGGCGCGACACGCCACCCATCACGAGAACTTCTCAAACACCCTCTGAGTACGAGCACGCCGGCCACGGATTCCACTACCCCGACGACAGCAGGCACTTCGACGACGTGATCGATGCCACGGCGCTGTTCCTCCTCGGCCGGCTAGCAACGAAGTGACCGGGAAATGTCCGATTGTCGAAACCCTGACCAGGCCGTTCCGCCGCCTCCTGCGACGGGTCTCCAGTGACAACGCGTCGTATCTCTGTCCGCGGGATGTCATGTTCGGGTGATGAAAGGGCGGCCCTGTCCGCAGGGGGCGGTATGCGCTGCGGTGCTGCTCTACCAGGTCGTCGGCGTCATCGAGGGCAGCGAGGACCCGATGGCCCCGCCGCTGAAGCTCCTGGCGGTCAACGTCAGTGTGGGCGCGGCGGGCGTGCTGGCGATCCTGCTCCTGATGTGGATCGCCAAGGTGCCATGGCGCAGCCTGATCAGCTCACCGCGAGCATTCGACGCACGCCGCCTGGCACGTTACCTGGTCGGCGCGGCGGTGCTGGTCAGCGCCGGGATCGGTGTCGTGGCGCTGGTCGCACCCGACGCGCCGGGCTGGACCAGCTTCGGTGCTACCGGCATGACGATCGCCATGCTGGTGATCGTCATGCTGAGCACCCCGGTTCAGGCAGCCGGCGAGGAGTTGATGTTCCGAAGCGCCGTGCTGCCCGCCGCGGCCTCCTGGGTACGCCAGGTTCGTCCGGCCCTGGTCGTCGGGCTGGTCATCTCGAGCCTGGGCTTCGCCGTGGTGCACGGCTCAACCGACCCCTGGCTGTTCGGTTACTACGCCGTGTTCGGCATCTCCACCGGGCTCATGGCGATCATCAGTCGCGGTGGGGAGGCGCCGGTCGCCTTCCACGTCGCCAACAACGTCCTGTTCACCACCGTCAACACGGTGATGGCGGGCGGCGAGGGCTTCGCGATCGACCGGTCCACCGACACCGGCGACGCGTCCCTGCTGATCCTCGCCGTCGTCAACATCTGCATGGTGGTGCTCGTCTGGCTGCGCGAGCGGCGAGGCCGGGCCCGGAGTTGACCTCGCTTCAGTCCGGCGCGGCGGAACTCGCAGGTTCGGGAGGAACGTCTGCCCTGCCGACGTCCGCCCGCAGCTTGGCGATCACCGCGTCGGTCACCCAGGCGTCGCCGGTACGGTCGGCGGCACCCAGCCAGTCACCGATGTCCCACAGCGCCCGGCAGGCAGCCAGTACGGGGAAACTGGCCACCTCGCTCCGGCTGAGCGGACGGACCTGCTGGTAGCCGGCGAGGACCGCTGCCCACCGATGGCGATCCTCCTCCGGCGAGTCGGGCCCGCGATAGAGAGCGACCAGGTCGTACGCGCGCAACCCAAAACCGCAGTGGTCAAAGTCGAAGGTGACGAACCGTCCATCGCGGTCGATATGGGTGTTGCCCCGGTGCAGGTCCGCATGAATGATCCCGTACGCGCCGTCGATGGCTCGGAGGCGCCGGATCTCGGCGGTCAGCCGCTCGCCGAGCTTGCCGATCTCAGCGAGGTCCGCCGCGGCCCGACCTGAGCCGGCATAGGGCGCCAGGCTGGCCAGCGGCCGTTCGACGAGGATGCGCTCATCGAGGTGGTAGCGGTCGCGGTGGGTGAGGAAGCGGTCCATCTCCAGGTGCATCCGGGCGATACCGGAGCCGAACTCCCGCCACTGCTCGACGGTCAGCGCGCCTTCGTGCAGGGGCGTGCCAGGCGCGTGGGTGAACAGGGCGAAGCAGCGTTCGCCCTCGGGCGCTGTCAGCTGGCCGAGCCGGCCGCCGACGATCCGCTGGTACGGACGGATGACGCCCAGCCCGGCCGTAGCCAGATGATCGAGCAGGTCGAGTTCGAAGTGGAGATCGGATTCCGAACGGATCCAGTACTTTCCTCGGTTGTAGACCCGCAGCACGCGGCGACCGCCCTCGACATCGGTGACGAGGTACGTGTCGTTGAAACCACGCTTCAGCAGACTCACCGTGACGGGCGGTGCGACGACGTACTCCCGCTGCACGAGCCGGGCGAGGTCCTCGCCGTGGAGGAGCGTGTGGGTCACCCGCATGTCGAGTGAGCCTATTCAGTGGACCGAACGGCAGCCAGGGCAAGCCGACATGCGGGGCGAGGCTGGGCCTGCGTTCAACGGATCCCGCCGTCTGGCGCCCTCGGAGTGGCATGGTGTTGTCCATGAACAGAAAGCAGGTCGCCGACTGGATCGCTGCCTACGAGCAGGTGTGGCGGACGCCGGGTACGCAGGCGCTGGTCACGCTCTTCACCGAGGATGCAAGCTATCGGCAGGGGCCGTACTGGACGCCCGTCGTCGGCCTGCCGGCCATCGCCGAGATGTGGGACCAGCAGCGCAAGGGCCCCGACGAGGTGTTCCAGATGACCACGGAGATCGTCGCGGTCGACGGCGACACCGCGGTGTCGCGCCAGGAGGTCCGCTACGGCGACCCGGTCGACCAGGAGTACCGCGACCTTTGGATCATGCGATTCGCGGACGACGGACGTTGTCGGTCGTTCGAGGAGTGGCCGTTCTGGCCGGGACAGCAGCCGGCTGCCTGATCGAAGCGGCCGGCCGTAGGCACGGTCAGGTGTCGGATGCTGCGGGCGGGCTCAGGTGGCGGTCGCGGCGATGGCCGCGTACCTGCGGTCCGGGCGGTCCGGGAACTGCTGTTGCAGGCGCTGAAGCTCGGTGAAGCCGGCCCGCGTCAGGCGAGCGGAGAACTCGTCGACTGGCCAGCGGTACGCGGTGAGGACCTTGTGGTCGAACTCGGCCACGCCGTCTGCACTGTCGAAGAAGCCGATCACCAACCGCCCGGACGGGGTCAGCATCCGGCGGAACTCGCTGAGCACGTGGTCCAGTTCCGGTGGTGGCAGGTGGATTGTCGAGTACCAGGAGAGGATGCCGGCCACCGAGTGGTCGGGGACGTCCAGTTCGGTCATCGAGCCGAGCCGGAACGCCGGCCCGGGGAAGTTCGCTCGGGCATGGTCGATGAACTCGGGGACCAGATCGATGCCGGTCACCTCGACGCCGAGCGAATGCAGGTAGGCGGTCCAGTGGCCGGGGCCGCAACCGAGATCGAGCACCGCGCCGTCCAGGCCCGCGAGATGGTCCCGGACGAGAGCCGTGTCGCCCGCGTGGGCCTGCCCGCCGCCATCGAACAGTGCGATGTACTGCGCCGACATTGACGAATAGGCATCACGTGCCGGCTGGTTGCTCACCGTGGCACTGTAGACCCGGGCCGGGGCGTCGGGCGGTTACCCCGCCCAGCCGCGCTGCCGGGCGAGTTGGGCAGCCACGTCGACGACGACCGCAGCGGCCGGCGACAGCGCATCGCGTCGCCACACCAACTCCAGGTCCGGTGCCGGGAGGTCGTCGGTGAGGGTGAGGACGACGCCGTCGACCGTGGGCAGCGCGGCAAGCGACCGGGGTACCAGTGAAAATCCGGTGTCCTCGGCGATGCCCACGCGGCGCCAACCGAGTTGCTGGCAGTCCCGAGCGTCGAACGGCACGCCGGCGCGGGCGCAGGCGGCGAACACGGCAGCGCGGTAGCCGGGCGTCAGGTGTTCGGGCGGCAGGTTGAGCGGGCCGATCCGCAGGTCGCTCAGTGTCGCGGTCGGACGCCCGGCAAGCGGGTGCCGGGGACCGACGACGGCGACCAGCGGCTCCCGGCGTACCGTCTGCCGGGCGAGGTCCGACTGAGCAGATGAGCCCCGCGACAGCACCAGATCGAAGCGGCCGGCGCGTAACCCGGCGTCGAGTTCGGTCGGCCATGCCTCGCCCGTGCGAACGGTGATGTCCGGATGCATCGCCCGCAGCGCGTCCAGCAGTTGCGGCACCACCTCGTGCGCGGCGCTGGCGACCGTTCCGATGCGCACCGTGCCGGCGCGGCCCTGCCCGGCCGCCCGCGTCGCCCGGACCATCGCGTCCGCGTCGCTCAGCACCTTACGCGCAGACGCCACGAAAGCCGTCCCGGCCTCGGTGAGGCGGGTCGGGCGGCGGGTGAACAGCGGTACGCCGAGCTGCCGCTCCAGATCGCGGATCTGGCGACTCAGCGGTGGCTGCGCCATGTGCAGACGCTGCGCGGCCCGCTCGAAACTGCCCTCCTCGGCGACCACCACGACGTACCGCATGAGGCGTAGATCCACCGACATACCGCGAAGGTACCCGCCCATACCTCATGGATCTTGTTGGTGACTCACCACCGAGGCCAGGCTCGACGCGACAAGCCAGATCGGAAGGAAACGTGCGAAACATGCGACGACTGCTCGCGATTCTGATCGTCCCGGTGCTCGGCGCGCTCGGGGCCGTACCTGTGCCGGCATCCGCGTCTGTGCCGGTCTCGGCGTTCGGTGCCCCCGGCCCGCGACCGGACAGTTACGTACTGGCCGGTGACGACGCCTACCCCGAGGGCATCGCCCGCGACCCCCGGAGCCCGTACTTCTACGTCAGCAGCCTGACCGACGGGCGTATCTACCGCGGTGACGTCCGCTCACCGCGAACCACGGTGTGGCTGCCCGGCAACGCCGCCGACGGCCGGACCACAGCCGGCGGGATGAAGGTCGACCACCGCGGCCGGCTCATCGTCGCAGGCGGAGGAACCGGGTACGTGTGGGTGTACGACACGCGCACCGGCGCGCTCCTGCACCGCTTTGCCACCGCCGCACCGAATTCCATGCTGAACGACGTCGCCCTGACCGCCAACGGCGACGTCTACGTCACCGACTCGTTCCAGCCGACCCTCTACCGGATTCCCGCGGCGGGCCTGCGCGGTGGCACCGGTGCCACCAGGCCGCTACCCACCTTCCTCGACCTGCGCGGCACCGGCATCGAGTGGAACGCCGGGTTCAACCTCAACGGCCTGGTGGCCACTCACGACCAGCGCCACCTCATCGTCGCCGACTACAACGACGGCGCGCTGCACCGCATCGACCTGCGGCGGCGCACGGTCCGGGCGATCGACCTGGGCGGCGCCACGGTGCACGGCGACGGCCTGCTCGTACGTGGCCGTACGCTCTATGCGGTCAGCAACATCGACGGGGACGGCAACACCGTCAACGTGCTGCGGCTCAATCGTCGCGCTGACCAGGCAAGGCTGCTCGGGCGACTGACCGGCCCCGCGCTGCACGGCCCGTCGACGGCGGCGTTCGACGGTCGCGACCTCCTGGTGGTCAACTTCCAGTACGGGGCGGAGAAGCCGGTGCTGCCGTACACGGTGGTACGGCTCGGTGCGGGACTTCCCTGGCCTCCCGTATCCGGGGACCGGGCGACGCCCGACTACCGGCTGTCCTGAACGGTCTCCCGACTGGACCTGTGCTTCTCCCACCACTGGTGGGTGGCCGGGGCCGACACCCTTGCTACGGGCGTCGGCCCCGGCCGCGATGAGCTGAAATGCCATGCTCGCAGGCCGACGAGCAGGGCAAGCTCTGGCTTCAGGAAACGCCGTCGTCGGCGTCGTAACGGGCCCGGGCGTTGCGGAAGTCGTGCTCGTGGGTCTCCGCCCACTGGCCTACCGCGATGATGAGTGGCAACAGCGACCGCCCCAGGTCGGTGAGGGCGTAGTCGACGCGCGCGGCGGGGCCGAGTTGTGGTGTCCGGTCGACCAGCCCGTCTCGCACCAGCGCCCGCAGCGTGCGGGTGAGGATCCGCCGACTCAACCCGTCCACTGCCCGATCGAGTTCGTTGAACCCGTACGACCGATGCGCGAGCACCGCCATCAGCAACACGCTCCACCTGTCTCCGGTGCGCCGCAGCACGTCAGCCGCCGCGCACGAGGAACGGTCCTGCGCCGAAACCGGCAAAGGGATGAGTGGAGACATCAATGTTCCTTCTTTCGCCGCCCGCACAGTCACCTGAAGATCGAGCGTAGTCGGCAGGCGGAAGGAGAATCAGTGCGTACCTTGGTCATCACCGGAGGAACCCAGGGCATTGGCAGGGCTCTGGCTCTGCATTACCTGAGTCGAGGTGATCGAGTCGTCGCTGTCGGTTCGGACCAGATCAAGGGTGAGAACCTGCTGGCCGAGGCCGACCGACTCGGCGTCAGCGGCCGTTGCTCATTCCGGTCCGCCGATCTCAGCTCGCCGACGATGACCCTTCGGCTCGCCGACCGGCTACGCAGGTCGTATCCGAGCATCGACGCCCTCGTCCTTGGCGCCTTCCGCTTCCAGGCCAAGCGCAAGGAGACCGCCGAGGGCATCGAGCGCACCTTCGCGTTGTACGTGCTCAGCCGGTACCTGCTCGCCGAGCAACTGCGCCCCACGCTGGAACAAGCCCGACAGCCAGTCATCGTGAACCTGTGCGGCACTGGAAGCAGGGTCGGGCGACTGCACTGGGACGACCTTCAACTTCGTAGACGCTACCGACCCTTCGTCGCCATCATGCAGGGTGCCCGCGCCAATGACCTGCTCGGTGTCGCCTTCACCGTCGAACATCCCGACAGCCCGGTGCGGTACGTGTTGCACAACCCGGTGTTCGTGAACACCGCGCTCGCCGAATCATTCCGGCAACCGACCCGCATCGCGATAGGTGTCATCGCAAAGCTGTTTGGCAAAACAGTCGACAGCGCGATCCAGCCGATCATCGAACGGATCGACACCCCACCAGGGCGGGCGCTCTCCGCCTTTCAGGGACAACGCCCGGTTGACATCACGGGCCCGGCCTTCGGTCCGAACGCCGCCCGCCGTCTGACCAGCACCCTACGTGACATGACCAGCAACGGTGCCGCGGCGTAGACGACCGAACGACAGCGGAGGGTGTCCGGGCGGATGGGCCAGCGCTGACGAACCTCGACGCCATGGTGCCTCCCAGCCATCATCATCGGCCGAAAGTCAGATCAGGCGGGGAGTCGCAGTCCCGATCAGCCGCTCGGAGACCTCCCAGACCAGGTCACCGGTGTGATCGCCAGGCGACCGAGGTAGTTGTCGTCCTGGATCCACCACAGCGTGGTCGACGGCACGTGGCCGTCAGGCCGGGGTGAGTCCTCCAGGGACTGGGACCGCAACCAGTCGACGTACGCGGCGAAGCCCTCCACCGTTGCCCAGCGGAGGCCAAACTCGCGCAGCTCAGCCCCGATCATGGTGTGATCTCCCGAGCTACCGCGTCCCTCAGCGCGAAACTCCGCCATGGCGGCAACGAACGATCGATGCACCCGGACGATGGGCGGGCTCAGCTCGGGCATAGCGACATTGGTATCGAATCGGCCATGCCGCGACATCCTCCGTTCGATCCCAGGACGGGCGTTGCCTCATGCCGGAGGGCTGGGATTTCCGTTCGGTGCAGCCGACCGGGTGGACGAGGGGTCCCGATGATTGGCGGTGATCCTGGCCGCTTGCTCGTGGGCTCGGTTCAGGATCGCCTCGGCCTCCCGTCGGGCGGCGGTCACGATTGCCTCGCTCTCGCGCCGTGCCTCGTCGCGGTGGTCGTTGGCCTGTTCCTCGGCGAGTTTGAGGATTTGTTCTACCCGGGTGCCCAGGCCACCGAGGTTGGGCCGCTGGCGGTTGCGGCGTCGTGGGGCAGCGGCCGTTGTTCCGGTGGGCGGCCCGTCGCCTGCCACCCCAGTTTCCTCATCGCGGTCCACCGGGCCGTCTCCGGCGACACCGCTTTCCGTCGTACCGATCAGGCAGAGTGCGCCGCCGAGCACAGCAATCGCGATGCCGGACCAGACAGCTGCCGGACCGAGGGACGGACCGATTGCGACGCCGACGCCGAGCCCGACAAGGACGGCGGCAGTCTTTGCCGGCTTGCGCATAGCTGCTCCTCGGATGGTCTGGACATGAGCTTGCGGTTCTTCAGCATGGCGAACGAGTCAACCCGGATCGCCCCTGGCGACCCGCCTCAACGCGGGAGACAACTGGGCCGATCGAGCCCACGCTCCGAAACCTCATCGGTGACGACGCCGAGGGATTGGTCCAGCTGTACGGGGCATGCGACCGAAGGCGGACCTGGCGACGGCTGGCGGGAACCGGCGTGGTCGTCGACCGCCTCACCGACCAGACATGGCACCTGGCCACACGAGACGGGCGAGGTGCGTGGCACCGTCCAGTCCGGGGGAGTGGCGTTGTTCTAGCGGTCGATGAAGGCGCCTGCACGGGCGGCGGTAGTCGCGCTGCGGGCGACAAGGTCGGGAAGGTGCGCCTCGGCTGCCGACCGGAGGAGTACCAGCTCGTGATACAGCGGAGCGGTTGCGGCGACGAGTAGTCGCCGCGCATCGGTGCCCGCCGGTATCTCACCGCGTTCGACGGCGCGCCGCACGATGTCTGTGCAGCGCTCGTACCGGCCGGTCCAGAAAGCCTGCAGGGCCTCGGCAGCCTGCTCGGAGCGGAACGACGCGGCGATCAGCGCCACGGTCACCGGGTCGGCGGTCAGTGCGGCATAGACCTCGTGGTTGACCGCGACCAGGTCCCCTTCAAGCGAACCCGTGTCGGGCGGGCGCCACGCGTCGACGCTCGCCTCGTCCAGGACGTCGGCCAGCAGGCCACCGACATCCCGCCAGCGCCGGTACACCGTCGTGCGGTGCACACCCGACCGGTCGGCCACCACGTCGATGCTCAGGGAGTCGTAGCCGTGCTGCACCAACTGGGCGAGCGCGGCGTCGAGCACGCGCCGTCGTACTGCGGCACTGCGCCCGCCGGGACGGCGGGTGGGGGCGGTCACGGACTCGTCGGGGTCGCTTGTCGGTCGTGGGGGCGCCATGTCAGGATGTTAACGCTACAGAAGTAGTCTTAGTGAGCGGGGGCTTCCGTGACACCTGATCCCACGGTCCTTCACCCGGTGGCGACGCATCCACGTGTCGTATTCCTCAAGGCGCTGGTCACCTCCCCGAAGATCACCGTCGGGGACTACACGTACTACGACGATCCCGACGACGCGACCGGCTTCGAGCGGCACAACGTGCTCTACGGCTACGGACCGGAACAGCTGATCATCGGCAGGTTCTGCGCGATAGCGGCGGGAACCCGGTTCCTGATGGCCGGCGGCGACCACCCGGACATGGGCCCGACCACCTTCCCGTTCACCCTCTTCGGCGGCGAATGGGCCGAGCAGACACTCGATGTCGTGAGCGCCATGCCCAGTCGAGGCGACACCATCGTCGGCAACGACGTGTGGTTCGGCTACCGGGCCACTGTCATGCCGGGGGTACGCATCGGCGACGGGGCGATCATCGCGGCGGGCGCGGTGGTCACCGCCGACGTCCCGGCCTACACGATCGTCGGCGGGAATCCAGCGCGACCGATCCGGCAACGCTTCGGCGACCAGGACATCCACCGGCTGCGCAGGGCCGCGTGGTGGGACTGGCCGGCCGATCTGATCAACCAGCACTGCCGCACCCTGATGACCGGCACACCGGCCGAGATCGAACGTATCGCCACTGAGAACGGACTGGAGCGAGCCCGGTGAAGTCCGCGTTCATTGAGGAACACGCAGTCGCCGAGGCCGGCCGCGGTCTGTACGCCGTCACCACTGGACCCGACGGTGCTTTGTGGTTCACGCTCGCCCACAGCGGCGAGATCGGACGCGTGGTCCCCGGTGAGGCGCCCACAACGTACCAACTCGACCCTGCCGGGCAGCCCACGATCATCGTCACCGGCCCCGACGGGGCGCTGTGGTTCACCGAGTCTCGAGCCCACCGCATCGGCAGAATCACCGTCGACGGCGCGACGACCCGATTCCCGGTACCCAGCCGCAACGGCGGGCCGTACGGCATCGCCCCCGGGCCCGACGGTGCCCTGTGGTTCACCGAGATGAACGCCGATCGCATCGGCCGGATCACCACTGGCGGCGAGACCACCGACTTCCCACTGCCGGCTACCGGCGCCTACCCGTCGGCCATCACCGCCGGCACCGACGGCGGAATGTGGTTCACGATGAACCAGGCGAACGCGATCGGACGGATCGACACGGACGGCACCGTCACTACGCACCCGCTGCCGACGCCGGCCGCCGCTCCTGTAGGGATCACCGCCGGCCCCGACGGCGCCGTCTGGTTCGTCGAGATCGCCGCCGGCCAGATCGGACGGATCACCCCCGACGGCACGATCGACGAGTTTCCGCTACCGGACCGCGCCAGCCGTCCCCACGCCATCACCGGCGATGACAACGGCAACCTGTGGTTCACCGAGTGGCGGGGCAACCGGGTCGGCTCCATTACGCCGGACGGGAAAATCGAAGTCCATGACCTGCCCACCCCGCGCTCCGAGCCGCACGGCATCACCCTCGGACCCGACGGCAGCCTGTGGACGGCATTGGAAAACGGCACCCTGGCCCGAATCGTCGGGGCTCAGTCCGGTCGGTCAGCCGCCCGGCGTGCGGCGCGTTCGTGGCGGTCGACGGCTCGGCCGTGAGCGATGGCGAGGAGCCGGTCGATCTCGGGCAGCAGGTGCGGGCCGGGCATGACGATGCTGCCGAAGCCGTACAGCGCGTAGCCCGGGTGCGGTACGAGAGTGTCCAGCCGGGCGAAGTCGAACTCCTGCCGGTGTTCCTCGAACGCCTTGGGTGGGAAGCCGAACAGTCTCTCGAACTCGGCTCGGCCCAGGTCGAGGTTGAGGCGGAAGACGCCGGGACGGTCGAGCTGGGAGGCGTCGTCGAAGCCGGGCACGTCGTGGTCGACGATGGTGGCGAAGGGCTGGCGGCGGTCGGGGCCGACGTAGAAGAACCGATCGCCGCCGACACCCTCGGGTGATCCGTTCTCCTCGTTCGTCACGATCTGCTCGACGCCGGGTAGCGCGAGAATCCGGTCGGCGAGCACGGCCGCGTCGACGCCGGTCGGGATGTGCAGCACCGCGTCGGCGTGGTCGATGGTGGCCCGGTCGAGCGGGAAGTAGCGGTGATCGTGCGTTCTCCGCTCGGCCGTTGCTATCTCGGACGCCCGGACGTACCGCGGAAGCATGGTCCCCCGCTGGAGTCTGCCCTCGTAGGTCGACCGGGCGGGCGCCCCGATGCCGAGGGCGGGGCTCGCGCCGAGGCTACCGACGATCACCGCGTACCGGTCATTCAGCAGCGACCCGACGATGGCGCCGGCGCCGGCCCACGAAACGTCCTTTCCGGCCATGGTCATCGTGCTCGATTGGCGCTGGAGGTGTGTGTTGTGCGCGAAGACCAGCGTGGGTCCACGGTGTGCCTCGGCCGATCGGATCTGAAGCAGGTTCTCCGCCATCAGCGCGTCCCGGACCCCGGCCAGGCGGGCGAAGCGTTCCTCCCGCTTCAGTGTTGCGGCGGCCGCCGCGTGGTAGCGCAGCACCGCGACAGCGGACATGGCCTGCACGAACGCTGCCGGCCAGCCCTTGGCCAGTCGGGGTGCGTTCAGGTACAGCTCGATCAGCAACTCGTCGGCGATCACCCGCAGGCGCTGGGCGTCGGCCGACCGTCCGACCGACCTGCCGGGCTCCCAGATCGCAGCGGTGTCGCTCCACCGCGCCTCGTCCCCGACCAGGTCGTCGATCTCCGTCGATCGGTCGAGGCCGAGAAAGTCGCAGGTCCGGATGAGGTAGTGCCGGGGGCTCGGGGCACCCTCGATCTCCAGCGGGGCATCGAAGCCGTGAAACGTCAGGCGTTCGGAGGCCGGTCGGCCGGCGTTCCACTCGCGCATCCGCAGCAGCAGGTCACGGTTGGCCGGGGCGCCGCCGAACCCGTGGCTGAACCCTTCGGTGAGCGCACGGTCGAGCGTGACGGCGGTGGAGCCCTGGACGAACTCGTTGGCGATCAGCCCCGCCGCCCGGTCGCTCTCCAGCGCGATCGACCGGTAGCCCCGCACGGCCAGCGACATGAAGGTCTCGTTGCGGATCTGGAGGAAGGCGGACTCGCCGTGCGTCGGCTCGCCGAGCGCGAGCAGCGTCGGCGGTACGGCAAGCAGGTCAAGAACGGGCGTCATTGCATCAACCGTATCGTTGAACCAGCGGTTGAGACTTTTCACCGACTAAGCGAGGTGAACGCCCTGAAACCCTCCAACCCGGGGGTACGCCGACCAGTCGACCTCGCGCGCCGGCACGGCCTCTCCGCGCAGGCCGTGCGCAACTACGAGCGGGATGGCGTACTGCCGCCGGCCCAGCGCAGCCCGACCGGCTACCGCCGATTCACCGAGGTGCACGCGAAGGCGCTGGGCGCCTATCTCGGGCTGATCGCGGGCCACGGCTACCCGGCCAGCGGTGACATCATGCGTGCTGTCAACCGGGGTGACATCGACGCCGCGCTGCGCACGATCGACCACAGCCACGTCCTGCTTCAGCGCGACCGAGACACGTTGGACGCGGTCGAGACGACGGTCGCCGTCCTCGCCGGTTCACCGCGGCAACCACAGAGCCGGGAAGCAGTGCCGATCAGCATGCTGGCCCACCGCCTCGGCGTACGACCCGCGACCCTGCGCAAGTGGGAGCGGGCCGGGGTCCTGCAGCCGGCGCGTGACCCGGCCACCGGCTACCGCGGCTACTCACCAGACGATGTCCGCGACGCCGAACTCGCTCACCTGCTGCGCCGTGGCGGCTACCGGCTCGACCACATCGCTGGGGTGCTGCGTCGGGTGCGCGAGGCCGGTGGCATCGAACCACTCGCCGCGTCGCTGCGCCAGTGGCGGGAACAACTCACCGCCCGTGGCCAAGCCATGCTCACCGGGGCCGCCCTGCTCGCCGAATACCTCGACGCCGACACCCGGTCCGCCGTTCGGCGCTGACACCGCCGGGACGTCCGCACATACCGTAAGCCGTGGTCGTGGGCTACCGGATGAGGCAGAACGGGTGGCCGGCCGGCGGCCGTCGTGCGGGCCATCGCCGAGTCCGACGATCCGGCCGCCGCGCTGACCTCGGCGGCGAGCCGACGCTGGCAAGGGGCCGACCGGGTGATGGTTGCTCTGGTCGGTGCCGCGCAGGCGGGGTAGATGCGGGTTACGCCGACCAGGCCCGTCTCGCACGCGAGGTACGGGCGATGGCCGGCGTGCCGCTGAGCGCTCTACTGCGGTGACGGGGTCCAGGCGAAGAGGTCCACGACGTTGCCGTCCGGATCGCGTACCTGTGCATAACGCTGCCCCCACGGCGCGTCCCAGGGCGGGTTGACCGACGAGTGTCCGGCAGCGACCAGGTCGCCGTGGCATCGGTCCACCTCTGCCGCGTCGGAGCAGAGAAAGGCCCAGCCACCGGAGGGCGGTGCCGGCTGGTAGCCCGGGTCGAAGGACTGCAATGAGGCGTGGGTGTCCCACATGAGACGGATACCGCCCGCCACCGTCGTCTCGACGTGCGGCTCCTGCTCGGCACCGTCCGGAAACTCCAGGCCGAGTCGCCGATAGAAGGAGAGGGACGCTGCCATGTCGGCCACTGCCAGGCCGATCGCGTTGAAGGTGGGTGCCATGACTGTGACCATACGAGCATGCTGCCGATGAGGTCTTGAACGAATCGGACACCCTCGACCAGGGCCGCCGGTCGGTCGGAATGCCATTGCCCGATGGTGAGTGCAGCGCTCAGAGACGGATCAGCCGGTGCAGCCGGAGGAACGTCTCGGTGAAGCCCAGCTTCGGCCAGGTCCGCGAGGAGAGCAGGTTGGTGACTCGCCAGTCGGTGACCACGCTGTCGAAGCCGGCCGACACCGCCCAGTCGATGACCGCGGTGCCGAGGGCTCGCCCGGCGCCGACGCCACGGGCGCGCGGGAGGACCGCCGCGAACCCGAGGAACCCGGCGTGTTCCGGGCGGGCCAGGCTCAGATGGGCGCTCGACTTCTCCAGCGCGCAGCCGATGGCAGAGCCGATGACCTGGCCATCCACTTCGGCCACGAAGGTGGCATATGCGGGGTTGTCGATGTCGGCCGTCCATTCGGCGACGGCCTCGTCCAGAGTGCTTACCGGGCCGGCGGAGAAGGTAGGGGACTGTCCCTGATGCCGCGGCAATTCAAGATCGAGTTGAGCGAGCAGCGGGATGTCGGCCCGGGTCGCCCCACGCACCGACAGCCCGGCCGGGGTGACCGTTGCCAGCCGTGCGGCGGGCCGGATGGCGTGCGCGTGCTGCTGGCCGAAGCCCAGCCGGAACCAGGCTTGTACCAGCTCGGCGTCGTGTGCCGGAACGACGACGTAGTGCGCCGTGCGGCCCTCGTCGACCCACCGGGTTGCGGCAACCGCGTACAGGTCGCGCATCACCTCGGGATCGGTGACCGCCAGCCCGGCGGCCTCCGCCCAGATGTTCGGCCCCCACAGCGGTGACGGCTTCGGCGCACCGAGGACGAAACCCACCAGGGCTCCGGCGCGGTAGGCGACCGCCCCCGAGGCGTCCGGTGTCTCGTACGCGGTGGTCAGCTCGGTCAGCGCCGCGGCGGCGTCCTCGTACCGGGCGGACAGCAGTGGCTGGGCGACGCGGTGCCGGCGGTGCCGGTCGGCCAGCAACGTGGCGCACGCATCCAGGTCGGCGGCCGTGAACGGCCGTAGCTCGGTGCGGGACATGGCCGGCACCCTACGCACCATCGGGTGTCGCGGTCATCCGGGTTTCGACGGCGCGGGCACGGCCTCGGCGGTGACCGGCTGCCTCAGGATGGTGCGCTGTTTCTCGGGTGCGACCCTGCGGAAGTCGCTGAGGTAAATCTCGTGGTGCTTCCCGGTCATCCGCAGCCCCTGGGCCCGGAGGAACTCGTCGTGCAGTTGGGCGAGCACAGTTGCTTCGTCGTCGAAGGAACCGACGTGCAGCGTCTGCACACAACGCCCTTCGGACAGGGGTGCCAGGCGGATGTCGTCGAGGCGCGCGGGCTTGTTCCTGGCCCCGGCCTGCCCGAGGGCGGCGTCGAACATGGCCCGGTCGACCCAGTCCGGGACCATCAGCAACAGGGTCCAGCTCCACCGAGACTTGTCCCGCGAGGTGGTGAAGGCGGCCATGTCCTCGGCCCACCACAGGCCCTCCAGCGGCGGGACGACGTAGTCGCGCCCGAGGTGCCGCTTGCTGGCGAACTTTAGCTTGTACGCCACCGGATAGAGGGCCTCGACGGCGGTGGTGAAGGCGGGTGAGGTGTTGGGGTCGCCATCGCCGTCGATCATGAGGTACCGCATGTCGGGTACGTCCAGGACCCGGAACCGCCCCCGGGGTGCCTGATAGACGTCGGCGGTCTTCTTGAAGTCAGTCTTGTCTGTCATCGGGTGCCTGAGCCGGGTCGACCGGCGCGCGCCGCGAAGCCGACCTCGTTGCCGTCGGGGTCGCGGTAGAACACCTTGCCACTATCAACGTATACCGCACCTGGGGGATTGCGGCAAGACCCCGGTCGTGGCGCACAATCGTCGGCCGAGCGGAAAAATGGGTGCACCTGGGGGACTGATGTTTGATGCGATCATTGTCGGCGGTGGGCCCACCGGCATGATGTTGGCGAGCGAATTGCGGCTGCGGGGCGTCAGCGTGCTCGTGTTGGAGAAAGAGGCCGAGCCGCCGCCGTTCGTGCGGTCGCTCGGGCTGCACGTGCGCAGCATCGAGATGCTGGATCAGCGGGGGTTGTTGGAACGGTTCCTCGAAAATGGTAAGCAGTTTCCGATCCGGGGATTCTTCGCGGGTATCGACAAGCCCGCCCCCAGTGGACTGGACACCGCCCACGGATATGTGCTCGGGATCCCGCAGACGCTCACCGACCGGCTCCTCGCCGAGCACACGGCCGAGGTTGGCGCCGAGATCCGGCGGGGCTGCGCGGCGGTCGCGCTGGAGCAGGACGACGACGGGGTGACCGTCCATCTCGGAGACATCGGCGTGTCGCCGGTGCGCGCCCGGTTCGTGATCGGTTGTGACGGCGGGCGCAGCACGGTTCGGAGGCTGCTCGGCGTCGGCTTCCCGGGCGAGCCCTCGCGAGTCGACACGCTGCTCGGTGAATTCGAGGTGACGGCCTCACCGGAGGACATCGCCGAGGTGGTGACCGAGGTACGCAAGACCGAGAAGCGGTTCGGGGTCGGGCCGTCGGGCACGCCGGGGACATTCCGGGTGGTCGTGCCGGCGGAGCACGTGGTCGAAGATCGGTCGAAGCCGCCGACGCTCGCGGAGTTCCAGCAACAGTTGCGCGCGTACGCGGGCACGGACTTCGGGCTGCACTCGCCCCGTTGGCTGTCGCGCTTCGGTGATGCCACCCGCCAGGCGGAGCGATACCGGGTCGGACGGGTGTTCCTGGCCGGTGACGCCGCGCACGTGCACCCGCCGATGGGTGGTCAGGGCCTGAACCTCGGGATCCAGGACGCGTTCAACCTGGGTTGGAAGGTGGCGGCGGCGATCAACGGCTGGGCGCCGGACGATCTGCTGGACAGCTACGAGTCCGAGCGGCATCCGGTGGCAGCGGACGTGCTCGACAACACGCGGGCCCAGATGGAGTTGACCACCAACGAGCCTGGGCCGCAGGCCGTCCGACGGTTGCTGGCGCAGCTGATGGACTTCAACGACGTCAACCGGTTCCTGATCGAGAAAGTCACGGCGATCGGTGTCCGGTACGACTTCGGCGAGGGCCATGCCCTGCTCGGGCGGCGGCTGCGCGACGTCCACGTCAAACGTGGGCGGCTGTTCGAGTTGATGCGCTCCGGGAATGGGCTGTTACTCGACCAGACCGGGCGACTCGCGGTGGACGGCTGGCGCGACCGGGTAGATCATGTCGTCGACACCACTGAGGAACTGGACGTGCCGGCGGTCCTGCTTCGGCCGGACGGGCACGTCGCGTGGGTCGGCGCGGACCAGCAGACCCTTGAGGTGGCGCTAACCAGGTGGTTCGGTGGTGCTCGCTGACTCGCACCGAGAACGAGGAGGTCGGCATGCCGTTGCCGCGGTGGCTCGCCCGGTTCAACAGACGGTTCGTCAACCCGCGGGAAGTCCGTCGGGGCGTCCGACCGGTCCTGACGCACGTGGGCAGATCGTCCGGCAGGACGTACCAGACTCCGCTGGACGCCCACCCGCTGCCCGACGGATACCTGTTCCTTCCGCTGTACGGGCCGCGTACCGACTGGGTCCGCAACGTCCTCGCAGCCGGAACAGCACGGCTGTCCGTCGACGGCGAGCAGGTGCAGTTGGATTCTCCTCGGCTGGTGCGCAAGCAGGAGGTCTGGTCGCTGCTCCCGGCGGGCGTCAAGGCGCCACCGGGCATCTCCGACGACTCCGAACTGCTGCGGATGAACCTTCGCCGAGACTGACCAGCTGACCGAGCCCGGCCCCGGTCTGTCGCAGGGGCCGGGCAGAATCACGTTCGTGCTGGTGGCGGTGGTCTCGGACGAGCGGGGCGGGGGAGTGCTGCAACCCCTCGACCCGACCGGTGCGCCGCTGGGCGCGCCCGAATCGGTCGTCGATCTGCCCGCCGCGGTGGCCGCCCGGGAACGCGCCGACCAGCCGCGCTGGGTGTGGGCATCCGGTGCCGCGCTCTACCCGACGCTGCTCCGCGCCGGGGTCATGGTGCAGCGGTGTCACGACGTGGAGTTGACCGAGGCGCTGCTGCTCGGGTACGCGGGCCGGTGGGGTGAGCCCCGCGGGCTGGCAGCGGCCTGGGCGCGGTTGACCGGTGCGCCGGTGCCGGCCGATCCGCCGCCGCGCGCCGCCACCCCACCCGGCACCGGTCAGGCCGCGCTCTTCGACGCCGTGCCGGGGCCGCCGGGCCCCGGCATCACCGTCCTGACCCGGGTGTACGCCGACCAACTCGGCCGGGTCGCGGCGACCGGTGACCCGGGGCGGTTCCGGCTGCTCGTGGCGGCCGAGTCGGCCGGTGCGTTGATCGCGGCCGAGATGGGCGCGGCCGGGCTGCCCTGGCGGGCCGACGTGCACGACGCGGTCCTCGCCGAGTTACTGGGTGAACCCTCTCCGGTGGGTGGGCCGCCGCGCCGGCTGGCGGAGCTGGCCGCGCGGATCGCCGCCGCGTTCGGGGTCCGGCAGGTGCACGCGGACAGCCCGGCCGAGCTGCTGAAGGCGTTCGCGCGGGTCGGCGTGGAGCTGCCGAACACCCGGGCCTGGGTGCTGCGCGGGGTAGATCATCCAGCGGTGCCGCTGATCCTGGAGTACAAGGAGCTGTACCGGATCTGGACGGCGCACGGCCGAGCATGGCGGGACGCCTGGGTGCGCGACGGCCGGTTCCGCCCGGAGTACGTTCCCGGCGGGGTGGTGTCAGGGCGGTGGGCCACCCGGGGCGGCGGCGCGTTGCAGATTCCGAAGGTGATCCGCCGGGCGGTGGTGGCCGACCCGGGCTGGCGGTTCGTGGTGGCCGACGCCGGGCAGTTGGAGCCACGGGTGCTGGCGGCGGTCTCCGGTGACGTCCGGCTCGCCGCAGCCGGGGCGACCGGTGACCTTTACGCCGCGCTGGCTCGGGACGCGTTCGACGGTGACCGGGGCCGGGCCAAGCTGGCGCTGCTCGGGGCCATGTACGGGCAGACCGGTGGGGCCGCGGTGCCCGCGCTGGCGGTGCTGCGACGCAGCTATCCGACCGCGTTCGGCTACGTCGAGGCGGCGGCGCGGACCGGCGAGGTGGGCGGCCTGGTGCGTTCCTGGTTGGGGCGGACGTGCCCGCCCGGCACGGTGGGGTTCGGCGTGGATGAGGAGGGTGTGACGGATCCGGAGGCGGGCAGCGACGCCCAGTCACCCCGGGCCCGGGCGGCCCGGTCCCGGGGCAGGTTCACCCGCAACTTCGTCATCCAGGCCACCGCGGCCGAGTGGGCGTCCACCCTGCTCGCGGTGCTCCGCGGCGAGTTGGCCGGCACTCCGGCCGAGCTGGTCTTCTTCCAGCACGACGAGGTGATCGTGCACTGCCCGGTGGCGCGGGCCGAGCAGGTCGCCGAGGCGGTCGACCGGGCCGGTCGACGGGCCACCACGCTGCTGTTCGGGGAAACTCCGGTCCGCTTCCCGTTGGATGTGTCGATCGTGGAGTGTTATGCCGACGCCGCCTGACCACCGTCGACCGTTGATGGTCAGATCGGTCGGCCGGGACTGTTCACCAGAATTTCGTGACCCATACATCTCTCGACCACAGGCAATTCTTCTGCCGGAAATGGCGTCGCCCGCTGTTTTGGCGTACGCCCGCCGTATGTCACCCTGGCTCCGCAAAGGTGACCACTTCGATCGACATGGTGTCGGGTCCGGGAGGCGGCATGGCCAGGCGCGTCTATCTGCATATCGGTGCGCCGAAGACGGGAAGCACCTTTGTGCAGAACGTGCTCTGGAAAAATCGGGCCGCACTGAAGAATGCCGGCATTCTGTTGCCGGGCAGTGCGGTGGCGCACGACCAGGCGATGGCCGATCTGCGCGCGGCGCCCTGGCGGGACAGCGACGCCTACTGGACCTGGGACCGGCTGGCCGAGAAGGCGCGTAGTTGGCCCGGTGATGTGATCATCAGCAACGAGGGGCTGGGTGCGGCGACCAGCGCGCAGGCCGCCCGGGCGGTGGAGAGCCTGGAGGCCGCCGAGGTCCACGTCATCGCGGCCGGCCGTGACCTGTGGCGGACGTTCCCCTCGTTCTGGCAACAGAGCGTCCGGGCGCGCAGCGGCTGGCGGTTCGGAGCGTTCATGCGCGCCGTCGAGGAGGGCAGGGCCGAGGCCTTCTGGAACAATCACACGGCGCCGCGCATGCTGCGCCGCTGGGGCGACCTGGTCCCCGCAGCGCACCGGTATCTGGTGACGGTTCCGCCGCCCGGCGCGCCGAGGGACCTGCTGTGGCACCGGTTCGCCGGCATCCTGGGCATTCCCGACGGGCTGTGTGAACTGGCGGAACCCACCTCCAACCCGTCGCTCGGCGCCGCCGAGATCGAACTGCTCCGCCGGGTCAACCTGACGTTGGGCGACAGGTATCCGCTGCGGACGCCGTACCAGAAGGTGGTGCACCGACACCTGGTCGACGCCGTGCTCAAGCGGCGCGAGGGGGTCCCCTTCGGTGTCGGCCTGGACCGGGCAGACTGGGTGCGGGAGCAGGCGGAGCAGCAGATCAAGGAGCTTCAGGACTACCCGTGCCGGATCGTCGGTGACCTCGACGACCTGCGGCCGACCGTGATGCGGCAGAGCATCAGCCCCGACGAACTGGACGCGGAACAACTGCTCCAGGTCGCTGTCGAGACGATCGTCGGCATGCTGGGTCACGCCGACAGCCTCGGTCCGCGGCCGGACGGCCGAGCCGACGCCGTCAACGTCCTCTCCCGGCTCAGGACTCGCGCGGCCGGTGGCGTCAAGCGCCGGCTGCGGCTGACCGGCCGGCGCGAGATGTAGCCCGACGCCAGCACGATTCCGGTCGAGCTGAGCGGACACCCGAGGGTCTCCTGCTGACCGACCGGCGGCCGTCTCGCGGTCAGCTCGCGCTGCCACCATGCCCCGGTGCTGACACCGACGAGCGTCATTGCGTACCGACTCCTGGGCGGGTTGGGTGGCGCCCTGCTGGCGGTCGCCGGCTGCGGTGCCGGCGCACTGCCGGTGCGGGACGCCCTGTGGTGGGCGGCCTTTCGGCATGCCGATCGGCCCGCGTTGGTGGCCGGCTACGCCGGTCTGACCCTGCTCACGCTCGCCTGGTGGTGCGCCGGTCGCGACCTGCGCGGGCCCGGCCGCACGCCGGACAATCCCGCCCGGGCCCGAGGCACCGCCGTCACGTTGGCCTGTTGGGCCGGGCCGTTGCTGCTGGCACCGCCGATGTTCTCCCGCGATGTCTACAGCTACCTGGCTCAGGGCTCGATGGTCCTGGCCGACCTGGATGTCTACCGGGTGGGCGTGGCGCACCTCGGTGGACACCTCGCCACCGAGGTGCCGCAGATGTGGCAGCAGACGCCCGCGCCGTACGGGCCGGTCTTCCTGTCCCTCGTCGCCGGAGTTTCCTGGTTCACCGGAGGGCATCTGGCGCTCGGCGTACTGATGCTGCGGCTCGTCGCACTGGCCGGGGTGGCGCTTCTCGTGATCAACCTGCCGCGTCTGGCGCACCACTGTGGGGTCGACCCGGCAGCCGCTCTCTGGCTGGGGGTGCTCAACCCGCTCGTTCCGCTGCACCTGGTCGCGGGTGCCCACAACGAGGCGGTGATGCTGGGCCTGCTCGTGCTCGGCCTTCGGCTGGCGCTCGCCGACCGGTTCGGCGCGGCCACCGTGCTGGTCACGTTCGCCGCCCTGGTCAAGGTGCCGGCGCTGCTGGGCCTGCTGGTGGTGGGCGCGCTTGCCGCCCGGCGCCTCGGCGCCCTCCGGGCGGTGGTGCGGGTCGCCGGCCTCACGGTGGCCAGCGGTGTGGCGGTGACCTGGGCGAGCGGAATCGGATACGGCTGGATCGACGCCCTCGCCACGCCCGTGTACCGGCACAGCTGGTCGGTCTCGACCGCCCTCGGCCGGGGTGCGCAGCGGCTCGCGGAGACGTTCGACCTGCATCTGGGTGCCACGCCGATGCGCGCCGGGGTTCTGCTGGGCCTGCTCGGGCTGCTCGCTGTCGCGGTGGTCGCCTGGCATCAGCGGCGTCGGCTGGGCCCGCCGTACGCGGTCGGCCTGGTCCTGCTGGCCGTGGCGCTGCTCGGTCCGGCGACCCGACCCTGGTACGCGCTGTGGGGGTTGGTGCTGCTCGCCGCGGCGGCGCCGCACGGACGGCCGCGGCAGGCAGCGGCGCTCGCCGCCACGGTGCTGGCATTTGCGGTCCTGCCCAGCGGTTTCGGCCCGGACCTGGGCCAGGCGGTGCTCGCGGCGGCAGGGGTCCTCCTTGGCCTGGCCACCGTCGGTGTGCTGTGGCTGCTCACCCGGTCCGCCCCGCCCGCCCTGGTTGGTCGCCGATGACCACCACCGGGCGGCCCCGGGTCAGCACCACCGCCGTCAGTGTGACCAGGCCGGCCACGCAGCACAGGCGTCGGACGCTGTTGATCATCGGGCTGGTCACCGCGATCGGCGTGGCGATCGCGGTGCTGCCCGGGCACCGTGGCTGGTTCGACATCGGTGTCTACCACGGTGCGGTACGCCACTGGGCGGACGGCGGCCAACTCTACGAGTGGGTGACCTGGAACCAGTACGGCTTCACCTATCCGCCCTTCGCCGCGTTGGTCATGCTGCCGGTGGCGGCCCTGCCCTGGCATCCGGCGATCGCGGCGAACCTGACGCTCACCGTCGTGGCAGCCAGCTTCCTGCTGCACCTGCTGGTCGGGCCTGTCGCGCGGCGCGCCGGCTGGCCGAGGTGGCACACCTTCGCGCTGGCGGCCTGCCTGTTCGCCGCGCTCAACCCGGTCCGCGACACGGTCAGTTTCGGGCAGGTGAATCTGCTGCTGATGGCCTTGGTCTACGTCGACCTGTGGCTGTTGGAGCGACGGCACCGGCTGGCCGGCGTCGGCATCGGACTGGCCGCCGCGATCAAGCTGACGCCGGCGGTATTCGTCGCGTACCTGCTGGTGACCCGACGGTGGCGGGCCGCCGCCACGGCCACGCTGACCACGGCGGTGGCGACCCTGCTGGCGGCAGTCGTGGCACCGAACGCCACCCGCACCTACTTCACCGAGGCGCTGTGGGACACCGGGCGGGTCGGGAAACTGGAGTACGTGTCGAACCAGTCGCTGTTGGGTCTGGTTGCCCGGCTCGACCCGGCGCATCCCGACCGGTTGCTGTGGCTGTGCCTGGTGGCCGCAGCGCTCGCCTTCTGGTGGCACCAGGTCCGACGGGCCGCGGGGGACGAACGCCTCGGGTTCGCCTTCACCGGGGTCCTCGGGGTACTGGTCAGCCCGGTCAGCTGGGTGCACCATCTCGTGTGGCTGGTGCCTGGGTTGATCGTCCTCGTCGGCGCGACGCTGCCGTGGCCGTCGACCAGACCCGTCGAACGATGGCGGCTGCGGGTCGGTGTCGCCGGGTACGCGGTGCTGAGCAGCGGAGTCGTGTGGATTTTCGCCAACGGGTCCAGCGGGCCGCACGGTTTTCTCGGCGGCAACGCCTATCTGCTGGTCGCGGTGGCGATGCTGCTGCTGCCGATTTCGGGCGCTACGGGCCGGCGCACGCCGGATGGGATGTCCGCGCAATCCGGATAGATACCCAATTTACACCAAATGCCCCGCCACTCTCCTCCGACTGCTGTCGTTGCAAACGGTGTGCGTAGGACGGGAGGGTCGGGGTCACGCGGCCCCGACCGCTCCCACACTGGAGGGAGCGCAGCTCTGAACCGGATCGCAGGAATGATCATCGCTGCGGGGGGTGGCCGCCGGATCGGCGGGCCGGAGGCCCTGCTGCACCAGGGCGGCAAACCCCTGGTCGACCAGATGATCGACACGCTGACGGAGGCGGGCTGCGGGCAGATCGTGGTCGTTCTGGGCGCTGCGGCCGACCAGGTCCGCCAGACCGCCGACCTGAGTCGCGCCACGGTGGTGGTCAACCGCGCCTGGGGTACCGGCGTGGGCTCGTCCATCCGGGCCGGTCTCGCCGGCATCGACGACGACCGGGTCGAGGCGGCGGTGGTGGTGCCGGTGGACATGCCCGGGCTCACCGCCGCAGCGGTCCGCCGGGTGGCCGCGCTGCCCTTCCCCGACGTGCTGGTCTGTGCCACCTACAACGGCCTGCGCGGTTACCCGATGTTGTTCGGCCGTCGGCACTGGCCCGGCATCGCCACCCTGGCCAGTGCCGACGTCGGCGCCCGCCCGTACCTGCTGGCGCACAAGGACCAGATCGTCGACATCGCCTGCGACGCGGTGGCCGACGGCAGCCGGGTCGACACCCCCGAGCTGATGGCCCTGTACGGCCTCACCGTCCCCGAACAACGCGTCGGCGCCTGACCCCACCGGGGCAGGAGTGGGGTCAGGGAAGGCGGTTGGTGGTGGTGAGGCGGCGGTACCAGTGGGCGGAGTCCTTCCAGGCGCGCTGCTGGGTTTCGTAGTCGACGCGGATGATGCCGAAGCGGCGGTCGTAGCCGTACGCCCATTCGAAGTTGTCGAGCAGGGACCAGACGAAGTAGCCGCGTACGTCGGCGCCGGCGGCCATCGCCTCGTGGGTGGCGGCGATGTGCCGGTGGAGATAGTCGATCCGGCGGTCGTCGTGGATCGCGCCGTCCGGCGACACGACGTCGTCGAAGGCGGCCCCGTTCTCGGTGATCATCAACGGCTGGTCAGGATACTCGCGGTGCAGGCGCAGCAGCAGCTCGGTCAGGCCGGCCGGCTCGATGTTCCAGCCCATCGCCGTGTGCGGACCCGGTTGCGGCAGGAACTCGACCTGTTCCGAGCCGACCCACGCCGAGTGCGCCGAGCGGCCGTGCCCGTCGGAGTCCGACTTGGGTGAGACGCCGTCCCAGGCACGGACCAGCGTGGTCGAGTAGTAGTTGACGCCGAGCACGTCCAGCGGCACCGCGGCGGTGGCCTCGTCGCCGTCGCGGACGAACGACCAGTCGGTGACCGTGGCGGTGTCGGCGAGCAGGTCCGCCGGGTACGCGCCGTCCAGCATCGGGCCGAGGAAAGCCCGGTTGGCCAGGGCGTCGATCCGGCGTGCCGCGTCGGCGTCGGCGGCCGAGTCCGACGCCGGTCGGATGACGTGCAGGTTCAGCGTGACCGAGAGCTGCGCCGCCGGTGCCAGGTCGCGGATCACCCGGCCGGCCAGGCCGTGCGCCAGGTTCAGGTGGTGTACGGCGGCCAGCGCCGCGGCCGGCTCGGTCCGCCCCGGTGCGTGCACCCCGGAGGCGTACCCGAGATAGGCCGAGCACCACGGCTCGTTGAACGTGGTCCAGGTGTGCACCCGGTCCCCGAGCGCCCCGACGATCTTCTCGGCGTAGTCGGCGAAGCGTGCGGCGGTGTCCCGGACCGGCCAGCCGCCGGCGTCCTCCAACTCCTGCGGCAGGTCCCAGTGGTACAGCGTGGCCACCGGCCGGACGCCGAGTTCGAGCAGCCGGTCCACCAGGCGGGAGTAGAAGTCCACCCCGGCCTGGTTCAGTGCACCGGAGCCGCCGGGCTGCACCCGGGGCCAGGCGACCGAGAACCGGTACGCCCCGAGCCCGAGCGCGGCCACCTGGTCGAGGTCGTCAGCCCACCGGTGGTAGTGGTCGGCCGCGACGTCGCCGGTGTCCCCGTTCAGGGTGCGCCCCGGGGTGTGACTGTAGGTGTCCCAGATAGACGGCCCCCGACCGTCCTCCTTCGCCGCGCCCTCGATCTGGTACGCCGCCGTCGCCGAACCCCAGACGAATCCCTCAGGAAACACGACGTCGCTCATGTCGCCACCCCCGTCACCTCGCACTCGTACCCGGACGACGCGCCCGCCACCAGCTCGGCGCTGGCCGTTCCGTCCTGGTAGGACACCTCGAACTCGGTGCCCGGCCCACCGTCGGGTGCCGGCACCCGCACCCGGGTCCGCTGCCCGGGGGCCGGCGCGAACATCCGCAGCCGTACGCCGTCGGCCCACGGGTAGTCCGGGCGGTCGGTGACCGAGCCGAACGCGATGACCGACCCGGGCCGGGCCAGCACCGGAACGCTGTCGAAGTCGTGCTTCTCGGTGACCCAGCCCGGACCGGTGACCTGGGCACCGGTGGTCAGCTGGGTCCAGGTGCCGGCGGGCACGTAGTAGGTCACCTGGCCGTCGGCGCTCATCACCGGTGCGACAAGCAGGTCCGGGCCGAGCATGTACTGCCGGTCGAGGTACGCGGCGGTCGGATCGTCGGGGAACTCCAGGACCATCGGCCGCATCACCGGTACGCCCTCGCGGTGGGCCTCCTCGGCCGCTGCCGCGAGGTACGGCATCAGGCTCAGCTTGAGCCGGGTGAAGTGGCGCAGCACGTCGACCGCCTCGTCGTCGTACGCCCACGGCACCCGGTACGAGCCGGAGCCGTGCAGCCGTGAGTGCGACGACAGCAGGCCGAAGGCGATCCAGCGTTTGAACACCGCCGGGTCGGGAGTGCCCTCGAAGCCGCCGATGTCGTGGCTCCAGTAGCCGAACCCGGAGGCGGCCAGCGACAGACCACCGCGCAGCGACTCGGCCATCGCCACGAATGTCGACTCGCAGTCGCCGCCCCAGTGCACCGGGAACTGCTGACCGCCGGCGGTCGCCGAGCGCGCGAAGACGACCGCCTCGCCCTCCCCACGCTCGGCCGCCAGCAGCTCGAAGACGGTCTTGTTGTACAGGTACGCGTAGTAGTTGTGCATCCGTTGCGGGTCCGAGCCGTCGTGCCAGACCACATCGGTGGGGATGCGCTCGCCGAAGTCGGTCTTGAAACAGTCGACGCCCATGTCGAGCAGCACCTTGAGCTTTCCGGCGAACCAGTCGACCGCGTCCGGGTTGGTGAAGTCGACGAGCGCCATGCCGGCCTGCCACTTGTCCCACTGCCAGACCGAACCGTCCGGGTTGCGGACCAGGTAGCCGGCCCGCCGACCCTCCTCGAACAGGTACGACCGCTGGGCGATGTACGGGTTGATCCAGACGCACACCTTCAGGCCACGCTCGTGCAGCCGGCGCAGCATCCCCTCCGGGTCCGGGAAGGTCGCCGGATCCCAGATGAAGTCGACCCAGTGGAACTGCCGCATCCAGAAGCAGTCGAAGTGGAACACCGACAGCGGCAGGTCCCGCTCGGCCATGCCGTCGATGAACTCGGTGACCGTCTTCTCGTCGTACGAGGTGGTGAACGAGGTGGACAGCCACAGCCCGTACGACCAGGCCGGCACCCGCGCCGGCCGGCCGGTCAGCGCGGTGTAGCGGCGCAGCACGTCCTTCGGGGTGGGTCCGTCGATCAGGTGGTACGTCAGCGACTGGCCCGGCACGCTGAACTGGGTCTGCGACACCACCTCGGAGCCGACCTCGAACGAGACGTGCTCCGGATGGTCCACGAAGACCCCGTAACCGGCGCTGCTGAGATAGAACGGCACGTTCTTGTACGCCTGCTCGCTGGCGGTGCCGCCATCGGCGTTCCAGATGTCGACGGCCTGGCCGTTCTTGACGTACGCGCCGAAACGCTCGCCCAGCCCGTAGATGGTCTCGCCGACGCCCAGGGCCAGCCGCTCGTGTACGTACTTGTTGCCCTTGGCGTCGGTGACCGCGCCGATGCTGCGCTCGGTGGACGAGGTGACGAACCGGTCGCCACGCAGGAAGTCCACCCGCCACGGACCGGTCAGCGCGACCCGGACGGTCAGCTCGCCGGTGGTCAACCGCGCGCTGAGCCCGGTGACCTCCACCTGCACCGGATGCTCGGTGCCCTCGGCGAGGGTGAACCGTGGCTGCTTGGGCAGGCCGCCGGTGTGGTGGCCGATGGTCACCCCGACCACGCCCGGGGCGGGAGAGAAGAACCGTACGGTGATCACCGGCCGGTTGAGAGTGTCCCCGCGCCCGGTGATCCGCCCGATGGGTGCGAATACGGTGAAGGACCGTTCGTCCGGCTCCACCGACTCCACCGTCCCGGGGCGCAGCACGCTGACCCCGGGACGCAGTTGCCAGTACCCGTCGGTGAACTTCACTTGTCGGCTCCTGCCGTGATGCCGCGCGCGAGGGTGCGCTGGAAGATGAGGAAGAACAGGATCGCCGGGAGGAGACTGATCAGTGCCCCGGCGTTGGTGGTGGGGGCGTCCATCAGCCGGTCTCCCTGCAACGAGGCCAGCGCGACCGGCACGGTCTGCGTCTGGTTGTCGATGAGCATGACCAGCGGGATGAGGAACTCGTTCCAGGTCCAGATGAAGAAGAAGACCAGCAGCACCGAGATGGTGGGCCGGATGTTGGGCAGCACCACCCGCCACAGGGTCCGCCACCGGCCGGCCCCGTCGAGCGCGGCTGCCTCCAGCAGGGTGCGCGGGAAGGTGCCGAGCACCGAAGCGAGCAAATAGGTGCCGAAGGCGGCCTGGATGACGGTGAAGATGATGATTACCGCCAGCCGGGTGTTGTAGAGCCCCGCCTCCTTGGCGAAGTGGTAGAGCGGGTAGATCAGCGCCTCCTGCGGCAGCATGTTGGCCAGCAGGAACAGGCCGATGATCCAGAGCCGGCCGCGGACCCGGCCGATGCCCAGGGCGTACGCGCTCAGCAGCGACACGACGACCGCGAGGACCGCCACCGAGCCAGAGATGAGCACGGAGTTCCACAGCTTGACCGGGAAGTCGACCTGCTCCCAGTAGGTGCGCAGACCGGTCGTGTAGAACTCGCCCGGCCAGCTCAACGGACCGTTCGTCGAGTAGTCGCCGGGCGACTTGAAGGCATTGAGCAGCATGAACGCGAACGGCACCAGCATGGCCAGCGCCGCAGCGCCGACCAACGCGAGCACGATCCACCGGGCGGCGCCCCGGTGCCGCCGGTCGGCCGGACGTCGTACCCGTCGGGGCGGGGTGAGGGTGATCGCCATCAGAGCACTCCGTCCCGGCGTTCGGCCCGGTTCTGCGCCCGGATGAACAACACCGCGACCACGACGATGATCAGGGTCAGCACCATCGAGATCGCCGAGCCGTAGCCGACCTGCAACCGCTTGAAGAAGGTGAAGTACGCGAAGTAGGAGGGCACGTTCGTGGCGTTCTCCGGGCCGCCCCGGGTCAACGCGAAGATCGGGCCGAAGACCTTCATCGCCGCGATGGTGCAGGTGAGCCCGACCACGAACGTCTCCGGCCGGATCTGCGGCAGGGTGATCGCCCGGAACCGGCGGAACCACCCGGCCCCGTCGATCTCGGCCGCCTCGTACAGCTCCGGGTTCACCCGTTCCAGGGCGGCCATGAAGACCACCACCGGGTAGCCGAGCTGCACCCAGATCATCACGGCCATCACGGCGGGCAGCGCGGTGTTCGGATCGCCCAGCCAGTCGTGGGCCAGCGAGCCGAGCCCGACCGCGTCGAGCAGCCCGTTGAGCGCGCCGTCGGGCCGTAGGATCCAACCCCAGACGATGCCGGCCACCACGACCGGGAGCACCTGCGGCAGGTAGAAGGCGGCCCGCAGCGCGGCGGCGGTGCGGGGCCGGAAGTGGCGTCCGATGGTGTCGAAGAGCACCGCGGCGAGCACCAGTCCGATCAGGGTGGGCAGCACCACCATCGCGATGATCATCGCAACGGTGTTCTTGAACGACGTCCAGAAGACGTCGTCGGTCAGCAGATCGCGGTAGTTGTCCAGCCCGATGAAGGTGGGGTCGCCGACGCCGGACCACTTGGTCAGCGAGAGGTAGCCGGTGTAGACCAGCGGACCGCCGATGACCAGCAGGAAGAGCACCGCGCCGGGGATCAGGTAGAGCCAGTACCCGGCGTCGGAGCCGGACCGGCGTCGCCGACCTGTCGATTTGCGGGCCGGGACGTCGACCGTGTCGAGGGATGCCATGGGAATCCTTCCAGGGGTGGGGCAGGCGCGCGGGCGCGCCTGCCCCGGCCGCCGTCAGTCGCGCTTGATCTCCGCGACGCCGTCCTGGTACGGCCCGGCGATCGCGTCGAGGACCTGCGCGGGCGACCTGGACTGGTTGATCAGGCCCTGGAAGCCGGAGACCAGCACGTCGTAGTAGCCGGGAACCGGCCAGTCGGGGTAGAAGGCCAGACCGTCCTGGGAGCTGACCGTGTTGAAGTCCTCGATCAGCTTGCGGTCCTTCGGGTCTTTGATCGTCGCCGGGTCACCGGCCACCGGCACGCCACCGTTGTTGCCGATCAACGCCTGGATCTCCGGCCGCATGGTGATGTCGATGAAGTCGTACGCCAGGCTCTTGGCCTTGCTCGTCTCCGGGACCACCCACAGGTTGCCCGAGGAGCCGGCGTGCAGGGTGTTGCCGGGGAAGAGGAAGGTGTCCCAGTCGAAGGAGATCTCACTCTTGAAGCGGCCGAACCACCAGCTGCCGGAAACGACCATCGGTGTCTTGCCGGAGATGAAGCCGGTGCCCATGTCCTCGGCCTTGAGACTGGCGGAGTCCTTGGCGATGTAGCCCTTGTCGACCCATTCGGCGAAGGCCTCGGCACCGTACTTGAGCGGGTCGGCGGTGAAGTCCACCGGGTTGGCGTAGAGCTGGTAGTTGTCGACGAAGGCCCGGTCGGCCCGGGAGAGGGCGAGCTGGTAGAAGAGCTGCCCGGCCGGGTACTCGGCGCCGGACATGCCCAGCGGCGTGACGCCCTTGGCGACGAAGGTGTCCATCGCCGCCGTCATTTCGGCAAGCGTTGTCGGCACCGCGACCCCGTGCTCGGCGAAGAGGTCCTTGTTGTAGTAGACCATCACGTACTCGCCGTAGTTGGGCACGCCGTACCAGTTGCCGGAACCCATGACGCCGTTGTCGTACCTGGCGGTGGTCTGGAGACTGGGGCTGAGCGCGGCGTCCCAGCCGCGCTCGGTCGCCTCCTCGGTGAGGTCGGTGAGCAGACCCTGGGAGGAGAGCAGCCCGGCGGTCGCGTTGCCTTTGTTGTACTCCATCACGTCCGGGCCCTCGGACGAGTTGATGATCATGCCGGCGTTCTGCTGGATCTGTTCGAACGCCTTGCGCTCGAAGCGCACCTCGACGCCCTCGTGCTCTTCCTTGAAGATCTCGATCGCCCGGTCCCAGGCGATGCCCATGGCGCTGTTGGCGCTCTCGTAGTGCCAGAGCTTGAGAACGTTGGCCTCGCTGTCGCCACCGTCGTCGCCGCACGCCGCCAGGCTGGTCGCCGCGAGCGCCGCCACTGTGGCGGCCACGGCTACGCTACGGAATCGTCGCATTGCTAGTCTCCCTGGTGAGTATCGAGCCGGTACTCCTTCAAGCCCGTCGTCGCGTGGCAGCGCGACGGCGGGCTGCTTCGGTACTCGGGGACGACCGGTCGTCGGCCGCCTCCGGGTCGGTGGTGCTGGCAGCCGGCGTACGTGGCGGGCCGCTGGAACCGCGGATCTCCAGCACGCACGGCAGCAGTTCCTGGTGGATCTCCCCGTCGCCGCTTTCCACGTGCCGCAGCAGCGTCTGCACCGCGATGCGGCCCAGCGCCGAGCCGGGCGACGTCATCGCGGTCAACGCGGGCGTGGCCAGCTCGGCGACCTGCGGTGAGGTGACCATCGAGACGACGGACACGTCGTCGGGCACCCCCAGCCCTCGGGCGGCCAGCTCGCCGAGCAGCCCGAAGACGGCGCTCTCGTTCATCGCCAGCACGGCGGTGAGGTCGGGGGCCTGGCCCAGCGCCGAGGACAGCGCCGCCCGACCGCTGGCGGCGCTGTCCTCGGCGGGGATCATCAGCGGTGTCAGGCCGTGCTCGGTCATCGCGGCGGTGAACGAGTCGCGGGTGCGCAGCGCCGGGCCGTAACCCTCGGCGATGGTGTCGGCCGAGTGGTTGACGTAAACGATGCGTCGGTGACCGAGGCCGACCAGGTGGTCGACCGCCGCGCGGACGGTGCGGTCGAAGTCGATGTCGACGTACGACAGGGCGCTCGGATCCTCGGTGCGCCCGATCAGTACCGTCGGCACGCCCGCCTCGCGCAGCACGTCCACCCGGGGGTCGTGTAGCTGGACCTCCATCAGCAGCGCACCGTCGAGGATGCGCTGGCTGGCCAGCCGGCGCAGCTCGTCGAGGTCCCCGACGCCGATCGGGGAGAGCACCAGGTGGTAGCCGGCGGCCACGGCGGCGGCGGTCGCGCCGGTGACGAAGGCGGTCTCGGTGGCGCCGATGCCGCGCTCGTCCATCGGCAGCAGCAGCCCGAGGATCCGGCTGCGCCGGCTGGCCAGCCCGCGGGCCAGGGCGTTGGGCTGGTAGTCCAGCTCGGCCATGGCGGCGAGGACCTTGTCCCGGGTGGCCTGGGAGATCGGCCGGGCGCCGGTGAGCACGTACGACACGGTGCTGACCGACACCTGGGCGCGACGTGCGACGTCCTGCATGGTGGCCATCCGGCACCTCCTCGTGATACACCCGGCGCTGTCGAAGCGCTTCGACTAGGCGGTTCGACAGAAGGTAGGTCAGGTGTTACGACCACGTCAATAGGCAGTGACGAACTGAGGTCGGACCCCGCTCGATCAGCGTGCGGGCAGGTCGAACAGGTCCGTGGCGGCCTGCCAGCAGACCATCCGCAGCCAGTCGTCGCCCAGGTCGAGCCCGGCCAGGCCGGTCAACTGGTCGGCATAGGGGTAGGGAATGTTGGGGAAGTCACTGCCCAGCAGCACCTTCCCGGCCAGTCCCAGCTCGCGCAGGCGCGGCAACTCCTCGGCCGGGAAGGGCACGAGCTGGTCGAGGAACGGGGTGAAAGCCATCGTGGTGTCCAGCCGTACCCGCTGGTGCCGCTCGGCGAGATCCAGGAAGGCGGGATAGTCGGGAGCGCCCAGGTGGGCGACGATCGCGGCCAGCCGCGGATGTCGGGCGAGCAGCGCGGCGAACGGCTCCGGCCCGGTGTGCTCGGTGCCCACCGGCGCGTGCCCGGCATGCACGACCACCGGCACGCCGGCCTCACTGAGCAGGTCCCACACCTGCGCCAACGCCGGGTCCGTGGGTGCGAAGCCACCGACCTGGAAGTGCACCTTGAACACCCGGACGCCGGCGTCGATCGCCTCGGCGACATAGCGGGGCGCGGTCGGCTCGGGGAAGAAGGTGGCGGACGGTAGGCATCCGGGGGTGTCTCGGGCGAAGTCCAGCGTCCACTGGTTGAGCTGCTCGGCCATGCCGGGCCGGTGGGCGTACGCGAGCGCGCTGAACGTCCGTACCCCCAGCCGGCGGAGGTGGGCGACGCGTTCGGCGTCGCTCCACCGGTACCGGATCGGCCACTCCAGCCCCACCAGCGGGCCAGCTGAGTCGAAGTACTCCCACACCCGGCGGCGTAGCCTCGGCGGCAGGAAGTGCACGTGCACGTCGACCAGACCGGGCAGGCCGAGCTGCTGCCAGAACCGTGGCACCGCCTCGTCGGCGGCCACGATCGCCGGGTCGACGGCCTCCACACTCACAGGTCGAGGTTGAACTTCTGTAGCACCGAGGGAGCGACCAGCCCGACCGTGGCCAGCACCGACACGATGGTCAGTGCGGTGCGGACCACGACGATCTCGGTCTTGCCGCCGGCCCGCAGCGCGATCTTGTCGGGCAGGCTGATCGGTGTCCACATCCGGCGTTTGATCGGAATCGGCCAGAGGATCGGTACGCCGGCTCTGGTGATCATGTCTCCGATGATATGCACGAAACTGCCCACGCCGACGGCCAGCCCGATCATCGGATAGCCCCGGTCGCCGGGCAGGTTCGCCGCGGTGAACGTGGCCGCGCCGGCCGAGACCAGGGTGACGATGACCCAGCCCGCGCGCTCGGCCCACTCGTCGAACAGGCCGCGCAGGGCGAGGCCGATCATGAAGAACAGGATGCCGATGACCGCCCACTTGCCGTACCGCGCGCACAGCGTCGTGGTGCCCCAACCCACCAGCACCGTGAACGGGATGGTGTGGGTCAGCGTCCGGTGACCATTGCTGCGTTTGGGATCGCGGCTGAGCTTGGTGGCGTAGTAGACGCCCAGCGAGATCTTCTCCACCACCTCGGCGACGAACAGCGAGAAGACGCCGAACGTGCGGGCCACGGTCGCGCCACCCTGATTGCGGGTGACCTTGCCGGACAGATCGAGATCAGGCAGCAGTGCCCCACCGGCGCAGACGGCGGTGCCGACGGCCAACGCCAACGGCGACTGCTCGTAGTCGTAGAAGTGCTGTAGCGCCCAGGACCCGCTCAGCCATACCGCCGCGCCAGACAGCGCGTGCGACGGTCCCATCATCTCGGCTCGCCCTCCCCAGGGATCTTGAGCGCCAAAACTACGCCACTGTAGTTCGCGGTGACGCCGCAGGGGGACCATCCGCCACGTCCACTTCGGACAGTGTCCGGAGTCGGTCGGCGAACCGGGCCGACCACCAGGGAGTATGGCAGCGCGTGATGGTCGACCGGCCCGATCTGTCGGCCATGGGACGGCGGAGCCGCCCGAGGCGCGCGCGTGGCGCGCTGCACGCCAAGCGGGCCGCCTCAAGCGTCGAGGGCCGGCTGACCGGTCCCCGGGACGCCCCGTACGGCCTGCCGTGCTCTAGCTAGCGGCCGGGCCGGAAGCCGAGCCGGACGGTGTCCAGTTGGCTCGCCGCAGCCGTCCAGTCCTGTTCGTGCGTGATCCAGCCCAATGTCCAGGAGCGGCCCCGTGCCGGACCGTCCGGCACGATCTGCGTGGCGCGCAGCCGGTCACCGTGCGGTGTCAGCCAACTGAACTCCCACTCGATCGCGTCGCCGACCCGACCGAGCCGAAACTCCTGGTAGCCCGGCAGGGTGCCGCCGGCCAGCTCTCGATCCCGCACCGCCCGCAGTCGGTCCGTCGGCTCGGTGGTGGCGTCCGCGCTGTCCGCCACGGTCAACGCGCGACCGGTGGCCGGATCCTGGAAGCAGGCCACGTCGTCCTCGCGCGAGTGCCGCCAGTCGGCCGGCAACGCCACCCGGAAGCCGTCGGCGTCGGCATGCCACACCCACCCGGTGGGCGGCCGGAATCCGTCGCCGGGCCGCGGTGGGGCGGAGCGTAGCAAGGCGCCGTCCACCCACGGCCGTACGCAGGGCAGCGGGGGAGGGACGACGCCACCCGGCGGCGGTCCCGGCGGGCGTCGCCCGTCGCGCGGGAACGGGCCGCCGGGCCCCGGCGCGCCCACGTCGTACGACTGTGAGCTCTGCGTCACCGGACCGGGTTGGTCCGTGCCGGTGCCGACCACCGTGAGCGCGGTGCCGATCCCAGCCGCCATGGCGACCAGCACCGCGACCGCTGCCAGTGCCCAGGGCCGGGCCACCGCTCCCCGCTGCCCGGCCTCCGGTGTCGCCTTCGAGCCGCCGGCGGGCGGGGTGGGCGGCGACGACCCGCCGGCCCGGCCAGGGCCGTCCCCGCCGGCCCTGGTCCGGTCGTGCCCGCTGGTCTGATCTGCATCCTGCCTGCTGGTCTGGTCCGGGTCGGGTCCGATCGATGGCCGGATCGCCTCGTCGACTGTCGGGTACCGGGTGGGTTCGGGGCGGGGCGGGGCGGAGGTCATCGGCGGGACGGCTGCGGCACCGAGGGACGCGGCGGTGTCGGCGGGAGACGAGCCGACAGTGGGCAGAGGAGCGGTGTCCCTACCCGACCGGTCGGGCTCGTCGGTCGGCTCGGGCCCGGCTGCGGCCAGCAGCCGGCGGCGCGTCTCGGCGTGATCGGTGCGGTGCGCGGGGTCGCGGCGCAGCAGTCCGGCCAGCACCGCCGACAGCGGACCGGCGTGCGGCGCCGGGTCCGGCGGTGCGGCGGCCAGCGCGCTCAGCGTCGCCATGGCGTTGCTGCGGGCGTACGGGGCGCGGCCCTCGACGGCGGCGTGCAGCGTGGCGCCGAGCGACCACAGGTCGGCGCGTTCGCTGGACACCCCTTCGGCGGCCCGTTCCGGCGCGACGTACTGCGGTGAGCCCAGGATGGTGCCGGTCCCGGTCATCGTCTGATCGCCACCGTCGAACACCGCCAACCCGAAGTCGGTGAGCAGCACCCGACCGTCGTCGGCGACGAGGACGTTCGCCGGCTTGACGTCGCGGTGCAGCACCCCGGCCTCGTGCGCCGCCCGCAACGCGTCCAGCAGCGACAGACCGATCCGAGCGGCCCGCTGCGGCGACAGCGGCCCGTCGGCGTCGAGGAGGTCCTGGAGGGTGCGCGACGGCACGTACTCCATCACGATCCATGGCACGTCGGCCTCGGAGACCACGTCGTAGACCCGGACCACGTTGGGATGGTTGAGCCGCGCCGCGGTACGCGCCTCGCGCAGCGTGCGAGCCCGCGACTGGTCGAGCTCGTCACCACCGAGCCAGTCCGGCAGCACCACCTGCTTGATCGCCACCTCGCGGTGCAGCAACTCGTCCTCGGCCCGCCAGACCGTCCCCATCCCGCCGCGTCCGACCAGATCGAGCAGCCGGTACCGGCCGGCGATCACCGCTCGCAACATCTCTCCCATCCGCCGCGGTCCGGCGTACACCCCGAGGGTCTGTGTCGAAGTCCCCGGTCGAACCGGGCACCTCGACACAGACCCTAGCCAGCGGATCGGGATTCACCTATCCGGCAGGTCCACTCAGGAGGCGGCTCCGCCCACCGCGAGGAGGTTGCCGTCCGGGATGGCGATCGTCTGCCGGCGCGCGGGCAACTCGGCGGTGACGCGCCGGGGCTGCGGCGCGACATGGTCGCGGCGGGCCGCGGCGTACGTGTCGGCGGTGCGGGCGGCGATGGTGGCCCAGCCGTACCGTCGGCCGACCATGCTGCGTGCCTGCCGAGCGACCCGCCGGGCGAAGACCTCGTCGCCGAGGAGCTGCCCCACGGCACCGGCCAGCGCCGACGGGTCGCTGTGCGGAAAGGTGACGCCGGTGACGCCCGGTTCGACGATCTCGGCGAGCCCACCGGTACGGGCCACGGCCAGCGGCGCCCCGGCTGCGGCGGCCTCCAGCGCCACCATGCCGAAGGGTTCGTAGAGGCTGGGCACCACTGTCGCGTCGGTGGCGCCGAGCACCGCCGGCAACTGGGTGTTGTCGAGGAATCCGGTGAAGCGGACGGTGCCGCCGAGCCCGAGCTGACGGGTCCGGTCCTCCAACTCGCCCCGGTAGGGGCCGTCCCCGGCGATCAGCACCCGCAGCCCGGGGTGCCGCGCGCGGAGCTTCGGCACCGCGTCGACCAGGTGTTGCACGCCCTTCTCGTAGACCAGCCGGCCGGCGTACCCGACCAGCGGGCCGTCCCCGGCGAAGCGGGCGCGGGCCGAGGCGACCGCGCGGGGGCGGGCCCGCCAGGCCCGGTCATCGACGCCGTTGGGCACCACGTCGACACGCTGTCCGGCGGTGCCGAACAGGGTGGTGACCTGCTCACGCATGTAGCCGGAGCAGGCGATGACCCGGTTCGAGGCGTTGCTGAGCCAGTGTTCGACGCCGTGGATGGTGCGGTTCATGTCTTCGGGTAGCCAGCCTTGGTGTCGGCCGGCTTCGGTGGCGTGGATGGTGGTGATGAGGGGGAGGTCGAGGTGGTCGCGCAGGGTGATGGCGGTGTGGGCGACGAGCCAGTCGTGGGCGTGGATGACGTCGTAGGTGTCGGTGGCGGCGGCGCGTAGGGCGGCGCGGGTGAGGGTGTGGTTGAAGGCCATGGTCCAGGCCAGCAGGGAGTTGGTGGCCAGGGGGAAGGTGACCGGGTCCTCGGCGGCGCGGACGACGCGGACGCCGTCGACGTATTCCTCCAGGGGTGCGCCGTCGGTGTGGCGGGTGACGACGGTGACCTGGTGACCGGCGGCGGCCAGCGCCACCGACAGGGCGTGCACATGTCGGCCGAGACCGCCGACGAGAACGGGTGGGTACTCCCACGACAGCATCAGCACCCGCTGCGAGCGTGCGGGGTTGATGTCGATCACGTCGGCGTTCGGTGACATACGCGCCCCCTTTGAGTTGTCTCCGCGCACCCCTGGGAAGCCCCCTGACGGGTGGCGTTCGCGTTGCGGCCGGATCGGGACCAATCCTGGTCGTAGCTGGATAACCAGCGGAGACGTAACCGTTGCGGGGGTGTAAAGCGCTACCGGCGGACGCGCAGCAGCTCCGCGACCGACCATGCTTGGAAGGGACACCCGGTGGCGGTGTGCGGGGCCGTACCGTCGGCGGTCTCGCTGACCGAGCCGAGGCCGTACTCGCTGAGATGTGCCTCCAGGCCGGTGAACAGGTCGTCGACCGGCAGACCGGCCCGCCGGACGGCGTCGGCGTACGGGCCGATCAGCCACGGCCAGACCGTGCCCTGGTGGTACGCGGTGTCCCGCTCGGCCGGCCCGCCCCGGTGCCGGCCCAGGTAGCCGGGACAGTCTGGGGACAGGCTGCGCGGGCCAAGCGGGGTGAGCAGTCCCGCGCCGAGATGACCCAGCGCCTCGGCCTGCGGCGCCATCGGCGCGAACGGCAACGACCAGGCCAGCAGCTGGTTGGGGCGTAGCAGGTCGTCGTCGTGGTGGGCCGCGCCACCGAGCGGGTACGCCGGCGCGGGCGCATCGACCACGTCGTGCAACCAGCCGGCCGGGGTGGGGAACCGTTCCTGAAACGTCTTGACGGCCCGCTCGTGCAGCCGGTGCAGCCCGTCGGCGTCCTGCCCGGCCAGCTCGGCCAGCTCGGCGACCCCGGCAACCCCGTTGACCCACAGGGCGTTGACCTCGACCGGCTTGCCGTGTCGCGGGGTGACCGGCACCCCGTAGACCCGGGCGTCCATCCAGGTCAGAGCGGCGCCGGGGGCACCGCAGCTGAGCAGCCCGTCGGTAGGGTCGACGCCGATGCCGTACCGGGTGCCGGCCACGTGCGCGTCGACCACCGCCCGCAGCGCCGGCAGCAGGTCGTCGCCGAGGTCGGTGTCGCCGGTGACGGTGACGTGCCGACTGACCGCGTGCAGAAACCACAACGTGCCGTCGACCGTGTTGTACTCGACCCGCCCGGTGTCGGCGGTGTTGGCCAGCATGCCCTCCGACAGCGTCGCCGCGTACGAGCGCAGCAGCTCACGACCCAGGTCGGCCCGTCCGGTACGCAGGAAGAGCCCCTCGTAGGAGATCATCGTGTCCCGCGACCAGGCGCCGAACCACGGATAGCCGGCCACCACGTCCGGCCCGGTGGCGGTCCGCACGACGAATGCGTCGGCGGCGAGCACCAGGGTCGCCTCGACCGCGTCGGCTGGCCGGGCCGCCGCGACGACCTGCCGGTTGCGGTGCCGCGCCGCCGCCACCACCTGCGGCCCCGGGGGCGGTTCCTGCTCCAGGTCCGTTGCCCAGGCCAGCACCGAGAGCGTGTCGCCGGGCCGGTGCAGGGTGTCGCGGAACTGGCCCGCGTACCACAGGTCTTCCTCCGGGTGCAGGCCCCGCGCCGCCTCCTCGCGGTGGTATACACCTCGCCACCAGTGGCCCTGCGGCTCCCAACCGGGCCCGGACAGCCGGTACGCCCCCTCGATCACCGCGCCGCCGTCGACCGGGTCCATCCGCAGCGGCGGTCCGTCGCCGCGTCGCTCACCGTGCGCGTCCCGCCAGGTGCAGGCGGCGGCCAGCTCCAGCTGGACCGGACCACCGCTGACCAGCCGGTGTACCACCGCCACGCAGGACCGACCGGGCAGCATGGCCAGTTCCCGCTCGATCACCACGTCGCCGACGCGCCACCGCCAGCGCGGCAGCCCGTCGGTCAGGTCGAAGCGCTCCAGCAGCTCGAAGCCGCGCGGGTCGACGTCGCCGGAGACCCACTCGTGGGCGCCGAGGCGTACCCGGGCGCCGGAGGGCAGCAGCACCGCCGGATCGAGGCTTACCAGTCCCACCTTCCGGGAAGCCGGAGTTTCACCCGGAATCACCAGCAGCCCCTGGTAGCGACGGGTACGCAAGCCAGCGACCGTGCCCATGGCGTACCCGCCGAGGCCGTCGGGGACCAGCCACTCGCGGCCAGCGGCGCTGGTCAGCTCGCCGCAGACCTGCGAACCGTAGCTAATCTCGATCAACTTTCCTCCACGGCGGCGAGGTGTAACACGACACGACGACAATGGCCGCTGTGGTGAAGTACCCCGGCGGCGTCGAAGATGTTCAGGTGATCACTGACGGTTCGCCCTCCGCCCCCGACGTCGAGCGGATCCGGCTCGCCCAGGCCGATGCCGGGGAGCAGGACTGGCGCGCATGGGGTCCTTATCTGTCGGAGAGGGCGTGGGGGACGGTACGGGAGGACTACAGCGAGCACGGCACCGCCTGGGACTATTTTCCCCACGACCATGCGCGGTCCCGAGCCTACCGGTGGTCCGAGGACGGCATGGCGGGCGTGTGCGACGACCGGCAGACGTTCTGTTTCGCTCTCGCGCTGTGGAACGGACGCGATCCGATCATCAAGGAGCGGATGTTCGGCCTCGGCGGCGACGGCGGCAACCATGGCGAGGACGCCAAGGAGTACTGGTGGTACGAGGACTCCACCCCCACCCACTCCTGGATGCGGTGGCGCTACCACTATCCGCAGGCCGCCTTCCCGTACGACGAACTGGTCGCGGTCAACGGCCTGCGGGGCCGGGACGACACCGAGTACGAGCTGGTCGACACCGGCATCTTCGACGACGACAGGTACTGGGCGGTGACCGTCGACTACGCCAAGGCCGGCCCGACCGACATGTGCATCGTGGTGACCGTGGCCAACCGGGGCGAGGAAGCCGACCGGCTGCACGTGCTGCCGCACCTGTGGTTCCGCAACACCTGGGCGTGGGGACTGCCCGGCGGTGACCGGGTGCCCCGGATCGTCGGGTCCGGGCGGCGACTCGTCGGCGAGCACTGGGTGCTCGGCCAGATCGTGCTCGAAGGCGACGGCGACCCGACGCCGTTGCTCTGCGACAACGACACCAACGCCGAACGACTGTGGGGGCTGGCGAGTCGTACCCCGTACCCGAAGGACGGCATCAACGACCATGTGGTCGACGGTGCGGCGACGGTCAACCCGCAGTTGGCGGGCACCAAGGGGGCGCTGCACTACGTGCTGGACGTGCCGCCTGGCGAGCAACGGCGGATCCGGCTACGGCTGACCCGCACGGCCCCGCCGCCCGGCGGCGGCGAGCCACCGCCGGCCGACCTGGGCGACGGCTTCGACGCGGTGGTGTGGGCCCGTCGCGCCGAGGCCAACCGGTTCTTCGACGCGGTCATCCCGGCCAAGGCCAGCGCCGACGAGGCGCTGATCGCGCGGCAGGCCATCGCCGGGCTGATGTGGGGCAAGCAGTTCTACCACTTCGACGTCAAACGGTGGTTGGAGGGCGACCCCGGCTCGAACCCGCCGGCCGGTCGCCGGTACGGGCGCAACAACCACTGGTGGCACATGACCAGCTTCGACGTGATCTCCATGCCGGATCCGTGGGAGTACCCGTGGTACGCCGCCTGGGACCTGGCCTTCCACTGCGTGAGCATCGCCCGGGTCGATCCCGGCTTCGCCAAGGAGCAACTACTGCTCCTGCTGCGTGAGTGGTACCTGCACCCCAACGGGCAGATCCCGGCGTACGAGTGGGCCTTCGGCGACGTCAACCCGCCGGTGCACGCCTGGGCGGCGTTGAAGGTGTTCGAGATCGACGGCAGCCGGGACCACGACTTCCTGGCCCGGATGATGCACAAGCTGCTGATGAACTTCACCTGGTGGGTCAACCGCAAGGACACCGGCGGCAACAACGTCTTCGAGGGCGGGTTCCTCGGGCTGGACAACGTCGGCCCGTTCGACCGCTCGGCCGCGCTGCCGGTGGCCGGGGTGCTGGAGCAGTCCGACGGCACCGGCTGGATGGCGATGTACGCGCTCAACCTGCTGGACATCGCCATCGTGCTGGCCGAGCACGACCGCACCTGGGTGGACACCGCGACGAAGTTCTTCGAACACTTCGCCTACATCGCGGCGGCCGCGTACGACCAGGGGCTGTGGGACGACGAGGACGCGTTCTTCTACGACGTGCTGCGGCTGGCCGACGGCACGAAGGTGCCGTTGAAGGTGCGTTCGGTGGTGGGCCTGTTGCCGCTGGCCGCGGTGACCCGACTGACCGCGCGGACCCTGCACCGGCTGCCCGAACTGGGTGCCCGGCTGCGCTGGTTCCTGACCAACCGGCCCGAGTACGCCTCGGTGGTCGGCGCGCGGCGGCTCGGCCCGGACGGGCGGCAGCAACGACTGCTGTCCATGTGCGGCCCGGAGCAGGTGGTGCGGCTGCTCGCCCGGATGCTGGACACCGACGAGTTCCTCTCCGAGTACGGGCTGCGTACGCTCTCCCGCGCCCACCTGGACAAGCCGTTCGCGGTGACCCTGGGCGGGCAGGAGTTCTGCGTCGGCTACGAGCCCGCCGAGTCGACGAGCGGCCTGTTCGGCGGCAACTCCAACTGGCGCGGCCCGATCTGGATGCCGACCAACTTCCTGCTGATCAGCGCGTTGCGGGACTACGCCGCGTTCTTCGGCGACGACCTTCAGGTGGAGTATCCGACCCGTTCCGGGGTGAAGAAGACCCTCGACGAGATCGCCGACGACCTGTCGGCCCGGCTGATCGCGCTGTTCACCCGCGACGGGTGGGGCCGCCGGCCGATCTACGGCGCGGCGCAGTTGTTCCAGACCCACCCGGACTGGCGTGACCTGATCGCGTTCCCGGAGTACTTCCACGGTGACAATGGTGCCGGCCTGGGGGCCTGGCACCAGACGGGCTGGACCGCCCTGGTCGCCGATCTCATCCTCACCCTGCGCCGCTGACGGGGCAGACCTGCGTTCAGTCGCCAATCCGTCGTGACCGGGTGACCCTGCGTTACGCGGGCTAGCATCGGCGGCGTGTCCGGAGCAGACGAACCAGGCACCGGGCGGGACGGCGACGCTATCGTCACCACCGCCTGGCAGCTGGCCGAGGCCGAGGGCCTGGCCGCGATGACCACCCGCCGGCTCGCCGAACGCGCCGACGTCGACCTCGGTGCCCTCTACCAGCGCTTCGCCGATCGGGACGCGGTGGTGGCCGCCGTCGCGGTGCGGGGCTTCGCCGACCTGGCCGCCGCACTGGCCGGGGCACGTATGTCTGTCGATCGCCCGGCGGAGGTCTGGCCGGCGGTGATGGCGGCCTACCTGGACTTCGCGTACGCCAATCCCGAGGTCTACGACGCGATGTTCGCCCACACGCCGGAGCTGACCCTCGGTGCGGAGCAGGTTCCCGAGACGGTCGCGGCCACCTTCGGTGAACTGCGCACCGCGCTCACGCTGTTGGCCGCCGGCCGCGACGCCGACATCCTCGCCGAGCTGGGCTGGAGTCTGCTGCATGGCATGGTGATGCTCACCCGGGGCGGCCGACTACGCCCCGAGACCCAGGACCACCGCGAACACCTCCTCAGCCAGAACCTCTTCACGCCCCGCCCCTCGTCTCGGTGATCAAGAAGTTTGCGTTTCGCGCGGCGTGGACGACGAAAACTTCTTGATCAGCGGGATCGGTGCGTGGGGCGTGGGTGGGTGGTTGCGGGGGGTGGGGTGGGGGCGTAGGTTGGCTGGCACGCCGATCGAGTGGAGAGGAGGTCAGAACAATGTCCGATGTTCTGCGCCCCGTCCGCGACACGGCGTCCACGCGGATCTGACCCGGGGCGTTGCTGTCCCGGAGGATCTGCCATGACCGATCTGGTCATCCGCCCGCTCGTCGCGGGCGAGGAGAAACTGTTCGACTCGATGCCCGACCCGCTGCCGCAACTGCGACAGATCAGCTACGCCGACGGGATCGCCGGTGGCGGCTACCGGCCGGAGCGCACATTCGTGGCGTTGCGCGGCGACCGGGTGGTGGGTCGCGCCGCGTGGCTGCTGCTACCCGGTTCCGTCGGTGAACCATGGCTGGAACGGTTCGACCTGGACCTCGCACCCGCCACCGAAACCGCAAGCGCCGTGGGTGCTGCGTTGCTGCGTAGCGCGCACGCCGCGTTCGGCGGCCCGAAGGTGTACCACGCCGCGCTGCCGGCGTACTGGCGTCGACAACCCGAGGTGCGGTCCGTCGCCGAGGCGACGATGGCGGCGGCCCGGCTCGCGGGACTGGTCGAGCGCAGAGAGCGGATCAGGTTCAGTTGGGCGGGTGCGCCGTTGCCGGCTCCGTCGGGCCGGTTCTCCTTCCGCCCCGCCGCCGACGCTGCGGAGATCAACGCCTTGGTGGGCCGGATCGCCGAGCCGGTCGTGCTGACCGGTGCCGAGACCGCCCGGGCGGTGGCCGGGGTGGACCTGGCCCGTAATCCACTGGCCTGGTTGACCGGTACGCCGCCCGGACACTGGCGCGTCGCGCTGCGCGGCGACGAACCGGTCGGCCTGGCGGGACCGACGGCCGACGCCTGCTTCCCGATGATCGCCTACCTCGGCCTGCTGGACGACACGGTCCGAAGCGACACAGTCCGGGGCGGCGCCGTCTTCGGCGAGCTGTTGGCCGACTCGGTCGCGGCGCTGGCCGGCGGCGGGGCGTACGAGGTGGTAGCCGACGTGGACGCGCACCGGGTTGCGGTGGTGGCGGAGCTGGAGCGGACCGGTTTCCGGCGGATCCGCTCCCGGGTGGTCTTCACGCCGGCCTGAGCCGATGATCGTCTGCATTCCAGTGACCCGACGCGCCAACCCGACAGTCACCGGAATGCAGACGATCAGGGACGGGTCTCCGGTTATCGGGTCGTCGGGCGTGCGCCGGTTCGCCTAGAGTCCGCGAGGTGACGCGTGAGGGAGCCATCGAGCCGGGTCGGGTGCTGGTCTTCGACGCCGACGACACCCTCTGGGAGAACAACGTCGTGTTCGAGCGGGTGATCGACGACTTCCTGGAGTGGTTGGACCATCCCACGCTGGACCGGGCGCAGCTGCGGGCCGTGCTCGACGACATCGAGCGGGCCAATGCTGTCACCCACGGGTACGGCAGCAAGGTCTTCCTGCGCAGCCTGCGGGAGTGCCTGGAACGACTGCGCCGGCGACCGGCGACCGAGGCGGAGCGTCGGGAGATCGACGATCTGGCGGTGGCCCTGGTGACGCATCAGGTCGAGCTGATGCCGGGGGTGGCCGACGCCCTGGACGAGCTGGCCGGCCGGCACGAGCTGCTGCTGCTGACCAAGGGTGAGCGCGAGGAGCAGCAGCGCAAGCTGGACGCCTGCGGGTTGCTGCACCACTTCACCGCCGCGCACATCGTCGCGGAGAAGAACGTCGAGACGTACCGGTGGCTGGCCGGACGGCACGCCCTGGATCCGGGCCGCGCCTGGATGATCGGCAACTCGCCACGCTCGGACATCCTGCCCGCACGGGCCGCCGGCTGGAACGCGGTGTTCATCCCGAACGCGAACACCTGGGTGCTGGAGCATGACGAGCTGGATCCGGTGGACGCCGGTGTGCTGCACCTGGATGCCTTCCCGGACCTGCTGCGCCACTTCTGAACATCGCCGACCATGCCTGGCCGGGTCAGAACCGGAGCGGGTGGGGCGGGTTCTGACCCGGCCAGGTCGGCTTGGTCGAGCGGTGCGGTGTCCGTCAGGTGATCTCGCCGCGGACGATGGCGACCGCCACCCGGCACAACTCGTCCATGTCGGGCTCGAAACCGGCCGCGATGTCCGGGTGCAGGCCGGCCCGGGTCTCGTCGAGCAGCCGCTGGCAGACCTGCTCCACCGGCTCACCGGCGTAGCCGTCGCGCACCCGGTCGGCGGCCACCTGCAGGGCAGAGGTCAGCTGCTCCTCCAGCGGCCCGCGCAGCTTCTCCTGCACCGGGTCGTGTGGATCCAGCGTGACGTGTGGCTCCGACATGGCGCTCCCTTCGTCGGCGGCTGCGGTACCCCACCGCTGCCGTCGGTCAAACCCCGTCCGGTACGGCGGCGACGCGTACCTGGTACGAGAATTCCTCGGCTGGCTGCTCCAGGTAGGACAGCCGGCGGATCTGCTTGTCGTCGTCGTAGAGTGCGACGTCGACAAGCACGCCGAGGTGGGCCAGCCCGATGCTGGAAACCCGCTTCTTGTCCTGGAGCACCGCACACACCCCGCCCAGCAGCGTGCTGGCGTCGGAGGTGCGGTGCCCGGGCGGGCAGCGCAGGGTCAGGTCGATCTCGATCGGGCCGGACAGTGGCGTCCAGCCGGTCTCCTGCGCGGCCGCGCAGGCGGCCTGCAACAGGGCGCGTACCCTCGTCGCCTGCCGATGCCCGGCGGCGAAGATGGACAGCGCTTCGGTCTTGACCGGTGGCAGGCCGCTCACCTCGAACGTCAGGGTGAGAGCGCGGGTGTCCTGCACCACGGCGGCACCTCCTCGTTGGGGACGATCCTGCCCAACCGGTAACCGGTGAGGGGCTGTTCCCGCGAGAACCAACCGATCGGGCGGGTCGGGGTCGGCCGGTGGCGTATCGACGGCGACGGCGTACGCGCTGGCGGCGGAGCTTGTTAAACGCTAGTCCACCTGACGGTCGCCCGGAAGCACCGGCCGGTCAGTCCCGTGGCGGGAAGGCGCAGAATTCGTTGCCCTCCGGGTCGGCCAGCACCCACCAGGACACCGCGTCGTCCGGCTCCCGCAGCAGGGTGGCCCCGGCCCTGATCAGCGCGGACGGTTCGGCGGTGGCCAGGTCGACGTCCCAGTGCATCCGGTTCTTGACCGTCTTGCGCTCCGGGACGGGATCGAAGACCCAGGACTCCAGGGGAAGCCGGCCGCGCCAGCGACCCAGGCGTACCCCTCCTCGCTGACCTGGACCTCGCCGCCGACGACGCCGGCCCACCAGGTGGCCTGGGCGGTCGGGTCGGCGGAGTCCACCACCAATTCGAACGGCCCCGGGCGGGTGTCGTCACCGGGGGCGAACGCGCAGAACAGGTTGCCGTCGGGGTCGGCCAGCACCCACCAGCTGATCTCCGAGTCCGGCTCGCGGACCAGCCGCGCGCCGGCTTCCAGCAGCGCCGCCGGGCCTGCCTCGGCCAACCGCAGGTCCAGGTGTACGCGAGTCTTGACGGTACGTCGTTCGGGCACCCGGTTGACCCAGATCGACTCGGCGCTGACACCCGTTGGCGAGTCGACCCGGGTGTCGCCGTCACCGACCTCGGCCAGTTCCCCGTCCAGGATTCGGGCCCAGAACCCGCCGAGGGCGTGCGCGTCGGCGGCGTCGAGACAGAGGTCCTTGAAGCGTGCGATCATCCGCCGATCATGCCGGCCGGCACCGACATCCGCCGCCGAAGGCCGCTGGCCGTGGTCAGCAGCGCTTGCCTGCCCTCGCCGTCGGTCCCGCGGTGCGGCCGTCGGCACGTGACGTGGACCACACGCTTTGGTGTTTAGCGTGTCTCGGCTTGGGCAGGTTTCGCGGCTCCACCGCTTGGGCAGTGTTCAGCCACGACAAGCAGGGGTGCGAAATCGCAGGTCACGTGCCCTTGTCGTCGCGCCGTGCGCCGGGGCACGGAGACCTCCCCGGCTGTTGGCCGAGAACGAGGGGAGGGTCATGAGCGAGCGGAGTGATCCGGCCGGCGGTCGACGCCGGCCCCGCGTACGCATGGCGGCGACGGCCGCGGCACTGACGCTTGTGGCACCGACGGCGGCGTGTGCCTCCGGCGACGACGGCGGAATGCCGACGATCAATCTGTACTACCCGCCGGAGCAGAACCTCCAGCAGGTGGTCGACCGGTGCAACACCGAGGCCGGCGGGCGGTACCGCATCATCAACCGGGTGCTGCCACGGGAGGCCGACGAGCAGCGGGTGCAGATGGTGCGCCGGCTCGCGGCCGAGGACGACGGCATGGACGTGCTCGGCCTCGACGTGACCTGGACCCAGGAGTTCGCCAGCGCCGACTGGATCCGGGAGTGGACCGGGCAGGACCGCGCCGAGGTGGAGGAAGGCACCCTCGAAGGGCCGTTGGAGACCGCCCGGTACGAGGACAAGCTCTACGCCGCGCCGAAGAACACGAACGTCCAGTTGCTGTGGTACCGCAAGGATCTGGTGCCCGAGCCGCCCACCACCTGGGACGAGATGATCTCGACGGCGCAGCGGCTGCGGGATCAGGGCCAGCCGCATCAGGTGCTCACCATGGGTGCCCAGTACGAGGGACTCGTGGTGCTCTACAACACCCTGGTGGCCAGCGCGGGCGGCAACATCCTCAACGACGACGGCACCGAGGCCGTGGTGGACGACGGCGCGGTGCGGGCGCTTGAGGTGCTGCACGACTTCGCCACCTCCGGGGTGACCTCGCCGTCGTTCAGCAACGCCACCGAGGATCCGGTGCGGCTGGAGTTCCAGAGCGGCAGCGGCGCGTTCCAGGTGAACTGGCCGTTCGTCTATCCGGCCATGCAGGAAGCCAACCCGGAGCTGGCGGAGCAGGTCGCCTGGGCCCGGGTGCCCGGGGTCGAGGAGGGCACGCCGGGGCGGGTCACCATCGGCGGCATCAACCTGGCCGTCAGCCGGTACTCGGAGCACCCGCAGGAGTCCTTCGAGGCGGCCAGGTGCCTGCGCAACGCGGAGAACCAGAAGTTCTCCGCGATCAACGACGGGGTGCCGCCGACCATCGAGAGCGTCTACGACGACCCGGAGATGGACGAGGCGTACCCGATGAAGGAGACCATCCTCGAACAGTTGCGGGACTCGGCGGTGCGACCGCTGACCCCCGCGTACCAGAGCATCTCCACCGTGACCTCGGCGATCCTGTCGCCGCCGTCGGCGATCGACCCGCAGGCCACCGCCGACGAGCTGCGCGAGGCGGTCGCCGCCGCCCTGGAATCGAGGGGAGTCCTGCCGTGAGCGAGCACCGCGAGCGAACCATCGTGCTCAGTGCGCCGGTGCCTCAGGCCGGGCCGGAGCGAAGCGGAGGGACGGCATGAGCGTCAACTCCACCCCGGCCGGCGCGGACGTGGCCGCCGACGGCACCGACACCCGCAGCGGGGGGCACGCAGCCGTCCCCGCCCAGCGGGACAATCGGCGTGGCAAGCCGCCGCTGAGTGAGAACAAGCGGGCCGAGCGCCGGCTGGGCTGGCTGCTGTGCGCCCCGGCGGCGCTGGTCATGCTGGCGGTGACCGCCTACCCGATCCTGTACTCGGTGTGGCTGTCGTTGCAGCGTTACGACCTGCGGTTCCCCGCCGAGCGGGAGTTCATCGGTTTGCAGAACTACGCCACCGTGCTCACCAACGAGTTCTGGTGGACGGCGTTCGGGGTGACCATGCTGATCACGGTGGTCACCGTGGCCGTGGAACTGGTGCTCGGCATGGGGCTCGCGCTGATCATGCACCGTACGCTGGTCGGGCGGGGGATCGTGCGCACCTCGGCGCTGATCCCGTACGGCATCGTCACGGTCGTGGCCGCCTTCTCCTGGCGGTACGCGTGGACGCCGGGCACCGGCTACCTGGCCAACCTGTTCGCCGACTCCGCGCCGCTGACCGAGCGGGCCAGCTCGCTGGCGATCATCATGCTGGCGGAGATCTGGAAGACCACGCCGTTCATGGCGCTGCTGCTGATGGCGGGTCTGGCACTGGTGCCGGAGGACCTGCTCAAGGCGGCCTCCACCGACGGCGCGACCGCCTGGCAGCGGTTCACCAAGGTGATGCTGCCGGTGATGAAGCCGGCGATCCTGGTGGCGCTGCTGTTCCGCACCCTGGACGCGTTCCGGGTCTTCGACAACATCTACGTGCTCACGTCGGGGGCCAACGAGACCTCGTCGGTGTCGATGATCGCCTACAACAACCTGATCCGAGGGCTGAACCTCGGCATCGGCTCGACGATGTCGGTGCTGATCTTCATCACCGTGGCGATCATCGCGTTCATCTTCGTGAAGTTGTTCGGTACCGCTGCCCCGGGCAGTGACGACGGAGAGAGGCGCTGACATGGCTGACACCACCACCCGGGCCAAGGTGCGCTGGGGCCTGCTGGACGTCGCCGTGGTCGTGTTCGCGCTGACCCCGGTGCTGTGGATCATGTCGCTGTCGTTCAAGACGCCGGGGACGCTTACCGACGGGAAGTTCATCCCTCGGGAGTGGACGCTGGAGAACTACCGGACGATCTTCGCCACCGACCAGTTCGTCCGAGCGTTGGTCAACTCCATCGGCATCGCGTTGATCGCCACCACGATCGCCGTCGTGCTCGGCGCGATGGCCGCGTACGCGATCTCGCGGTTGGACTTCCCCGGCAAGCGGCTGCTGATCGGCGTCTCCCTGCTGATCGCGATGTTCCCGCAGGTGTCGCTGGTCTCGCCGCTGTTCGAGATCGAGCGGCAGTTGGGCCTCTTCGACACCTGGCCGGGCCTGATCCTGCCGTACATCACCTTCGCGCTGCCGTTGGCGATCTACACGCTGTCGGCGTTCTTCAAGCAGATCCCGTGGGACCTGGAGAAGGCCGCGAAGATGGACGGCGCCACCCAGGGGCAGGCGTTCCGGCGGGTGATCGCCCCGCTGGCCGCGCCGGGGCTGTTCACCACGGCCATCCTGGTCTTCATCTTCTGCTGGAACGATTTCCTGTTCGCCATCTCACTGACCTCCACCGAGCGCTCGCGCACGGTGCCGGTGGCGTTGTCGTTCTTCACCGGCGCCTCGCAGTTCGAGGATCCGACCGGCGCAATCTGCGCCGCCGCCGTGGTGATCACGGTACCGATCATCCTGTTCGTGCTCTTCTTCCAGCGCCGCATCGTCTCCGGCCTGACCTCCGGCGCCGTCAAGGGATAGGTGGTAACTCGTGGCTGACATCGTGCTCGACAAGGTGAGCAAGAAGTTCCCGGACGGCACCACGGCGGTGCGGGACGTCGACCTGGAGATCGCCGACGGCGAGTTCGTCATCCTGGTCGGCCCTTCGGGCTGCGGCAAGTCCACCACCCTCAACATGATCGCCGGACTGGAGGACATCAGCTCCGGTGAACTGCGCATCGGCGGGCAGCGGGTCAACGACAAGGCCCCGCGCGACCGGGACATCGCCATGGTGTTCCAGTCGTACGCGCTCTACCCGAACATGACCGTCCGGGAGAACATGGCCTTCCCGCTGCGGCTGGCCAAGCTCGACAAGGAGACGATCGCGCAGAAGGTGGAGGAGGCGGCGAAGGTCCTGGAGCTGACTCCGCTGCTTGACCGCAAGCCGGCCAACCTCTCCGGCGGGCAGCGGCAGCGGGTGGCGATGGGTCGGGCGATCGTCCGGCAGCCCAAGGCGTTCCTGATGGACGAGCCGTTGTCCAATCTGGACGCCAAGCTGCGGGTGCAGATGCGTACCGTGGTGTCGCGCCTGCAGAAGCAGCTCGGTACCACCACCGTGTACGTCACCCACGACCAGACCGAGGCGATGACCCTCGGCGACCGCGTGGTGATCATGCGCGGTGGCGCGGTGCAGCAGGTGGGTCCGCCGCAGGAGCTGTACGACCACCCGAACAACCTCTTCGTGGCCGGGTTCATCGGCTCACCGTCGATGAACTTCCTGACCGCCAAGGTCGAGGACGGCACGCTGCGGACCGCCCTGGGTGACGTGCCGATCGGCGACCGGATCCGCCGCGAGTTGGAGGGTGCCGACGCCCCTCGGGAGCTGATCCTCGGCATCCGTCCGGAACACTTCGAGGACGCCGAGCTGATCGACGATGAGACCCGCCGTCGGGGCATGGAGTTCACCGCCCCGGTGGACATCGTCGAGTCGATGGGCTCGGACAAGTACGTCTACCTGAGCGTCGAGGGGGAGCGCGCCACCTCCGCCGAACTGGAGGAGTTGGCCGCCGACGCGGGCGCGGCCGACTTCAGCGGCGCCGGGTCGAACCTGGTCACCCGGCTGTCGGCGGAGTCGACGGTCGCCGAGGGGGAGGACCGGCGGGTCTGGTTCAACCTGGAGAAGATCCACCTGTTCGACCCGTCCGACGGCCGCAACCTCACCCTGCACGAGGGCCGCGCCGCCGGCACCCTCGCCGACTGACCGGCACCACCGGGTGTGTTCGCCGCCGACGGAGGCGGACACACCCGGTCGCGGGCACGGGGTCAGTGCGAGTGTCGAGGCACCGAACTGCCGCTACCACCGACCAGGAAATCCAGGTCTGCGCCCTGGTCGGCCTGCTGGACGTGCTCGCGGTACAGGCGTACCCATCCCCGGTCGGCTGCCGGTCGCGGCGGCTGCCAGGTGGCGCGGCGTCCGGCGAGTTCGGCCTCGTCGACCAGCAGGTCCAGGCGGCGCGTCGGAACGTCGAGGCGGACCAGGTCGCCGGTGCGCACCAGCGCGAGCGGGCCGCCCACCGACGCCTCCGGCGCCGCGTGCAGGACACAGGTGCCGTACCCGGTGCCGCTCATCCGGGCGTCGGAGATCCGCACCATGTCGGTGACGCCGTCGGCGAGCAGCCGTCGTGGCATGGGCACGTTGCCCACCTCGGGGAAGCCCGGATAACCGCGCGGCCCGGCGTTGCGCACCACGATGACGGTGTCGGGCGTGACATCGAGATCCGGGTCGTCGGCGGCGACGGCGTACTCCTCGATCCGGTCGAAGACCAGCGCCGGCCCGGTGTGGGTGAGCAGGTGAGCCGAGGCGGCGGAGACCTTCAGAACCGCCCCGGACGGCGCGAGTGACCCACGCAGCACGACGGTGCCCGATCCGGCGGGTTGGAAGGGTTCGGCGAGGGTGCCGATGACCTGCCGGTTCCAGCACTGCACGCCGTCGATGTTGTCGCCCACGCTCTTGCCACTGACCGTGATCTGGTCCAGGTGCAGCAGCGGGGCGATCTCCGCCATCACCGCCGGCACCCCACCGGCGTACGCGAAGTCCTCCATCAGGTACGTCCCGGACGGCATCAGGTTGACAAGCATGGGTACGTCGCCGGTAAGGGTGTCGAAGTCCTGTAGCGACAGGGGCACACCGACGCGGCCGGCGATGGCGAGCAGATGCACCACGGCGTTTGTGGAGCCACCGATCGCGGCGTTGACCCGGATGGCGTTCTCGAACGCCTCGCGGGTGAGCACCGTGGACAGGCGCTGGTCCTGGTCGACCATGTCGACGATGCGCCGTCCGGCGGCGTGTGCGAGCGCGTACCGTCGTGAGTCGACCGCCGGAACCGCGGCGGCGCCCGGCAGTTGGACGCCCAACGCCTCGGTCACGCAGGCCATGGTGGAGGCGGTGCCCATGGTCATGCAGTGGCCCCGGCTGCGGGACATGCAGACCTCCGCCTCGGCGCAGTCGGCCGCGGTCACCCGGCCGGCCCGAAGGTCCTCGGTGAAGCGCCAGACGGCGGTGCCGGACCCGATGTCCTGGCCACGGAACTTGCCGTTGAGCATCGGCCCGCCGGTGATCAACAGGGTCGGCAGGTCGACGCTGGCCGCACCCATCAGCAGGCCGGGCGTGGTCTTGTCGCAGCCGGAGAGCAGGACCACGCCGTCGAGGGGGTTGGCCCTGATCAGCTCCTCCGCCTCCATCGCCAGCAGGTTGCGGTAGAGCATGGTGGTGGGCCGCATGAGGGGTTCGCCGAGGCTCATCGCGGGGAACTCCAGCGGCAGGCCGCCGCCCTCCCAGATTCCCCGCTTCACCGATTCGGCCAGCTCGCGCAGGTGGGCGTTGCAGGGAGTCAGCTCCGACCAGGTGGTCGCGATGCCGATCACCGGGCGACCGTCGAAGACGTCGTCGGCGAAGCCCTGGTTGCGCATCCACGACCGATGAATGAATCCGTTGCGGCCGTCGGCACCGAACCACTGGCCGCTGCGCAGCGGTCGACCCGTCATCGACATCAGCACACCTTCCTGTCACCTGTGCGATTAGACCCCTGGCACGAGTCGCCCATCGACTCGGCGGGGAATGGCGGCGTACTCGTCTCGCAGTTCCTCGGGAAGGATCCACTCCGGGGCGTTCTGCCAGGCCAGCGGGCGTAGGAAGCGTCGGATCGAGGTGGCGCCCACCGAGGTGTGCACGGCATTCGTCGACGGCCAGGGGCCACCGTGGTGCTGGGCCCACGACACCCGGACACCGGTGGGATAGCCGTCGAAGACGACGCGACCGGAGCGGGCGGCGAGGACGTCGAACAGCCCGCGTACGGCGTCGGTGTCATCGCCTTGTCCGCTGTGGACGGAGCCGGTCAGCGACGGCGGCACGGTCGCCAGCGCGGCGTCGAGTTCGGCGACGTCGCGGTAGCGGACCACGACCATCAGCGGGCCGAAGCACTCGTCGGCGATCTCGGCGGTCAGGCCCGGCAGGTCGACCTCCAGCAGCGTCGGCGCCACCCGGAAGCCCGCGTCGGCGTCGATCCGGGGCTGCGCGACGAGGCGGGCGCCGGCCTTCTCCAACGCGGTGGCCCCGCTCTCGTACGCGTCCCGGATGCGCTGGTTAAGCAGGACCATCCCACCTGCGGAGGCGACCTTCGCCCGGAGCATGTCCACCAGTCGGTCGCCGCCCGGGTCCGAAGGGAGGAACGCCAGCCCCGGCTTGGTGCAGAGCTGACCGCCCGAGGCGGTGAAGGAGGCGAACAGCCCGTCGGCGATCTGGTCTCCCCGGCTGGCCGCCGCGTCGGGCAGGACGACGATCGGGTTCACGCTGCTCAGTTCGGCGTACAGCGGGATGGGGTCGGTGCGTTCGTCGATGGCGGCCTGGATGGCGCGGGCCGCGCCAACGGAGCCGGTCAGGGCGGTGGCCCGGATCGCCGGCTGGCGCACCAGCCAACGGCCGGCCTGCTCCCCGTACACGGCCGTGAGGACACCGTCGGGCCCGCCCAGGTCGCGCACGGCCGACTCGATCGCGTCGGCGGAGGCACGCGAGGTCAGCGGATGGGACGGGTGGGCCTTCGCCACCGTCGGACAGCCGGCGGCCAGCGCCGAGGCGGTGTCGCCCCCGGCGACGGAGAAGGCGAACGGGAAGTTGCTGGCCCCGAAGACGGCCACCGGCCCGAGGGGTACGAGCATCCGCCGCACGTCCGGGCCGGGCCCGAGGGGCGTGTCGGCGGCGTGGTCGATGGCCGCCTCCAGGTACCCACCGTCGCGTAGCACCGCCGCGAACATCCGGAACTGGACCGCCGCCCGGGTCAGCTCCGAGTCGAGCCGCGCCTGACCCAGCCCGGTCTCCGCATCCGCCGTCGCGACCAGATCCGCACGACGGGACTCCAGGGCGGCCGCGACCGCGTCCAGCAGCCGCGCCCTGCCGGCCCTGCCCAGGTCGAACAGCCACTGTGCCGCCCGGGACGCCTGGTCGGCGGTCGCCGCCACGCCAGCCTCGTCCGTCTCGGTCAGATCCGTCGGGTGCTGCCGGCCGTCGCGTGGATCGGTGGTGGTGACTTTCACAGCAGTCCTCTCCTCGCCAGGTTGCTCATGAGATCGCGGACGCCGAACCGCCACGGCTCGCACCGCTCCGCGTGCCACACCCGGTTGACCAGGGTGCCGAGCGTCGGGCAGTTGATCCACACCACGTCGTCGACCTTGTGGGTGAAGCCCTCGCCGGGGCGTTCGCGGTCCTGAGTGGGGGCGAACATGGTGCCGAGCATCAGGACGGCACCGTCGGGATACTGGTGATGGGGGCCGATCAACTGCCGTACCAGCGACTCCGGGTCGCGTGCCATCCGCGCCATCTCCGAGGTCGCCTCCAGCTGGAAGCCGTCCACCCCGTGGACCTGGAGACCCACCTCCAACTCGCGTACCCGACTGAGCGCAAACCGCTCGTCGAACAGGCGGATCAACGGACCGAGGGCGCATGAGGCGTTGTTGTCCTTGGCCCGGGGAAGCAGCAGCGCCGAGCGTCCCTCGACGTCCCGCAGGTTCACGTCGTTGCCCAGGGTGGCACCGACGATCCGGCCGCTGGACTGGGCGATGAGCGCGACCTCGGGCTCCGGGTTGTTCCAGGTCGAGGCGGCAAGTACGCCGACCGGGACGGCGGTGCCGACAGCGGAGAGCGGCTGACCTTTCGTGAAGATCTCGGCGTCCGGCCCGATCCCCACCTCCAGATACTGACTCCAGACCCCCTCGGCGACCAGTGCGGCCTTGAGTCGCTCCGCCTCGACCGAGCCGGGTACCAGACTGTGCAGGTCGGCACCGATGTCGGCGAGCATCCGGCCACGGATGTCCGCCGCGAGCGTCAGGTCTCCCCGGGCCCGCTCCTCGATGACGCGTTCGATCATCGAAACCGGAAAGGTCACGCCGGCGGCCTTGAGCGCTTGCAGATCGACCGGGGCGAGCAGCCAGGGCCGGCTCCGGTCCCGGTTCGTGGTACCGGTGTTGGCCAGTAGCTCGTCGAAGCCGCCGATCCGTGGCCCGTCCAACCCGGCCACGGTCTTGGCGGGTTCGGGCAGCTCGCAGATGTCCCGGACGGTCGGGAACCGGCGGCTGAGGTCGATGACGTCGCCGTCGCGGACGGTCACCGGGGAGGGGCCGTCGACGGACGGGTCCCAGATCCGGCCGATGAGGACGCTGTCCTCGGCATCGTCCGGCAACGCCTCAGCGGCGCTGCCGAACCAGGGCTCCTTGCTCATCGTCGCTCCCCTGTCGCAGGTCAGAGTCGCCGAGCTGGAATCTGCAACGATCGTAGCGACATGTGCAACGGTGTCAATAGTCGGTTGCAACTGGGGCGGACTACATTGCATATGATGCAACCGGCGACCGTCCGGGTCGCCGCGCGGAGGGAGACAGGACGTTGTCGCAATCGATCCGCCGTGCGGTCGACCTGATCCGTCGTGCCGCGGAGCATCCGCTGTCGCTTACCGAGGCAGCGGAGGTCCTGGGGGTACACAAGTCCACCGCCCTGCGGATCCTCCAGACGCTCGAATCGGCGCGCTTCGTCCGCCGGACCGGTGCCGGGACGTACGTGCTCGGCAGCGGCATCATCGAACTGTCGGAACTGGCCCTGGGCTCGATGGACCTGCGCCAGTTCGCCGCCGCGCCCCTGCGCACGCTCCAGCGCGAGACCGGCCACACCGTGCACCTGGCGCAGCTGACCGGGGACGAGATCATCTACATCGACAAGGTCGACAGCCCGGCCTTCGACGCGGTCAAGCTGCCGTCGCGGATCGGGCGCGCGGTCTCGATCTACGCGAGCGCCGTCGGCAAGATCATCCTGGCGTATCTGCCCACGGAGGAACGCGACCGCCTCCTCTCCCACGTCGTCTTCGAACGATTCACTCCCACCACGTACGCCGACCGCGAGTCGCTCTACGCGGAACTCCTCCGCATCCGGGACCAGGGCTGGGCCGTCGACAACGGCGAACACGACACGTACGTCATGTGCATGGCCGCGCCGATCAGGGACTCACGCGGGCGGGTCATCGCCGCCGCGTCGATGACCGCGATCGAGGTCATCGCCAGCCTCGACCAGCTCAAGGAGAGCCTTCCCCTGCTGCTCGACACCGCGAACCAGATCTCCCGGGAACTCGGCCACACCGTCGACACTGATTGAGTCGAGGCGGCAGGACCCGCCCCGGGCCCGCGTCGGGGGAGTGCGCGGACCCCGGGGTGGGCGGCCTATCTGGGCCGGGCCGGCACCCAGTCGGTGAACCGGTGGTGCAGGTCGGTCGGCGGTCCACCGCCGCACAGCCCGGCCAGTTGCTCGGCGGCCTCCTCGCGCAACGTCACCAGAGAGACCATCAGGCCGGGCATGTCGTCGCGGTACTCCGCGAGCAGACGCAGCTTCGCCGGGGAACAGGGCCAGGCGGTCCCGCAGGCCCGGCAGCGCCAGGTGGGACGGGACGCGACGTGCTCGACCGGGCCGCTGCTCACCCTCCCGCCCGCGCGGCGCGGAGGGGCGGGCGCCGTCGCGTGGCGTAGGGGACCGGTGCCACGTTGACCGGGCGCATGCCCTGCGGCATCACGAACAACTGCCGCTTCTCCGTCGCGTCGCCGTGCCGATCCAGCTGATAACAGTCGACCCAGGTCCAGGCGTACGGCGGGTGCCGGTCTGGCAGCTCGCGGATCACCCGCACCAGGATCGGGCTGGCGAACTGTGGGGAAGCTGCCCGGTCCAGCAGGTACACGCCGGGGGAGACCCGAGGCGTGCCGTCCTCCCGCGTCACCCGACATGGCGACGATCGGGCCGGGCCGGCCGGCGGGACGCGGGTACGACGGTGGTGGGCTTCGGAACGGGCACGGCGGGGCCTCCTCAGTCGACACGGAGTTGGGGAGGGCCGCCCGAGAGTGCTCGCCCGACGGGCGGCCCCGTGCTGGTCCCGCCGACGGGCCGTGCCACGCCCGCGGTTCCGCTGGTGACACTCTGCTGTGGAGACCGCTACTCTCGGAAGGTGTTTCCGCCGTCCGGGCTGAGCTGGCGAAACGGCCGCCGACTCCGTGGCGACGTGGGTAATCGATCTTCAGTGTGGGGAGCTCTGAATGTCTGACATGCCAGACCCCGTGGCGTCCTTCATCGTTGGCGAGATCCGCCGGGCGCGGGGCGCGGCCGGCATGACGCAAGAGGCATTCGGTCGCGGCGCAGGCTTCAGTGCCTCCCACGTCAGCGCCGTTGAGGGCGGCACTCGGGCATTGACCTTGGACTTCGCCCGAGGCGCCGACCGCGCGCTGAGCAACGGTGGCCTGTTCGAGCGACTGGCGACGAAGCTCGGCACACCGTCCTGGTTCCTGCCATGGCTCGACGCCGAACGCGGTGCGACGCAGCTCCGCTACTTCGAGCCCAACCTGATCCCGGGCCTGTTGCAAAGCGAGGCATACGCTCACGCCGTCCTACGACTCGACCCCCGCCTGACCGATGACGAGGTGGATCGCCGGGTCGCTGGTCGACTTGAACGGCAGGCCATCCTCACACGGGAGTCTCCACCCCAACTCGTCGTGGTCGTCGATGAGGCAGCGATCCGCCGCGCGGGCGACGGGGGTGAGAAAATGATGGCTGGGCAACTCTCGCACCTTGTAGCTTGCGCAGAGCGACCCAACATCAGCGTCCACGTCATCCCGGCCGATGTTGGCCTTCACGCCGGGCTGTCCGGTCCACTGTCCCTGGCCCACATGCCGGACGGCAATTGGATCGGCCACCTCGAAAGCCAGCTAGGCGGCGATGTCGTGGACCGGCCAGCCGACCTCGATACGCTTTTCGAGCGGTGGGAGAGCGTCCGCACCGAGGCCCTACCCCGGCGACAGTCCCTAGACCTCCTCAAGGAAGTGGCGAATCGATGGACCTGAACGGCGCGCGGTGGCGCAAGGCGACCCGTAGCGGCACCAGCGGCGGCAACTGTGTTGAGGTAGCCGACAATCTTCCCGGCGTCGTCGGTGTCCGCGACTCGAAGAACCCGACCAGCCCGGCGCTGACCTTCGCCCCGTCCGCGTGGCGTGCCTTCGTCACCCAGCTCTGCGATCGGACCTGAGCCGGACGCGTGCAAGCGCCCGTCCCTTCGGGGGGCGGGCGCATTGCGTTGGCAGCGCGACACGTCGACATGGCACAGCGCTGTGAGCAAGCGCCGGGAGGTAGGTCGCTCGCCGGTCGCCCGCCGGGCCGCCTACAACTACGGAGATGTTGCTGCCTCGCAGTGGCTTGACGCGACAACATCCCTGATGTTGTCGCCGTTCTCGGCCAGCTACGGCGTCAGGTGTCCGGCAGCAGCCCTCAGTAGGCTGACCTGGGGCCGCTCGACTGGGCCAGGGCGTCGAGCAACTCGGCCTCTCGGCCGGCGCTCAGGCCGGCACGCCGGTCACGGTTCAGCCCCGCCTCGCGCTCCCACGCAAGGGTGTCCGCCAGCAGGTCTGGGCGTGGCCGGTGCCGCAGCCCGGCGGCGACCGCCGCCGCGCCGCTACGCGCCGACCAGCCGGACCAGCCCGGCTCGACAAGCCACATCGGCAGCGACTCCGGGCCCATGTACTGGGCCACGCCCTGGGCCACCAGCCAGTCGGCGTCGACGTCGACCACCGGGCCGGTGTGCCCGCCGATGGCGCGGCACCGGGCGACCCATTCACCGAAGGGCACCACCGGACCGACCGCGTTGAACGTGCCGACCGTCCCGGCCGTCGCACTGTCGAGCAGCCAGGCGGCCAGATCGCGCACGTCGACCACCTGGGTCGACAGATCGGGGGTACGGGGTACCAGCATGGGTTCCTCGGGGGCGCGGGCGGCGCGGGCGACCCAGTAGCCGGAGCGATCGGTGTGGTCGCCGGGGCCGCCGATCAGCCCGGCGCGGGCCACCAGCAACCGGTCTCCCACCTCGGTGGTGGAGAGCTGCTCGCAGGCCACCTTCGCCTCGCCGTACTCCGCACGGTCGACCTCGTCGCGGACCGTTGCCGGCAGGGTGGCCGCCGACTCGTCGGCGCCGGGTGTGTCGTGGCGGGCGTAGGCGCTGACGGACGAGACGTAGCTCCAGTGGCGGGCCCGGTCGCCCAGTGCGCGCAGGGCCTGCCGGACGAAGCCCGGCTGCCACGAGACCTCGATCACCGCGTCCCAGTCCCGGTCGCGCAACACGTCGTACGCTGCGGGGTCGCGGCGGTCCGCCGCGATCAGGGTCGCGCCGTCCGGTGCCGCTCCGCTCTCCCCACGGGCCAGGCAGGTGACGGCGTGTCCCCGCGCGACCGCCTGCCGGGCCACCTCCTGCCCCAGCCATGCCGTGCCGCCGAGCACCAGTGTCTGCATGGCACCCAGCCAAGCAGGGGTGGCGCGGCGCGGCCAAGCATCTCTGCCGTGGGCAGAACACGGGGCCGTCGGCGCCGTCCGGCTGCTCTAGCCTCGTCTGATGACCGCCATGATGGAGCACTCCACGAGCATCGCGGACCTCCCTGCCGGCCCGGTGGAGTATCGGTTGGAGCAGCGCGGGGAGGCGGTCGTCGTGGTGTTTCACGGCGGTCACATGCGCGCCGGGCTGACCCTGGACGAGCGGGTCTACGACGAGGCGGACGCGTCAGTGCTGGCGCCGTCACGGCCGGGGTACGGCCGCACCCCTGTCACCACCGGGACCACCGTGCCCGGCTTCGCCGACGTGACTGCCGACCTGTGCCGGCACCTGGGCGTCGAGCGGGTCACGGCGGCGGTCGGCATCTCTGCCGGCGGGCCGACCGCGGTGGCCTTCGCGGCCCGTCACCCGACCCTTGTGGAGCGGCTGATTCTGCAAAGCGCGGTGGGGCCGCTGCCCTATCCGGACCGCCGTAGTACTCGCCTGTTGGCGGGGTTGATGTTCTCGCCCGGCACCGAGGGAGCTACGTGGGGCGGGATGCGGGCACTGCTGCGCCGCGCGCCGGACCGTGGCCTGCGGCAGATGCTCTCCGGCCTGGCCACCCTCCCGGCGGACCAGGTGCTGGCGGGTCTGACCCCGGCGCAGCGTACCCAGTTGGTCTGGCTCTTCTCCCGGATGCGTTCCGGCGCAGGGTTCCGCAACGACCTGCGCCCCCGCGAGGATCTCACCGGGCAGGTCACCCAACCGGCCCTGGTGATCGCCAGCCGCCGGGACGGTGCGGTGTCCTTCGCGCACGCCGAGGCTTTGGTTGCCGGGATACCCCGGGCCGAGCTGATCGAGAGCCAGGCGGATCATCACTTCTACGAGTTCGCCGCCGACTGGCCGACCATCAGCGCCAGGATGCGTGCCTTCCTGGCGGCCGACCTGAAACGCTGAGCACGGTGCCGACCCGAGTCCGCCCGGTCGACACCGTGCCCGCAGCGTGGTCCGCAATCTGGTGGAGAAGACGTGATGTCGAAGGTCGTCATTCGGGCCGCCGCCGTCGCTGGCGTGGCAGGAACCCTCGTCTCGGTCTTCGGCCTGCCCTGGGCCTGGTACGGAGACCGGGCCGTCCGCCTCACCGAGTTTCCGGGATGGGCCTGGTACGTCGGCGCGGCCGTCCTGCTCAACGTGGTCACCGCGTGGACGATCACCGACCCGGGCCGGCGAGGGTGGCTGCCGCTGGTGGCCGGTGGGCTCGGTGTCGTCACGATCGTGGCCGCAGGCGTTGTCATGACCACCTACGCCGAGGTGTTCCTCGGCCCGGTCGTCCCCGCGGTCCGTCCGTCGCTCGGACCTGGCGGACCGGTCGCGGTGTTGGCGGGACTCGCCAGCCTGACCGCCGTGGTCGCCTCCCGGTTCAGTCGCTCCAGGTGACCCGGGGCGGCAGGGCGAGGAAGTCGGCGTACCGGTGCAGCGCCTGCTCGATCTGCTCGCGGCGGGCCGGGCCGAGGTCGGCCAGCGGTTTCACGGTGAGGGTGACGCGGGTCTTGGCCAGGCTGCGTTTCCAGGTGCCGACCACCCGGCCCCCGACCACGACTGTGGCCTGGAAGACACCGTTGCCACCGGGGATGATGGCCTGCTTGTGCTCCGGGTCGAGCATCAGCGCGCGGTCCTTGTAGCCGAGCAGGTACTCGTCGAAGCCGGGCAGGGTCAGCACGTCGTCCACCACGGCGCGGGGTGCGTCCAGCAGCGGCGTGTGCAGCACCGCCTCGACGCCGTCGACCAGGACTGTGGTCAGGTCCGCGCCGGCGGCGGCGATGCCGCGTTTGGCGTCGGCAGCGGTCAGGCCCGTCCAGCCGGCGAAGTCCTGCCGGGTGGTGGGGCCGTGGCTGCGGAAGTAGCGCAGCGCCAGGGTGGCCAGCGCCTCGTCGCGGTCGAGCTGCCGCTGGCCGGGTGCCCACTCGTCGAGCAGCGCGAAGGTCTGCTCGGTGCCGATGTTGGGGGCGATGCAGGTGACCCCGCGCTGGGCCGCGTACCACAGCAGGTGGTAGCCGCGCTGGCCAGCGCCGTCGATGCCGGCCGCTACCAGGGCGGCCACGCACTCGGTGCGGGTCAGCCGGCCGCCTCCGGTGAGGGCTGCACCCAGTACGTCGGCCGCGCGGTCCGCCTCCGCCTCCGCCAGGCCGAGGAACTCACGTCGCTTCGCCGCGCCGGTGAGCGTGCGTACGCCGGTCAGCTCCAGCAGCCAGCGGGCATCAAGGGCCGGCACCAGGTGGATGGTGCCGCGCATCGGCCAGGTCCGCAGTGCCTCCCGGCGTTCCAACGCGGCGTGCACCTCGGCATGGGTGAACCCGGGCAGCCTCACGCCAAGCGACCACATGCCGCTCGCCAGATCCTGTGCCTGCATGGCGCCGAACCACTCCACCACCTCGGCCACGGTCGTCGGCGCGACGGCGGTGGGATGGGGGCGCAGCAGCAGGCTGGTCATCCGCAGCGCGAGGGCCTCGGAGCCGCTCAGCGCGATCGTGCCGGGTGGTGCCACGTCGTCGGCCGCCTTCCATTCGGTGGTCGACGGCAGCATAGGTGCGGGCACCGACAACACGAACTGCCCGGTGGCCGAGCGGCTCCCCTGATCGCGCTACGCCAACGTCATTGGTGGCGGAGCGCGATCCCCCGTTCAGGTCGACCGGTGCGGGGCGGCGACGGGGATCGCCGGCACCGGTGTCATCAGGATGACGTTTTCCTACGTGTCCGAGAACTGTGAACCACGCAACTTGCGGATATCTTGAGCAAGCCGCGGGGTCAGCCCCGGCGCGGCGGCGGCACGCGGACGGCGGCCATGCCCGCCGCGGTCGCCGCCGCGATGCCCAGGTCCGCGTCCTCGAAGACCAGGCAGGACCTCGCCGGTACGCCGAGCAGTTCGGCGGCGCGCAGGAACGGCTCCGGGTCGGGCTTGGGGCGGGCGTAGTCGCCCGCACAGACCAGCACGTCGAATCGGTCGCGGATGCCCAGCGCGTCGAGCGAGGCGGTGACCGCCTCGCGGGTGCTGCCGGAGACCACGGCGAACGGGATGCGTCCGTGCGCGTCGTCGATGTGCCGCAGCACACCGGGGATGCCGGTGGCGGTGGGCAGCAACTGCTGGAAACGCGTCTCGCGGTGGGCGACGACCGTCTCCACCGGCATGTTCAGGCCGTGCTGCTCGTTGAGGGCGACGACGATGTCCGCGGTCGGCCGCCCGGCCCAGGCGTAGAAGAGGTCTTCGGGGAAGGCGCAGCCCCACCGGTCGAGGGTGTCCCGCCACGCGGTGTAGTGCTGGGGCATCGAGTCGACGATCGTGCCGTCGCAATCGAACAGGTAAGCCTGGAACTCGCCGGTCGGCAGGGGCAGCATCACCGGCCCAGGTTATCCGGCGGTGCGCGACGGTCGCCGCGCCGCTCAGAGCCGCCGATACATCACCAGCAGGTCGACGTAGCCCTCGGCGGAGTGTCGGAAGCCCTCCGGGATCCGGCCCACCACCTCGAAGCCGAGCGACCGCCACAGCGCCACCGCCCGGGTGTTGACCGCCACCACCGCGTTGAACTGCATCGCCCGGTAGCCGTCGGCGCGGGCCAGGTCCAGCACGTACTCGGCGAGGGCCCGCCCGATGCCGCGCCCGGCCGCCGCCGGAGCGACCATGAAACTGGCATTGGCGACGTGTGCCCCCGGGCCGAGCTGGTTGGGGGTCAGCTTCGCCGAGCCGAGGACCGTGCCGTCGGTGTCGACCGCGACCACGGTGCGCCCGGGCGGAGCGACCAGCCACATCTGCCGGGCCCGCGCCTCGTCGACGTCCCGGGGCCAGGTGTACGTCTCACCCGCGACGACGATCTCCCGCAGGAAGGGCCAGATGCCGGGCCAGTCGTCGGGGGTCGCGATCCTGATCTCCATCGCCGGTCAGCCTGCCACCCCGCCGCCGGCCCCGGCCACCGGATATCCGCCCGCCGGGCACGGCGCACCGCCCAATGTTTGTCGCGGCAAGCATCGGGTAGTCGCCGGAGCTGATCCCGAGAAGGAAGGACTAGTGATGGCGGCACAGGTCAAGGTGGCGGTGATCTACTACAGCGCCACGGGCATCACCTACCAGATGGCGCAGGCTGCCTGCGAGGCCGCCGGTGAGGCGGGCGCGGAGGTGCGGCTGCGCAAGGTACGCGAGCTGGCGCCGGACGAGGCGATCCGCTCCAACTCGGGATGGCAGGCACACCGGATGGAGACCCAGGATGTGGAGGAGGCACAGCCGGACGACCTGAGCTGGGCGGACGTGGTGATCTTCGGTTCACCGACCCGCTACGGCCTGATCGCCGCTCAGCTCAAGCAGTTCATCGACACCACCGGCCCGCTGTGGGCCCAGGGGGCGCTGGCGAACAAGGTCTACTCGGCCTTCACCTCCACCGCCACGGAGCACGGTGGGCAGGAGTCGACGCTGCTCTCGCTGTTCCACGTCTTCTACCACTGGGGCGGGATCGTGGTCACCCCCGGGTACACCGAGCCGAGTCAGTTCACCGCCGGCAACCCGTACGGTGCCTCGCACACCAGCAACAACGGCGAGACCGCACCCGACCACGTGGCGCTGGGCGCGATGGCGCTGACCGCCAAGCGGGCGGTACACATCGGCGCGGCGCTCAAGCAGGGCATGACCGGCTGAGCGGTCCGACACGACAGGACCGACGGTCCGGGCGGGGGCTCTCATACCCGCCCGGACCGTCGGCCATCGACAGCGCTACCCGGGATCGGGCCGGCTATGCCTGTGCCGCCGGGGACAACTCACCGGCCGGTGCGGGCAGCAGCTCGCGCAGCAGGTCGGTCAGCACCGCCACCCCGTCCGGGCTGAGCACCGACTCGGGATGGAACTGCACCCCGGCGAAGCCGCGCCCGCGCAGGGCGTGCACCGCGCCGTCGGCCTCGTCGCGTGCCAGTTCCACCGGCCCGTACGGGCCGTCCAGGCGGTCGGTGGTGGCACGGGCGGTGAAGGTGGCGTAGAAGCCGACCCGGCGGGGCGTGCCAAAGAGGGTGACCGTGCGTTGCAGCCCCTGGTAGGGCGCGTCCCGGCGGTGCACGGGCAGCCCGAGCAGACCGGCGAGGAGCTGGTGACCGAGACAGACGGCGAGCGTCGGGTGCCCGGCATCCAGCAACCGGGTGAGCAGGGCGCGCAGCCTGGTCATCTTCTCCGTGTCGCCGGTCGGGTCACCCGGGCCCGGTCCGACCACCACCAGGTCGTACGCCCGAACCGGCTGTCCGTCCTGCCACGGCTGGACGGTCACCGACAGGCCAAGGGCGTCGAGCTGGTGGGCCAGCATCCCGGTGAAGGTGTCCTCGCCGTCGACGATGAGGGCCCGGCGGCCGGCCAGGGCGGGCAGGGCCAGCGCGCCCGGTGGCCGCTGGTCCAGCCAGAATCGGGCCAGTGGTGCGTTGCGGGCGGCGAGGGCGGCGCGCACCTGCGGATCGTCGGCGAGCCGGTGCGACGCGTGCGGCCCAGCCGGCGCCTGCGGTCCGAGACCGAGGGCGGCCAGCACGCCGGCGGCCTTGGCGTGGGTCTCCGCGACCTCGGCGGCGGGAGTGGAGTGGCGGACCAGGGTCGCGCCGACCGGTACCCGCAGCTCACCGGCGGGAGAGATCTCGGCGGTACGGATCAGGATCGGCGCGTCGAGGCTCTGCCGGCCCGTCTCGTCGTGGCCGAGCAGGGCCAGCACCCCGGAGTAGTAGCGGCGTCCGGCGCGTTCGTGTCGGGCGATCACCCGGCAGGCGTTCTCCATCGGGCTGCCGGTCACCGTCGGCGCGAACATCGTCTCCCGCAGCACCTCGCGGACGTCCTTCGTGCCCCGTCCGGCCAGCAGGTACTCGGTATGCGCCAGATGCGACATCTCCTTGAGGTAGGGCCCGACGACCTGCCCACCGTGCTCGGCGACGGTGGCCATCATCTTCAACTCCTCGTCGAGGACCATGTACAGCTCTTCGGTTTCCTTGGTGTCGGCGAGAAAACGCAGCAGCGCTGCCCGGTCGGCGGCGGCGCCGGTGTGCCGGAACGTGCCGCTGATCGGGTTCATCAGCACCAGACCGTCGTCGACGCTGACGTGCCGCTCCGGGCTGGCGCCGACCAGGGTGCGCGCCCCGGTGTGCACCACGAACGTCCAGTACGCTCCGCGCTCGCGGATCAGCAGCGAACGCAGCGCGGCCAGCGCGGCGGCCAGCGGGCCGCCCTGCACCTGGGCGCGCAGGGTGCGGTGGATGACGAAGTTCGCGCCCTGTCCATGGCCGATCTCGTCGCTCAGCACCCGGGCCACGATGGCGGCGTACTCGTCGTCGCTGATGTCGAACGCGGCGCCGGTGGTGCGGATGGGCGCGGTCGGCAGCGCGTCGAGGACACCGGCCAGCGGCAGCCGGTGGTGGTGGTCGATGCGGAGGCATTCCAGTGGTACCCCGTCGTCGGCACAGGCGAAGCCCCGCTCGGCGACCTGCCGGTACGGCACCAGGGCCAGCGTCGCCGGGCCGGCGGTGGCGGCGGGCAGAGGGATGTCGGCGAGCCGGTCGACGGTCGTCACGGTGCCGGTGAACAGGTCGAGATGTTCGGCGCCGTCACGGCGTAACAGGGCGAACGGGCCGGGATCGAAGCCGGCGGCGAGCGTGTTGAGCAGGTCGGTGAGCTGGTGCATCGGTCTCCTCGGGCCGGTGACCACCGTCGGGGGCGGCCCGGGGACCGGGAAATGACCGGCGGCCGCCTCGTCGGGCGGCCGCGTGGGATGAAGCTACGCGCGGGGGAGGGCCGCCGGGTCGGCGGGCCACCAGCAGGTCAATCGCGCGAGCATGCGAACACTCTACGCGTCGGGCGGTCGGCGCGGAAGCCGATCGGCGGATCCGGCGCCCGGCAGCGTTGTCGCGTCACGATCACCGGGTACGTTGACCGGCGATGAAGATTCTCGCGCTGGACCTGGGCACCTCGTCGGTGCGTGGGCTCGTGCTGGACGACGCGCAACCGTTGCCGGGAGCGCTGGCTCGTCGCCGCATGGTGGTCACCGTCGACGACGAGGGTGCCGGCACCCTGGACGCCCGTGCCTATCTGGCCTGCCTGATCGAGTGCCTGGACGAGTTGCACGGGCAGGGGTGGCTGGACGGGGTGGAACTGGTGGCGATCAGCGGTCAGTGGCACTCGGTGGTGCCGCTGGGCACCGACGACGAGCCGCTCGGCCCGGTGCTGACCTGGCTGGACACCCGGCCCGAGCCCTCGGCCACGGCGGTCGGCCCGGCCGACCCGGACGCCTTCCACCAGCGCACCGGCACCTGGTGGCACCGCTGTTACTGGTCGGTGCGGCTGCCCTGGCTGCGGGAGCACACCGGTGACCGGGTCGCTCGATTCACCGGACTGGTCGAGTACGTGCTCGGCGGGCTGCTCACCGAGGCGCCGATGTCGATGTCCCAGGCGTCCGGCACCGGCCTGCTGGACCTGCACAACCTCGACTGGGACCCGGAGGCGTGCGCGCTGGCCGGCAGCGACGGTGCCGACCTTCCCGAGTTGGCTCCACGCGGCTGGCACGGGAAGCTGCGCGCCGAGTACGGGCGGCGGTGGCCGGCCCTGGCCCGGGCCCGGTGGTCCGCACCGCTCGGTGACGGTGCCGCCTCCAACGTCGGCTCCGGCTGCATCGACCCCACCCGGGCGGCGGTGACCGTCGGCACCTCCTCGGCGGTGCGGCTGTTGCAGTGGATGCCGACGTCCGCCGAGTCGACAGCCCTGCCGCACCGGTTGTGGCGCTACCGCGTCGACCACGACCATGTGGTGAGCGGGGTGGCGTACTCCTCGGGAGGGAACCTGTTCGCCTGGGCGGACCGGGAACTGCGGCTGCCGAGCGGCCGCGAGTTGGAGGCGGCGCTGGACCTGCTGCCACCCGGCGGCGGTCGGCCGGCCGACGTCCGTTTCGGCGGCGACCGTCCGCCGGGCATGCGCCCGGCCGGGCTGGGTGAGCTGCGGGGACTGGGCTTCGGCACCACTGCCGTGGAGATGCTGGCCGGGCTCATGTACGGGGTGTGCGAGCAGGTCGTCGATGACCTTGAGGTGCTGGAGTCCACGGTCGGTCGGCCGGTGGAGGTGGTCCTCGGCGGCGGCGCGATGGCCGCCTCGACCTGGTGGCGGAGAGCGTTCACAGCGGTGCTGGCCCCCCGGCCGGTCCACTTCGCGCGGCACCCCGAGATCGGGGCCACCGGCGCGGCGTTGGTGGCCACCGGCCGGATCGCCGATGCCGTGGTGGTGGCCGACATCGGCCGGACGGATGATCAAGACTCGGCAACCTCGGCATAGGGTTGCGACCAGCAGTACCCTTCCTGAACCGTTCATAAGGGCAGGGCGTTGACACTGCTCTCGGGCCTGGTTGGATGGACGGCGCTCCCCGGACCGCGGCGGACGCGTGGGGGAGGAGGAGCGGGTGGCTGTAGGACCGGAGCAGACGCACGGGGTGTCGCAGCACCGCCGGCGTCGGTTCGACGTCCGGGTGGTACCCCACCGACGTCGCTCCGCCCTGCGCCTGCGGGACTGGCGGATGCGTACCAAGCTGGCCACGGTGCTGGTCATTCCGTCGGTCGCCTTCCTGGTGCTGGCGGGGGTGCAGACCCAGAGCCTGGTCAGCAGCGCCAACGTGCTGGGTGACTTCGCCGCCCAGGTCGGCATCGGACGCGAGATCACCGCGCTGACCCACCGGTTGCAGATGGAGCGCGACCGTACGGCCGGGGAACTGCCCGCGCTGCGTGACGCCGCCGACGAGGCCGCGAGCGAGGAGCGGCTGGCCGTGTTGCAGCCCTATCGTGACGCCGCCGACCAGGCGGCGGCGGAGCTGCGCGCGGCGGCTGAGCCGTTGGCCGAGGCGGACGCCTCGTGGCGGGACGTCTACGTGGTGGCCTCGCAGGCGTACCAGCAGGTCGGCTACATCCGGAACACGATGACCACGGTGTTGCTCACCGACGACACCATCATCGGTAACTACCACCGGGCGATCGACGCCCTGCTGAATCTGCTCGCCCAGCCGACGCCGGGCGCCGACCGGCCGGAGCTGGCCGACGCGGTGCTGCGCTACGTGCAGTTCGCCCGGGCGAAGGAACTCTCCTCGCGGGTCCGGGCGGAGCTGTACTCGGCGGCCCGTGTCGGCAGCTACGACTCCGAGGACGCGGCCCAGTTGCCCGACCTGCGGGCGCGTCAGCTGACCGCGCTCGGCGCGTTTCGCATCGCGGCGACGAGCGCGCAGGTGACCCGCTACGACGAGATGAGCCTGGACCCCGCCTTTGTCGCCGCCTCCCGGATGGAGGAGCAGGCGCTGTCGCAGGGCGTGTCGGGGTCGGCGGTGCTGGATGCGGAGCAGTGGTGGACGGCCAGCGAGGCCCGCCACGAGCTGTTGCAACGCTTCGAGGCGGAGGTGCTGTCAGCCTCGGCGCGCCAGGCCGACGACGCGAGCGAGACCCAGTTGCGGGAGACGCTGCTGGTCGTCGGCGTGATCATCTCGGTCCTGCTGGTGGCGGTGCTGATCTCGGTGCTGATCGGTCGGTCGCTGGCCCGGTCCATCCGGCTGCTCCGCTCGCAGGCGCTGCGGATCGCGCAGATCGAGCTGCCCGAGGCGCTGGCCCGGCTGCGGTCGGTCTCCGGTGGCGTACCACCGATCGACGTCTCGCCGGCGGTCGTACGGTCGCTCGACGAGATCGGTGAACTGGCCGAGGCGTTCGTCGCGGTGCACCGCAGCGCCGTCGGGGTGGCCGTCGAGCAGGCGAACATGCGGCGCAACGTCAACGCGATGTTCATCAATCTCGCCAGACGCAGCCAGGTGCTGGTGGAGCGGCAACTGGAGCTGCTCGACGACCTGGAGCGCGAGGAGGGCGACCCCGAGCAGCTGGAGAACCTGTTCAAGCTGGACCACCTCGCCGCCCGGATGCGCCGTAACGACGAGAGCCTGCTGGTGCTCGCCGGTACCGAGTCGACCCGCCGGTGGAACCGGCCGATCGGGCTGAGCGCCGTGCTGCTGGCGGCCAGCGCCGAGATCGAGCAGTACCAGCGGGTGCGGCACGAGGCGGTGGCGGATCTGCACGTGGTCGGGCACGCGGTGGGTGAGCTGGTGCACCTGTTGGCCGAGTTGCTGGAGAACGCGACCGCCTTCTCCCGGCCGGACACCATCGTGCAGGTGATGGCCCGGGTGGAGGGGCCGGGGGCGGTGATCGAGATCGCCGACCAGGGCCTCGGGATGAGCGCGACGGCGCTGGCGGAGGCGAATGCGGTGCTGGCCGCCCCGCCGGCCGCCGACGTGGCGACGGTCGAGCGGATGGGTCTGTTCGTGGTCAGTCACCTCGCCGCTCGACACGGCATCGAGGTGCGGTTGCACGGCGGTGCCGGTGGGCTGGTGGCCCGGGTACGCCTGCCGCGTCCGCTGCTCGCCGCAGCGCCGCCGCCGAGTCTGGACCCGGTGCCCGCGCCGCGCGGGCTGCCCGTCGCGACACCTCGCCCGGTCGCCCCGGCCGACCCGGGGCCGGCGGATCTGCCGGTGGCTGGGCGGCGTCCGACCACGGTGCCCCGCCAGGCCCACCCGGTTCCGGTACGCGCCGAGGACGTGCTCGCCCCCGCCGCCGCACCGGCGAGCGGCGGGAGCGGCTGGTGGTCGCGGGAGGGACCCACATCGTCGGTCGCTGCGGTCGGTGCCGGCGCACCGGCGCCGCCGGCCGTGCCGGTGACCGCCGGGACGAACGAACGGGGCCTGCCGATGCGGGTGCCGATGGCCCAGCTCAGTGCGGTGACCCAGTCGGCACGTCCGGAGCAGCAGTCGGCGACCCGCAACGATCCAGACCCGGAAGCCGTCGGCGGGATGTTGTCCAGGTTGTACAGCGGCGTACGGCGGGCCGAGGCTGAGGAGACCACGGAGATACCCGTGCCACCGCTCGGGGCGTGGAGCGAAGGAGGACGGAAGTGACGACGTTGTCGCAGGAGGCTCGCGACCTGAGCTGGCTGGTCAGCGCGTTCGCGGAGCGGGTGCCCGGGGTGGCGCACGCGGTGGTGGTCTCCTCCGACGGGCTGCTGGTCGCGATATCCGACCACCTGCCGCGGGACCACGCCGACAAGCTCGCGGCGGTTACCTCGGGACTGATGAGCATCACCGCCGGTGCCGCCCAGATGTTCGACGGGGACGTGGTGAAGCAGACCGTCGTGGAGATGGGCCGCGGCTACTTCCTGGTGATGCAGGTACGCGACGGCTCGATCCTGGCCACTCTGGCGGCGGCGGACGCCGACATCGGCGTGGTGGGCTACGAGATGGCCCGGCTGGCGAAGCAGGCCGGCGAGATGCTGACCCCGGCCCTGCGCGCCGAACTTCAGCAGGCGCTGCCCCGCTGATCCGGCGGAGTGGTTAGCGGCCGGCTGACGGTGCGTTCACCGGAGGCCGGGCGCGCTGCCGGGGGTGGTGGGTCGGGACGCGACCCACCAGGCGACCGTGGCGGCCACGGCGACGATGCCGCTGAACAGGAACGGCGCCTCGATGCCGGCACGGGCGGCCAGGGCACCACCGGCCAGCGCCCCCAGCGCGGTGCAGCTGTAGGTGACCACGCGGGAGGCGGCGATGACCCGACCGAGCAGCCCGCCCGGCACCAGTCGTTGGCGTACCGACAGCGCGGCGACGTTGAGCACGGCGAACGCGGCGCTGGTGGTGATCACCACGAGCACCGCGACGGCGCGGTGCCCGACGACGGCCAGCAGGACCGGTACGCCGGCGGTGACGGCCATGGACCAGGTCAACACGGACCGGTGGTGGAAGCGGGCGACGAGACGGTCGGCGGCGAACGAGCCGATCAGGCCACCGGCCGCCCCGGTGGCCAGCAGCAGGCCGAAGCCGAACGCGCCGAGGTCGAGGGCGTCGCGGGCGTAGAGCACGAAGATCGCGAACCAGGCGGTGTCCGCGGCGGCCACGGCGGCGGTGACGAACACCAGGGTGCGCAGCATCGGCTGGCGGACGAGCCAGCGCAGGCCGGCCAGTGCGCCGTCGCCGTCGGCGGCCGGCGGAGTATCCCCGGCGGTCGCGGTGGCCCGGTGCGCCAGGGTCAGCGGCAGGGAGAGCACGAGCATCACCGCCAGGGCCAGGGCGGCTCCGTTGACGGCGAACGGGATGGCGGCACCGAGCACGAACAGCAGGGCGCCCACCGGTGGGCCGACGAATTCGTTGCCGACGATCTCCCCGGCGACCAGTCGCCCGTTGGCCTTCTCCAGTTGCGCGTCGGGGACGAGCCTGGGTACGGCGGTCTGGGCGGCGGTGTCCCGGATGGTCTCGCCGACGCCGAGCAGGAACGCGGCGGCGACGACGAGCGCGATGGTGGCCCAGCCCAGGGCGACAGTGGTGGCCAGCGCGGCCAGCACCACGACCCGGCCGGTGTCGGCGGCGGCGAGCAGCGTACGGGTAGCTCGGCGGTCGGCGAGGGCCCCGGCGAGCAGTCCGGAGACGAGCCACGGCAGGAACTGCGCGGCGGCGACGGCACCGACGGCCAGCGGGTCGTCGGTGAGTGCGGCGGCCAGCAGTGGAAAGGCGGCCATCCGGATGCCGTCGCCGAGGTTGGCCAGCGCGGCGGCGCTCCAGAAGGTCCAGAACGGCCGGCCGAGACGGCTGTGCTCACGCATGTGGTGATCGTACGCGCAGCGGCGCCCCGGGTCGGGACGCCGCCGCGCTGACGGGTCAGACCGCGTTGTCCGCGATGACCTGGCGGTACCAGTGGGCGCTGCGCTTGAACACCCGACGCTGGGTCGGGTAGTCGACATAGATCAATCCCCAGCGCTGCTCGTAGCCCTCGGCCCACTCGAAGTTGTCGAGCAGGGACCAGACGTGGAAGCTCTCCAGCGGCACGCCCTCGGCGATGGCCCGGTGGGCGGCGGTCAGGTGGTCGCGGAGGAACGTGACCCGACCGTCGTCCTCGACGGTGCCGTCGGCGCTGAGTTCGTCGGGGGTGGGCAGGCCGTTCTCGGTGACGGTGAGGGGGATCGGCCCGTAGTCGCGGGTGACCCGGGTCAGGATGTCGTACATCCCGTCGGGGTAGATCTGCTGCCACTCCGCCTCGGAGGTGGGCCAGCGGCGTGCCGTGTCGCCGGACGCGGTGACGTAGATCGGGGTGTAGTACTGCACGGCGAGCAGGTCGATCGGGGTGGAGATGATCTCCAGGTCGCCGTCGCGGATGCCGCGGACCATCCGGCTGTCGGGGCCGAGATCGGCCAGCACGTCGGCGGGATAACTACCGGTCAGCGCGGAGTCTAGGTAGAGGCGGTTCTCGTAACCGTCGTAGAGGCGGGCGGCCTCCACGGCGGCGGACGAGTCGTCGGCGGGGTAGCAGGGATGCAGGTTGAAGGCGGGGCCGATGCGGCTTTTCACCCCGCTGGCCCGCAGGGCGCCGACGGCGAGGCCGTGGGCGAGCTGGAGGTGGTGTGCGACCAGGTACGCCGCGTCGGGGTCCTGCCGGCCGGGGGCGTGGTGGCCGAAGAGGTAGCCGTTCTGCACCACGGTCTTGGGCTCGTTGATGGTCAGCCAGACCGGCACCCGGTCACCGAGGGCGTCGAAGACGATGGTGGCGTAGTCGGCGAAGCGTTGGGCGACGTCACGGGACTCCCAGCCGCCGGTGTCCTGCAGGCTCTGCGGCAGGTCCCAGTGGAACAGCGTGGCCATCGGGGCGATTCCGCGTTCGTGCAGACCGTCGACGAGACGACGGTAGAAGTCGAGGCCGCGTTGGTTGGCGGCGCCGGTTCCGTCGGGCTGGATGCGCGGCCAGGAGATGGAGAACCGGTAGCTGCGCAGCCCCAGGTCGCGCATCAGATCGAGGTCTTCGGCATAGCGTTGGTAGTGGTCGGCGGCCACGTCGCCGGTGTCCCCGTTGCGGATGCGCCCGGGGGTGTGGCTGAACGTGTCCCAGATCGATTCGCCGCGGCCGTCCTCCTTGGCGGCGCCCTCGATCTGGTAAGCGGAGGTCGCGGCGCCCCAACCGAAGTCGGGCGGGAAGGACCGCCGGGTGCTCGGGTTCGACGCGGTGGCCGTCTTGTCGGCCGGGTCGCCGGGCTGGCAGCCGGCGAGACCGGTGGCCGTGGTGGCCGCGGCGGTGCTGCCGAGGACGGCGCTGACCGGAGTGGCGGCGGTGGCCGAGAGCGCCGCGCGGCGCAGCAGGTGCCGCCTGGTGAGTATCGACATGGGTTCTCCTCGTGGATGGGGACGACCGCCTGGCCCGGGAGCGCTCCCAAAAAAGGGTAGACGGTAGGCGGTCCCCGCCGGGTCGAGTCGTCACGAGGGGTGGGGCGGACGGCCTCGGTGGCGGGATGACGTGGGGTGGGGGAGGGCGCTGTGCCGGTCGGGCAGGTGGTGCGAGCGGGACCGGGTGCGCCGAGTACCGCGGGCGGACCGGTGGTGCGCGCCCGGGCGGTCGGCGGGGCGTCGCGGATGGCGGTCGGCGGGGCGGGTCGACTGCCGTGCGGGGCGCGCGGGTGGTGCGCGTCTGACCCGTCGGCCTCTTTTCCCATCGTGAACGGGGGTTTAGTGTGGGGACGGGGGAGGGCAACCCCCGTCCCCACCGTGTTGCGGTACACGCACGTTCGGATTGGCGTCCCAGTTGTGCGTGTCGCGCGGGAGCCGGGCCACGCGAGTGGCTGAGGATCCACCTCCCTCCACTATGGTGGGGTGACGGCTGACGGCGGTGTCCGGGCTGGCCCGCCGTCGGCCTGTGGTCTGTTCCCCGGAGCCGTGGGCACGACCCCGAGTGATATTCCGGGTGGAACTCTGTCGATGGAAGCGCTCCCATCGACGTTGCTGCGACTGTAACGCCCGTCACGGCTTTGTGAAAGCCCCAAAACGAGATCGAAACAAGTCGGTGTTTCCGGAAGTTCCCTTGCTGGCATTGGGAGCGCTTCCATGGCACACTGTCGATCGACCGCGCGGAGCCAAGGTACGCGTGAGCGCGGGTCGCCGAGGGCTTCCGGTTCATCCGGTACGGCGTCCTGCCAGCAGCGGGAGCAGCTGCCGTCCCGCACGGCGCCCCGCCGCGCCGGCCCGACTCGGGCCGCAGCGACCACCATCCACTGGCACCTCGGCGGACCTGTCGTCCCCCGAGGCGCCACCGCCGGGGCGCCACCGCCACCGGCCTGGTCCGAGGAGACACCGCGCAGATGAGAAACCTGGCTAGACGTCGGCGCCTGGCGTGGCTCGCCGCCGCGGCGCTGGCGATCGGTGGGGCGACCGTCCCCGCCGCCGCCGCACAGGCCGCACCGGCCTGCGACGTGGTTTATACGACAAATGACTGGAGCAACGGCTTCACCGCCAACGTCACCATCAGAAACACCGGCGACGCGATCAACGGGTGGACCCTGAAGTTCGCCTTCCCCGGCAACCAGCGGGTCACTCAGGGCTGGTCGGCCCGGTGGAGCCAGAGCGGCAACGAGGTCACCGCCGTCAACGAAGCCTGGAACGGCAACATCCCGGCCGGCGGCAGCACCAGCATCGGCTTCAACGGCTCCCACTCCGGCACCAACGGGAAGCCGACCTCGTTCTCGGTCAACGGGGTCACCTGTGGTGGCACGGCGCAGCAGCCCCCGACGGTCAGCCTGTCGGTGCCCGCCGGCCCGTTCACGGCCCCGGCGACCGTGCCGCTGACCGCCACCGCCAGCGACCCGGACGGCACCGTCGCCCGGGTCGAGTTCTACCGCAACGGGCTGCTGGTCAACACCGACACCAGCGCGCCGTACGCGTACACCCTGGAGAGCCTGCCGGCCGGTGACTACACCGTGCAGGCCAGGGCGTACGACAACAGCGGTCTGTCGGCGATCGCCGAGCGGTCGTTCACCGTCGCCGGCGCCACCTCGCCGGCCCTGGTCGCCACGCCGACCGCGGTGACCGTCCCCGAGGGCGGCAGTTCGACGTTCAACCTCAAGCTGAACCGGGCGCCCACCGCCAACGTCGCGGTGAGCCTGGCGCGTACCGGCGACACGGACGTCACCGTCACGCCGACCTCGGCGACGCTGACCACGTCGAACTGGAACACCGGCGTCAACGTGACCGTCCGGGCCGCGGAGGACGAAGACACCGTCGGCGGCACCGCCACGGTCACCGCCTCGGCCACCGGCCACACGCCGGCGACCGTCACGGTCACCGAAATCGACAACGACGTGCCCGGCGGCGACGGCGAGTACGTGCAGCGCTTCCTCACCCAGTACAACAAGATCAAAAACTCGGGCTACTTCAGCCCGGAGGGCGTGCCGTACCACTCCATCGAGACGCTCATCGTCGAGGCGCCGGACCACGGCCACGAGACCACCTCCGAGGCGTTCAGCTTCTGGCTGTGGCTGGAGGCCTACTACGGTCGGGTGACCCAGAACTGGGCGCCGTTCAACAGCGCCTGGACGGTGATGGAGAAGTACATCATCCCGTCCGACGCCGACCAGCCGACCGCCGGCTCCGCCGGTGACGCCACCTACGCCGCCGAGCACGACCTGCCCAGCCAGTACCCGTCGCAGCTGGACTCGAACGTGCCGGTCGGCCAGGATCCGCTGCGCGCGGAACTGCGGTCTACCTACAACACCGGCTCCATCTACGGCATGCACTGGCTGCTGGACGTCGACAACGTCTACGGCTACGGCCGCTGCGGCGACGGCACCACCCGCCCCGCGTACATCAACACCTTCCAGCGGGGCACCCAGGAGTCGGTGTGGGAGACCGTGCCGCAGCCGTCCTGCGACACCTTCGCCCACGGCGGTCAGTACGGCTACCTGGACCTGTTCATCAAGGAGAGCCAGGCCCCCGCCAAGCAGTGGAAGTACACCAACGCCCCGGACGCCGACGCGCGCGCCGTGCAGGCCGCGTACTGGGCGCTGACCTGGGCCAAGGAGCAGAACAAGGCAGCCGACGTCGCGGCCACCGTGGCCAAGGCCGCCAAGATGGGTGACTACCTGCGGTACGCCCTGTTCGACAAGTACTTCAAGCGGGTCGGCAACTGCGTCGGGGCCAGCGCCTGCCCGGCCGGCTCCGGCCGCACCTCCGCCCACTACCTGCTCTCCTGGTACTACGCCTGGGGCGGCGCGTACGAGACCAGCCAGAACTGGTCCTGGCGGATCGGCTCCAGCCACAGCCACTTCGGCTACCAGAACCCGTTCGCGGCCTGGGCGCTGACCAACGTCGACGAGCTCAAGCCGCGCTCGCCGACGGCGGCGGCGGACTGGACCAACAGCCTCAACCGGCAGCTGGAGCTCTACACCTGGCTCCAGTCCGCCGAGGGCGGCATCGCCGGTGGCGCGACCAACAGCTGGGGCGGTCACTACGGCCAGCCGCCGGCCGGCACGGCCACCTTCTACGGCATGTTCTACGACGAGGACCCGGTCTACAACGACCCGCCGTCGAACCAGTGGTTCGGCATGCAGGCCTGGTCGATGCAGCGCATCGCCGAGCTGTACCTGGTCAGCGGCAACGCCAAGGCCAAGGCGCTGTTGGACAAGTGGGTGCCGTGGGCGATCGCCAACACCACGCTGGGCGCCAACTGGTCCATCCCGTCGGACATGAAGTGGACCGGCCAGCCCAACAACTGGAACCCGAGCAACCCGCAGCCGAACACCAACCTGCACGTCGAGGTGACGGTCAAGGGCCAGGACGTCGGGGTCGCCGCCGCCTACGCCCGCACCCTCATCGCGTACGCGGCGAAGTCGGGCAACACGGCGGCGAAGACCACCGCCAAGGGTCTGCTGGACGCGCTGCACTCGCACAGCGACGCCCAGGGTGTCTCGACGGTGGAGAAGCGTGGCGACTACCGGCGCTTCGACGACGTCTACGACGCCTCCACCGGGCAGGGCCTGTACATCCCGCCGGGCTGGACCGGTGAGATGCCCAACGGTGACGTCATCGCCCCGGGCAAGAGCTTCGTCGACATCCGGTCGTTCTACAAGGACGACCCGGCGTGGCCGAAGGTGCAGGCGTACCTCGACGGTGGGCCGGAGCCCGAGTTCCGTTACCACCGCTTCTGGGCACAGGCGGACGTCGCCATGGCCTACGCCGACTACGGGAAGTTGTTCCCCAACGGCTGAACGAACTCCTCCGGGTGGGTGTGACCCACCCGGAGGCACCGGCCGAGCCTCGGGGGTAGAGGCAGGTCCGGTTGACGGCCTGACACCCACGGTCAGGCCGGGGTGGGTCGGCCCTCTGGCCGACGCAGCGGAGCGGTCGGCCCACCCCACCACCCCGACCCGCCGAGCACGGCGCGCACATAGCGAAAAAAAGTGACCGCCCCGGGATCACAACCCGGCCTGGGACGGAGTAACGTACATCACCGGAGAGGCCGCTCCCCCCGTGGCGGCCTCTCCCTTATTGTTCCAGCCCCGGCGCGTTCGACGCGCCGTCGTCGGGCGCCCTCGCGCCCGGCTCGGTTCGCGCCGTCACCGGGTGCCGCAGCCCCGGATGACCGGCCGGCAGCGACCGGCGCAGCACAGCCCAACTGGCCGCCAGGGCCGCCGCGACCAGCGGCCAGGTCAGTCCTACCCGGGCGACGGTCAGGGCGAGCACGTGACCACCGAGATACAGCGGCACGAACACCGCCAGACGCAGCAGGTAGGTCGCCGTCCACACCCAACTGGCCCGCCCGTACGCCCGCAGCAGCGCCGGGTCACGGCGCCAGCGCCCGCGCTGCCCGAGCGCGGTGGCGACGACCACCCCCAGCAGCGGCCAGCGCACGATGATGCTCACCGCCCACGCCAGCGCGCTGGCGGCGTTCGCCAGCACCTGCACGAGGAAGAAGTCCTCCGCCCGCCCGGTGCGCACCGCCACCAGCGCGGCCACGCAGACCGCGAGCAGCCCGACCAGCACCGACCGGGGCCGGTCACCGCGGCGCAACCGCCAGCCGGCCACCAGCGCGCCGGCGACCAGCGCCGCCACCACCCCGACCAGGACCGACCGGCCGGCCACCAGCCAGCCCACCGCGAACGCGACCGGCGGCACGGTGGCGTCCACGGCGCCTCGACGCCCACCGAGCAGATCGGCCAGTGACTCGGGTCGCCCGTCCACGGCGGCGTCCCGCTCCGACGTACCGGTCACGTGTCCTCCCTCACCTGCGGCCAACCTATCTCCACGCCACGGACGGGTCACCGGCCGGACGCCGGGGGTGTGCCGCTAAGTTGTGCGGGTGCGCGTGACGCCCAGGGGTGGAACAGCGGTCTGGCTGGTCGTGCTGGCCCTCATTCAGACGGCGGCCTTCATCGCCGTCTGGCAGTTCGCCCTGCACATGGAGATCGGCCAGTGGATCGACACGGTGGCCCTCACCGGCAACCGGATCGGCCGCGACCACATCGAGGAGCCGGTCGACCGGATTCTCAACGCCATGTCCGTGGTGTCGCTGCTGGCGGTCACCGTGATGATCGGATTCATCGCGCTGATCCGCGGTCGGGTCGCCCTGGCCGTCGCGGCGACCCTGCTGATCGCGGGCGCCAACGTCACCACCCAACTGCTCAAGTACGGACTGAGCCGCCCCGACTACGGCATCGACCTGGAACGGGCGTACGTCGGCAACAGCCTGCCCAGCGGGCACACGACGGTCGCCGGCTCGGTGGCGGTGGCCCTGGTGCTCGTGCTTCCGCCGAAGGTGCGGGCCGTCGGGGCCGTGATCGGTGCCGGCTACGCCGCGACCGCCGGAGTGGCGACCCTGTCGGCGGGCTGGCACCGCCCCAGCGACGCGGTCGCCGCGTTCCTGGTGGTCGGCGTCTGGGCGGCGCTGGCCGGCCTGCTGCTGCTGATCACCCAGCGGGAACAGGCGGAGGTCGAGCCCGGTGACGCGCACCGGCTCACCGCCGTGCTGTTGGGCGTGGGCGGGCTGCTCGCGATCGCCGGCTGCGCGCTGGCCCTGTGGTGGCTGGTGGGACTGCGATCCACCCCGGCGGCGGAGCTGTCCCGCCGTCCGCTGTTCGTCGGCTACACGGGCAGCGCCGCCGGCATCGCCGGCTCCATGGCGGTGGTGATGGCGCTGGTGCTCACCGCCGTGCACCGTCTGGTCCCCCGCTACAAGGGCTGACCGAATGGGCGTCGTACGGTCGGCATTCCATGACGAGTGCGACCGGCTCGGCGCGGTGCTGCGTACCCTCGACCGGTCGGACCTCGACCGCCCGACCCGCTGCACCCCGTGGACGGTGGCCGACCTGCTGGCCCACGTACGCACCGGAGCCGGTCGGCTGGCCGACATGCTGGCCGTCGAGGTGCCCGGACCGGCCCAGGTCGACGCCGCCGGCTACTTCGGTGCGACGAAGTTCGTCCCGGAGGTGGACGCCGCCCGGATCGGTTCCGCGCGTTCCGAAGCGACCCGACACCGCAGCCAGGAACTGGCGGCCGGGCCCGGGGCGGTGCTCGGCACGGACTTCGACGCGGTCTGGCGGGCCACCCTCGCCGCAGTCGACGGCCACCCCGCCGACCGGGTGGTGCGCAGCCGGCACGGCGACGCGATGACGGTCACGGAGTTCCTGCGTACCCGGGTGGTGGAGGTCGGTGTGCACGGCCTCGACCTGGCCGAGGCGCTGGACCGGCAGCCGTGGCTGACCCCCACCGCCGCCCGGGTGATCGCCGATCTGCTCACCGGCGGGCAGGCCCTGCCGGCGCACCTCGGCTGGGACCGGCTGACCCTGATCCGCAAGGCCACCGGCCGCGAGACGCGCAGCCGGACCGAGCAGGAGGCCCTCGACGTAGCCGGCATCCGGCTGCTCACCTTCGGCGGTTGACCGACCCCGCCCGCCGGGACCCGCCGTGCACCCGCCCGCGCGAGCCGCCACCGCCCCGGTACCGGACGCGGCCGGCGGGTCAGGCGTCGGCGTGGCGGTGTCGGGCTGCCGCTGCTGCCGGCCGGTGCCGGCCGGTCAGGCGGCGCTACGGGGTGCCGGTACGTGCGGGGCGGCGGCGCGCAGGTGGGCCAGGACCACCGGGTCGATCCGACCGGGCGCCAGCCGCTCCTCCAGGTTCTCCAGCCCGGCCCAGGCGACAAGCGCGTCCTCGGGCTCCGTCGGGTCGGCCGGATACCCGAGCGCGGTCAGCAGCCCGGCGACCTCGGTGGCCAGCGCCCCGGTCAGGTCCAGCAGGGTGGCCGGATCGGGTCGACTGAACAGCAGCGTGTGCACCGCGAGCAACCGGTCGAGTTCGGTGATCGGATCCGGGTGGTCGTCGACCCGCAGGTCGATCATGAAGTCGCCGGTGCCGCCGTACCCGCCGCCGCGGCGCACCACCAGCAGGCCGGCGCTCTGCCGCCCGCGCCGGTCACCGCCGGTGGCCTCGCCCGCCCGCAGCGCCGCGAGCAGCCGCTGCGGGAACGGTAGGTCGGTCCCGGCCAGCCAGGCGTCACGGAGCGCGTCGACGACCTGGGGGCCGGTGAGGATGTTCCCCTGCGCCGCCCAGCCGTCGCCGGCCTGTCCACCGGCCCAGCCCCGGCAGTGCGCACCGGTCCAGGTGGCGCCCGGCCCGATGGCGGCGACCACACCGAGCTGCCGGTGATCGCGTTCCGGGTCGGCGGCGACCAGCCCGGCGACCACGCCGGCGGCGGACACGCCGGTACGCAGCAGCGCCAGCCCCTGCGGGCGGTAGGCCAGGTTGACGTGTGCCTGGGTGGCGATCGCGCCGACCTCGGCCGTGGCACCCGGCACCAGTGCCCCGGCGGCCAGGAAACGGCTGGCCACGACGACGCCGTGCAGCCGGCCGTCGTCGGAGCGGGCCACGAGGGAGAAGGTCACGCTGGGAAGGTTAACGCTGGTGACGGTCCTGCGGCCGCCTCGACGACCTTGCCCGAAGACGGCGGGGCGGGCACCATCGACCGATGACGACGCGATGGGCAATGACGGTGCCGTTGGGCGGGATCCCGCTCGCTGACCACGCCGCGGTGTACGCGGCCCTCGCCGACGCCGGCTTCACCGACGTGTGGTCCTCCGAGGTCAACGGGGCCGACGCGTTCACCCCACTGGCGTTGGCCGCCGCCTGGCAGCCCGGGCTGCGGCTGGGCACCGCGATCACCCCGGCGTTCACCCGTGGACCCGGCCTGCTGGCGATGAGCGCCGCCGCGCTCGCCGACGTCGCCCCGGGCCGGTTCGCCCTCGGCATCGGCGCGTCGTCGCCGGTGGTCGTCTCCGACTGGAACGCCGTGGAGTTCACCGAACCGTTCCGGCGCACCCGCGACGTGCTGCGATTCCTGCGCTCGGCGCTGCGGGGGGAGACCGTCGACGGCGCCTTCGACACCTTCGCCGTCCGCCGGTTCACCCTGGAACGGCCGCCGGCGGTCCCGCCACCGCTGCTGCTGGCGGCGTTGCGTCCGGGCATGCTGCGGCTGGCCGCCGCCGAGGCCGACGGAGTGATCCTCAACTGGCTCGCCGCCACCGACGTGCCCCGGGCAGTGGCCGAGCTGGGGCAGCGGCGTCCGCAGTTCGAGGTGGTCGCCCGGATCTTCGTCTGTCCCACCGAGGACGCCCGGTATGCCCGCACCCTCGGCCGGCGCATGATCACCAGCTATCTGACCGTGCCCGCGTACGCGGAGTTCCACCGCTGGCTCAGCCGCCAGGAGACGCTTGCCGACATGTGGGCGGCGTGGGCCGCCGGCGACCGGCGAGGCGCCCTGGCCGCGATCCCGGACGAGGTGGTCGACGCGCTGATCCTGCACGGCTCACCGGAGCAGTGCCGGGCACAGGTGAACCGGTACGTCGACGCCGGGGTGGACGTACCGGTGCTGGCCTTGCTGCCCACCCCGGAGGTCACCGGCACCGACCCGGCGGCGCTGGCCACACTTGTCGCCCGGCTCGGGCGCGATGCGAAGGAGTCGGCGTGAACCTCACCGGACGGGTAGCGGTGATCACCGGTGGAGCCGGGGGGATCGGTGCGGCGCTGGCCCGACGGTTCGCCGCCGAGGGCGCCGCCGCGCTGGTCCTGGCCGACCTGGACGGCGCCGCGGCCGAGGAAGTCGCCGCCGCCGTGGGCCCACTGGCCCGTGGGGTAGCCGTCGACGTCACCGACGAGGAACAGGTACGCGTCCTGGTCGCCGACACCGAACGCCGCCACGGCCGGATCGACGTGTTCTGCGCCAACGCCGGAGTGAGCACCGGCGGGGGAGTGGAGGTCGACGACGCCGGCTGGGAACGGTCCTGGCGGGTCAACGTGCTCGCCCACGTGTACGCCGCCCGGGCGGTGCTGCCGGCGATGCTCGCCCGAGGCAGCGGCTACCTGCTGCACACCTGCTCGGCGGCGGGGGTGCTGACCGCCGTCGGCGACGCCGCGTACACCGCCACCAAGCACGCCGCCGTGGGTTTCGCCGAGTGGCTGTCGGTGACCTACCGGGACCAGGGGATCCGGGTCAGCGCGCTGTGTCCGCAGGGGGTCGACACCCCGATGCTGGCCGACGGACTGGCCGCCGGACACCTCGGTGCCCGGATCATCGCGGCCTCCGGCGCGGTGCTCAGCCCGGACGACGTGGCCGCGGCGGCGGTCGCGGGGATGGCGGAGGAACGCTTCCTGATCCTGCCGCATCCCGAGGTGGCCGACTACTCCCGCCGTCGCGCCGAGGACCCCGACGGCTGGCAGTCCGGCCTCCGCAAACTCGTCCGCCGCCTCCGAGCCACCCCCTGATCGCCGACCCCTCCGCCGCACCGCCTCGCCGATCATGCAGTTGTGGCACCCGAAAGGTTGCGAAGGGTCCTGTTTGTCACATGCCACAACTGCATGATCGCGGTAGGAGGGTGGGCGCGGCATTGGGGTTAGCGGGGCCAGCGGAGGGGGCCCGGGCGCACTGACCAGAGCAGGCGACGCCAGTGGGGGCGGGCGGCGCGCAGCGTCGCGCTGTAGGTGGTGGCGGCCTCGGCGGCGACCTCGGCCTGTTCGGCGGTAGCCGTGCCGGGCGCGAAGCCGACCTGATTGATCAGCGCGGCGAGGTCATCGACGGCGAGCTGCACCGCCGTCGACATCGGACGTTCCTCGTCGGCGGTGCCATCGGTGGAAGCGGCTTCGGCGGTGACGACGTCGCGACGGATGGCCTCGGCCAGGGTTCGGTTAGCCACGGCGGCGACCTCGGTGGCGGACAGGTCCGCAGCGACCGGTCGGCCGGCCAGCCGCAGCGCGTCGGTAAGCTCCCGCCAGGCGCCGGCGATGCGGTGTACGGGGTCACCCCGGTGCAGGCGGGCCCGGGTCTGTGCCCGGCGTAGCCCGGCGAGGGTGATCAGCAGCGCCACGACGACGAGCAGCAGACCACCGCCGGTGCCACCGACCAGCACCGGTACCGGGATGCCCCCGCTGTCCGTGGGGCCACCGGGAGCGGCCTGCGCCGGCGGCGAGGCGGTCGGCTCCAGGGTGGGCTCCGGCTGCTCCGACGGCGGCGGGTCCTCCGGCTGGGGGCGGAAGTCCTCCTCCACCGGGCGGGGCTGCTCGTCCGGCCGGGGCAGCGGATCGAACGCCACCCAGCCGAGACCGTCGAAGAGCACCTCCGGCCAGGCGTACGCGTCGGCGGCCCGCACCGGACCCGACCCGGGAGCGGCGAACCCGACCACCACCCGGGTCGGCAGCCCGGAGAGCCGACCCAGCACCGCGAACGACGCCGCGAACTGTTCGGACGTGCCGCGCTGTCCCCCGCCGTCGCGCGGACCGAACAGGAAGAACGCCAGGTTCGGGTAGGCATGCCCGCTCGGCGCGTCGGCGACCAGCCGGTAGTGCTCGGCCAGCCACTGCTCGATCGCCGCCGCCCGCGCGTACGGTGCGCCGTTCTCCTCGGCCAACTGGGCGGCCAGCCGTCGCAGTTGCTCCGGTGCCCCGTCGGGCACGTGCAGCACCCGGGCCACCGCGTCGCCGGCCGGGGTGTTCGCGGTGGCCAGCAGGTTGTTGTCGGGACTCTCCCGGGCCGAGGTCACCGTGTAGCGCAGTCCGGGGGTGAGACCGTCGGGACGGATCAGGGTGCCGGTGCCCGGGTCGTAGGCGACCCGGGCGCCGCTGACCTCGCGTGGGGTGGGCACCGCGGGCAACAGTCGTCCACTGAGGTCCCCGACGGTGATCTCCTGGCGGACGGTTTCGACGGTGGTGTGCGGGGCCGGTTCGCTGGCGGGCAGGATCCGGCCGGCATTGCGGTAGGTCGCGCCCACCCGCCAGGTGACCCCGTCGTAGTCGCTCAGCACGGCCAGCCTGATCCGCACCCCGGCACTGCCCGTCACCGCGTCATCGGTCGGGCCTGTCGAGCCGGGATCGTCGGGGCGGTCGGTCGCCACCTGGAACAGTTCCTGCTCCGGGTTCAACGCCCAACCGGAGATCCGGATCAGCGGGTTCTCGTCAAGCGTCTCCACCTGCGGCGGCTCCACATACCGCCGGGGATCCACCGGGCGGGTGTCCACCAGGGCGGCCACCGCCGGGCCGAGCAGCGCCGCCAGCGCCACCACCACCGCCGTACCGGCGGCCGAGGCCACCGCCAGCCGGACCCGTACCCCGGACCGCACCGCCGGGGGAAGCCCGTCGGCGGGGTCACCGTCCGCCGGCCGGGACGACACCGCCAACCCGAGCGCGGCCGTCACCACCAACGCCACCGTCGCACCGATCGCCGGCTGCGCGTTCGGTCCGACCACGTACACGGCACCGGCGTGCAGCAGCACCGGCGGCAGATAGCCCAGCAGCACCCGGCCGGCCCGCAGCGCCACCTCCGCACCGGCCAGCCCGGCCAGCCAGGCGGCGACCACCGGCAGCAGGACCGTGTCCGGCGTGGCCGCCACCGGGATCATCGCGGTCAGCAGCCGGGGGATGGCGTTGCCGGCGGCGTCGCCGGCCACCTCGACGAACCCACCCGGCAGCTGCGCGTCGACGGCGGCCACCCGCAGGCTCACCGCCGTCCACCCGAGCATCGCCAGCACCGACACCGGTGCCACCAGCCAGGACGGCAGCCGCCGGGTCAGCACGCTGACCAGCACCGACCCGACGGCCGCGCCGGCCACCAGCATCGTCAGCAGCGGCCCCGCGTACACCCGGCCGAGCACCGCACCGGCCAGCGTGACCATCACGACAAGCGTCGTCGGTACCGCCACCGCCCGCAGCAGCCTCACCACCGGCGTACCCCGTCCCACTCGGCGGCGAAGGCCGCCCCGTCGACCGCGTCGACGACGACCAGGCCGGCGGTACCCGGCGGCGTCGGCTCCGCCGCACCGAAGATCCCCACCACCACCGATGGGTACGCGCCGCGCAGCGCGCCGACGTGACCCAGATCCTCGGTCGCTCCCGGTCCGGTGAGCACGACAAGGGTGTCGCCGAGGCGGTCTCTGCGCAGCCGTGCCGCCGCAGCCGCCAGCGTGCCCTCGTTGGTCAGCGCCACCGCCGCCAACCGGTCCAGCGGTCCACTCGGACCGGTTTCCGACCCGCCACCCGCCGCAGCGCCTGGACCACCGCTGCCCGCCCCGCCGCCACCCGGACCGGTACCGATCGGTCCGGCGGGCGCGTCCTCGGCGGCGACGAACAGCAGCACCACCGGCAGATCCTCGCGGACCGCCGCGGTGACCACCGACGCCGCCGCCTCGCAGGCCGACTCGAACGACTCCGCCACCGCGCCGACCCGGTCCGGATGCGCGGCGGCCCGATTGTCCAGCAGCACCACGATCCGGGGCAGGCTGGTGTCCACGTTCTCCCGCACCATCAGCTCACCCACCCGGGCGCTGGTGCGCCAGTGCACCCGCCGCAACTCGTCACCGACGACGTACTCCCGCAGCGAGTCGAAGGTGATCGAGCCATGCGGTACCGCGTCGACCCGCCCGTCGAGACTGCGGCCCGCGCCGGTGGGCACCGCCCGTAGCGGATGGATCCGCGGGTACACCCACACCGGCACGACCTCGCCGTAGGAACGGGCCAGCACCACCAGGCCGAGCGGATCGCGGCGGGTCACCCGCAGCGGGCCGACCGGCACCACCCCACGCCGGCTGGTCGGGACCGGGTAGCTGACCGTGGTGTCCGCGCCGGGCCGCAGCCGCAACACCGGCACCGGCACCGGCCGGTCACCGCAGCGGTCGGCGGCCAGCATGCTCGCCGCCCGCAGCCTTCCCGCGTTGCGTACGGTCAACGTCATCTTGGCCGGCTCGCCCCGGGCCACCCGGTCCGGTTCGGCCTGCCGGGACACCAGCAGCCGGGGCTGCCGGGCCGCCGCGAGCAGGGCGGCCGCCACCGCGGTGCCGGCCGCCGCGCCGAGCAACGTCAACTCCGGATACCCGAACCGGAAACCCACCCCCAGCAGCAGCACCGCCGCGACGAGCAGACCGATGCCCCGGGCGGTGATCCCCACGCCAGACCTCGCCGATCAGGGGTGGGCCGGGGCCGGCTGGCCCGACGGCAACGGCACCGGCACCGAGGCGACCGCCTGGCGGAGTACGTCCGCGGCGGTCACCCCGCGCACCTGGGCGTCGGGAGTGAGCAGCAGCCGGTGCGCGAAAACCGGCTCGGTGAGCATCTTCAAGTCCTCCGGCATGATCCAACCCCGGCCGTCGATCAGCGCGTACGCGCACGCCGCCCTGGTCAACGCGATCACCCCGCGTGGACTGACGCCGACCCGGACCTGCGGGTGGGTGCGGGTGGCCGCCGCCAGCCGCACCGCGTACGCGTACAACGGCTCGGCGATGTGCACCCGCCGGGCCATCCGGACCATCTCGCCGACGGTGGCGGTGTCGGTCACCGCCGCGAGCGCCTCGGGGGAGCGGACCGTCGCCCCGCGCAGCACCTCCACCTCCACCGACTCGTCCGGATACCCCACCGACAACTTCACCAGGAACCGGTCCAGCTGCGCCTCGGGCAGCCGGTACGTGCCGTCCATCTCCACCGGGTTCTGCGTGGCCACCACCAGGAACGGCTGCGGCACCGGATGCCGCACCCCGTCCACGGTGACCGTCCGCTCCTCCATCACCTCCAGCAGCGCCGACTGCGTCTTCGGCGACGCCCGGTTGATCTCGTCGGCGATGACGATGTTGGCGAAGACGGGACCGGGATGGAACTCGAAGCCCCGGGTGGCCTGGTTGAAGATGGTCACCCCGGACACGTCGGAGGGCAGCAGGTCCGGCGTGAACTGGATCCGCCGCCACTGCCCCTGCACCGTCGCCGCGATCGCCCGGGCCAGGGTCGTCTTGCCCACCCCGGGCACATCCTCCAGCAGCACATGCCCCTGAGCGAACAACGCGGTCAACGCCAGCCGCACCACCTGCGATTTGCCGAGCACCACCGTGTTGACGTTCTCGGCCAGCCGGGCGGCCAGGGCGGCGAAGCCCTGCACCTCCTGCTGGGTGAGCGGTTCGTGGCTGTTCACGGTGGTGCTCCTCGCCTGGGGTGGATCAGCAGGTGGGCAGGACGTTGATGTCGTCCCCGCCCTCCAGGTTGAGCCAGGCCCAGGGGATGTAGTTCCGTCCGCTGTACTCGACCTGCACCCACCAGGTGCTCTGCTTGTTGTCGTTGTAGATCCAGGAGTCGATGTCCGTGCCCCGCACCTTGCAGTACGCCTTCAACCGGGTGCCCGGCTTCGCCCAGCCCTCCTGGCGATCGTTGTCCTGCCGGGGCACCGAGAAGATCTCGTTGCCGTTGCGACCGTCGCGGTCCCGGTCGCAGTAGGTGCGCTGGTCGCCGTCGGGCCCGTTCTCGCAGGTGGCGACGCCGAACAGGGCGTCGGTCTGCTGCGCCCTGGTGGCGGTGCCGCTGCCGGCGGCGTTGGTCGCCGTCACCGTGAACGTGTAACTCGTGCCGGGAGCCAACCCGCTCATCGTGATGCTCGAACACGGGCCACTCTTCGCCGGCTGACCCGACCGGGACAGCGTACAACTGGCCTGACCGCCGCCGGCGTCCACGGTGAACGTCACAGTCGCCGCCGTCGCGGTCGCCGACGACCCGGTCACCGTCACCCGGGGGGCCGCCACCGTACGCGCCGTCGTCGTTGCCTGCGCACCCTCGCCGGCCTCGTTCACCGCCCGGACCCGCACCGTGACGTTCTGACCGTCACCCAGGCCGCCCACGGTCGCCCGGGTGTCGGTGACCTCGCTGCGCTTGTCACCCACCTCGACCACGTAGCCGGTCACCGCCCGGCCGTTGGCCACCGCCGGCGCCCACTGCACCGCCACCGTCCCCGGCTGGTCGGCCACCGTGCCCGCCCGCAACTCCAGCGGCTCACCGGGCACCGTGAACGGCACCACCGTGTTGCTCACCGGCGACGCCTCCGACGCCGCGCCCTTGTCGTTGACCGACACGACGGTGAACGCGTACTGCGTGCCGTACTCCAGCTCACCGGCCTTCACCACCAGCTCGGTGCCGGTCGCCTCACCCACCGGTGCGTTCGTACCTGCCGAGGTCGCCGACACCGCGTACCGGGCGATCGTGTTGCCCTGACCGTTCGCCTCCGGCCACGTCACCACCACCGTGCCGTCCGCCCGCGCCGCGGCGGTCACCTCGGTCGGCGCGTCCGGCACCTCCGCGGTCGGCGTCACCGGGTTGCTGTTCCGGGCCGGCCCCGCGCCCTTCGCGTTCACCGCGTGCACCGAGAACCGGTACGTTTCGCCGTTGGTCAGCTCCGTGACCTCCACCGACCGCTGGTTCGCGCCGACCTCCAGCCGCTGCCCGGCACCCTCCACCACGTACCGGATGATCTCGGCACCGTTGGCCGCCGCCGGCCGCCAACTCACCCTGGCCTGTGCGTCGCCGGCTGCCGCGCTCACGTTGCGCGGCGCACCCGGCTTGCTCACCTGAGGCTTCTTCGGCGGCGGAGGTGGCGGCGGAGGCTCCGGTGGCGGATCACCACCGAGCACGTCGTTGGCGTACTTGTCGACCTCCCGCACCTGGTGCGAATCGTCGACCACCCGCGCGGTCGCCGCGTCCGGCGCGTTGATGAACAGGTAGTTCTCCCGCACCTCCAACTCCAGCGGGCCACCCCACCGGCCCCGGATGGTGTCGGTCACCTGGCCCGTCGCGTCGAACGCGTACACGGTGCCCGCCGCCTCGTCCGCGCAGTAGAACCGCCCGGCCCAGGCCACCGCCGGACCCAGCCGGTCACCGTCGCCCGGCACCGTGAACGACCGCACCTCGCCACCGTCGCCGATCGCGTGCACCTGCCGCTGCCCGGGCACCGTCACCGGCACCACCGGCCCGCTGGTGCGCACCGGCAGGATGCCGGGCCCGGTCAACGTCGACGCCAATGCCGTACGGCGGGTCGTGCCCTCCACGACGGTCACCAGCGTCCCGGCCGTCCGGTCCAGCACCGCCACGCCGTCGTCCAACGTGGAGACCACCAACTCGTGGCTCGCCTCCGCCACGTCGTACGTCTGCACCCGGGGCGAACCCACCGGCGAGTCCGTCGCCTCCGACGGCAGCACCGCCGGAGTGATCGCCGAGACCGTGCCCTCCGCCGGCACCGCGACCCACAGACGGCCCTCGCCGTCGAACGCACCGCCGGTGATCCCCGGCGGATAGCGCACCGGCTCGCCCACCGGGGCCAGCGACCTCGGATCCAACTGCCGCACCACACCCTGGACCGCGTCCACCACGAACGCCGCGTCCTCGTGCAACGCCACACTCACCCCGAGCCCGGGAGCGGTCGGCGTGGTCGCGGTGATCTGCAACGTCGCCAGGTCCAACGCGCTGATCTGACCCGTGTTCAGATCCCGCAGCATCAGCAGGCGGTCCGTCTGCGTCACCTGCATCGGATGCCGCCGCGCCGCCGGCACCTCCATCCGGGTGTCCACCCGGGCGGTGACCCCGTTGACCCGCGCCAACTCGCTGCGCGCCGCACTCCACAACCAGGAACTCGCGTCGTAGTTGGCCACCGCGTTGTCCGCCGAGCCCAGACCGAGCACGGTCAGCCCCATCGCCGCCAGCAGCGCCAGCACCGTACCCACGGTGACGAGACCACCGCGTACCCGGGACCGGGATCGTGGGGTGCGGGTCGGAACGGCCTCGTCGATGCTCGCCACAGCCGGCAGCCTCCCGTGTCGTCTCGGCAGGTGGCGCCCCCGTACGGCGACCCCTCCCCTGAGCCGGGAGCCATCATATGGTCACCCTGCGGACCCCGGGAACCCGCACCGTCCGGCTGTGGACACCCAGCGTGGCGTGTCGTCGGCGTGTCCCGCCACGACTGTCCGTCCGGGACCGGTCGGATCCCCGTCAGCCGGACAGAGCGGCCTACCGGGACGTGCACACCTGGTCGGAAGTGGCGAACTGGTCCGTGTCGTAGACGGCGAGTACCGCGAAACAGTAGTTAACCAAGGTGCTCAGGCCGTTGACCGTGTAACTGGTCCGACCCGGGTCCACCGTGGCCATCATGCCCAGCGACTGCCCGGTCCGCCCACCGGCCACCATGAACGGCACCAGCCCGTCCGACGGGTCCGTCCAGGTCAACGTGATCGTCGTGGTGTCGTCGCGCATCGTCAGGTTGCCGGGGGGCGGGCCGACCGATCCCGGTGGCGAGGTCGGTGCCGACGCGGATTCCGACGGAGGCGCGGCCCGCCGGTCCAGGATCAACAGCCCCACCCCGACGACCGCGGCCAGGGCCACCAGGACCGCCACCACCGCCACCCCGATCGCCACCCGGTTACGACCCGCCGCCGGCTCCGTCGTCGGCATCGGCAACGGCCCCTGGTACGGCGCGGCGATCCCCGAAGGCTGAGCGCCGGCCGGACCCCAGGCCGGCGGAGCGGCAGACCCCGGATATGGCGGCGGCGCATCCTGCGGGTACGCCGGTGAGCCGTGCGGCTGGGCTCCACGACCCGGACCCGCCAGCCGGGGGTCACGCTGCTGCATACCGACCCCGGGCCCGTACGGGTTGGCTCCGCCACCCGGGCCCCCGTACGGGCCGACGCCGCTCACCGGCCCGTACGACGGGGGAGCGGCGTGGGCGACTCCACTGGTCGGTGAGCCGCCCGTCCCAGTGGTGGGTGCTCCGCCCCCCGTAGGTGGATAGCTGGTGGGCGCCCCACCTGCCGGCGGTGGGTAATCAGCTGGTCCGCCGGTCGGCGCGGGATAGCCGGCGGCTCCGCTGTTCGGTGCCCAGCCGGGTGGAGCGCTGATCGGGTCAGGTTGCGGCAGCGGTGCGGTCGGGTCGTGCGGGCCGGCCGTCGAGCTGACCGGTGTGGTGCCTTGCGGAGGTATGGGGGTACCCGGTGGTGCGCTGACGGGTGGTCCGCTGGTCGGTGGTCCGCTGGTCGGCGGTGCCCAGCCGGGTGGTCCGCTGACGGGTGGTGCGCTGATCTGCTGGGCCTGGCTCCAGGCTGTGTCGGCGGGCTGCTCCAGCGCCGGTGGCGCGCTGACCGACCAGGTCGGATCGGGTGGCGCACTTACCGGCTGCCCCTCGGCCGGCGGCTCGGTGACCGCCGATGACCAAGCCGGAGACGCGCTTACCGGCGAGGGCACACCCTCCGCCGGTGCCGGTGCCGGTGCCTCAGGCGTCCGGCCGGCCAGTGCCGCTTCCTCTTCGAGCAGAGGCCCGATCTGCTGTATCCGGATGGTGGGCCGGGCCCATTCGGGATGCCCGGGCGAGGCAGACTCGACGCCCGGCGGTGTCGCATCGCCGCCAGCGGCGACCGGGGAGGGCCGCAGCACGCCGGTTCGCTCCTCCTCGATCGGCTGGCGCGGAGCCGGTCCGGTCGAAGACGGGCTGGACTGCGTGACCGACGGAGCGCTGAGCGACGGAGCAGGCGACGACGGGGCCGGTACCCCACTTGCCGGCCCGGCCACGGCGGCACCCGCCGCCACCGGGGCGGGTGGCACCCCAGTCGATCGGGGCCAGTCGACCGGGTGAGCCGGCTGATCATGAAAAGCCGTCCGTGCCTGCGGCACCACCGGCCGCCCAGGAACGCCGGGCGGTGCTGGGACCTGCGGCGGAGCAGACGGTGTCGTGGCTGACGGTGCCACCACCGACGGTGGTACGCGTGGTGGGCCAGGCGGCGTAGCGGAGATCGGTGCGGTGGGCCGCGGAACCTGCGGCACCACGGTTGGTGGCACGGTGGGCGAAGGCGGGACCTGCGGCGTCGTGGTGGGCGGTGCTGGGTTCTGCGGTGCCGTGGTGGGCGGTGGCGGGATCTGTGGTGTGGCGGGCCGCCCCGGCTCGGCCGAGGTCTGCGGTACGGCGGGAATGACCGGTGGCACCGGTACGGCGGACCCGAGTGGCGAGGCGGCCACGGGAGGGACGGTCGCTGGCCGAGAGCCGCCGGAAGACGAGTGGTCGCCGGTGGGCGGTGACACCGAAGGGAAGGCGGGACGCGCCGGTGCCGCCGTCGATGCCTCGTGCGGCTTCCACAGCGTGGAGAGCGTGGCCAGGGAAACCGTCGGTTCGTCCAACGCTCCCCAAGTGGGCTGGTTCGTAGGACCAGGCTGAGGGGCCGTCGGGACAGCGGCCTGAGGGACGGGAGCGGCGTCTCCGAGGTACTCCCGTGCCGTGCGTACCGCCGGATGGTCGGCACCGAGCACCGCGGGGCCGGCAGCGGCCACGCGGGTGTAGTTCCGGCGCGCCTCGTGGCGATTGCCCAGCTCGTCCGCGACGGAAGCCAGCTCGAAGGCCAGCGCCAGCATCAGCGGGTCGGCATGCGGCCAGCGGCGCTCCCCGGCGGCGAACGCCTCCTCCAGCACCCGCCGGGCAGCACTCGGATCGTCCGCCTCCCGATGCAACCTGGCCAGCAGATGAGCGGTGCTGAGCACGTCCGGATGATCTTTGCTGAACGGCGGCCGGGTGGACTCGACCGCATCGACCAGCAGGTCACGGGCGGCGGCGAGGTTACCCGCACCGCGCAGCGCGAGGGCCCGTTGCTGAGCGACGGCCAAGGGAGAGGCATGGGGCACGAGGCCCATGCTGCCGGGTACGGGCACCTCGACGCTACCCGACGTACACACCGCCGAGGGACCGCTACCGGACCTCTCGACCAGTACCGGACGGAGCCCGATGCCGATGTGCATGATCCACCCGTGCCGTGTACAGTAACTCCCCGTGCAGCCCACCGGGCGGCCTGCGGTTGATGGGATCACCGAGGCTGACGCGGTAGGCTGGGCAAGTAGGTCCGGGTGGCGGAATGGCAGACGCGCTAGCTTGAGGTGCTAGTGCCCGTATAGGGCGTGGGGGTTCAAGTCCCCCCTCGGACACGTACAGTTACCCCACAGTAATCAGCGTCAGGCTTAGCCTCGACGCTGATTTTGTTTTGGCCGGGGTTGTAGGTGAGGGTGAGTCGTAGCTCGCGGTAGACGTTGCTCTTGTCCTGGTGGTGGGCGTTCCGCAGGGTGTTGCGGAGGTCGTCGAGGCTGCCGACGAGATGCCGGATGTCGTCCTCGGTGAGGCGTCGGGGTGCTTGTGCCTGTGCTGCTGATTGGTCGCGTTGAGTGACGGCGGCGGCGCGTTGGGCGTTGACCTCGGCCATCCATGCGGCGACGGTGGCGGGGTCGCCTCCGGCGTCGGCGATGGCGCGGTATTGGAGGAGTTTGGCGTCGCATGTCGCGATGATCTTGTTGGCGGCGGTGATTTCCGGGGCAATGACGCTGGGTCCGGTGTCGGTTTGGGCGGCGTGGAGTCGGCGGATCGTGTCGGTCAGTCGGTGCGGGGTGAACGCGGTGAGCAGCCAGTTGTCGAGGGCGGGGACGATGTCTCGTTCCGCGACGTAGACGTTGCGGGGGTGCTGGACGTGGTTGGCGAGGGCGTACTCGTTGGGGTAGCGGCACCGGTAGTAGGCCATCTCGTGGGCCTGGTGGCTTTGCATTTTGCGTCCACACAGCCCGCAGAGCATGAGTCCGCGAAGAAGGTAGTGGCGGCGTACCCTCCGCTGTCGGTTGCCGGTGCGGCCCCGCCCGCTGGCCGCCATGATCGTCTGCACTAGCTCGAAGTCGTTGACGGTGACGAGCGGCGGGTGGGCGATCGTGTCGGACCACACCCACGAGGTCTTGTCGTTCCATCGCATGCGGGTTTCGTAGCCGAGGGCGACGTCGTTGACGTCGAGGAGTACCTCGTCCTTGCGCTGTTTGTTCCACACTTGGCGGCCGGTGTAGCGGGGGTTGGACAGGATGTTCTTGATCGCGCTCTTGGCCCAGCCCTCGCCGGTGCGGTGCGGGTTGCGGGCGGGGTCGGCGGCTGACGGTGACGGGATGCCGTCGCGGGTGAGCGCCTCGGCGATGGCGAAGTAGCCGTTGTTGGCGAGGTACATAGCGAAGATCCGCCGAACAACAGGCGCGGTGGCCGGGTCGGGTTCCAACTTGTGCAGGCGACGGCCATCAGCGGCCTTGCCCGGGTTCGGGTGCGATCCGGCGTCGGCTAGGCGGTACCCGAAGGGTGGACGCCCGCCGAGAAACCGCCCTTCGATCTTCGCCTGCGAGGTCATCGCCGTACGGACGCGGACCTTCACCCGGGTGCGCTCGCCTTTGGACATGCCGCCGAACACACTCATGATCAGGTCGTGGGCTTCGGACTCGGGGTCGATCGCGCCGCCGACTTCCGGCACCCACAGATCGACACCGTAGTGCGAGAAGACGGGCATGGTCAGGCTGTACTGGTTGCCGTAGAACGCGCGTTGGGGCTCACCGATCACGACCGAGTCGAAACCGCGATCCGGGTCGGCGAGAGCGTCGAGAAGCTTGGCGGCCTGGGGCCGGCGCTTCCACGGCAGGGAGCGGGACAGGCCGATGTCGAAGAACTCGGTGACGACGATGCCGCCGACCGGTTCGATGAGGCCAGTTGCGCGGCTGAGCTGCCAGTTCCTCGACGCCACCGGGTCTTGCTGGTCCTCGGTGGAGACCCGGCCGTAGAACGCGAATCGTCGGTGCTCGCGGTCGGCGAGTAGTGCGGCGGCAGTGTCTTCGATACGGGGTATGTCGATGGTCACCGAAAGCGCCTTCCCGGGTGTTGAGGGTGCGCGTCCGCCGGCCACCCGGGATTGGGCGGCCGGCGGACGTGCTGATGCACGGATCCACGCATACCGGCATGAAGTGATCAAGCGTTGGTGGACTCGTCTGGACCCTGAGCGTGGATGACTGACGAGCGTTGCAGCAGGGCCAGCAGCGCGCGAGCTACGGCTTCAGTCAGCTCCGGTTCGGCGTCGAACTCGACCGTCGGCGTTGATCTCGTCGCGGAGGGCCGGTGCGATTCGCCTGTTGGACGGTCGCCCATCAGAGTGCCCTCAGGATAACCACGTCTTCGTGCTGGACGAGCCATTGGGGGTCGCCGGTGGCGATGGCGTCGCGGATGTTCTTCTGCTGAAAGAACGAGGCCCGGGGGATGATCAGGCCGTCGCGGACGCCGCAGATGAGGGCGATGCACTCCTCGACCAGTTCCAGGCCGGCGTTGACACCAGCGGCAACGACCATGCCAGGGATGTCGATGAGTTCGCCGTGGCGGCGGTAGGGCCGTGCGGTGACGACGGCGTGCCCACCGGGCCGCAGCACTGCCCGGCAGCCGGCGAGGATTTCGGTGAACCCGTCAGCCAGCTCACCGTGGCTGCGGTAAGCGAGGTTGCTGACGCTGCCGTACTTGTGATTGATCTTGCGGACCTTGCCGCGTCGCGGTCCCGGGGTGCGGACGTGGCCATGGGTGGACGATCCATAAGGCGGTGAGGTGATCACCAAAGAGACCTGCCCGTGCAGGCTTGCGGGCAATAGGGACGGCAGCGCGGTGGAGTCGCCGTGGTAGATCTCGCCCCGGCCTGGTGCCCCGGCTTGGACGGTGTGGTGGATGTTGTCGGCTGCCTTGGTGACCCATTCGGCTTCGTACTCGACTCCGATGCCGTCACGGCCGAGGCGCATGGCTTCGATGATGGTGGTGCCGATGCCGGCCATGGGGTCGAGGACCACATCACCGGGGTTGGTGTAGGTGCGGATGGCGTACCGGGGGATGGTCGGCAGCATCTTGCCGGGATGCGTCAACGACTCGGGGGTGTACCGGCCGCGCCGCAAGTCCCGCGACGGGGCCTGGCCCGTGAGCCAGACCGAACCCAGGTAGCCGTCGGCGAGCAGGGCCGCCAGGTCGGACGGGTCGGGGTGGGGCGATCCGAAGTCGTGCGGGCCGGCGGTGTGGGACGTCGGACGAGGCTTAGGCACGGGCGTTCTCCTCACCGGTGGCGGTGGTGCCGAACACGAGCAAGTCCCGGAACGTCGAAAGGTGACGGCCGTCGAGCAGACGCCGGCCGTCGTCGGCCTCGCCTGGGTGTTCGGGAGCGGTGCGTGGCTCGTGTTCGGGCAGTGGGGCGAGGACGGCGGGAATGTGCTGGTGGTAGTAGAGGCCGGCGGCGCGGGCGGCGGCGATGACCGTGGCGCGGTAGCTGACCTCGCCTGGTGGAGGCGGCGGGGCAGTGAGACCGACGAGCAGGAATCCGCCAGGGCGCAGTAGAGGTCGCCAGGTCCGCATCGCTGTGACGGCGCTGTTGGCGTTATGCGCCTGTGTTCCCTGCGGCAGCGTGGCGAGGATCAGGTCGACCCACGTGCAGGGCCGGCGTGTCGTGTGGTGGTTGGGGTGTCCGGGCTCGGACGGCAAGAGCCGCACGTGCGGACCGTAGCGACCGGTGACCAGCCGGGCCGGTACCCGTCCCAGGTAGGTGGTCGTTGCGGTGGCGGAGGGGTGCGCGTCGAGGTCGAGCACCACGCCACCCGCGTCTGTGTAGCGGCGAATGAGGTAGGCGAGCTGACTCGCGGACAGCCCGTGCCAGTCCCGCACTGCCAGGCAGGGCGTGCGCGGTGCGAGGGAGAGAGGAAGGAGAGGGAGGAACAACCCAACCGGTGCCGGCTGGGGCCGGTCACCAGGGGCGGTGGAGCGGGGCTTCGGCATGGGCGTATGGGCCACGTCCGCCGACGAGCGCTGACACTAGGGGATTACAAATTCGGGTGTTGAATTGGAAACCGGTGTAGGACTACCGGCGCCGGTGCAGCGACAGGCACGGCTTGACGTTCGAGCTGAATCGGATCAACCCACCTTGCGCGGATCGGATGCCGTGACGCCTGTAGGACCGGCCCAGGTTCCGGTTGGGTACGTTGCGTCAGGGGCGGCCATCCAACGACGCGCGCCTCGGCAGCCGGATCTGCCGAGTTGAGTGCGTTGCCCACTGGCCCAATGGTCGCCGGGCAGCGATTCCCCCGCCGAGGACGCTGGCCTAAAGATCGTGTCTCGTTCTCCATAGCGAGACTACAAGACCGAGCGGGTCGCGACCCAATTTCCACATTACCGCCTATGACCTATGAATCCACCTCGTCATCTGTGCTCGTCGAGGGTAGCTGCACAAATTTCCACAACCGGAGGATCCGATCTGGCCGTTCAAAATACTCATCGGGCACTACGCCTGCAAGTGATCCCGGTGACACGTTGTGCCGCAACCCCAGCACCTCGCCAGCCTCCGATTGGGTAGCGAGCAGATACATCGCGGAGTACATGGAGCTAAGTTGGCCGACTACCTCGAATCCCTGCGCGGCCACAGGTTCTTCCGGTGCAAACACAAGATCAATCCGCTCGACCATGTGATCGTTTACGACAACCTTCTCCGTGAGCTTCCATCTTCCGAATCGAATCAAGAAACCGGCAATGGTTCGCTCAACTTCGTCTTCAAGAACGTCGCCGCCACCAAGTAGTTCGACCGCACCGACCGAGAATTCAACGTCCGCGCTGCCACCTGGCGCGGTTAGTGCTGCGGACTGCGGGACAGAATGGTCGGCAACAAGCGATATGGTCAACGGCGGTACGGTAGCTATCGAGGCGTCGCCTAGAGATCCCAACTCCGACGCCTTAAGCGCCGTTTCCATGTCCACAATTATCTTCCCATCGCGCCGTTCGAACGCCGCCGCATCAGCAAGCGTCCACACATTCCATGCCGACCAGTAGTGCGCCAAAAGTAGGCGACACCCCGTAAGCTCGGCGTAACGATGCAGGGCATCGACGTCAGATACACGTAGTCGATGTGAGCCGAAGACCGGCTTGGGCCTCACACTCTTGACCTCAACGAGCAACGCTTGTCCATCTTGGCGCACGAGTCGGAAGTCAGGGAGCTTTCCTGGGCCGTCGGAGTCGTCAAAGAAGAACTCGCCGACATCCTCCTCCTTGATGAGCTTTATTCCGCCCAATCCGACGACCATGGCTTGAAACAGCGATTGCACCCAGAAGCCCTGAACGCGGCTAGGGTTGGCAAGCGATTCGGCCAGGCCGGAGGCGAGACCTCTGACGAAGTCGTTTACCCGGGCAGCGTCGGCGATCACAGTGGCTGGAGTCGTGCGGGCGTCGAGCAGAGAGTAGAGACGCAGCGCCTCCAGGGACGCTGACGGGTTACGGCCGAATCGGAGCGCCATAGACCTTTACCTCCTCCCAACAGGTGGCATCGATCGCGACTGCGAGGCACTGGCCTTCTTGCCGCCGCTGAGCCACAACAAAGCGGAACTAGCGCCGGGTAGTCTCCATCGAGCCCTCCCGATCGTCAAGTCGGAGCAGTACAAAACGAATGCCGGATCGCCAGCGCATGGGGACAAGGGTCGGCGCTCCAAGGATTCCATGCCCAGCGAATCTGTGTCACGATGTCCTGGTGACCCTCGACGTGCGAAGGCTTCGTCACCAGATGAACGAGCTTGCTGTAGAGACCTGGCACAAGATCGAAACAGGCGATCGAGTCGGATTGAAGTTTAGCGAAACTTCGATAACTGATCATAACCTATGGATTCTCGACCGATCACACCCGACACTTACCGTCCATAAACTGAATCAAAACCAGGAGGCGTTGGTGGGGGCCGACTGGGAATGGTGGATTGGCTCCACTCGCGAGGGATGGATACGTCTGGCCATACAAGCTAAGCGGGTGCATGGGCGTTCCTACTCCCAGTTGGGTCACCCAGGGAATGCGGATGACAATTATCAGTACGACCTACTGATCGACTCATGTGACTTGCGGTATGGCGAGTATCCTCTGCACATCTTTTACAACGGGTGGCCAATCGGTCGATTCCGTGAAGGTGACGGCTGGGCCCATCCGGCTGAATGGCGAGCATGCCCGAGATCTTTCCAGCCGCCAAAGTGCCGCCACGCCCACTGGGTGCATTATGGATGCGCTGCCGCGTCGACCCTCCAGGTCAAGGCCATCCACGATACTGCGGGTCGCAACGGTCGGCTAGTCACCAAACATCTGTCTCATGCCTTTCCCTGGTCCTACATTTTTGGAGCACCGGTATTGAGTCGAAGTCCCTCCCCGTCGTTCGAGTACGTCCAGAATCCGCTTGATGAAATTCAAGAGACGCTCGATGATTTGGTACTCAGGCGCTGCCCTGAAGGAATCGCGGCCTCGTTCGCGGTGGCCGACGCCCTTGAGATCGAGCCGCGAAATCGGCGTATGGCTAAATTGCCGGGTTACGTCGAAGCGATCCGGCAGCGGCGATTCACCGAACTCAACGAGCAGCTCTCGCCACTCCTTCCGAATACCTCAAGGGTGGTTGTGCTGGACCTCGGCGATGACACCAAAGGCCAGGAAAAGGAAGCGAATAGCAATATGTCTGAATACGAACGATGGATGGATAGACAGATTGCGCGGAGCCAGGTGACAGCCCTCCCCAGTTGAGGCTCTCGCTTCACTGATCTGCCGCGCAGCGCTCGTCAGGTGTCGTAGGTGTCAGGGGCCGGAGGTTGTCGGACGATCACTACTTGGGCACGTTCACGCGTACCTACTGAGCGTCCGAATCCCGTACGTCGACCGGTGGCTGTCGAGGTGTGTAGCACGGCGGTTGCTGCGGCAGGTTGCTCAGGGCCTGTCTGTGTCGCTGTCGAGGTGGGCGGTGTTCGTTTTCCGGACTCGGGAGACTAGCTGTTCTAGTGCGGTGATTTCGGCGCGGAGTGCCGCTCGGCCCTGTCTGGTCAGTCGTAGCCAGGTGGTGGGGCGTCGTCCTTCGTATCCCTTGATCACCTGGAGCAGGGTCGCCTGTTCCAGGACACGGAGGTGTCGGTTGAGGTTGCCGTCGGTCAGCTTCAGCTCGTCGCGGAGGGTGGAGAACGTGCACTCCTGCGTTTCGCTGAGCACGGTGAGAATGGCAAGCCGCACGCGCTGGTGCACGATGTCGTCCAGTGCTAGCGCTGGATGGGATGGGGGCTGTGACTCGGGTGGCGACGGCGAATCAGCCACCGTTGGCCGCCCGCCAGCTCTGCCAGCCTCGGATCGCTGCGAACGTGACCAGCGGCAGCGCCATCAGGGTGAGCCAGATCCCCGGCCTCCAGTCGACTTGTCCGCCGAGGGAGTTCGGAGTTCCATCCATGGGGCCGGTTAGGTCGCCGCCGAGGATGTCGGTGGCCCAGCCTGGTAGGTGTCCCATCGGGACCCAGCCGCATAGCCAGACCGTGAGGGCAGCGATCCATCCGCCGGCGATCGTCAGGCTCGGGCTGCGCTCTGCCCAGCCAAGGGCCGTCACGGCCACCGCGATTGGTAGCAGGGGTGTGAGTAGACCGGGAAGCCAGAAGTGATCCGGGTTCGAGGTGAGTATGTCGGACTGGTGCTGTTCCTGCGTTGGCACCGCCGCGAGCACGGCGAGGAGGAGCAGAACGCCGAGGCCGGTACCGACGAATAGTGGCCAGGCCACCCGCAGGCCCAGCGATCGTGACCGCCATCGATACCAGGCGCCGATGGCGGCGAGCAGCAGTGGTGTGCAGAGGAACCAGAACAGGTACGACGCGAGGGGATTGCGTTGCTCGTCGGGCAGCCCAGCCCAGTAGGGGGCGTCGACCGAGACGCTGTAGGTCGAGGCGAATGGGTGGCGGTAGAGCGCGCTACTGGCAAGCAGCAGCACGGCGATGCCAAGGGCCGGCAGCCATGACCCGCCGTGCGTCCGCGCCCGGGTCCGTCGTCGTAGTCGCTGCAACTCGGCCAACGTCTGCGTGGCCTGCCCTTCGCTTGCCTGATCCATGCCGCTCCTAGAGCTTTGCACCAGCAATCTACTCTGCATCACAAAGTCTATCCGCTCCACGGCTCGTGGCAACCATCAATACTCCGGGCCACCCGAAGTGCCAGGAAGGCGCCCGCCGGACCCGTGACGTATCCCGGTCGAGCGGGCGCGGCCGCCCGGGCGATCAGCCGCGCGGCGATCACCATGGTCAGCCGGTCACGCTCCATGGCCTGCCACGGCCGATAGATCATCCCGTCGAACCTCGAGCCCATCAGCCCTGTCGTGGGCCCACTTTCCGTCGGTGCACGGATCTGCCGCGAGCCGCGCGCTACGCAGCGTCCCGCTGAGCCGGCCCGGGTTCCATCCGGACGTAGCCGAGATGAGGATGCTTCCTTCGGTGTCGGGATGAAACCGCAGCAATGCTGGATCTTGGTATCGTCGGCGCCCCTTCGGAGGAGGCGGGCGTGACCGACGTTGCTGTTGGGGGATCCTGTCGTAGCCATGCGGCGGTGGTCGCGGCTGTCGCTGTCGCGCTTGGCCTGCTCGCGTTCGCGGCCGACTCCGTTGCGGGCGGTGTGGGGCAGGTCTTGATCGCGCTGACCAGCAGCGGTTTCGCTTGGGGCTTGGCGGCGTTCCTGGCCGGCCGTTCGGCTGCCACGGCGAAACGAGCGGTTGGCGGTGCTACCGCGCTATTGGTCTTGGCCACGCTGCTCTATTACCTGCTTGTGCTGATGGTCAGTCGTCGCTGGAGTGGGGGCACCCTGGAGGACGGCACGTCGGCCGACCTGCTGGGGCTGCGTTCGGTTGCCATGATGACGGCGCTGTGGCTGACCGGGTCCCTCGTCGGGGGACCGGTGCTCGGGCTGCTCGGCCATATCGTGCGGGTCGGCAAAGTGTCGACCTCGGCACTGGCTGCGGGGTCGGTATGCGGCCTTCTCTCTGGCGAGGGCTGGCAGGCCGCGATGCTGGCACCGCCCTGGCAGCTGTTGACAGTGTCCGACCCGTACCATGCAGAGTTCCTCCGAGGCGTTGTGGTCGGGGAACTCGTCAAGATCGTGCTTCCGATCGTCGTCCTGGCCTGGCTGGGCACGGCGCACCGCCTGTGGCGCGTGTGGCCGACGCTGCTTAGCGCAGCCGTCTCGAGCGGTGCCCTGAGTGCGGCGCTGTGGTACGTGCTGTACGCCGCAGCACACAGCATCTGAACGCGCCGGCCAGACCGCAGGCGCAGGTCGGTCAGGTGCGTCAGGCATCCTGATCTGCCGCCGTCCGCGTGCTGTCGGGGAGGCGCTGGCGCAGCCGGGTGCGGTGGCCTGCAGGGCTGCCTTGTACCGTGGCTGATCATCTATGGCTTGTCATCTATGGCTTATTGTCGTCCAGCGTGGACGGCGTTGAAGTTGTTCGGCTGGAGGTAGGCGGACTGAACTCGATCGCTCACCTACTGCCCAAGACCCGTGGCCGGTGCGGGGTGTACGAGTTGACCTTCGCCGACGGCCAGCACTATGTGGGACAGGCTGTAGATGTGGTGACACGGTTCTGCGCCCACCGCCGGACTTGGTCCGACATCGTCGAGATCGCCTTCCAACGCGTCAACCGTAGCCAGCTCGACGAGGCGGAGCGTGATCAGATCCGCCGGCGCGAGGCAGCCGGGGTGCAGCTGCGCAATGTCGTACACACCGCGGGTCGGCTCGGTGCCAGCGAACTGGACGTTCTCCTACCGCCAGCGGAGCAGCGACGCTGGCTGATTGACCACAAGCCGCAGATAGTTCGCCTCGGTAGCCGGCCACACGATCCCGTCCTACACCACCGGGGTCGACATCGCTTCACTCGACTGACGGCCGATCCGCGGTTCACCGACGAGCTGGCCCGCCTGGTGGGCACCTACCTGCGCGCCACGATACCGGTGCCGGAGCTGACGGAGCTCAGCTACTGGACGATCAGCGCGCTCCCGGCTACCAACGCCGCCACCTACCCGCGCCTGCTCACCGTCTCGGTGCACGCTCTGGAGACCCTGTACGTCTACCACGACAGACACACCCCGCAGGATCTGCGCCTCTGCATGAATATCGATCGGGCTGCCGCACGATCGCACCTTCGTACTCGCCTCGGACTGGCGTGGATGAACACGGTCGAGGCCCGCTACCGGATCCGCCCCGGGGTACTGGGACTGCACTTCACGTCGATCCGATCCGGCCACGACGCGCTCACCCACCCAGGAATCATCAAGGCTGCCCGCAGGCTCAACCTGGACCTCATGCGCAAGGGCCCGGCGCTGAACTGGAAGACCCACTGTCCGGACCTCGTCGAGCGCGTCCTGTCCATCTGACCGGAACAATGCCAAACCAGCACTACCAAAGCGCCGACGGTGACCCACGTCCAGTGACGTCCGAACTTCGGCCGCCGGACGCGCTTATGCCGGGTAGGAGTGGGTTTGCGTTGCTTGAAGGTTCCCGCCGCGCCTCTGGCATGGCCCCGGAGGTCATGAATGCGGCTGGTCCGGCTGTCCACGTGTTCGGCCTGGCTCGCCTGGCCGACAGCGAGAGCTTCCTTTCCCGGGGCTGCCGAAACACTAGGGTCGCGCTCTCAACCGCCGGTTCCTCCTGCGGCGGAGCAGGATTAGGGCGGCGGTGGTCCCAACCGCGGCGGTCACCGCGATGGACACCGATCGATCGCGGCAGCGACGAGGGGGCGCGGCCGCCGGTGGCGCGATGGGGACAGGCGCCTCGGTGCGATCCTGCGATTGAGACGGTGGGGCCATGGCTTGCGGGTTTGCCGCGCGCTTTCGGCTGTGATTCAGCAGTAACTGAACGGTGGCCTCGAGCACGAGCATGATGCCGCCGCCGGCGACTCCGGCCAACGCGCCGGCCATGAACAGGTCGCGCTGTTGTAGAGCCGCCGTGTCGAGCAGTTCGCCACGCAGGCGGTAGCTGAGCGGTCCCGCACCGCCTGGCAGTTCCCTGGTCCAGCGAAGGATGCCAGCGTCCGGTAGCTGCGGACTGGCGGTCTGCGCATTGAAGTCGTCGGGTTGGTTGTAGAGGCCGATGGTCGCCCTGGATTTCGGAGGCAGCGGGCGGAAGGCGATATCTCCGGCGGATGCGGGGGGTAGGGTTGTCAGTCCTGGTAGGACGTAGAGCAGCCGGGGCCCGGAGGCGCGCGTGCACGTGATCCGGCTGACACCGGACAAGATTTCCTGCCGCAGTCCCACACCGCCGCTGTCCAGCGAAACATGCGTGTAAACGCATCGCGACATCGATCCGCCGAGCATGGACCAGTAGTCGCCATTCTCGGACTTTGGCTGCACGGGTTTCCACTTCACCGGCTGGTCGAATCTGTTGACCATGTCGATACCCGTGGCCAACTCCCCACAGAACAGGACAATGACAGCGGTTGGCGGCGCCGCCTCGGGCACGGCATCGAATTCGTGCTGCAGCACCAGCGATAGGGAGGTCGTGTCCGCCTTGCCGGTTCCGGGGCTGTAGGCGACGTCAACCTGCACCGGAGCGGTTACGTTGGTCTGGCGTGCGTCGAGCGCAACGGCGATCACGCCACGGTCGGTGAGTTTCCCCCGCTTTGATGGAGCGGTGGTTACCTGCTGCCGGCTGGCGCAGGGGTGGCGATAGTTGGCTCGGCTGGTGGCGTCTGGCGGCTGTGCCAGGCGGTCTCGTACTCGTTCGGGCTGAGGTAGCCCAGCTCGCGTTGGATGCGGCGGGTGTTGTACCAGCCGTCGATGTAGGCGAAGATCGCGTTCTCGGCCTCGTCGCGGGTCCGCCAGCTCGTGCGGTAGACGAGTTCGATCTTCAGCGTCGACCAGAAGTTCTCCATCAGCGCGTTGTCGTACGAGTCGCCGACGGAGCCCATCGAGGGCAGGATCCCGTTGTCCTGCAAGCGTTCCGCGAAGCGGAACGACGTGTAGTTCGATCCCCTGTCCGAGTGGTGGATCAGTTGGCCGTCACGGACGTCGCGCGACCAGATGCCGTATTCGAGGGCGGCGAGGATCAGGTCGGTGTCGCAGCGGTCGGAGGTCTTCCACCCCACGATCCGGCGGGAGAACGCGTCCCGGACCGCGGCGAGCCAGAACACGCCCTCACCGCAGGGGACGCGGGTGGCGTCGGCGACCCATAGCCGGTTCGGCCCGTCGGCAGTGAACTGCCGCCCGACCAGATCCGGCGCCGGCGTGTGCCGTGGGTCCTGCTTCGTGGAGCCGCCGCGCCAGCCCCGGCGCAGGAACGCACCCTGCCATCCCTGCTCGGCCATCAACCGCTCGACCCGCTTACGGCCGACGCGGATGCCGTCGCGGCGTAGCTGCCGGTGGACTCGGTCCGCGCCGTAGGTGCGCCCGGAGGTCTCCCAGATCTCGTGGATGTTGGAGATCAGCCCCAGGTCGACCACGTCCCGGTCGCAGGGCTGCTCGACCTGCTTGACCCACGCGTAGTAGGTCGAGGCGCCGATGCCCAGGACCCGTAGCAGGAGCGCGACCGCGAACTGGTCACGGTGTTCACCGATGAACCTCATGACCGTCGCCGGGTCGGGTCGAGCTCCGCCGCGAAATACGCGCTCGCGGCCTTCAGGATCTCGTTCGCCCGCCGCAACTCAGCGACTTCCTTGCGCAGCCGGCGATTCTCCTCGGCCATCTCGCTGGTGGGCCGGTCGTGACGCTCACCCGTGTCAGCCTCGGCTTGGCGGATCCAGTTTCGCAACGCCTCGTGATGCACGCCCAGTTGCTCGGCCAGGCGCCGGATCACCGGCTTCGGGTCCGACTCGCGGTACAAGCGCACAGCGCGCTGACGTAGCTCATCGGGGTACTTCTTCGGTGCTGCCACGACGACTTCCTCCCCACGGCCATCAGACCATGATCAAGAAGCTCCATGAAAGCGGGGGTGGCTCACGGTGAGTCGGGGACTGGGGCTGAAGCCGGTCGCGGCGAGTTGCCAGGCCCAGGCCGCCGCTCCCGCTGTCACAACGACGGCGAGGGACAGCAGCCAGCGGTTCTTGACTAGCTCACGGCGAGGTCCAGTCTCGGGCATTCGCCAACCGTAAAGGCCGTGCTCAGTCAGCTACCGCTTCTACCCTGAGCGGTAGTTGGTGTCGGTCGGCTGGTCTTGAGCGGTGTAGCGGTAGCGGGTCCGGAAACGAGCTGATGTCGTACCGTGACTGGTTGTTGTCGTTGGACGGTCAGGGGGAGCGCCGGCTGTCAGATGAAGCTGAACATTCGTGTGCCGGGCGGCATCGGTGGGACAGTTGCGGGGCGGGTGGTGAGCCGGTGCATTCCGACCCGGAATTTGGCGTCGGTGGGGCTGGTGAAGGACATTTCGCTGAAGCCGTTCTCGGCGAAGCAGGCGCGGATGTCGTGACTGGGGTCGTGGCCGTCGTCGGTGCGTCCTCGGGTCCAGATCACGATGCCATCGGCGAGGACAAGGGTGTGCAGCATGGCGATGGTCCGGCGTACGTCGTTGACCGTGATGTTGCCGAACACGCCGCAGGCCAGGAGCAGATGTGCGGGCTGGATGTCGACGTAGGTGTCCGTCGCGCCGGCGTCTGTGGTGCGCACGTCGACCTGGGGCAGGCCGAGACCGATGGCTGCTGTGCGGGCGCGCTGCGACAGCGTCGGGTCACGTTCGATGAGCAGGGCCTCGATGGTGCGACCGCCGTCGTGGTCGGCAAGGACCGGCAGCACGTCGCGTCCGTCACCGGCGCAGATGCTGATCAACCGTCGGACGCCGTGTTCATCGTGGGGTGCTTCGGTCAATGCCCGGCGAAGGTCATGCTGGACGACGCGCAGCCTGCGCGCCAGCGAGGAGTTCGGGGAGTCGTAGTCCTGGTGCCACTGGAGCCAGTCCTTGGTCACGACGGCATTCAACCAGCAACGAACGAGATCCGGAGGGGATGTTTGCCCCCGGCCACGTCTGGTCAACCGGTTGCCCTGCCCGGGGGCTACCGATGTGCGGCGCTCGATGCGGGCTGGAGGATAGCGGCGATGAGGTGAAGTTGTTCCGGCGACAGGTAACCGCCGTGGCGGCGGTAGGTGTGTGGTCCGAGGCCGACGAGGACGTCGTCGACGTATTCCCATCGGCACGGCGTCCAGTACCTGCGGCTGTTGAGCAGTTCTTCGCTGACCTGACGCACGTCGGAGCGGGCGCCGACAGCAGCCAGGGCTTCCGCGACCAGGTCGACGGCCTCATGCGGGCGGCTGCTGTCGGCACACGCCGGAACGAGCAGGAGCAGCCGCTCGGCCGGGGTGTGATCCGGATCCGGCTGACGCGCTGCGGCGACGACTTCCGGCCATGAGAACGCCGGCCCTCGGAAGTGTCCCTCCATGGCGGCGAGGGGGATCGACGCGTCGCCGGTGCCGGGATCGAGCACGTAGTCGACCCCGCTGTCGTCTTCGGCGTTGCGCATGATGACGTGCAGGCGACAGGGCCTGGCCAGTGGTAGCGAGAACACCGGCCATCTGTACGGGTCGACGAAGACGTCGACGATCTGCTCCAGGTCGGCCGGATCGATATCGAAGGCGTCCGGTGCCGACGCGGCTCCGCCGACAGTGGTGAGGAAAGCGGGCCAGAACAGCGCGTGTGTCATCACGTCAGATCCGTCGACCAGCGGCGATCGCCGGATAGGCGGTTCGTACCCGTCCAAGTATCCGAGGATGATCACCTCCTCATCATGGCAGCGCGGCAGCCACCTGGCGGACCAACGCCGTTGTCGATAGCTGCCGGCGAAGCGAGTGTCGACGAGGGCCCAGGTACTGGCCTGACGTCGTGGAACGCCGACACGATCATGTCAGGTTGAACAAGATCCCTGCCGGATTCACCGGGATCGTCAACGGCTTGAACGTGAGCCATCTCAGCGGCCCTGGACCTTAACCAAGATCGCGTTGGGGTGCGAGCGCATCCAGCAGGAGGCGCTCCTGGCCATCCTGCTTGACGCCGTTGCCTGAGTCGTGGGGCCTGTGTTCCAGGGCGCAGTCTCGAAGCGGCTGTAACCGGTACGGAGGGCCTTGAACAGCCTCGCTACGGCTTGCACACCTGGCTGGGAATGCAGGCGGGCTGAGGTCGAGACGCATGAACGAATGTCGGCGGCGACCGGGATTGAACACGTGTCGAGACGCCTTGAACAAGATCACCGATGTTCATGATCTGTTCAAAGGCCCTGGTGGCGTGGTGGCACAGCGCCGACCGGCACTCCTGTCGGACGGCACACCGTCATCACGAGGGAGCACCATCATGGACCGTCGTACCCCCGCCAGTGGCCCGGCCGCCGGGCCGCGTGGCGAGACTCTGCTCAACGACATCGAGTACCGGTTCCACCTGATGGGGCAGGGTCCGAACCCGCTGTCGGTGGACGGCCGAACCCTCGGTCAGGGGTTGCCCCGCCGTCGTATCGCCCTGCCCGAGTTGTCGGCGATCCTGATGCACCCATCCTGCGGGTACGCCGACCGGGACGCGGCGTGGCGACTCCTCGTGCAGCAGGCCCGCACGGGAGACCCAGCGTGGAGGGCTGGTTCGGTCGGCGTCGCGCTGCCGGGCCTGCGGTTCAAGGCGTACCTGCTGGCCAAGCTGTTCACCGGCGATGTGCAGGCCGCCATTGTCGAGCACTTCCTGCGCGCTCTCGGCACGGTCGACCTGGACAGGCCGGGCGTGGTCGGCAACCTGCTGTCCGCCGCGTTCTCCAAGGCCCGTACCGAGCTGCGTGACCTGGAGCCCACCTCGTCCGGGGCACCGAACCACGCCCCGGGCGCGGTGTTGCCGCCGGCCCCGTACGGCCACCCGGATCTCGTCCTCGCCCGCGCAGTCACCGCCGGGGCAATCACCGTCCAGGAGGCCGAGCTGATCGGCGCGACGTACCTGGAAGAGGTCAGCCTCACCGCCTACGCCGAGCGCACCGGTCAGCCGCGCTGGAACCTCTACAAGCGGCGCACCGCCGCCGTCGCCCGGCTGCGGGTCGCGATCGAGTCCGGTGAGCTGTCCGATCCGTACGCCGATGTGGTCAACGAGGCCACTGCGACGGTGGTCCTCGACGCGTCCACCGCCCGGAAGCGTCCGTAAGCAGCGTGCCTGAGCTGCGGTTTTCCAATCCGGGTCTCGGATTTGTAATCCCCTAGTGCGGGACTCTTCCGCGCAGGTGACCTTGTTCTGACCGGACCCGTTGACGGCGCTGACACCCCGTACGGTCCCCGGCCCACCCGCCGCTTCTGGTGAGGAGGACGGCCGCGCCGGTCGGCACCACAGGTCACCCCGCATCGTCCGGTCCTGCCTTCGCCACCCACTCGCGCACCCACGCCCCGCTGCGGGCTGCGTCGTCGTGCGCACCGGAGGTGCCCAACCCATGAATCACTATCCCTTCCCGCGCCCCGAGGCGGCGGACCGCCGCCTCGGGGCCGGCAACTGCGGGCGGCCGTCCGTCCGCCGTCCGTCCCGATACCGTCCTCGGACTTTCCGCGCCGCGCTGCTACTCCTCACCGCCGCGGTGACTGCTGCGCTCGTTGCCGTGCCGCACGTGGCGTGGGCGGCCGAGCCCGCCCCGGTGGTGCTGGCCGCCGAGTCGATCCAGCAGGTCGCCAACAACATCCGTGCCTGGCTCGTTGGCATCCTCGTCGCCGTCGCCACGCTGTTCCTGACCGTCGGCGGCCTGCGGTATCTGGCCGCGAACGGCGATCCCGGCGAGGTCGAGAAGGCCAAGCTCGCGTTGCGGTCCGCCGCGATCGGCTATGCCCTCGCGTTGCTCGCGCCGCTGTTCGTAACCATCGTCGGCTCGTGGGTGGCGTGATGGCTGCCCATAGGATCCGATCCCGCTCTTTGGTCCGGCCGGTGGCGTTGCTGCTGCTCGGCGTGGTGATCCTTGCCGGCCTTGCCCTGACCTGGGTTGGGCCGGCGCACGCAGAGCCGAGCCCGGCACCCGGCCCGCCCGCTATCGCACCTGGCACGCCGCCGACGCCCGGCGTGCCTGACCCGGGCGTCCGCCCGCCGGGGGTGGATCCGTCTCCCTCCGCGCCGGCACCGACTCCCGGCCCGGCCCCGACGCCCGGCCAGCCCTCTGTCAGCGGTGATCCGGCCTGGTATGACGTCGGGGGTCAGGTCCGTAAGGCCGTGGTGGACCTGGTGGTGTGGGCCGCCGAACAGGCCCTGCAGCCGGTGATGGAAGCCCTCGGCGAATCGTGGCTGTCTACCCCGGACCTCACCGTCAACGAGCACGTGAAGGCGATCTGGACGACCAGTTTGGTCGTCGCCAACGGCGTCATGGTGCTGTTCATCGTGGCCGGAGGGTTCCTGGTCACCGCCCGGGAGACCCTGCAAACCTCCTACGGCCTCAAGCAGGTGCTACCCCGCATCGCCGTGGGCGTGGTCCTGGCCAATTGCAGCCTGATCATCGGGCAGAAGGCCATCGAGCTGACCAACGCGCTAACCGTGGCCATCGCCGGCAACACGATCGACGGCCCGAGCGCCGCGACGGCGATCCGGCAGGTCGTGGATGACGCCCTGCGAGGCGGCGGGTTCTTGATGGCGTTGCTGGTCATCGCGGTGATCGTGATGTGCCTCGTCGTGGAGTTCACGTTCGTTCTGCGGTTGGCGGCGCTGGTCATCCTGTTCGGTGTCGCCCCGGCGGCGTTGATCTGCCACGCCAGCCCGCTCACCGAGGGCGTGGCCCACCTGTGGTGGCGCTGCACGCTGGCCTGCCTCGGCCTGCAACTCGCCCAAGCCATCGTCGTCATGGCCGCCATCAAGGTGTTCCTCACCCCTGCCGGACCGACCGTGATGGGCATACCCGCGACCGGGCACGGGCTCCTCGGCGTCGTGGTGTGCCTGACGATGCTCTGGCTGCTGATCAAACTGCCGGGCTGGATGCGACAGTTCGTCCTCGGCCCGCTCGGGCAGCGCAACGGCCGAGGACTGCTCGGGCAACTCGTCCACGCCTTCCTGATGCTCAAGACGATCGGGGCAGCGGCCGGCCTCCTTGGCGGCGCGAGCGCGGCGCGGACCGCCGGACGGACGACACCCCGTCCGCCCGGTCCCCGTCCGCTGCCCGGTGGCACCCGTCCGCCCCGTCCACCTCGCCCGCCCCGTCCCGGGTCGGCTCCGGTCCCGCCGTCCCCGCCGGGACCGGCCGCGTTCAGCCACGCACCGGTCGCCCATACGCCGCTGCCCGCGCCGTCCGGGACGAACGCCGCCCCGACCTTCAGCCACCCGGCAGCCCCGTCCACGCCAGCGGTACCGCCGTCCGGTGGTGCCCCCGCCGCGCAGTTCTCTCACCCCAACCCGGCCCAGCCGAGTTCGCCGTCCCCGGCCGCGCCACCGGCCAGGGTCGCCTTCAGCGACCCCACCACCGCGAGGCCGAAAGCCGCACCCAGTGGTGCGGCAACGGCGGTGACGTTCTCGGCGGCACCAGCGACGCAGAGCGCGCCGCGTCGGCCACCCGCGCCGGTCACGCCGGTGTTCTCGGCAGCTCCGTCCACACCGGTAGCCGGGGGGCCACGACGCGCCTCGACCCCAGGTACGCGGCCTACAGCGGCGCGGCGCGCCACCCGGAGCGGGAACGCCGCCGCCAACACGGGCACCTCGGCGGCTGTGAACGCCGCCGCCCGGCGGGCACTGTCCACCAGCACGGCCCGTCCCCGTCCACCGGCCCCGTCCGTACCGCCGTCCCCGGACGGGCGGCAGTCGGCAACCCCATCGACGCGCCCGTCCCCGTCCCCAGCGGGGAGACCCTCCCCGGTGGCCGGCCCGACCTCGGTGGGTCCGACCGCCGTCGGTACCGGACCGTCCCCGTCCCCGCCGCCGGCTCGGTCGTCCGCTCCTGCGCGGCGCCCGTCCCCGAAATCGAGGGGTGATCGGCGATGAGCCGCCGCAGCGAAGAAGGTCCGCTGCGGGCTCGGGTGCCCGCCGATATCGAGCGCGCTGATCGGATCGCGTTCGGCATGTCGGGACGGCAGTTGGTGATCCTCGCCGTGGCGGGCCTGCTGCTGTATGCGGCGTGGACGGCGGTGGCGACGCTCGTGCATCCGGTGGTGTTCCTCGCGGGGGCGATGCCGGTCGCCGCTGGGGCGTTCCTCCTCGCGGTCGGCCGCCGTGACGGCATCAGCCTCGACGCCTGGGTCCTCGCGGCGCTGCGGCACCGCCGCAGCCCGCGCCGGCTCGTGCCGGCCGATGGGCCGGTCATCCCGGCTCCGGCGTGGGTGCAGACCGCCGCCGGGCCGGGTGACCGGCTGCCGCTGCCCGCACCGCTGCGGCTGCCCGCGAAGGGCATCAGCGCCGACGGGCTGATCGACCTCGGCTCGGACGGCACGACGGGCCTGGTCGCCGCCTCGACGGTGGCGTTTGGGCTGCGCACCTCAGGCGAGCAGAACGCCCTGGTGGCCGGGTTCGCACGGTGGTTACACAGCCTCGACGGTCCGGCGCAGATCGTGGTGCGGGCGCAGCGGGTGGACCTGACCTACCTCGCCGACCGGTTCCTCGCCGCCGCCCCGGGACTGCCGCACTCGGCGTTGGAAGAGGCCGCTAACGCGCACGTGGCATTCCTCGATGACCTGGCCGCGCGGCGGGAACTGCTGCACCGACAGATCACCGTCGCCGTACGCAGTCGACGCGGCGCACACCACACCGCCCACACAGCGGCCGAAGCCGTACGCGCCCTCGCCGGCTGCGAGGTACCCGCCCGGCTGCTCGATGGGCCGAACGCGGCGGTGCGGCTCGCGGCCAGCCTCGACCCCACCGCCCCGGCCCTCACGCCCTACTCCACATCTGACCGAGGTGACGACCTGTGAACCTGCTCTCCGCACTGCTGCCGACGCGGCGGCGTGCCGCGCTCGAGGGGGCGGCGATCCTGCCCGGTTCTCCAGATGCCGTCGAGGTCGACGGCCGGTTCGTGCGGGTCGGAGACGGCTACAGCGCCACCCTGGCTGTCGTCGGCTACCCGGCCGAGGTCGGCCCGGGGTGGGCAGAGCCGCTCTTGTCCTATCCGGGCCTGGTCGACGCCGCCTTCCACATCGAGCCCGTCGCGCCGGCGGTGGCCTCCGAGCGGCTGCGTAAGCAGCGCGGCCGGTTCGAGTCCTCCCGTCGGCAGGACGCGGCCAAGGGCCGCCTCGACGATCCCGATCTCGACGCCGCCGCGGCCGACGCCGCCGAGCTGGCCACGCGGGTCGCCCGGGGCGAGGCGCGGCTGTTCCGCCTCGGCCTCTACCTGACCGTCCACGGCGCCAACCCCGACGACCTCAGACAGCGGGTGGCCGAGGTGCGGTCCCTGGCCTCCTCGCTGCTGCTGGACACCGCGCCGGTGACGTGGCGGCAGTTGCAGGGCTGGTTCAGCGGCCTACCCCTCGCATTCGACGCGCTCGGAATGAAACGGGTCTTCGACACCGACGCCCTCGCCGCAGCGTTTCCGTTCACCAGCCCCGACCTGCCCGACACCGCCGGGGACAGCGGCATGGGGGTGCTGTTCGGGCTGAACCTGCACTCGGCCGGCGTCGTGGTCTGGGACCGGTGGGCGCAGTCCAACTACAACGCCGTCATCCTCGCCCGCTCCGGCGAAGGCAAGTCCTACCTGGCCAAGCTCGACCTGCTGCGCAACCTGTGCCTCGGGGTGGAGGCGTTCGTCATCGACCCCGAAGACGAATACCTGCGGCTGGCCGACGCGGTCGGCGGCACCGTCATCCGTCTCGGCGCGTCAGAGGTGAAGATCAACCCTCTCGACCTGCCACCCGGCGACGATGCCCTCCACGACCGGGCACGGTTCATGCAGACCTTGGTCGCGGTCATGGCTAGCGGAGACACCGCCGTCAGCCCGCCGCTGCCCGGCGACGAGGCTCGATCCCTCGACGTGGCGGTGCTGGCCGCGTATCGGGACAAGGGCATCACCACCGACTCGCGTACCTGGAGGCGACCGGCGCCGCTGCTGGCCGACGTGGTGGCCGCGCTGGAGGACACCGACGACGCCGGCCGTCGAGTAGCAGCCCGCCTGCATCCCTACGTGGCGGGCAGCATGAAGGGCCTGTTCGACGGGCCGACCACCACCGCGCCACTCGGGCACCTGGTGGTGTTCGCCATCAAAGACCTCCCCGAGCAGCTTCATCCGGTCGGGACACTGCTCACCCTGGACACGATCTGGCGCACCGTACGCGGCGCGACCGCCTCCGGTCAGCGGCCGGAGGTGCTGCGGATGGTGCTGGTGGACGAGGCGTGGAAGCTGCTCTCCGGCGGGCGCGGCGGCCGGTTCCTGGAGACCCTCGCCAAGTCCGCCCGCAAGTATGGGGTCGGCCTGACCGTCGTCACTCAGGACGCCGCCGACGTCCTCGCCACCAAGACCGGCCGCGCCGTCGTCTCCAACGCGGCCACGCAGGTGCTGCTGCGGCAGGCGCCGCAAGCGATCGACGCCGTCGCCGAGGCGTTTGGGCTCACCGACGGCGAGCGGGCGTTCCTGCTGTCCTGCCAACGCGGAGACGCCCTGCTCGCGGCCGGGTCCGCGCGGGTGGCCTTCCACAGCCACGCCTCCGCGACCGAGCACGAGTTGATCGTCACCGGCCCAGTCACTGGCACGCCCACTCGCCGCCGCTGAACTGGACCGTGAACCGTCCTGCGCCACTGCCGATCGGAGTTCGCGATGGTTGCCTCCTTCACGCTGGTTCCATCCCCGCCGTCGTCGCCTTCGGCTCCCGCTGGCTGTATGCCCGGCCAGGGCGGAGTTCCCGATTCCATTGTGGGTGAGCTGCTGTGCGGCTCCTGGGGTAACGACGCCACCGACGCTGTGTGGCGTCTTGTCCGCGACCGGTGGCCAATGATCCTCGCCGCTGTCGCGGCGCTCATCGGCGTACGGATCGGGTGGACGTGGTGGCGGCGGCACATCTGGCGGCGGCACGCTGCCGCCGCGCGGTGGCTGGAGATCACCCCGCCGGTGACCGCCACACCGGCCGCGACGGTCGGTCTGTGGCGGCTGCTCGCTACCGTGTTGCCCGCGCCTCGCCGGTGGGCGCTGCGTCCGGCCCGGCTGGTGTGGGAGGTCGCCGCCGACCCGGAGGGGATGCGCTGCGGGCTGTGGCTACCGCCCGGGGTCAACCCGACCGCCGTGGTGCGGCTGCTGCAACGCGGCTGGCCCGGCGCACGAGCCGAACAGACCCGCCCACCGGCCGTCCCGACGACCGGAGCCGTCGTTGCCCTCGCGGTCTGGCCCACCCAGCCAGAGTGGCTGCCCCTGGTCGAGGACGCCACCCCACCGCGCCGAGGCGTGGACGCGGGAGCACCGGAAGAAGACCGGCTGCGAGCCGTCTATGGCGGGCTCGCCTCAGCTGGGCGTACCGGCGCCGCAATCCTGCAAGTTCACCTCGGCCGGGCACCGGCTCATCGTCTGCGGGTGCTACGCCGGGCGATGACCAACCCGCAACGCGCCCGCCGCCCCCGTGGGGCATCCCGCGCCGTCGGGCTGCTCGCCGATGGGCTGCACATGCTGATCATCGGCGTCTTGAACATCTTCACACCCAGCCCGTCGAGCCCGAAGCGGCGCAGCAATCCGGCCGACCCGTACACCGCCGAACTGGCCCGGCAGGCGCGCGCGAAGTACGCAGACGCACCTCACCTGCTCGTTGCCGTACGCACGGTCGCCGCCGGTCCCACCAAGGCCGCCGCGTCCGCTGCCGCTGCTGATGTCTGCTCCGGGTTCGGATTGCTGTCGGCGCACTTCACTCGCCGCCGACTACGGCGCGGCGCGGTCGCGGCGGCCGATCGATGGATGTCCGAGGCCCGGATGAGCCTCGTCTCTGTGGTGGAAGCCGCCGCCCTCGCCGGGTTGCCCGCCGAGCCGGCCGTCTACGGCCTGCCTGGTGCGGCGTCACGCCGCCGGGCCGCCACCCGCGACATCTTCCGGACCTGCGGTGGGGTGATAACCCGCCGCTCAGCGACGCAGGCAGAGCCTGGTGCGACCGAAAACGACGACCCGCCAACCGCCTGGAGCACTCCATGAACAAGACCAACACCACGGCACCCGTGCACACCTCCCACCCGGACAGCCGCAGGCTGAACTTGGTACCACTTGATGAGCGGCACGGCCTCGGCGGCAAAGTCATCGGTGTCGCCAACGCCGGACCGCCGATGCGGGTGGGGATCTCCCTGCCCGACTGCCGCTACCACCTGCATGCCCTCGGGCCCACCGGCACGGGCAAGACGACACTGCTGCTGCGGATGATCCTCGACGACGTCGAGGCCGGGCGCGGCGTGGCCGCGTTCGACCCGGCCAAGGGCGACCTCATCCGAGACCTCCTCGCCCGGCTACCGAAGGACTGTGGTGACCGCCTGGTCCTCATCGACCCGGACGAACGAGCCGCGCCACCGGGGATCAATCTGCTCGACCCGGCCGTGCACGGCGGCAGTCCGCACGACGTGGCCGCGAACCTCACGGCGGTGATGGCGACGGTGTGGTCCCGCTGGTGGGGCCACCGCACCGCCGATATCTGCTACCACGGCCTGCTCACCCTCGCCCACATCGAAGGTGCCACCCTCACCCAGCTACCGCGGTTGTTGTCCGACTCCGAGTGGAGGGCCGCGCGGGTGGACACGGCCACCAGCAGGTTGAACGCATGGGAGGGCAACACCCTCGGCCAGTTCTGGGAAGGCTTCAACGAGCTGCCCGCCACGCAGCGCTCCGGCCTGATCGCCCCGCTGCTGTCCCGACTGCGCCTCGTCCTCGCTCACCCGATGGCGAACAGCCTGTTTGGGGTGCCGGCCACCACGTTCTCCTTCGCCGACATCCTCGACGGCGGCGTTCTGCTGGCCCGCTTACCCAAGGGAGTTCTCGGCGAGGACGGCACCCGCCTGGTCGGCTCCCTGCTCCTGGCCGGGCTGTGGCAGGCCACCACCGCCCGCGCCCGCATCCCCGAAGACGACCGCCCCGACGCCATGATCGTGCTGGACGAGTGCCACAACTTCCTGCACCTGCCCATCGGCATCGATGACGCCCTTGCCGAGGCCCGCGGCTTGCACACCTCGTTCGTCCTGGCGCATCAGTACCTCGGGCAGCTGTCGGGGGACATGGTGGAGGCGATCGACGCCAACGCGCGGAACAAGGTGTACTTCGCCCTCGCCCCCCGCGACGCCATCGACCAAGCCCGGCACCTGCGGCCCTATCTGGACGACGGGGACCTGATCCGCCTCGGCGGCTACGAGGTTGTCCTCCGCCCGGTCGTCGGTGGCCGGGTCGTCCCACCGGTCACCGCCGACACCGAGCCCCCGCCGCCGGCCATCGCGGGGCGTGCCGGCGAGCTGCGCCGCGCGGCCCGAGATCACACCGGCCTGCCGGTGAAGCAGCGGCGGCGGCTACTTGCCGAAGCCGCTACCGCCACGGCCACCACCGAGTCTTCCGTCCCGGTCGACGCTGCGGTCAGTGACCTGGTGGGTCGCAACACCTTCGCTGCTCGGGGCGAGGGGTCTAACGAGAGGTCTAACGAGCGATCTAACGAGGAACGCAACGACCACGAGCAGCCGGGTGAACACGCCCCTTGAACACTTCGTACGCGCACGTGGACGGGGGTGAGGAGGACCGGTGGACCGGAACCGACTGATAAGAGATATCCCTCCTACCCGCACATCTGCCACCGGCAGTCTGCGCCTCACGGCGTCCGTCGTGGCCGCCGAACTCGGCCGACTCACGCCCCGAGATCGGCTCCTGCTCGACCTGCTCGACCAGCACCGGACCTTCACTACCGATCAGCTTGTCGACCTGGCCTTCGGGTCGGTCGGTCGTGCCCGTAACCGCCTCAACACCCTCCACGGCAGAGACATCCTCGACCGGTTCCGGCACTACCACCGGCCTGGCTCACAAGCGTGGAGGTGGACCCTCGGCCCGGTCGGCGCGGCACTGCTGGCGGCCGGACGCGGCGAGACGCTGCCCCGTCCGGCGGCCGTACGCGACGCCACCGCCCGACTCGCCATGTCCCCGACCTTGGCTCACCTGCTCACGGTGAACGGGTTCTTCGTGGCCCTGACCGGCCATGCCCGCACCCGCCCCGGCGCGCGGCTGGTCAGGTGGTGGAACGAGGCACGCTGCCGGGAGGCGTGCGGCAACCTGGTCCGCCCGGACGGGCACGGCGTGTGGGCCGACAACGGCCGGACGCTGCCGTTCTGGGTCGAGGTCGACCTCGGTACGGAGACGTTGGGCCGGGTGGTGGGCAAGCTGACCGGCTACGCCGCACTACCGCCCCGGCGGGCGTACCCGGTGCTGTTCTGGCTACCCACCGCCGCCCGTGAGACCAACCTGCACACCCACCTGCGCCGGGTCGGGGTACCGGACGGTTTGACCGTCGCCACCGCCGCCGCCGACCATGCCACCTCATCCGGCGGCCCGGCGGGGCCGGTCTGGCGCATCCTGGGGCACCCCGACCGGGTGAGTCTGGCTGACCTACCCGCACCGGGCGGGGGTGGTGCGTCGTGGGACGGATAGCGCTGTGGGTCGCGGTGGGGGCTGCTGGGGCATTGCTGCTGCTCACCTCCGCTACCGCCGGGGTCGTCTCGTCGGTGTTCGGCGGGGGTGGGGCCGGGGGTGACGGCGCGCCGATCAGCGCCTCCGGATGGACTCGCCCGGTGGTGGGCACGGCTGGTTCCGGCTTCCGTACCGCCGATCGGCCCGGCCACGACGGGGTCGACATCATGGCCCCGAAAGGCACCGTCATCCGTGCCGCCTCCGACGGCGTGGTGGTGCGCATACGGTGCAACGTCGGCGGTGAGTCATGGGAACCGACGGGCGCGCCGATGCCGTGCGACAGCGACGGGTACCCCGGCCTCGGCGGGTGCGGCTGGTACGCCGACATCCGCCACGCTGGTGACATCGTCTCGCGCTACTGCCACATGGTCCGGCAGCCGACGGTAACGGTCGGGCAGACGGTGATCGCCGGGCAGCCGATAGGCCACGTTGGAAGCTCTGGAAACTCCTCCGGCCCCCATTTGCACTACGAGATCCACGAAGGCGGCAACAATGAGGTTGACCCGGTGCCGTTCATGCGGCAAAGAGGCGTAGTGCTGTAAAGCCGTGAAGTGATTTTCCCGCACCATGTGAATGCGCGTCCGTGGGGTGCGGTGACCGTCGCGCGTCTGGGTTTGCCGGACGCGTGGCGTCATGGTCGACATCCCGAAAGCCGGTACCACGTAAGACGGCGTATGCGGGTCGCACCCGTGCCGACCCTGTTCGGGGTGGGGAGGTGCGCCGAACATGGCGCAGCGTCGAATTGGGGCCGTTTAATGGCGCACCGTGCGGCGGTAAGGGTTTCCGGATGGGAGGATGGAAGCGGCGTTGTGTCGCCCCCGGTAAAGAGTCTTGGGTGGCGGGGTTGACAACCATTGGTCATCGAGCGTCCATGGACGTGGGCAACAAAAACCGCCCCGGCGAAACCGCAAACAATACGCATCACGCGTACGCGGAATCGCTGTTTGTCGACCCCTTTTTGTGGAGGTGTATTGCCATGACCGCGAACATCGTTCTGACCCCCGGCACCGACGAGGCCCGGTCCGCCGTCGTCGAGGCGCTGCGCGAGCACCCCGGCGTCACCGCCCGCAAGTTGGCCGGAACGGCGAACCTGCCGCTGCCGGTCGTCACCGAGGCGCTCACCGCCATGGAAGCCGCCGGTACCGCCACCCGCACCCCCGACCCGACCAAGGGCAACCGCAAGAGCGCCGACACGTTCGAACTCGCCACCACGACTGACGACACCCCGGCCGCCGAGGACGCCCCCGCCACCACCGACGAGCTGACGCCCGACGACGCCCCGGCCACCACCGACGAGCCGACGCCGTCCGACGACGCCCCGGCCACCGGCCCGGCGGAAGCGGCCGACGAGGCGACGCTGCCCGAGGCCCCGGTGTCCGGCGCGCCCGTGTCCGGGGCACCGGTCGGGCCGCGCCAGCCCGACCTCAAGGTGTTGATCATGGCCGGTGTGCTCGGCGGGCACCCGGACGGCATCACGGCTGACGCGGCGATCGGCGAGAGCGGTCTGTCGGTGGCGATGGGTGACACGATCCTCGCCGCGATGGAGGTTGCCGGTGCCGCCCGTCGCCTGCCGGTCACCGAGGACGGTGACGAACTGTGGGTGATCGGGGACGGTGACCTCGCCACGGTGGACCCGGCCAACGCGCCGACGCACAGCACGTGCCCGACGTGCGGGCACACCCGCAAGATCCGCCGTCCCTCGGCCCGCCGCGCCACCGGCACCGGTCGCACCACGGGTGAGATCAACAGCGACGGGTCGGTCAAGTTGGGCAAGAACGAGTTGCGTAACCGGGTCGAGGCGTTCATGCGTGACCTCGGCCCCGGCCACGACGTGACCCCCGGCACCGTCGCCCGTGAGATCGGCGGACGCAGCCCCGGAGCGGTCCGCAACGGCATGGAGAAGCTGACCGGGTTCGGGGTGCTGGTCCTGACCCGTGAGGCCCCGGAAACCTACGCCCTCGCGGACAACCCGCCCGCTCCGACCGCCGAGGTCCGCGCGTTCATGGCCCCGCCGCAGACCGACACCACCCCGCCCGCCGGTGACGAGACCAGCACCGACGAGGCCACCGCCGCGCCGGTAGCGGCCTGACCTACCGCCCCGCCGGGGCCGGGCAGCCTGCCCGGCCCCGGCAGCCGCACGCCCAACCCACCAGCCCCAGACGGAAGGAACAGACCATGACCACCCACCACAACCACCCCCACGGCCCGACGGTCACGCCGGGGTCGCTGCGCTGCCCCGAATGCGGCGAACCCGCCCGGCCCGCGCCGCCGCGTCGCTGGCCCCTCGACGGATTCGCCCCACGCCCAGCCACATCCCACCACGACGGCACCCCGCTCTGCCCGGTGCCCGGCCCCCACGGCTCACAACCCGTCGAACCGATCGCCACACCGACGCAGGCACGGCTGACCATCTGGCAGGCCGTCCGGCAGTCCTGGCTCATCCACCCCGATTGGACGGTCGCCGATCACCTCGCCTGGCTCAATGACGAGGCGTACGACACCGGCACGCTGACCGGCGACCCGGCGGAGGTGGTCGGCCGGTGGCTGGCTGAGCACCGCCGTACCGCCTTGATGTCCCGGCCCGCCGACGAGGCACGCGTGTACATGGTTGCCGGTGGCGACCGGGTGGCCTGTTCGACTCGGCGCACGAGGCGGGCGTCATGGCCGTGACGATGACCGGTGCGAACCTCGAACCGGAGACCTTGTGCCTGACCGAGGCGCAGTGGGAACAGGCACACGCGGTACTGCGGTCGGAATTTCCGTACGTCACCGTGACTGACGCCCGGACCGATCGTGCGGCCGGTGCGTCGTGACCGGCATCGCGCCCATCGGCCCGCCCGCTGACCGGCCCGATATCCCGCCGTCGCTGGCCGCGCGTCCCCACGACGCGCGGCGCGGCCTCCCCATCCCACCGGTCAACATCCACCCCAACCCCGGCGGCGGGTCGCATGTGGACTTCACCACGATCAATACCACCGTCTCGACCCGCCTCGCCGTCGAACGGCGGTGCTCGTTGTGCGGTGAGCCGATGGGATATTGGGTGGCGTTCCTCGGCGGACCTCGCGCGGCTGAGCTGATGCGTTACTCGGACCCGCCGGGGCACCGCGAGTGCATGACCGCCGCCCTATCGCTGTGCCCGCATCTGGCGCTCGGTCGGCACCGCCGCGCCCGTGCTGACCGGCCCGGGGCGGGCATCATTCCGCCGGGGTCGCACGGTGACAAACCCGACCGGTACCTGTTGGGCATCACCCGCGACTACCGAACCCGGTTCATCCCCGAGCACGGATTCACCGTCTACCTACCATCCCCGTTCAAAACCGTCCGCACGTACGTGTACGGCCCGGACGGGCGCATTCGCCCGGCCACCGACACCCGGTAGGCCACACCCAGCGGCGGGCGTCAGATTCGCCGCAGAAACCTCGATCGACTCGAACCGATCGTCTTGATCGGCCGATGGAGGTAGGAAACATTGTTATTGGCGGCGCGGCCCGGGGTCGCAACCCCCGGCCCGCCGCCCACCTGAACACCACAACCGGAAGGGGTGCCACCGTGGCACACGAACTCGAAACCCTCGCGAACGGTCAGACGGCGTTCGCCTCCGCGCGGTTGACCGCCTGGCATCAGCTCGGGACCGTCACCGAGGCGTGCATGACCGCGCAGGAGGTCATGAGCAAGGCGTGGCTCGGTGGCTGGGAGGTCCGCAAGATCGCCCTTCAGGGCATCGAGGTCACCGAGCGGGGGGTGACGAAGGTCGACTGCCCCGACAAGTACATGACCGTGCGCACCAACCCCGTCACGGGTGAGACCGAGTACCTCGGCGTGGTGGGCGAGGACTACTCGGTTGTCCAGAACGAGCAGGTCGCCGAGACGCTCAACCTCCTGGTCGACGCCTCCGGCGCGCACTTCGAGACCGCCGGCTCTATGCGTAAGGGCCGCTCGGTGTTCGTCACCATGAAGCTACCCACCGCGATGCGCATTGCCGGGGTGGACGACATGGACTTGTACCTCGCGGCCACCACCTCGCACGATGGCACCGCCGCGCTTCGCCTCGATGCCACTCCGGTCCGGATCGTGTGCGCGAATACCCAAGCCCTTGCCTACCAGCGCTCGCGTGCCTCGTACACGTTCCGGCACACCTCGAACGTCACCAGCAAGATCGCCGAGGCGCGGCAGGCACTCGGGCTGATGTGGAAGGCGTTCCGCGACTTCGAGACCGAAGCCGAAAAGATGATCAACGAGTCGTTGACCATGGGCGAGTTCGAGAAGATCGTCGCGCAGGTGTGGCCCCTCGCGGACGACGCCTCCGACACCGCGCGCAACAACGCGAAGCAGCGCACGAACACGTTGCGGTACCTCATCCGGGACGCGGACACGCAGAAGGCGGTCAAGGGCACCCGGTGGGCCGGCTACCAGGCCATCACCGAGTACGTCGACCACTTCGCCCCGGCCAAATCCGACCTCGTCCGGGCTACGCGGGCGCTGACCGGTGCCGGTGTGGACCTGAAGGCCCGCGCGTTCGAGTTGCTGGCGGTCTGAGGTGGGCCGGCATTGGGGCCGGGCCACCACGCCCGGCCCCGGTACCGGCGGACACCCCGCCACCGGTACCGCATCCGTCCCCGCCTCGCCCGCCGCTGCGGCTTCGCCGGCACCGGAGCCCGCCGCTACGCCTCTGCACGCTCCGGCGCCGACGGCCACCTCGATGATCGCGCTGGCCAACCGAGTGTGTGCCCACTTCGCGGCGGCTGAGGTCGCCCACGCGATGGCCGAACACTCCGCCACCCACGCCGAACACGCTCACCTGACCGCTCGCGCCGAGCAGTGGGACGCCCTCAGCAGCGAGCAGTGGAACCAACTCTGCTCGGCGATCTGGGCGACGGCACCCGAAGGAGCCCAGGTCGAGCGGTTCCTGCCCGTCCGGCCACTGACCAACGGCCACGTCGAGCTGCACGTCCACGACAGGCAGGGCCGCCGCCTCGTCGTGCTGCTCACCGGCGCGCAGGCCCTTGCCGTGGGCGCGCACCTGACCGCGTACGGGGCGATCAGCCTCGACCGCATCGGCCAGAAACTCGACCCCGGCCTACCGCACGTGAAGGCCGCCCCACCGTTCCCCACGGGCGGGGGGACGGCATGGCCACCGGCCACCGCCGACGGTGCCGACGGGCCACCGGCCGCCCATTCCTGACCGCCGCGACGTGTGCCGCGCGGCCACGGTCCGACCCCGGCCGCGCGGCACCCCCAGGCGACACCCCTTCGACTCGCTGACGGAGTACCCGATGAATCCAGACCGACTTTTTGATCTTGCCGCCGAGTTCGCTCACGCCATCGGCAACGCCGAGCGGTTCCACGCCCGCGCGGCGGTCGCCACCGGCGACGACCGCGCCGCCCACCAAAAGGCGGCGTCGAGGTGGGAGGCCGCCGCTGCCCGCCGCCGCGAGCACCTACGCGCCGCACTCCGCGAGGCGCTGCGCGGCACCGTCAAGGCGGTGCCGGACGAGCGGCTGCCGGTTGCGACCTGGCAGCCGGGCCGCGTCGAGGTCCGCGCCACCACCCTCGACGGCACCCGCACCGTGCGCGTGCGCTACACCCCGGCGCAAGCCGCCGCTGCCGCAGTCGCGCTCATCGCCTGCGCCGCCATCACCGACGACCCGGATGGCAGCACCCTCGCCAGCATCCTCCCCGCCTTCCCACCCACGCCGCCCAGCGACGAGCCCGCAACTGACGAGCCCGCGACCGACGAGGGGAGGCCGGCATGACGCCGCCGATTGATCCGCCGGAGGACACAGGCGGCCTCGGCGACGGACAACGCACCCTCAACGGCCCGCAACTCGCGGACGCCCTCGCCCTACTCGGCCCGGTCGACCCCGTCTGCGCCGAGGTGATCACCCGGCTCAACCTGCGCGTCTACCCCGGCGAGTCCGGGGATCGCACCGCGTACGTGGTGCTCGACGTGCACGGCGTCTCCATCGGCGTGAAACGCCGCGCCGGTGACCTCTACCTGCACGCCGACACCACCGAGACCGACGACCGCCTCATCGCTCTCGAGGTCAACGGCGGCGGCGAGATCGACCACCCCACCAGCTAGCCCTCACCCTTTGAACGGAGTTGTGATGTACCGGTCCCTGGAGTACGGCGACACCGCCCGGGTGATCAAGCCGACCGACCCGGTCGAGTACCGCCTCGGCACCGTCACCGACGTCGACTATTCCACCCCGCACACCAGCTATGCCCGCCGCTACACCCTCCGGTTTCCCAACGGGGCCGAGCGCACCTACCCGGCCGCAATGGTCAGGCGAGCCACCCGGGCCGACGACCGCGCCGCCCTGGAGGCCACGCTCACCTCCGCGTGCGTGGCGTTGCGCTTCGCCTGCCGCATCGCCCACGACTACGACGCCGACCTCAGCAGCGGAACCGCGAGCCTGCTGCGGCGGGTGGTCGACCTCGCGAGCCTGCGTCTCGGTCTGACCCTCGACCCGGCCAACCCCGCCTGGCCGCAGCACACCCACAACCAGGACGAAGGCGACCAGTGATGCCATCGCACACTCCGCACCCCGAGGAATCCGCCCATGGCCCCGAGGCGGTAGCCCTCGACGCGAGCACGGCGCCGATCCCGGAGTCGTTCTACTGCCGCCGCTGCCGTCGCGCGCTCAACATCCGCCTCAACAACCTCGGCATGATCGTCGAGTACCTGCACGCGGCCGAGCAGCGCGGCCAGCAAAGTGACCACCGGCCCGAGCCCGCACCGCTCACCGAGATTCCCGACCCGATCATCGAGTGCGACTTCTGCTCCGCACCCGGCGCGGCCTGGATCTACCGGTGCGCGAACCAGGTCACCGACGTCCGCCGGGTTACCGCACAGGTGGTCGCCGTGGGCGACTACCAGTCTCGGCACCACGCGGCGCGGGTACGCCGCACCGACACCGAGCACGCATTCACCCAGGCGTGGGGCGAACGCTGGTCGGCGTGCCAGGGGTGCGCCGACCTCATCGAGGCCCGGGACCTGTATGGGCTGATCGGCCGGGTGGTCGAGTCCCTGCCCGCGAAGCTCACCCGAGGCAAACACCTGATGCGCACCCGGGGCCAACTCCACGAACGGTACTTCGACGTGTTCCACACCCTCGCCTCCGGCCGAGGTCGCATCGCCCCCGGCCACCCGCTCGGCATCTGGACCCACCAGCCGGGGCAGGCACCATGACCCCCGACACCGGGCGGCACGAATGGCTCGCCTTCACTCACGCGAAGGCCCGCCGCCGGATGGGGCCGGTGTGCGGCGCAGCCGACGTGCCGTTGAGCCGTGTCACCGAGGACCCGCACCTCGTCACCTGCCCCGACTGCGAGGGGCTGGCCGACATCGACGCGCTCCCGGACGATGCGACAGCGGGTGACCCACAGGCTATCGAATTGCTGCGGGAGGCGAAGCGCGGCAACTGCCGCAAGATCGACGGGGTGCTGGTGGACGCGACCACCGCCGCCGCGATCCTGACCGTGTACGACGCGCTGAAACCCCCCACGCGCGCGAAACTGGCCGCACTGCGCATCGACCACATGGCACAGGTGGCATGGAAAGTGCTAAGTCCGCCGAGGTAACCAGGTTGGGTCGGTGGCCGGCGGGCACACCCGAGGGTGCGCGCAACCCCGACCGGCCACCTCGCCCACCCGGGTCACCTGCGGACCACACCGCTTCTACCCGAGACAGGCGTATGGCCGATCCTACGGCCCGAGTCACACCCACCTCGGTCACGCGGGCCCCGCTCCCAGCTAGCCGGAGGGGAGGATGAACGACGTGGCACGACGCATCATCAACGGACGGACCGCCCTCGACCGGACCGGAGTCGCCGCGCACACCGGCGCGGCCTACACCACCGTCAACCACTGGCGCCGCCACCGCGCCCGGTTCGGCTTTCCACGCGGCTTCGCGCACGACGGCAGGGAGTGGTTCTGGCTCGACGACATTGAGGCGTTCCATTCGGCGCACCTGGCGGCGAAACGCGCCGAGCTGACGAAGGTCGACCGCCGCGGCGACCCGGAGGATTTCCTAGGGTCGGGCGCGGCGGCGAGGGTCCTCGGGTACAGCTCGTACCGCAACCTGCCCGATACCCTGCTCGACAACCCGGACCGGGTCGAGGAACTGTCGGACGGGCGGGTCCGTCGCCTGTGGTATCGGCGCACGGTGTGGGCCGTCGCGGATGCCCGTACCGGGAGGCAGTCCACCGGCCGTACCCCCGGCACGACCGGTGCCCGCAAACCGCACCCGTACGCCGACGATCCTCGGCTCCAAGTCGCCATTACGTTGCTGGCCGAGGCCGACGCCGCCGGGCAGGATCGGCGCGGGCTCGGTGTGACGCTCGCCGGGCAACTCGACATCACTGAGCGCACCGCCCAACGCCTGCTCGCCGCTGCCGTCGCTTCGAGCGGGTAGACGGCAAGAGCGTTGACGGGTGTCGCCCGGCCCGCCGTGGCGGGCCGGGCGACCTGTCTTGCGCGCACTCAGTCTTCGTCGTCGGCAGCAGCCCGGGGCGTCGGCACCTCGATCAGGTAGCGCAGCACACCGTTGACGTCGGTGTCTCGGTTGGCGGCCGTGCGCTCCAACACGTCGTACACGGCAGCGTCTACCTCGACAGTGCGGCGCGTGGATGGCTGGTCAGTCATGCGTGGTTCCTCCTGACAGCGTTCGTCGTGGTGTCCGGTCGGGCACCCCGGCCTATCCACGCCGACCTCCACGCGCCGATCAAGACCGCCCACCGTCGCGGGCCGGGCCGGGGACACGGCTCTGTGGTAAAGGCAAACGACGAGGCCGGGGTCGCTAGAGCTGGGCAGTGGGGCGGGAGCCGTTGACCGATCGCGTCTCCTGTCGAAGGGCGGCGAGCAGCTCTGATACCGCGCTGTTGCGTATCGAGTGGCCGTTGCTGCGTAGCCGGCGTGCGAGGGCATCACGGCTGACGGTGTGACCTTCACGGATTAGCTCGTCTCGGGCGGCGCGGGCGGCGGGCAGTAGCGGCACGAGATCCGCAGCGAGGTCTACGTCCTCGTCCGCGTCGTCTTCGACGTCGGGCAGGTCATCCCCGTGCAACGCACTGTCGGGAGCGTGATTGAGCCTGGTGTCGCCCGAGCTGGGGTCGGCGGCTGGGCGCTGGTTGGGTTCGCGTACAACGTCGAGGCGCGGCGTGTCGGCGTCGGTGCTGTGGCGTTCAAGTGCCGGAGGTGGGTGTGCGGGTCCGGCGTCACCTGGCTCCGGCGGCTGCTGTACCGACGCTGGGGCGGCGGATGCGGTCGCCGTTGTGGCAGGTGCCGACGTTGTCTTCTCGGCTTCCCGGCGGCGGGCGGCCAGTTCTACCAGGGAGACCGACGCGACGATGATCAGTCCGTCCACGGAGAGGGGGAGGAGGTAGGGCACGGTGCCGGTTTCGCCGTAGTGGGCAACGACTCCTACCATGTGGTGGTAGCTGATCCAGGCGGCGATGGCGGCGATGGCGGAGGCGGCGACGATCCGGATGACGCCGAGCGCGCGGCGGTGGACGGGTACGCGCGTGACCAGCTCGACGGTGATGAGTAGGGCCAACGGTGGCCATGCGGCGATGGCCTGGGAGATCGGGTTCGCCTGGGCGTGCAGGATGTTCGCGGTGACTGAGGCGGCGACGCCGAGGGCCAGTGTTGCCCGGACAGCCCATTGCATTCGGATGAGTTGGGCGTTGGTCATGGCCGTGCTCCGCTGACGGGGGTGATGGGTCGGAGTTGGCGTTCGGCGACGCGGCGGGTGGCCTGTGATGGTTCGGCGTCGCCGAGGTCGGCGAGGCGTTCCTCCAGCCGGCGCAGGGTTCGCCGGACGGCGTCGGGGCGTCGCTGTCGTCCGTGGATGCGCATGATCCGCTGGTATAGCTCTTCATTGACGGGGTCGAGGCCGGCGGCGCGTTCGAGGGCGGCGACCGCCTGGTCGGGGTGGTCGGGTTCGAGGATCTCGGCGATGCGGGCGTGGGCGGTGAGGATCTGGTGGCGGTAGCTGGTGGCGTAGTCGGTGGCCCAGGCGTGGTCGTGACCTTCGGCGAAGTCCGCTGCGTACAGCTCCGTGGCCCGGCGTAGCGCAGCGAGCGTCGTCGCCTCGTCGTCGCTGCTGGTGGCTTGGTCGATGGTGGTGAGCATCTGCCAGAGGTCCACGGTGACGGTCTGCGGGTCGAGTTGGTATCGGCCGGTGGCCGGGTCGTAGACGATGAACATTGGCTCGTCGTGGCCGGTGGCGGCGCGCAGCACCCGCCGGGCGGAGGTGATGTCGGTGCGGACGCGTTTCACGGCGGCGGCCGGGTCGACGTCGGGGTGCAGGGCGGCGGCGAGCTGGTCGAGGGTGCGACCGGCGGGGTGAGCAGCCAGGACGGCGAGCACGGTGTAGGAGCCGCTGCGCATTCCGGTGGCGATCGGACCGGCGTCGGTGATGACGGTGACCGGGCCGAGCACCCGAAGCCGGACCAGGGCCGCCGCGTCCTCGGACTGGGCCGGCACCGGCTCGGCCGCCTCGACGGTCACCGCGGCGGGCAAGGTCTCGGCGCGTGGGTCGTCGACGTCAGCGCCGGCCTCGGGACGGGCTAGCGCGTCGGTGAGCATGGCGAGGACAGCGGCGAGGTCATCCGCGCCGAGAGTGGACAGCCGGGCCACCTGGTGCCCTCCGTCGCCGGTGACGGTGCCCTCGGCGGTGATCTCGATAGTGGGAATGCCGTCGTGCGGGCCGAGGATGACCGAATGCAGGTCCAAGGCGGCGCGGTGGGCGGCGACGGCTTCGAGGCGGGCGGCGTGCCGGGTGGTGGACTCGATGAGCAGCACGTACGGCGGTTGCGTCTCGGCGTGATCGCTGCGGGCGTTGAGGTCGGTGATCGTGTCGGCGTCGAAGGTGTCCAGCAGCCGTCTACGGCCGATCATCTCCTCTTCGGCGTGGGTGATGGCGGCGGCTGTGTCGGCGAGCACGACGAGTCGTTCTCCGTCGTAGGCGGTGCCGTCGGGGTCCAGCCCGACCGCCGGGGCGTCCTCTGGCAGAAGCCGGGCGAGCAGGCCCGTGGTCGTGACGACCACCGGCCGTAGAACGGCGGTCTCGGTCGCGTTGGTGCTCAGGACGGCGGCGAGGATGGCACGGGCCGCCGGGACGGCTCCCTGACCGTGCAGAGCGATACCGGGGCCGGGCAGGTCAAACAGGCTCATCTCGGTCGCGTCGGGGCCGACACCGACCGGTGCGGGCACCGCCGGTGTGGCGGGCCGGTGGTCGCCGCTGCCGGTGCCGAGGTGGCGGCTGCCGATCATGTCGACTCCGGCCAGGGATCGCGGCATCGGGGAGGGCTGCGGCGCGACGCTGGGAGACGCTGCGACGGTGAGCCGGGCACGGCGGCGTCGTTGCAGGCGCAGCAGTGTCGCGACGGCGGCGATGGCGGCGGCCAGGCCGAGGCTCATCCAGCCCTGCGTAGGCAGGGCGATCCCGGCATCGTCAGGCTCGTCCTGGGATGTATCGGTGCCGGGTACGGGTGTCGGCTCATCGGGTTGGTCGTCGGGCGTGCTGGGTGCGGTGGTGCTCGGCGGTAGCGGGCTCGATTCTGAACTGCTGGGGGCTGGCGTGGCGCTGGGCGGCGTCGTCGGTGGGGCAGACTCGGTGGCCTCCGGTGTGCTGGCGTTGGGGCCGCTGGTGGCAGAGGTCTCGGAGTCGGGCGCTGGGGTGGTCTGGCGGGCGGGCAGGGCGAGGGTCCAGCCGACATGGATCTCGTCGGGGTCGGTGAGGGCGTAGCCGTTGGCCTGGGGGTGTCCTTGGTTGAGGGTGTAGATCTCCCGCCACCGGGTCGCGTCATCGAGGTGCGTGGCGGCGAGGTCCCACAGGGTGTCTCCGGCGGTGACGTCGATGGTCCTGGCGGGGTTTCGATCTGTGGCGCGGGCGTCGGTGTGGCCTCGGACGAGGGCGGGCGGGGTGGTGGGACGGGTGAAATCCCTTTGGCTGTCCAGGGTTTCTGGAGTCGGTACGGCGGGGGTTGTCGGGGGCGAGGTGACCGCGAGTCCTAGCCGGGAGGGTGCAGGGCAGGCCGGCGGGGTATCGCGGATCGGGGCGTCGTCGGAGGTTGGTGGTGTCACCGCAGGGGGATCGGTATCTGCTGCGGTGTGGCCGTGCGCGGTGGCGGGAAGGGCGGCGGTGGTGACGGCGGTGGTACCGAGCAGCGTCGCCGCGAGTGCCTGCAAGGGGCCGGGGAGGTGCAAAGTGAGGTGCCACCGCAGGCGGGCGGCGAGGTACCGGTAAGTGTGACCGGCGACGGCGGTCATGAGGAGTACCCACAGCAGCCAGGCGCTGGTATACGCCAGCAGGGTGATGAAGCCGGTCGTCAGTGGCTGATGCACCCACGCCTGAAGCCGGTCCGTAGATAGCTCACCGATGGTGAACCAGCCGGCCTGGTAGAGCAGCGCTAGGGGTGCCAGCGCAAGAACAGCGGTGGCGGTGCGTACGACTGCTGTCGAGGCGCGCTTCTCCATGGCCCCTCTCCCTCCGGCGTCGCAGCGGTTGATGAGACAGACCGTAGGAGCGTTGTACGCCGCCGCAGTGGGTGAAGGACCTGACAGCACCTCACACTTCCTCACACCACCTCACAACCGCAGGTCACAGCGTTATGGGCCATGCCACGCCCACGCAGCCCAGCGGGCAATGGGTAGCGGCATGAGACTCGGCCGTCGCCGGGCGCGTCGCGCTTTGTTCGGCAATCCCGCGTTTCTCGGTCATGCGGTGGCAGGGAGTGTCCGTACGAGCCTGTTCCGGCCAACCGCTCCGATTTTCTGGGGACTGGTGGGATCGGCGGACGCTTCTTGGCATGTTGTTTTGAACCCACCTCGGCGGGCGTGGCGGCCGTAGCCAGCCGGCTAACTCGACCCGTGCTTGCCGTACCGCGTGGGCCGGTGGGAAGCCGGTCCGCTCCGCAGTCGCGTCCATCCGGCGGCAGCCAACAACTCCGAGCGAGGCGCAGCGCCTCGGGTGCCCATTCCGCGATATTCGTCCGCGCTAGCGGATGTCGGGTTCAGTGCTCGTCGAGGTGCGGACGCGCACCCGCTTGGCCGTGGAACTGCGGTGGATAGCTGCAACTGGACGGTGAGACTGGCGGCGCACGGAGCACCGTCGGCGCGACCAGTCGAATTGTCTCCCGGTAGTACGACCAACGCGGGCATCCCAGCAGCAGACGATGAACAACTACCGGCAATTCCCTCGCCGGCCACAGTTCCTCCGACCGAGGGACTATGGCCACAGCCTCCATCGTGGCCTGTCGCCGCTTTTCACTGTCTGCCGCCTACGATGTGGGGCGGCGGCGCCGGGACTCAATGGCCTGGATGAGCCGTGTTACGCCCTGCACGGAGACGCCATCGCGCATGTCTACCCCATTCCGGCGCCGCACGAAGTCGGGAGCGGTGGAGAGATCCGCGCCGGCGAGCAGGACGGGGATGATTAGCGCTTCCGCGCGGTCGATTGCGAGGTCCAGCTCCTGGGTCTGCCATTGCGACTCGCCGGTGCGCGGCCCGACGCAGAAGAGCAGGACACTTGAAGAACGCAGGGCGCTTGACAGCGTCTCCTGCCAGTCCGCGCCGGGACTGATGTGCTGGTCGAAGAAGATTCGCAGACCAGCCTGGGATAGCCCCTCGACGATCTGGATGGCCTCGCGGCGGTTTTCGGACTCGTAGGACACGAAGGCGTCGTACTTAACGCTGACCTCGGACGTGTCCAACTGAGAGAGCCGCTGCTGGGCGAAGAGGAAGCTCACGCTCGCCCCCCGTAGTACCGGATCAGTCAGCCACTCGTGGCCGTGCACGCCCTTCAGCAACAGCCGCAGCTCTGGATCGGATAGCAGTTGCGTCGCCACCGTCGCGGCCGGGCCGGTGCCGGCCGCATGTGCCGCGTATGAGTCGGGCGTCCAGGTCTTCACCGCCTTGGCGACCTCATCCGATGTGGTCAGTGCGTCGAAGACCTCCGGCCATCGGTGTTCCAGGCAACGGGTCACGGCGAAGAATCGAATCGGGATGCCACCCGGTTCGACGAAGCCGGTGAGGTCCTGGCTGATCGCGTAGTCGATGAGGATGTTGTTGACGAACCGGATCAGTGCACGCGGGTTTCCTCCCAGCGCTTGTGCCACCACCGGCAGCACCGGGTCGAGCTCTGCAGCAACCGTCATCGGTTGGTCGGCGAGCAGCAGCTTACAGAAGGCGCCCATCCGGCCCGTTGACGGCGGGATGTGGAACGGCAGCTGGACGATCTTGTCAAGGTAGAGTTCACCCTTGAAGTCCGCGATGCCGTACTCCTCGGTGTAACGGTGCTGCAGATATCCCTCGATCACCTTGCGGGCGACGCCGAGCACAAAGATGAAGCCGGGCTGGGCGAGGACCAGTTTGATGCTCTCGAGTAGTCGGATTGCCTGGTCCGGAAAGCAACGGTCGAGGTCGTCGATGAGCACGACGACCCGTAGCGTGTCTTTGAGTTTCGTCTTGTCCAGGCTGTTGAAGGCTCCGAAGTAGAGGCTGCGGTCGAGTAGCGGGTCAGGCGTGAGCCGCTCGTCACGTTCGATCATATCTTTGGCGACGAAAGACGCTTCCACCTCGGCGAAGCCTGGTACCTTCACCTTCGACTTGGCCGAAAACCCGTACGCGATCGCCCGCAACGACCGGACGAGGCGCTTGCCGGCCGCCCCGAAGTTAGCGGCAAATCCCTTGTGTTTTTCCAGCGCCTGCACAATTGTGCCGACGAGCGGGATGATCGGGTGCTCTTCCTGCTCGTATCGCCAGGCGTTGAACCATACGGTCACCACGTTTGGGTCGTCGGCGAGACGCCGCTCGATCAGGCGCATGAGGCTCGTCTTACCGGTGCCCCACTCGCCGAAGACGCCGATCGTGAACGGGCCGCGCGTGTTCGTCGCGGCGCTGGCCAGGATTCGGGAATAGGTGTCGAAACCGAGTCCGTCGTCGTTGCGGGTATGGGCCTCGCCGATTGCTTGGTCGGGGATGAGACTGAACTCCATCCGGCACTCCCATCGAACCGTCAGCCGCGCGGGTGAGGACACTACCAAGCCGGGGCGGTGAGCGGCATGGGCGTCACCTACGGGCGATCCTGGTTCGACCGCCTTCGGGGAACGGCGGCCGACGGGGAGCGACGTGCGGCGGTCGGAAGTTGGTGCGCTGGCAACTGAAACGACCTGCTCGAACATGGAAGCGCCGCGAGCGTCACAGCGGCAGCCGGACGGGCTACTGCTGGATGGTGGGCGAGAGATGGTGGGTGATGGTGTCGTCGAGGCCGGCGCGTGTGAGGGTTTGTCGGTAGTGGTCCTGGAGTTCGGTGGCGGCCTCGTGGTCGCCGAGGGTGGTGAGGGCGCGGCTGGCGTGCTTGTGTAGGTCGGCGTTGTAGGGGTCGATGCGGATTCCGGCCTGCAGTAGTTGGAAGGTGTGGTGCGAGTCAGGTTCCGCGGTCGCGAGGGAAACGCAGATGTCGATGATCCGTCGACGAATCGCTTCGCGGATGGGGCCGAGCCAGGGCCAGGTGCGCGTGGCGGCGAGGTCGGCGGGGTAGGCGTCGAGGACGGCCTGCCAAGCGGTGTGGGTGTTGATGTGCGTGGTGGTGGCGTGGTGAATGGCGGCGTTCAGGTGCCACAGGTCGACGTCGACGTGTGCGGGGTTCAGGCGGTAGCGGTCGTCAACGTGGTCGATGACGTGCAGGCCGCAGGCGGCCCGGACGCTGCCGCGTACATCGCTGAGAGCGGTATAGAGCCGCCCGGTGAGGGAACGGCGGGGCAGACCTGGCCAGATGGCGTCGGTGAGTTGTGCGGTGTTGGCGCCGGTGGGGTGGGTGGCGAGGTAGACGAGGATCTGGAGGGCGGCGCTGCGGCGGACGGCGAAGGGCTCACCATCGACGAAGAGTTGCGGATCTCCGAGGACACGCAGGTGTAGCCGCTGGCGGGGCTTCGAGGGTTGGAGGCGGGGTTCGCGTCGGGTGACCTGTCGTGGCAACCGCAGGTCCGTTGACCCTCCGTCGGGCAGGGAAGCGCGCGGGGCGGCTGGTGACGGGTCGGGCAGGGCGATGATGGCGAGCAGGTCGGTGGCTGCCATCTGGTCCAGGACGCACAGCCGTGGTCCGGTCGCATGGGTGTGGCGTGGGTGGTGCAGGTTGCCCGCTGAGTCGGCGTGCCAGGTCGGGCCAGCCGGCCACTGCCCCAACGCGACCACAACGGCAGCGGTGGCGACGCTCGCCTCGACAAGGCGCTTCATCTGGGGTTCGTCGCCGTCATGTTCGTCGAGCAGCACGATCCGCCGATGGCTGGCCGTACCTGACGGGGCGTCTTGGCGCTGCGTGTTGGCGTGCGGATCAGCGCAGTGGTGGGCGGCGTGGACGAGCTGCGCGGCTTCGTCGAGGTTGTCTGCGATCGTGAGCGGCAGGCGTCGGCCGAGTGTTTCTGCGGCGGGTCCGAGGAGGCTGGCAAGGGCTGCCTTGGTGGTGATCAGGGATGTCGTGGGATGGTGCTGCCCGGTGAGGAGGGCGGTGACCAGCAGTCCTCGACCGACGGACAGCGCGCCCGGTCCGGTGAGACCCACGCCGCCGGCTGGCAGGGCCTCGACGCCAGTAGTAATCCCGTCCGTCGGCGTCGGTGGGGTGGGGTTGTCGGCGAGCGCGGCCTGCACGGCGGTGACGGTGGGAGGCAGCGGGGCGAGGTCTGCATCGTTGCGGCTGGCGGGGCCGGGTTGGTAGTCGCGGCGGCGGCGTAGCCATACCAGTGCTGCGGCGGCAGCGACCTGCTGGGCGACGTCGCGGGGCAGCCAGCCACCGGATACCCCGATCCCGTCATCGTGTGCGGCCTCGCCGTGATCGTCCGGGCTGGCCTTGTCCTGAAGCGTGACCGGGCCCGACGACACCGGGTGCGGTGGGGCGGTGGGGAGGGCATTGGTGGTGACGCCGAAGGCGGCTGCGCCGGCCATTCCGCTGGCCGTTGCCTGCAATGGCGTCGGCAGCGGCAGCCGCCGCAGCCATGCCGAGGTCTCGCGGAGGCGGATCAGTATCCGGACGGCGACGGTGTAGGTGAGCATCAGCCAGACCAGCCATGCCGCGATCGTCAGCGCGGCGGTGAGCGTCTGCTCGGTCAACGGCTGCTGCACCCATGCCCGCACCTGCGCCGTGCTCGGCCAGCCCTTCATAGGTGGGCCGATGAGGGTCAGTAACACCAGCGGCGGACCGGCCAACAGCGCGAGGAGGAACAGGAGTGATATCAGCTGCCGTGGCCAGCGCACCTCATCCACCTCCGAACGGAGGCCGGACGGATGCCGCGGTGGCGGTCGTGGGATGGACGATGCGCGTCCACACTCGGGCCGCCCACCACAGCGCCACGGCGATGGTGTAGCAGACGGCGAGGATGCCGGTGGCTTGCGTGCTGACGATCGCGGCGCTGATAACCGCCACGGGTGCGGCCAGGATGATGCGGAATATCAGCGGTGACACGAGTGCCATGACGATCCCGGCGCCCAGGAGCAGTCCGCCGACCCGGCCGGCGAGGTCGACCCACATCACCATGTGCGGCCATCGGGGAGCGGTCAGTGAGTACTGGATCAGACCCATACCGAGGGCGGCGGTGATGATGGAGCCGGTCGGTGCGGCCAGCAGCGCGGACCAGCCGCCGTGCGGGGTGCGCCATTGGCGGGCGGCAACTACTGCCATTACCGTCGCCAGAACCGCGATGGGGAGGATCGGCCACAGCGCCCAGCGCAGGAAGCTACCGACGGCAAGGTTGAAGTACTGGCTGGTGATGACCGCGTAGAGGCCGGCGATGGCGGCCCCGAGGGAGACGGCCGCGAGTATGCCGATACTGACTTTCCCGCCCTCGGTGCGGATGTCCTGCGTGGGGCTGCGCGCAGCGATCAGGGAACCGAGGACGGTTCCCGCCGCGAGGCATGCCAGCAGGGCGAACACGGCCGCCATCGCCAGCCCACCCCAGTTGAAGTCGACCCAGTAGTGCGGGCTCAGGACGCTGTTGCGCTCGGCGGTCACGATGCACTGCCAGATCAGCGCCAGCGACGCGAAGCCTGGTACCGCGATCCCGATAGCTCTGCGTATCGGCGGCACTGGCACGTCCACCGCAGCCGCTGTGCCGGGGTTCGCGGAACCGGCCTCGGCAGCGCCGAACGCCGCGACGAGTTGAGGCTCGGTCACCATGGTCGGCGTGATCCCCGTCTGATCGGCGATGGCCGAGTCCAGGCGTGGTAGGTGAGCGCTGCCGCCCACGCAGTAGATCCCCGCCAGGTCGCTGGTGGCGAGCTCGGCGGCGGCGATGGTTTGCTGCGTCAGGTCCGCGACGCGTCGCACCACGGGTCGGGCAGCGTCGTCGAGCATGGCGCGGTTCGCGATGACCGGCGGCTGGTCGGCGAGCGGTACCGTGACCGCCGGGTACGAGATCAGAGCCTCTTTCGCCACGCGTACGCTCTCCGCCGCAGCCCATGGCGCTATGCCGTCAGCCGAGATGTCCCGACCGTTCGTCAGCGTCGCTGTCAGGGTCGAGTCGACGCTGGTGCCGCCGGCCGTAGGGTCAGCCAGAGTCGCGAGTACCTCGAAGCCCGTCGGCCGCCGACGTAGCACCGTTACCTCAGCTCCCGCGCCGACGTCACACACGACAATCGACGACCCCACCGGTAGCCGCACACCGGTCGCCGCCAAGTGTTCGGCCACCGCCACCGGGGCCTCCACCAGACGGGGCTGCGTCAGACCCGCACGGTGGGCGACCTGCCGCATCCAGGTACGCCGACGCGGCCCCCACTCCGCCGGTACCACCAACCGCACATCCCGCACCGGCTCACCAGCGACCTGTTCGGCTTCAGCTGCGGCCCGGCGCAGCGGTGCCGCAGCCAGCTCCACCGCCTCCACCCGCGTCCTGTCGACCACCAGGTCGCCGTCGGCGGGACGACGTGGGCTCGGCACCAACCTGCCCGGCTGCTCCTCGGCGGCCTGCCACGCCTGCTGTCCCGTCCACACGCGCCCATCGCTCGCCACGTACACGGAGCTTGGCAGGAACGGCACACCATCGAAGGAAAGGACCGAGGCGCGACCGTCAGCCCACGCCAACACCGCCACGGTGCTGGCACTACCGCAGTCAATCGACAGCCGAACGTCTGCCGCCCCCATCGACATAGTCAAACATGAGGATCACGCTCACGTCACCTGTCGATCACTCACCGGAAGCAGATCAGGCGGCGAGTACCACTCGGTCCTCCGGCGTTACGCTCAGCCGACTTACGCCAACGGTGCTGGACTCACGGCACGTCGCATCGATCGATCCGATGGTGGCTATTGGTCGTCCGGCCCAATCCAGAACAGACCCCGCTCGGCCCCATCTTCGGCGTATTCGAGCACGATGAGCCAGCCGGGCCGCGCATCGGGAGGGCGGATTCCCAGCGTCAGCGCGTGGGCGGTCAGTGCGGCGGTGTCGAGGCTGTGCGCCCGCTCGTGCAGGTCCGCCACGGCGGCTTCGTCGCCCTGGACGGGGTGCTCGTCAGCCTGGATCATCGGTGATTCCTTCCCCGGTTCCATCGAACAGCCAGACCCGTACGCCCCCGTTGGGGCGTACCTGGTAGATGGTCAACCTATAGCCTGCCGGCAGCGTGGCCTTGATGTTCTGGGTGCAGCCGTCATCGCCGAGGCAGGGGCGCATGTTCGTGTAGAGCACAGCGTGCCGGACGCGGTGTCGGCGCATGTGCGCGGTGGCGTTGGACTCGATATGCGTGATGAACCGAAGAGACGGCAGGGGAGCAGCGAGTCCTGTGCCGGCTCCGGTGTCCCCGGGTCCGACCAGCGGGGTCAACGGTCGCCCGTCGGTGTCGTACAGCCGTCCTGTGGCGACATCGCGTCCGACGTGGGGTCGGATCTCGTCGATTGCCGCCTTCTGTGGCCGGGTCTGGGTAACAGCGGGTGCGATCGAGTCGGCGGGTTCGCCGCCGGCGACGCCGGCTTTGGTCCCGGTGATGATGCCGACGTACGACGCGACGGCTTCCTCGGCACCGTGGGCCAGTTGCGCCCCCTCACGTAAGCGCTGTCCGCCGGTGGCGAGGCGGGCGAGGGCCGCTCGGGCGTACGGGTTGGTGGAGGTGCCGATCACTGTGGCCAGTCGACGAGTGGCCTCATCGACTTGGCCGGCAAGGCTTAGGGTTTGCTGCCGCTGCTTGCTCAGGTCGACGCGGATCGCGTTGAGCCGTGCGACGACATCGGCGATCAAGGACAACGCCCTACCTCCTCGCGCCCCTCGCTATCGGTAGCGCTGCCACACTGCCGAATTGTCGCCCGCCAGGTAGGTACGTAGCCGATGGCCCAAGGTCTGCGCCACTTCGGGCCTGCCCGGGAGCTTGTCCATCACGCTGGTCACGAGTTGGAGTTCGCGCACCTCCCGTAGGAGCGGCCAGGACGGTGACGTTGCGAGGTCGAAGCCGTAGGCTGCGGCGAACCTCTCGTACGGCTCGGATGGGTCACCGAAGCGGATGGCGCTGTGCACCAATGGCACGAGGTCCCACTCGCGCGGCCCGATCGCCAGTGAGTCGAAGTCACATAGCCGGCCCGCGAGGACGTTGCCCACGTGGGCGTCACCGTGCACGACGCCGATCGGCAGTTCCCACGTGGCAGCCGCAACGCGGGGCTCCAGGTTTTCGCAGCGCGCTTGGAGTCGTGCCACGAGATCGTCGAGAGATAGCTCGACTTCTCGGGACGCCCATTGTTGCGTGAACAGGAGTTCGTCGGCGGGGAGGCTGGCGAGCCCGGCCAGTCGGCGTCGAGCCGTGGCGACGGGCGACCAGCGAGGCAGGAACGACGGTGTCTCGGCGATGGCGTGCAGCCTCGCCAGCGGTTCGGCCAGCTCGACGGGATCGGGGCGGCGCGTCGGATGAGGTATGTAGTGCCAAACCGTGGCCACCCACTCGTTCACCACCACGGGCTGCTCAACGCTGGTGTCCAGCTCGACCGTTGGCACCTCGTGCTTCGTGAGTAGAGCCATTGCACGGACGACCCGCCGTGCCCGCTCTCGTGCCACCTCGCCATGCGAGAGCCGCAGCACTCTGTCGCCGATCCGATAGACCGCGTTGATCGTGTACCGCATGAGGTGTGCCTCGCCGGAGGCGAGTCCGGCCTGCTGGCGGACGGCGTCGAGTCCCCGCTGGATCTCGTCGGCAGCCTCAGCGGTCAGGGTGGTCGACATACCCGCCAGGTTAGGTCACGCGGCTACGCGTGCCCGGATGGCCGTCACCACCTCCGCCAACTGCTTGTCTTGGCGCGGTTCGATGACGTCCGCGACGTCGCTGAGCCGGTCGAGCAGTCGCCGGGATCGCACATGCCGCGCGGCATCCAGGACTGCTTGTGCGTGGGGTGCGACCTTGTCTTGTTCTCCGAGGAGCGCGTATCCCAGCGCCATGGTCACGTGGTCGAACGCGCCACTGCGTGACGTCTCGGTTCGCCGTTCCAACGCCCGGCCGGCGTGGGTCAGCGCGAGGGCGGCGTGTTGCTTGCGGTACTGCGAATAGCGAGCCAGCGCCGAGTGGACGACTCCTGACATTCCTTCCAGGTCGGCTGGCTCGCAGAAAAACCGTGTCCATTGGGGTGCTTGCGCGGTGTCGGCTCTGCCGACTTCGTCACGAGCGCGCGCCAGTGAGTCGCGCATCGCAGGCGCGTTTCCCATTCTGGCGTGGGCCCAGGCGATGTTCGCGTGCAGGATCGCTACTGAAGTCAGGCAGTTTGAGTTCGTGGCAACGATCTGGCCGAGCTGGAATAGGTGCAGCGCCTCTGCGGGGTTGCCCTGGTGGATGCTTACTCGGCCGAGACGGTAATAGGCGTCCGCCATCAGCGTTGAATCACCCGCCTTTTGGGCGTAGACGAGCCCCTGGGCAAGATGGCGGCGCGCCTCCATGTGTTCACCCAGGTCATGGGACATCCACCCGACAAGATTGTGCAAGTCCGCCAGCTCGGCATGTAGCTCGACAGACAGTTGCGGGGTTTGGCAGCGGCTACGGGTGAGACAGCTCGCCCATGCCAGGTAGCCCCGCGCCGAGTCGCGACACGAGCCACCGCCATACACGGCATCCAACTCTCGATGCCGTTGAGTAATTTCCCGTACGGTGGCGATGGCCTCCGGGTTCACGACCTCCGGCGCTGAGAGGGGCCGCTCACCGCGCCGGGGGAGCCACGCCTCGATGTCTGGTGAGCCGCCAACGGCGAAGCCGGCCAGGGCGGCAACGAATTGCTTCCGGTGCTCCGGTTCAGCTAGGGGCAGCGGCTCGGGATGATGTTCTTGAGCCGATTCTGTCCCGTATCCGAGGCCCATCAAGGCGCGCGGTATGCCCAGTCCCTCTGCGATTCGCACGAGGACGTCGTATGCCATGACCTGCCGACCACGGGTGATTTCGTAGACCTCGGACGCAGCGAACCCAGCAAGCTCGGCGATACGGCGTTGCGTCATGCCGTGACGCCGGTTCAACAGCATAAAGATTTGACCTACGTCCCGACGTGCCAGGGCACTTCGCATCGCCGGCTCATCCCACCACGACTGATCGGGATGCGTCATCTGCGAAAAGCGGTCCACGTTCACGACAGCCCCATCGACGGAGGGAAGTGAGAGCAGCATAACCGGCAGTCATCGCCCAGCCACCCCACTCGCCAACGCACCAGTCAAGGCGACTAGTCGCGCTAGTCGTCCGCCGCAGCCCAAGCTAATCCGGGCGGTCTGACCTGCCGGGCGGGTTCCATGCCACCGGCACCGGTTGCCATGGTCAAACCGCTTCCACATTGGCCCCGACCCCCTCCAATAGGCCAGGGACTCGTCGGAGGCCACGAGCAAGCCGGTGCAGTGCCCCGCCGACCCATCGGCGACGGCCACTGCGTCCCATCGGTCAGGTGCGCGGGCGGTGCCGGGGAGGGCCCGGCCGCGCATCTCAAGCTACTCAGGAAGGTGAAGGCAGTGCGCGTCAAGTGGTTCGTCCCCAGGGGCGAGGAGTCGTTCAAGCCTTTCGGCCTCGGCTGTGAAGGGGCGGCGCTGTACCGCGACAGTGGCGAACCAACGCTCAACGGCCGCAGCGACGACACCGCCGTGGCAACCGACCTCGCCAGGCATTGCCAAACCCGTCGGGCGAGCCCAGAACGGCCGACGCTGAGCAGCGGCCCGGGCAGCGCTCGGGGCGTGGGAAGGACGCGGCCGTGACCCGGAGCCCTCAGCCCCTCCCCGAGGTCGCGGCTGGCACGCTGCTGCGGCTCGATGCGAACGATTGGTCCTACGGCCGTGACCTCACCCCCGGCACCGCAGTAGTTGTCACCGTCGCTGACGTTCGCGATCTCCCGAACCGCAGCGACGAGTGGATTTGGATCCTCGGCCACCGTCCGGAGTGCGACTACCCACACGTCGACCGGCACCCGCCGTGCATGGAGATACGGGTCAGCGTGGCCGCGCTGCACCGCCGGATACCCACTTCATGACCAGCACCGACGACGGCGACCGCCCCGTCGACCGCTTCGAGGCGGCGCGCAACACGGCGCTCCAGCACCGCGACGGCAGCACCTGCTTCCACTGCCAGACCGGTGGATGCCGGCAACACGCCTGGGCGATCGAGGAACTGGCCCGCCACCCCGGCGGCCGGAAGCTCCTCCGGCAGCTCGGGTTTCCCATCTCCTCTGACGAAGTCGACCGAGGAAGGTCAGCCGCGGTGAACACCCCACCCTCCGGCGCATCCCACGATCACGCACCCCACCTGTACGAGCATCAGGCACCAAGAGAGCCGGCCCGGCCGGTACGCGCAGTCGGCAGCGCCGCCGCGCACACCACCACGCGTCTTGCCGACGAGTTCTTCTATCTGGCCCACGACGACCAGACCGGCCGTCCGCGCCTGTTCGAGTCGGCGACGGCGCACGGCTTGGCTGCCGCGTTGTTGGCCGAGCTGTACCGGGAGGGTCGGGTCACGTTCGAGGGCCGGCATGTGCGGGTGCTCAATGCCTCGCCGCCGAAGGATTGGCTGCAACATTTTGTCCTGGACCGCTTGGTGGCCGAGCCGCGTCACACGGCGACCCGGACGTGGTTGGCGTTCCTTGCCACCACCGCCTGCGAGCAGGTGGCCACCCGGATGTGGCAGCTCGGGCTGCTGCGGCCGGAGCAGGTCGGTCGGCTGTGGCGGCACCGCACCGTCTACGTCCCCACCGACGTGAACACGGCCGCCTGGTCGTGGGCACGGCTCTCCTTCCACCTGCGCAACTACCACCCGCTGACCGCCTTCGACCAAACCCTTGCGGGCCTGGCGCTGCACACGCAGCTTGATCCGATCCTGCTCGACGGCACACCACTCGCTGTCCGCGCGTTCCTGCGCCACCAGGTCGACCAGGTCCCTGCCCCGCTGCGCGATCTCCTCGCTGACCTCGGTGCCGTCGTCGGCGGTGCCGTGCTGAGCCACCGCACCTCCTGAGCCAACTCCCTATCCATCCCTCTTCGCTGAGAGAGAACCGATGTTGCACTCGAAACCTGACACCGTGTCCGCTGTCCTCGCGCGTGGGCGGCTCGGTATCCCGTCGGTGGTGTTCTTCGTCATCGCCGCCGCCGCACCGCTGACGGTCGTGGCCGGTGGCGCGACCACCGGGTACGCGGTCACCGGCGTCACCGGCATCCCCGTGGCCTATCTGCTGGTAGCGGCCGTATTGGCGTTGTTCGCGGTGGGCTACGTGGCCATGTCCCGCCGCATCGTCAACGCGGGTGCCTTCTACACCTACGTCACCCGGGGACTCGGTCGCCCCACCGGGGTCGGCGCCGCCATGGTCGCCCTCCTCGCGTACAACGCGATGCAGATCGGGTTGTACGGCGGTGCTGGCGCGGTCACCGCGCAGTTCCTCAACGACCGGTACGGCTGGCAGCTCACCTGGTGGATGTGCGCCCTCGCCGTCTGGGCCATCGTCGCCGCGCTCGGGGTCGCGCGGATCGACCTCAACGGCAAGGTTCTCGCCGTCGTCCTGATCGCCGAATGCGTCGTCGCGTTGACCTTCGACGCCATCATGGTGACCCACCCCGCCGACGGAACGGTTTCCTTCGACACCCTCGCCCCGTCGCACGTGTTCGCCGCCGGGATCGGTGCCGCGTTGGTCACCGCGATCACCGGATTCGTGGGCTTTGAGGGCACGGTGGTGTTCTCGGAGGAGACGAAGGACCCGCGCCGCACGATCGCCCGCGCCACGTACGTCGCCGTCGCGGTGACCGGTCTGCTGTACGGGCTGTCCGCGTGGGCGATGTCCGTGGCCACCGGCCCCGACCGCATCGTGGAGGCGGCCCGCACCGACGGCACCGACCTGATCTTCAACCTGGTGTCGCCGTACCTGAGCCAGAGTGTCATCACCGTCGCCCGGGTCCTGTTCATCACCTCCCTGTTCGCCGCCCTGCTCTCGTTTCACCACACCGTGGCGCGGTACCTGTTCGCCCTCGGCCGCGAACGGGTGCTCCCGGCGGCGTTCGGTCGCACCAGTCGGCGGACCGGCGCGCCGAAGGTCGGCTCCCTTGTCCAGAGTGGGCTCGCCTTCGCCGTGCTGGTCGGCTACGCCCTGGCGGGGGCGGACCCGATCGTGCACCTGTTCTTCTGGATCACCGTCACCGGCGGCCTCGGCGTCCTCATCCTGATGACCCTCACCTCCGCCGCCGTGATCGGCTTCTTCGCCCGCACCCCCCATGCAGAGGGAGCGTGGCGGTCGGTGATCGCGCCGGGGATCGCCTCGGTGGCGCTCGGCGGGATCCTCACCGTCACCCTGCGGGAGTTCGACACCCTTCTCGGTGTGGCGCCGGACTCGCCGTTGCGCTGGGCGTTCCCTGCCGCGTACGCCGTCGCCGCGCTGCTCGGCATCGCCTGGGCGCTGGTCCGGCGTACCACCAATCCGGACGTGTATGCGGCGATCGGCTTGGGCGCGGACAGCGACACCGGTCCGCTGCGTGCCCCCGATGTTGTTCGCCAACCCGCCTGACCAGGGAGCTGCTGTGACCGTCAGCAACAAGAATCTGCTCGTCCGCCCCGCCACCGAAGCCGACGCCGGACCACTGATCGGCGTCCTTGCCGAAGCGTTCCACGAAGGCCCCGTCGCCGACTGGCTCGTTCCCGACCCGACCGACCGGCGAACCGTCTACTACCGGTACTTCACCGACGCCTTCCACCACGGCCTGGCCCACGGGCAGGTCTACACCACCGGCGACCAGACGGCCGTGGCCATCTGGTACCCCCGTCTCGAACGCACCTCGACCGACACGGGTGGACGGCTGGAGGTACTGGAGCACATCGCGGGGGCGTATGCGCCGAAGTTCGTGCTGCTGGAGGAGATGTTCGACGCCTTCCACCCCGACGAGCCGCACCACTACCTCGCCTACCTCGCCGTCGACCCGGTACAGCAGAGCCGCGGTATCGGCGCTGCGCTTCTCGCCGACTATCACCGTCGCCTGGACGATCTCGGCCTGCCGACATATTTGGAAGCCACCAACATGCGCAACCGGCGGCTCTACCTCCGCCTCGGCTACACCGCCGGCCCCACCATCGTGCTCCCCACCGGTGGGCCCATCATCTGGCGAATGTGGCGCGGCGCCCCCACCAGCAGCGGCCGGACTCCGTTCCCGCGCACCCTGCCACGTCGGCGGCCACTGTGACCGCCGGCCCCGTGACGACCACACCGATCCGATCCGCTGAAGCCAGCGACGTGGCCACGATCGCCGCGCTGCTCGCCGACGCCGTCGCCACTGATCCGGTAGCGCAATGGCTGGTCGCCGACCCGGTCGAGCGGCAGCACATCTTCAACGGCTTGCTCGCGATGGAGGTCGACCATGCCGTGGAGTGGGGGCATGTCGACATCGCCCTCGACATGACGGCCGTCGCCGTATGGCGGCACCACCCAGCGCCACAGGCGGCACCGCTGTCCGACTATCACCTAAGTACCTTCACCGGCCGACACCTACCCCGCTTCCAGCAGCTCTACGCCCTGGCCCGCCGGTACCGCTCGGGTGCCCCGCACCACTGGCTCGCCTGGCTGCACGTCGCTCCTGACGCCTGTCACCACGGCATCGGTCAGGCGCTGCTCGCTCACCACCACGAGCGGGTCGACCAGCTCGGCTATCCGGTCGACACCGTTGCCACCACCATCACGGTCCGGGACTTCCTGACCAGGCATGGCTACCACACCGGCATCCCGCTGCGCCTCGTCGACGGTCCACAGCTGTGGCCCCTACGTCGCGCCGGCCGACCAGTTCCGCTCACCACGTCAGCCGGCTGAACTGCCACCTCGACACCCAGCCCCCGGGGCTGCCTCAACGGCGGGAAAGTCCCCGGGCCACACCAACCACAGCAAGGAAAGCCCACCCATGCTCCGACTGACCGCACCCGCCGGCCGCGTGACCGCCGCTCTCGGCAGTGTCCTGCTCGCCGGCTGCCACACCGTACCCGCCATCCCCGCACCCGCACCGCCCACGACGCTCGGCGGGCAGCAACCCGCCGCCACGCCCGCACCGGCGGCGACCGCACCCGGCCTCACCCCGCAGCAACGCCTCGCCACCATCGCCACCGGCATCGGTCCAGTCCCCGCCGACAGCACGACCAACCTGCCCTACGAATACCTGCACCACCAGCAGTGGACCCGCAGCAGCGGCGCGATCCGCCGCGAAGACCTGCGACGCTGGCGACACGGCGACGGCACCGGACGCGAGGTCACCCGCCGCGCACCGGACGTGCGAGGCGTCGACCACCAGCCCACGCCCGAGGAACGAACCCTATTCGCCAAAGCCTCGCCCATCACGACCCAACACCAGGGCGACCTGCACCCGTACCTGCCCACACCGCTGCCCACCGACCCGACCACCCTGGCTGGGCTGCTGGCACCGCCCGAGCTGGCGACCGAACCCGCCTACCCGAGACTGCTCACCTGGGGCATCGTCGGCCTAGCCACCAGCCAATACCTCAACCAGAACGAACGGACGACGGCCCTGCACGTCCTGGCGACGGTACCCGGCATCGAATACCGCGGAACCACCAGCGACCTCGCCGGACGAGCCGGACTCGCCTTCCGGGTGCACGCCGACCGGTCGACCACCACGCTGATCATCGACCCGGCCACCGGCGAACTGCTCGCCGCCCAGGAACGCATCGCCGCACCCCGGCCGGGCCTGTTCTCATCCGTCCTCATCCTCCAGCGGGGTCACACCGACGCCGATGGCGTACAGCCCGAGCCCATCCCGGGCCGTCTCAGCTCCACACCCGGTAGTCGCCGTACGGCGCCTACTCGACCGGCCGCAGGACGCGGCAACGGACGGCGGCCGGTCCCCGGGCCGGCGGCAGCGGGCATCCCCCGTCCCGCTGCCGCCGGCCACCCGGGTCAGGACGGCGGAACACGGCTGGAACGCCGATGTTGGCCGTCCGTTCCGAGTCAGAAAGGTGTTTGACCAATCCGCGCCGAAGGGAGAGGCGAGTAGCGCAGATGACTGATGCGCGATTCGCCGCTGATCGAGCCGCCGAGACCACCGGAATAGTGGTCACGATTGGTCGTACATAGATGTAAGGGTCGATGTCAGCGCCAGCGACGGGAGATGTTCTCGATGCAGACACATGCTCGCCAGCTCAAGCAGTTCGTGCTAAAGCCCACCGTCTACTGCTACCACAAATGCCCGTACTGCGATCTTCGGCAGGATTTCTACACGGGGATGGTCGCAGAGCGAAAGCAGGCTCTCAAGGTCGTACCTCGTCAGGCCGGCGTCCGCATGCCCAACCCAGGGCACATGCCCCTGGACATGGCATTGCGCACGATTGACGAGGCTGCCGCCCTGGGGATGGAAGAGCTACAGCTCAGCGGCGGCGACCCGCTGCTGTACCCCCACCTCATCGACGTGATCAAAGCAGCGAAGAGGCATCCCAGCGTATTTGTACTCATGAACTCGGTCGGCACCGGTGTCACAGTGGACAAAGCGCGGGAGATCATCGATGCCGGGCTCGGCGCGTGGAACTTCTCCGTGGACACGCTAGACCCGGTGAGGTACGAAAAGCTTCGCGGCGTCCGTAACGCCCTGCCCACGATCATGAAGGCCATCGAAGTGGTGCGTGAGGCAGGCTCGGACGCCCCGGAATTCCGCATGAACTACATGTGCGTCATCACCCGCCACAACTTCCGGGAGATCCCCGAACTGGTCGCCCACTGCGTGGACTCCGGCATCGCGTCGATCTACTTCATGAACGTATACGGCGACAACACCGGCGCATCGCTGCTGACCGTGCCGGAGATCAACGAGTTCCGCGACCAGGTCGTGCCCGCGATCCATGCGGTGCTGCGTGCCAAGGACGTACCGGAGATCGTCCAGGCCAACGCCGAGTACGTGATGGGTACCTTCTTCTCTCGGGACAACTCGGACGAGAACTACGCCCAGGGCATCTACTGGCCGGACATGGGCTCGGTCAAAGCGGCCTGCCGGGTCCCGAACTTCTACACCCTGATCGAGCCCGACGGCTCCGCGCTGCCCTGCTGCCTCGTGGAGATCTCGCACGTCGGCGTCGTCGGCAACGTGATGGATACGCCGTTGGCCGAGGTGTGGGCTGGCGAGGCGTTTGAGCAGTTCCGTGAGAAGCGCATCCCGTTCTGTCAGCGGTGCTCGTCACCGCGGAACATGACCCTCGGCCTCGTGCCCAACATGTGTCGGCAGTTCCGCCCATGACCGAGGACCTGCTCGCCACCGTGGTGGTACCGGTCAAGGACGACGAGCGGGTCTACCGGCTCGTCGACAGCTTGCGGCAGCAGACCCTGCCGCGCGACCGCTACGAGGTCATCGTCGTCGAGAACGGCAGCCAGCGATTCGGTGACTTGGCCGACGCCAGCGGCGTGATCCGGTACCTGCATCTCCCGGATGCGAACTCGGCAGCGGCGAGGAATGCCGGTCTGGACGTGGCGCGTGGCCGGTACCTGCTGCTCACCGACGCGGATTGTGTGGCCGATCCGCCGTGGGTCGAGCGCATGACGGCGGCGCTAGAAGAAGGGCTGGCGTCGGTGATCGGTGGCGTGATCCGCCCGTACGCGCCGAAGACCTGGACGCAGCGGCACGCGATAACGATCGTCAACGGCCAAGACAGGCTCAACTACCTGCCGGCGCTGCACCTGCCGTACGTGGCGGGCGCCAACGCGGGCTTTGTGACCGCTCGCCTGCGCGAGGTCGGTGGATTCGACGAAGACCTCCGCTCGGGCAACGACGTGGATATCTGCTACAAGCTCGGGCTCACGGGCAGCAGCGCCGCGATCGTGCCCGACGCTGTGGTGTGGCACGAGGACCGACCCACGGTGCGGGCGCACTTCCGCCGGTTCCGGTTCTACGCCATCTACCAAGTGCTCCTGTTCGCCAAGTACAAGCAGCACTCCGGCAAGCGGGGCGTGTTCGACCCGTACCCCTTCCGGCGTGCCGCGCAAGCGATCCTCGACAGCCCTCGCGCGGCAGTACGACTCGTGCGCGGTGACGTCGGCCCCGCATCGCGGATGATCCTTCAACTCATCGAGGCCGCCGGAGTGCTCACGGGCGAGGTCGAAGGGGCCATCCGATTCCGACAGCTCTACCTGTAAGCGGACAACGAATCTGACGGCAGACGAGGAGACAGCTCATGAGGTCAGCACCGCTGGCGACCGACTGGACCACGCAACGGCAGATCACCCGCCGAGGTGTGCTGTGGCTCGGGCTCACCTGCGACGTCCGGTGCAAGTTCTGCTACGACGAAAAGGTCGCCCTGAACGCGAAGGCATGGATGCCACCCACCGAGGCGCGGGCCGCCCTCGACAAGTTCCGCTACTTCTACCACAACGAATTTGTCGACTTCATGGGCGGCGAACCTACCCTGCACCCCAACGCGCTGGAGATCGTCCGCCACGCGGCTGACATCGGCCTGCGCCCGACGATGATCACCCACGGCATGCGCCTGGCCGACATGGATCATGCACGCGCCTTCGCCGACGCCGGTATCCACGACTTCCTCGTCTCGATCCACGGCATCGGCGACACCGTACGGGAGATCCACGGCCGTGGCCGAGACAACTACGCCAAGCAGATCGCGGCACTGGACAACCTGCGCGAGCTGGGGATTCCATTCCGTTTCAACGCCACAATGATCAAGGACAACCTGACTGAGCTGGAGGCCATCGCGGAGCTGGCCGGCCAGACGGGCGCCCGTGTCGTCAACTTCCTGACCTTCAACCCCTACTTCGAGTGGACCGCCGACCCGGAGATCACATTCCAGGCGCGGCACTCCGAGATCGCCCCTCATCTGGCCCGCGCGATCGACCGATGCACCGCGCTCGGCGTGGAGGCGAACGTCCGATACATGCCACCCTGCCAGCTCCCCGGCCACGAAGCACACGTCTACACCGGCTACCAACTGCCCTACGACCCGCACGAATGGGACTACAACTCCTGGTACGACACCGGACACGAAGGCGAGCCAGATCCGGCGTGGTACCTCGACGCCGCACGCAGGCAGCAGCAGCGCCACCACTACGTCCACGTCCCGGCCTGTGACGACTGCGCGCTTCGCCAAGTCTGCGACGGCTTCCACGCGCAGTACGTCACGCGATGGGGCGCAGACGAGGCACGCCCCTACGACAAGCCGCTGATCGACGACCCGACACACTTCGTCAAGCAGCAGCGCAAGATCCGCTACACGGGCACAGGCGAGCATCGTGAGGGCGCGGATGCGGAAGTGCTCGCCTCGACCCGGCTCGCCGTGGGCGATGACGGCAGAGCCGGTGTCAAACGGCAACGCCCGAGCCGCTCATGATCGCCACGGTGGTAATGCTGACGATCCTTGTGCGGCAGCTGTTCGTACTCACCGCGATCGTGCGGTCCAGGGCGTTCCTGACTGCCGCGCCGCATTCGGCGACAGTGGATGCGGCCGGGGAAAGGCCAGCCCTGTTCATCGTGATCCCGGTACTGCGAGAGACCGCCATCATCGCCGAAACGATCAAGCACATGGTGAGCCTCACGGAAGAGCACCTGGCACACCTAATCATCGTCACCACCGCACGAGAAACTACCGAGCCATCGCCGGACCGCGACACCGCGACGATGGTGAAGGAACTCGCCACCTCCGGGGGGTTTACCCACCTGCACTATCCGGACCCAAGCGGACTCAAGGGCGATCAAGTGAACTTCGCAGCGAACCACTGCGCGTCAACCCTGCTCGCAGACGACTCACCCGCAGACGCATACCTTGTCTGCTACGACGCCGACTCACGACCACCACTCGACGCGCTGACCAGCTTCGAAGCCACCATCGCCGTCAATCCCAACGCACACGTCTTCCACCAGTCGTCTCGGTTCGAGCTACGCGCGCCCACCCACCGCGAAGACGGGGCGTTACATGGCCTGACTCGGGCGGTGTGCGACGGCGGCGCGCTGCGTGCCAACCGCTTCGTCCTCGGATTCGAGATCCCCCGACTGATCAACCGATCCAGCAGCGTAGGGCGACTCAAGCGCGCAGCCTGCTCATACGTCTACGCCCATATCACTGGACATGGACTGTGCGTCCGGCTGTCGTTCCTGCTGGACCACCCGCTGCCGGCCGGCTCGCCCATGGAGGACATGCAGTACAGCTTCCACCTGGGATCGCACAACACCGAGATGGTGCCAGTCGCCAGCCTCGACCACGCTGCCGTCCCCGACACCATCACAGCCCAGGTCGAACAGGCGTCACGTTGGTTCTTCGGACCGGCCCGCGCCCTGCGCTACCTCCGCCAACCGTCGACCAAGCCCGGCGCACGCGCACAGCTCCAAGCAGCCTCCGCACTCGGCTCGGCCGGCGAATGGCTCGGCTGCGCCATCACGGCCCCGGCAATCCTCGCCACGCTGTGCCTCGCATCCGGGCCGCTCCAGCTCGTGGCTGCCGCGGTCGCCGTGATCTACCTCGCCCAACTCGTGGCTACCGACCGCACCCTCGGCGCGCCAGCCAACCTGCGGCGGCGTGTGATTCGTGTCCTGACCTGCCCCCTCGCCACCGTGCTGTTCGGCATCGGCGGCCTCATCGGCGCCACCAACCTTGTGAAAGGAGGCTCCGGCATCGGGAAAACCGAGCGCCGGTAGACCATGAACTCACAAACTGTGATCGTTGCCGTCGAGGGCCCGTGCTGCGCCGGCAAGACAACCCTCAGCCGAGGGCTGCTGAAGGCGCTGTCGCAGCTGAGCATCGCACACGTGCGGTGCTACGCCGACTTTGTCGGCGGTGGCCGATTTCTTCCCAACCCCGTACCCCGAACCCTCGACGAAGACGCCGCCGGGCTCAAGGAGCTGATCCACATCGAGCGGACGCGAACCGAGGCAGCGTTGCACGCCGAGAGCGACCTGATCCTGCTAGACCGGGGGCCGAACACCTTCCTCGCACATCGCCACGCCATCGAACAGGTCACCGGGCTGCAATGCTTCGGTCCCGCCCAGCGCGCCGTGGCCGAGGCACGCCTTCCATCCTGGCCCGATCTCGTACTATACCTAGACGTGCCGCAGGCGACGGTGCACGAGCGCAACCGGGGGAAGTTCCCCGACGACAGCATCTTCATCGACGCGCAGTTCAACGCAGGGATTCGGTCGTACTACACCGAAATGACCGGAGATCAGAAGATCATGTGGCTTGACGCGACGCTCGACCCCAGCGAGCTGGCCGAACTCGCCCAAGCCCAGGTCCGCGGCCTACTGACGACAGCCGCTGCGAACTAGGAGGGCCGCCCGCGTGATACAGGTGCCGCTAGCCGGCAAGGTCGTCTTCGTGGACTGGCACAGCGTCCTATCACGCGACCCCTTCTGGATGTCAATACGCGAGAGTGCCACACATCCACTGAAGGCCCAACTCGAAGCGAACCTCGCCGAGGTGTTCAAGAGCAAGGCCAACGAGTGGATGAAAGGACTGCTTTCCTCGGAAGAGATCATCAAGTCAATGGATATCGAGCTTGATGGCCGATTTCGTGAGGACTTCCTCACGCGACGACTATACGTCGACTGCGCAAAGATGCGAGTCAACGCCGAGTTATTCGAAGCCCTCCGTAAAATCAAATCACATGTCCTGGTTGTCTTGGCAACTGACAATATGGACTGCTTTCTGCAGACTTTCGACCGAGCGCGGACCAAGAGGCGTCGCCCTACCCTGCAGTCCGAGACACTGGCGGACTGGGCGATCATTCTCGACGACATCATCTGCTCCAGTGAGGTGGCGGCGTTGAAGGCCGAAGACCCTCAGCGCTTCTTCGGGCCCTGGCTTGCGGAGCACGGCCTTACCTTCGCGGACGCTGCGCTGATCGACGACCGTGCTGACAACTGCGCCGCATTCGCCGAGCAAGGCGGCAAGGCGGTGCAATACAAGATGGGCATCGGAGACGTCCACGACGTACTGGAAGCCTTGACCACCTGGATGGAAGCGGGAACTGTTGCACCCAATGAGAGGACGAGCTGGGGAACGGACTTGCCTCGTACAAGTTGATGCCAGATGCGGGCGGACTGCGGGGTGGCCCGAGGCGCTGATACTCGTCCCGGCAAGCCGAACGCGCCGCAGGGCGAGTCCCGCAGGGAACGTTCGAACATGCCGATGGTGGCCCGGAAGCGCCGAGCTGTGATGAAGCCACAGTCGGGCCCTCACCCCTCGCACCATGGCTCGCCCCGGATCGCTTCGTGCTGGCAGCGGTTGAAAGAGGGACGGCCGCAACGATTGTTGGGATGAACCAGGGTGGACGACGAGCTGCGGTGTGAGTTGCTGGCCCTTGCGAATGAGGACCAGCGCGTCCGGAACTCCGTCAGTGTGCGGGCAGGTCCCGGCGGGGAGATCCCCGATGACCTGGCCCGGGAGTGGGCGCGGGTCGATGAACGTAATGCCGCCCGGCTGGCTGAGATCGTCAGCGAGCACGGTTGGCCCACCCGCAGTCTCGTCGGCGACGATGGTGCCAATGCCGCCTGGCTGCTGGCCCAGCACGCCGACCGCAGCCCGGACGAGCAGCAGCGCTTCCTCGATCTCATGCGCGCTGCCGTCGCCGCGAACGATGCCAGTGCCGTGGACTTGGCCTACCTGACTGATCGGGTGGCCATTCATGCCGGGCAGCCGCAGATCTACGGCACCCAGCTGCGCCGCGACCCAAAAGGCCGGCTGACGGCGTACCCGATCGCCAGCCCCGACACGGTTGATCAGCGGCGAGCCGCACTCGGCCTATGCCCATTGGTCGACTACATCGCGGCTGTCGGACAGAGGTAGGCAGGGCGAGATATGGGCGCGCAGACCCCGAAGGCGCGACGGCCGAGCCGTGCTGAAGGCGGAATGCCAGCACCGCCAACGCATCCGGTAGACGTACCGCTCGTCCTGCCCACGGGCTGCGGTAGGAGCCGAACGGTCGTGCGACGAGGTGAAGGACGCTACGGGTGAGTCTTGGTGGGGTCGCCGCCGGGTTGCAGGCTGTGCTCGAACAGATTGCTCGGCAACGCGCCGGCCTGGCCGCCGCTGTTTCCTCGGTCAACACCGCATCGGATTGGCTACGAGCCGTCACCGCTGGCAGCGGTCACGTCCTTGTGCGACAGGCTCTCGCGGCGGCGGCAGCCTCCACCGCGCGACTGCATGAGGCAGACCTTCAACTTGCCGGAGTACGGGAAGGCTATCGGCGTCGTCACCCTGTACCTGAACAACACGCCATGCTTGGAACCGATGGGTTGTGACCGGGTACTGCCGTATGTCCTGCCGAAAGACGCGACACTCACCGTCTACGGCCCGAACCGGTATGTCACCGTGTACCGGGGCAACGGAAAGGGGTTGGCATGAGCAGCGAGCCGGTCACGCTCTCCTACGATCGTACCGAGCCGGTGACCATCGACCGGCTCGACGACCTCGACGCGCTGCTCGACCGGATAGCGGCCACCCCCGAGTACCAGCGGTTCCCGTCATGGTGTCGCTGGAGACGAGCGACAAGGAACACGTCTTGGAAGTCTGTCTCGGCCGGCACGACCTCAGCGTCCTGGTCTGGCATCACGCGTTCGTCGAGATCGCCGCTAGCAAAGGCACACTCGACCAGCCCGCCGATCTTGCCTACAACTTCGGCGGCTCCCGCACCGACGCCTACGACAATTCGGCCATTCCCGTGGCCACCGCACGGCAGGCAGTGCGGGAGTTCTTCACCACCAACGGCCAGCGGCCCACCTGCCTCGACTGGCAGACACCCAGCTACGAGCCGGCCAAGGGCTGACGCCTCTTGTGACTTGGGCGGACACACCGGTGTTCCGCAGTTCGCAGCGCAGGACGCGGCCGGGTTCTTCGCCCGGCATCTGCGCTAGCCGCGGGCCGGGCCCGCCGCCGGTACTGCCGAGGTCCGGCGACGTTCTGCTCTTGGCGACCGGCTTGACCTCTGCAACATCAGCGTACCTACTTCTGCACTTCGAGGAGCACCCCGACAGGGCGTGTCGCTTCCTTGCCAGTGGGACAGCCGACGGTCACTTGCCGGCCGCTAGTCGATGACTCAGTGAGCTGTGGCCGTAGCATACGATCCGGTAAGAAGGCCATCCTGGTTAAGCGCCATGCATCCGCCTGGCGGGGACCCGAGACCCCTGCGTCGCGTCAACGAAGCTCTGTCGGTACGCCCCACTAGGCTGGCTCGAAGTCCGCAACATCCAGGTAAACACGCCTGCGGCGTGAAGGAGACCACCTGATATGAGCCCGTCGACGACAGTCTGCATCGCCAACCTCAGCGCGAGGGTGGTGGCGTGGTGATGGCTCCGGCGACCAAGGAAGCTCAGCGCGCCGAGCTCCATAAGACGATCTGGCGCATTGCCAACGACCTGAGGGGCTCTGTCGACGGCTGGGACTTCAAGAGCTACGTCCTGGGCATCCTGTTCTACCGGTTCATCTCCGAGAACCTTACCGCCTACATCAACGAAGGTGAGCGCAGCGCGGGCCACGCTGACTTCGACTACACCAAGCTGACCGACAAGCAGGCCGAGTTCGGCCGCAAGGAGACGGTGGCCGAGAAGGGCTTCTACATCCTGCCGAGCGAGCTGTTCGTCAACGTTCGCAAGCGCGCGGCCAGTGACCCGAACCTCAACGAAACCCTGGAGAAGGTGTTCGGCAATATCGAGGGATCGGCCGTCGGCACAGAATCCGAGGACGACCTGAAGGGTCTGTTCGACGATCTCGACGTCAACAGCGGCAAGCTCGGCAACACAGTCGCCAGGCGGAACGAGAAGCTCGTGAAGCTGCTCAACGCTGTCGGTGACCTTAAGTTGGGCGACTTCAACAACCACGCCATCGACGCCTTCGGCGATGCGTACGAGTACCTCATGACCATGTACGCCTCAAGCGCGGGCAAATCCGGCGGCGAGTTCTTCACGCCGCAGGAAGTCAGTGAGCTGCTGGCCCGCATCACGGTCGTCGGCAAGAAGTCGGTCAACAAGGTCTACGACCCAGCATGTGGCTCCGGCTCGCTGCTGCTCAAGTTTGCCAAGGTGCTTGGTAAGGAGAAGGTACGCCAAGGCTTCTTCGGTCAGGAGATCAACCTGACCACCTATAACCTGGCACGGATCAACATGTTCCTGCACGACATCAACTATGAGCAGTTCAACATCGCCCACGGCGATACACTGCTCGATCCGGCTCACTGGGACGCGGAGCCCTTCGAGGCAATCGTCTCCAATCCGCCGTACTCCACCAAGTGGCCTGGCGACAGTAATCCACTGCTCATCAACGACCCGCGATTCTCGCCGGCTGGCGTTCTGGCACCGAAGTCGAAGGCCGACCTTGCCTTCACGATGCACATGCTCAGCTGGCTGGCCGTAAACGGCACAGCAGCCATCGTTGAGTTCCCAGGCGTGCTCTACCGAGGCGGCGCCGAGCAGAAGATCCGAAAGTACCTAATCGATAGCAACTACGTCGATACCGTGATCCAGCTGCCGTCGGATCTCTTTTTCGGTGTCACGATTGCAACCTGCATCATTGTGCTGAAGAAGTCAAAGAAGGACAACAGCGTACTGTTCATCAATGCGTCCGCTGAGTTTAAGCGCGTCGGCAACAAGAATAAGCTTCTGCCCGACCATCAGAAGAGTATTCTCGATGCCTTTGTCGCTCGTACGGACGTCGACCATTTTGCTCGGCTAGTTCCGAGTGCGGAAGTCGTGGGTAACGGTTACAACCTATCCGTGTCGTCCTATGTCGAGGAGGAGGATACCCGCGAGGCGGTAGACATCGCCAAGCTGAACACCGAAATCTCGCAGATTGTCGCACGACAGGCTGAGCTCCGAAAGCAGATCGATGACATCGTGGCAGACTTGGAGGGCGGCTTGTGAACATGATCCGCGATTTAGTCCAGGAACTCTGCCCAGGCGGCGTCGAATTCAAGACACTTGGAGACGTGGGTAAGCTCATCCGCGGGAACGGGCTGCAGAAGAACCATCTTACAGACGCGGGCGTGCCGGCAATCCACTACGGCCAGATCCATACCATCTATGGCACGTGGGCGACCGAAGCGGTCTCGTTCGTGACACCCGAGTTCGCCAAGAGGCTCCGCAAGGCCATGCCTGGTGATCTCGTTATTGCCACGACGAGCGAGGATGACGAGGCAGTCGGCAAAGCCGTCGCGTGGTTAGGTGCGGCCGAGGCTGCCGTGGGTGGCGATGCGTTCGTTTACCGCCACACCCTCAATCCGAAATTCGTGTCCTACTTCTTTCAATCAGAGCAATTCCGGAACCAGAAGAGAACTGGGATCACCGGCACGAAGGTGCGACGCATCTCGGGTGACAAGCTGGCGAAGATCAAGATTCCAGTCCCGCCCAAGAGAGTCCAGGACGAAGTCGTCCGGGTGCTGGATCTGTTCAGCGGTGCAGTCGCTGGTCTCAAGGCTGAACTGGATGCTGAATCCATTTCCAGGCGGCTGCAGCATGCGTACTACCGGGACAACTTGTTTACCTTCCATAGCGCGGATGTCTATTTCGTGCCAATGGGCGAAGTTGGCGATTTCATCCGAGGTCGCAGGTTTACGAAGAGCGACGTTGTAAGCGAAGGCATCCCGAGTATTCACTACGGTGAGATCTACACAACCTACGGCATCGCCGCAGATCAAGCCGTATCCCACGTTCGCGAGGACCTGGGGCCTCAACTGCGGTATGCCAAGCCGGGCGATGTCGTGATCGCGGCGGTCGGCGAAACTGTAGAGGACGTGGGTAGGGGGGTCGCATGGCTCGGCGCAATGAACGTTGCCATTCACGACGACTGCTTCCTCTATCGCTCAAACGTGTTGGACCCGAAGTTCGTATCCTACTATCTGAGGACCGATGCGCACACTCGGGAGAAGGCCAAGTACGTGGCGCGAGCCAAGGTGAAGCGAATGTCTAGCGAGGGCTTGGCGAAGCTCCCTATTCCGGTGCCTCCGCTCAAGGAGCAGAAGCGGATCGTCGCCATCCTCGATAAACTCAACAGTCTTACGGCAGATATGGCTGTTGCACTGCCTGCCGAGGCCAGTGCCCGACGCCAGCAGTACGAGTTCTACCGCGACCGCCTCCTCGCATTTGATGAGTTGCCGGCATGAGTGAGAGGGCGGCAAAACACTTCGAGCCGATTGCTGTCAGTGCCGAGAGTACTGTCATCGCGGAGTTCCTTCCTGACCCCTCAACCGCCACAGCCTATCAGTCTGAGGCGGATCTTGAGCGGGAATTCATCAAGCTTCTGCAGTCACAGGCCTACGAGTATCTGGATATCAATTCTGAGGCCGACATGGTTGCGAACCTCCGCATCCAGCTTGAAACACTGAACGACATCAATCTCAGCGATGCCGAATGGAAGCGACTATTCACTGAGAAAATCGCCGGACAAAGCGACGGCGTGGCCGAAAAGACCATGCGCATTCAGGAGGACTACGTCCAGATCCTGAAGCTGGACAACGGAACGACCAAGAACATCTGGCTTCTCGACAAGACCAACCTTCACAACAACCGGCTCCAGGTCATCAACCAGTATGAGATCGGTGCGGGCCAGGGCGGCGCCAAGCACGCCAATCGCTATGACGTAACCGTCTTGGTCAACGGCCTTCCGATGGTCCACATCGAGTTGAAGCGCCGTGGAGTCGACATCCGTGAGGCCTTCAACCAGATCAACCGCTATCAGCGTGACAGCTTTTGGGCTGCTTCGGGTCTCTTCCAGTACGTGCAGCTGTTCGTGATCAGCAACGGCACGCTGACCAAGTACTACAGCAACACGACGCGCATTCAGCACCTCAACGAGTCGAGTGGCAAGAAGCGCGCCAAGACGACCTCGAACTCCTTCGAGTTCACTTCGTGGTGGGCCGACGCGACCAACACACCGATCCAGGACCTTGCTGCGTTCGCCAAAACCTTCTTCGCGCGCCACACGCTGCTTAACATCCTGACCCGTTACTGCGTGCTCACTGCCGGCGGCAGCGCATCGGACCGATTGCTGCTGGTTATGAGGCCATACCAGATCGCCGCCACCGAGCGGATCCTGAAGCGCATCGAGGTCGCCGTCAACTATAAGAGACTCGGCACGGTGGCCGCAGGCGGCTACGTCTGGCATACCACGGGTTCGGGCAAGACCCTGACGAGCTTCAAGGCGGCCCAGATCGCCAGCCGGCTGCCGACCGTTGACAAGGTGCTGTTCGTTGTCGACCGCAAGGATCTCGATTACCAGACCATGCGTGAGTACGACCGGTTCGAACGGGGTGCGGCCAACTCGAACACCTCCACTGCGGTTCTCAAGCGCCAGATCGAGGACCCTAATGTCAAGATTATAATCACGACAATTCAGAAGCTCTCGACCTTCATCGCAGGCAACAAGGGTCACACGATCTACGACGGCCACGTCGTTTTGATCTTCGACGAATGTCACCGCTCGCAGTTCGGTGACATGCACACGGCAATCACCAAAGCGTTCAAACAGTACAACCTCTTCGGCTTCACCGGCACGCCGATCTTTTCGGTCAACGCCAGTAGTAGAGGGAATCCGCGCCTCAAGACCACCGAGCAGGCGTTCGGCGAGAAGCTTCATACCTACACGATCGTCGACGCGATTCGAGACAAGAACGTTCTGCCGTTCCGGATCGACTACGTCAATACCATCAAGGTCGCGCCGAGTGTCGACAGTATCAAGCAGGTGTCGGCCATCGACACTGAGAAGGCATTGCTTGCACCGGAACGGTTACGTCAGATCGTCGACTACATACTGGTGCACTTTGACCAGAAAACGAGGCGGACGAGTGGCTACGTCCATATGGTGGTAGCGAACGTTGGCGAAGTCGCGTCGGGCAGGAATCGGATCAGTGAGGTCAAGGCCGCCAGCCGTGTCCGCGGCTTCAACGCGCTGTTTGCAACGGCCTCGATTGATGCCGCCAAGCGCTACTACGCCCTATTCCAGAAGCAGCAGGAGCAAGTACCGCCTGACCGCAGGCTCAAGGTCGGCGTCATCTACTCCTACGCGGCCAATGAGGATCTCGACGACTACCTCGACGAAGAAGGCTTCGAGACAAGCGCCCTCGATCAGTCCTCGCGCGACTTCCTTGATGCGGCCATCGCCGATTACAACGCCATGTTCGGTACAAGCTATGACACATCGTCGGGCAAGTTCGAGAACTACTACAAGGATCTCTCGCTGCGGCTCAAGAACCGTCAGATCGACCTGGTCATCGTCGTGAACATGTTCCTGACCGGCTTCGACGCCACCACCCTGAACACCCTGTTCGTCGACAAAAATCTGCGCAGCCACGGTCTGATCCAGGCTTACTCGCGTACCAACCGGATCCTCAACTCGGTCAAGACCTACGGCAACATCGTCAGCTTCCGAGACCTTGAGGAGCAGACCAACGACGCCATCGCACTGTTTGGCAACAAGGACGCCAAGGGTGTTGTCCTCCTCAAACCGTACGCCGAGTACTACAGCGAGTACGCCGAGAAGGTTTCGGAGCTGCTGAGGCAGTACCCGCTAGGCCAGGTCATCCTCGGCGAGTCGGCACAGAAGGCGTTCATCGCCCTTTTTGGTCAGATCTTACGCTTGCAGAACATCCTGGTCTCGTTCGACGAGTTCGCTGGCAATGAGATTCTGACCGAGCGTCAGAGCCAAGACTACCGCAGCGTCTACCTCGACCTCTACGCCGAGTTCCGTAAGGGCAGGGACAGTGACAAGGAGTCGATCGTCGACGACATCGTCTTCGAGATCGAGCTCATCAAACAGGTCGAGATCAACATCGACTACATCCTGATGCTCGTCCAGAAGTACCGCGAAGCCCGCGGCGATGGTGAGGACAAGGAAATCCGCGCCAACATCACGCACGCCGTAGACGCCAGCCCGAGCCTGCGCCTCAAGAAGGACCTCATCGAGGCGTTCGTTGATTCGGTCTCCGCGACAGGCGACCTCGACGACCAGTGGGCTGCTTACGTCGCCAAGCGTCGCACGGAAGAGCTTAACGCGATCATCGCGGACGAGAACCTCCGCCCTGACGAGACCCACGCGTTTATCGCGAAAGCCTTCCGCGACGGAGCGATTCAAATCGGCGGTACGGCAATTATCAAAGTACTACCGCCGGTCTCGCGCTTCTTGGCGGACGGTGGCCACGGCGAGAAGAAGCAGCGCGTGATCGAGAAGCTTGGCATATTCTTCGAGCGGTTCTTTGGCCTCGGTTCTGGTCGAGGCGAGGAGTAGGCGTCACGACAGCGTGCACTGGGAAACCCCCAAGACCTCAAAGGCATCTTGCGGTCCGATCTAAAATCACCGGAGTATGCTCTCGCCCGGTGCTCGGTGATTAGCCTTGCGGCCAGCTCGATCGCGACGTCCTTGCCATGAGCGCTGCCGGCTGCCAGGGTGGCCGCGTCCTCGACCACCGGCCGGACGTGTCGGGGCATGCCATGCCCGATCTGGGCCAAGCTGAGGGCATCTGCGTGACGGATCCGACGGCAACCGCTGGCGGGCTGCCGGTACGACAAGCTCTGCGGTCGGCAGCGGTAGGCTGGCGCGAGCGCATCCAGCAGATCGACTAGCTGGTCGGTAAGGTGCGACTCGTCCAAGACCGCGCCGAGCATGTCGCGTGGCAGCCCGACGCAGGCGGTGCGCTGGCCGGATCAGGGTCACAGCGCGTCCCGCGACCTTGCCGCGTTCCCGGCTCAGCACCACCGTGTTGGTGCTGTCAACTTGTGCGTCGAGGGCCTCCGTCGCGGAAAGATGCCGATCCTGCGGCCGTGGTCGGGGAGCGTTGCCGGTCGATGGCGCGGCCTCGGCAACGAAAGCGCGTGATGGCAGGATGAGGCGCGTGAGTAGCGCCGGGGACGGAGCAAGGGCTGAGGTCGAAGCGTCCGCACAGCTTGGCCTGCTGATCGCACGAGCTGACCTCGGGTACGTGTGCGCGGCCATCGAAGGAGACGTCGTCGAACGAGGACTTGTCTTCCTTCAGCATGCTGTTTTGGTTGCATTCGAGGCGCATGCCTTTTGCGCACGGCAGCTTGGAATTGCCATGCCGGACCTCCTATGGGATCCGGCGCTAGCGGCTGCAGCGCGCACACGTGGCAAGTTCTTCGACGACAGCCGTCGCGACATTGAGAAGTTGGCGGGAGACATCCGCTTGCTCGCAGATTCAACACGGGCTTCCTTCCGAGAGGGCAGTCGACGGCGCTTGGCTCGACTCCTTGGCATCCATAATCCCGACCTTGCTGTGCTGAGCGTGCGTCAGACTCCGGTGGCGACCAGCATCAGCCTCGCTTTCCATTCCGGGAACCAGGTTCCTGGACCCAACAATATTCAAGCGGCGAGACGAGTCGTTCACGACCTCGCCGCGGGTGTCGGCCAAATGGTCGAGGCGCTCGGCCTCGCCGAGGCCAAGCACAGTTCGCCTGCAGGCGAACTGGATTCGGCCTGGGTCTGGGGTGACGGTGACTCGCAAGAATGCTATTTACAAGCGTTCTCAGGAGACGTACCCGAACGATACGTCCCACTCCTACTCATGCTTCAGAACGCTGTCGCCACGGCCGCGAGCGTCGCCACTTCCAACTGCTGCAGCGATTGCCGTTTTGCGGCGTTCAAACACCGGCTCGTCGTCGCACATCATGCCGTGCGGTCACTCGCGAAGCTCAACAATACCCCGTCTCTAAACAAAGCGACCCTCGCGCGATTGGAGTCTCTGCTCGATGATCCCGGACTGGCTGAGGTACTCCGCCTGCGATCCCTTCGAAACGGGCTTGTCCACTTGGGGCTTTCTGACGTTCCTTCAGGAGCATTCACGGCGGGTGATCCCGTCGAGGGCGTTATCATGCACTACGCGTCTGGGCGGAGATACGCAGACATCGACGCCCTGGTCAACCGAGCTCTGGCTTTTATTAACGGTCAGCTGACTGAGTGGTTGTTGACACCTCCGGACGGAGGTGTCGGCTTCGCCGGACTGCTGCGGCCACCTCCGACTGCCTGAATCTCGTCGCTGGAACGCACGGAAGTGCCGCCGTCGGTGCGCAACACCAAACTCGAAACCGCCACGCGTGCGATTCGTAGTGCCGCAGCAGGGAACCGCACCCACCCGAGCCAACCGGGCTGGTCGACGTCAAGACCAGACATCCGCTCATCGCAAGTCGGACACCGACCAACACGCAAACCGGTCACGGCAGGCCCGACAAGCTACAGAGGTTGAAAGGCTGAGGTTCGGGTCGTCACGGTAGTTCGGGGTCGAGGGGCATGCCGGTGTTGGCGAAGAAGCCGGCGGGGAGATCGGTTTGTTGCTGGCAGGCTCTTAGCCGTTGTCTGAGCAGGTCGGCGAGGTGGTCGAGGCCGTTGGCGGTGATGTTGGTGAGGCCGCGTTTCATCCAGCGCCAGACGCCCTCGGCAGGGTTGAGGCCGGGCGCGTAGGCGGGCAGCCGGATCACGGTCAGCCAGGTCCGGGCGGCGATCAGGGCGTGCATGCGGGCCGGGCGTCACGCTCCGCTGCAGGTGGGGCGACCTGCCACCCGCCGCCGGCAACGCGAAGCATGGCGGCATACGTGATCACCCTCGCCCAAAGCCGCGATTGCTACGTATCGCGAGGCGGGCGTAGCGATGGCTTGCTGCGTCACTACGATGTGGACCGTGGACTTGGAGGCGTTGTCGTGGATCGGTGGCATAACGGGCGCCGCCACAGGCATCCTTGCACTCGTCGTGAGCGTGCATTTCACTCGGCGTGCTACCCGAGCGGCCGAGACAGCTGCGGCTTCGGCTTGAAGTCGTACGCCGACAGCGGCTGAGTTCGAGGGCCGTTTGACGGACCATGGCGGTGCGTAGAGCCCTAGTCACGGCAGGCGCCGACCACCGCCAGGAAATCCAGATGAGAGCCTGGTCCAGGCGGACGTAAGCTGGTAGCCCCGCGAGGTTGACGCGGCTTTGACCTTGGTCACAATGGAAGCGTGGATGGGGCACAAGAGGAGCATGGGCCGAGCGGACGCGCGGCGAACTAGGATCCGCGACTCTGTGGAGGTGTTGGAGAGCAGCCTTGGGCGGATCGCTCGGCACGGGCAGTACATCACGATGGAGGGCGTTGGGTCTCCCGAGGAGCGTGCCGTGAGAGTGGTCGAGATCCTGGGGCAGCGCGAGGAGTTGCGTCAGCTCCAGGTCGACCGGCGGGTCCGGCTTGTCGAGGTTCTTCAGGAGGCAGATCCAGCGGATCTCCTTGGTTTCCTCTCCCTTGGCTATCTGATGTTCGATCCGGACACGTTCCGGGAGTCCGAGAATGATCGCTCGCCGGCGCACCTTGAATACTTGGCGCTCCAAGTCCTGGGTACGGGCATCGTGCGCCGTGAGGGTGTTGACCCAATGCGGCAGCGCGAACTGGCTGGCGAGGCAATCGAGCTGGTCCGGGAGATGTTCGACACGGCGACCTGGCTGACCATGCTCGACGCGATGGAAGCCCGCCGCGCTCGTCCAGACGACGCGACTGTTGAGTATGCGCTCAAAACTCGAATGCATTCGATGGGCGTCCGGGGAACCGGGTACGCCGAGCATCTGTTGTGCGTGCTCCATGGCTGCCTCGCCCCGTTCGACACCGAGTGCCGCAGGATCCTCGGGTTCACCGTCGGTGACGCACTCACGTTGTTCGAGGCGATCAGGTCGGTGACAGCAAAGCGGCTGGAGCTACGCGGGCGCGAGGCGGGTGCGGCTCGCCGGGAGATGGAGCGAATGCTCAAGCGGGCCCGTCGGCGTCGCGATGTGAGTGGCACTCCATTTCCGGTGGCCGTTTTGTCGATGACGCCCACGCAGGCAAAGCAGCAGATCGTGACCCTCATGTCGGCGTGGGTTTTCCTGGATGCCAGGTCGCTCGCCGTGATCACCTGCGAAGACCTTGCCGAGGAAGCAGGGCTTGACCTGCTCACATGCCAGGCGTTCCTCGATGCATTCACGTGTCCGCCGTCGGAGTTCAACGTCGACCACCACGCCTATCCTGTGGGTGCGCACCCCATCACCCTTCGGCCAATCCTCAATATGGGTGACGGCTACCTGCTGCCCGCTCCGTCGACCGCCATCGAGGCGATCAGGCCGTTGATGGAGGATGCTCTTCACAAGGAGAAGCGCGTATGGGATCGATACGTTGCGTCGCGTGGCGACTTTGTGGAGCTTGAAGCCACGAAGAGGCTCGTCGATGCTCTGCCTGGTAGCGAGTGGTGGACAAACGTCAAGTGGTCCTCGCCGACCACAAATAGTGATCTTGACGGGCTTGTTCGTGCGGATGACCTTGGCGTCCGGATACAGTGCAAGGCTGGCCGAATGACCGCACCCGCTCGCCGAGGGTCGTCCGACCGCATGGTTCGCAACCTGAAGGACCTCATTCAATCCGCCGCAGAGCAGCATGAGGACCTGGCGACGGAAATCAGCGCGCATGGCAGTGCAGCGCTGGGTTTCACCGACGAACAGGCGCAAGCGCTCGCCACGCCACTCCGGATCGAGGTTGTAGTCTGCCTCGACGATGTGACCGTCTGGGCGACCGAAACCCACGCGCTGCGGAAGATCGGGACTCTCCCGGCAGACAGACACGTCCCCTGGGTCCTGTCGCTGACCGATCTGATGGCCGTCACCGACCTTCTTCAAGGCAGCCAGCTCGGTCACTACATGCTGCGCCGCCAGCGCCTTGAACGAGATGGTCGTATCCAGACGCACGATGAGCTCGACTGGGTCGGCTACTACATTGCGAAGGGCCTATTCTTCGACGACTATTTCGATGCCGAGCACCCGCCCGACGCATTCCGCCTACTGAGCTTCACAGAGATGATTGACGACTGGTACTTCACCAGGCAAGGTGTCCGGACCGTCCCGGCGGACAAGCCGGAACAGCCGATCCCGCCAACGCTGAAGCAGCTTCTGCACCGGCTGGAGACACGGAGACCGGAGCACTGGATGCTGGCCGCAATCGCGCTGCTGGACGGAGACGATGACTCGCGCGACAAGTGGGATACCGGACTACGACATGTCCAGCGCAAGGCCCGAGAACAGGGGTGGTCCAACATCACTCAGGTGTTCGCCGACAGGCTCGGAGTCACCGTCATGGCTGACTTCCGGCTTATGCGCCCACAACTCGACGACATGCTCACCAACCACTGCCGAACCAAGGCATCTGACCTTGAACTGCCCAACTGGATCGGCATAGCCGAAGGCGTAGCGGGTAGCCTGGCCGTCGCAGTCATCGAGGGCAACCCAGGGCTTGGTGAGATTTTCATGCGTCCCCCACCACGACGCGTAGACTCCGACGCGGGCGTGCAGACGCCGTGACCACCCGGATAAGATCACGGCGTCGCCGCGCCCACCGCTGAACGCCTCGGTGGTCCTGGCGTCACTCCCGTCGAGAAGTTGTAGTTGGCCGGAAACCCCGGGACGATTCGGCGCCCGCCCACGCGTATCGCTACGCCAACATGACATCCATATCGGCCACGGGCGGATATGGGAATTTGGTTCGTGTTGGGCCTCGGACACGTTAACCCCCACGGATGGTCTTCACGGTAGATGGAGCGTCTCGGTGGGGGTTTCTGCTGTCCTGCGCTGGTGCGGGATCGCGGGTAGTCGATGCGCGGTGGCCGCGTCGGAGATCTTGGTGATGGTCAGGGTCCCGCCGATCGCGCAGGTGACGTGGAGCTCGTGTTCGAGTAGCGCGTCGGTGACCGTGGGGTCGGCGGCCGGGATGCCGATCCATTCGGCGAGTTGTGTGATCGCTTTGGCTTCGTGGATGTAGACGTTGCGCGGCCGGGGCGCGTCACCCGTTGAGGCGGTGCGGTGGCCGTGGCGGCAGCGGTAGGCGGCGTGCTTATTGACCCAGTGGGCGTCAAGGATCCGTCCGCATTCCTGGCAGCGGATCAGCCCGGTGAGCAGGTGGCGCCCGCTCGCGCCGTCGGCCGGTGCGAGCAGGGCGTTGGCCTGTTGGGCGGCGACGAAGTCCTGCTCGCTGACCAGCGGCGGATGCGCGATGTCCCGGAAAATCACCCATTGCTGCATCAGGTTCCAGCGGCGTGCCTCCGACTGGCCGAGGAGATCATCGGCGGCGTCGAGTGGGCCGCGGTCGGTGTGCTGCCGGTTCCAGACCTGCCGGCCGGTGTAGCGAGGGTTGGCGAGGATCGCCGCCACCGTGCGTAGCGTCCATCCCGTGCCGCTGCGGTGCGGGTTGCGGCCGGGATCGACGCGGGACGGGCAGGGCACCTGCCGATCGTTGAGGTCGCGGGCGATTCCGGCGATGCTGCGGCCGGCGAGGCGCTGGGCGAACATCCAGTGCACATGCGGTGCAGTGGACGGGTCAGGTTCCAGCCGGTGGGCCATGCGTCCCCATTTGGCGTGTGCCCGGTTCGGGTGCGGGCCCGCGTCGGCCAGCCGGTAGCCGTAGGGCGGTCGGCCACCGAGATGCCGGCCTTGCTCGACCACCTGGGCGCGCATCGCCGCCTTGGCCCGAAACCGGGAGCCCCGCCGCTGCGGACCGCGTCTCCGGGCCGTGAGGAACGCCAAGTGCCCCGCGCTTTATTCAAGTTGCGAGTGTCGGTGACCCGACAAAACCTCGAGCGCGGGGATGCTGCACTGGTCAGCGGTCCGGCTGGTGCTACGAGTGATCAGTTGACGATGCTCGCGTAGGTCGCCGGACGCTTGTCGAGCCGGATGTGACGGTGGGGTTGACCCGGTTTGACGGACAGGGTCGATAAGTGGATCTCACGCTACCTTGCTGGTTGGCCTGCGGAAATGGGCGGTCCTACCTTCTTGATCGTGATGACCGCCCTGTTCGTAGGGTTGGCTCATCCGGGGGTGCTGGGTGTGGCTTTCATCGGGTTGCCGTTCATGGCTCAGGAGACCTGGCCGCCCAGCACCCCGCGACGACTCGGCCGCCGATTGGGAGTTGCGAGTAGATCGCTGTGTAGGACCATGCCGGCGAGGTCGTCTGCGGACCGACGCACCAACGAGCTCGTGGAGGTGACCGTGCCCAAGGTGTGGGCCGGCGTAGATATCGGCAAGGCACATCACCACTGCGTGGTTGTCGACCAGAACGGGGACCGGCTGCTGTCGCGGCGAGTGGCCAACGAGGAAGGGGAGCTGCTGACGCTGCTGGCCGATGTGCTGGCACTGAGCGACGAGGTCACGTGGGCGGTCGACGTGGCCGACGGCGGTGCGGCCCTGCTGATCGCCTTGCTGATCAACCATGACCAGCGGCTGGTCTATATCTCTGGTCTCGCGGTGAACCGGGCCGCCGCCGGCTATCGCGGAACCGGCAAGACCGATGCCCGCGACGCCGCGGTGATCGCCGACCAGGCACGAATGCGCCGCGACCTCAACCCGGTGCGTCCGGGAGACGAGGCGACCGTCGAGTTGAAGATCCTCACCGCCCGCCGCAGCGACCTGGTAGCCGACCGGACCCGCACCATCAACCGACTGCGCGAGCAGTTGTTGAACATCTTCCCCGCGCTGGAACGCGCCCTGGACCTGACCAACCACGGCCCGTTGGTGCTGCTGACCGGCTACCAGACCCCCGCAGCTCTTCGCCGTGCCGGCGTCGCACGGTTGCAGACCTGGCTGCGTAACCGCAAAGTCCGCTCGGCCGACACCATCGCCGCCACCGCTGTCGAGGCCGCCAGCCGGCAACACACCGCCCTGCCCGGCGAGAGGCTCACCGCCCAGATGGTTCACACCCTCGCCGAGGAGGTGATCGCCCTCAACGAGAAAGTCAGCGAGATCGACAAGCTCATCGAGGGCCGGTTTCATGAGCACGAACTCGCCGAAGTGATCTCCAGCGTGCCCGGCATCGGCGCGCTGCTCGGCGCTGAGTTCCTGGCCGCCACCGGCGGCGACCTCGACGCCTTCGGCACGCCGGACCGGCTGGCCGGCTTCGCCGGTCTGGCTCCCTCGCCCCGCGATTCCGGACGCGTCAGCGGCAACCTGCACCGCCCACGCCGCTACCACCGAGGCCTTCAGCGCGTCTTCTACACCTCCGCGCTGATCAGCATCCAACGCTGCACCGAGTCGCGGCGCTTCTACGATCGCAAACGCGGCGAGGGTAAACGGCACACCCAGGCCGTACTCGCACTCGCCCGCCGCCGAGTCAACGTCCTGTGGGCACTCCTGCGTGACAGACGGTGCTACCAACCCATACCGCCTGCCGCTACCGCGGCTTGACAACGTCATTGGGAGGTCTCCTTCGCGAAGAAAGCCGTGGCCCGTTTCAGGATGTCAACATCCTCCCGCAACCGGCGGTTCTCCCGCCGCAACCGCGCCAACTCGTCACGCTCATCGCTGGGTCAACCCATCCGACCGGGTGCCGGCGTCGAGGTCGGCCTGCCTGACCCACTCCCGCACCGCGGTCTCGGTCAGGTCGAAGTCCCTCGCGACCTGCGCTACCGTCCGGTCACCCCGCCGGCACACCTCGACGATCTCCGCCTTGAACTCCGGCGTGAACGCCCGACGCGGCCGACGTGGTTTCTTACCCATGCCTTCCATGATGAACACCCTCCCGAGAAGCACACAGCCCCTCTGAGCTGGGATGTCCGTCAAACCGGGTCAGGCCCACAACGGCAAACCTCGGTGATGTGTAGGAGGTTAAGGTAAGTGGTGGTCTGCGCGGCGAGTGGCGCAGCTACTACCCCGCCAACCTGACTCTTGTCTGGGCTAGGGCTGGCGATAGTCGAGGAGCGTATGTTGTCGACTCTTGTCAACGTTGCGCAGCTTTACGGCTGCTGACGAACTCGCAGGCAGAGCAGTGGGCGACACCGGGCGGCCAAAGTCACTCGGGCGCAGCGAACCCGAGTGCCATTCGTGCCTGGGACAGCAAGAGCCGCCCTCGGCCGTCTTTGATCTCGCTGAGCGGGTCGGCGACCCTCGTGATCATTGGTGCGGAGGAGTCGGTCCTAGTGACTCGGTAGATGTAGTAGCGGTTGCGATGCAGGGCAGCCTCCAGTAGTTCCGCATGGGAGATGTAGAAAGGCTCGCCAGGGTTGTCCGCTTTGGTGGCCTTCACTTCGATGTAGATCGTCTGGTCATCGTCATCGACGCTGCGGATATCAAACGGGGCTGTCTCGTAGTCCTTGGACACCCAGACAACCCGGTTCGGGTCCTTGCCCGCGGCTTGTAGGCGCGCGCGCTCTTTGGTGAACACGATCTCTTCACCGCGTCGACCCACCCGGCGTTTGTCCGCTTCGCTTTGCAGGGTCGGAGCGGGGCCGCCGCCACCGAAGCCGCTCGAGTGCGTCGAGGAAACCTTCCCGTCCAGCGGACTCAACCGGCCATCGACGATGTGTACGTGCTCGTAATCAACCTCGGCAATCTGCGGTGGGGTCGGCTTCTGAGCGTCGGGTGATCCAGAGTCGTTGGGTGGTGCTGTTCTGCCCGATGGTGCAGAGCTCCCGGACAGCACTGGACTGTCGGCAGGAGCCTCGGTCGTGCCCGCCGCTACTGCTGGTCGCGAACGGATGATATCCGGTTCGCCAATCGAAGCTTCAAAGCTCTCGGACAGCGCGTCGAGCTCCTCGTCATCGGCCAGCCCGAGTAGATCGCGAGCCTCGTTGACGTCCTCGGGCCGAATCTGCCGGTCGGCCATCATCCGACGGCGATCGTCGTATGCCGTGGTGAAGACCATCGTGATGGCGTCAGCCAAAGTGGGCACGCCAAGATGCTGGGCAAGCTGCCTGCCGAACGGGAACCAGTGCGGTTCACCGGTGTCTCGCTCCAGTTCGAGGTACGCGGTGCCGATCAGGTGGTGGCGCGCGCTACGCCGTTCCGCGATGAAACAGGTAGCATCCTCACGTTCGATGCTGTGGCCGTCGTGTTCATACCGCAGCACGAGACTGTCACAGATCACAAGGTCTAGCCTGGTGAGGGCGTTACGGGCGATGTTCTCGGATCGGCTGTTTTCGGCCCGGACCAATGCCAGAACGTACGGTTTGGCCTCCGCGATCGTCCTCGATACCCCCCGGTGGACATCGTCGCCGAAGTGTTCGCCGTACGGCACAGGTGTTGTGGTGACTGCGTCGTCCAGCCTGGTCAGCGAGAGGTATCGCACCAGCCGGCCGAGCCGCTGGTCGGCATTGAGCACCGGACGCTGCTGTTCCCAGGTCTCACGCAACAGTGGGTCGTCGGTGTATGGCGGTCGTGCGACGAACAAGGTCCGCCCCCCATGCCGCGCAAGTACTCGGACCGAATCCGGATCGGCGTGTGACGGCTCGTCGGTCAGAACGTCATCAAGGGCGCGGACGACCCACCGGGCTGCTAGGTCGATCTCACGGTTGGTTTGCCCAAGGCGGTCCGACTCCTCGGCGATGTCGGCCAGCAGCTTAAGCAGGTCGGCGACCGCGGGCCTGCTGGCGTCGGTCACACCCAGGGCATGGGACAGTGCCAAGCCGCCCTTGATCTTGAGCATCGGCGCGCTGATTCGGGGGATTCGCTCCAGGATCCGCTTGGGCATCTCCCGGGCGCCGATCCAGGCGTCGCCAGGCAGGGCTAGTTCGGCCGTGGTGCCGCGGTGTACGGGCAGCCAGCGCTGAGATTGCAGGGTATAGGCGAACAATGACGGGCACTGGCGGTCGCGTTCCCCGCTGTGCTGCGACTGGCTGCAATGAAACACTGCCACCATGGCGGGCCCGTAGACATCACCCCAGCGCAGGGCCAGTTGCCGCCAAAGCGCCTCGAGCCGCTGCCGGTCAAGGCTCGTAATGAGATCCTCGTGGCGGTCCAGCCGATAGGAAACCCGTAGCTGCTGGGAGTATGCGTGACCCTGTGGGCAGATTGCGGTCGCCTGGACAGTTGGCTGCGCGCGCCAGGCGCTGAACATGGCCGCGCCTTTGACATGGTCTGAACCCGCCAGCGGATAGCTGGCGGAGCTACCGGTCTTCGCCTCGTAAAGTCGCGGGTGGTCCCGTACGCCTAGCATCTCGTAGAAGTCCCGGTCGATGCGCCGCTGCTCGGAATCGGTCGGAGGGTCTGATGCCAGGAACTCGGCATTCCCGAACGGCCCATAGATGACCTCAAGGTCGCCTGAGCCGGTCCAGTTCTCGCCGAAGTAGAGAGAACCTGCGGGGCGCAGCTCCCGACGCTCGCCCGCCACCGTGCGAGCCTGCAACAGGACGCTACCCAGGGCTGGCGCCAACGCTTCACTTCCTGACAAGCGAACCTGGTGATAAGCACGCATCCCCGCCATAGCTCGGCCACGCAGTTCCGGCTCCTCGTCCGGATTCGTCAGAATTGCGAGGAGGAAGTCGCGGATGAGATCCCGCCATTCGAAGGGCCGGACACCCAGCTCCTTAAGGAGCGCCTCCGCGCCGTCGACCTCCGGCACCTCTGCGATTGGCACCGGAAGATCGAGGGGAATCGGCGTATGACCACGGGCTCTGGGGAAGAACACCGGCTGCTTCGCGGCAACCATCAGGGCGCCGTCCACCGTCAGCACGCACGGCACGTCGCGGAGCGCGGGCAGCAGCTGTCGACCGGCCCGTTCCCGCCACTCGGCGAGGAAACCGTAGTAAGCCGCCGCACTCTCGAGGTGCGGTGGCCGTAGGACTGCGAGGAACCCTTCGACACTCATCGGCTCGACACCCACGTGTCCCGTGAGAAACGACCGTACCGAGGCCAGCTGCTCGATGTCTGGACGTAACGTTCGCTCGCCGTCGATGTCGGCCAGCTCATGCGCGATACTGCAGTTCGGCAGGGTCTCCGGAAGCAAACTGACATCGACAGGCTGGGCCAGCGAACCGTCAGCGACTGGCAAGAACGGCGCCCTAGACAGGGCATCCTGCCAGCGGCTACGCAGGATTTGCCCAGCGCCCGCGCTGGCCGGGGCGACAGCAGGTACAAGGGCGATGACTGCTGCCGTCGAAGCGTTCCAGCGCCGCACCACGTCGGCTGCGACCCGCTCGACCGACGCGGCCAGGTAATCGAGAAGCATCTCGTTGTACGGCTGAGCTTCCGGCGCGGTGCTCAGCTGACGCCGGTCCATACCCAGAACCCACTCGGCGTGGATCATGAGGTGCAGGCCCGGATCTTCATCCGTGGGGAAGTACACGTGCAGAGGGAACGTCTCGTCGGTACGCGGCTGGCCCGCTCCGTCGAGCGGTACGGCCACTGCCCAACGCACCGTCGTGACGTCTGCCCACGCCTCGCCAAGAGGATCCAGAACATCGGGTGCCGGTCGCGCCTCGTGACGGTAGATCAGCCACTCCTCGGCGCCGGTCCCGGTGTGGAGCGACACCCGCTCCTCGCCGTCGACGCTCGGTCGTGTCACTCGCGCCGAAAAATCTGCGGCGGTGCCTTGCAGATCGAGGTGGTCGATCCCAGGCAGGAAGAGCAGCAGACGCGGCCGAAGGTACGTGACCAGATGTTTGGCAACCGTCTGCCGGTCAACCCCGACCCGCAGGGGCAACCGGATGACCGTACGGAACCCCTCATCCCGTAGGCGGCGTACTTCGTCGGCGTCATGCTCCAGATCGGCCACCGTGACCGGGAACGGAAACGCATAGATCGGCAGCCGCTGGCCGGTGGGCAGGTCTCCCATGATGGCGGCTACTTCTCGGCGCAGCCGGGCGCCGTCGAACTCGAACGACGTCTGCGCCGAGTAGATCTGTGGTCGGTCGGTGATCTCGCCGACGGATTTGAAACCGAGCCCTTTGTGCCCCACGGCCGTGCCCGGCCCTTTGGAAGACCGTCCAAGAGAACAGATCGCAGCGACGTGCCTGTCCTCGAAGCCTGACCCGTCATCGGCGACTATCAAGGCCGTCTCGGTGAGTAGGAAGGACGCCCGACCCCGGACACCGCCGTCGACCGCTGCGTCGTTGGCATTTTGCAAGAGCTCGAACGGATAACGGCCGGAGTATTGCTGGCGGATCAGCTCCTGGGCGCCGCCGCGCTCGTCGAGGATTTTCAGCTCGGTCTCACGAAGATCCTCGCCTACGTGGAGCCGGATCGACGCGAGCTCCTGCTCGCGCAACTTTGTCGCCTGGTCCATCCCGGTACCTCTCCCCCCGGAGCTTCGCATGAAGGATGCCGCATACCTACGACAGTCAGGCGGTAGCAGTGCGAGCTGGTGCATGCGACGTCCGGATCCCCAAACGCCGATAGCCAGCGACCACGGACCCGTACCGGCAGCAAATAACGCCGCCGCCGACACAGTATCCCGGTGAACTCGAGGATGCGGCATGAGAGAGCGTCGGGCTGACGGCACTATGTTAGGCGTGTGGACGAAGAGGGGGACGACGACTACACACTCAAGTCAGCGGACGCCGGCCGTATGGGGAAGGCTGCTGAGCACCTGGTCGCTGCTTTCTGCATCCTCGCGACGCGAGGGGCTCTCAATGTGTCTACGTCGCTGGTTGACGATGAAGGTGTTGACCTTGTCTTTCATCGGCGGGGGTCCACGGCAACGCTGGCCGTGCAGGTGAAGGCTCGGATGTCCGACAGCAAGAGGATCCAGTCCGAAGGGTTCGTCGCCTTCGTTCGATCCCAAACCTTCGCGCCCCGAGACGATCTTGACATGCTGTTCGTCGCGATCGACGTGGTCCACGGCATCGTGATGAAGGCATGGCTCGTACCCAGCAAGGACTATGCCGACACCCTTGGCGAACCCAATAGCCGAGGGCGGTACCGCTTCAGCGCGTCGATGAAGGACGGTTCCAACGATCGCTGGAAGCCCTACCGCTTGGAAGCGCCAGAACTGCCACGTGCGGTACTTCGTCGGCTGGAACAACTAGAAGGCGTATAGATCCGTTGCCGCCGAGAGAGTTGTTGCTCGCGGTGGAGTGGCACCGTCGAGGATGACAGCCGCCCGGACTCGCCAGTCCGCCCGACGTGTCGGCGGCATGCGGTGAGGCTCAGCGTAGGTCGGGGCCGCCCTCCTCGGCGAGTTCGTCGAGCACACTGAACTTGTCGTCAGCGTCGTCCTCGACGAACGACTCCAGCGGCTCCTCATCACGCAGCTGCGGGTACTTATCCAGGAGGAACCGCCGCCGGTACGCCATGTCGGCGGCGTCGACGATTCCCTCCAAGGCGGTCCAGTTGAGGGTGCCGCCGACCAGGATCCCGGCGACCGGTACGACCTTGCCAAGGCCCTTCTTTGTGAGGCTGCGGCCGAATGCCTCTGAAAACTTCACGGCGACCCGGGAGACAACCGACTCGTTCAAAACCTTCCATGTCTTGCCCCGGACAAGCGCCTGGGTGAGACGCGAGATGTCGGCCAGGGCGGCGCTCTTCGCGCTGGTTGACATGGCCGTTCCGGCGTTGACGACGGACAGCACGAAGAGTTTTTCGACGGGCTCCTCGGGGTCGTAGCCGTACAGCAGTGACACATGGCCTACAGCACGTGATGCCAGGCCGAGAACAACAGCGGCATCGCCGGCGAAAGCGCCGAAGATAGCACCTCCCGACGGCGCCGCCGCGGCACCGCCGGAGACTGCGGTCACCAGCTCGCCTCCCGAGATCACCAGCCCCGCAACCATTCCTGATCCTGCGGCGGTAGCCGGGTAGTACCAGCTCAGTGCGCGTCCGCGGACCGCGTGGATCTGCTCGAGGTCGAGGCGCCGCAGGTCGGAAAGCTTGGTGACGTCGTGCCCGCGCTTTTGGTGGCGTTTCACCACCTGCTTGGGGGAGAGCCCCGCTCGCGAAATCTTCGCCACCGTGCGTTGCGTCGAGCCCAGAGCGGTGCCCCTCCAGTCCGCCGCGCTGGTGGGAAGGACGCTGGCAGCCTTGCGAGCCCCGGTGCCAAGGGTTCTCGCACCCTTGGCGACGATGCCGCGCCCCCGCGACACGGCTGATTGGGCTCCCGGATGGTTTTCCAGATAGGTCGCCGCACGGCGACCGAGTGCCGCGGCCCCGTTGGAGACGCCCTCGCCGGCGTTGCGTAACGCGGCCGACAGCGGTCGGCCCTTGAACTGCTGGATGTCCCGCCATGCCGCGAGCTCGTACTCCGAGGGTTCTGCCATGCTGCCCAGGTTAGTGACCAGAACGCCGCTTCTGATCGGGTAGGCGGCGAAGTCGACATTGGCCCAATCGACCTCGCGCGGTGGTGCAGGGCTACCAATCGACCCAGCCGTGGGCGGTGACCGATACGTGCGTGGGACCGGGCTTGTCGATGTGGAACCGTCTGCTAAATTTCCTCTGGCTGCTCCGTGCCAGCCTGTCTCGTCCGTGCACCCCTTGGTGGTTGTGCCCGGGGGGCTTACCCCCGGATCTTGGACACGGGGTTATGCGGCGGGGGCCAGCATAGCGGGCGTCGTTCGGATGCGGTTCTCGTAGGTGATCGGGGATTGTTGTCCGAGCCCCGAGTGGCGGCGGACGGTGTTGTAGCGGTGCAGCCATCGGAACGAGGCCAGGCGTGCTTCGCGTTCGTCGGTGAACGCTCGGCGGCCTTGCAGGGTCTCGCGTTTGAAGGTCGCGTTGAAGGCTTCGGCGAGGGCGTTGTCGGCGGAGCTGCCGATCTTGCTCATCGACTGCCGAACGCCGGCGGTGGTGCAGGCGGCAGCGAAGGCATTGGACGTGTATTGAGCTCCGTGGTCGGTGTGCATGATCGCCCCGTGGAGGCTGCCGCGGGTCCGTTGCGTGGCGTGCAGGGCGTCGATGACCAGATCAGTGCGCATGTGATCGGCGATCGCCCAGCCCGCCAAGCGTCGTGAGTGCAGGTCGATAACCGTTGCCAGATAAAGGAATCCGCGTTCACCGACCGGTAGGTAGGTGATGTCGCCGACGTAGCGCTGGTTCACCGCCTCGGCGGTGAAGTCCCGGCCGATCAGGTCCGGTGCCTTCTGCGCGGCGGGGTCGGCGATGGTGGTCTGCACCCGCCGGCGCAGCCGCAGGCCCTGGATCCGGTAGCGGCGCATCACCCGGGCCACTTTCTTGTGGTTGACCCGCTCGCCCCGGTCGTGGAGCTCGGCGGTGACCCGTGGCGCGCCGTAGGTGCCGTCATGACGGGCGTGCACAAGGCGGATCCGGGCGGCCAGAGCCGCGTCCGCAGCGTCACGAGCAGTTCGCGACCCGGCGGTGGCCTTCCAGTAGTAGAAGCTGGACCGGGCGATGTTCAGGATCTGACACAACCGCTTCACGCCGTAGCGTGCCTGGTGGTCGGCGACGAACTGGAAGCGGTTCACCAGCGCGTCTCCCCGGCGAAATACCGGGCCGCCTTCCGCAGAATGTCCCGCTCCTCCTCCAACTCGCGGACCCGGCGCCGCAACTCGGCGTTCTCTTGCTCGACCGAGGCGGCCTCGCCGCCGGCCACGGCCGGCCGTGGCGTACGCGCACCGCCGCCACGACGCTCGTCGTCGAGCCGCACCCAGCTGCGCAGGGTCTCCCGGTTCACACCCAGGTCATCAGCGATCGAGGCGATAGTCGCGCCCGGCCTGGACCGATACAACGCGACCGCCTCGGCCTTGAACTCGGGCGGATAGTGCTTATTCACCATGATCTTTCAGGACTCCTGACTCCCAGGACCATCACGATCCCAGGTTCAAGTGTCCAAGATCAGGGGGCAAGGCCCCGGGATGCTCCGGCCCGCGCCGGGGCATCTGCCGTGAGGCGAGGTCAAAGGGTCTACGACTCGCCGCCAATCCGCCATACTCGCAAACTGCGATGTCGAACTTCGGGTGGAGGTGCGCGGGAACCTTCACGGAGGAGATGTCGTGGCCCGCAACCGAGCCCGTAAGGCTGACCGTCGCGTGAACGCGATCGAGGCAGGGGTGTCGTATAGCAAGGCGTCGACGAACCGGCGCGACGACAGCCTGCAGCTGTGCTGGGAAGGGTGCCAGTCGCAGTACCTGGCCTGGCACAACGCAGCCGGATCGATGTCCTGGTGCGCGTGGGGTGATCACCCGGTCTGCATGGACTGCCAGCGCCACCCGGTCATCGACGAGTTCACTGTCTGCGCGGACTGCGCCGCCGGGGCATTCGCCGCCGAACAAGCCCACCGCCGCGCCGAGGAGCATCGGGAGAACCTTAAGCGGTGCCGCGGCGAGTGCATCTCCGTCGAGCGTCTCCTCGTCCGGACGCATCCCGGTCAGGGTGCAGACCTGGCAGACTCCGCCTCGTTCACGTGTGCGCACTGTGACAACTTCCTCTGCCTATCGTGCACCTCGATGCCGGTCACCGACTCGCTGGATCTCTGCGGCCCGTGCGGCGACGCGGAGATGGCCGGGCATATGCTTCTCGACGACCTGCCCTGGGCCGGGCACCGCCGCAGTGAGATGCGCGCCGAACTCCTGAGTCTCGTCGCGTCGATCAGGCGACTGTCCGGGTTGCCGTTCGACGTGGTCAACGGCCGTCTGAACCAGGCCATGAAGGTCGCCCGGCGAACCGACGCCGACGCCGAGCAGTTGTGGGCCGGGATCCGCGCCGCCCGGTTGTGGCTGAGCGCACTCACCGCATCGCACCGTGACGCATGACTGGGTGCCTGCCTGCCTGATTAGTGGGTGGCGGCGATCGTTGCAATGGTCAACGGTGCCCCCGTCTACCCCCGAAAACCCCTGCCGAGGGTCCACTGTGGGCGACAGGCGTTGATAAGCCGACTTTCGCGTCTGTGCAAGTCAGCGACGGATCCTGATGATCGATGACAAGTTGATGAGCGTGACGGTCGGTAAGCGTAGGTTGACGGTTCGATTGTCGTCTCGGCACGAGGGTTCCGTTTCGGCGCACCAGCCAGGGGGCCAGGCGAGGTGGTCGGCAAGATCCGCATCACCAGTAGCTACCGTCCAAATTCGGTAATTACGTCATTGTCCATGCGCTGTGGCGGTGGGGCGGCGGTATCGATCACCCCTCGGACACAGTTTCCCCGCATATCTGCGTGATGTGACGTACCGGTGGTCAAACCCGTTTGACCACCGGACTCCAGTTCCCAGCGTTGTCTTCCCCGCCTCGTCTCGGGGGTGGTCGTGGTGACTACCCGGGTCGTGGCAGCGGTTGTACCGCCCTCGGTTCCCGCTGGGCCGAGGGGTGAGCCGATCAACGGTCGGCGTGCCTTGCCGGTTGCGCAGCTTGCTCCCGAGGCGCGGCCGACGGTGCTGTATGGGATGGCGGCGATCGATCGTGATGGTCGGCTGACCGAAGCGGTGGTTATCCCTGCGCTGGGCTGGCTACCGGGTACCCGGGTGGATGTCCGGGTGCGTGGTGGCCTGGTGCTCGTGACCGCCGATCCGCACGCTGCGTTCCGGGTGACTCGGCCTGGTCAGGTTCGGTTGCCGGCGACGGTCCGGCACTGGTGTGGGCTCACCGCCGGCAGTCGGGTCCTGCTGGTCGCTGACCCGGCCGTCGGGCGGCTTGTGGTCCATCCGCCGGCCGCCGTGCACGCAATGATCACCGCATCTCATGCGGCTGTGTTGGACGGTGGGGCGGCATGACCATGCAGCCATCTTCGAGTCGGCCGAGCCAGGCTGACCTTGACGCGGCGATGCTGCTGCTGTCCCGGCTCGGTATCTCACCGGGCGACCTCCAACAGACCGCCCCTGCGGGTCCGCCGGCACCGACGTTCGCCGAGTACATCCCCGTGGTGTCTGAGGCGGTCAGCGCCGGTACCCGCCGGGTCTACGCCTCCTACTGGAACCGGGTTCTCAAGGAGTGGGGCGACCGGCGGTTGGACGAGCCTGATCCGACGGAGATCAAGCGCCTTGCCGAGCACGTCAAGGCGCACGTCGTTACGCGCCGCAACGCCCGCGGCGGTCGCAGCGCGGCGGAGCACCTGATCGCGGCTTTGCGGTGTCTCTACAACCACGCCGTCGCCGACGGGCATCTCGCCGAGGCGGACAATCCCGCCCGTAAGGTTGCCAAACCGCGGCGCCTGCCCAGCACCCGCCGCGCGGTGCCGGACACCCGGCTCGCCGAGATCAATCAGGTCGCCGCCACGACCGGCGACGATCCGGCTCTGGACTGCCTGCTGCTGCGGCTACACACGGAGACAGCCTGTCGTCGAGGCGGAGCGCTGGCTCTACGACCAGCGGACCTTGACCCGGATCAGTGCCTCATCATGCTGCACGAGAAGGGGGAGACGGTGCGCTGGCAGCCGGTGTCGCCTACCTTGATGCGGCACCTGCAACAGCACGTGGAGGAGCGGCCGGCCGCCCCGACAACGCCGCTGCTGCGTTACCGCAACGGCAAGCCGATCACGTATCGCCGTTACGACTACCTGTGGGAGCGCATCGGCAGACACCTACCCTGGGTAGCGACCCAGCAGATCAGCACCCACTGGCTACGCCACACCACGCTGACCTGGGTCGAGCGGAACTTCAGCTACGCCGTCGCCCGCGCGTTCGCCGGCCACAACGACAGCGGCGGCGACACGGGCACCACGACCACCTACGTGCGCGCCAGCCTGCAAGAGATAGCCGCCGCCGTGGCAGCCCTTACCAGCGAGCCGCACCCGTTGGCCTAGACACACGAGCTGATTCGCCTTGTTCCGGCGACCGTTAGCAAGATCGGAGGCCCTTTTGATCGTCCCCAGCCGGGGACCCTCGGTCGCCCGGCCCGGTATGACTTCCTGCCCCTGTCGTTTCGATGATCCGGGGGTGTTGTTGCCGGGTCGGGTGGCGTCGGCGGACCGCAGGGACACGGCCACCCCGGCGTTGTTCCAGTCCCTGCAGCATGCGCCAGCAGGTCAACCGACCCGAAACCCAACTCCTGGGGCAGGTACTCCCACGGGATCGCGGTGTAGAGCACGAACAGGATCCCGCACAACCTGCGGTCATCCAGCGGCTTACGACCGGGATGCCGCCGCCGTGGTAAGCGGGGTGGCAGTAACGGGTGTCGGCGTACAGGTACGTGCACAGGCGCGTACGGCTGAATGTGCAGAGATTGCCGTACCCACCCGGATCCGAGAAGATCATTCGGGCCATCGACGTTCATCAGACGCGATCACTGACCATGCCCCACTCAGTCCAGTTGGCGTGGAGCGCGTCCTCGTGGACAGGCTCGCCTGATCCGCCTGGGTGCCGGGAGCGTGCTGCGGCAAATCGGGACCAAGCCGACCCGCACCGCAGCCGCGCAGCGGCGAGGAGCGGAAGCGGCGCGGTAGAGCCTTTCTGGGCCGTGCGACTGCGACGGGGTAGGCACCGCGTGCGCCGCGGTCGCGATCTTGAGCAGGAACCTCTGCAAGATCAGCTGTACGCAGCTCTGCACTCCAACGAGTACCCCGACAAACGGCGCGATCTCGACCCACAACCTCGTCCGAGACGATCCACGGCGGCTGCTCACCCCTCCTCACATCCAGACAGAACGATCCTCACGTCATATCCGTAGCGCTCAACCTAGGAAAGTTAGGAGTTCTCATGTGTGACCAATTTGAGCTCAACCCTCAAATGATCACCGAAGGGTCGCGAGTCCACATCACCGGGTCGGATCGATCAGAGCATCCCGCTCAACTTCGAAGAGTTGATTGGTTGCGATCAAACCTGCTCGAACAGCCGACTTGATCAGTCGCCACTCCGGCACGTGTATTGCTCCCTTGTGAAGTCCTCGCTAACCTGTCGCGTCGACATGCAGCAATCGCCAACGGAGGTTCGATGTTGCAGCAGAGCCGCGACAGCCGCGCGGAAGAGCAAAGCGGCGATGGGCGCACCAGTGACGCACGACCTGCGGCGGAAAACGCCACGGAACTCCGAACCAAAAAGATCATCGCCATCCTCGGTGTCTGCACCGCAGTTCTAGGGCTCGTGAGCGCACTGCTCGGCGTGGTAAGCGTGCGGGTCAGCCAGCAGAAAGACCGGGCCGAGGGTCAGGTTGAGTCGCTCTCCGGCGAGGTGTCCAGTCTCTCGGAGCAGATAGCTAAGCTCAAGACCGAGCGAGACACGTTGGCCCTAGAAATCGACGGGCTGCGCAAGGACCGGGATGGCCTCAGGCAGGAGCTGGACGAAGCTACCAGCGGGGATGGTGGATCCTCTTCGGACAGCCTTCCACCCAGGGTGATCTATCTGGCCGACGAGCAGATGTTGCGCGGGACGACGACCCTCGACAAGGGCGCCGCCAACGTGGGCGGCGAGACCTACGTGCACAGCATCTCCATGGCGCAGGGCTACGGGCGGTCAGAAGCCAAACAGGTCTACGTCGAATACGACCTGAGAAGCGGGTACGCCAGGTTCACCGCTACCATCGGGCTGTCGGACAAGAACCGGAACGCCAACCGGGTAGCCAAGTTCGAAGTGATCGTGGATCAAAAGCCGCCTCGCGAGTTTACCCTCGCCGCTGGCCGGTCCGAAGGGGTCGACGTGTCCGTGGCCGGCGGGCAACGGCTACGCCTTCAGGTGACATTCTTTCGCCCCTCGGACGCTTCCGGCTTTGACGACAACGATAAGGCGGTCTGGGGCGACGCAGCACTGCGGGCCTGACACCGACACATAAAAAGTCCGTGAGATCGGATCGAGGTGGTCACAGGGGTTGTCGGGAGCGTTACGGGTAACGCTGCCGACAACTGTCTCTGCGGGATGGAGTTCGTGCGGGCCACATCAACGTACGAGGCGCCGCCCGGCCATGACTCGTTAGCTCAGACCTCGGTCGGTGATCGCGCTGAACATTCCGTCGAGCCGCTGTTCTGGTCCGTCAACCTCTGTCTTGTGCTCGGCCAGCGGGTGGGATTCGCCCGTCAGCGCCGCCAGGGCCTGCGCGACTTCGTACACATCGGCGCGTACGTAGGTCGACGTGGTACCGGCGTCACTCTTCCCGTCGTGCCCGGCGAAGGCTCGCGCGACGGCGTAGCCGAAGTTCCGCTCGACCCAGGTCAGGTGGGCCTGACCCGGTTTGACGGACATCCCAGCTCAGAGGGGCTGTGTGCTCCTCGGGAGGATGTTCATCATGGAAGGCATGGGTAAGAAACCACGCCGGCCGCGTCGGGCGTTCACGCCGGAGTTCAAGGCGGAGATCGTTGAGGTGTGTCGGCGGGGTGACCGGACGGTGGCGCAGGTCGCGAGGGACTTCGATCTGACCGAGACCGCGGTGCGGGAGTGGGTCAGGCAGGCCGATCTCGACGCCGGCACCCGGTCGGATGGGTTGACCAGCGACGAGCGGGATGAGTTGGCGCGGCTGCGGCGGGAGAACCGTCGGCTGCGGGAGGACGTCGACATCCTGAAGCGGGCCACGGCTTTCTTCGCGAAGGAGACCCGGTGAACGTGTATCCGTTCATCGAGGCGGAGAAGGCACGGCCCGACGGGAATGTGAAGCGTTCCTGTGAGCTGTTGGAGGTCTCCCGGTCCGCCTACTACCAGCACCGCGCCGGCCCGTCGCGGCGGGAGCGTGACGATGCCGAGCTGATCGACCGGATCTCCGACATTCACGCCGTCTCGGCCGGCACCTACGGCGCGCCTCGGGTGCACGCCGAACTCGCCGCGCAGGGCCGGCGGCACTCCCGTAAACGGGTCGCCCGACTGATGCGGGGCGCCGGGTTGTGCGGACGGATGCCGAAGCGGTGGCGAACCACGACCGTGCCCGATCCGACAGCGGCCCTGGCCGCCGACCGGATCCGCCGGAACTTCACCACCTCCGCGACTGAGGTCGACACCCGCTGGTGCGGTGACATCACCTACATCCTACGTGGGAGGGCTGGTTGTACCTCGCGACCGTGATCGACATCGCCTCACGTCGGGTCGTCGGCTGGGCCACCGCCGACCATCTCCGCACCGACCTGCCGGCCCAAGCCCTGTCCAACGCCATCGCCACCCGCCGCCCGACCGGTCAGGTGATCTTCCACAGCGACCGAGGCTGCCAGTACACCTCGACGCAGTACGCCCGCCTCGCCCGACAGCACAAGGTGCTGCTGTCGGTCGGTTCCCGGGGACAGTGCTGGGACAACGCCGTCGCGGAGTCGTTCTTCGCCACGATCAAGACCGAACTGTTGGACCGGAGGGCGTGGCCAACCCGTGCTGCCGCCCGCGCGGCGATCTTCGACTGGATCGAGGGGTGGTACAACACCCGCCGCCGCCACTCCACCCTGGACTACATGAGTCCCGCCGAGTACGAGGAGACCGCCTATTTCCGCAGGCCAACCCGCAAGGTAGCGTGAGATCCACTTATCGACCCTGTCCGTCAAACCGGGTCAACCCCAGGTCGAAGTAGGCGTTGATCACGTCTTCTTTGCGTTCGTAGCAGCGTTGTAGCCGGTTGAAGGCTTGGTTGGCAGGTACGGCCTCGGAGGAACCAGGCGGCCAGAACTCGCATTCGGTCGAGGCTTGAGGTGTGGTAACTCTCGGGTTGAGGTCGCGGGAAGCCGGGGTGCGCGGTGTGCCCGTCAACCCAGGTCGAGACGAAGCGGAAGGTCTCCGCCAACCACGGGTCGGACGCCTTGCGGCGGTTGTACACGTTATGCGTGCCTCGCCCGGTGCGGCGGGCCGGGCGATGCCGCGACATCACGTCGAACGGCCGGCCGGGCCCCGCCGCTGGGCGGCTGTGAGGCCCGGCCGGAGCCGATCTCAAACCACCGCCCGCACCCACTGGGCATCCGAGAAGTCCAGGGTCTCGGCGAAGCGGCCGAGGTAGGGGTACAGGGCCGGGTTCTCGATGTGCCTGCGTAGGTCCTCACCGGTCGCCCACCGCTCGCTGATGCGGTAGGAGCCGACCTCGTCGGGGCTGTGGTAGATCGCGTACAGCTCGTATCCGGGCTCCTCCCGGGCCGCGTCCATCACGACCCGCATCGTCTTCTCGACCTCGGCGGCGTCGACGCCCGGCTTGAGCCGGGCATTGCCCCAGTAGCCGACCGGGTCGGTGGACTCCAGGATCTCGGCGGGAGCGAAGTCCTTGGCGTTGAAGTGGTTGAGCTCAGACATCGCGGTGTCCTTTCTCGTCTCGTGTTCCTCGTGGCCTAACGGCGGCCACGAGGAAATGCTCGTCCAGTGTCGAGCCGCCGGCAAACACCCCCCAAGGTACTTGTGTAAAGCAAGTAACTTCTCGCTGGCCCTAATGGCGTCAACTCGCCGTGCCGCTGCAGAAGGCGACCGCAGTGTCCCCGCGATCAGCGTCAACATGGCTTCCTCGACGAGGCCGTCGACCACCGACGTGCTGGTACGCGTCCAAATCGTCCCTATGAACCACCCTCGTGAACGCCTGTTGCGCCGATCCGGGTAGAACGCCCAGGATTTGACGATTCCTGGTTGGGGGGAAAGGGAGTGTGAGCGCGTGGAGGGCTGTTGCCGACCCGTACGTCAACGGCGGGATCGCGGTGCACGGCGCGTCGGGGCCGTGTCTATGGTCTGGAGATGCGTTACGGCTGCTAGCCGTCGCCTTCGATGCGTGCGACCCGGGCTGGAGCGGCGCGGTCCTGGGCCGCTCTATTCGGCCGGGAGGGGACGGAGGACTTTGCTGGAGCTGTTGCCGGCACGGGCGGGCAGCTCGGTCTGCGTTCCTTGTCGGCCGTGCCGGGCTCTTCGGCGCGAGCCGCGTGCATCTGCACCTGACCAGCGCCACTCTCGGTGCACAGATGCGCATCATGGCGATGGCGCTCCAACTCTGTGGTCGTCACCTCGCCGTCGGCAGCGACCCGAGGAGGGGCACGTCGTCCTGACCGACCCGGTGGGCCACAAGTTTTTGCGTGATCGAGCCCGGCAACGCCTAACTTGCCGGCTGCGGCGTACCGAAGGGTTCGCTTGTGACGGCAGACGCCGGCTGCCCTGACCGCTCGGGAACACGAAATCGCCGGACCTCCGGCATCCGCCTGCAGGTCATCTCACATTCGGTCCTTGCCTTCCTCTGCGACACCATGAGCATCGGTATCGCAGTCAGCGTCAGTTCCGCCGACCGGCCGGCTCAGACGGCCGCCGCCGTCGCGCGCCCCGTGAGTTCATCGACGGTCGCGGTGCCGAGTTCGGCCTGCACGGCCGGGCGTACGACGGTTCCATACAGCTCGATCGTCCGGAGGACCTCGCGCTGCGGCACGGCGCCAGTGTCAATGTGGATGTAGGAGCGCACCTGGCCCCAGTGCTCATGCATGAGCAGGATGCGCTCGATGATCTCCTCGGGGGAGCCGACCAGCAGCCCGCCCTGCGGTCCGCTGTCCTGATCGAAGCGGTCGCGGGTAGGTGGCAGGAAGCCGCGCTGCTCGCCGACGACCTTCATGAACTGGTGCCAGTGCGGCCAGAACGTGTCGCGGGCCTTTTTCCCGTCCTTGTTCAGGAAGCCGGGCGAGCCCAGCATGAGCATGGTCTGCTGCGGGGTGTTGCCAAACTGCTGGGCGGCGCGGCGGTACAGCTCGGAGATGCCCGCGTTGCGGATCGCGTTGCCGCCCAGGACGCCGGTCGCCATCGGCAGACCCAGTCGCGCGGCCCGGATGACCGAAGCGGGGTTGCCGCCGACGCCCAGCCAGATGGGAATCGGTCCTCGCTCGGCGCGCGGCGGGATGTACTCGCCGTTGAGGTCCGGGCGGGTCTTGCCGCGCCAGTAGACCCGTTCGTGCTGGTTGACCTCCAGCAGCAGCTCCAGCTTCTCGGCGAACAGCTCATCGTAGTCGCGCAGGTCGTACCCGAACAGAGGGAATGACTCGATCGACGATCCTCGGCCGGGGATCAGCTCCACGCGCCCGTTCGCGATCGCGTCGACCGTCGAGTACTGCTCGTACACGCGGACCGGGTCTTCGGTGCTGAGCACGGTCACTGCCGTGGACAGCTTGATCCGGTTGGTCTGCGCCGCGATCGCGCCGAGGATCGGCGCGGCCGCCGATCCCGGGAACTCCGGGGTGTGATGCTCTCCGACGCCGAACCAGTCCAGGCCCACCTGCTCGGCGAGCACCCCGGACTCCACGATGTTGCGGATCGCCTGCGCCTCCGAGATGCGCTTGCCCGTTTCCGGATCCCAGTTCGCATCCCCGAACGCGCCGATGCCCAGCTCCATGACTGCCTTCTCTCGGTTCTGATTACTGTGGTAGAGGTGGTGACCGCACGTCACCGCCGGGCCTGCGCCACGTTCTCGCGTACGGCCGGAGCGACCTCGGCGCCGAGGCGGGTCAGCGTGAGCGGGTCGTCGCCGCCGACGATGAACGCGCTGACGCCGTGCTCGAGGGCGAGCATGGTGAGCTTGTCGATCCACACCTTGCCTGGGCCGTCGAGGAAGCCTTGCCCGGTTGTCTCGAGGCTGGCGTGCATGAAATTCATCAGGCGCCGGACCGCGGCCGGTTCCCGGCCGGCTTGGTGCGCCGCGTCGTCGATCCGTTCGTTGGCGTCGGCGAGACCCCGCAGGCCGCCGTCGATGTATTCGATGCTGGGCAGCCACCCATCGGCGACGGCGCCGGTGAGGGCCAGCATCCGGGGCTTGTAGGAGCCGACCCAGATCGGGATCGGGTGATGAGCGTACGGGGCCCGGACGCCGCGCTCGACCTGGTAGAACTGCCCCTTGTGGGTCAGCGGCTCCTGCCGCTCCGGGTCCCAGGCGTCGCGGATGATGCCGATCGCCTCCTCCAGGGCGGAGATGCCCTGCCCGGTGGTCAGGCGGCGGCCGCCCATGCGGGCGATGCCGTCCCAGAACGCGCCGGCGCCGATGCCCAGGCGGAACCGGCCACCGGAGAGCCGGTCGACGGTCGCGGCCGTGCGAGCCAGGCCCAGCGGTGGCCGCAGCGGCAGGCTGGTCACGTTGCCGCTGACCGCGATCTTCCGGGTCTTCGAGGCGACATAGGTCAGCAGGGTCGAGGTGTCGTGGAGGGAGGACTGGTACGGGTGGTCCTGGAACGTCACCAGGTCCAGTCCCGCCTGTTCGGAGACGACAGCGAGGTCGACAGCGTGCTGCGCGGGCTGTGCGACGGGACTGACGAAACTACCGAACAGTAGATCATGGCCGTAGTCGGTCATGCCGCCACCTTTTCCTCGGACGCCAGCGGGGCCGGCGCGATGTTGAAGTTGTCCCGGAACAGGTTGGTCGGGTCGTACTCGGCCTTGAGCCGCCGCAGCCGCTCCAGCACCGGCGCGGGGAAGGCGTCGAGGAGACGTTCGGGGTGCCGGTCGGTCTCGAAGCTGAGATAGAGGCCGTCGAAGTGCGGGCGCAGCCTGTCCCACTCGGCTGTCAGGCGGTCGTCGCTCGAACTCATCGCGGTCAGCTGAAAATGCGGGGTCCGGTGGCTGAACGCCATCGCATCCGACGGCACGTCGGAGATCGCCCCGCCCATTGCGCGCAGCTCGAAGAAGTAGACGAGGTCGGTGCTCAGCAACTCGGCCGCCTCGCGGGCGAACTGTCGGGTGAGCTTGGGGACGAACGCCGAGCGCGAGACCGGCTCCCCGAAGCCCTGCTGGCCCGACGGCCCGATATCGACGGCGTTGTCCATCACGCCCGGGTAGCCAGTCATCAGCGCGTGCTGGCGGACGAGCTGACCGAGTTCCAGGAATGGGGTCAGCCGCGCGACGACGATGTCCGGGTCGGGGTTGTCGACCACCGCGTAGAGGGAGATGACCCACTGGCCCCGCCGGGCCCGGCCGGTGACCAGGAACACCGTCGTGTCCCGTGGCGCCTGACTCGCGATCTGGCCGTAGCGGTAGAGAGATGCCTCGATGTCGCTGGAGACCAGCGTGAGCTTCGCATACCCGACCTCGCCGACCACGGAGGTCTCGAACTCGAACGCCGTCGCGATCCCGAAGTTCGCGCCCGCTCCGCGCACGGCCCAGAACAGGTCCGGGTTTTCCGTGTCGGAGGCGCGGATTGGCGTGCCGTCGGCCAGCACCAGTTCCACCGCCTTCACATGATCGATGGTGAGCCCGTGCTTGCGGGAGATCAGCCCGATGCCGCCCGCGGTCGCCAGCCCGCCGACACCGACGCCGCCGTAGTCGCCGGAGCCGAGCGCCCACCCGTGCGAGACCAGGGAGTGCGCCACTTGCTTCCACGTGCGCCCCGGCTCGATGCGGACCAGCCGGCGCGACGCGTCGAGAACATCGAGGGCGTTCATCGCCCCGACGCTGATCACCAGCCCGTCCCGGTTGGTGGAGCGGCCGCTGATGCCGTGCCCGGCGCTGCGTACCCCCAGCGGGACGTCGCGGTGGTCGCGGGCGAACGCGATCGCGTCCACCACCTCGGCGACCGTACGCGGGCGCAGCACGAGCCCGGGGTTGCCACCGCGCAGGTAGGTCGAGGAGACGGCGCGGTGTTCCCGATCACCGGGCTCGATCGCCCGGCCGGCCAGGCTGGCCGGCACCGCGTCGTAGGCGATGCCCGGAACCCGTTGCGCGAGAGCGGGCCCGGATCGGTGCGGGCGTCCGGCCGGCGCCTCCGGCTCCGGTGCCGCGACCAGCGCCGCAAGGCGGGTCATACCGGCGGCGTCGCGGACCGGCACGACGGGGATGCCGGCCCCGGCGGCGTCCCGGATCGCGCCGTCATCGGCGTCGGCGGCGACGATCGTGAAGCGGGAACCCGGTGGCGGGGTCCGCTCCGGGGCAAGTGCGGCGAGCGTCGCTGCCGCCTTGTCCAGCACCGACGGCACCGCCGAGTCGGGGCTCGTCGGCTCGTAGCCCTGCTCGCGCGGCGGAACCCCCACGCGGATGCGGTCGGTCACACCGGCGATCCACGTCGCCATCGCCCACGCGTCCGCGTTGCGGCTGCCGGTCACCAGGGCGATGCCGATCCCGTTGTCCTCGGCGGCCCGTGCCAGCGTGACCAGCTCGTCCGGTCCGGCGTTGTCCGCGTTGAGGAGTACACCGATCTCCACCCCGCCCACCTCGCTTCGTTTGCGTCACAACTAGTATGTTCGACAAACGATAGCGCAGGAGGAAGCGGAATGATTCCCGTCCAGGCGGAGCGCCCCACCGTGGGCGTCATCGGCTTCGGCAAGGTCGGCACCGTGCTCGCACGACTCGCCCGCAACGCGGGTCATCGCGTGCTCGCGGCGGGTTCCGGAGACCCCGAGGCGATCGTGCTCACTGCGGAAATCCTCACCCCGGGCGTCGAGACCGGCTGGGCACACGAGGTCGCCGAGATCGCCGATATCGTGATCCTGGCCATCCCGCTGCGTTCCCACCGGCAGCTGCCCGCCGCACAGCTCGCGGGAAAGGTCGTCATCGACGCCGTCAACCACTGGCTTGAGACCGACGGGCCCCGTGCCGATTGGCTCGACGCGCAGGAGAGCTCCAGCGAGCATCTCCGGGACGCGTTGCCCGGGGCCCGCCTCGTGAAGGGCTTCAACCACCTCGGCTACCACGATATCGACGAGCGGCCCAAGCCGCGCGGTGCCGCGGACCGGATCGCTATCGCGCTGGCCTCCGACGACGCCGACGCGCTGAGCCGGGTGGCGGCTCTGGTGGACGACCTGGGATTCGACCCCGTGATTCTCGGCACCCTGCCCCTCGGGCGGATGCTGGAGCCAGGCGGGCCGATCTTCGGCGACGTCCTCACCGCCGAGGCGCTCAAGGCGCGCGTCCGGCCGCGGTAGCCGGCCGCGGCTGTTACCGCTGCGTGGAGCCCAGCGCCGGGTCGGCTAGCGCGTCCATCACGGCCAGGCAGGGGTCCAGGGCGGGCTGATCGTTATGCAGCGAGGTGGCGAGTTGCGCGGCGTTGTCGACGAACATGCGCCGCAGCGGCGCCGGAACGTTGCCGAACACCGCGTCCTCGGCTGCGCGGACCTTGGCCTCCAACTCCGTCAGCTTCGCCGCGCCGCTCGGGGTGATCGCGATCCGCCGGACGCGCCGGTCGGCCGGGTCGGTCCTCCGCTCCACCAGGCCGGCGCCCTCGAGCGCGTCGATCACATAGGGCATGACGGTCTTGTCGATCTGCAGATGCTTGGCGAGCCCGCTCTGGGTGGGCGGATCATTGTGCCCGACGACGGATAGGATCTGATAGCCGCGCGTCCCGTGCGGCACGCCCTCGACGGCCTGCTCGACCCGCTCGTGCCAGCTACGCAGGATGACGCCGAGATGCCAGCCCAGGTCGGAGCCCGGAATGCCCACCGTGGGGGAGTTCCTGACCGCATCCGCGTCGCGCACACCCATGCCACCAGCGTACGCCGACCCGAGGTAGCCACCGATCGTACTTCAGCCCCGGCTGAACTCGTCGGTGATCGCGACACCCGCCGGCCGTGCACAGCCTGACACAACCCTCCGGGGACGCGCTTCGCCTCGTCGAGTCGCTCGACAATCTGCCCAACCCGGTGTCGGCTCGCCACCGCGTACGCCGGTCTCGGTCGACCCGACCCGGCACGGCCCTGGTCGACCGGTCCCTGGTGATCGCTGAGGCGCTCGGTGATCTCGATGGGCAGGGGGTTGTGTCACGGCGCCCGCGACGCGTGGCAGGAGGCACTCGATCTGGTCGATCATCTCCGGGGTGCGCGCAGGCGACCGTGCTCCAGGACCGGCTGACCCGCCTCGTCGAGGCCACGACCGCCGCAGCTTAGGGCCGTCGTGGCTGAACTTTCCGACAACCGTTCCGTCGTTCCGGGTATGGGATACGGGAGTTCCGCGTCGGGCCCGGCCCGGGCGCCAAGATCCGCTATCGGAGCCACCATTCGCCACGTCGCCGCTGTCCTCGTCTGGTCGCCACGCGACCTGATGACCGATTGCGGGCGTGCCGTCGCGGCCCTGGAAAGGGTTGACCCGGTAATGCTCGACCGTGACGATCTCGACAGCCTCGTCGACGACGCAACCTCACGTTGTCGCACTTCTACGCTTGCCTGCTGTGGCGCGAGGACGTGGCCGGGGTTCGTCTCGACCAGGGTATCGCCGTACTCCCGCCGCTCTGGCGCGGCGCCGGCGACCCGGTCGGTCGTCTCCTTGGCCGACATCCTCAACCGTCGGTTCGCCGCCGCCGCCGCCGTCGGCGACGCCGCCTCGCCGACGCGTTTAGTCGCTGTCGAGTCGGTTAAGCGCTCTGCGCCGCCACCATGTAGTGGCTGGTCACGGGAGTGGCGACGGAAGGAAGATGCCTCATGAGTAGCGACGGCCGAGAGATCAAGAATGTTGTGATCGTGCACGGCGCGTTCGCTGACGGTTCGGGCTGGCGTGGCGTGTACGACAAGCTGACGGCCCAGGGCTACCGGGTCAAGATCGTGCAGAACCCGCTCACCTCACTCGAGGACGACGTCGCGGCGACCACGAGGGTCCTCGACAAGCAGGACGGCCCGACGATCCTCGTCGGCCACTCCTGGGCCGGCACGGTCATCACCGAGGCGGGTGTGCACCCGAACGTGGCCGGCTTGGTCTACGTGTCGGCGCTGGCACCGGACGCGGGCGAAACCACCGCCCAGCAGTACGAGGGGTTCGGCCCCACACCCGACTTCGTCATCGACGTCACCGAGGACGGGTACGGCTTCCTCAACCCGGACACGTTCAAGGCCGGGTTCGCGGCGGACACCAGCGACGCCGACGCCGCCTTCCTCCGCGACTCGCAGGCGCCTGTCAAGATGGCGGCGTTCGAGACTCCGGTGAAGAACGCCGGCTGGCGGGACAAGCCGAGTTGGGCGGTCATCGCGAGCGAGGACAGGGCGTTCGACCAGGCGATGTTGCAGCACATGGCCAAGCGTATCGGCGCGAAGATCACCAACGTGTCGGCCAGCCACGCCGTGTTCACGACCCAGCCCGGCGCCGTCGCCGACGTCATCGTCACCGCCGCGCAGAACGCCGGCAACGCCCGCTGACACCCACCACCCGACCCGGGCCGGCTCGCGCGCCCGCGTGAGCCGGCCCAGCTGCCCGGAGCGTGAACCGCATGTCCAGCACGATGTTCCAGGTGGCGCTGTGGATCGAACTTCTCGCCGCCGGGCTCGGCGGCCTCCAGGGTGCCCTGTTCGCCGCGGGCGAGGAGCATCGCCGTATCGACCTGCTCGGCGGTCGGCACCCTCTACGCCGTCGCCGCCGGAACCGGTGCCGGGTCGCTCATCCTGCTCACCGCGCTCGGCGCCCCGACCCCGATCGCGGGTCTGCTCTGCGTGGCCGTGACCACGTCCGTCCGACTGGCCGCCGTCCGCTTCGGTTGGGCGTTCCCCGAGCAACGTGCGGTACGCCTCCGACGTCCGAAGATCCCCGTGAAGACGCCCGCCGAGTGACCGCCCACCAGGGAACGACCAGGAGGCCGACCCGCTGTGGAACCCCACGATCACGCCACCGTCCTGCGCGAGACCGCGCACCGGCTCCAACCGGAGCTGGTCCGGCTGCGCCGGGACCTGCACGCGCACCCGGAGACGGGCCTCGACCTGCCGCGTACCCAGGCGGCCGTCATCGAGTCGATCGACGCTCTGGGGCTGGAGGTGTCCCGCGGTTCCGGGCTGACCTCGGTGACAGCGGTGCTGCGTGGCGGACGACCCGGCCCGGCGGTCCTGCTGCGCGCGGACATGGACGCGCTGCCCCAGACCGAGGCGACCGGCCTGGACTACGCCAGCCGGACGCCCGGGGCGATGCACGCGTGCGGGCACGACCTGCACACCGCCGCCCTGGTCGGCGCGGCCCACACCCTCGCCGAGCACCGCGATCTGCTGGCCGGCGACGTCGTCTTCATGTTCCAGCCCGGCGAGGAGGGGTGGGACGGCGCCGCCCGGATGATCGACGAGGGCGTGCTCGACGCTGCCGGCTCCCGGGTACGGGCGGCCTACGGCCTGCACGTGCGCTCCTACGGGACGGCCCGGGGCGTCTTCCGCAGCCGGCCGGGGGCGCTCATGGGTGGCGTCGACGCGTTCACCGTGACGGTGCACGGGGCGGGCGGCCACGCGTCGATGCCACACCTGGCCAACGACCCGATCCCGGTGGCGGCGCAGATCATCACGTCCATCCCCCCGATGCTCATCCGCCGGTTCGACGCGCTCGACCCGGTCGTCGTCACCGTCACGTCCGTGCGGGCCGGTAGCGGGGCGAACATCATTCCCGAACGCGCCGAGCTGACCGGCACCATCCGTACGTTCTCGGCGGCGAACCGCCCGCGGATCAGGGCCGAACTCACCAGTTTGTGCGGGTCGGTAGCCCTGGCGTCCGGGACGACAGCCGAGGTCACCTACAGGGACGGTTACCCGGTGACCGTCAACGACCCGGACGAGTACGAGTTCGCCGCGGCAGTGGTGCGGGACGCGCTGGGTCCGGACCGGTTCGAGCCGATGGCCACACCGATCGCCGCCGCGGAGGACTTCTCCCGGGTGCTCAACCAGGTGCCGGGCTGCTACCTGCACCTGGGGGCGAGCGCTGCCGACGACCCGTCGACCGCCGCGACCAACCACAGCCCGTACGCCGTCTTCGACGACTCCGTCCTCGCCGACGCGTCGTTCGTTCTCGCCGAACTCGCCAGGCGGGCACTCGATCGCCTGGCGGCGTCCTGACCGGCGACGCTGCTACACATGCTGTCGCGGATGGGACGCGGCCCCGACTGCACCCGGTAACCGGTCGCCTGCCCCGGTCGCCGACTGCCGCGTGCGTCCCGCCAGCTCGTCAGGGTGGCGTCGCGCCCGCTGGCGGGCCGGCCGGGGCGTTGATCAGCGCGTTGCGCGAGGGCCGCGTGGCGTAGTGCACGCGGACTTGACGGGGCGGGCGCCGGGGCAGCGCCTACCCTCGACTCATGATCGGGCGTCGTCGTGAGCGTGCCGCCGTCCAACGACTCCTGGACCGCGCGGTCGCCGGCTTGGGCGGCTGCCTGATCGTGGTGGGACCTGCCGGATCGGGGAAGACCACGCTCGGCGACGTGGCGGCGGACCTCGCCCGGCAGCGTGGCCTGGCGGTGAACCGTACGGTGACGGCCGACCCGACGGGCCCCCGGTTGGTGCTCCTGGACGACCTCGACCAGACCGCACCGACCGTGGACCTCGACTCGTTGGTACGCGGCGGCGCGGCGGTCGTGGCCACCACGGCCGAGGTGAGGCAATCCGGCCAGCACCTCTATCTCACCCCGCTGACCGAGGCCGAACTGGCTGCCCTTCTGCCGGACATGCCGAGCGGCGCGGTGCGCGCGATCTGGCTGCTCACCGCGGGATGGCCCGGTCCGGCTCTGGACCTCGCGGCGAGCGTCCCGCCCGGGGCCAGCGAGGACGCTGTCGTCGAGGCAGCCCTGACCTCGCCCTCGCGAGGTCAGTTCCTCGCCCTCGATATGGGGCTGATCCGCCTGCTGGAGGACGCGGCGTCCCGCGCGCTACCGCCGGCCCTCCGCGCCCGGGTGCTGGTGCGGCTGGCCGCGGAGATGTTGGGCGATCCGTCCGCCTCGACCCGGCGACGGGAACTTGTCGACGAGGCCGTCCGGCTGGCTCGGGACTCCGGGGATCCGGGCACGCTCGCCGAGGTGCTGGACGGGCGGCTGCACGCGGTGTGGGATCCCGGCGCCGCCGACGAACGGCTGACCAGGGCGTCCGAGATCATCGATCTGTCCCGTCGGGCCGGGGACGCCCTCCTCGAGCGGCGCGGACTCTTCTGGCGGTTCACCGCGCTCGCCGAACTCGGCGACCTCGACGCCGCCGAGGCCGCCCTGGTGGCGTACGCCAGGGCGGGGGAGCGGGACAGCGATCCCGAGGCGGCCGTCGTCGCCCTCTCCCGGCAGGCCGTGTTGGCGCTGGTCCGGGGTCGGCTCGGGCTCGCTGAGGCGCTCGCCGCCGAGGTGGAGGAAGCCGGACGCCGGGTCGGTCTGGCGGACACCGCCCGGCTGACCGCGTCGCTGCGCGGCCGGATGGCACTGCTGCGCGGCGAGGCGGCGAGCGAGGTGCAGACGTTGCGCACGCTCGCGCGGCGGCTGCCCGGACATTTTTTCGAGGTGACCGCGGCCCGGGCGTTGGCCGAGTCGGGTCAGGTCACCGAGGCGCTGCTGGAGGTGGACCGCCTGCTGCCGTCGGTGCTGGCCGGAGCGGGACCCCGCTGGCTCGGCGCGGTGGCCGATCTGGCCTTCGTCGCCTCGTTCGGTGCCGCACCGGATGCCGTGCAGGCCCTCTACGACGCTCTGCTTCCGTACGCGGGCCGCCTGGTGGTCTGGGGTGGGGCGAACACGATTGCCGGCCCGGTCGACGACTATCTGGGGCGTCTGGCCGCGCGGCTGGGCCGGGCCGGCGACGCGTCCGCACACTTCGATCGAGCGGTCGCCCAGGAGGAGCGGCTCGGTGCCCTGCCGTGGTTGGCGGCCACCCTCGCGGCTCGTGGCGACCGGACGCAGGCGGCGTCGATCGCCGGAGGGCTGGGCCTGCCGCTGCCCGTCGGACCGCCCCCGCCGATCGAGCCCGTGCCAGCGGAGGTCGGCCCGCCGGGAGCCCACCGCGAACCGAGTGCCGACGTGTGGAAACTGGGGCGCGACGGCGACGACTGGATCATCGACGCCGGCCCGGAGCACGCCCGCCTCCGTGACGTCCGCGGGATGCACTTCCTGCGTACCCTCCTGGCCGCGCCCGGCCAGGAGATCGCCGCACTGGATCTCGTCGCCGGTGGCGTCGGCCTGGTGGCGACCGCGCCCGAACCGGTGCTCGACAGCGCCGCGCGGGCGGCGTACCGGAGGCGGCTCGACGACCTCGCGCACCAGTTGGACAGGGCGGACCGCACGGGTGACGTCGACCGCGCCGCGAGGTTCACCGCCGAGCGCAGCGCCCTGCTGGCCGAGCTACGCCGGGCCACCGGCCTCGGCGGTCGGGCCCGGGTGCAGAGCGCCGAAGCGGAACGGGCTCGGGTGAACGCGACGCGCGCCCTGCGGATGGTGCTCACCAGGCTCGAGCCGGTCGCTCCCATCGTCGCGGCGCACCTGCGGGCATCGATGCACACGGGAGGTTACTTCCGCTACCAACCAGCAGCCGGTGGGCCGGCACGCTGGCAGGTGTGACCCGGGCCACGTACGGGTCGTTCAGTGTCCGGTTACGCCCACCGGGTATGTCGTCTCCCATCGTCCTGCTGCACGGACTCACCTTCGACCGACGCCACTGGCGGCCCCTGCAACGCGAGCTCGCGGTGCTGGAGCCGAACCGCACGGTCCTCGCCCTGGACCTGCCGGGTCACGGTGACGCGCGGCCCCGCGCCTCGTACCACCTGGGCGAGGTCGCGGAGATCATCCACGGCCAGATCACCGCGGCGGGCCTGGCCGGGCCGCCGACGGTGGTGGGTCACTCGGTGGGCGCGGTGATCGCCACCATCTACGCCGCGCGTTACCCCACCAGCGCCGTCGTCAACCTGGACCAGTTCCTGCTGCCGGGCCCGTTCGGCGCGGTCGTGCGCGCGGCGGAGCCGGAACTACGCGGCCCGGGCTGGCGCGCGGTCTGGGAACGCATGGTGGCCGGGATGGGAATCGAGTCGTTGCGCGGCGAGGCGCGCCACCTCGCGGAGACCGCCACGGATCCCCAGCGCGACCTGCTGCTGGGCTACTGGGACGAACTGCTGCGCGACAAGGACGCGCAGCTCGCCGCCGATCGTGCGGCGGACCTGCGGGCGATCGGTGAGCGGGGCATCGGCTACCGGTGGGTGACCGGCGCGCAGCCGCCCACTCCCTACGTCGAGTGGCTGACCTCGGCCCTGCCGACCGCGGTCGTCACCGTGCTGCCCGGGGGTCACCTGGCACACCTGGAGCACCCGGCTCACCTCGCACGGCTGCTCTATCGCAACGACGACGACTCGTGAGCGCTCGGTCGAGCACCGTCTCGCGCAGCGACCGGACCGCGAGGTGCCGGCGCGTGTCGAGCGCTGGACCGGGACCGAGCCCGGCGGCGGACGAGACGACCGACCAACCTGACGACAGCCCACGCTGGTGGGTGAGGGGAGGGTGAGACGTGCCGCAGGACGTTCGAGCGGCGAGCCCCCGCGCGACGTCGCGCCCTCTCGCTCACGCTGGTCTTGGAACTGATGCTCGTTGTGCTCGCCGGCGCACTGGTGTGGCAGAGCGACGCCGACGATGAGCGGCCCAGGGCGACGAACCTGGTTGACATGAACCTTGCCCCGTCCGCCCCGGACCATCCGGGCGACGATGGCGATCAGGAGCCTGCGGGAGAGGCGCCGTCGTCCCTGGCGCGCCACCTGCTCGGTCCGGTCGTCCGTGCCGTGCCGTGGCGGGCGGTAGCGTTGGGGGGGATGAGTGAGTCTGAGCGGCTGAATGACCGCGAGCGTCGCGCGTGGTTTGCGTTTCTGACCATGCAGGAGGACCTCCGGCGACACCTGAACCGTCAGTTGCTCCACGACGCGGAGATCTCTCTGGCCGACTTCGCCGTGCTCAGCACCCTTCGCATGGCTCAGGACGGCCCGATGCGCGTCTTCGAGCTGCGGGACGCCCTCAGGTGGGAGAAAACCCGGGTGATCCACCAGGTTTCGCGCATGATCCGACGAGGGTTGTTGGAGCGGCAGACCTGCGTCGAGGACCGACGTGGCACGCGCATCGCCCTCACCGCCGAGGGACGCGCGGTGATCGACAAGGCGACGCCACTGCACCTGCGGTATGTACGCCAGATCTTCCTCGACGTGCTCAGCCCCCGTCAGCTCGACACTCTCGCGGTCGTTTCGGAGGCCGTACTGGAGAACCTTGAGGACGAACTCTTCGAGGATTGAGCAGGTCCACCGCTGCACGTTAGGTGACACGTCATCATCTGATTCCCGGTGACGCGCCCATCGGCGATCGGAATAGGTGATGCATCATTAGTGCTGCATGGTTACTGGGGCCGCCATTGCTGGCGACGGGTGGTGTCACGACGCACCTGTCGCTCTCGGTGTAATCGACCTCACTGGTCCGTAAGGTGATGTGTCATCAGTCACGACAAGGTGACAGGTCACCAAAATGGGCCTACGTTTAGCCCCGTCAAGGCGCGCCGTACCGACAGCCGGGAGGCACGAGCCCCCGCCCGCAGGAAGAGGCACCGACACCATGTCCCACCACGTCAAGCTCGCCGTCATCTACTACTCGTCGACCGGCACGGGCACCGAGATCGCCAACACCATGGCGGACGCGGCACAGGCAGCCAGCGCGCAGGTGCGAGTCCGCAAGGTCGCCGAGTTGGCACCGCAGGCCGCGATCGAGGCGAACCCGGTCTGGGCCGCCCACCACGCGGCCACCGCGGACGTGCCAACCCCGACTCCCGAGGATCTCACCTGGGCGGACGCGGTCATCTTCGGATCGCCGACCCGCTTCGGCAACATCGCCGCCCAGTTGAAGCAGTTCTTCGACACCCTGTCCTCGCTGTGGCAGACAGGCGCGTTGGCCGACAAGGTATACAGCGGCTTCACCTCGACCGGCACCCGACACGGTGGGCACGAGTCGACCCTGCTCGCCATGTACAACAGCATCCACCACTTCGGCGGCATCATCGTGCCGCCCGGCTACACCGACGCGGTCAAGTTCGTCGACGGCAACCCGTACGGCACCTCGCACCACGCGGTGTTCGGCCCCGACCTCGGCTCCATCGACGACGACACCCGCAACGCGGCGCGGCACCAGGCCGAGCGTGTGGTGCGCATCGCGGGGGCCCTCAAGCTGGGAAGCGTCGCCTGATCGAGCGGCGTTCAGCAGACTCCCGCCCGCACCGCGCGGTCGGGACTTCTAGAAAGGATCAATCGCCATGGAACGCATCTGGTTGGTCACCGGCGCCGGCTCGGGCCTGGGCCGGGAGATCGCCCGGGCGGCGCTCGCCACAGGGGACACGGTCGTGCTGAGCGATCGACGTACGGCGGGGGCCGAGGAGGTCGTCAGCGCCTACCCGGAGCGCTCCCGCACACTGGAGCTCGACGTCACCGACCAGGCCCGCGTCAGCGAGGCCGTCAAGGAGGTCGTCGGCCAGTACGGCCGGATCGACGTACTCGTCAACGCCGCCGGGCGGGGTCACATCGGTGCGGTCGAGGAGACCACCGACGACGAGATTCGGGCCCTCATGGAACTGATCTTCTTCGGCCCGGTGGCCCTTACCCGGGCGGTTCTGCCTCACATGCGTGAGCAGAGCAGCGGCGCGATCGTACAGGTCAGCAGCCTCGGCGGTCAGCTGTCCGTGCCCGGTATGTCCGCGTACTCGGCGGGCAAGTTCGCGCTGGAGGGCTTCTCCGTCGCGCTCGCCCAGGAGGTCAACCCGCTCGGCATCAAGGTGCTCATCCCGCAGCCTGGTCCGATGCGCACCAACTTCGCCGGTGCCGCGATCAGCGAGTCGCCGCACATCGCGGCGTACGACGGCACGGTCCGCAAGCTGCGCGAGCACGTCAACGAGGTGGGCGGCAAAGAGGCCGGTGACCCGGTGAAGATCGCGAAGGCGATCCTGACCGCGCTGGCCGCCGAGGAGACCCCGCTGCGGTTGCCGATGGGCAACGAGACCCTCGACCGCCTCAACGCCGCCACGAAACAGACCCAGGACGAGCGGACTGCCTGGGAAGCCGTCAGCCGGGGAACCGACTTCGCCGCATGAGATCCCCGCACCTCTGGTGCGGGAGAGGGGAACGTGCCATGACACGGCTACAGGGAAAGACGGCTGTCGTCACCGGCGGCGCCATGGGCATGGGTGCCGCCACCGTCCGCCAGTTCGTGACCGAGGGCGCGAACGTGGTCATCGCCGACGTGAACATCACGGCGGCGGAGGACCTCGCCCGCGAACTCGGACCACGGGCGGTCGCCGAGCAGCTCGACGTCCGGTCGGTGGACGAGTGGGCCGCCCTCGTCAGGCGAACCGAGGAGCGCTTCGGCGCCATCGACATCCTGGTCAACAACGCCGGCATCGCCGACCCGGCTCCGTTGGATCAATGGGACACCGCGCGGTTCCAGCGCACGCTGGACGTGAACCTGGTCGGTGTGTTCAACGGCATTCAGGCCGTGGTGCCGGCGATGAAGCGGTCCGGCGGCGGGTCGATTGTCAACATCGGCTCCGTCGGCGCCCTCCAGGGCATACCACGTATGTCCGGCTACGTGGTGTCGAAGTGGGGCGTACGCGGCCTGACCAAGACCTCCGCGCTGGAGCTGGGCGTCCACGGGATCCGGGTGAACGCCGTCCACCCCGGTCAGATCCGGACGCCTATGACCGATGGTGTCACCTTCGACACAAGCAACGTCGCGCTCGGTCGGGTGGGGGAGCCGGACGACATCGCCCGGATCGTCCTCTTCTTCGCCAGCGACGACTCTCGGTTCGTCACCGGCAGCGAGGTCGCTGGTGACGGCGGTCAGATCGCCGGGCCTGCCGACTACCAAGGTCTGCCGCAGTAACGACCACGCCACGAGCGACGGTGGCCCCTGGCGTCTCGCCGCATCCTTGGTTGAGAGAGGGCTGTCGGCCGAGCGGCGACGGGCAGCGCGGTCCCCGGTCCTCTGTGACCGGCCGGGGATCGCACGGTGAAGGCCCGTGTCCCTCACTCGACCCCGACGGAGGGGACGAGTTTCAGCGGCGACCGCCGGGCACCCGTACGGCTCTTGCTGTCTCCATGCCTCGCAGGCGTTCCTTGATCGCGGACACCTGGGGCACCCGCAGGTGGCTCAGCAGCTCGAGTGCCTGCTGCCAGGCCGCACGGGCGCCGTCCGGGTCACCGAGGGCCAGCGAGGCGTCGCCCTGTGGCAGCAGACACTCGACCGAGTTCATCCGCCACCCGGTCTGCTGGTAGATGTCGGCCGCCCGTCTCCAGGACGCCAGCGAGGCAGTCAGGTCTCCCTTGGCCTGGAAGCACTTGGCCAGCGTCTCGTAGCAGAGGCCCTGGCCGTTGAGGTCACCCATCGCTCTGGCGATCGGCAGCGCTCGGTTGGCAAAATCCATTCCGACGTTCGGCCGGCCGAGGCAGGAATGCGCGTCGGCCAGACAGCACAGGACGATGACCTGGTCGGACAGGTCGCCCAGCGCCTCGAAGATGCGCAGGGCGCGTTCGTAGTGTGCGACGGCATCGAGATGACTCTCCTGCGCGACGCTCACCTGGCCGAGGTTGCGGTACACCAGGGCCTGTTCCCAGCGAAGTCCGAGCCCGACGAACAGGTCCAGTGACTGACGGAGCAGACGCGCGGCCGCGTCATGGTTGCCGAGCACGTGCTCGGCGCCGGCCAAGCTGCGGGAGAGGTGGGCCTGGCCGAGGTCGTCCCCGGCGGAAGTGGCCGCGAGCAGACAGGCGCGCGCCATCGCCGCCCAGTCGTGCCACCAGCCCTCGCCCTGGTGGAAACGCTGCAAGCTGATCGCCATCCGCCAGGCCGTAGCGACCCGGCCGTCATCGAGCTGTCGCTGCACCACTGCCCTGAGGACGTGCCGGTCCGCGTTGAACCAGGCGACCGCCTCAGCGGCGTCGTTCAGGCGGGTGACGACCACACCCTGTAGCGTCTCCGGCGGATCCAGCACCATTGTGGGTTTGAGCAGCAGATCCGCTTCGTACGCGGTCTGCCGGTAGTGGTGGCCGAGCCGTTCGGCCGCACACTGTCGGGCCTGGTGGTCCTCGTGTAGGTGAACCAACTCCTGAGCGTACGCCCGAATGAGGTCGTGGCTGGTGAACCGGCCCACGGTGTGCTCCGCGAGCAGGCCGGTCCGTACCAGCTCGCCGGCCAGCAGACGCGCCTCGCCCAGCGGTACGCCGGCGAGGCTGGCCATCGCCGCGACCGTGATGTCCTGGCCGGGATGAAGCGACAGCAACCGGAACAGGCGAGCGGCGCGGGCACCGAGCATCCGGTACGACCAGGAGAAGATCGCCCGGATGTCGTTTGCCATGTCGTCGACGGAGAACCCGTCCAGGCTGCCCTGCGCCTCCCGTAGTTCCCGGGCGATGTCGGCTAGCTGGTGATCGGGGTGGGCCAGGGCGCGGGCGGCGACCATCGCCAGCGCCAGCGGAAGCCGCCCGCATCGCTCTATGATCTCGTCGATCGCTTCCGGGGCGGCGGAGGCCCGGTCCGCTCCGATCCGGAGGATCAGGCAGTTGCGCGCGTCCTCGGGTGGCAGCACGTCGAGGGTCATGAGGTGGGCGCCGTGCGCGGTGGCCAGGCCGGTGAGACGCTTGCGGCTGGTGACCACTACGAGGCAGCCGGGCGCGCCCGGCAACAGCGGACGGACCTGCTCGACGCTGTGCGCGTTGTCGAGCACGACGAGGATACGGCGGCCGGCCAGGACGCTGCGGTACAGGCCACTGCGGGCGTGATGGCTCGCCGGGATGTCGGTGTCCGGAACACCGAGCGCGTTGAGGAAGCCTTGGAGGGCCTCCGCGGGGTGCAGCACCGACTGGTCGGGGTCGAAGCCCTGCAGGTCGACGTAGAGCTGCCCATCCGGATAGCTGTCGGCCAGTTGGTGGGCCAGGTGGATGGCCAGGGCGGTCTTGCCGATGCCGGGAATGCCGTCGATGGCGAGCACCGGCATCGACGCCTGGGTCATTACGTGGCCGTTGACCAAGCCGAGCGTCTGGCGCTGGGCCTCGTCGCGACCGGTGAACCAGGGCAGGTCTGCCGGCAGCTGGGCGGGCAGCACCGCGGTGAGGCCCGAGGCTCGGCCGATTGGTGTCCGGCCCGGTTGCGCAGCGGGCGGCGGCTCGGCCTTCCCGGACGACTCCGGTCCGGCCGCGCTCTGCCGCAGAATGAGGTGGTACGCCTCACGGAGCTCGTCACCCGGATTTACTCCCAGCTCATCGGCAAGCCGGCGGCGGATGTTCTGGTACAGCGCGATCGCTTCGGCTTGCTGGCCGTCGGCGGTCAGCGCCAACAGGAACTGGGCTTGCAACGCTTCGTCCAGCGGGCGATGTTCGGCCAGGCGCCACAACACCGGAAGAACCGATCGGACCCGGTCCAGACGCAACGCCAGGCAAGTGGCCTCCCGGGCCAGGTCCGCGCACTCGTGGTCCACCACACTGAACGCAAGGCGGTCGTACGAGGCCAGCTCGGACGCACCGCCAGTCGGTCCACGCCACATGCTGAGCGCGTCCCCATATGCCGACATCGCCTCGGTGAGCCGCCCGGCGAGCTCGTCCGCTCGCGCCTGCCCGGTCAGCTGACGCAGTTTCAGCAGGTCGAGACTGTCCGTGTCGACGCGCATGCGGTAACCCGCCGCGTCGCCCAGCAGCCACCGTCCGGCCGATCGGGCCGGCAGACCGGGTTCGAAGAGGCGCCGTAACGCGCCGATGTAGCGGTGTACGACGTTGACCGCGCTTGCGGGTGGCCGCTGGTCCCAGAGTGCCTCGACGATGTCGCCGATACCGACCGGTTGCCCGGCGTTGGCCAGCAGCAGTGCCAGGATCAGGCGCTGCTGCCGGGCGCCGAGGTCCAGTTCCACGCCGTACCGCCAGACCTGCACCGGCCCGAGCACGGCGAAACAGAACGGTCTCCCGTCGCCGCTGGTCGTTGGCACAGGACTATCCCCCTATGTGCAACAGGAATCTGGTCGACCGAACGTGGGACCACCCAGAGCGCTCAAGAGGTCGAACCCCTTCGACTCAGAACAACCGATCTTGCCGTCTTTAGCGTACACACCGCAGGGAGACAAGCCGCTTTCGCGAAGTGGTTCACGGCCGATACGGGCACGGTCACTGTCCGCATCCTTGACTCTCCCCCAGGGGGAGAGTCAATCGTTGGCCCATGAGAACCTGGTTCATCACTGGCGGTACGCCCGGCGGGTTCGGCATGGCGTACGCCAGGGCCGCGCTGGACAACGGCGACCGCGTGGCGTTAACCGTGAGAAGACCCGATGAGCTGCACGCGTGGGCCCGGCCGTACGGTGACCGCGTCCTGGTGCTGCGCCTGGACGTCACCGACCAGCAGGCCGTCGAGCGGACGGTGCGCGACGTCGAGGCGCACTTCGGTGTGATCGACGTGCTCGTCAACAATGCCGGCCGTGGCTGGTTCGGCTCTATCGAGGGCACCTCCGACGCCGACATCCGCCACATGTTCGAGCTGAACTTCTTCGCCGCGCTCTCGGTCATCCGTGCGGTTCTCCCCGGCATGCGTTCCCGGAGAAGCGGCTGGATCATCAATATGTCGTCGGTAGCCGGGCTGCGCGGCGTCGGCGGGTTCGGCTACTACAGCGCCTCCAAGTTCGCGATGGAGGGCGTCACCGAGGTGCTCCGTGACGAGGTCGCCCCGTTCGGCATCCGGGTGATGGCGGTGGAGCCGGGCGCGTTCCGCACCCGCGCCTACGCTGGCTTCTCCGGCGAGCCCGTCCAGGAGACCATCCCGGCGTATCTGCCCATGCTCGAAAACGTCCGCGCCGGCATGGTGGAGCAGGACGGGAAACAGCCCGGCGACCCGGCACGTGGAGTTCGAGCGGTGCTCGCCGCGATGACTGAGGACGCACCTCCCCGTCGGCTCGTCCTCGGTAGCGACGGGTTCGACGCGGCCGTCGCCGCGCTGGAGGCGAACCTCGCCGACATCCGCTCCTCCGAAGCGCTCTCGCGGGGAGCCGACTTCCCGACCTGACCGGGGCACGGGGCCGGGTACCTCTGACCGCACCCGGCCCGCGTCGTGCGCCGTAGTTCGACGCACGACGGGGGTGGATCCGGCAGGCCGGATCCGTGGCAGGAGGAGCAGATCCGCCGACGCCTGACCAAGCTCAGTCGCGACGGCGACGGCGTGTAGAGCGTGCAGATCCTCTTGCTGTCTTCGATGTGAGCACTCAGCGCACCTCACCGCCGAGGGCACCACCCTAGGTTGTGGGGTGGCGCCAGTAGCCGCAGAAGGCCACGTCCGCCTTGGGCATCGCGCGGTCGTGCACCAGGTGCCGACGGACGCTGGCGACCATGGCGGCTTCGCCGACCACGAAGGCGTAGCCCGCTTGGTCCGGCAGTTCCGCCAACCGTACGGTCGTGAGCGTCGGGCGGCCTGCGGCTTCGTCGGGGGTCCGGAAGTGCCACCGCACCTCCATGCCCTCCGGGGCCAGCAACGGCGCGATGTCGGAGCGGTCCGGCACCTCCAGCAGCACCAGGCCGCGGGTGGCAGCGGGTAGGGAGGCGAGGATGCCGGCGATCGCGGGCAGTCCGGTCTCGTCCGCGGCGAGCAGCGTCCAGGCGACGTGCGCGGGGGCACTGTACCCGATGCCTTGGTCCAGGATGGCTACCGGTTCGCCCGGCTGGGCCTTGTCGGCCCAGGAACAGGCGTAGCCGCCCTGGTGACGGACGAAGTCGATGTCCAGCTCGGCGACCTCCGGACGGAATGCCCGCACGCTGTAGTTGCGCATCACCGGGCGGATCCGCGGCGGCATGGCGCGATAGCGCGCGTAGCCCAGCAGATCGGTGCGACCCGGCAGGGTGATCTCGTGCTGTCCGGGGCCGGGTAGGAAGAGTCGGAACCACTGGTCGAAGCCCATCGGCGCGAAGCGGCGCAGGTCTTCGCCGCCGATCGTGACCCGTTGGAAGGTGGGGCTCACCCGCTGGCTGCGCAGTACCTCGGCGCGCAGAAACTCCTGGCGGGCGGGCCGGACGGGTCGGCTGTGGCGAGCCACGGTGTCCTCCTCAGACGAACGGGATCAGAAGGGTCAGGCACCAGCAAGCGGCTACGAACGAGGTGTCCCGGGCATGCCAGCGCAGCCGGTGCCGTTCGGTGCGGGTCGGGTAGGCGCCGAAGCCGCGCGACTCCATGGCGAGTGCCACCCGTTGGGCGTGCCGGACCGCTCCGGCCAGCAACGGAACGAGGTAGCCGGACTGACGGCGCAGCGCCGCGACCGGGCCCCGCCCGGTCACGCTGCCCCGCACCCGGTGCGCGGCGACGATGATGCCGAGCTCGTGGCGGAAACGGGGCACGAATCGGAACGCGGCCAGCGCCGTGTAGCCGACCCGGTAGGGTAGCCGCAGGTGCTGCACGGCGGCGCGCACGAGATCGGTACCGGACGTGGTCAGCCCCCCGATCATCGCGAGAAGCAGGATCGCCGCGAGTCGCACCGTGGTGGCGAGGCCGGCCAGCACCGAGCCGAGATATAGCCGCAGATCACCCACCTGAGCCAGGGGCACCGACCGGTCGACGCGGCTCGGGTCGGTCCATGCGCCCAGGCTCACGGCGAGGACGAGCACCACCAGCGGAAGCCAGAGCAACAATAGGCGCAGCATTCCTGCGTCCAGGCGGGCGCCGATCAACAGCACGCCGAGCGTGAGGCAGGCGCAGGTCAGTGGTAGCCGGAGATCCCGGGCGAAGACCAGCACGAGCATCGCCGGCAGCGGACCGGCCACCTTGGCCAGCGGGTCGAGGTGGGGCAGGAACCGGAGGGTCATCGGTGGGCAACCAGCTCGCGCACCGAGTTGACCTGCTGCCAGTGCGGGTGCCGGGTCAACCGCCGCATGGCCCGCGCGAACGGAGGCAGTGGAACAAGACCGGATCCGAGGATTTCCGCGGTGGTCCCCATACCGGTCAGTCGCCCCGCATCGAGGACCGCGACGTGGCTGGCGTGGTCGGCGACCAGTTGCAGGTCGTGGGTGACAATCAGGATGGTCGCTCCGGCCGCGTTGAGCACGGCCAGCAGGTCGAGCAACTCCTCGGCGCGGGCCCGGTCCTGCCCGAAGGTCGGCTCGTCGAGGGCCAGCACGGGTGCGCCGGCAATCAGTGCGGTGCCGACCGACAGCCGCCGCTTCTGCCCGCCGGAGAGGAGGAACGGGTGGACCTCGCGGGCGTCGTCGAGCCCGAGGCGGTCCAGCATCGCGGCAACCCGCGGCTCGATCTCGCCGGCCCCAAGGCCGAGTCGCCGCAGCCCGTGCGTCAGTTCGGCCGCCACGGTGTCCTGAACGAACTGGTGCTCCGGGTTCTGAAACACAAAGCCGACGGTCTGGAGGAGCCGGTTCGGGTCGGCGACGGCCGGATCGACGTCACCGAGCCGGACCCGGCCCCGCGGCGGCGGCGTCACTCCGGCGATCGCGCGTAGCAGCGTGGTCTTGCCGGCACCATTGGCGCCGACGATCGCGAGGAACGCGCCGCTGGGCACGTCGAGGCTGACCCGATCGAGGATTCTTCGATCGCCGCGTACCACGGTCAGATCGCGGACCGTCACGGCGAACGGGGTTCCGTCCGGCTCGGGCGGGGCCGGCACGATCGGTGGTGGCAGGCTCGGGCACGTGTCGAGCGCAGTGGTGAGCTCGTCGCCGGTGACCGGCAGCGGGGTGAGCGGCACACCGGCCTCCCGCAGGCGCAGGGCGGCCAGTGTCGCGGCGGGCAGCCAGACTCCCAACGCGAGCAGATCGGCCATGTGCTCCCGGAGGATCTCATCGGCCGGTCCGTCGAACGCGAGCCGCCCGTCGCGGTCGAGCACCAGCACCCGGTCGACCACCCCCAGGGCGACGTCGAGGTTGTGCTCGACCAGCACGATGGTGTGTTGCCCGGTCGCGGCCACGTCGCGCAGGATGGCGTACACGTCGTCGACGCCGGCCGGGTCGAGGTTGGCAGTCGGCTCGTCGAGCACCAGCACGCCGGTCTCTAGGGCGAGCGCGCAGGCGACAGCCAGGCGCTGTCGGCCGCCGCCGGAGAGCACGTCGGGGTTGTCGTGCCGACGGTCCCAGAGCCCGACCCGGCGCAGCGCCTCCTCGGCCCGGATCAGCACCGTCTCTACCGGCAGCCGCAGGTTCTCCGGTCCGAAGCAGACCTCGTCGAGTACGGTGCCGGTGACGATCTGGCTGTCCGGGTCCTGAAAAACGATGCCGACCCGCGTGCTGAGCCGGGCGACCGGCGTGTCGCGGGTGTCCGTGCCGCCGACCACGACACGGCCGCTCATGCGGCTCGGCACGGCCTGCGGCACAAGCCCGTTGAGCGCGAGAGCCAGCGTGGACTTTCCACAGCCGCTGGGTCCGAGAAGCAGCACGGTCTCGCCGGCGTACAGCTCGAAGCTGAGGCCGTCGGGTGTGTTCCGGGCCCGGCCGTCGTGCCGGATGCCCAGGTCGCGGACGTCGATGACGGGTCTGGTCATAGCGGCGGGTCGTTCGCGAGCCCCCGGAACACCCCGGTGCGGGCCACCCGCGCGGCCAACCGGCGGGCCATCCACACCACCGCCGTCAACGTCAGCAGTAGCAGGGCGGGCAGCGTGAGCTGTGCCCACACCGGGCGGCTGTTCATGTCGTACGCGAGATGCCAGAACGCGCCGAAGAACGCCGCCGCGAAGGCCGCGCCCGCATACCAGACCCACGGCGCCCAGTAGCGGTAGCGGCTCAACAGGAACGGCAGTTCCTGCAGCAGCCCCAGGATCACGAAGACGCTTACGCTGATGAACCCGGTCGGCGAGAACGGGGCCGCCACCAGTCCGGCGATCAGCTCGGTGAGCAGAGCCACGCCGCCGCGGCGCAGCGCGGCCTGGGCCACGATTCCGGGCAGGAAGTAAAGCCCGGTGAAAGCCCCGAGGAATACCGGCGCGACGACTGCCATCACATTGAACAGGTACGCGTTCCCGATGTTGGCGAGGCCGCCGGCGACGCCTATCGCGGCACAGGTCAGGAGCAGCCGGGTGCTGACGGTGTGCATCGACCCGCGCTAGCTCGCGGCCCGGACGGTCAGGTGGCCGAGGCCACCCCGCGTCGACCCGCTCGGCGCATACCGGTCGCCGGCCTCGGCGGCTATCGCCTGCAACATCGATTCCACCGTGACGTTGGACGCCGCGTAGTCGACGATGAACGTGGGCAGGCCGATGCTCAGACAGCGGCCGACCAGCTCGCGCAGGACCTGGTGACCGAGCCGGGTGCCCTGTCGGTCTTCGGCGACGTTCAACCGTACGGTGGGTGACTCCGGATCGGCCGGATCCCAGGCACATTCGGCAAGCGCGACGATGCTGTCGCCCGCCACGGCGACCTGCCCGGTCCAGCGGCGAGCGGACGCGGTCAGCTGGTCCGACACCAGCAGGTGGAAGGGGCGCAACCGGCGGGAGCCGGCGAGGAAGCGTCGAGGGTAGGTCTGCGGTACGAAGAGCGACTCGGACGTCCGAAGCATGTCGAGATCGCCGGAACGCCACGGGCGGGTCGCGAGATTGTCGGTCACATCCTTACGACGGACGGCAGACCCCAGAGATCAATCGCCGTGCGGGAAATATTGCTCAGTCCACCGCGACAACGGTTGCAACGAGGCGATTAGCTGTTCGGCCTCGGGGGTGAGAGTGTAGGTGATCTGGACCGGGGTGCTGGGGACGACGGTGCGCTCGAGAAGATGGCGCTCCTGCAACTGCTTGAGGCGCAGCGTCAGCTGCGGGTCGGAGATGCCTGGAACCATGGCGCGATATTCCTTGAAGCGGCGGGCACCGCGAGCGCCGGCGAGCAGGATCGGCCCGGTCCAGCGGGTGCCGATGATGTCGATCGCACGCAGGATGCGCAGGCAGCTCTCCTCGTCGACCCGGGTCTCGCGCGAGCTAGTCACTTCTGAAAAGTAAGCTGCTTCGGTGACGTTTGTCAACCGTGGCGGTCCGCAGGACGCTTCCCTCTAGTCAAGGAAAAGAGGCGTCATGAAGCGGAAAGTGCAACGGGTTCTCGACAAGATGGAGTTGGGTCCGACGCGGATGTCGGCCAAAAGCTCAATGATCATCGCGCCGGGCAGGGACGCCTGGACCGACCCCTTCCTGGTGATGGGGGAGGAACTGGTCAACCAGCCCGGGTTCGACTGGCATCCGCACCGCGGCCTGGAAACCGTGACCCTGATCCTGGACGGAGCGCTCGAGCACGGTGACAGCATGGGGCATGCCGGGGTGCTCGGGCCCGGAGACGTGCAGTGGATGACCGCGGGCCGCGGCATCATCCACCGTGAGGTCGCCGCCCGGTCGGAGCACGCGCACATCCTGCAGATGTGGGTCAACCTGCCGGCCGATCAGAAGATGGTGCCCACCCGCTATCAGGATCTGCGAGCCGGCATGCACGCCGTCCACACCGAGCCCGGCGTGCTGATTCAGCTGATATCGGGCGAGACGCGGGCGGTGCGAGGGCCGGCGGTCAACCAGTGGCCGATCCTCGGCATGCTGATCACGCTGGACCCGAATACCGAGTACCGGCAACTGCTCGACGGCGACCAGCGCGCGTTCGCCTACGTGCTCTCCGGCCGGCTGACGGTCGGTGGCCGCGGTGTACGCGCAGGACAGATCGCGTGGTCCGATCCGGTGGCGGGTCCGGGCGAGCCGACCACGCTTGCGCTTGCCACCGGCGACGGGGACGAGCAAACCAGGCTACTGCTCTTCGCCGGGCGGCCCATCGGGGAAACCGTGTATGCCAGCGGTCCGTTCGTGATGAACTCACGCGACGAGATCGAGCAGGCCTACCGCGATTTCCACGCCGGGCAATTCGGCAGCATTCCGCGCGGCACTCGGCTGCCCGCCGGTGCCTGAGCTGCTCAACGTACTTCTGGTTACCGGTGCCGGCGCGGGCCCAGATTCGCGCCGGCACCACGTTGCCGGTGTGGAAGTCGGCACGTCGGCACCATGTCAGCCGGCAGGCTCACCAGGTCGTGGGCCGGACCCAGGGTGGGCTGCTGCCGAGCCGACCCGTAGCGGGCGGTGGCGCGCAGCCGGGTGGCGGGCGTGGTCGACCCGCCGCCTCGCGCGCTGCTGCACACGAGGCGACGGAGACGGCTACATAATTAGAAGGAGTAGGACCGGAACGACTGGTACTTGCCGGCGGTGAAGGTGCGGAACGTGCCGAGATTCTGCTGGGACCCGGTGCAGTTGGGGCCGGTGAAGGCGCTGACCTGCTCGACGATGCGCTCCCCGGTGAGCGAGGCTGCGGTGGGCGGCATCGTCAGGCAGGTGCCGTCCGGCTCGGGGACGTAGAGAAGGATCTTGGCGAAGGTGCCCTCGAAGATGCTCAGCCCCGATGTTGGGACGTCGACAGCGGCCTGTGCGGGCTGAGCCTGTAGACCGACAAGCGCCGCGACGCCGGCCGTGGTCAGGCCCGCGACGATACGAGTTCTCTTGCCCATGCTGAACCTCCTGGGGTCGATTCCGTCAGGCGCGCCACCCACAGCCTTTCTCGGGTTCTTTGCCACGACAACCGAGGGATTGGTGACTATCTCGACAGAAAATATCGGTCGATGGACTGAACATCGGGCCATCTCATCCGTAGCTTCTTCCGGAACGTACGTCTGCTGCGCTGACGACTCCGTCATCTCCCCGCGTGGGCGCGTCGGCCGGCGCCCGCGGTGTCAGGCTCAGCCGGTCAGCAGGGCGTTTCGGAGTTGACGCATGGCGTAGTGGGCCCGTGACTTGACGGTCCCGACTGGGACGCCGAGCCGGGCCGCAGCCTCGTCCAGGGTGCAGCCCTCGACATAAAGTTCATGGAGGACCGAGCGGTGGGCGGTGCTGAGTTCCCTGACGGCGTCATGCAGCGTGAGCTTCGCGATGACCGTCTCGGCGGATTCCCATCCGGACGCGGCGGGCTCGATGCCGAGGAGATTGACCTCCACGGGTCGCGACTGCCGCTTGCGGTGCGCGTCGATGACCAGCCGGCGGGCCACGGTGAACAGCCAGCGCCGCTGCGACTCGGGCTCGCGCGGCACGGCGTCGAGGTTCCGCCAAGCGCGGAGCATGGTCTCCTGCGCCAGGTCCTCGGCGGTGTGCGAGGCGGTGGTGGGGACCAGGCTCCGCAGGAAGCAGAGCAATGCCCCGCCGTTGTTATGGTGGATCTCCCGCATCTGCGCGTCGGTAACGCTTGTTGCGGTGGTCATAGAATTCATCCCCGTAGCAATCCGGTAGCTTCGGGAAAAGTGTAAAGAGGTACCTGTGTAATATTACTTAAATGTTAGTTACGCCGATGTGGAGTCGATTCCGGAATAACTAGAATGGGCAATCGTGGTGCGGTCGACCGAATCCCGAAGACAGCGAGTCTTGTGAGGCCGACGCATCGCAGATAGGCCGGCCGTTCGGCGGCGGCCAGCCAGTGTCCGGTGGCGAGAAGCTCGGTCAGCGGCCCCGCCGATGTACGCGGTATCGGCCCGCCCAGGGCATGGCCCTCGATGGCGACATCGGGCACGCCAGCGCCGCGTTGCCAACCAGCACCGAACCCGAGACCGCGCCGTGCTCGACGCCGCCCGAGCCGCGATCAGCTTAAGGCCGAACCGGCACCGGGGTGGCCCAGCAGGGGCGCCAGAGTCAGCCAGTTGGCCCGGTCGCGGCCACCGCGGCCTCGACGTCGCCGGACTCGCTCAGCTCGACGAGCCGGTCGTGTTGGCGGACCGGGTCGCAGCCGCCGAGTGAGGAGAATCTGAGTCGCTCGGCTGCGCTGTGGGGGCGTGAACTGCTCGAGCACCTTCCGCAGAGCGGCATCGCCGGAGGCGATGACCGCAACCTCGTGGAATTGGTCGTCGGCGGCGACAGCCGCTTCCACGTTGTCGGACCGCAGGGCTTCGGCGAAACGCGAGTTAGCCTGTCACATGGCGTAAAAATCGGCGGTGGACAGATTCGAGAATGCCTCGCGTACGGCGAGCTCGTGCATGGCCGTAGTCACCGATAGCGCCACTCGGCGGGCATGAAGGTCGTTTGTAGTGGCCCGCCGATCAACTGGCATCAAACATGTGGCGCGAGAAGTGGATGTTCTCAAGTTGGCTTCGTCGCAGTGGCGGCCGGAGGTCGCTGACGGCGTACGGCACCTGAACCCCCATCGAATGGATGGACGTGTCTCAACGTCTCCCGCACCAGACCGTCGGACAATTACGGAGGCCCCCCGGAAAACGAGCACGTTGCCGGCGCAAGATCTTCCGGGCGCAGGCCGACGGGTCGGCTGGTGTCGTCGAGGATCATCTGTCGCTTGGTTACTCGCACGAGGTCGGAGGATGGAGACTGAGAAGATGCGCAACGGCTTGACCATCGGCGAGTTCGCCACGCTCAGCCACCTGAGCGTGCGGACCCTGCGCCGCTATCACGAGGCCGGGTTGCTGGAACCGGCAACGGTGGACCCGTTCACGAACTATCGGTACTACAACCCCGACCAGATCGCGACCGCGCAGGTCATCCAACGGCTTCGCGAGCTGGACATGCCATTGGTCGAGGTCAAGTCCATCCTGGCGGCCGAAGACCCGCAGCAGAGGACCGAGCTCCTCGCCGGTCATCTGCGCCGGCTGGAGGCCGAGCTCGACCGTACGCGGGCGGCGGTCGTGTCGCTGCGCCAGTTGCTGCGCCCGGAGGCGGACGAACTCGAAGTCGAGATGCGCTCGGTTCCGGCCCGGTCGGTGGCGGCGATCAGCACACCGGCCGTCCGGTTGGAGGAAGCGGTAGGCTGGTTCGACACGGCCATGGACGAGCTGGACGCGGCCTTTCCCCCCGCCGAGCGCACCGGAGCGCCAGGCGGGCTCTACACCAACGAGCTCTTCACCGAGTGCGTCGGTGCCATGACCGTCTTCCGTCCGGTCCGCCGTCCGGTGGCCTGCGGCCGGATCACGATCCTTGAGCTGCCGTCGGCGGACCTCGCGGTGACCGTGCACGCGGGCCGGCACGACGACATCGACGTCTCCTATGGCCGGCTGGGTGCCTGGGTAGCCTCGCACACTCTCGTCGTCGGCGGCCCGGTCCATGAGACCTACCTGGTCGGTCCTCGCGACGTCGACAACGACCAGCGATGGCGCACCGAGATCGGCTGGCCCGTCTTCCGGCTCACCCCGGCCTGATGCCGCGGCTACTTCAGACGAGGTCGTACGTCTTTGTGACCTCGCCGTCGTGCCGCGTCTGCTTGACCGGGGCCTTAACCCCTTTCGGAGGCGTTCTGACTGTCGTCGGGCCGCCCGGGTCAGGTAGTCAGCCCTGGCCGGCTGTCGGCGGTTCGTCATCCCGTGCTCGACCCGACGGATCGGGCCGCCCACCGCGTGCGGCTCGACCATCTGGCCGAGAGATGAGCCCCGTCGACCTGGCCGGTGACGTCGAGCGTTGCCGCCAAGCTCGCCGCCGCGCCTGACTCACCCATAGCGATCGGCATGGCGGTGCGACCGTGATGATCTTTCCGCCGGTCATGCCCGTCTTGCCGTCACCCTCGGCGCTCTCCTTCAGGTTGACCCTCTCCCGGGGAGAGGGTCGAACGTGAGGTCATGACGGCATCGAGCGAAGGCGGGAAGTTCACCTGGGATGAGCTGCCGGCCGCCATCACCACATTCTTGCCCGCGCACGAGGCACGCGACACGAAGACGGCGATCGACGCCTTCGCCCTCGACGCGCTCGTGACGGACGAAGGGCGTACCTATCACGGCCGCGACAAGATCCGGGGCTGGCTTGAGAGGTCGTCCTCCGAGTACACGTATACGACCGAGTTCGTCAGTGCTACCCACGGCGGCGAGGCGGGATGGGACATCGTCCAGCATCTGGAGGGTGACTTTCCGGGACGCATGGTTGACCTGCACTACCGCTTCACCCTCGACGGCGAACGGATCACCCGTCTCGTCATCGAGCCGTAGATGCGCCATAGTTCGAAGGTGCTGGTACTGCCCAACGCTGGCCTGTGCACGTAGTCGTGCACCGAGCGGGTAGGTGCCGGCTCGTGCCCGGTCGGCCTTCCGTTCGGTGGGGCCTGTCGGCTGCGCTGCCTTTCTGGCGCGCCTCGACCCGGTGAGAGCCGTACGAGCACTCGGCGGACGCTGAACTTGTTGGTCCGGGGTCCGTCGTGTCGAGTATGGGACACCCGACTTCGCGCCGATGCGCATTCACCGGGCGACCGGAGGCGTGGCGTTTAGCCGCAGCTTCCGGGACAAGCGTGCACCGATGACGAGTGAGCTGAACGTCGTCGAGAACGACCAGACCTCGTGGCTCATCCTGGTGGATGTGTTGTCGCGCAGCTTCGCCGCGCCGCGAATTCTTCCGGCCGACCACGACAAGGCCGTTGCCAGTCTGTGCCAGCTTCAGGTCGCGGCTAACTCGTCGCTTGGCGCCATCGCGCTGAACAGCGGTGGAATACTTCTCTACGACGGTTGGCTGCGTATCCTTGGCGGCTCGCCGTGCCCGGAGGAGAGCCTGCCCAGCATCGGTCAGGTCAACGACTTTCCGGTGGACGTCGACCGAATGTGGACCCCAACCGAGGGGCTGATCGTCGCGCACGACGTGCTGGGCGGCATCTTCTTTCTCAATGGCCTGCGGCCGGGAGCCGGGCGGCCTGGCGTGCCGGGCGAGGTGATCTACTTCGACCCGGCGACGTTGAGCTGGGCCCGAATGAAGATGTCTCACAGTGAATGGCTGGCCTGGTGCGTGTCCGGCGATCTACCGCACTTCTACGACGGCCGGCTCTGGCCGATGTGGCGTCAAGACGTCATGGCGCTCCGCGCCGATCAGGGAATCGCGATCTCTCCCGCGCTTTGGGCAGATGAGGCGGCGATCGCCGACCGCGAGGTCACCCGGACCGCTGTTCCCATGGCCGAGATCCTGGGCCGTCAGTTCGACGCGGCCCGGCTGAAGGGGCGACGGCTCGACGACTCGATGGGCACCTATCCCTCGACCACCTCGTGAGGATGTGTCCCGAGGCGGCTGGCGATACTTCGGCGTGCCCGCTCACGGTAGGCGCTGTCGCGATAGAGCATGTACATGTTGTTGGCCAGGTGCAGGTAGGCGTTGAGCCCGAAGGCGACCCGCTCGGGCTCGGCGTCACCGTCGAGCAGACCGGCCGCCGGGCTGCGGCGTACTGAGCCTCCAGAGTTCGCAGCCAGCTCGTGTGCAACTGGGTGAGGCGATCGCGAACCACGCCGGGCGGGTGTCGAACTCGGCGTTGACCGCCACGAAAAAACAGCCGCCAGGGTGCTCTCCTCGAGATGGGACAGGAAATTCGCGCAGAGGGCGTTCAGCCGCGGCGAGGCGGCCGGCTGCTCGGCGGCTTGCCGGTCAGCGCCGTCTGGGTGCTGCCGACGAGGGCATGGCGCTTCGGCGGGCGGTTCCGCACGCCATGCCGCTTCACGCGGTTCGATCTCGGCGGCGTGTTTCGGGCCCCGGGGATCGACTTTGGGTCGACCGACAACGGCCGCTGCGGCGGTCAGGATCACAAGTCTGAACTCCGCGATCGTTCCTGCGTCTGAGCATTCAGACGGTGATCTCGGCGGTCGAAGCCGGGCAAGCAGCTGTCCGGTACAGGAGGAATACGAATGACCATCATTGAAGAGGTGCGGCAGCAGGTCGCCGCCGTGTGCGAGGTCGGTCTGGAGGAGATTGACCTGGCTGCAAAGCTGTCCGATCTGCCGCATATGGATTCGTTGCGGTTCGTCGAGCTGGTCGCCTGGGCTCGGGAACGCTGGCAGATCGACCTGAGATGGAACACGCTGCTCGACGTACAGACCGGTCACGCCTTCGTTGATCTGGTCGAGGCAGCACTCGGCCGGGACCTGCCCGAACAACGACCACACCCGAGCCCGGACCTTCGGCCGGGTTTGTAGCAGGCCAGGCCGGCGATCTAGTCCATGCCGGCGATCTAGACTCGTCCGGAGCCCTTGCCCGACACCGGAACCCGCACCGATCAGCCGATGCGGTGCAGCAGGTACGGCGTGCCGCGCAGCGTATGCCGGGTGCGGCACATCCGGGCGCTCAGATCCGACACCCGAGTCAGGGTCCACCGCTGCGGCACCGAGGATGATCTTCATGCCGCCGGTGGTCGTGCCGCCGTCGGCGCGTAGCTTCACCACGGGTCGAGGATGGCCAGCAGTGCGAGCGGGCCAGGCCATCACTGACGGAGGCGGTGGTGTGGGCGATGCCGCATACGCCGTTGTGGAGAGCGGCGACGCTGCGGTTGTCGCCGGCGGCTGCGACGGAGTGGGCCGTCCACGACAGCCAGTACAGCGGTGGTCCGGTGTAGGTCTCGGGGTGCCGGGGGTTCAGTAGCAGACGCAGTGCTGCCCGGGCGCCGGGGTGCTGCTGGTCGTCGCGGTCGCGCCAGGCTATGGAGATCCACGCGGGTTCAGTGTCGGTGCGCCGAGTTCGGCGAGCACACGCTGCCTCAAGGTCTCGTACTGCTCACGGCATCGTCGAGGGGCACCCGGTGGCCGTTGCTGCACCTGACCGCCGACGATGACTTCTCCCTGCCGGAACTGGTCCGCCGTCAGATCTACGTCCTGGCCGTCGGGTAGCCGATTCCAGTAATGGTGGCCGATTTTGGCGTCCTGCGCGAAGACCTCGCCGAGGATCAGATCTCCACCGAGCAGTTCCTGGACGACCAGCGCAGTCACTCCGCATTGGCCCCGAGCGGGGTTGTCTGGCCGCCAATCCTGCAAGTCGTGCGGGTCGCAGGTGTCGGCTCCCCAGCTCGCCCGAAGTATGGGGCGCAATACTTCCAGGTCGAGCATCCCAGAACCTCCCAGCTCGTCAAACACATGCAGGACGCTTCCGTGAAGGGTGAGCCCTCGACCGGATCGAGAGTCAAGGAGGATCTCGACCGGGGCGTTGGCCAGCATTCAGCGTGTCATGCAAGCGTCGGCGAACCGGGCAGGGGCTGTCGGTCACTGCCCGAGAGGCGGTAGCGGAGGTGCACGACGCCGTTGCGGAATCGGCGCTCGTCGAGGAGTTCGAGCTCTGTGCGTATGCCGGTCGGCAGCCCTGGCTTGCCCCCGCCGACGACAATGGGCAGGACGAACAGCTGGCACTCGTCGACCAGACCGGCCTTGAATGCCTGCGTCGCGAGGTTGGCACCTCCTACGGTGAGATCGCTGCCGGCCGCGGTCTTCAGTCTGTGTACTGCGGCGGGGTCGAAACGGCGTTCGAGTCGGGTGTCGGCGGTTGACACCGCGGCGAGGGTCGTGGAGTACACGATTTTGCTCGCCGCCTGCCAGGTGCTCGCGAAGCCGGCCATGAGTTCGGACCGCGCGGCCAGAGCGGTGTCGGTCTCCCAGACGGCCATCGCCTCGTACAGTCGCCGCCCGTAGAGAAACGTGCCCACAGACCGCAGGATGTCGGTGGTGAAAGCGAAATATTCGTCGTCCGGTGGAAACCAGTCGAACGCGCCGCGTTCGTCCTCGATGTAGCCGTCAAGCGACACGTTCGTCACGTAGATGAGCTTGCCCATGCCGTCACCTCTCGATGGTCGGTCGAACTAGATCAAGTACCAGGCCGTCTCGACTCCCTTGTCCCGGAAGGCCGACACCGACTGCCTCCACCTCTTCTACGAACGACCTGCCGCAGATCCGACACCGCGCCGGGCGTCTCAGGATCAAGAAGGCCGGGTGGAGGGAGTCTGAGAAGGTGCGTAGCGGGCGACCGCGACCGGCGTTGCTGCCCGGCGACTCGGCCCGAGCCATCGCCCAGTGTGCCTGCGCCAGCAGCGAGGTGTAGAAGCAGGCCGACCGCGTCGATGTCGATGTCGAGGTCGCTGCCGAAGCCGAAGGCGGTGCTGAACGCCAGGCCCGGTGACGAGACGGTGCGGCAGCGGCCGGCCCGGGCTACGGCGTCGAGCAGGGACGCCTTCCCTCTCTCTCGTGTGGGTGGACCACGCCGATGCGGTGTGCGTACGGCACGGTGGCGGGGCCCCGGACGGCCTGTAGCGCCTCATCCAGGGCCGTGTCGGGTGACCAGATCCTGGGCAATTGGCGGTGTACGTCTCCGCCTCGGTCGGGAGGTCCTTGACTCCGGCCGGCTGCCACCCGCCTCGCCACAGCCGCGCGCACGCCTCGTCCTTCGCGGCCACCAGCGCCGGGTCGACCTCGGTCGAGGGCGTGACGGTAGCGCGTCCAGCCCCGATTCGTAGTCGACAGTGCCGGCGAGAAGCGCCCCGAAGCTCTGCGGACTGACATCCGGCCAGCGGCAGGTCAGCCGAGTGGGCCGGTCACGGCGGTCACCGTACCCCCGGGCAGGAACCCGGACCGGCCGTGTCCGGCGTGGGCCACGGGACCGGGCAGGGACACCGCGGCGGCGGCGTACATCCGGGGCGGCCCGGTGGGTCGGTCTCCCTGCCAGGCCAGGTAGCCGGAGACGGTGGCGGGCTCGCCGGGGAAGCGGCGTGCCAGTTCCGTGAGGTAGCGCGACACCGACTCCTTCCGTGGGTCGAACCGGAGCGCGAGCATCTGCCCGGTGGCGGGCCGCAGCACCGACGCGGTGAGTAGCCAGGGGGCCAGGTAGGTGCCGAGCGTCGCGCTGGGCCCCCGCGCGGCGTCGCGGATCGCCGTCTCCGCCTCGGCCCAACCGGTCACCACAAGCGTCGGATGTCGTCCGGTCCCAGCGGGTACCACCCGCAGCCCGGCCCGCTGCGCGGCTGCGGTGACCGTGGCGACCGCCGCGACGGATCGTGCCGAGGAGTCACCGACGACGCCGATGGCGCCCTCGGCCCGGGGCGCGAGGAAGGCGACAGTGGTCTTGAGGTCTTCCCGGTCGCTGGGGGTGAGGAGGTCCGCCGGGCAGCGTTCCAGCGGCGAAGAGGTGCCTCGGAGAAGCGCGCCGAGGGCCGCGCTGACGCATTCGGGCCCGTCCGGGCCACTCACGTCGGGTGCGCCGGCGTTGGCTGCGCCGGCATCAAGCCGGACGACGGCGGTCCGTCCCCCGTACGCGATGTGCAGCCGGCTGTCCCCGGGCGGGAGGTGGATGAGGGCCCAGCCGTTCGCGGCTCCGGGCCGCCGGCCGACGGGGGAGAGTCGGTCGGTGCGCAGCCCCACGGAGACGCCCTCGGCGCCGACGTGCACGAGGTTCCAGCCGGGTCGTTGCGGCACCACCACCAGCGGGATTCCCCGGCCACCGGTGTCCAGGGTGACCAGCAGGGGTACGCCGGGGTGCCCGGGCGACGCGGGAAGGGCCACCGTGGTGGTGGCGATGACGGCGATGAGGACTCCGGGCAGTGCGATCGCCTGCCCGGGCAGCAGGGTCCGGTCCGGACGCCACCGGTGATGCAGACCGGCGAGCAGGCCGCCGGCACCGGCGAGCGCGATCGCCAGGCAGATCCAACGCAACGGAGTGCCCCAGGCGGGCTCCTCCAGGCCGGGCGCGGTGCGGTCGACGTGGAGACGGATGGCCCCGGCTGCCGCCTCGGCGATGACGGCGGCGAGTGCCCAGGGGGCGGATCGGCGGGTGACGCGCCATCGTCGGGTCGGGTCGGCGCTGAGCACCGTGGCTACCCCGCCCAGCAGCAGGGCGGCGGCCACCCCGTGTCCGGCGGCGGCCAGGCTCCCGCCGACGGTCTGCGCGGGCAGCGCCAGCAGGCCGGTGCCGGCGGCCACGATCAGGGCCAGTGGCACGCCGACGGCGGGTCGCCCGGCGTACCGGAGCAGGGCAAGGCCGGCTGCCGCGAGCGCCAGCGTCGCGGGGACGGGGGCGTCGCCGCCCAGGCCGAGGCGGAGCAGGTGTGCGGCGGCGGCGGCGACCGCGCTGCCGGTGAGCCAGCGCGCGGCGGGGGCTCCGGGGGCGGCGAGTGGCCGCAGCAGTACCAGACCTGCGACGGTGGTCGTCGCGGCGAGGGCGAGCAGGCCGACGAACACCGTCGCGGCTGGCGCCACGACGGTCCCGTCCGCGGCCCGGGCCGGCGAAGACGTCAGCAGCGTGGCCGTCATCCCGGTGAGTGCCGCGCCAGCGAGCCGTCCGGCCAGCCGAGGTACGCCTCGACGGCGCTCAGCGTGACACGGTGTCGCGGTGAGGTCGGGCACTCGTCTCTCCTCGGACGCGGACAACGCCGGATCGTTCGCCTCTCCGGGCGTGGACCGGGGTCGGGGCGAGCGGTGGCCGGAGCACGGCGGCGGGTGTTGCGTCGGTGAACAATGACGAGACTAGGCAGCGCCGACAGCGGATCACATGGGTCGATCGGTCGGCTCGGTCAGCCCGGTCAGTCGTGGGTAGGTGTTGCCGGCGTACCAGTCCCCGCGTCCGTCGGGGAGCAGGTCGAGCACGTTCCACACCGGAGAGAGCAGGTCGATGCCGCGCTCGGCCCCGTCGACGAAGTTGGCCGGCTGGCTGTAGAAGTGGCGGACGCCGTCGTCGGTGCGGACCAACACGCTGATCATCGGCCGCTGGTCGCCGTTGCGGTACTCCGCCCGTAGGTCGGCGTTGAAGTCGGTGCCGTGGCTGGAGAGCAGCCGCAGCCCGTCCCAGCCGCGCCGGGCGCCCCAGGCGCGGAGCGCTCTCGCCGGTGCCTTGCCGATCACGACGAAGGCGGTACGTTGCCGAAGGTGGTGGGCGACGCCGTGGAACCCGTCCACCCAGAGCGAGCACATCGGGCAGGCGGATTGCCAGTCCGGATGGAACATCAGGTGGTAGACGACGAGCGTGCGGTACGCGCCGAAGAGCGCGGAGAGCCGGATGGCGCGCAGCGGGCCGGCCGCGGACAGATCGGCCGGCCCCTCGGTGAGCGCGTGGTCGGCCACCAACGCGCCCAGGGGTAGTTCCCGCCGCGCGGCGGCGACCCGTTCGATCTCGTCGCGCAGACGGCGCTCCGCCTCTGCCAGACGCAGCCGCGCCGTCACGTAGCCGACATCGGCGTCGACCGGCCACATCGGCAGCGGCGGCGGTCCGGTGGCCTCGTCCATGGTGCTCGCCTTCTCCCTGTCCTGCCGATGTGGGCCGGTGCGGTGACGGGGTCGCGCCGGGACCTGCCCGCCACCGCTTATCGCTATAGAATATAGAAGTAAGTTGGCTGACTGGTGTGGGTGTTGGGACAGGCGAAGGGGGCCGCATGAAGGAGACGACCTCACCATCATGGATGTCGCAGCCGCGCTGCGCGGACCGGCACGTCATCGCGACGGAAGACCCCGACGCCGACGTTCACGAGTGGCTGGGCGAGTGGCGCCGACAGGCCGGGATGCGGGTGGACGTGGTGCCCCTGGCCGGCCTGCGCGGCTGGCGGCAGGACGCCGAGACCGGGGTGCTGGCCCACCAGAGCGGCCGGTTCTTCCGGGTGGAGGGGCTCTCCATCGAGATGCCCGGCGCGGCAGTCCCTCGCTGGGACCAGCCGGTGCTGCACCAGCCCGAAGTGGGCATCCTCGGCCTGCTCGCCCGCCACGACGGCGAAACCCTGCGGGTGCTGGTGCAGGCCAAGGCGGAACCCGGCAACCAGGACGGCCAGCAGCTCGCACCCACCGTCCAGGCCACGCGGAGCAACTGGACGGGTGTGCACGGCGGCCGTCCGGTGCCGTTCCTGCACCACTTTCGCAACCCGGAGCCGGGCCGGGTACTGGTGGATGTGCGTCAGTCCGAGCACGGATCCTGGTTCCTGCGCAAGCGCAACCGCAACATGGTGGTCCTCACCGAGGACGACATCGTGCCGCCGCCCGGGTTCCGCTGGCTCACCATCGCCCAACTGCACCGGCTCCTCCGCCACGACGACCTGGTCAACATGGACATCCGTACGGTGCTCTCCTGCCTACCGGCGGAGCTGACGGTCCGGGCGGCGTTCCCCGACCCGGACGCCTTCACCGAGGCGCTGCACCGCTCCTGCCATCCCGGGTGGGGCGGTCGGCACACCACCGGCGAGCTGCTGCACTGGATCACCGACGCGCGCAGTCGTACCGAGGTAGGCGCCGACCGGACCGCGCTGCGCGGGCAGGCGGCATGGCACCTCGGCGAGGTGTCGTTGCGCCACGACAGCGGGCTCTTCTTCGAGGTTATCGGCGTCGACGTCGACGCCGAGGGGCGAGAGGTGGCGAGCTGGTCGCAGCCGATGCTGCGACCCTGCGGCCAGGGGGTGGTGGCGTTCCTGGCTACCCGGATCGACGGCGTGCTGCACGTACTGGCGCACGCCCGGGTCGAAGCCGGCTTCGTCGACGTGGTGGAACTGGCACCGACGGTGCAGTGCACGCCAGCCACGCTCGCCTACCTACCTGCCGCGGCGCGTCCGCCCTTTCTGGACCAGGTACTGAACGCGCCGCCGGAGCGGGTCCGGTTCCGTGCGATCCTCTCCGAGGAGGGCGGCCGGCTCTACCGCGCCCGCAGCAGTTACCTGGTCGTGGAGACCGACGACGCCGACCTGGAGACCGACCAGTACCGCTGGGTGACCCTGCACCAGCTCTCGGAACTGCTCCGGCACAGCAACTACGTGAACGTCTCGGCGCGTAGCCTGATCGCCTGCCTGCGCGGCCTGCTGGACCCCGGCTGAGCCGACGGCGGGTGGACGCCCGGTCCACCCGCCGCGCGGGTGCTCAGTCCTCGAAGCCGGTGGGGTGGGCGTCTCCGACCGCGTTGAGCAGTACCCCCTGCTCCAGCAGCGCCTTACAGGCGCACAGCACCATGGTGAATCCGCCCATCGAGTCAATCGCCTTCGCCACGGCCTCGTCGGCGGTGCCGGTGAATCCGGTCTCGGTGACCCGAACCAGGGTGGTGTCGCCCTCGCCGGGTAGGAACCGCCACTCGAGCTGGGTGGGGGACTCCGAGTCCCACTCGGCCAGGATGCGGCTGTTCTCCTCGACCTCCTTGACGGTCACCACGGTGGAGACGCCGTACATCCCCCAGGTCCAGGTGACGGTGGCGCCGGGTTCGAGCCGTCCGCTGCTCTCGGTGAACCAGAACTTCGTGGTCACCGCCGGGTCCGCGAACGCCTGGAAGACCTCGGCGGCGGGCTTGCGGATGAGCATCTGCGCGGTGACGGCAGGTGGCTGGGTCATACGGTCGCTGTCCACGGGGTAGCCGTGTTCCCTTCTCGTGTAATCGGTATTGCGTACGCAAAGGTGATGGTCGTGGCCGCGTACCTGCCGGGTGGGTCAGGCCCGGCGCCGGTACAGGACCATGGATAGCGGGCCGAAGATCGCTACCAGCGCCGCGCAGCCGACCAGTGCCGCACCGACCTCTCCGGCGGTCGCCGTACCGTGGGCCAGACCACGGGCGGCAGTGATTGTCAGCGCGAACGGGTTCAGGCCCACCACGGCCTGGAGCCAGCCGGGCAGCGTCTCCTGCGGCACGAAGAAGTTGCTGACGAACGACACCGGGAAGACGATGGCCTGGCAGGCACTCAATGCGGCGGTCGGCGACTTCAGGGCGAGCCCGAAGACCACGTACACCCAGGAGAAGGAGAAGACGAAGACCAGGGTGATCAAGATTGTGGCCAGGACGCCGAGCGTTCCGCCCTCCGGCCGGAAGCCGACCGCGAGACCGACCGCCACGGCGACCGCGCAGCCGACGACGTAGAGCACGTTGTTGCCGAGCAGGGTGCCGACGATGGCGGCGGGACGCCAGATGGCGAGTGCGCGGAAGCGGTCGGACACCTCCCGGGAGTTGTCCAGGTTGACCACTGCGCCGATCCGCATGCTGATCATGATCCCGGTGAAGACCACGATGCCCGGGATGTAGAACTGCATGTAGCTGGAGGTCGAGCCAGCCAGGGCGCCACCGAAGAGGAAACCGAAGACCAGCGTGAACATGATCGGCACACCGAGTGCCTCAAGGATCTGCGTCGGGTCACGGCGTACCTTCTGCACCGCCCGCCAGGCGAAGGTCAGAGTGGACGACATGGCGCCGGGTCGCCGTGGCCGCGCCGCGGCGAGGGATGACACGTCCCGGCCGGTACCAGCTTCCACTGCGCTGCTCACGCTGCCTCCTCGGGGTCGGTCCCGGGCCGCTCGCCGTCCGCGGGGTGCCCGGTGAGGGCGAGGAACACCTGATCCAACGTGGCGTGGCCGAAGGAGTACTCGGCCAGCCCGATGCCGGCGTTGCTGAGGGCAGCCAGCGCCCGGGTGGCCTCATCCTCCGCGGCGACCTGCGCGGTCAGCTCTGCCCGGTCGGCTCCGGTGCGCACCGAGGTGCCCAGGGCCTCGGCCAGCATTCGTTCGGCCGTCTCTCGCTGCTCGGCGGCGCGCAGTCGCACTCGCAGCACGCTCGACCCCACCGACCGTTTCAGCTCCACCGGGGTGCCCTCGGCGATGACCCGGCCGTGGTCGATGACCGCGATCCGGTCGGCGAGCTGGTCTGCCTCGTCGAGGTACTGCGTGGTGAGCAGGACGGTGGCGCCCTCGGCGACCATGCTCCGGACCAGCTCCCATACCTGGTTGCGGCTGTGTGGGTCGAGCCCGGTCGTCGGCTCGTCGAGGAACATCAGGTCGGGCGTCACGATCGTGCTGCTGGCGATGTCCAGCCGTCGGCGCATGCCACCGGAGTAGGTCCGCACGAGCCGGGAGGCGGCCTCGTCGAGGTCGAACGTGGCGAGCAGTTCCTCGGCGCGGCTGCGCGCCGAGCCCCAGGAGAAGCCCCGCAGCCGGGCGAGCAGGACGAGGTTGTCCCGGCCGGACAGCTCCTCGTCGACGGACGAATACTGCCCGGTCAGCCCGATCCGATCGCGGATCGCGCCGGCCTCGCGCACCACGTCGTGGCCGAGTACGCGGACCTCGCCGCTGTCGGGCGGGATGAGGGTGGCGAGTGTTCGAACGATTGTGGTCTTGCCGGCACCGTTGGGGCCGAGTACTCCGTAGACACTGCCGGCCGGCACGCGCAGGTCAACCCCGTCGACGGCGCGCACCTCGCCGTAGGATTTGCGCAACCGGGTGACGTCGACAGCGGGAGTGCCGGTCTGCTGTGCGGACAAGTCGGTCGTACGGGATATTGCGTTCACAAACATATAGTAGCAGGACGTTTCGCTCCGGTCACGCTCGTCGGGTCCGCGCGTCGCATTCTTCCATCCGGACGCCGGCAAATCTCGCTCCGATGTGGTCAGCGCTCCGGCATCGCCCGACGGGTGGCCGTCACGTGGACACTCGCCCGTCGCTGGCTATAACATTCTCAAGCAGCAGGTGCCGTCGGGAGTGAGGAGCGGACGTGTCCACACGCGAGCTGGTCGAGGTCGACGAGGTAGCGGAGATCTACGACGACGGCGCCTGGGCCGTCGAGGTGCTCGGCGGAAACATCCACTTCGGGTGGTGGGAGGACGACGACGACCCCACACCCTTCCTGGAGGCCATCAACCGGTTCACCGACATCGTGGGTGACCGACTCGCGCTGCGTCCCGGGCAGCGACTCCTGGACCTCGGGTGCGGGGCCGGCGAACCGGCGATCCGCCTCGGCCAGCGCAGCGACGCCGACATCACCGGTATCACCAACAGCACCGAGCACCTCAAGCGGGCCCGGGAGCGCGTGAACGAGTCCGGGCTGCGCGGCCAGGTCCGCTTCGAGTTGGGCGACGCCGGCGCGCTGAGCTACGCGGACGCCTCCTTCGACAAGGTGCTCGCCTTCGAGTCCCTCGTGCACGCTCAGGACCGCCAGCAGTGGCTGGCCGAGATCCACCGCGTGCTCAAGCCGGGCGGCCGGGTGGTGCTCACCGATCTCGCCGAGGACGCCCCGCTCACCGAGCGGGACCGGCAGATCCTCACCGATTTCACCCTCGCCCCGCCCGGCCCGCCGATGGCCGCGTTCGACCTGGTCCGCGACGCGGGGTTCGTGGTCGACGAGTTCCTCAGCTGCGGTGACAAGATCAGCCGCTCGTTCCCGGCGTACTACGAGCGGGTGCGGCAGCGGCGCGAGACGCTCGCCGCCGCCCACGGGGCCGAGAAGATCGACGCCTTCCTGGCCGAGATGCCGGCCGTGCTCGACGTCCTGCGGACCAAGGTCGGCTGCGTCGTCATCGTCGCCCACAAGGCCGCACCGCCCCGGCCGGCGGCGCACGGGTGACCAGGAAGATGGCCGTCGCCACCGGCCACGGCTGTCGGATCTGCGGCGGCCCGGTCGCCGAAATGCTCGACCTCGGTCGACACCCACTCTCCGACGCGTTTCCACGCCCCACCGAACTCGCCGACGAGTTCTTCTACCGCCTCGCACTGGCCCGCTGCGCCGACTGCACGATGGTCCAGCTCGTCGAGGAGGTGCCCCGCGAGCGGATGTTCCACCACGACTATCCGTACCGCTCGTCGCTGTCGGCGGTGATGCGCGCGCACTTCACCGCCACGGGCCGGGAACTGCTCGGCACCGAGCTGACCCGGCCCGGCGCGTTCTGTGTCGAGCTGGGCGCCAACGACGGGGTGATGCTGCGGACGGTGGCCAAGGCGGGCGTGCGGCACCTCGGCTTCGAGCCGTCCGCCGGGGTGGCCGAACTCGCCCGGCGGCAGGGAGTACGGGTGAGCACCACCTTCTTCGAGGAGGAGACCGCGGCCGGGGTACTCGCCGCCGACGGACCGGCGGACGTCATCTACGCCGCCAACACGGTGTGCCATCTGCCCTATCTCGACTCGGTACTGCGCGGAGCGCGGCTGCTGCTCGCCCCCGACGGCGTCTTCGTCTTCGAGGACCCGTACCTGGGCGACATCCTCGCCAAGGCCGCCTTCGACCAGATCTACGACGAGCACTTCTACTACTTCACCGCCCACTCGGTGCGGGCCACCGCCGCCCGCTTCGGGCTGGAGCTGGTTGACGTTCGCCGGCTGCCGGTGCACGGGGGTGAGGTGCGCTACACCCTCGCCCACACCGGGCGACGCACCCCGTCCGCGGCCGTCGCCGAGCTCCTGCGTGAGGAGCAGGAGCGGGGAGTGACCGGGGCGGAGGCGTTGCGCCGGTTCGCCGCCGACGTCGCCCGTACCCGGCAGGACCTGGTCACGTTGCTGCGCTCGCTGAGGGAGCAGGGCCGCACGGTCGCCGCCTACGGGGCCACCGCGAAGAGCGCCACGGTCACCAACTACTGCGGGCTCGGGCCGGAGCTGGTCGCGTACGTCTGCGACACCACCCCGGCCAAGCAGGGCCGGCTGACCCCCGGTGCGCACATCCCGGTCCGTCCACCCGCGGCCTTCGCCGACCCGTACCCCGACTACGCCCTGCTCTTCGCCTGGAACCACGCCGACGAGATCATGGCGAAGGAGACCGGGTTCCGGGCCGCCGGCGGCCGGTGGATCCACTACGTGCCGACGGTGTGCGTCAGGTGAGGGCGCCGACACCGTGAGCATCTACCGCGCCGGCTACGCCGAGGTCTACGACCTGGTGATGCGGCACCGGGGCCGCGATCACCGGGCCGAGGCCGACGCGCTCGCCCGCCTGGTCCGGCACCGGAACCCCACCGCCGCCTCACTGCTCGACGTGGCCTGCGGCACCGGGCTGCACCTGGCACACCTGCGGGCACACTTCGCCCCGGTGACCGGCGTGGACCTGTCGGCGGAGATGCTGGCGCGCGCGGCCACCCGCGTGCCGGGCGCGACACTGCACCACGGCGACATGCGTGACCTGGACCTGGCCGCCGTCTTCGACGCGGTGGTCTGCCTCTTCGCGGTACCGCACCTGCGCGACACCGTAGAGCTGGACCGGACGGTGGCACGGCTCGCCGCCCACCTGAGCCCGCACGGCGTGCTGGCGGTGGAACCCTGGTATCCGCCGGAGGCGTTCGTTCCCGGCTACGTGGCCCGCGACATGGTGCAGGAACAGGGCCGGGTGGTGATCCGGCTGTCCCACTCCAGGTGGCTGGACGACGCGCACGACCGAATCCGGATGACCGTGCACCAGGCGTACGCGGACCCGCAGACGGGCATCCGGCAGGACACGGCGACGACCGAGCTGACGCTGTTTCGGCCGGCGGACTTCGCCGCCGCGTTCGGCCGGGCCGGGCTCGCCGCCGCGCACGTCGAGGCTGAGCCGTTCCGCTGGGGTCTGTGGCTCGCCCGGCCGGCGGGTGCGTCGTGACCGGCGGCCGGCCGCGGGTGGTCGTGCTGGGCGGCACCGGCTTCGTCGGCCGGCACGTCGCGGACGCCTTCGCCGACAGCGGCCACGAGGTGCTGACGGTGGCGCGCCGCGCCCCGGCCGACCGGCGCCGGCACCGGTTCACCATGCTCGACCTCGGCCGTACCGACCCGCAGACGCTGGCCGGGCTCCTCGACGGCGCAGGTCCGGCCACCATCGTCGACGCCACCGGCAGCAGTTGGGGGCTCGACCCCGACCGGATGGCCGAGCGCTGCACCAGGCTCAGCGGCCTGCTGCTCGCCGCGCTGCGCCGTACCGACTGCCGGCCACGGCTGGTCCATCTCGGCTCGGTGCTGGAACACGGCCCGCAGCCGCCGGGCCGACTGGCTGATCCGCACCGTACGCCCCTGCCTGGTACCGCCTACGGCAGGGCGAAGCTCGCCGCGACCCGCGCGGTGCTGGCGGCCACCGAGGCTGGTCACGTCGACGCCGTGGTGCTGCGCCTGGTGAACGCGCTCGGTCCAGGACTCCCCGCGACCAGCCTGCTGGGCCGGGTCGCCGGCGCGCTGGTACCGGCAGCGCGGGCCGGTGTCGCGACGGAGGTGACGCTCGCCCCGCTGGTGGCCCGGCGCGACTTCGTCGACGTCCGGGACGCCGCCGCGGCCGTGCTGGCCGCCGCCGAACGCCCGGTGACCGGCCGGGTGCTCGACATCGGCCGGGGCGAGGCGGTGCCGGTGCGGGCGTTGGTGCGGCTCCTGGTGGAGGTCAGCGGGGTACCGGCGACGGTGGTGGAGCGTGCCGACCCACCGAGCTGGCGGGACGCGACGCAGTGGTCGTGCGTGGACCCGGCTGCGGCCGCGACGGCGCTCGGCTGGTGGCCCCGGCGTGACCTGTACCGGGCGGTCGCCGACTTCTGGCACGACGAGCTGCGCCGGCCCCCCGGCGTCGACCGCCCGCCCCGGCGAGAGGGAGAGCAGAAGCCATGCGCGTAGTGTTCATTCCGGGTCCGGCCATCGGCCACGCGTTCCCGCTGGTACCGCTCGGCTGGGGGTTCCGCGCTGCCGGGCACGAGGTCACCTTCGTCACCGCCGGCGACGCGCTGGCGGTGGCCCGGGCCGGGCTGCCGGTCCTGGACGCCGTGCCCGGACGGACCACCTCGGACATGCAGGCGCAGTTCATCCGGGACGTACCGCGCCTCTTCGAGCCCATCGGCGCCGACCCGATCGGCGAGATGGAGGAGCGCAAGCCGCACATTGTTGCGGCCTGGGATCCGTTCGTGGACGCCCACGTCGCGCTGGCCGAGTGGGTCCAGCCGGACCTGGTGGTGTACGATCCGATCTTCGCGGTCGGTCCGGTCGTCGCCGCCAAACTGAAGGTGCCTGCCGTGGCGCACAGCCTCGGGCTGGCCCGGTTCACTCCGCGGCTGCTGCGCGAGCTGCCCGGCGCGGTGGCGCTGCGCCGGCACGGGGTGGCACTACCCGAGGGCATCAGCACGGTCGACATCGCGCCACCCAGCCTGGTGGAGGGCGGGCCGGCCGAACTCTCCATGCGGTACGTGCCGTACAACGGCGGCGGGACCGTGCCCGACTGGCTCCGGGAACCGGTCACCCGTCCGCGGATCGCGGTCACCTTCGGCACCCTCGGCGGGCCGGACCGCTTCGCCGCCGGTGTCGAGCGGGTGCTCGCCGCCGCGTCCGAGCTGGATGTCGAGTTCGTGTTGGCGATCGGGGAGTCTGCCGCGCCGGCGGACCTGCCGCCGAACGTGCGTGTCACCGGCTGGGTGCCGTTGAACCAACTGCTGCGTGGCTGCGCTGCCGCGATTCACCACGGCGGGGACGGCACCACCCTCACCTGCGCGGCGCTCGGCGTTCGTCAGCTGGTGCTGCCCGGCTCGCCGGACGAACTGGTCACCGGCGAGCTGTTACGCGCCCGGGGGCTGGCGCACGTGCTGGGCGGGATCCGGGAGCTGGACGCCGTGACGATCGGCCGGCTGCTCGCCGATGTGGAGCTGGGCCGGGTGACCCGGGAGGTGCGCGCCGAGATCGCCGCGCTGCCGACCCCGGCCGACGTGGTGCCCCGGCTCACCGCTCTGGTCTGAGCCGACCCGACACCCCTTCGGCGGAGCCGACGGCGGACGGCGCCGCGCCGCCCGCCGTCGGTCGGATGTCAGCGCAGCTGCGCGTCGGCCACCGCGAAGAGCAGCCCGTGCGGATTCGCCTTGCCGGTGTCGCCGTGCGGCCAACTCGTCCGGTCGAAGCTCAGGCAGCGCCTGCCCGTGTGCTCGTCGCGGAACGCCCGGTCCTCGGTGAGCCGTCCCGTCGGACCGACCAGTGCCATGCAGACCCGGGCGTCGCCGTCGAGGCCGGTGGGAGCCACGAAGTAGTTCGAAGTGACCACGCGGGAGACCCGGTCGGTCTGGCGGAAGTGCCGTCCGCCCGGCACACGCTGGAAGGTGTCCATCGCTCCCCAGTGCGGGCCGCCGAGCGTAGTGTCGACGATGGGCAAAGCGCCCACCAGCGCCGGGCAGTCCCACTCGGCGCCGCCGCGTACGGTCTCGGTGATCGTGTCGATCTGGCAGGAGGTCCGGCTGCCGGTGGCCAGGAGGCGGCGGATGTCCAACACATAGACCATGCCGGACTCGGCGTTCACCGCCGGCGAGTCGTTGCCGCCGAACATCACCGTGTGGAACAGGAATCTGTCGTCCGGGCTCACCATGAGCCAGCTGCCGCCGTCGGCTGCGCTGGTCGGGGTGTTCCGCGGGTAGAGCCGGCGGAAGGCGGTCGCGTCGTCGAAGACCTGCCGCCAGGTCAGCTTCCGCTTGGTGATGTCCGGTGTGTAGTAGACCGCACCCATCCCGGTGGCCACGAACGCACCTCGGTGCCTGCGCTTGTTGGTCACCGCGGGTTCCATGGCGAGCATGCCCTCCCGGCTGAACTCGTCGTCGGCGCGGGGACCGTCGGGCAGGTAGGACAGGGACAGCAGCCGAGGCCGGTTCCGGTCGCTGATGTCGTAGGTGCGTACCGTGCGGCGTTGCAGGTTGGGGTCGGTCACGAGGCCGGCGACCACGTGCCGGACCTCGACGAAGTCGCTTGTGACCAGTCGGTCCAGATCCTCGCGCAGCGCGATGCCGTGCGGGTTGGCGCAGGTCGCCACGGGCAGCACCGGCTGGTTGGGGCAGAAGACCGGATCCTCGGCCTCCTTCTTCGCCGCCGGCATCTCGGCCAGCACGGTGCCGTCGGCGCCGAGGCGAACCACCTCGCCGGGGGAGCCGGCGAAGCCGTTGCCCACCCGGGTCTGGCCGTCCGAGTAGGTGCAGGGCCCGGCGATGTCCGGGCCGCCCATGTACGTGCCGTACGCGGTGCCGTCGCGCAGGACGGTGAACGCGTCCGGCACCGAGCCGCACGGAGTGTCGTGCGGCAGCGTCACGCCGCTCAGGGAGACCCTGGGCAGCCGGCTGACGTCGAAGATGAAGACGGTGTCGCTGAGCAGGCCGCCCGCGTACACGCTGTCACCCTTGCGCCAGGTGTACTGCATGTGGTGCGGCTCGTTGCCGAAGACCGAGTCGATGGTGACCGTGTTGGCCACCCGCCCGTAGTCGGGCGAGCCGGGGGTGGCGTCGATGACCGCGAGGAAGTCCGGGTCGGGCTTGCCGTTGGGACCGGGCGCGGCGTCGCCGGTCCAGACCAGCAGCCACTCGCGGGCGGGTGCGCCTCGGCGTTCGGCGGCCTGGGCCGTCCTGGTGAGGTGGTTGGTGATGCGGTACGGCTCACCGTCACTGCCGGTCACCGTCGAGGTGATCCGTTGCACCGACGCGCCGGCGGCCGGCTGGGGCGGCACCACGCCGCTGCTGATGGCGACGAGCGCGATCACTCCGATATGGGCAGCACGCCGGAACGGCCCTCGCAGTCTTGGACGGGACATGGACGTCCTCCTGGTCACGTGCGGAAATGAGGCCGGAACATGCCAGGCGGCGCTGTCTGGAAGAAGGAGGCAACACCGAGGAGCGGCGCCTGCGGCACGAAGCCTACTATGCGAATTGCAACTGTCAATTGATGGCAAGTCGGCCGCTGGGAAATTCATTCGGCGCAATTTCGACGCGCTGGCGGACGGGCCAATGATGTCGACGCCGCCCGGTGTCCTGGCAGGTCAGGCGGGCCTTGACAGAGGTGTAAGCGGTGCTGGGGAAGGGCGACAGGGGTACCTGTCGGCCGGTTCGCCGACACCGGATCCGGTGCCAACCGACGAAGACATCGACCGCTGCGGACGGCGTGGTTCCGTCCGTTCGGGCCAGTGCCCCGCAGCCGCGAGTACCACAATCGGTTGACGAACGTGTAGCTGTTCGAGAGCTGGCGTTCTAGGATGCGGGGGTGGTGATGCCGGGGTGAGGCACCGCGGCGACGACGCGTCCCGGGAGGTCTGCCGCCATGACCGTCGGAGTCTGGAGCTATCTGGCCGAGTATGAGACCGAGCGCGCGGACATCCTCGGCGCGGTGGAACAGGTCTTCTCCTCCGGACGGCTGGTACTCGGCGAGAGCGTGCGCGGCTTCGAGCGGGAGTTCGCCGCCTACCATGGCGCACCGCACTGTGTCGGCCTGGCGAACGGCACCGACGCCATCTCGCTGGCCCTCTGGGCGCTGGGGGTACGCCCCGGCGACGAGGTGGTGACCGTCGCCAACACCGCCGCGCCGACGGTGCTCGCCATCGACGCCGTGGGCGCGGTACCGGTCTTCGTCGACGTGGACGAGGCGACCTGCCTGATGCGGGTCGACCAGGTCGCCGAGGTGATCACGGCGCGCACCCGGGCGTTGCTTCCGGTACACCTCTACGGCCAGTGCGTGCAGATGGCTCCGCTGCGCGCGCTCGCCGCCGAGCGGGGCCTGAGAGTGCTGGAGGACTGCGCGCAGGCGCACGGCGCCCGGCACCAGGGACGCCTGGCCGGCTCGCTCGGTGACGCCGCAGCCTTCTCGTTCTACCCGACGAAGGTGCTGGGCGCCTACGGCGACGGTGGTGCGACGCTCACCGCCGACCCCGACGTCGAGCGGAGCCTGCGTCGGCTGCGGTACTACGGCATGGAGGACCGCTACTACGTGGTCGAGACGCCCGGCCGGAACAGCCGCCTGGACGAGGTGCAGGCGGAGATCCTGCGCCGCAAGCTGCGGCGCCTGGACGGCTACCTCGCCGCCCGCCGTGCGATCGCCCGGCGCTACGACGAAGGGCTCGCCGGCACCGGCCTCGTCCTCCCGGTCACCGCGCCGGGCAACGAGCATGTGTACTACCTCTACGTGGTGCGGCACCCGCAGCGCGACGAGATCCTGGAGGAGCTGCGCCCGCACGGCGTCGAGTTGAACGTCAGCTACCGGTGGCCGGTGCACACCATGCGCGGCTTCGCCCACCTCGGCTACCGCGACGGCTCGCTCCCGGTGACCGAGCGGCTGGCGGGGGAGGTCTTCTCGCTGCCGATGTATCCGTCGCTGCACCCGGACACCCAGGCCAGGGTGATCGAGGCGCTGCGCAAGGTGTTGCGGGCCGGATGATGCCCGTACCACCGCAAGAATTGAGAATCATATAGCGATGGCTGATGCTGCGGCTCTACCATCTCGTGATGGAGCCTTCCACGTTCAGCAACCCGGTCGACGACTTCGCTGACCTCCGTGACGACTTCCTGCGGTTGACCGCCGGGATCGGCTGGTGCACGGTGGCCACTGTCGACGGACGCGACCGGCCACGCAGCCGCATCATGCACGTCTCCTGGGAGGTCGGTGACGGCGGGCCCACCGGCTGGGTCAGCACCTCACGGTCGCCGGTCAAGACCGCCCACCTGGCCCGCAATCCGTACGTCTCATGCAGCTACTGGACACCCGCGCACGACGCTGTCTTCGTCGACTGCCGCGCCACCTGGCTGGAGCCGGGCGACACCAAGCGCCACGTCTGGGACCTGGTCGCCACCGAGGCGACGCGGCGCGGCTTCGACCCGTACGCGGTCTGGCCCGACGGCCCCACCGACACCGGTTTCGAGGTGCTGCGGTTCGACCCGTGGCGGGTGCAGATCACCCTGCAGGACCTGGCCAACGGGCAGACCATCGGATCGTCGCGGGTCTGGCACGCCGCCGGGGCGCTGCTCTCCCGCTGAGTCCGCCCCGGGACCGCCGTCGCATCCGCCGGCGGGTCCGGTCCGTCACCGTCCTCGCCGACGCGGCGAGCCGCGCCGGCCCGACACCGAGGGAACGCACCATGACCAGCACCCTGCGCACGCCCGCGCCGGCGCCAGGCCGCCTACCCGTGCTCGGGCACGGCCTGCACATGAAACGACGGCCCGCCGAGTTCCTGCTCGAACTACAGTCCGGTGAGCCGGTCGTCACCATCGCGCTCGGCCGGCGCCCGGCATACGTGGTCAACGATCCGACCCTGATGCGCGAGCTGCTCCGCGACGGCGACACCTTCGTCCGGGGCGGGCCGATGACCGAACGCTTCCGGTCCATGTTCGGCAACGGTCTGGGCATCTCCGAGGGCGAGTTCCACCGCCGGCAGCGGGCGCTGATCCAGCCCGCCTTCCACCGCAACAAGGTCATCCACTACACCGAACTGATGAGCCGGATGGTCGCCGGCAAGCTCGACTCCTGGCAGGAGGGCCAGCGTCTCGCCGTCGACAAGGAGATGGACGAGCTGGCCCTCGGCAATGTCGTCGAGGTCATCTTCGCTGGCGACCGGAGTGTCGACCGCCCCCGGTTCATGGCGGCGACCACCACCGTTCTGGGCGGACTGTTCCGCCGGATCACCGACCTGACCGGTGTGCTGACCCGTCTGCCGACGCACGCCAACCGCGAGTACGACGCCGCGGTCGACTACCTGCGGGCCACCATCCGTCGGGTCATCGCCGAGTACCGCGCGGCCGGCATCGACCACGGGGACCTGCTGTCGATGATGCTCCTCGCCCGTGACGAGGACGGCCGGCCGGCGATGAGCGACGAGCAGATTCACGACGAGGTGATGACCTTCTTCATCGCCGGCAGCAACACCATCGCCAACACGCTCTGCTGGGCGCTGCACCACATCGGGGTGGACGACGAGGTGCGGCGGCGGCTGCATGCCGAGGTCGACCGGGTGCTCGACGGGCGGGCGGCCGGCTACGCCGACGTCGCGGCGCTGGAGTACACCCGCCAGGTGCTCTCCGAGACGTTGCGGCTGCGTACCCAAGGTCTGTTCAACAACCGGGTGACCGCCCGCGACGCCGAGCTCGGCGGCTATCTGATCCCGGCCGGCTCGGACGTGCTCTACAGCTTCCACGCCGTCCACCACAACCCCCGGATCTACCCCGAGCCGGAGCGTTTCGACCCTGACCGGTGGCTGCCGGAGCGGGCACGGGCACTGCCGCGCGGCGCCTTCATGCCGTTCGCCACCGGCGTGCACGGCTGTATCGGCGACCAGTTCGCCTGGACCGAGATGATCGTCTCGCTGGCCAGCATCGCCGCCCGCTGGCGGCTGGAGCCGGTGCCGGGCCACCAGCCCAAGCCCGTGCCGGCCATGACCATGCCTGTCGACTCGCTGCCGATGACCGTCCGGCAACGCACCCGGTGAACGGCGGGCGCCCGGCCGCCGCCCCCGATGGGGCGGCGGCCGGGCGTCGAGGGGTACGGCGCGAGCGGCCCACCGGTGGCGTCGCCGCGAGGGTTCCGACCGCCGCTCAGAGTTCCCCGGCGATCACGTTGCCCGGTGCGTCGGGGTCGGCGCTGAGGTAGAACTCGTGCGCCGCCCGGCCGTACTCCTCGCTGGTGAGATAGCCGTCCCGGTCGGTGTCGAGCCTGTCGAAAACCCGCTGGGTCTCCTCCGCACGCATCCCGCTCTTGCGCTGCGCCGCGAACATCTCCGCGTGGTTGATCCGCCCGTCGCGGTCGGCGTCGGCCACGTCGAAGACGGCCAGACTGAACGGCACCGCCGCGTTACTGACGAACTCCGGGAAGTCCGGCTTGTCGGCCCAGGCCACCCACTCGGCGACGGTCACCCGCTTCTCGCCGTCAGGCCCGTCGCTGCCGCGCATTCCGCGCCACATCCGGGCCGCCGCACCGTGGATGCGGCGCCAGCCCGGCGAGTACGGTGCGACCTGGTACGTGTCGCACCAGATCTGCGCCATCGCCGTGATGTCCAGCCCGTCGATCACGCCATCGCCGTCCGCGTCGTACGAGGCGAAGACCTTCTCCAGCTTGCGGCGTTGCAGTTCGGTGGTCATGTCGGTCCTTCCTTCTCCTACGGATCGGTTCTCCTCCGCCCGGCCGGTGCTCGCGGGCGGGACGCGGCTCACCCCGGGGCGACCGCCCGGACGGTGAGCGCGGTCGAGGTCAGCTCGACCACACCATCCCCGCCGACGTGCCGTTCGGCGGCCCCGGCCACCGCAGCCCAGAGCGCGTCCTGCTCGGCCGCACCGAGCGCGTCGACCCGCTCACGTACCGGCGGCGGCGCCACCGCCCGGGTGAACCGCGCGTACTCGCCGGGGCCGTCGAACCGGAACGGAACCGGGTACTCGGCCACGGTCACGTCGCTCAGGCCGGCGGCGTCCAGACCGGCCGCCAGCGCCTGCGGGTCGCAGAGGCGGTACGGGCCGGGGGAGCCCGGTGGCCCGGACGGCAGGTCCAGCAGCCGTGCGAGCACGCCATAGCCGAGCGACATCAGCGGTACCCGCGCCGGTGGTCCCCACACCGCGGCGGCGAGTACCCCGCCAGGGGCGAGCAGCCGGGCGACCCTGCGGAACGCGGCGTCGGGATCGACGGCGAACATCAAACCGAGCCGGCTGAGCACGACGTCGAAGGCGTGCGGGGGCAGTTCCATCGTCTCCAGGTCGGCGACGAGGAAATTGACGTTGCGCTGGCCCGCGGCGCGGTGCCGGGCCACGGCGACCATGGCGGGGGAAAGGTCGACGCCGGTGACCGTACCGGTCGGACCGACCACGTCGGCGGCGCTGAGCGCCGGTTCCCCCGGCCCGGTCGCGACGTCCAGGACGCGGTGTCCCGGTCGCACCCCGCCAAGGGCCAGCAGCCGGGTGGTCAGTGCGGCTCCGCCGCGCTCGAAGGTCTGCCACTCGCGCGTCCAGCCGTCGCTGACGGCGTCCCAGGTCCGCCGCTGTTCGGCCTTGACGGCGGCGGCATCGGTCGATACAGACATCGCTGCTCCTCCTGTCGATCCGGTCGTCCGGCCGGCCGGGCCGGATCCTGGTCGGCGGGGAGACCGTCGGCGTCCTCCGGCTCACGCAGCGCCCAGGCCCGCGGTCGCCGGCCCGACGGCCCGGTCGGCCGGTCACGCTGCCGCCGCGCCAGCAGCACCAGCAGGACCGCGCCGGTCGCCACCGGCAGCAGCAACAGGGCCAGGTCTGCCGGTCCGCCCGCACCCGCGTGATGGCCACCTCCGGCGGACCCGGCCGGCGGCGCGGTGACCGGAGGGGAGACGGTCGTGCCCACCAGCGGTGGCGCGGTGAGCCCGGCGGCGACGGTGAACGGGATCGCTCCGGCCACGGTCTGTCCCGTCGCGAACTGGACGTGGTAGCCGATCCGGTAACTCCCGTCGCCAGACACCGTGACCGGCAGCTCGACCCGGCTCCCCGCGAGCCGCGGCGCACCGGTCGGTGCAAAGGCGGTGCCCGGCCCGGTCAGCCAGACGTGGGTCTGCTCGCCGTCGAGCGGGCCGTTGAAGGTCAGCGTCACCGCCTCGGGAGCCGTGGTCAGCCGGGTGCCGGCCGGGGGGTCGGTGGCGACCAACCGCGCCGGCCGCAGCGCCGCCACCACCGTCATCCCGGCCACGCCGAGCGCGAGGAGTGTGAGCAGGCCCGCCGCCAGCCACCTCAGCCGGCCCGATCGGCGGCTCAACGGGCAACGGCCGGCGGGCGGCAACTGCACCGCATCCGGGCCAGTTCGTCGGCGAGTGGCCTCCGGTGCAGGTACATCGCCACCACCATCGGCACGAAAACCACGGCGTTGTAGAACAGGTGCAGCTCCACCCGGGGCACTATCAGTTGCACGATGCTCGTGGGCACCGGCTGCCCGCCCAGGTGGATGCCGGTGAGCGACTGCACCAGCAGCAGCAGGTGTTCCAGGTGGTGCCAGACCTGGATCAGCAGGGCCGCGGTCCACCAGGACCGGGAGCGACCGACGAAGCCGCCGCGCAGCAGCCAGAAGCCGACAAGCATGATGAGGGCGTACCCGTAGTGCAGCCACTCGCTCTCGACAAGCCACGGGAACGGCATGCCGAGCACGCCGCGCGCCTCGGGTCGGGACCAGCCGAACACCCAGATCTGGGCGGCCTGCACCAGGTGCTCCGCCCAGTGTGCGATGACGATGACGAGGAAGATCTGCAGGGCCGCCCGATGCCGGCTCCCGTTCAGATCCAGCCCGAGGACGCCGGTGTCTCGCTTCTCCGACAGTGTCACTGCGCCTCCCTCAGGATCGGTTGGTTGTGCTGGCGGCTGCCGGCCGGATGCGGGTCCGCGTACCTGCCGAACCGGCCCCGCCGGAAGGTCAGGGCGTCCCGGTCGGCGGCAGCGCGTGCGGCGACCAGCCGACCCACCACGATGTAGTGGTCACCGCCGTCGTGGCAGCGCCACGGCCGGCACTCCAGCCAGGCCAGCGCCTCGTGCAGCAGCGGCGCGCTTGTCTGCTCACCCGGCGACCAGCCCACCCCGGCGAACTGTCCCCGCCCGGGCCGTCGGCGACGGTCGGCGAAATGTCGGGCCAGGTGCTCCTGCCCGGCGGCCAGGACGGAGATGCCGAACCCGTCCGCGTCGGCCAGGCAGGCGAACATGAGGCTGTCCCGACGCACGCAGAGCAGCACCAGCGGAGGGTCCAGCGAGACGGAGGTGAACGAGTTCGCCGTCATCCCGTGCGGGATCGGGCCACCCACCGTCAGCACGGTCACGCCGGTGACGAACTCACCGAGCACCCCACGCAGCACCCCGGCGGCGGGCAGCGCGGCCGCAGCGCGCTCAGGCACGGCCGGGCGTCCCTCCGCTCGCCCGGTACGGCGCGAGCGCCCGCACCAGTGGCGGCGGCACCCGGGTCGGCACCACCTGCCCGGCGACCTCCCGCATGCAGGCGATCCGCTGGTGGCCCCGGGCCACCGGTACCGGCCCGCCGGAACCGTCGCGCAGGTAGTCGAAGGCCAGACCGAGCTGCGTCTGGGTCAGCTCGGCCAGGCTCATCCGGATGCGCAACTCGTCGAACGCGTCAAGTTCGGCGAGGAACTCGCAGTCGACCCGCAGGGTGAACAGCTTCAGCCCGGCGCGCAGGTCATCGACGACCCCGGGGGCGTGCTCGTGCAGGAACATCTCCCGGCAGCGGCCCTGCCAGCGCAGGTAGTTGACGTAGTAGACGTTGCCGACGAGGTTCGTTTCCTCGAAGCCGATCACGTGGCGGTACTCGTACCAGGTGGACACGTCACACCCCCGTCGCGGTGAGGACGGCGACGAGCACCGACTGTGGCTCTCCGCGCAGGCGGACCGGGCCGGTGGTCACGGTGACCCGGCCGCTGCGTAACGACACCCAGTCGCCGTCGCCGCCGGCCACGGTGAGCGGGGCGTCCACCGGCAGCCCCGCCTTGATCAGGCACTCCTTGGCGCACCAGACGCGAGTGGCCGCGAGGTCGGCATCCTCGCCGCTGTCGGCGGCGATCTGCCCGGCCAGCCCGGCGTGCCGGCCGAGCAGATCGGCCCAGACCTCGGCGGGCCGAGGCCGGACCACCTCCAGGTCGCAGGCGAGCGGGCCGGCGCCCGCCACCAGCAGGCTGGCGACCGCGCTGTGGGCGGCGGCGACGCGTCGGCCGTTGACCTCATCGGGTCGCCCGTCCGGCCGGTACCGCAGCCGCACCGGCCGTCCCACGGCCCGCCCGACGGCGACGGCGGTGATCTCCCGGCGTCGTCCGTCGGCTCCGTCCGGATGCGGCTCCAGCACCACCGCCAGCTCGGTGTCGAGCGAGCGGCCCAGCCGCCGCTCCAGCATCGGCCCCAGCAGGGCCGGCGGCCACGGCACGCCAGCGGGGCGGTGGCGCACCGCGCGCAGGCGCAGACCGAGCCAGCGCTCCACCACCACCCCGGCCGCGCCGAGCACTGTCACGTCGTACCGGTAGGTGTCGCCCCGGTGCTCCCGCTCCACGGCCACGAAACGCACCTGCTCACTGGCGGCGAGCTTCGGCCCGGCCGGCTCCACCCGGTCCACCGCGACCGGCAGCAGCGTGACGTCCGGTACGCAGACCTGGATGCCGTGCAGGAAGGCGTCGCGCGCGCCCGCGTCGCCGAGCAGCAGCCGTTGCGGCAGAAAGGCGTGGAACCAGCGCGACTCGTCGGTGGTGGCGACGTCCGCCTCGGCGCGACGGGACGCGATCCGGTGGTAGCGCAGCAGCCGACGGAACCGGTCGCCCTGGAAGAGCAGGTCGCCGTAGAGCTCGCGGCCCGGCTCCAGCGGCACCGGCGGCAGCCCGGTGGTGACCGCCGGCACCTCCCGGTCGCCCTCGTCCGGCTCGAAGCGGACGGTGCCCCGGAAGTGGTCGGCCGCGAAACCGCTCTCGTCGCTGCGAATCGCCACCTCCACCCGGCCCGCCTCGGTCTGTACCGCCGCGATCCGGATCGTGGTGCGCCCGTGGCGGGCCACCACCACGGGTCGGGGGAAGCTCACGTCGGTCAGGACCGGGACACCGGTGGCACCGCTTACCGCCGTGGCGATCTGCGCCATCGCCTCCATGCCGAGCACCGCGGGCAGCAGGAGGCTGCCGTCTAGGTCATGCTCGGTGAGGTACGGGTCGCTCTCGGCGGAGAGTTCCGCCTCGACCACCAGCTCCACGCCGTCGTACTGCACCAGCGGGCGTTCCAGGAAGCGCAGCAGCGGTAGCTCCCGCCGCTCGTGGCGCAGCGTGTCCAGCCCTTCGGTACGACCGGTGACCACCACCGAGGCGGGTAGCCGGGGCAGGGCGAGCACCTGGCGCAGCAGTCGGACGCCCTCGTCCGGGGGGATCGGGGTGATCCCGGCGCGCAGCAGCGACTCGACCGCGGAGAGCCGTTCGCCCATCCCGACGCCGGACCAGACCGACCACTCCAGACAGACCGTACGGCAGTCGGGTGACCGCCGACCGAACTCCGCGGTGAGCCGGGCCAGCCAGTCGTTGGCCAGCGCGTAGTGGGCCTCACCGGGCAGGCCGCCACGCCCGATCACACTGCCGAAGGTCACCAGCAGCCGCAGCCCGGCTGGCTCCACCGCGGCGAGAACGGCCTCCAGACCGTCCACCTTCGGCGCGACGGTGGCGCGCAGGGTGTCGGCGTCCAGCGCACCGAGAGCGCTCGGCCGGTTGACCCCGGCGCCGTGCAGGACCCCGGCGACCGGGCCCAGATGCTCCCGCACCTCGGCCACCGCGGCGCGCAGCTCGTCCGGGTCGGTGACGTCGGCGCGGACGTACCGCAGCCGCACCCCCGCCTCGCGGCCTCGGGACAGGTTCGCGGCCAGCTCCGGGTCGGTGGCGGGGTCCGCCCGCCCCAGCAGGGCCAGCCGGGCTCCGGTGTCCCGGGCGAGGGCCAGCGCGCATTCCGCGGTGATGCCCTTCCCGCCGCCGGTGACGAGCAGGACCTCGTCCGGCCGCAGCGGCGCAGGTGCCGGTTCGTCCCGTGCCGCGCCGCGAAGCGGCAGCGGCCGAAGCAGGGGAATGTGCCGCCGGTTGTCCGGGCCGTGGTGTACCTCGGTGTATCCGTCGGTGGCCGCCACCTCACGCACGACCCGCGGAATCAGGTCGTCGGCGGTTGCCGCCTCGACCTCGACCACCGTCACGTGCAGGTCGGCGCCCTCCAGCCGGGCGGTGCGGGCCAGCCCCGCGACGCCCCGGCCGTGCTGCACGACCACCAGCCGACCGCCGGCCGGTTGGGCCACCGCCGCCTGGGTGGCGCGCAGCGCGAGTGCCAGGTCCACCGCGGCGTCCGGACAGAGCAGCACCCCGGCACCGACGCCCGCACTGGTGAGGGCGTCCCGCAGCGCCCGCGCGTACGGATGCCCGTCGGGCGCGTACAGTTGCCAGTCGCCCGGCCCGCTGGGGCCGGCGGCCATCCGCTCTGTCGGCTCCTCCACCAGCTCGACGGTGAAGCCGCGAACCCACGGCGCGACCCCGTCCACCCGTCCGTGCGTCTGGGGGGCGGCCGGATCCAGCTCCCGGAGTGCGTCGGCGATCTCCCGAAGCGTGGCGGTGGCAAAGTTCGTCGGGGCCTGCACCGCCGGCAGGCCGAGTTCCCGCGCGGCCTCGTTGACCAGCTGCCCCACGGCGATGGAGCTCAGGTGCAGGCCGTCGAGGAGCCGGGTGTCCTCGCCGACGCTCTCCGGTGGGAGCTCCGCGCGGGACGCGGCCAGCCGGCGCAGCACCGTCAGCGCATCGGCGGCCCGGTCATCGGCGGCCGTCGCCGGTCGCGCGGTGTCGTCGGTTGCCGGCCGCGCCCCGGCCGACGGTGTCGTCTCGACCACGACCCTGGGCGCCGTTTCGCACGGGTTGGCGAAGAAACGCCACTCGGCGCCCAGGTCGAGCGGACGGAGCGGACGGTCACCGACGAGCGCGCCGTGATCGACGCAGGCGCCCAGCGCCCACAGCGCGCCGACCGTGCCGAGGAACCCGGCCAGCGTCGGCGCGTCGGTGACGGTGGCGAACACCGGCACGTCGACCAGTTCCCGGGCCATCCGGCTCAGGACCTGGCCGGGACCCACCTCGACCAGCGCGTCCACCCGCCGGCCGGCCTCGCAGACCGCCCTGGCGAAGTGCACCGGCTCGGTGATCTGCCGGCGTAGCAAGGCCACCAGATCCGTGTCGGAGGCCAGCTCCGCGCCGGTGACCGTGGAGATTACCGGCCGGTGTGGGGCGGCGAGCCGAACGTCCGTCAGCCAGTCGCCGAACTCCCGGGCCGCCGAGGTCATCAGGGGCGAGTGGAACGCGTGCGAGACGGCCAGGTCCGCCCAGTGCACACCGGCCTCGGTGGCCCGCTGGCAGACCCGCCGTACCGCGTCCGACGGGCCGGCGACCACGGTCTGCCGGGGTCCGTTGTAGCCGGCCACCACGACCGGCTCCGAGCCGATCAACCCGGCGGTGGCGGTGTCGTCGGCGGCGATGCCAGCCATCGTGCCGGGTTCCCGGCAGCCGGCCATGACGGCGCCCCGGGCGGCGGCGATCCGCAACAGCTCCGCCGCGTCGACCGTACCGGCCCAGTGCAGCGCGGTGATCTCGCCGAGGCTGTGCCCGACGGCCAGGTGTGCCTCGACACCGAGCTCGGTCAGCACCCGCAGGCCGGCGAGGGAACCTGCGGCGATGCGCGGCTGGGCGACCTCGGTGGCCACCGCGTCGGCGTCGGCTGGCAGCGCCGCGGTCCGGTGCACCTCGGCGGCGGACGGGAAACGGCGGGCCAGCGCGCCGCCGTCGACGCGGCGTCCGGATCCCTGCCCGGGGAAGAGGAAGCCGAGTCGGGCCGGCCGGAGAATGCGACACAGCGCCAGGCCGTCGGCGAGGAGTTCGTCGTCGCCTCGGTCGAGTGCCGCCAGGGCCCGCTCGAACCGGCTGACCGCCTCGGCGGGGGACGTGGCGACCACGGCCAGCCGCATGCTCCGGTCGCCGAGCTCACCGGCGAGGGCGCCGGCCAGGTCGGTCAGCTCGCCGTACGACAGTCGCGCCAGCGGGGGCAGCAGCGCGGCGACCCGTTCCCGCAGCGCGGCCGGGTCGGCGGCGTCGAGCAGCAGGAGCTCGGCGTCCTGGGTGTGCCGGGCCAGCCGTAGCTGACGCTGCCGGACCCGCTCCGGCACCGCGGGCCGACCGGCCTCCAGCACCAGGTGGGTGTTGATCCCACCGAAGCCCATGGCGGTCACCCCGGCGCGCAGGGGCGCTCCCGCCGGCCAGGGCTCGGCCACCGGCGCGGCGCGCAACGTACGGTCCGCGCCGGTCAGCTCGGCGCGGGGACGGGCGCAGCCGGCGGTGGGTGGGACGATCGCGTGTCGCAGCGCCATGGTCGCCTTGATCAGCCCGGCGACCCCGGCGGCGGCCTTGGTGTGTCCGATGAGCGCCTTGATCGAACCGATGGCGGCCGGATCGGTGGCCCCGGCGTCGCGTCGGGCGGCGGAGAGGGCACGCAGCTCGGTGGCGTCGCCGACCGGGGTGCCGGTGCCGTGCCCCTCGAACAGCGCGACGGTGCCGATGTCGAAGCCGGCCCGCCGGTATGCCCGGTCCAGCGCCAGCCGGTAGCCGTGCGCCTCGGGGCGGGTCATCCCGCCGCGCCCGTCGGAGGAGACGCCCCAGCCGGCGATCGACGCGTGGACGGGGCGGCCCTGGGCCACCGCGTCGTCGTGCCGCATCAGCACGACCATGCCGCAGCCCTCACCGGGCCAGAAGCCCTGCGACTGTTCGTCGTAGACCCGCATCTCGTCGCGGGCGAGCGCGCCGGCCTTGGCGAAGCCGACCATCTCGAACGGGTCGATGGAGAGGTCCACCCCGCCGGCGACGGCCACGTCGACCTCGCCGTCGGTCAGGGCGCGCGCGGCGGTGACCACCGACAGCAGGCTGGAGGCGCAGGCGGCGTCCACCGTCCAGCCGCCACCGCCGAGATCGAAGTGGTTGCAGATGCGCCCGGCGATGGTGTTGGAGAGTCCTCCGGCGAGGGTGTCCTCGTCGATCGGCGGGAACGGGCTCTTGTACCGCTCCTCGGTGGTGGCGAGAAACGCGGCGATCTGTTCGTCGGGCCAGCCCTGCTCGCGCAGCCCGACCGCGAGCACTCGCCGGACGTACGGCCAGCGCAGCCGTAGCACGTTGGCGCGGGAGAACTCGCCGGTGAGGGTGTTGCCGACCACGACCGCGGTGCGATCCCGGGGTAGCCCGGCGCCGTCCGGCCAGCCGGCGTCGGCGAGCGCCTCGCCGGCCACGTCCAGCGCGAGCCAGTGGGTCAGGTCGGTGGAGCGGTAGGTGCTGCCGGCGACCCGGTGACGGATCCGGTCGAACGTGTACCCGGTGATGACTGCGGCGTGCCGGTTGTAGAACCGGTCCGGGGTGGCCGGGTCGGCGTCCCAGTAGTCCTCGAGACTCATCCGCTCCGGCGGCAGTCGGCGGAAGGCCCGGCGTCCGCTGAGGGCGTTGCGCCACAGGTCGGCCACCGAATCGGCTTCCGGGTACCGGCAACTCATGCCGACGACCGCGATTCTGCTCATGTCGTCTCTCCTGGGGATGCGCGGTTCGCGGATCAGGCGGGTACGGGCCGCTTGGTGTTCTCCGCGGAGACGGGGCCGGTCGTCGCCGGCGTCTCGGCAGGTGCGGCAGGGCTGACGTGCTCCTGCTCTCGACGCTGCTCCCGACGCGAGGCGTGCACCGACCAGAGATAGACGCCACGGACCAGGCAGACGATCGCGGTGGCGAAGAAGAGCCCGTACGTCACCGACGCGCCGGTCAGTACGCCGTATACCAGCGCCACCCCACCACCGAAGGCGAACTGGGCGGCGGGCCGGCTCGGCGTGGTACCCGGGTCCGTGACCATGTAGTTGGTGAAGAGCACGAACGCGGTGCCGGTCATGGTGGCCAGGGCGGGCAGGATCGCGGTGTCCAGCACCAGGCCACGGACCACCGCCTGCACCACGAAGATCGACAGCCAGCCGGCGATCAGCCACATCCGGCGCACGAGCTTGGCGTTGAGCATGGTGCCCAGGACGAGGATCACCGCCACGATTGCCCAGTCGGCGGGGCCGGAAAGGTTCTCGGTGAAGTGGTACGGCGGCGCGATGGACACCCACGGGTACAGCAGCAGCACTATCGCGATCCCGAGGTTCGACGGGTTCATGAAGTGGCGCAGTCGTCCGTTGACCGGCGCTCGCAGCAGCCACTTTCCGCTGATCGCCACCAGCACGCCGAAGAGCATCACCAGTGGCCTGTCGTTCGTGTAGAGCAGCATGTTCACCGCCAACGCGGTGATGTGGGCCGGGAGGAGGAACTCCACCAGGTTGCGGATGCCACCGGCGTACCGGGGGACGCGGCCCTCGCTCTGCGCACCTATCGTCTCCAGCAGCAGTTCGGCGGCGTACGCGGTGAGCACGGCGTACACCGGCCAGAGGGCGGGTTGCTCGAAGCCGAGAACGGTGTAGCCGAGGATGTTGAGGACGGTGATCGAGATCGCGAAGCGGCGCAGCGCGGTCACTCGCGGGTCGCGTGGCTTCGTCATGAACTCGCCTCCTGTGCCTGGGTCCCGAGGGTGAGCGCGTGCCGGCCGGGCGTGAGTGTCAGGGTCTGTGCGCGGGCCTCGCCGGTGCGGTCCCGCCAGGCCAGGTCGACCTGAACCGGCCCGGTGACCTCGCCGAGGCCGATGTGCACCTCGAAGCTGCGGCGGCCGGAGTGGCCGCTGCCGCCGTCGACTCGGCCCCGCAGCAGGCGGCCGTCCGGGGTGCGTACGGTGACGTCCGCGCCGATCACCGGAGAGCCGCTGGCGTCGTCGCCGGCCGGTGGACGGGTCAGTCTCAGCGACAGCTGCGATCCGGTGCCGGGGCTGTCGTTGCGGTAGAAGACCGGCGCGTCCCACTGCCGGGCCACCGCCATGTCGAGCAGGCCGTCGCCGTCGGCGTCGCCGAGGGCGACGCCCCGGGTGGGAATCGGCACCGCCAGCCCGAGGTGGCCGGCGATGTCGGCGTAGCCACCGGCGGACATCTGGGCGTGCAGCCGCAGCGGCTGGCCGCCGGCGATGTCGTCGCCTGCTCTGACCCGTGGCCACGACCGGGTGTGCTCCAGCAGCGTGTCGTTGGTGGTGGCCAGTTCCTGAAGCTGCGCCCACCGGTTGACCTCGCCCTTGACGAAGCCACTGGTCTGCACGATGTCGGGCCGGCCACGGTTGGTGAGGTCAGCGATCTTGACGTCCCAGCTCCAGCCGCTCCAGGCGAGGTTCAGGGGGGCGCTGCGGTCCACGAACGGCGCCCGGCCGCCGGCGAACCGCTGGCGCAGGTCGGCCTCGTCGCGGGCCTGGTTGATGAAGGCGAAGTTGCTCTCCTGGATGCCGAACGAGGTGGTGATGTTGCCGACGTACATGTCGTAGAGGCCGTCACCGTCGAGGTCGCCGACATCGACGCCCATGCCCTTGAAGGAGTCGTGTCCGAGAATCTTCGACTTGGGCACGGTCAGCCGGCTGCCCTCGCCCTCGACGAGGGCCAGCCGTACCCGGCCGGAGGTGGAGCGGTTGTGCAGCAGCCGGTCGGGGCCGAAGTCGTTTGCGACGTACAGCTCCGGCAGCAGGTCGCCGTCGAGGTCGGTGGCGGTCGACGCGAGGGACCACCCGCGCGAGACGTCGTCGTCGAAGAGATCCGGCACGTCGGTGAAGGTGACCGTGTCGGCCGTCGCGCCGGTCCAGCGCAGGATGTGGTCACGTCCGCCGTTGAACGCCGCCGACATGGACCGGTTCATCGCCACGCCGCCGCCGACGGTGTGGTCGAGTACCGGGCCGTCGGGGAAGTAGTTGCCGACGAAGACATCCTCGTGGCCGTCGCCGTCGAAGTCGGCCACGCTCACCGTGTTGGTGTTCCACTGCGGCCCGGCGTACCCGCCCTGGTCGGTGGCGGGCCGGGGAAGTAGCTCGACCGGCTGGAAGGCCGCCGTGGACAGTCCGGTGACGCCGGGCCGGGCCAGGAAGATCACCGGGGTGCGGCCCCACCAGTAGACCAGCAGGTCAGTGCGCCCGTCCTCGTTGAAGTCGCCGGGCGCGCAGCCCATCGGTGCCATGTGTGGCCCCATCGGCAGCGGGGCCGGGTCGAGCACGAACGGCTCGTACCGCTGCTGTCGTGCCCCGGGGGTCGGGGTGACCACCACCCGGTCGATCCGCACGTCGGTGACGCAGAGGTCGTTGGCCAGGCCGTCGCCGTCGATGTCGTTCATGGCGACCCCGGCGCCGACCGAGGAGATCCAGGCGTCGATATGGGTGTATTCCCTGTTGACCTGGCGGATGCTCTGCTGTGGCAGCCCTCCGGGAATCGCGATGGACAGCGGCGTGAACCGGTAGGCCGCGGCCACCCGCCGCCGTTCGTCGTCGGTTGCCGTGGCCGGCCTGGCGATCAGGAACAGGCCGACGATCAGCAGCAAGGCGGTGAGCCCGGCGAGTTGACGTCGGCTCCAACCAAGAATCAGGGACACCTGGTCAGCACCTCCCCAGCGGGACAAGTTGTTCGGCGATGCGCTGACGCCACACCGCGAAGGCGGGCAGCGAGGCCGAGTCGGTCAGGTCGGTCAATGCCGTGTCGGTGATCGTGGCGGCCCGCTCGGGCGTGGTGCCGCAGAAGATGGCGGTCGCGCCGGCGGTCTGCGCCGGCACGTGCCCGGCGCGCAGCCTGGCCTTGGCGGCGAACGCGCTGCCCTGGGCGAGCCAGGGGCGATGCTCGCCGGCCGCCGCGTGGAGCGCGGTCAGGTCGGCCTGGTCGGCGCCGCCGGCGTAGCTGGCCGCGAGGCCGACCCCGCTCCACAGGTCGGCGTGCCGGTCGGCGGCAAAGGTGGTGAGCAGGCGGGTCAGCGCGGCCGGATCGGCGCCGGCCACGAACCACAACGCCCGCCCGATGCCCTGGTCCACCGCGTGCGGGGCGTAGTGGCGTAGCTCGGTGGGCCAGGTGCGCTCCGGATCGCGGTGCCGGCCGTGGACGTACCGGTCGGTGTGGAAGTAGGCCTGGTGGAAGCCGTAGCCGTCGAGGGCGAGCCAGCGCAGCAGCGGGTCGGGTGGCAGGACCGCCTTCCAACGCCAGCGGGGCAGCCGGGCCATCGCCCAGCCGGCACCCACGTGCACCATGTAGCGGTGCGCGGCACCACCCCGCCCGGCCAGGAACCGGGCCAGACCTCGGCCGCCGCCGGGGCGGAGGCCGTCGATCAGGGCGTACGCCATCGCGGCGCCCTCGTAGGCGAAGCCGCGCAGCGGCGCGGGTCGGCGTTCCAGTAGTTCCTCGGCGGCTTGGGGCGTGGGCGCTCCGGCGGCGTCACCGAAACCACCGATGAAGCTGAGACCGGCACTTTCCAGGGACCGCCGCCCGGCCTCGTTCTTGGCGTGGAAGCCACGCACGTCGAACAACGCCTCTCGCTTATCGGGGGTCAGGATGCGTTGCCGCAGTGCCAAAATTACCTGGGCCATGGCAGTCCAATTCGCCGTGATTTTGCTCATGCGGATTCTTCGCCTAGAAAAGATGTCCATCGAACATCTGCCCGCTCTGGCCAATACTTGCTGAACGCGTCGGCCACTGTCTTCTTGCAGATTGCTCTGTTGTCCGCGCCGGGTGCCAGCGACACCCCGGCAGCGCAGCGGAGCCCGTTGAGGTGCAGGCCAGGCATCTCGTGCGCGGCGAGGTGTCGACCATCGGGGCACCCGCGCTGCCGGCGCGCAGCTAATCAAGACGAGTTCAAGAGCCGCACAGCACAATCGGCCACGGTTTCCGCGTAGTTGATGGAGGGGCCGTGAGGCAATTTCCTGGCGCTGTCCCCGAGGAGTACGACGGTCGGCTGGCCGCCATTGTCCGGGTGATCGAGTACATGAAAAGCGAACTCAGCAGGCCGTTGCCGCTGGTGGTGCTGGCACGCCTCGCCTCGTTCAGCCCCTTCTATTTTCACCGCCTGTTCACGCAGGCCACGTCGATGACACCGGCGCGTTTTCTGGCGGCCCTGCGCATGGCCGAAGCGCGGCGGCTGCTGCTGCATTCATCGCTGACCGTCACGGCGATCAGCGCCCAGGTCGGGTACTCGAGCGTCGGCACCTTCACGACCCAGTTCCGCAGGTGGGTGAGCCTGCCGCCGGAGCGGTTCCGCCGGCTTGCCCGGCAGTTGATCGGAGTGTCGGTGGCGGCGCTGCTTCCGGTGATCCACGGCCGAGTCCTCGTCGCCGGCCGGGCATCCCGGGCGCTGATGCACCTCGACACCGGCGATCTGCCGGGGCTGCTGCTCGCTACGGTGACTCCCCGCGACGGCGGACGTAACCAGTGGTGGGCCGCCGCGCCGCGCCCCCTGCCGGCGGCGCTGCCGCCCACCGTGCCGCCGGGCGAGCACCAGGCCCGCGTACTGCTGCTGCGCCCGGACCGGGACGCCACCGCGGCGCTCGTCGACGGCGTGCCGGACAGTTTCCTGACCGGCGACGCCCAGCTGCGGCTACCGGCGAAGACGGGTGTTGACCGGGGTGTTCGGTCCGCCGTGGGGACGACGGTCACGGTGCCGGTACGTCCGGTGCGCGTCACCGATCCGCCGTTGCTGTCGGCCACGCCGCTGCGCTGGCTGCTGGGCGTCTCGCAGGCCGGTTGGCGGGGGCGGGCGCCGATGACGGCCGAGTGGCACGTGCTCCGTACCGCCTGATGAACAACCCACCCTGGAGCGGGGCGGCTCCGAAGATCGAACTGCACGTCCACTTCGAGGGGACAGTTCGACCGGAGACACTGCTCGTCATCGCCCGCCGCAACGGCGAGCGGTTGCCCGCCGAGACGGTCGAGGGCCTGCGTCCGCTCTACGAGTTCACCGACTTCGCCCACTTTGTCCGTACCTGGGTGCTCACCACGAACTGCCTGCGGACGGCCGACGACTTTCGGCGCGTCGTGGTGGCGTACGCCGGCGAGGCGGCGGACCATGGGGCAATCTACCTGGAGGGCATCTTCTCGCCGGCCGAGCGGGTGCGCCGGGGTGTCACCTGGGCGGAGATCTTCGAGGGGTACGCCGACGGTGCCGCCGAGGCGTACGAGCGGCACGGTGTGTCGGTGCGGTTGACCCCGGACGTGGACCGCGAGCAGGAGCCGGCGATGGCCGAGGAGTGTGCCCGCCAGGCCGTGCGGTACCGGGATCGGGGGGTGGTCGGGTTCGGTCTCGGTGGGCCGGAGTTGGCCGCGCCCGTCGCGGCGTTCGCCCGAGCCGTGGCGATCGCCCGTGAAGGCGGCCTGGCGTTCGTCCCGCACGGCGGTGAGGCGGGCGGCCCGGATTCGGTGCGTGACCTGATGGAGCTGGCTCCGGCCCGGCTCCGGCACGGCATTCGGGCCGCCGAGGACGACGACCTGCTCGCCGAGTTGAGGGACCGGGGTGTGGTGCTGGACGTGTGCCCGACGTCCAACCTGCGGACCCGGGTGGTGGAGTCCGAGGCCACGCATCCGCTGCCCCGCCTCGTCGCCGCCGGTCTGCTCTGCACGGTCGGCACCGACGACCCGGCGATGTTCGGCACCGACCTCGGCCGAGAGCACGAGTTGGCGGCGCGTCTCGGGCTCGCCCCCGAGCGGGCGTACGCCTCCGGGGTGGCCGGGGCGCTCTGCGACGACGCGACTCGTGCCCGGCTGATGGCGGTGGGCCGGCTGGCCTACGGTTGACCTGTCGGTACCGGCTTGTCCCCGCCGGGAAAGACGAGCTTGGATTTGTCGATGTCGTTGGGGTCGCCTTCGCAGTCCACGACCACGATCTGGCCGGGGGTGAGTTCGTTGAACAGGATCCGTTCGGACAGGTTGTCCTCGATGTCGCGCTGGATGGTGCGGCGTAGTGGACGTGCTCCTAGTACTGGGTCGAAGCCCTTCGCGGCGAGGTACTTCTTCGCGTTGTCGGTCAGTTCCAGGCCCATGTCCTTGTTGCGTAGTTGGGTTTCGATGCGGGAGATCATGATGTCGACGATCGACAGGATCTCGGCTTGACGCAGCTGGTGGAAGACGATGGTGTCGTCGATGCGGTTGAGGAACTCGGGTCGGAAGTGCTGCTTGAGTTCGTCGTTGACCTTCTGCTTCATGCGGTCGTAGTTGGACTCCGAGTCCTCCGAGGCCTGGAAGCCCAGCGACACCGCTTTGGCGACGTCGCGGGTGCCCAGGTTGGTGGTCAGGATGATGACCGTGTTCTTGAAGTCCACGATGCGGCCCTGACCGTCGGTGAGTCGACCGTCTTCCAGGATCTGCAGCAGCGTGTTGAACACGTCCGGGTGGGCCTTCTCGATCTCGTCGAACAGGACCACGCTGAACGGCCGACGACGTACCTTCTCGGTCAGCTGCCCACCCTCGTCGTAGCCGACGTAGCCGGGCGGGGCGCCGACGAGCCGGGACACCGTGTACCGGTCGTGGAACTCGGACATGTCCAGCTGGATGAGGGCGTCCTCGGACCCGAACAGGAACTCGGCGAGGGCCTTGGACAGCTCGGTCTTACCCACGCCGGACGGGCCGGCGAAGATGAACGACCCCGACGGCCGCTTCGGGTCCTTCAACCCGGCCCGGGTACGCCGGATCGCCTTCGACACGGCCTTGACCGCGTCCTCCTGACCGATGACGCGCTTGTGGAGCTCGTCCTCCATACGCAGCAGACGCGAGGTCTCCTCCTCGGTCAGCTTGTAGACCGGGATACCCGTCCAGTTGCCGAGCACCTCGGCGATCTGCTCGTCATCGACCTCACTGACGACGTCGAGGTCCCCGGCCTTCCACTCCTTCTCCCGCTGCGCCTTCTGACCCAACAACTGCTTCTCGGTGTCGCGCAACTGCGCCGCCCGCTCGAAGTCCTGCGCGTCGATCGCGGACTCCTTGTCCCGACGCACCTGCGCGATCCGCTCATCGAAGTCCCGCAGATCCGGCGGCGCGGTCATCCGACGGATCCGCATCCGGGCGCCCGCCTCATCGATCAGGTCGATCGCCTTGTCCGGCAGGAACCGATCCGAGATGTACCGATCAGCCAGGGTCGCGGCCGCGACCAGAGCAGCGTCGGTGATCGAGACACGGTGATGCGCCTCGTAACGGTCCCGCAGACCCTTGAGAATCTCGATGGTGTGCGCCAACGACGGCTCACCCACCTGGATCGGCTGGAAACGCCGCTCCAACGCGGCATCCTTCTCCAGATGCTTGCGGTACTCATCGAGCGTCGTCGCGCCAATGGTCTGCAGCTCACCACGAGCCAACATCGGCTTCAAGATACTCGCGGCGTCGATCGCACCCTCGGCCGCACCCGCACCCACCAAAGTGTGGATCTCATCAATGAACAGGATGATGTCACCACGGGTACGGATCTCCTTGAGCACCTTCTTCAAACGCTCCTCGAAATCACCGCGGTACCGAGAGCCAGCCACCAACGCACCCAGGTCAAGCGTGTACAACTGCTTGTCCTTGAGCGTCTCCGGCACCTCACCCTTGATGATCTTCTGAGACAGACCCTCCACCACAGCCGTCTTACCAACACCCGGCTCACCGATCAACACCGGGTTGTTCTTCGTACGGCGGGAGAGCACCTGCATCACCCGCTCGATCTCCTTCTCCCGCCCGATCACCGGATCCAGCTTGCCCTCCCGAGCAGCCTGGGTCAGGTTCCGACCGAACTGATCCAACACCAAACTGGTCGACGGCGCAGCCTCACCCGGCGCGGCACCAGCCGCGGCCGGCTCCTTACCCTGGTAACCGGAAAGCAACTGAATCACCTGCTGACGAACCCGGTTCAGATCCGCGCCCAGCTTCACCAAAACCTGAGCAGCGACACCCTCACCCTCACGGATCAGGCCCAACAGGATGTGCTCCGTACCGATGTAGTTGTGGCCGAGCTGCAACGCCTCCCGCAGCGACAACTCCAACACCTTCTTGGCCCGCGGCGTGAACGGAATATGCCCGCTCGGCGCCTGCTGACCCTGCCCAATGATCTCCTCCACCTGCTGACGGACGCCCTCCAGAGAGATCCCCAAACTCTCCAGAGCCTTCGCCGCAACGCCCTCACCCTCATGGATCAGACCCAACAGGATGTGCTCCGTACCGATGTAGTTGTGATTGAGCATCCGGGCCTCTTCCTGGGCCAGGACGACAACCCGTCGCGCTCGGTCGGTGAACCGCTCGAACATGCCCTCGTGCTCCTCACCTGAGTCGTCCGGCCATCCAGATACTATGATTTTATATAGCGTCGTGTCCATCGGGGGTAGTTGACCTTTCGGACCGGGGGTGCCGGTCCTGCTGGTGGCCCTCATGTGCTGGTCTCCACGCCGCCGGTCCGGACGCCGACACTGATCCACGCAAGTAGATTCGCCATATGAAAAACAACCCTATGGTTGCTGATTGACCGGTCAGTTGCCGCTGTCGGCGGCTCCCGGTGCTGGCCACGCTGCTCGGCGGGGTGGCGGGCCTGATGCGCCGGCCCGTAGGAGCCGATCGCTGAGTGTGGCGATCCGATAACCCGATGTGTCAGTCTCGGCTCACGCTGAGGCTGGGGGGATTGATGACGGAGACGCGCATCTGTTACCGGGTCGACCTGCTGGGCCCGTTGCACGTCGAGCGGAACGGACATCGGCTGGAGCCCGGCCCGGCCAAGCAGCGGGCGGTCCTCGCCCTGCTGGCGTTACGCCTCGGCGACAGCGTCCCGGTGGGCGAGGTGGAGGAGGCGGTCTGGGGTGCGGTGGTTCCGCCCAGCGCCCGCTCGCTGGTGCACACCTACGTTGCCCGGCTGCGCCAGGTCCTGGAGCCGGAGTACCCGCCACGCCGACGGGTGCGCGTCATCGCCTCGACCGTATCCGGGTACTCGTTACGCGCGGAGACCGCCGAGACGGACGTGGCCCGGTTCCGCAGGTACGTCTCCCAGGCCGAGAAGCGGATCGGCGAGGGGGATCGCGAGGGGGCCTTCGACCTGCTCGGGCAGGCGCTGAACCTGTGGCGCAGCCCGAACATCGGTGAGCTGCGTTCCCTGCTGCACGACAACATCGAGGTGGAGGCGCTGAGTGCCGCCTGGGTGGCGACCGCCCACACCTACGTTGGACTGGGTCTGCGGCTGGGACGCTCCGCCGCGGTGCTCGACACCGCCACCAGGCTGGCCCGGCTGGAACCCTTGCACGAGGCGATCCAGGCCGACTACCTGGCCGTGCTCGGCAGCAGCGGGCATCGGACGGTAGCCCTGCACAGGTATGCCGAGGTCGATCAGCGACTCCGCACCGAACTCGGCGTCGACCCGGGGGAGGAGTTGCGAGCGGTGCACCGCGTGCTGGTTCGTCCGCCTGGTCGCCCACCGGTGCCCCGTCCGGCGCCGGTGATTCCCGCCGCGCGACGGCGGGCTGCCCGCGTGTCGATCGCCGGCCGACTGCGCTGGCGGGCCGAGGAGGTCGCCGACCTGGTGAGGCTCCTGGCTAAGCATCGTGCGGTGACAGTCGCCGGGGCGCCTGGCTGCGGCAAGTCGGCGGTGGCCCTGCGCGCCGCGCAGCAGGCCGCCCGCGTCTTCACCGGCGGGACCCTGATGGTGAACACTCTCGATCTCCGCGACCGACGACAGTTGGAACGCCGGCTGGCCCGGATGCTCGGGGGAGACGGCGCCGAGGACCCGGTCGAGCTGCTGAGCGGCCGGCCCACCCTGTTGGTGCTGGACAACGCCGAACACATGGTCGACGCCTGCGCTGTGGTAGCCGACCGGCTGCTGGTCGCGTGCCCCGGCGTTGCGGTGCTGACCAGTTCACGCCAGTCGCTCGGGTTGCCGTACGAGCGGGTCCAGCGCCTGCACCCGCTGCCGGTGCCGCAGCCGGGCGGGTGGCCCTCGGTGCTGTCCAATCCGGCGGTCGCCCTGCTGGCCGAACGAGCGACCCAGGTCAGACCCGGGTTCCGCCTCGACCGGCGGGACGCGGAGGTCGCGGTGGAGATCTGCCGTCGGCTGGACGGGCTGCCGCTCGCGCTGGAGATGGCGGCCGCCTGCCTGTCCACCGAGAGCCTGGACGGCGTGCTGCGCAAGCTGAACGGGCCGCTGGAGGAGTTGCGTCCACCCGGTTCCTCGGAGCTGCGGCACCCGTCGCTACGGGCGATGCTGGACCGCAGCGTCCAGCGGCTCGACGTCATCGAGCGGTGTCTCTTCCACCGGATCGCGTTGTTGCCCGGGGTGTTCGACCTGGCAGCCGTCCAGCGGTCATGGCAGCCTCATCCGTCCGGCCCGATCGACGTGCGGGTGGTGCTCGCCGCTCTGGTGGACAAGTCGCTGGTGATGCCGGTGGGGCAGACCGGCGGGCGTTACCGGATGCTCGGCCTGCTGCGCCGGATGGCGGTCGAGGTCAGCATCGCCGAGGCCACGCCGAGACCCGCCCCTGAGGTCTCCGTGCCGCTCGTCCGGCCGCTGCTGGCGGCGGGGAAGGCGGGCGCGTTGGAGTGACCGGCGGCCAGGGTGACGGCCCGCTCCCCACGGGGAGCGGGCCGTCGCGTCTCGGCTCCCGTCTGCGGTCATCCCGGTCGGCTTCGGTCGGCTGGCGCGAGTCGGCCCCTGGATTCCGGTGATGCCCGACGATGGCTCAGGCATTGACAGAATGCTTTAAAAACACATAGCTTTAAGTTCGGCGAGACCGGTCAGGTCCGGTCCACCAGCGGCCCCCAGACCGCCGCTGACCCCTGCCGACAGACATTGGAGGTGTCTGGGTTGAGTTCCACCGGAGAGACCTACGAGTCCCTGAACCTCGAACCCAAGCCCATCCGTCCGCACATCCTCGCCGCGGCCACCGTGGTCTTCGGCGAGGACTACTACTCGGGCCGCCGCGAGACGATCAACCTGTCGGGCTTCGTGCAGCTCAACAAGTGGCCCATGCCGGGCTTCGAGCACAAGGTCGACGAGAACGGCTACGCGCAGTTCGGCACCGAGCTGATCAGCGCTCCCGAGGTGGGCATCAAGGGCTTCAGCTACGAGTTGGACGACCGCATCCAGGTCCTGTCCAACCCGTTCCTGCCCAACAGCGGGCACGTGCGGCAGATCGTGCCGGGCAAGAACTTCCCGGCCGAGTTCTACATCCGCCGCTTCGGCATCCTGGAGTCGAGCACGCTGCGGCTCGCCCACCGCAACGTCATCGACATCTACGGCGTGGTCGACAGCGTCCCGCCGTTCAAGAAGCCGCTGACCGGCCCCTACCTGGGCAAGCCGCGCGGTGACGGTCCCTTCGACGTGATGGCCGCGCCGAACGTCGTCAAGGGCACCACGCTGCCGGAGGCCTGGTACCCGGCCAACGACGAGAACCAGCCGGTCGGGATCACGCCGAACCTGTTCTTCGCGCCCAGCGCCGGCCCGTGCATGTCGATGCTTGTCGACCCGTCCATGATCATGCAGACCTCGTTGGAGGGGCAGATCGAGGTCGAGGTCAACGGCAGGACGGTACGGGTCGACCTGGCCGGGGACTACCGCAAGGCCGCCGGTGCCGAGGTGCTGCTCTTCGGCCCGGAGAAGCACGACGAGGGTGCGGGCGTGCTCGCTCAGCTGGCCCGGGTCGCGGTTGTCGGGCACAGCCCGGAGCTGGGTGGCCGGGTCATGCTGCGGGCGAGCTGGCCGCGGGTCTCCGGCGGCACCCTGGGCGAGGGCAGCGAGGACAGCCTCAGCCGGCTCAAGTTCCCCGGCGATCTGCACATCGACGCCGAGTTCGAGCTGGTCACCCCGCACGAGACCCTGTACGCCGCCAACTCCGTGCACGTCAACGGCAAGATGCGCGGCATGGAGGCCACGGGCACCGAGCTCAAGCTGGACGGCTCGGACACCGCCCTGGTGACCGCGGACGAGCGGCCGAAGGCCCGGCTCACCGGCGTCAACCTGGTGATGCGGGACGCGCTGGTCGGCGAGCACGCCGCGGTGAACGCCTGACCGACGGGTCCGCTTGACGGGTCTGCGGTAAGACGTTCTACTAGTAAAACCAATAGCAACGCACCGCTACGATGTCCCTCCCGACCGCCGCGGCGGTCGGGAGGGACGCTCGCTCAGGGGGCACCGCGTGGACCAGCGGCTACTGCTCATGCACCAGATGATGCTCGGCGACATGCCGCGGCTGCGTGCGTACGACCGGGCGCTGGAGGAGGCCGTTACCCCCGGCGACGTGGTGGTGGATGTCGGCGCGGGACTGCTCGCGCTCTCTCTGCTGGCCCTGCGGCACGGCGCCGAGCATGTGTACGCCATCGAGGCCGATCCGGCCACCGCGGCGGCGGCCGCCCGCATCATCGAGGAAAACGACCTCAAGGGACGGCTCACCCTGGTCATCGGCGACGCCCGCACGGTCCGGCTGCCCGGCAAGGCGGACGTGCTGGTCTCCGAGATGATGGGCAACCTCGGCCCCGAGGAGGAGATGGCCGAGGTGCTGCACGTGATCGCTCGCCGACACCTGCGCCCCGACGGTCGGGTGGTGCCCCGGCGGCTGCGGACCTGGCTGGCCGCGGCGGAGTTCGGCGACGAGGGTTGGGGACTCTGGGACAGCGACTTCTTCGGCTACCGCCTCGATCCGGTGCGGGAACTCGTCGCCCCCGCATCCCAGTTGTACTTTTTCCAGCGCCCGCCGAGGTTGTTGACCGCGCCGACGGTAGTGCTCGACCAGCCGCTCGACGGCCGATCACCGACCCGGCAGCGGCTGCGGCAGCGGCTGCCGGCCACCGCGGCGGGGCGGCTGCACGCCGTGCTCGGCTACTTCACCGCCGACTTCACCGACGACGTCACGCTGTCGAACTTTCCGTCGTACCCCGGCTGCAACTGGGCGGTCTGGGTGTGGCCGCTGCGGCACACCGACGTCGCCGAGGGTGATGAACTCTCCGTCGCCCTGCGCCGCCCGGCCCGGCGCGACGTCCGCGCCGTGACCGAGTGGCGCCTGGAGTGTGGCCTGTCCCGGCAGAGGAGGTCCTGATGCCCTTCGCGGTTGGTACCGTCCGCGACATTCCCGTTCGTGGGGCGCTCAAGCTCTGCGGACTGACCTGGTCTGCGGAGTGCCTCTGGTTCTCCGAGGCCGTCTCCAGCAAGATCGCAGCCCTCGATCCGATCAGCGGCAAGGTCGTTCGCCGGCTCGACTGCCCCGGCGTGCGTACCGACCTGACCACGATCGGCGGGCGGCTGCTGCAGGTAGCCGGTGACGATCGCGTGCTGCGGCTGGTAGACCCCGAGGAGGGTGAGCTGCTGGGCGAGTTCGGCAACCCACGCCCCGGCAACGTGCTGTGCGGGCTCGAAGCGACCCGGCACGGGCTCTGGCTGGGCTACGAGGATCTGCGCCAGGTCGACCTGCGTGACCCGGACGGCTTCGGACTGATCGACACCTTCCCCGTGCGACAGCCGATCGCCGGTCTGACCGTCTCCGACAGCTACCTCGTCTACGCCGACCACAAGGCGGCCACCATCAACCTCTACGACGTCGCGGCGCGCCGGGAGGTGGCCGCCTACTCGGTCGCGGGCAACCCGACCGGCATCACCTGGGACGGCCGTCGGATCTGGTACTGCGACTTCACCACCCTGCAACTGCGGGCGATCGAGGTGCCGGGCATCACGAAGGGGTGACGTCAATGGCGACCACGCGTGCGCTGCTCGCCCGCTCGACCCGGATCGGTGCGGTCGCCGCCGTCCACCTGCTGCCGGTGCTGCCGCAGGCACTGGTAAAGGCGGCGCGGCGGGACCGGGAGGCGGCCCGTCGGCTGCTGTACCGTCACCTCACCACCCTGCTGATGCGGCTGGGCCCTACCTTCGTCAAGGCCGGGCAGGTACTCGGCACCCGGCGTGACGTGCTGCCGGCCGCGCTCTGCGACGCGTTGTCGGTGCTACAGGACCGGGTGGACCCGATGACTCCCGAGCAGACCAGCCGGGCGTTGCTGGAGGCGTACGGCAGCGAGGCCCCGACGGAGTTCGCCGAGATCGACCCGGTGCCGGTGGCCAGCGGCAGCGTCGCCTGCGTCTACCGTGGCCGGCTGCCCGACGGTGCCCAGGTGGCGCTCAAGCTGCGCCGGCCCGGCATCGCCACGACGATGGTGCTCGACCTCGCCCTGATGCGGTGTGGTGCCCGGGTGATGGCACGGCTGCCGAAGCTGCGTGGTGTGCCGGTCGAGCAGGTGGTCGAGAACATGTGCGGCGCCGTGTTCGGCCAACTCGACTTCGCCCGCGAGGCGGAGAACCTGCGTCGGCTGAAGGCGAACCTGGCTGTGGTGCCCCGGGTGCGGGTGCCCGGTGTGCGCGAGGACGTCTGCCGGCCGCGCTGCCTGGTCATGGAGTTCGTTCCCGACCTCGACGTGGACGTGGCGTGGTCGATGTCGGCGGCCGTGCGTAAACGGTTCGCCGCCTCCGCGATGACCGCGATCTACCACATGCTCTTCGTGGACGGTTTCGTCCACTGCGACATGCACCCGGGCAATCTCTACTTCACCCGCGGTGCCCAGGTGGTCGTCCTGGACGCCGGGTTCAGCGTGCAGCTCACCGAGGAACTGCGTCGGCTCTTCGCCGAGTTCTTCATGAACATGTCGATCGGACGTGGCCGGTACTGCGCCGAGATCGTGGTGCGCAGCGGCACCGGGCTGCGACCGGACGCGGACGTGTCGACCTTCCTGGCCCGGATGGCCGATCTGGTGGAGCGCAGCCACGGGTTGCCGGCGCGGGAGTTCAGCCTGATCGCCTTCGCCGCCGAGATGTTCGACCTGCAACGCCGCTACGGCGTGCACGCCGCGCCGGAGCTCATCTTTCCGCTGCTCTCGCTGCTGGTGATCGAGGGGACGGTACGGGAACTCGACCCCGACCTCGACTTCCAGGAACTGGCCAAGCCGGTGCTCATGCGTGGGCTTTTCGGTCGGCGATCCGCCGCCTGAGGACCTGTCCGATCGGCCGGTCGAGCGTGGCCGCCCGCCTCAAGCGTGCCGCCCCCACCTGCGCAAACAGCCAACTAAAATATACGATAGCGGCATGGCACAGACTGGCGTCGCCGGCAAACGGTCCTACCAACAGTACTGCGGGCTCGCGTCCGCGCTCGACGTGCTGGGCGAGCGCTGGACGCTGCTGATCATCCGTGAGTTGCTGATGGGTCCCCGGCGCTACAGCGAGCTCCTGGCGGATCTGCCCGGCATCGGCACGAACCTGCTCGCCGACCGGCTCAAGTTTCTGGTCGACTCGGGTGTGCTGCGTCAGGTCGACGTCCAGGGCACCGGCGGCCGGCTCTCCTACGAGCTGACCCCGACCGGGCAGGCGTTGCGGCCGATGGTGCTCGGGCTGGCCCACTGGGGTCTGGAGTTCGTCGGCGACCTGAGCGCCGAGGACACCGTCCGGCCGCACTGGGGATTCCTCGCGGTGGAGGCGATGTTCCAGTTGGACAAGATCTCTCCGATCGACGAGAGCTACCAGTTCCGGGTCGATGGCGAGGTCTTCCGGATCGACATCGCCGACGGCGTGCCGCGGGTGGCCAAGGGGGCGGCCGAGAATCCGGCGATGGTGGCGACCACCGATGCGGCCACCTTCGTCCGGATCGGTGCCGGCCGGGTCACGCCGCTGATGGCCATGGTCGGTGGTCAGCTGAAGCTGGAGGGCGACATCGACGCCGTGCTGCGCTGCTGCGAGCTGCTCGGTCTGGACGCCGGCGCGGCCCCGGCCGCCCAGACGGTCTCCGGTCGCTGAGCCCGCGGTAGGGGGTGACGGAACCAGTTCACTATATTATTCTGAACCAGCCTCGGCGATCGTCGGGGTCCGTCGTCGTCCGGTACGCCGCGTCCGTGTGGCACCTCCCGAGCATCTGGTCCCACGGGACGACCGGTCAGCCCCCTGCGTCGCCCGAGCGTCCCGTGGCGCCCGTTCGCGATCCGGGCCGACCCCGCGCGGCACGTCAGCCGGCACCGACGACCGGCCGTCCAGCGACAGGAGTCGGCATGACGGACACGGTGCGAGACCACCCGGACGCGCTGCCCATGGCGGTAAGGGAGGACTTTCCCCTGCTGGCCCGCCGGGCCGGCGGCCTCGTCGCCTATCTGGACAACGCCGCCACCACCCAGAAGCCGCGCATCGTGCTGGACGCGATGACCGACTACTACACCGGGGCGAACAGCAACGTGGGCCGCGGCTACCACCGCCTCGGCCTGGAGTCCACCGAGCGGTACGAGCAGGCCCGTGAGACCGTCGGGCGGGCGATCGGCGCGGCCCACCCGGAAGAGGTGCTCTTCACCGCCGGCACCACCGCCGCCGTCAACCTTGTCGCGGACACCGCAGGCCGGCGAGTGGCCGGGCCGGGGCGGCGGGTGGTGGTGACCGGCCTGGAGCACAACAGCAACCTGCTGCCCTGGCGTCGGCTCTGCGACCGCACTGGTGCCACCCTCACGGTGGTGCCCGCCGGCCCCGGCGGCCGGGTCGCGGCCGACCGGTTCGCCGCCGCGCTCGGCCCGGACACCGCCCTGGTGGCGATCAGCCACGTCTCCAACGTGCTCGGCACCGTAAACCCGGTCCGGGAGATGACGGCCGCCGCCCGCCGGGACGGAGCGCTGGTGGTGATCGACGGCGCCCAGGCCGTACCCCACCGTCGCGTCGATGTGCGCGAGTTGGACGCCGACTTCTACTGCTTCTCCGGGCACAAGGCGTACGGGCCGATGGGGGTGGGCGTGCTGCACGGCCGCCGGGACCTGCTCGCCGGGCTGCCCCCGTACCAGGTCGGCGGCGGCACCGTGAAGGGCGTGGCGGCCGACCAGCCGGTCCGCTATCTCGACGGGCCGGCCCGGTGGGAGGCGGGCACCCCGCACGTGGCCGGCGCGGTCGGGCTGGCCGCCGCCCTGGAGTACCTGCGCGACCTTGGCTGGGACGCGATCCGCCGGCACGACCGCACCATGGTCCGGCACGCCGTCGACGTGCTCGCCGCGACCGACCGGGTGCGGGTGGTCGGCGACCCGGCCACCGACCCGAGCGGGATCGTCTCCTTCGTCGTCGAGGGCATCCACCCGTACGACGTCGGGGCGCACCTGGACCGGCACGGGGTGGCGGTGCGCTGCGGCGTGCACTGCGCCAGCACCTTCCTCGACGAACTGGGACTGCTCGGCACGGTCCGGCTCTCCTTCGGTGTGTACAACACGCCTGCCGAGATCGACCTCGTCGGCGAGTTGCTCGCCGGCGTACGACCGGGGCCCTGGACCACCGACCATCCCGACGTCCGGTTCCTCTGAGCACCGCCCGGAAGGCAGCGTCATGAGGTTCGACACCCGACTGGTGCACGTCGGCCAGCAACCCGTGCCCGGCACCGGCGCCGTCGTGCCGCCCATCCACCTCAGCACCACCTACGACCGCACCGCCCAGGATCCGCCGCGCTACTTCTACGCCCGGGGCGAGCAGCCCAACCGGGAGGCGCTGGAGGAGTGCCTCGCGGCCCTGGAGGACGCCCGCCACGCCACCGTCTACACAAGCGGGCAGGCCGCCGCGACGACCGCGCTGTCGGTGGTGCCCCCGGGCCGGTTGGTGCTCGTCTCGGACGACGTGTACGGCGGCACCCACCAGTTGTTCGCCGCTGCCCGGGAGCGCGGGGTGGCGGTGCGGCCGGTGGATTTCGCCGATCCGGCCGAGCGGGACCGGGCGCTGACCGGGTGCGGCCCGGAGCTGGCCGCGGTGTGGCTGGAGACGCCCACCAATCCGCTGCTCAAGGTGGCCGACATCGCCGAGGTGTCCCGGCTCGCACACCGGCACGGCGCCCTGGTCCTGGTGGACAACACGCTCGCCGGCCCGGTGCTGCAACGACCGCTGGCACACGGCGCCGACCTCACCCTCTACAGCACCACCAAGTCCGTCGCCGGGCACCTTGACGTCCTCGGGGGCGCGCTTGTCTACCAGGACGAGGAACTGCACCGTAGGTTCCTGGCGTACCGCACGATGGCCGGGAACGCCCCCGGTGGATTCGACTGCTATCTGACCCACCGGGGACTGAAAACGCTGTCGTTGCGAACCGACCGCCAGGTGGCGAACACCCGGGCGGTGGTGGCCGCGCTGCTGGCCGAACCGAGCGTCGCCCGGGTCACCTATCCGGGGTTGCCCGCACATCCGCAGCACGCGGTAGCGGCCCGGCAGATGGCCGCGCCCGGCGCGCTTGCCACTTTCGAGTACCGGGGCGACCCGGCCAAGCTGCTCGACCGGGTACGGCTGTTCACCGCCGCGGTCAGCCTCGGCGGGGTCCGCTCCCTGATCGAGTGCCCGGCGCTGATGACCCACCGACCGGTACCGCCCGAGGTGCGTCGGCGTCTCGGCCTGACCGACCGGCTGATCCGCATCTCGCCCGGCATCGAGGATCCGGCCGACCTCGTCGAGGACCTGGTCACCGCGCTGCGCGACGGCGCCTGACCCGCTGCACGGCATCCCCGCCCCGCGAAGGAGGAGACATGTCCACATTCACCACCGGCGGCGCCCCGGTGCTGCTCGACGGAGGGCTCGCCACCGAGTTGCAGCGCGCCGGGCTGGCGTACGAGGCGCCGTGGTGGGGCACCGCGGCGTTGTTGACGGACGGCCGGCGGCGTGTGCTGCGGGAGGTCCACGAGCGGTTCCTGGTCGCCGGGGCGCAGGTGCTCACCGCGAACACCCTGCGCTGCAACCTGCGAGCGCTGCGCCGCGCCGGTCTGACGGACGCCGGGCTCGGCTGGATGGTGCACGCCGCGGTCGGCGTCGCGCTCGCGGCCCGCAACGCGGCCGGCGCACCTGGCGCCCGGATCGCCGCCTCGATGGCTCCGGTGGAGGACTGCTACCGGCCGGATCTGGTGCCGACCGACGACGAGCTGCGCGACGAGCACCGTTGGCTCGCCGTGGAGCTGGTCCGGGCCGGGGTGGAACTGGTGGTGGTGGAGACCATGAACACCGTCCGCGAGGCGCGGATCGCCGTGCAGCAGGTGCGGGAGGTCGACGCCCGGGCCTGGGTCGGCCTCGTCTGCGACGAGCAGGCTCGCCTCCTGTCCGGAGAGTCCCTGGTGGACGCCGCCCACGCGGTGCGCGCCGCCGGGGCCGAGGTGGTGCTGGTGAACTGCACCGGCCCGGCGGCGACCGAGCGGTGCCTGCGGGCGCTCCGGGACGCCGACGACGGCCCGATCGGGGCCTACCCGAACCTTGAGGACCGTCGCGCCGGAACGCCGGCGCCGCAACCGCTGCTCGACCCGGGGGAGTTCGGCGACCTGGTCGCCCGCTGGGCGGTGGACTATCGCCTCAGCGTGGTCGGGGGGTGCTGCGGCGCGTCGCCGGAGCACATCGCAGCCCTGGCGGCCCGGGTCGACACCCCGGTGGTGGCCGTCGACTGACGCCGCCAGCGGGGCCGCCGGCCCGTGGCGGGTCGGGCCAGTCAACGAAGGGAGAACGAGACGGTGAGCGGCTCGATGACCGTACCGCCCGTCGAGGTGGTGCGCAGCCTACCCGGCCCGGCCGGTTACATGTGCGGCCTGACCTGGGACGGTGCCTGGCTCTGGCACTCCGATCAGGACGCCGCGCGGATCTTTGCGATCGACCCGGCGGACGGCACGGTGCGCCGGTCCTTCGCGTACCCCGACGTGCGGGCCGATCTGGGGTACGCGGACGGGACGCTGTGCCAGATCGGTGGCCGGCCGAAGCGGATCCTGCTGATCGACCCGGCCAGCGGCGAGACCGTCGGCTCGAAGCCGGTGCGTCCCTCCAACGGCCGGGTGACCGGCATGGAGACGGGGCCGGAGGGGGTGTGGCTCTGCCTGCGCGCCCCTGCGGTGATCCAGCTGCGCGACTTCGAGACCATGACGGTGCAGCGCGAGTACCCGGTAACGGGAGCACCCTCGGGGCTCACCTACGCCGACGGCCACGTGCTCTACGCCGAGTTCGAGGACGGCCTGCTGCACGCGGTCGATGCGGAGTCGGGGCAGTTGCGGTCCACGGTGCGGGTGCCGGGGCACCCGACCGGGTTGGCCTGGGACGGCGCGGTGATCTGGTACTGCGACTTCGCCGACCGGCGGTTCAAGGCGGTACGGCTGTCGGACGTGCTCGGCGGTTGACCGGTCCGGTGGGGGCGGCGGTCCCGGCCGCCCCCACTCCGGCCGGCGCGACGTCAGGGCACCCGGTCGCGGGCGTCGAACTGTTCCTGCCGGTGGTCGCGGCCACCGCCGCCCCGGTCGTCGGCCGCGGCCGATCCTGTCCGGCAACGGCCGGAGCAAGTGCACGAGCAGCCGGGCACCGAGGCGGGCTCCATCCGTCGCGGTGCTTCGGCCACCGGCCAACCACCGGTGTGACACGCGATCATCACTTCTCCCTGCTCTGCGGGGGCGAGGCGCCGGGAAGGCCCGCACGCGGTCGATCGGGGCGGACAGCAGGACAGCCATTCACTTGAGAATCATATGGTAAATTCGCTGGCGGGTGCCAGCTCCTGACAGGAGGGACGCCATGCGCATCAGCGTTACCGACGAACCTGCGACCACGACGGCCTCCCGCACCGCCGGGCCGTCCACCCCGGCCGACCGCCTGCGCACCGCCTCCTTCCCGGAGCTGCGGTCGCTGTTCGCGATGGAGCCCGACGCCGTCCACCTCAACACCGGCACCATCGGCGTGATGCCGTACGAGGTGCTGGAGGTCAACGACCGGGTGACGCGGGAGTGGAACGGCGGACTACGCAATGTCTACCCGCCCGGCATGTACCCCGAGCACCGCGCCGCGATCGGCCGGGCGTTCGGCGTCGACCAGGACGAGATGGTGATCTGCCACAACGCCACCGAGGGGGTGGCCCGGGTCATCAACGGGCTCGACCTGCACGAGGGCGACGAGGTCATCACCACCAGCCACGAGTGCTACTCGGTGCTGTCCAACTTCAACCTGCTACGCAACCGGCACCGGATCACCCTCACCGTGCTTACCCCGCCGGTGGGTCCGGACGTCACCGCCGAGGAGATCGTCGACATGTTCGCCCGGGCGATCACCCCGCGGACGAAGGTGCTGGCGTTCGCGGCGATCACCCTCTTCACCGGCACCCGGATGCCCATGCGCCAGCTCTGCGACCTGGCCCAGCGGCACGGCCTGACCACCGTGGTCGACGGCGCGCTGCTACCCGGAATGTTCGACACCGACCTGCGGGCGCTCGGCCCCGACTTCGTCACCTGCTCCGGTTCGAAGTTCCAGTGCGGGCCGCTCGGCACCGGGCTGCTCTATGTCCGCAACAAGATTCACCCCGAACACAACCCGCTCCCGCTGCCGACGTTCTGGCCGATCATCTCCACCTGGTACCCGATGATGGGCGGCCCGCCGCCGCGCACGACCACCCGGGTGGAGAGCTACAACATGGGCGACTACCTGCAGAGCGCTGGCAGCGCCAGCATCGCCCGGGGCGCCGCGCTGGCCAAGGCGTGCGAGCTGTGGGACCGAATCGGCCGGGACCGGATCGAACGGCACGCGGTGGCGCTCGGCGACCACACCCGCGCGCGCATCGCCGAGCGGTTCGGCGTCGAATCCCTGTACTCCCCGGTGACCGACGCCCGGCTGACCGCGCCGGTGGTGGCCTTCAACCCGTTCCCCGACCCGGCCGACGGCTGGAACATCACCAAGGTCGCCCGCCTCGTCGACGAGTTGGAGAGCCGACACCGGATCTGGATCCGGTGGACCGAGTTCGACATCGCCGGCTCGCCGCACCAGCACTACGCCGCCCGGATCTGCACCCACCTCTACAACACCACCGAGGAGGTCGACGTCGCCGTCGACGCGATCGCGGACCTGGTGCGGGAGCTGTCATGACCGTCGCCCCCTACCGGCCGGAGCCGACGAACATCGGGCCACACCGCCGTGGCGGTGTGCTGCGGGTGGTCGTCCCCACCGGCGCCACCGCGTTCGACCCCAGCTGCGCCCCGGTGTCGGCGGCCCCGTTCGTTCGGCTGCACACCCGGCAGCTGGTCACCTGGCAGGTCGCCCGGGACGTACGGGACTGGCAGGCCGTCGCCCCCGTGCCCGACCTCGCACTGGAGGTCCCCTCGACGTGGAACGCCGGGCTCGGTGCCAGTCACCGCAGTTACGTGTTCCACCTGCGACCCGACGTCCGCTGGGACACCCCGGACCGGCGTCGGGTCACCGCGCACGACGTGGTCCGGGGCTTCAAGCGGATGTGCAACCCGGTGCGGCCCTCGCCGTCCCTGGCCTACTTCGCGAGCACGGTGCGCGGCCTGGCCACCTTCGCCACCGAGTGGGCGGCGGAGGCCGCCCACCAGGCCGGGGACGCCTCGACGCTTGCCGCGTACCAGAACGGGCACGAGATCCCCGGCGTCCTCGCGCTCGACGACGACACGCTCGTCATCGAACTCGCCCGGCCGGCGCTGGACTTCGTGCAGATGCTCGCCCTGCCCGCCGCGTCCGCGGTGCCCGTCGAGCACGACGCGTTCATCCCGGGCAGTCCCGAGGCCGCCGCTCAGCTGTGCGCCAACGGCCCGTACCGGGTCCGGCGACACCGGCCCGGCCAGTGGCTCGAACTGGTCCGCAACCCGGCCTGGGAGCCGGCCGCCGATCCGTACCGGCGGGCCGAGGCCGACCGGGTGGAGCTGCGCCTGAGCGACGGCACCGGCCGGGCCGACGTCGGGCCGGCCGGCGAGGGGGCGGAGGTGTCCGGCGCGCCTGCCGTCGGCGGGCTGCCGGCCGCCGAGCCGGTCGACGGTGACGGCGTGCTCGGCTGGGTGCTCGACCCGTACCTCGTGCTCAACCTGCTCGACCCGATCTGGGCCGACCCCCGGGTACGGCAGGCGGCGGCGCTCGCCGTGGACAAGGCCGCGGTGGCGGCCCTGTACCGGCGCCACCGGCCCGGCGTGCCGGTGCGGGTGGCCGGCTCGCTGATCCCGCCGGGCAACGTGGGTCACGGCACGACCGACCCGTACCCGACACCGGACGGCGCCGGTGACCCGGCGCGGGCCCGCGACCTGCTGGCCTCGGCACGCCGCGCCGACGGCCCACCCCTGATCCTGATCCACCCCCACTCCGGCCTCGGGCCCGAGGTGGCGCACGCCTGCACCACGAGCCTCATCCGGGCCGGCCTGCCGACCCGACCGGTGGGGCTTTCCGACGCCGCGTACGCCGAGGCGCTGCGCCGACCCGCCGCAGCCGGCGGGTGGCAACTCGCGGTGGCGTCCCGCGTGCCGGACTGGTTGGAGCACAACGGGCGGGTCTTCGTGCAGGCAATGCTGCAGGCGACCCCGGTGCCCGGCGGTGCCAACCACGGCGGCTACTCCTCGCCGGAGGTGGACGCCCTCATCGAGCGGGCGCTCGACGTGGCGGAGCCGTGGCAGGCCGAAGCCACCTGGCAGGCGGCGGCGGAGCGCGCGCTCGCCGACGTGGCGGTGGTGCCGATCCTGCACCGGGCGCCGGTCACCGCTCCGAGGCAACCGGACCTGGTCGACGAGGTGCGACCCCTGCCGCCGCAGGGGTACGCCGTGGACCTGACCGCGGTCCGCCCGGAGGTGGACCGGTGAATCCCCTCGTGCGCGACTACCTACTGCTCGGCCTGCGTCTGGGTCGGCTGGTGGACGGCCTGGTGGACTGCTACTACGGTGACCCCGCGCTACCCGACCAGGTCGCCGCCGAAGCACCGGCTGACCCTCGGGAGCTGTCCCGCCAGGCCACCCGGACGCTAGCCGCGCTGCCCGGCAGTGACCTCGATCCGGCCCGCCGCCAACACCTCACCGCCCAACTCGGCGCGCTGCGCGCGGTGGCCGACCGGGTCGCCGGCACCCCGATGTCGTTCCGGGACGAGGTGCGCGCCTATTTCGACGTCGAGGTGACCCGCACGGCGCCGGAGCGATACGCGGCGGTGCACGACGAGATGGACGCGCTGCTGCCCGGACCGGGGCCGCTGGTCGACCGGGTGGCGGAGTTCTACCGCTGCAACACCGTCCCTCCAGAACGGCTGCAGCGCTGCGTGCAGGCGGTATCGGACGCGTTGCGCGAGCGGACCAGGGACCGGTTCGGCCTGCCGGAGACCGAACGCGTCGAGTACACGGTGGTCCCGGACGCGCCGTGGAACGCCTACAACCGCTACCTGGGCGAGTTCCGCTCCGCCGTGGCGCTGAACGCGGCGAGCGGCCGGTCGGTGGCCGCGCTGCCGATCCTCGTGGCGCACGAGTCGTATCCCGGGCACCACACGGAGCACTGCCTCAAGGAGGCCGACCTGGTCCGGGGCAACGGCCAGGACGAGCACACCATCGCTCTGGTCGACACGCCCCGGTGCCTGGTCGCCGAGGGCATGGCCGAGGCGGCGGTGGACGCGGTGCTGGGCCCGGGCTGGGGGGAGTGGACCGCGCGCATCCTCGCCGGCGAGGGGGTCCACGTCGAAGGCGAGCGGGTGGAGCGGATGCGCGGTCTGGTCCTGCGTCTCATGCCGGCCCGGGTGGACGCCGCCCTGCTGCTGCACGACGAGGGTGGCCGCCGGGAGGAGGCAGTGGCATACCTGCGGCGGTGGATGCTGCTGCCGCCCGAACGTGCCGAGCAGATGTTCCGGTTTATCGCCGACCCGCTGTGGCGCGCGTACTCGGTGACCTACTCCGAGGGGGGCCGGCTGGTCGACGCCTGGCTGGCCGCCCGCGACCCGAGCACCAGCCTCGCCGACCGCTTCACGACGCTGCTGCGGGAGCCGCTGCTGCCCGCGCAGCTACGGGCGGATGTGGCGGGGGCGAGCCTCGTCCCCGGCTGAGCGACCCGGCAGCGGCAGTAGCGATCAGAACGGCGAAAGGTGTGTGTCGATGGACGGCGGCCAGCCCCGGTACGGGGGGACACTACGGCTCTACGGGCCCGGCAGCATGGATCATCTGGATCCTGCCTGCGCCTACTACATGCTCGGTGGGCAGATCATCCGGCTCTTCGCCCGCCAGCTCTTCACCTACCGGCCGGTGGCCGACCTGCGGGACCCGTCGGCGATCACGCCCGTGCCCGACGTCGCCGCGGCGGTTCCGACCCTCGCCAACGGCGGCATCAGCGCCGACCACACCCGCTACACCATCCGGTTGCGTCCCGGCGTGTACTGGGACACCGAACCGCCCCGTGAGGTGACCGCCGACGACTTCGTGCGCGGCTTCAAGCGGATGGCCAACCCGGTGCTGCGGGCCGGCGGGATCGGCTACTACACCAGCACCATCCGGGGGATGGCCGAGTACTGCGACGAGTATGCCGCCGCGATCACCTCGGCCGAACCGACCGCCGCCGACCTGGCCGCCTTCCAGAACAGCCACGAGATCCCCGGCGTCCGGGCCGCCGACGACCGGACGGTCGTGTTCGACCTGATCCGCCCGGCGGTGGACTTCCTGCACATCCTGGCGCTGCATTTCGCCTCCGCCGCCCCGGTCGAGTACGACGAGGTGCTGCCGGACAGCGCGGAGTTCCGGCGGCGGGTGCGCTCGAACGGGCCGTACCGGGTCACCCACTACGCGCACGGTGACTCGGTGCGGCTGGCCCGCAACCCGGTGTGGCGCAAGGAGTCCGACCCGGTGCGTCAGCAGTACCTGGACGGGGTCGAGGTGCGCATGGAGGTTGCCACTCCGCAGCAGGTCGGAGAGATGATCTCCTCCGGTCGTGCCGACCTGTCCTGGGCGTCACCGATCACCGAGCCGTACGACGTGCCGCCCACCGACCCCGGAAACGACCTCGGCTACGCGCTCAACCCGTATCTGGTGTTCAACATGCTCAGCCCGAACGCCGAGCGGGCGATCAGCAAGCTCAAGGTGCGCCAGGCCATCGCGTACGCCATCAACAAGGCGGCGATCGCCGAGATCTACCACGATCTCGAGGCCGGCACGGTGATGCTGCCCGGGCACACGGCGATCCCGCCGGGCAACGACGGGCACGTCGACTTCAACCTGTACCCGACCCCCGGCGACCGGGGCGACCCGGAGCGCTGCCGGGCGTTGCTGGCCGAGGCGGGCTACCCGGATGGACTCACCCTCACCGCCGTGCACCGGGACGTCGATGCCAACCCGGAGGTGGCCCGCTCCTACGCCACCGACCTGGAGAAAGGCGGGATCAGCGTCCGCCTGGTCGCGCTGGGCCACGCCGAGTACTACCAGTTTCTCCGCGACCCGGCGAACGCCCGGTCCGGTGCCTGGGACATCTCCGCGCCCTCGTGGACGCCGGACTGGTTCGGACCCAACGGACGCACCTACGTGCAGCCAATGTTCCAGACCAACCTGTCCCGCGGCACCAGCAACTACGGCGGCTACAGCAACCCGGAGGTCGACCGGCTGATCGAGGAGGCACTCGGCGCCACCGACCGGGCCCGGGCCACCGAGCTGTGGCACCAGGTCGACCTGCGGGTCATGCGGGACGCGGCGATCGTGCCGATCCTCGTACACGCCCCGACCATCCCACATCGCAAGGGCCGGCGGGTCCGCAACGCGATCGCCATGCCGACGGTCGACCGCTGGTTCGACCTGTCGAATCTCTGGCTGGAGGAGTCCGAATGACCACCGGAGGAGCACCGAGGGTCGCCGAGCAGACCTCCGAGGTGGCCGGTCCGCGCCGTGGCGGCATCCTCACCCTGGTCGGCGCTGGCGACGTCGACCACCTCGATCCGGCGCTGGCCTACCACACGGTGACCCGCGGGATCATCCGCGCGTACACCCGGCAGTTGGTCACCTACCCGGCCACCCGCGACCACCGGCGCGCCGGTGACCTGGTGCCGGATCTGGCTGTGGCGGCGGACGAGCCTTACGACGCCGAGGGTCGGCGCTACCGGTTCACGCTGCGCGACGGGCTGCGCTGGGACCTGCCCACCGGACCCCGACCGTTGACCGCCGCCGACGTGGTACGCGGAATCAAGCGACTGGCCCATCCGATGGCACCCAGCCCCGGCTTGCCCTATTACCTGAGCACCATCGAGGGCTTTGCCGCGTTCCGCGACGACCTGCTCACGTTGCCCCGTGAACTGGACCTGGTGGCGCCCTACCTGGAGGCCGCCGAGGTGCCGGGGCTGCGCGTGCTCGACGACCGGACGCTGGAGCTGACCACCTGCCGTCCCACGCCGGACTTCCTCAACATCCTGGCATTGCCGTTCGCCTCCCCGGCGCCGGAGGAGTACCTCTGGTTCGTGCCCGGCAGCCCTGAGCTGAACCAGCGGATCGGCTCCATCGGGCCGTACCGGGTCACCCGGTACCAGCCGGACCAGCGGATCACCCTGGAGCGCAGCCGGACCTGGGATCCGGCCACCGATCCGATCCGCCGGGCCCACGTGGACCGCATCGAGGTGCGGCAGGGGCTGGACGAGAAGACCTGCCACGACATGGTGATCGCCGGCGACGCCGACATGATGTGGGACATCCAGCCGCTGACCGAGCGGCTGCCGGAGATGTTCGCGGCCGAGGACCCCCGATTGGAGGTCTGCCCGGCCGGCCTGTTCAGCCCGTATCTGGTGATCAACGTGCTCAGCCCCAACCAGGGTGGGGCGCTGGGCCGCCGGGAGGTACGGGAGGCGTTGCAGTACGCCCTCGACAAGACCGCCGTCGCCGAGGTGTGGGGTGGGCCGCGGCTCAACGACATCGCCGAGCAGATCCTGCCGCCGCTGTGTCGCGCGCACCAGCCGTTCGCCCCTTATGCGGCCAACGGCGGCACCGGCGACCCGGACCGGGCCCGCCGGTTGCTCGCCGACGCCGGCTACCCGGACGGGATCACGCTCAAGCTTGTCTACCGCGACCGGGACATCCACCCGGAGACCGCACGGGTGGTCCGGGCGGCGTGTGCCCGTGCCGGCATCACCCTCGATCTGGTCCCGGCCGGCATCACCGAGCTGTTCGGCAGGTACCTGGGCCGGGCCGACGGGGCCCGGGAGGGGCGCTGGGACGTGGCGCTCTCCGGCTGGGAGCCGGACTGGCACGGCAACAACGCCCGGGTCTACCTCCAGGCCCTCTTCGACAGCTCCGACGTGTCGGAGAACGACGACTGGGGTTCCAACTTCGGCCACTACCACAACCCTGTCGTCAACGAGCGGATCGACGCCGCGCTGAGCTGCGCCGACGAGGCGACCGCCAACGAGCACTGGCGGGCCGCGGAGCGGGAGGTGCTGCGCGACTGCGCGGTCGTGCCGATCCTCTTCGCCCACCAGTACTGGCTGCGCGGGCACCGGGTGCGCAACTGGCTGCCGTACCCGGTACTCAACGGCGACCTGACAAACCTCTGGTTGGGGGAGGACTGACGCAGGGGCCCACCCGAAGAAGGCCGCCGCGGTACCTCGTCCGGGAGCATCGATGACAGGCGACAACCACGGGCTCACCGTACGTCTCGGGGCGCTGGCGCAGTCCCACTGCGATCGGGTGGCGGCGCGCGCGGGCGTGCCCGCCGTGCGGCTGAACCGGCTGGCCGCCGAGCCGCTGCGCGTCGACGAGGACTTCTGCCGCGAGGTGGCGGACCGCTACGAAGCCGCCCCGATGGTGACCGACCCGGCCGGCACGGCTCACGCGTACGTCCGGCTGGCCGAGGAGAACCTGCGACAGTTCCGGCTGATCGGCGAGGCGGGCATCCGGGTGCTGCCCTGGACCGGATCGGGACAGCCGTACCGGGACTCGCGGGACCTGGTCGCCCGGGTCCGCGCCAGCGGCCTGCTGCACGTGTTCCTCACCCGCCACGGGCACGGACCGGCCGGTGGCGGCGGCGACCATCCGCTGCGCGCCCCCGCCGGGGTCCGGGCCGCCGGGGAGGAACTGCTGCACAACGACATCTTCCGGGCCGTGCACGACGTGTTCGGTCACGTCCTGTTCGGCAACACCTTCGGGCCGCGGGGCGAGTTCCGGGCGACCCGCTGTCACCTGGCGATGTATCCGGTCGACCTGCACCCACTGGTCTTCGCCGAGTTGGTCGGCCAGCTCTGCTGGTTCTTCTACGGGCCGCACCTGCGCCGCCCGGACGGGACGCTGCCCCGGCGCGGCGAGCCCGGGTACCTGCCGCCGGCCCGGCGTCCGTACCCGCCGCAGAAACAACTCGCCTACGATCGCCGCACCCTGGACCGGTTCGCCGCCCTGTTCGGACCGGCGTCCACCTGAGCACGCTTGCGTCTCATGTCGCCGGGCTGACCGCCGACATGAGGAAGTCGGGCACCCGCAACGGCGGCATCACCATGCGGGTGAAGTAGTCACCCCACTCACGGGGCAGCGCCGGCACCGGCCGGCCGGCCTCGGTGGCGCGGCCCAGCAGCGACAGCGGGCTCTCGTTGAACCGGAAGTTGTGTACCGTGCCGACGATCTCGCCGTCCTGCACGAGGTGCACACCGTCGCGGGTCAGGCCGGTCAGCAGCAGCGACGCCGGATCGACGTCGCGCAGGTACCACAGCGAGGTGAGCAGCAGGCCGCGCCGGGTGGCGCGGACCATCTCGGGCAGCGACGGCCCGCCCGGCGCGCCCTCCAGCATCAGGTTGTCCACCATCGGGGTGAGCGGGCTACCGGTCTGCGCGGCGGTGTGCCGGGTCTGCACGAGCGCGGTCAGCACACCCTCGTCGATCCAGCTGGTCGGCCGCAGCGGCAGCCCGTTGTCGACCACCGCGGTGAGGTCGTCCGTGCCCCGGCTGACCGTGAACGGGGCGCAGGGCAACAGCGGATGGTCAGGGTCGCTGCGCAGCGTCAGCGGCAGCGTGGTGACGCGTTCGCCGACCGGCAGCCGGCCGTCCGGGCGGCTGAAGGCGGTGCGCCCGTCCAGGGCGCCGCGCGCCCCGGCGGCCAGGTAGAGGTGGAGCATCAGGTCGGCCACGCAGCTGGGGGTGAGCAGCACCTCGTAGCGGCCCGGCGGCAGTTCGACCCGGCGGCCGGGCCGCCCCAGCGTCGCGGACAGCTCACCGGTGAGTGCCGCCACGTCCAGCTTGGACAGGTCCGGCGCGGTGACGCCGGTCCAGGCCGAGGCGTCGGCCTCGTCCCGCATGCTCAGGTCGAACAGGCCGCTGGACTGGAGATGCCGCAGGCGGGTGCCGGTCGACGTGGCGAGGTAGGTGGTGACCACGCGGTGCTCGGCGTATCCGTACAGCTTTCGCCGGCCGGCCGCCGCGAAGGCGTCCCGGAGGCCGGGCAGCACGTCGCGGAACGCGTCGACCGAGGTGCCGCCGGGCGGCTCCGCCCAGGACGGCGTACGCCAGGGTGTGGGCAGCGTCGCGGCGTCGGCGGCGGGCGGCGCGTCGCGGGCGACCCGCTCGGCCGCGCGGACCAGGTCCGGCAGGGTGTCACCGAGCGTCCCGGCGTGGCCGACCAGCCCGACGTGTACGCCGGCGGCGCCCTGCCGCACCGCCACCGCTGTCACCCGGCGGGCCCGGACGCTGCCGTTCGTGGTCAGTGCGTTGCCTGCCCAGCGCACCTGCGTGGCGGCCGTCTCGTCGGCGATCAGCAGCAGCTCGTCGGCGTCGCGCCGGTGCCGCAGCGCCGCTTCCAGGGCGTCCTGGATTCCGCTCACCCGTCCCGCCCTCCGGTGTCGACGACGTCGATGCCGCGGAAGACCGCGGCGGGGCAGCCGTGGCTGGCCGCGCTCGCCTGTACCGGCTGCCCCTTGCCGCACATGTCGGCGCCGGAGAGCAGCCAGGTGCCCTGCCCACCCAGCCCGCACAGCGACGACCAGAACCCGGTGGTCTCGGCCTGGTACGCGGCACGGGACACCTGCCCGGTCAGCCGGCCGTGGCGGATGCGGTGCCAGCGCTGCGCGGTGAACTGAAACTGCCGTCGGCGCATGTCGATCGACCAGCTGTCCGAGCCGGCGAGGTAGAAGCCGTCCGTCACGCCGGCGATCAGGGCGGCGGTGTCCGGCCCGTCCGTCGCCGGGCGTAGCGACACGTTCGGCATCCGGGCCATCGGGGTGTGCCGGTACGACTCGGCGTACGCACAGCCAGAGGAACGAGGCAGTCCGGCCCGCGCGGCGGAGGCCCGGTCGTGCTGGAAGCCGACCAGGACTCCCGCCTCGATCAGCGGCCAGGACTGCGCGGCCACGCCCTCGTCGTCGAAGCCGACAGTGGCCAACCCGTGCTCGGTCGACCGGTCGGCGTCGACGGACATCAGCGGGGATCCGTACCGGAGTCGGCCGGCGGATTCGGGTGTGGCGAAGGTGCCGCCCGCGTACGACATCTCCTGGCCCAGGGCCCGGTCGTACTCGGTGGCGTGCCCGACCGACTCGTGGATGGTGAGCCAGAGCTGCGACGGGTCGATCACCAGGTCGTAGCGGCCGGGCCGCACCGGTGGGGCCTGCACCTTCTCGGCCAGCTGCGCCGGCAGTGCGGCGAGTTCAGCGGCCCAGTCCCAGCCCTCGCCGTGCAGGTACTCCCAGCCGCGGGCCACCGGCGGACCGACCGTCCGTAGCGTCTGCGTACCGCCGTCGCGGGGATGCCGGCCCACGGCCAGCACCTGCGGATGTACCCGGAGACGCTGCTGGGTGACGCTGGTACCGCCGAGATCGGCGTAGTACGTGTTTTCCTGAGTGGCGGTGGCGCGGGCGAGGACGTGCGTGACCGACTCGTGTGCCAGCAGCCCGGCGCACCAGTGGCTCAGCAGTTCCACCCGTTCGCTCTCCGGCACCTCGAAGGGGTTGATCCGGTGCGGCGAGGCCCAGGTCGCCGCCGCGTGGATCGGCTCGGGTACCAGTGCGATCGGCGTGTCGTCGACCTCGGCACAGGCCCGCGCCAGCGCCATGGCCTCGTCGCAGGCGCGCACCGCCGCGTCCGGCGTGAGTTCCGGTACGGCGGCGAAGCCCCACGCGCCGCGGTGTAGCACCCGTACCGCCAGGCCGATCTCGGTCTCCTCCTCGTTGGCCCGCAGCGCACCGTCGTGCACGACCGTGCGTCCGGAGCGGACCCGCTGCACCCGCAGCGCGGCGTACCGCGCGCCCCGCGCACGAGCTCGGGACAGGGCGGCGTCGGCCAGTCGGGCCAGCGGGAGGGCGAGGAAGGAATCGTCGATCTCGTCGGGCACACGAGCCTCCGCTCGCCGGGGTGCCGCCATCCGTGCCGAGAGCCATGGCGACCCGGGGGTTGCGTATGGAGGCTAGTGCGTTCGTGGGGGGCGGGACAGGGGCGGCGAAGCCGCCGGGCAGCGGACCAGGACCGGTGCGTCAGAACAGAGCAATCGGGAAGAACCTGGCGACCAACGGAAGGTTTTTAGGATGTAGCCGCTGAGGATGCATGACACGCGATGGCACGTGGTGGTGGCGCCGGTGCGCCCTCTCAGTTCGCGGTCGTACGTCTCCTGAGCGTCGCGCATCGCCTCGGCGTACTGCGGCTCGGTGAGCCGTCGCATCCCCACCTCGGGCGTGACGTCTTCGATCACCGCGCTGATCCACCAGATGTTGCCGAACCGGTCGCGTACCCGACCGGTCCGCTGGCCGAAGGCGTGGGTGGCGGCTCTAGTGAGCACGTGGGCTCCGGCGGCGACCGCGCGTTCGATCGTCGCGTCGGCGTCGGCGACGAACACCCGTAGTAGCGAGGGCATCGCCGGCCAGTCCGGTCGCTTGTCGAACGCGAGCAGAACGGTGTCGCCGACGCGGATCTCGGCGTGGCCGATGGTTCCGTCCTCCAGCGGTACCCGTCCCAACTCGGTGCCGTCGAACACCGCGGTGATGAAGTCCAGCAACTGTCCGGTGTCCGGCGTGACGATCCACGGCCGCGCGGCGGTCGCCAACCACGAGCGGCTTCGGTTCTCCTACCGCGACGAGGGCCGGCACGTCGAGCCGCAAGCCCTGGTGACGGCGGGCCGGCGCTGGTATCTGCTCGCCTTCGACCTCGGCCGCGACGACTGGCGGACCTTCCGGATGGACCAGATCACCAGGCTCGTCGCGACCGGTGCCCGAGCGGCCGCAAGAGAGGTACCCGGCCGGGATGTCGCCGCGTTCCTGGCCGATCAGACCATGCAGATGGCCCCGACATTCCCGGCCGACGTGGTGATACGCGCACCGGCCGCCCAGGTCATCGACCGCCTCGGCATGCCGCCGCCGGGCACCCTGACCGACAATCCCGACGGGACCTGCCGGTGGCTCGCGTCGGTGACCTACTCCCGAGGCCATCAGCGTTCGGACGTAGCCGAGATGGCGGAGGCGTTTCGTCTGGCGAGTCACCGCAGTGCCGCTGCGAGGTCGGTGGCGTTGTCGAACGCGGATGCCGCCCTCTCAGCTTCGTCTTCCGTGAGCGTGACGGACTTGGCGCGGGTCAGCATCTCGGCCGCAGTTGTTGGATCGTGCAGCACCATCGCGAGTTCGGCGCGGTAGACCAGGACCTCTACCTGCTCGACGGGGTCGTCGTTGGCGTGCTGGCGGGCCAATGCGCTGTCGAGGATCCGTACGGCCTGTCCGGCGTTTCCTCTGGAATCGGCCTGGACCACGGCATTCGCCAGGGCCTTGGCCAGCCGCCCGGTAGGCGTGCTGGCCGGTATGGGTGCGGTGGTGGTGTCCCGGAAGACGCGGATCCAGTTGCCGCCCGGGTCGATGACGCTGAACCCACCCAACCCGTCGGTGTTCTTCCGCGCCCGAGGCCGGGTCATCCGCGGCGTACCGGACACCAGGACCTTGCCGTAGGCGGCGCGCATGCCGGCGGCGAACGCCGAGTGCAGTCCCTCGATGTCCGTGGTGAGGACGAGGCAGGAGCCGTAGGACTGCTCCGGGTCGAACCCGGCGATCTCGAAGAACTGCAGATGCAGGTCTTCCCGCTGCACCCCCACACACGCGTTGGGCTTGCGCTGCTTGTAGGTGGTGCGGAAACCGAGAACTCCGTAGAAGGCCTCGATGTCGTCGATGGATGCGCACGGCAGCAGGGGAACGGTCCGCTCGTTGGTCATGCCTTCTTCCTAGACGTCGCAGGGGGTCCACCGCCCATGGAAATAGCCGATCATCGCCGTCGGCCATCCGATCGGCGGATGGCTGAGAACGCAATGTCGCCGCGCCGGGCCATCGGTTGAGCCCAAGCCTTGGCGCAATGGGCGAGTGATCGTGTGCTGCTGACCGGCTGCTTCGATGAGATCCTGCGTCAACCCGTGACGCACGAGGTGATGCGCGGTGGGCACGTGCACGTGGTCTCCGGCACGCGAGCCGCCCACCCTTGGCCTCGCAGGGCTTACCGGTCAGTGACGAGTTCCCGTACGGGGATGCCGGCCAGGGTGCCGCCGGGTAGCGTCGCAGCGTGATCGACAATGGGCCGAGCCCACCTGGCCGGCGGTGAGGTGCTCATGACCGACCTGGATCTGCTGGTGCTCGGCGGCGGTACCGCCGGCCTGGTCTCCGCCGTGATCGCCGGCGGGCTCGGGGCCCGGGTGGCGCTTATCGAACGGGACCGTACCGGCGGTGATTGCCTGTGGACCGGGTGTGTGCCGAGCAAGGCGTTGATCGAGGCGGCCGACCTGGCGCACCGGATGCGCCGCGCCGACCGGGTCGGCCTGACCCCGGTGGAACCGGAGATCAACCTGACCGGCGTGATGGCGCACGTGCGAGCGGCCCAGGAGGCGATCGCACCGCATGACGCACCGGAACGGGTCCGCGCGGCCGGAGCGGAGGTCATCACGGACGAGGCCGTCTTCGTCGGTCCTCGGCGGGTGCGGCTGGCCTCCGACGGCCGGGAGTTGACGGCGCGGTGTGTGCTGGTGGCGACCGGATCGCAGCCGCAGCTGCCGCCGGTGCCGGGGCTGGCGGCGGCCGGCCCGTTGACCAGCGACACCATCTGGGACCTGCAGGCTCTGCCGCCGCGGCTGCTGGTGCTCGGCGGCGGGCCGGTCGGCTGCGAACTCGGTCAGGCGTTCGCCCGTCTCGGCAGCGCGGTGACGCTGGTGGAGCGGGCGCCGCGGCTACTGCCCCGGGAAGATCCAGAGGTCGGGCAGCTGATCGCCGACCGGTTACGCGACGAGGGCGTCGACGTGCGCACCGGCACACAGGTGACCGAGGTGGCCGCCGCCGATCCGTGGCGGGTCCGATTGACCGGGGACCAGCCGGGGGCGGTCGGTTTCGACCGGATCCTCGTCGCGGGCGGGCGACGGCCGCGCACCGCCGAGCTGGGCCTGGTGACTGCCGGCGTGGCCGTCACCGACCACGGTGCGGTCCGGGTGGACAGCCGGATGCGGACCACCGCCCCGGGCGTGTACGCCGCCGGCGACGTCACCGGCGTGCTGCCCTTCACCCACGTCGCCGCCCACCAGGCGGGCACGGCCACGCTCAACGCGCTGTTCTGGCTGCCAAGCCACGTTCGCTACCTGCCGATGCCGTACGTGACCTTCACCGACCCCGAGGTCGCCCGGGTCGGCCTGCGCGCCGCGCAGGCCCGCCACCGGTGGGGCAACCGGGCCATCATCACCCGCCTCGACCTGACCGAGGTGGACCGGGCGGTGGCCGCCGGACGCACCGACGGGTGGGCGCAGCTGGTCGCCGACCCGCGGGGGCGGCTGGTCGGCGCCACCGTGGTGGCGCCCGCCGCGGGTGAGGTCATCGGTGAACTGGCCGCGATGGTCGCCCGCCGCGGCCGGCTCACCGACCTGTACCGCACCGTGCACCCTTACCCGACGTATGCGCTTGCCGCCGTCGACGCCGTGGGTGAGCACCTGCAGGCGCGGCTGCTGACCCCGGCCACCCGCCGGCTGACCCGGCCACTGCTGGCCGCGCTGCGCACCGCCGCCCGTACCACATGAAGCCGCAGCGCGACCCGCAGGCGATCGCCCGCGCGGCCGGCCGGGTCCGGCGCATCCTGGTGCCCTACCACCGGGCGCGGGTCATCGGCATCGAACACATCCCGACCGGTCCGGCGCTGTACGTCGCCAACCACAACGGCGGTTTCTACACCGGCGACACCTACCTGTTCGCCTCAGCCGTCCACCACGCGCGGGGACTGGCCGACACACCGTGGGTGCTCACCCACGACCTCGGGCTGGCCCTGCTCGGGCGTTGGCTACGACCACTCGGCGCCGTTCCCGCCGATTTCGCCACCGCCGTGGCGCTGCTCACGAAGGGCGACAAGGTCCTCGTCTACCCGGGCGGCGACGCCGACGGCGCCCGCCGCTGGACCGACCGACACCAGGTGATCTTCGAGGGTCGCGTCGGCCACGCGCGCCTCGCGGTCGCCTGCGGGGTGCCGGTTGTCCCGGTCGCCGCAGCCGGCGCGCACAACACCGCCATGGTCCTGTACGACGGCGCCGCCGTGGCCCGGCTGCTGCGCACCCGACGGTGGCTGCGTCTCGCACGGTGGCCGCTGCTGCTCAGCCTGCCATGGGGCCTGACCTTCCTTCCCGCGGTGCCCTACCTACCACTGCCGGCCCGGATCACCGTCACGATCGGTCCGCCCATCCACTTCGAACGGCACGGCCCGGCGGCCGCCGCCGACGACGAGTACGTCGCCCGGTGCGCCGCACGGGTGCACGACACTGTGCAGGCGCTCCTTCACGGCTCGGCCAGCGAGGCTCGCCGATGACGGGTTGTGCTTGGCACCTGCGGGGTGCAGCAGATTCATACTCACGCCCGGTCGTCCGACGAACGGTCAGGCCCCGCCGGGCGAGCGACGGCCCGGCGGGCAGGTAGCCGATGCCGGCGCCGCAGGGTGATCCCTGCGGCTAGGGCGAGCAGCGCCAGCACCGCCACCGCGACCGTCCACGGACCCAGCTCTGCCAGCCACGTGCTTACCGCTGTCTGGATGGTGCCGGCCGCGTCGATGATCGGGTCGTCCACATCACCGCGACCGGAGAAAGTCCGCACCTCGTACCAGCCGTACCAGGCCACGTACCCGCCAGTGACCACCAGCAACAGTCCGGCGACCCGCCCGAGCAGCGAGTAGGCCCGGCGGGCGCGGCGCACCAGCGACTCACGGGCCAGCGCGACGGCCAGCGCGGCCGCGCCCACCGCCAGCCCCATACCGAAGGCGTACGCCACGAACAGAGCGACGCCGGACAGGGCGGATCCGGCGCGGAAAGTGGCGACCACGACGGCGAGGAACGGGCCGATGGTGCATCCGAGCGAAGCGATCGCGTACGCCGCACCGAACAGCACCATCGAGCCGAAGCGCCGACGGACCTCCGGCCCGGTGGCCAGTTTCGGCGTGAAGGTGGGCAACTGGCGCCCCGCCAGTAGCCAGCCACCGGCAGCCACCAGGGCGAGCCCGATGAGGATCGACACCCAGGGCAGGTGACGGGCGACCGCGTCCGCCGCCGGGGCGGCGAGCAGCCCGAACACGCCGAACACCGCGACGAACCCGAGCGTCATGGCACCGGTCAACGCGACCGCCCGACCGACGGACGCAAGCGCGTCCCGTTCGGCTGATGGCTCGTCACCCAGCACCAGCATCGACAGGTACGCCGGTAGCAGTGCGAAGCCACAGGGGTTGACCGCAGCCAACAGCCCGGCACCGACGGCGAGGCCGTACGGAGTGTCTGTCATGGTCAGCTCAGACCGGCGACCCGCTTGCGCAGGTCCTGCTGCGACAGTGGTCCCGAGTGCACGACAGCGCCGGCGGAGTCGAGCAGCACGTACTGCTCCTGGCTGGTCACCTCGAAGCGGCGCCATACCTGGCCGTCGTCGTCGGCCAGGTTGGGAAAGCGCTCGATTCCGGTCTGCTTCGCGAACCGTCTCATCGCCTCGTCGCCGCTGCCGAGCCCGGCCACGCCGATCACGTTGACCCGGCCCGCGTTGTCCTGCTGCACGGCGGCGACCTCGTCGGCCACCGCGCGGCACCGGCTACACCAGGCCGCCCAGAACCACAACACCGCCGGCTTGCCGACGAGGCTGCTACCCGCGAAGTTCTCGCCGTCGATCGTCCGGGCACTGAACGAGAGCGTCTGCGGGACCGTCGTTTCCGCCCCGCTGCTCGCCGTCGGCGCGGCGGCACCCGACGGTGTCGGCGGAGCCGTCGTGTTCGGCCCGGCAGTCGTGCTCTCCGAGTCGGCGGGTGGCTCTGTGCCACCGCAGGCGGTCAGGGCGAGGACGGCCGCGGTAAGGGCGGCGACGACGGGGGCGGTACGGATGCCGGGCATGACCGGATGCTAGCCCGGCCACCGGCTCGGGCGGCCTTACGAGCTCCTTACGGGCGGCGCAGGCCGCGGAACTGCTCGTGCCGACCGCAGGTTTGTCCATCGCTGACCGAGTTCTTACCGTCGTCGTACATTGGTGTCGTAGCGTCTGCCGGGTGACTGATCGGGAGGCGGTGGCGCACCTGTTGCGTCGGGCGACGTTCGGGCCGACGGCCGAGGAGGTGGACGCGGCCGAACGTGACGGGTTCGCCCGTACCCTCGATCGGCTGCTCGCGCCGGAGGGCCCGGATAGCGGCGCGGCGGCCACCCCGGTGCCGGTCCTCGGGCCGGACCCGGCGGCCCAACTCGATCGCGGGGCGCCCCGGGAGCAGCGGCAGCGGGCCAACCAGCAACGCCGGGAGCAGGTGACCCGGCTGCTCGACTGGTGGCTGGGACGGATGGTCGCCGCCGAGCACCAGTCGACCGAGAAGCTGCTGTTCTTCTGGCACGGGCATTGGGCGACAAGTGTGCAGAAGGTTCGCTCCGCCGGGTTGATGCTGCGGCAGTTGGACACCCTGCGCCGGCTCGGGCGCGGACCGCTGCCGCCGCTGGTGGACGCGATGGTGCGCGATCCGGCCCTGATCCTGTGGCTCGACGGGCAGCGCAACACCCGTAAGGCTCCGAACGAGAACCTCGCCCGGGAGCTGATGGAGCTGTTCACTCTCGGCGTCGGCGGCGGTTACACCGAGACGGATGTGCGGGAGGGCGCCCGGGCACTGACCGGCTGGGCGGTCGACCGCCGAACCGGAGCGGTGCGGTTCGAGCCGCGCCGGCACGACACCGGGCCGAAGACGATACTCGGCGTCACCGCCGCCTTCGACGCCCGGTCCTACGCCCGGTTGCTGACCGACCAGCGGGAGACGGCGCGGTTCGTGGCCGGCCGGCTCTGGTTCCGGTTCGCCGGTTCGCACCTGCCGGCCCCGGACGGTCTCGCCGGTGTCGACACGCTTGCGACGCTGCGCCGCATCTTCACCGCGCCGGACTTCACACAAACCCGGGAAACCCTCGTCAAGCAGCCCGTCGAGTGGGTGGTGGGCGCGATGCGGCAGCTCGGCATCCGCCCGGCTGACCTGCCCGAGCAGCGTCGCCGGCAGTTGGTAGGGGGCCTGAACGCGCTGGAGCAGGTGCCGCTGCGCCCGCCCAGCGTGGGTGGCTGGCCGGCCGGGACCGCCTGGCTGACCACATCGTCGGCGCAGGCCCGACTCCGTGCCGCCGGTCATCTCGCCCGTGTCGCGGCACCGGCGGTGCTGTCCCGGCTCGCGGCGGCACCGCGCGACGAGCGGCCGGAGGCGCTGGCCCGGCTGCTCGTGGTCGACAGGTGGAGCGAGCGCACCCGGCGGGCGCTGGCCCCGATGGCCGGTGAACCACGACGACTGATCGTCGCTGGCCTGGTCAGCCCCGAGTACACGGTCAGCTGAAGGAGGACGGCGTGGACATCCTGACCCGGCGGCGGTTCCTGGTGGCCAGCGGCGTGGCCGGCGCGGTCGCCCTGGCGGCCGGTGCCACCGCCCACCGGCTGGAGGACCTGTTCGCCACCGCCGGTGATCGGGATCCGGACTCCCGGACGCTGGTGCTGGTCACCCTGTACGGCGGCAACGACGGCCTGAACACCGTCGTCCCGTACGCGGACCCGGCCTACCACGACGCCCGCCCCGAGCTGGCGTACGCGGCGGAGGAGGTCAGGCGCCTCGACGGCGAGGTGGGGTTGAATCCGGCGCTGGCCGGGTTGCACACGCTCTACGGCGAAGGTCGGCTCGCGGTGGTGCGTGGCGTCGGCTACCCGAAGCCCGACCGCAGCCACTTCCGGTCGATGGACATCTGGCAGACCGCCGAGCCTGAGCGGCCCGGTTCCACCGGGTGGGTGGGCCGCTGGCTGGACCACACCAGTGGGGACCCGCGGCTCGCCGTCTCCTTCGAGCCGACGCTGCCTCCGCTGTTGGCCGGCGAACGGTCGGCGGGCGCCTCGGTACTGGTCGGCGGGCGTGCGGCCCCTCGTGGTCTGCCGGAGTCGGCGCTGGCTGCGCTGGCGGTGACCCAGACGGGGGAGTCGGCGGCCCGGGCGCGCGCGGCGGCCTGCTTCGCCGACCTGCGCGCCGTCGACCAGATGATCCGCGAGGTGCGTGACGCGACGGTGGACGAGGAGACCGACGAGGACGCGGAGACGGCTCCGGCGACCGCCACCGGAGGCGCCCGAACCCCACTGGACGCGCAGCTGGACCTGGTCGCCCAGTGCATCGAGGCCGGTGTCACCACTCGCGTGTTCTCGGTGTCACTCGGCGGCTTCGACACCCACGCCGACGAGAGGCAGCTGCAGGAGGTGCTGCTCGGGCAGCTCGACCGGGCGCTGACCCGCTTCACCGATCGGATGGCGCAGACCGACGCGGGCCGGAAGGTGGTCACCGCTGTCTACTCGGAGTTCGGCCGCAGGGTCCGGGCCAATGGCTCCGACGGCACCGACCACGGCACCGCCTCGAACATGCTTCTCCTCGGCGCAGGGGTGCGCGGTGGCCTGTCCGGAGAACCGCCCAGCCTGACCGACCTCGACCGCGGTGACCTGAAGTTCACCATCGACTTCCGGGACGTCTACGCCACTCTGCTCCGGTCGGTGCTGGACACCGACCCGGCGGTGGTCCTGCACGGCTGGCGCGGGCGGTTGAACGGCGTCCTGTGAGCCACTCGGCCGACCCGCGCGTCATGCCGGTGGCGAGGGGTGGGTCGCGGTGCTGGACACCTTCGACGCGAACAACGCACAGTGCGGCACCCCTCCGCCCGGTATCGGTGCGGGTGCCGTCAATGCTGGTCGCCTCGCCATCTGCACGCGCTCTCAGCTAGGTCAGGGACTCCTCAGCACCCCACGCGGTGCGAGGGACCTCCGACGCACTAGCATTGCTGCGGTCCAGCGGCTGAAACGAGGCAAGATGCGTTGGCTCCGGCAGTTGCTGGGTAGCAAGCGGGTCCAGCTGGATCCAGGGCGGCAGCAGGCACTGCTGCGGGATGTCTGGCACCGTTACGGCGTCGGCTCGCCGGGCCGGTTTTCGGAGCAGGTCGAAACGATCACCCGGATGCTGGACGACGATGACGGCCTGGTGGTGGCGGCCCGGGTGGTGACCGCGTTCGCCGACGAGGCTCACGCGGACCTGCAGGCCCAAGCTCACGACGTGCACCGACGCACGGGCCGCCGACTCTTGGTGGACCGCCGGAGCTACCGGCCGCTGTGGAGGGAGGCTGGGCCGGCGCTGCGGTGGCCACTGTTCGCGCTGCCGGGCGGACTTCATCCGTACGTGCAGGTGAGCGCCGCCGTCGCAGTGGTCGGCAGCCGCGCGCCCCGGCTCGGCCGGGTGACCGACCCGGCCCTGCTCCTGGCCCGCGTGTTCGAGGTGCTCGATCTCACCGTCATCGGCTGGGAGTACGGCCAGGTACGGGTGGACACCGATGGCGCAGCCCTGGCCGATCGACTGATCTCGACCGCCGGGCAGGTTCTCGCGGCCATCGACGATCCGCCCCGGCTGCCGCCTCCGGTCCGCGAGGCGATGCGCCGCAACAACACCCTCGATGTCCACGATCCAACCGGCCCTCACGTGGTCGGCGGCATCAACCTGGGCGCGCGGATGCGGGAGACTCTGCTGGTGTGACACCGAAGTGAAGCCGAGCGGCTCATCGCTGTGCCGGGTCGAGGACGTCCTCAGCCCGGAGACCAGGCGGTCGTGAAGAGCGGCACGCTGGCGCGATATGGCGACGAGCCGGCCTATACGCCCAGCCCTCCCATCACGGTCACCTCTTGGCTGGTGAACTCGCCAGTGAGCATCGGCATGGCCTTGCCGATCGCGGCTTTGGTTTCGGGCAGCTGTAGAGAGGCGTCGTGCTTCTCCTTGCTCTGCCACACCTCGCTCACCCAGATCGTGACGTCGTCGGTGTCCGAGACACTCACGACGTACAGGTCACATCCGGCCTCGCGGAGGCCATCCGCGCCGCTGAGCAGAATGTCCACGACCTCATTCCGGTGGCCGGGCTTGGTCTTCATCGATCCGATGTAGCCGTACGACACAGCAACCCCCTACGCGGCGGCAGGCTGGTCATGATCTCACACGGGCCTCACCGGCTGGCCGCCGACACGCCAGCCCAGAGACTGGCGAACGACCGGGGCGTACGGAAGGCGGTATCCGCAATCGGCGTCCGCGCCGGCCCCGCCGGACTCACGAGGAGCAGCTCCACTGGGCGTACGCGACGGCGCGGGTCTCCATCATGGAAATCACGCCTCGATGGTAAGCAATTCGGCTGCCCGTCCGCTGCCCCGCCAGAGGCGGCCCGGCGCGGATTCGCCTGTCGGCGGTGACCAGCCAGCTGGCGGCCAGGTCATCACGAGGGAGGTGGCGCCAACTGGCGCGAATCGGATGTCCGTCGTGGTCATGCCGTTTTCGATCCACGGGGTGATCTGCGGGTCGACTGGCGACTTGGACGTGTATACCGACCGCTGCTGCGATGGTAGACTGCCGTCGATGGGAGCGACTCGCGACTGGTCCACGGAAATTGAAGTGCTATGTGGACAGCTAAAGGACCACTATTTCAATTCGGACGTGGCCGAGCAGGTCAGTGCGTTGCTACGCAGGAGACTGGTCGACGGAAGCTACGCCGATCTGCCGCGCGACGAGGACTTCGCTGCTGCGGTGACCGGGGATATGCAGCGGGTCAATGGCGACAAGCACCTTTATCTCGCTTACACGACAAAGAAGCTTGCCCCCGCCGAAGACCCGGTGATTCATGACGGTCCGCGAGACCCGCGCGCCGCGGGGCTTGACGGACACGGCTTCCACGAGGTACAGCGGTTGCCGGGCAATGTGTGGTATCTGGACGTTCGCCGGTTCTGGCATCCCGACCTGTCTGGGCCGGCGGCGGTCGCGGTGATGAACCTGGTGGCCGACGCGGACGCGCTCATCGTCGACCTTCGCCTTTGCACAGGTGGCGAGCCGGAGATGGTGGCACTGGTCTGTGGTTATCTTTTCGACGAACCCACACAGCTCAATACCCTGACGTTCCCGGCCGAGGGCCGTACGGTGCAGTTCTGGTCATCGGCGTACGTTCCTGGCCCACGCTTCGGCGGCCAGAAGCCGATCTTCGTCCTGATCGGTAGTAGTACGTTCTCCGCAGCCGAGGCCATCAGCTACGACCTGCAGCAATATCGCCGAGCGACACTGATCGGCCAGCGTACCGCTGGTGGGGCCAATTTTCACTTCCCGATGCGGGTTGCCGATCATCTGTTCTCCGCCGTCCCCTCGGGCTACCCGCTGCATCCGGTCTCCGGTGCCAACTGGGAGGGCGTCGGGGTGGAACCCGATATCACCGTCCCCGAGGAAGACGCCGTTGCTGAGGCCAAGCGCCGGAGCCTCGAACACGTGCTGTCGCTGGGGGCGGACGGGCCCCGACGGGCCGTGGCGGAGCAGGCCGAGCAGGAACTACGACGCCTCCGGGCCGGCGCGGGGGCACCGGGTCGGGCATGAGGTGGCTTGCCGTGGCGGACGGGCGGGGGCGTTCGTCCCGGTGGCCGCCCGGGCGACCGCCGCGCGCCGGCCGCCACATCGGCGGCCGGGTCATCACGGACCGCACGTCAACCGAAATGGACGGTCATCCGGTGGACACACTGGAGCAACGCTTTTGGTTCCAGGTACGCCAGGGGCCGGACCGGGTAGCCATACGCGAGTCGGACCATCAGCTCACCTACGGTGAGTTGGGCGAGCGGGTGGCCCGTGTCGCATCCGCGCTCCACGACCAGGGCGTGCGGGAGGGCGACCACGTCGGCGTGTGTCTGGGCCGCGGTAGCGACCTGTTGGCCGTACTGCTCGGCATCTGGTCGGTGGGGGCCGCCTACGTGCCGATGGACAGCAAGAACCCCGCCACCCGACTGGCCTTCATGGCCGTCGATGTGCGGCTGCGCTGTGTGGTGGCCGGACCCGGCACCGGACGGGCCCTGGCGGAGGTGACCGTCCCGGTGGTGGACGGGGCCACGCTACTGGCGGCCGCCCCTCGCATCGATACCGGTGGTGTCGGCCGGCCCGGCGACATCGCCTACATCATCTACACCTCCGGATCCACCGGGCAGCCCAAGGGCGTCGCGGTGACCCACCGCAACCTGGCGAGCTTCATCGACGCCACGGCCGAGCTGTTGCCGGCGGCCGCGCACCAGCGGGTGCTGTTCAGCACTCCGCTGTCGTTCGACATCGCCGGGCTGGAGATATTCCTTCCACTCACCCGGGGTGGCACCTGTGTGGTGGCCCCGCAGACCTGGCTGATGAACTCCCGGTCACTGGCCGAGCTGATCTCCTCGGCGCAGCCCAGTCTGGTGCAGGCGACCCCGACCGGTTGGCGGCTGCTGCTCGACGCGGGGGTGCGGATCACCGCCGGTCAGACGCTGTTGTGCGGCGGCGAGGACCTACCCCGGGCACTCGCCGCGGAACTCGCCGGTCTACCCGCCGTCGCGTACAACATGTACGGCCCGACGGAAGCGACGATCTGGTCGACGGCATGGCGGATCGACGGCGACGAGGTCTGCATCGGCGGGCCGATGCGACACGCGACCGTTCACGTCCTGGACGACGACCTGAACCCGACCGACGAGGGTGAGTTGTACATCGGCGGCCCGGCGGTCGCGGAGGGCTACTACAACCGGCGCGAGCTGACCGCCCGGCATTTCCTGCCCGATCCGTGGTCGCCGGTGCCGGGCGCGAGGATGTACGCCACCGGCGACATCGTCCGCCGCCGCGGCGCGGACCTGGTGTGGCTGCACCGGCGCGACTCGCAGGTCAAGCTGCACGGCGTACGGATCGAGCTGGGCGAGATCGAGGCGGTCGCCGTCGAGGTGCCGGGGGTGAGCGCCGCCGTGGCACTGATCCACGACGACGCGCTGCACCTCTTCGTGGCGGCAAGTGTCATTGCCGGAGCGGTCCCGGTGTCAGCCGAGGACGTCGTTCGGCGGGTGGTCGGGGCGCTGCGCGACCGGCTGCCGGCGTCGATGCACCCCCGCGAGGTCCGGGTCCTCGACGCGCTGCCACTGAGCGCCAACGGAAAAGTCGACCGTGGGTCACTGGCCCGTCGGGTGGCCGCATGAGGCGGGTGCTGGTCGTCTCGGCCCACCCGGACGACGCCGACTTCGCCTGCGGCGGAACCATCGCCGCGCTGGTCGCACAGGGTGACCGGGTGTCGCTGCTGGTCGCCACGAGTGGTGAGGCCGGCCTGCCGGTCGGTGAGGTCGACACGTCGTTGCGGCGCCGGGAGCAACAGGCCGCGGCGGCGGTGCTCGGCGTGTCATCAGTCGACTTCCTCGACCACCCGGACGGAGGAGTGCGACCGAGTCCCGACCTCCGGCGGGACATCACCGCGAGCATCCGCGCTCTCCGCCCCGATCTGCTGATAACCCATTCGCCGCGGCGCAACCTGCGTGGCCTGCGGTCCAGCCATCCGGACCACACCGCGGTCGGCGAGGCCGCCCTCTCGGCGGTCTACCCGGACGCACGAAACCCACGCTCCTACGGTGACCTGCTCGATCAGGGCCTGGAGCCGTATGTCGTACCGGAGGTGTGGCTGCACGGCACCGAGGAGTGCGACTGGCCGGTCGACATCCGGGCCTGGTTCGCGACGAAGGTGCGCGCCGTGCGCTGCCACGAGTCCCAGCTGGCCGGTGCGGGGTCGGACGTGGAGGAGTTCCTGCGGAATTGGGGTCGGGAGGTCGCCCAGCAGCACAACCTCGGCGCGGACAACTTGGCCGAGGAATTCCTGCGGCTCGATACGCGGTGAGTTTTACCCATTAACATTGATAAGCGTCATGACGTACGATCCAGTGAAGTTCGGACCAGGGGACGATCGACAAGGATGGGGGATACTTGTCATGCCGAGAAATGTTTCTGACGTCCTGATGAACGACGCCAACGTGGCGGCGGTGACCGCACTGCACCAGGACCCGCTGTTTGACCGCTTCTCCCTTATCGTCAATGGTCCGGCGCTGTTCAATGCCCTGGTCACGGCGATCGAGATCGACCTTTTCGCGGCGTTGGAGGACGAGCGGCCACCCAGCCTGGAGAGACTCAGCGCTCGCACCGGCGTTGCCCACGCTCGGCTCCGGGTGCTCATGCTGGCCCTGTGCGCCAGCGGACTCGTCGAGCGCGACGCCGACGGGTACCACAACACGGACTTCGCCCGGCGGGCGTTCGCCGGGTCCGGGGCGGCCGACTGGCGCGACATCCTCGTCGGGTGGCAGCGCATCTACTATCCGGCGTTCGCCGAGCTGACCGCCGCGATGCGCGACGGCACCAATACCGCACTGGACCGGTACCCCGGGCAGGAGCCGACGCTCTACCAGCGGCTGGAACACAGCCCGGCCACCGAGGCGGTGCTGCACCGGGCCATGTCCGCGTTCACCGTGCAGTCGCTACCGGGGCTGCTGGAGCACGCCCGCCTCGACGAGGCCCGGCATCTGCTCGATCTGGGCGGCGGCGACGGCACCACATCGCTCGCGATCACCGAACGTTTTCCGCACCTGCGGGTCACACTGTTTGACGTTCCCAGCGTCGCGGCCCGTGCTGCGGAGCGGATCGGCCCGCACCCGCGCATCGACGTACAGGCCGGCGACCTCTTCACCGACGCGTTTCCGGGCGGCGCGGACACGGCGCTGTTCAGTCACGTGTTGGAGGTGTTCGCCGGGGAGCGGATCCTCTCCCTGGCCCGCAAGGCGTTCGACGCGCTGCCGCCCGGTGGGCGCCTGCTCGTTTACGGCTTCAACCCCACGGACGACGAGACGCAGGGCCTCTACTCGTCCCGGCTGGCCATCTACCTCACCGCACTGGCGACGGGGGAGGGCATGACCTACCCGGCCGCTGACTACGAACGGTGGCTGTGCGAGGCGGGCTTCACCGAGGTCGACACGGTCCGCGACCTGCCCTACGAGCATGGTCTCACGGTTGGCCGCAAACCGTCCTGAGGGCGGCGCAGGCCGGTGGCCGGGCCGGGTGGCAGCGATGACGGAAACCTCGACTGGAAGGAGCGCGCGTGCGGACCCGGTGGGAGACGTATCTCGATGAGGCGGTCAGGCCACGGATCCTGATCGTGCGTCAACTCCCACACGCCGGGCTCGGACTGGTCAGCATCCTTGTCGCCGTCAACGTGGCCCTCGCCGCGTTGCCGGTGGCCTTCGTGATCCTCAGCAGCCTGCTGGCCGGGCGGGTCGCCGACGCGGTGACCGACGCGTCCGGCGGCGGCTGGTCCGGCGTGACCGTCGTGCTGGGCTGGACGTGCGCTGTCTTCCTGGCCCAGCAGACCCTCACCCCGTTGCAGGTGGTGCTCGGCGAGAAGATGCAGCGCAGGGTGGACGGCTATTTCGAGTCCCGGCTCATGACCGCATCCCTCTCCACCACCGGGCTGGCGCCGTTGGAGGATCAGCAGACGCTCGACCTGCTCCGCGAGGCCACCCGCAAGCTCGAGTCCCGGTTCCAGACACCCGGGCACGCCACCGCCGGCATGCTGGCGCTGATCGCCCGGTATCTGCGCCTGGTCGCGTTCGCCGCGCTGGTGGCCAGCGTCACCGACGTGCTCGCCGGTGTCGGTGTCTTCGCCGCCGCCATGGCGTTCCGCTACGGGCAGCGCGGCGGCATGCGCCGGTACTCTCGGGTGTGGCGTGAGGTCCTGGCCAGCGAGCGGGAAGCCGACTACTTCCGGGATGTGGCAACCCGCCCGATGGCGGCCAAGGAGATCCGGGTGTTCGGTCTGGTCGGCTGGCTGACCGGGGAATATCGCCGCAACTACCTTGATGTCATCCGGCCCGTGTGGGCGCAGCGGCGCCGGATCTACCTGTTCCCGTTCTTCGGCTACCTGGCCCTCGGGCTACTGATCGGCGGTGCGGTGGCGGCGTCGATCGCCTACGCCGGTGCGCAGGGCCAGCTGAGCCTGGCCGAGGTGGCGTTGGGGCTGCAGGCCACCGTCGCCGCGCTGCTGCTCGGCGAGCACTACCCGGAGTCCGACGCCAACACCCAGTTCGGCATGACGTCGGTCAGCGCGCTGGAGACGTTCGAGCATCGTCTCCGGTCCCGGCGGGCCGAGGACATCGCCGACACCGCTGGCCTGGACGCCGCCGGGCTGCCGGTCCGTGACATCCGCTTCGAGGGTGTGTCCTTCCAGTACCCGGACGCCGGCCGGCCGGTTTTGGCGGGACTCGACCTGCAGCTGCGTGCGGGTGAGTGCACCGCCATCGTCGGCCTCAACGGCGCGGGCAAGACGACGCTTGTGAAGTTGCTCGCCCGTCTCTACGAGCCGACAGCCGGGTCGGTGCTGGTCGACGGCGTCGACCTGGCGACCTTCGACGTGGAATCCTGGCGCCGGCAGCTCGCGGTCATCTTCCAGGACTTCACCCGTTACGAGTTCAGCGCCACCGACAACATCGCGCTGGGCGCGGTGGAGGTGCCGGTGGACGACGCGCGGGTGCTGGCCGCCGCCGAGCGGGCCGGCATCGCCGACGCGCTCACCGCGCTGCCGCACGGCCTGGACACCACCCTGTCCCGTGAGTACGAGGGCGGCGCTGATCTCTCCGGCGGGCAGTGGCAGCGGGTAGCCATCGCCCGCAGCCTCTTCGCCGTCGCCGCGGGGGCCCGGTTGCTGGTTCTCGACGAACCGACGAGCGCCCTGGACATCCGGGCCGAGGCGGAGTTCTTCGCCCGCTTCGTGGAACTGACCCGGGGTGTCACGAGCGTGCTCGTCTCCCACCGCTTCTCAAGCGTCCGGCACGCCGACCGGATTGTGGTGCTTGAACATGGGCGGGTGATCGAGGACGGCACGCACGAGAGTCTGATGGCTGCCGGCGGCCGTTACGCCGGGCTGTTCCACCTGCAGGCCGACCGTTTCGCCGTGGACGGGAGGCAGGCGCGATGAGCAGGCTCGGCAGGGACAGCGTCCAGTGGGAGACGCTGGTCAGCTGCGTGACGGTCCTGCGCCTGGCGTGGCGGCAGGGCCGGGCCAAGACCGCCACCGCGGTGGTGCTGATGCTGTTGAGCGCAGTCGCGGCCCCGCTGGGGGCGTTGGCGTTGAAGGTCACCACCGACGCGGTGCTCCAGCAGGACGTCGGCTCCGCCGTCGCGGGTGGGCTGGCGGTTGCGGTGCTGGCCATCTGCGTGCTGACGATGGGGCACTTCGCCCACGTCGCCTACTTCGAGTTGTCGGAGCTGAACACGCTCCAGTTCGACTGCGAACTGATCGAGTTGGCGAACGGCTCCGCGGGCCTGGCGCACCACGAGCGCGCGGAGTACTCGGACCGCATCGCGGTGCTCCGTCAGGAGCTGCCCCGGTTGGGCTGGAGCGGCATGTCCGGCCTGCTGTCCACAGTGTCGCTCGGCTTGGCGATGGTGGTGACCGGCGTCGTTCTGGCGGAGCTGGAGCCGCTGCTGTTGTTGCTGCCGCTGGCCGCTGTCGCGCCCGTGCTGGCTAGCCAACGTGGTCAGCGCCTGCGCGGTCAGGCCCGGGACGACGCCGCCGCGCACACCCGGCGCGCGCGGCATCTCTTCGGCCTCGCGACCAGTGCCGACGCGGCCAAGGAGATCCGGGTCAGCCGCGCTCGCGACCTGCTGCTCCGCCGCCATGCGAACTCCTGGGCGGCGGCCAGCGAAGTACACGCGCGGGCCGAGTGGCGCGCGACGGCGCTGCTCATCGGCGGACAACTGGTGTTCTCGCTGGCCTACATCGCCGCGGTACTGCTGGTCGTCCGGGACGCGGCGGCCAACCGGGCCACGGTCGGCGACGTGGTGCTGGTCATCGCGCTGGCGACGCAGGTCAATCATCAGGTGACCCAGGGGGTGATGCTGCTCGGCGACCTGCAGCGGATGGCGCAGGCCCTGAGCCGGTTGCGGTGGTTGCGTGAACTGATCGCGCGCCAGGCGCCTGAGCCGGCCGACGAAGAGCTGCCGTCGACCATCTCAGGCGGAATCGACCTTGTCGACGTCGGGTTCACCTATCCGGGCACCGACCGACCGGTGCTCGCTGATGTCAATCTGCACCTGCCGGCGGGCACGACGGTCGCCCTGGTGGGAGAGAACGGTTCCGGCAAGACCACCCTGGTGAAGCTGCTCTGCCGGTTCTACCAACCCACCGCGGGCACGATCAAGGTCGACGGAGTGGATCTTCAGCGCGTACCACTGGATCGGTGGCGGTCGCGGATCGCCGCCGGCTTCCAGGACTTCGTCCGGTTCGAGCTGACGGCCCAACGGGCGGTGGCGGTCGGCGACCTGACCGTGTTGGACGACCGGGAGGCCGCTCTGCGGGGCCTGGCGCGGGCCCGCTCCGGCGGAATCGTGACCCAACTCCCGGATGGCCTGGACACGCAGCTCGGCAAGTCCTACACCGACGGCGCGGAACTCTCGGGCGGGCAGTGGCAGAAGCTGGCTCTGGGCCGGGCGATGATGCGTGAGGGCCCGCTGCTGCTCGTACTGGACGAGCCGACCGCGGCGCTGGACGCCCAGGCCGAGCACTCGCTCTTCGAGCAGTACGCCGAAAGCGCCCGCCGGATCGGCAAGAAGTCCGGTGGCATCACGTTGCTGATCTCACACCGATTCTCGACCGTACGCATGGCTGATGTGATCCTCGTGATCGGCGACGGGAGGATCGTCGAATCTGGCGATCATGACTCGCTGATGGCGAGGGACGGGCTCTACGCGGAACTCTTCACGCTGCAGGCGAACTCGTATCGCTAGGGGTGGTCGGCTAGATTCATTGATGTACGTAGGAGGCCGAATGGCGAGGACCAGCAATGGTGGGAGCACCGCCGAGGATGTGACGGGAAGCCGGGAATTGTCGACATCGGAAGTGCTGGAGAACCTCTGGACCAGCGTCCTCGGGGTGGCGCCGGCGAATCACGACGAGGATCTGTTCGACCTCGGCGCGACGTCACTGGCGGTGGTGCGCCTCATCGGCCGGGTGCGCGATCAGTTCGGCGTCGAGGTGCCTTTGGACGAGTTGTTCCGGATAGACGTGACGATCACCAATATGGCCGGCCTGATCGACGACCTCATGGAAGGTCGTCACAGCGATGTGCGCTGACGGCGGTCGATCACTACTGCGGCGGACGTGGATCTGGGAGGCGCGGCCATGCGGGTACTGATCGTCACCCACGGCACCGACGGCGACGTGTTGCCCTTCCTCAGCCTCGCCGGCACGATGGTCGAGCGCCGGCACCAGGCGACCGTGCTCACCCACCAGCGTTATGGGCCGGCGGTGACCGCGGCCGGAGCGGAGTTCATTCCGATCGACGACGCCGACTCGGAACAGTCCCTGCTGGCTGCCACGCCCCGGCTGCTGTGCCTGAGGGGACCGGCCGACCTGCGCGACTTCTACCAGGACTGTGGGCTGTGGGAGCAGTTGTCGTTGGAGACCGAGGCGCTGACCGCGGCAGTCGAGCCGGGTCGGACCGTGCTGGTCGGCCGGCACACCTCGGCGCTGTCCGTGCTGCTGGCAGCGGAGCTCACCGATGTCCCGGCCGTCTGGTTGGCCCTCTCGCCCATCCAGTACATGACCTGGCCGATGGCCTCCTACAACTATCGGGCCGGCCTCGGCGACGGCCTCCGGCAGGTGCGCCACGAGGTGGGGCTGCCCGTTGACGGGGAGGCTCTCTTCCGCCCGCCCGACCTGGATCTGGCCGGCTGGCCGGACTGGTTCGACCGGGCTGGCGAGTCGGTGCCCACGGGAGTGCACTGCTGCGGATTCCTCAATGGCGACCGCTACCGCTTCGCCCCGGCCGGGCGGACTGCCGCGCCGGCCCGGCCGTCGGTGCTGGTGACCGGTGGCACCGGCCGGATGCTGCAGGACGACTTCTACGCGGTCACGGTGGCCGGCGCGATGGCCACCGGACATCCGGTCACTGTCGTGACGCCGTTCGCGGACCTGCTCGGCCCAGCCGAGCGTGGCCGGGTCACGTGGCTGCCCGGCGCCAACTACCACGAGCTGTTCACGCGATCGTTGGCGGTCATCCACCACGGCGGCATCGGCACCCTCGCGCGGTGCGTCGAGCTCGGAATACCACAGGTGATCGTCTCCGCGGGTGGTGACCGGTCGGACAACGGAGCCCGAGCGGCCGTACGGGGCGTCGGCGAATGGGTGGACTTCCGGGACTGGTCCCCGGCCAACGTCGCCGCGGCGTTGGAGCGGGCCGTGCGGCGGCCACCCCGTAACCCCGCTCCGGCCGCCGCCGGGGAAGCGGCGCGGCGCGCGACCGAACACATCGAGCGTTTCGCCGCCGACTGGTGGGCGCGGCGGCCAGTGACCGACGGGCGGGCACGATGAAGGTACTGCTCGCGCAGAATCTGCTGTACGCACCCGCGACCGGGGGCGCCAACAAGTCCGGCCGGGCGATGCTGGTTGACCTGGCGCGAACTGGGCACCGGTGTCTGGCGATCGCCCCGATCCGGGGACGGGTGCGCGGCGGCGGGCCGGAGGCGCTGACCGACTATCTCACGGCTCGGGGGGTGGTCGTCCGGGAGCGACGGCACGGCATCGTGTTCGACCTGGACGGGGTCGAGGTGCACGCAGTCGAACCAGCACAGCTCGCGCCGTCGGTCGCCAAGCTCGTCCGGGCCGAGCAGCCGGACCGGGTGTTGGTGCCGTCGGACGACCCGGGCGGTCTGGTCCTCTCCGCGGCCTGCGCCTCGGACCCGGGCAAGGTTGTCTACCTCATCCACACGATCCAGCAGTTGCCGTTCGGCCCCCGGGCCTTCTATCCGAACCCGGCCGCGACCGACCTGATACGCAAGGTAAGGGCCGTGGTGGCTGTCAGCGAGGCCGCCGAGGCGTATGCCGCGCGGCACGGCGGACTGCGCAGCACGGTGATCCGGCCGCACATCTACCCGGTGGTGCCGCCGTTTCGTGACGAGCAGGTGGCCCGACCGTATGTGACCATGATCAACCCGTGTGCGGTGAAGGGCATCGACATCTTTCTCGCCGTTGCCGATCGGCTGCCCGAGGTGGCGTTCCAGGCGGTCCTCAGCTGGGGCGGCGACGACGCCGACGTGCAGCGCCTGCGAGACCGGCCTCATATCACAGTGGTGACAGGCTCGGAGGACATCGAGCGGGTCTACGACCAGACCCGGGTGTTGGTGATGCCGTCGTTGTGGGACGAGACGTTCGGTTACACCTGCGTGGAGGCCATGCTGCGCAGCATCCCGGTGCTGGCCAGTTCGCACTCCGGGCTGGTCGAGGCCAAACTCGGGGTGCCCTACTCCCTGCCGGTGTCCACCATCGAGGAGTACGACTACGACGTCGGGGACGCCTCGATGCCGCGTCCGGTGGTTTCGGCGCAGGACGCCAGCCCCTGGGTCGCGGCACTGACCGAGCTTCTGTCCGAGCCGGCCCGGCACGCGCAACTGGCGCGGCAGGGCTGGGCCGCCGCCAGCGCGTTCGTACGCGGACTCGACCCGCATGCGCTGGCCACCCACCTGGTGGAGAAGTGACCTGATGGAACATTCGCCGTTCGGCGACACCATCGACCGCGTCACCCAGACCGTCGATGCCGACCTGGAGTTGCTGCTGTTGATCCGGTGCTTCGAGGAGAAACTCCTCGAACTCTTCGCCGCCGGTGTCCTCAGTGGCACAACGCACACCTCGATCGGGCAGGAACATGTCGCCGTCGCCGTCGCCCCCCTCCTGAGCGACGGGGACTTCGTCTTCAGCAACCACCGCGGGCACGCCCATTACCTGGCCCGATTCCCGGGTGACGCGGCCGGACTGCTGGCGGAGATCGCGGGACGGCAGGGCGCGGTCTGTCACGGGGTGGGCGGCAGCCAGCACCTGCACCGCGGCCGGTATGTCTCCACCGGGGTCCAGGGGGAGAGTGTCGCCCTGGCCGTGGGTGCCGCCCTGCACCAGTCCCAGGCCGGCGACGGCGGGCTGGCCTGTGCCTTCATCGGCGACGGCACGTTCGGCCAGGGCGTGGTGTATGAGAGCCTCAACCTCGCCTCGCTGTGGCGGCTGCCGCTGGTGCTGGTGGTCGAGCACAACGGCATCGCCCAGACCACCCCGACGGGTGCCGCCATGTCCGGCACCATCGGCGCCCGGGCGGCGGCTTTCGACGTGGACCACCTCCTGATCGACTCGTCCGAGGTCGCCGAGGTACGGGCGGCGGTGTCGGGTGCGGTGCGACGGGTACGGCAGGGGCGACCGCTTGTGGTGGAGTGCCGTGTTCCGCGACTGGGGCCGCACAGTCGGGGTGACGACACCCGCTCCGGCGCCGACCTCAAGGTGCTGCGCGAGTTGGACTGGCTGGCACGGTACCGTCGTCGCCGACCGGACATCGTGGACGCGATGATGACCCGGGCCCGAGCGCGGGTGGACGGCGTGGCGGCCGACGTGCTGAGTCGGCCGCTGAGCGGCTGGACCCCGCGATGACCGCACCCCGTTTTGTCGAGGACCTCAACCAGGCCCTGCACCAGGTGCTGGCTGGGGGAGACGACACGTATCTGCTGGGCCAGGACATCGCCGATCCGTACGGTGGCGCCTTCAAGGCGACCCGAGGGTTGTCGAGCCGGTTTCCCCAGCGGGTCCTGTCCACGCCGATCAGCGAGGCGGCGATGGTGGGCGCCGCGGGTGGCCTCGCTCTCGCCGGCAACAAGGTGATCGTCGAGGTGATGTTCTCCGACTTCGTGACACTGGCCTTCGATCCGATCGTCAACTATCTGAGCAAGGCCACCACGATGTACGGGTCCACTCAGTCCGTGCGGGTCGTGGTCCGGTGTCCCACCGGTGGCGGCCGTGGCTACGGGCCGACCCACAGCCAGAGTCTCCAGAAGCATTTCATGGGTGTGCCCGGCCTGGCGGTGTACGAGGCGACACCTTTCCACCGCAACCTGTCGGTGCTGCTGGGCATGCTCGGGGAGGGTCGGCCGTGCCTGTACTTCGAGGACAAGACCCTCTACGGCGAGCGGGTGTACGAGCATGGCGTGGTGAGCCCGACGTTCGGCTACGAACTGGTGGATGGCCACGACGGATTGGCGCGGGTGCGCTGCGTCGACACGCCTGCTCCCGACGTCGTCGTGATCGCGACGGGCGGCATGGCCCGCCGGGCGGTCCGGGCGGCGGAACGGGCCATGCTGGAACACGAGGTCGTGGCCGAGGTGGTCGTACCGGTGCGGCTCTACCCGGTGCCGACCGAGGCTCTGCTGGCGTGCATCGGAGCCACCGGGCGGGTGGTCGTCGCAGAGGAGAGTACGGCCGGGGCCAGCTGGTCGGCCGCGGTGGCGGAACAGATCCACGCTGCCCGCTGGGGCCGGCTGCGCCGGCCGGTGAGATCGGTGACCTCCGCCGACAGCGTCATTCCGGCGGCGCCCCACCTGGAGCGGGCGACGCTCGCCCAGGAGTCGGACATCCTCGCGGCGATTCTGGAGCCCTGACGTGCACGAGATTCGAGTGCCGAAGCTGAACAACAACGACGCCGTGTACATCCTCACCGACTGGCTCACCGCGCCGGAGGCGTGGGTGGCGGCCGCCACACCGATCGCGGTCCTGGAGACCTCGAAGGCCACCGAGGAGATCCTCACCCCCGCCGAGGGCGCATTCCGGCCACTGGTGAGTCAGGGCGCGGAGTGCGCTCCCGGTGAGGTCATCGGACTGCTGCTCCAAGCGGACGAGCAGCGTGCCGGGGCGGCCCCGATCGCCCCGTCGGCCGGCCCTGAACCGGTGGCCGCGACGGTGACCATCACCAACCCGGCCCGTGAGGCCATGCGACGCCTCGGCGTGACCGAGGCGATGGTGCATGGCCTGGGCCGCACGGTCGTCCGCACCGCCGATGTCGAGGCGTTGGCGGCCGGAGCGCAGCCGGTCGGCACGTCTCACCGCATCAGCGACATGGACGGTGACGAGGACATCGACGATGGTGGCGTGACCGGTGGCGAGCGGCGCAGGTTGAGCCCGCTGCAGCGGGCGGTGGCAGCCACGGTGAGCACCTCCCGCAGCACCATCCCGACCGGCTTCGTAGTGCTCAAGGTGGCTGTCGACGCGGCCCTCGCCGTGGCCAGGCAGGCGACGCGGCGGGCGGGCGCCTTCGTGGGCCTGACTGAGTTGCTGCTGCTCGCGCTGGCCCAGGCGCGGCAGGATCATCCACTGGCGTTCGCGCGTCCCGAGGACGACGGCTGGGTGCGGGTGCCCACCACCGTCGACGTCGCCGTCACCGTCGATCTGGGCAACGGCCTGCACCTGCCTGTCGTGCGGAACGTGGCGGCGCGCGGAATCGACGGTGTGGTCGCTGATCTCGCGGCGTTCCGGGCCGCCGCGACCGACGGGCGATTCACTGAGGGACAACTCGCCGGGGCGAACATCCTGCTGAGTGTCAACAACGAACGCGACGTCGTGTTCGGTAGGCCGGTCGTCTTCCCCGGACACGTCTGTGCGGTGTCCATCGGCGGCACACTTACCGAGTGCGCGCGGGACGCGAACGGAAACCACGCGGTCCGACGCGTGGTGCATCTCGGCTTGGAGTACGACCATCGCGTCTTTAACGGGGCGGACGCGATGGCCTTCCTGAGCACGCTCAAGGGCTTGCTGGAGCGACCAGAGAGCCTCCTCACGAGGACGACGCCATGACCACGGTACGGATGACGGTGGAGCGCCCCGGTCGGCCGGCCGTGCTTTTCGTCGACTTCCTACGCACGCCGCACAATGTCTGGAAGGCGTGCCGCCGTCACGACACCAGGCACGGCGTGCTGCTCGCCGACGTCGCGGCCGATCTGTCCCGCGGGGAGGTCGGGGCCGACGACACGTTACGGACGGTCGCACACCGGTACGCGGAACGGCTGGCCGACCTGCCGGAGCCGCCGGCCGCCCTGGTGACCTACTGCACCGCCACACCGGCGGCGTTGGCCATCGCCGCAGCCTGCGCCGCCGTGACGGGGCGGGCGCTACCGGTTGTCGCGGTCGAGCCGGCCTGGGTCACACCCGAACTGATCGCGGAAGAATACGGCAAACTGCGCGCCGCGGCCGGACTTACCGGACCGTCCGCCTTCGATGGCGACTGGGCCAGCCCGGGTCTGCTGGCCTGGGCGAGGGAGGAGCTCACCGGAGGGCTGGAGCGGATGACGGCCGACCTGGGGATGGGCCCGGCCGAGTGCAGGTCGATCGCTGGTGATCTCTGCGCCCAGTACCTCGGATGGTTGCGATATCTGCTGTTGGCCGTGACCGTGCCGGCGTGGCATGGCCTCGACCGGATCCGGTCGGTGGTGCTGAGCGCGGGAAGCGAGGTTTGGCTACCCGGGATCGACGGGGCGATTCCGGTGGCGCACCTGGACGCGCGCTTCGAGGTGATGTGCGCTGCCCCGGGGCTGCCGGATCTCGTCTTCCGGGCGGTGGACGCCGTCCTCGCGGACGCCTGACCGTCAGGTCACGCGGTCGCGCCGTAGCCCCGCGCGTGGATCGCGGTCGACATCGCCGTCACGATCTGGCGAAGCAGGCCAGCGGAGGTGGCGAAGTTGAGCCGGACAAAGCCTTCTCCCGGACGGCCGAAGCCTCGTCCGTCGGAGAGCGCGACCCTGGCGTGCTCCAGGAAGAACGCGGCGGGGTCGGTCAAGCCGAGCGGCCGGCAATCCAACCATGCCAGGTAGGTGCCGTCGGGCGGTCGGAAGCTGATCTGCGGCAACAGGTCGGCGAGTAGATCGGTGAGTAGAGCGCGGTTGTGGTCGAGGTAGTCGAGGATGTGGTCGAGCCAGTCGCCGCCCTCGCGGTAGGCGGCCACCGTGGCGACGATACCCAACGGGCTACGACCGCCGACCGCGAACGGCGACGCGGCCTGCCAGCGGGCGAAGTCGTCGTCGTTGGTGAGGATGAGCTGCGCGCACTTCAGGCCCGCGACGTTCCAGGCCTTCGAGGCGGACATGATGGTGGCGCACAGATTCGGGTCGATCGTGGCCAGCGGCGTGTGCGAGTTTCCGGGATAGATCAGCGGCGCGTGGACCTCGTCGGACACCACCCGGGCGTGGTGATCGGCCACCAGGTCGGCCACGTCCGCCAGTTCAGCCCGGGTGAGGACCCGTCCGGTGGGGTTGTGCGGATTGCACAGCAGCAGGGTACGCGCGCCGGCGGCCAGTGCCCGCGCTATGCCGTCCCGGTCGAGCCGCCCATCGCGGAGCGGAACTTCGATGATCTCTTCCCCAAGGAGCGAGATCACGTCGAAGAATGGTGGGTAGCACGGTGTGGGCACGATCACCGGTCCGCCGTAGAACCGCAGCGCGGCGGCAACTCCCTCGACGCCGTCGGGCACGCCGACGATCCGGGCGGGGTCGACCCGCCAACCGTAGCGCCGGGCGAGGAAGTCGGCGCAACTGGTGCGCAACAACTGGTCGTCGGTCGGCGAGTAGCCGAACTCGTCGAGTTCGATGGCCTGCGTGAGTGCGGCCCGGATCGGCTCGGCGATCGGAAAATCCATCTCGGCGATCCAGGCGGGCAGTATGTCCGCCCCATAATTGGTCCACTTGGCCGTTCGGCGCTGGCGTAGCCAGGCCAGGTCGATGTCGTCAAGCGAAATCTCGGCCACCCGTGTGTCCTCCCGTTGCCTCGTGGGCACTACCAACGGAGCTGGCGTCGTTATAGTATCGACAACCGTAAACCTTGCCAGGGACCCGATTTCGATGCGAGGGATGTCACTTTGGCATCGGAAAATCCGTTCGATCAGTTCGAGAAAGTCCTGCTCGCCACCCTGCCCGGGACATCCACGCAGGAGATCTCACCGGACGACCGGCTCGCCGACCTCGGCCTGAACTCTTTGCTCCTGGTGCAGTTGGTGGTGCAGATCGAGGAGGAGTTCGGCATCAACATGCCCGATGAGACCTTGACGGAGGAAACCTTTCATTCGGTTGACACGCTGTGGTCGACCGTTTCGGCGGTGCGGCAGTCCCGTCCGCAGGTGGGTTGACACCTGTGCCGCTGTGGTCGCGTTTTGAGACGCGGGTCAGTCTCGGGCCGGCCGTGATCGCGGTGCGGGACGCCGACCCGAGGCGCACCGTCACATACGGCCAGCTACGACAGGCGGCGGAGGCGCACTCCGCGCTGCTGCACGCGGCCGGGGTGCGGGCCGGTGACTGCGTGGCGGTGACGGCACGTCGCTCGGCCGGCGAACTCGTGGCGATCCTGGCGGTGCTCCGGCTCGGTGCGGCGTACCTCTCGATCGAGCCGGAGCACCCGCCCGCGCTCGCTCGCGAGATGTTGCAGCGGGCGGGGGTGCGTGTGGTGACCGGTGAACAGGGTCGGCTGGCCGCGGCCGGCGACGCCCTGGCCGGACTGTCGACTGTGGTGCTGCCAACGTGGGGCGGTGCGCACCGCTCCGCGACGCCGACGAGCGGGGGCGAACTCGGCCCGGTGCCGCCCGCATGCGCCGTGGCCGAGTGGTGCTGCGTGGTCTTTGTGCCCGGTCGGGATGGTAAACCACAGCCCGCGCCCGTAGCGCTCGCGACGATCGCCGCCGCCGTTGACGACCCTGGGCTGGGCACAGCCGACGCCTATGCGAGGTTCATGCGGCGGACTCCCCTCGCCACGCTGGAAGCGCCGTTGGAGATCTTCGCTCCGCTGCTTACCGGCGGCACGGTAGAGGTGTGCGGTGTCGGGTCGATGAACCCGGCCGGGCTTGGCGCCTTCCTGCGCGAACGCCGGATCTCCGCGCTTCACCTGAGCGGCGCCCGACTTCGCCAGATCGCGGAGTACCGCCCGACCGCGTTGGCCGGGGTGACCCAGGTCTTTTCGGACTGCGTGGGGGTGCCGCCCGACGCACTCGCCCGGCAACTCACCCGATGTCCAGAGCTGGTGGTCACGGCGTACCGGCCCGGGCCTCGTTCGATGCTGGTGCACCACTTTCGGCAGCCCGACGACGCGGGCCATCCGCTCGTCGAAGGGCTGCTCGCGGGGTCCGCCCACGACGATCGCATCGTGCCGGTGCAGGGGACCGCGGTGAACCTTGATGGCGTGGCTGCGGTGTTGCGTACCCATCCCGATGTGGTCGATGCCGGAGCCACGCTGTTGCCCGGCGGCCGGGTGCTCGCCGGAGTCGTGTCAGGCGCGGCTGCGCTGTCGGTGGCCGGCCTGCGGGCGCACGTCGAGCGGTGGCTGCACTCCGCCGCCGTGCCGAGTCAGGTCACGCTGATGGGGAAGCTTCCGCGGACGGCCGACGGTGAGCTTGATGAGGCGGGTCTCCGTGAAGCGGCGGCACCGTCAGCGATCGTGGCACGCCCGGCACCTTCGGCGTCGGCGAGGACGGCCGCGGTCTCGACGGTCAACGCCGCCCCGGCTGAGGGCGGCCACGCACTGGCCGACACGGTGCTACGCGCCTGGCGGGACGTGCTGGGCGAGGAGCGCGAATACCACCGGGACGACTCCTTCTTCGACGTGGGCGGCAGCTCGCTGCTCATCCTGCGTCTTCGGGCGGTGCTCCAGCAGGCAGTGCCCGACCGGCCGTTGGACATCGAAGACCTCTATCGTCACTCCACCCTGGGCGAGGTGACGGCCCTGCTGGCCGGATCTCGGCGAGAGGGCATCCGGTGACCGCGCCCACGACCTCGCCACCGCCGGTCGGACCGGGCGCTCATATTCGCGTGGTCAGCCCCGCGATGGCGAGCCTGGCCCAGCTGCCCGGTCGCACGCGACGTGCCATGGACGCCGCCATCCAGGCGGGCTACCGGGTGACCTTCGCGACCAACGCCTTCGCCCTGGCCGACGACGGCGTCACGGCCGGTCTGCCCGAGGAGCGGGCGAGTGACCTGATGGAGGCGTTCGACGACCCGACGGTGGACGTGGTGCTGGCGGCCGATGCGGGCTCGGCCACCCGGCACCTGCTGCCCCTGCTCGATCCGGCCGTGTTCGCGCGACGTCCCAAGCCGTTCGTCGGCTTCTGTGACAACGTGTTCATCAACCAGTTCCTGGCCTCGCGGGTGGGGCTCGGCTCGCTCTACGGCGCCACCTTCCTGGGGCACTTCGGAGAGGGCGGAAGTCCCTTTCCGGAGACGCTGGCCGGGCTCGGTGCCGCGCTCGACACCGCCGCGCCGCTGGCCTGCGCACCGGTCGGTCGCCGCACCGGTGAGTTCTTGAACTGGCATCTCACCGACCGGAACGAGACACCACGTGGGCGTTGGGTCGACGGCGGCTGTACCTGGCTGCGTCCCGGGACGAGCAGCGGGGTGCTGGTCGGCGGGGAACTGACGTTGGTCGGGCCGCTCGTGGAGACGTTCGACCTCGACCTCACCGGGACGGTGCTGCTGTGGCACAACGCCCATCGCAGCCCGGAGCCGGAGCGTACGTTCGCCGATCTCTGCACGCGGCTGGACCTGTCACGCGTCGCCGGCATGGTGATCGGCACCCACCCGGAGATACCGCCCGCACAGTGGGCCGCCCGCTGCGCCGACCTGCTGGACGAACTGCTGCCCGGAATCTCGTACCCGGTGGTCGTCAACGCGGACATCGGTCACGTGGACCCCAGTTGGGTGGTCAGGTATGGCCAGCGCGTGCGACTTGACTCGGGTGGTCCGCTGCTGTTCATGGAGGGCAACCGTGTCGAGTGAGCCGCCCTGGTCGCTGACCACCACGCGTACGCGCCCGTTCGACCCACCGTCCGACTGGGCGGATCTGCCGCTGCGTCGGCTGCGCTACCCGGACGGGCACCTGGGTTGGGCGGTGAGCAGCCACCGACTGGCCCGGCGGGTGCTCACCGATGCCCGGTTCAGCTCGCGTTCCGAGCTCACCCACACTCCGGTGCCCCGTGATGGAACTGGCCCGTTCATGGGCCGTCCAGCCCTGCCGGGCTGGTTCGTGGACATGGACCCACCGGAGCACACGCGCCTCCGCCGACTGCTCAGCGGCCACTTCACGATGCGGCGTATCGAACAGCTACGGCCACTGGTCACGAGGGTGGTGACGGACCAGTTGGCGGTGTTGCGGGCGCACGGGTCGCCGGCGGACCTGGTGGCGACATTCGCCAACCCGGTGCCCTCACTGGTCATCTGCGAGGTGCTCGCGGTGCCGCTCGACGCCCGGCTGGAGTTCTGCCGCAACAGCGGAGTGCTCTTCAGCCTCGACGCTACCGCCGACGAGGCGTTGACCGCGATGCGCAACCTGCACGAGTTGATGCTGGGGCTCGTCCGACAACGCCGCACCGCGCCGGGCAACGACCTGTTGAGCCAGCTCACCGCCAGCGACGCCGACGATGACGAACTGGCCGGGCTCGGCGTGCTGCTGCTGACCGGTGGTCACGACTCCGTCGCCGGGATGCTGGGGCTGGGGGTCATGGCGCTGCTGACACATCCGGAAGAACTCGACCGGTTGCGCGCCGGTGAGGTGTCGCTGACCCGGACGGTGGAGGAGTTGCTGCGATATCTGACCGTGTTCCAGTACGGACTACCCCGGACCGCGTTGAAGGACGTCGAACTGGACGGCGAGCTGATCCGGGCCGGTGAGTGCGTGACGGTTCTCCTCTCTGCGGCAAACCGGGACCCGCACGTGTTCGACCGACCGGACGAGCTGGATCTCGGGCGGACGACGGCCGGGCATGTGGCGCTCGGCGCGGGCATCCACCAGTGCGTCGGGCAGCACCTGGCGCGCTTGGAGATGGAGATCAGCTACCACGAGCTGTTCGGGCAGTTCCCAGGGCTGCGACTGGCGGTACCGGCGTCCGAGGTGCCGATGGCGGTGGGCAGCGGACGGTATGCGGCGTGCGAGTTGTCGGTGGCCTGGTGAGGCCGGCCGAGATCCCGTGCTCCGCCTGGGGCAGCGGGCCGCCCGTGCTGTTGCTGCACGGGATCACCACCAGCTCGGCAGACTGGGCTGAGATCGCGCCCGCCCTGGCGACCGGGCGGCAGGTGCTCGCGTACGACCAGCGGGGGCACGGTGACCGGGCCGACGTCGGCCCGTACAGCCTCGATCGGCTCACCGAGGACGTGACAGCATTCCTCGATGCGCGGGGTCTGGCCAAGGTCGATCTCATCGGCCACTCCATGGGCGGTGTGGTCGCGATGCGGTTCGCGCTGGCCCACCCGTCCCGCGTCCGATCCCTGCTGTTGATCAGCGCCACCGCCGAACCGGTGTCGCCGGTGCCCGCCGAGGTCATCCTGCGCCTCGCCACGGTCGGCCGCGAACGCGGTATGGCGGCGTTGGCGCAGATCATCGACCGGATCGACAACAGCCTGCCGTTCCGTAGCAAGCCCCAGCGGGATCGCTTCCGGCACGACTTCGCCCGCACCTCGGTCGAGGCCTACGCCACGTTGGGACGGGAGTTGAGCCAATACCCGTCGATGCTGGACGAACTCGCCCGACTCGACATTGCCGCGCTCGTGATGGTGGGCGAGCACGACACCCCGCTGCGGTCAGCCGCCGTCCGGCTGGCCGGCACCTTGCGCCGGGCCCGGTTCGTGGTGGTACCCGACGCGGCCCACGCACCCCATCTGGAGAACCCAACGCACTGTCTGGCCGCGATCCTTGCACATCTGGACACGGCCGACGATGCGGACGTCCGATCCACCGAACCAGGGGAGTTTTCCCACATGACAGTGCCGACTATGCCGGTGCGGGACGTGTTGACCGAGGCGTACGGCCGTGTCCACCGTCTGGTCCACGATGCCCTGGCCAGCCTGCGACCCGGAACGTTCGTCCACCAGATCGAGCCGGGCACGAACTCGATCGCCTGGCTGGTGTGGCACCTGACCCGGATCCAGGACCATCACATCGCCGACATCATGGGCGAGCCCGAGCTGTGGGCGGATCCACAGTGGGCGACGCGCACCGGCGTCGAGCGCGACGTGTCCACCCGCGGGCAGGGCGACGGTCCGGACGAGATCGCTGCCCTGGCCAAAGCCGACAGCGATGGCGTCTCCGCCTACCACGACGCGGTGATGGCCAGGACCTTCGGCTATCTCAGCGGAGTGACCGAAGCGGAACTCGCCCGGATCATCGACACGTCGTACACCCCGCCGGTGAGCGTCGGGGTGAGGCTGGTCAGCGTGCTGAGCGACAACCTGCAACACGCGGGGCAGGCGCTCTTCGTCCGGGGCATGCACGAGCGGATGGAGCAGGCCCGATGACCCGGTTGCTGGTGGGTAACGAGTTCAACGAGGATCGGTTCGCGGTCGCCGACGCCAAGCGCAAGCAGAGCGGCTGGTGGACGCAGCGGCTGCTCTGGCAGGCGGTCGACGACGACATCCTGGTGCTGCCGGTGGCACCCGAGCGCAGCTACCTGGATTATGTGACGGGATTGACCGGCACCGACTCGGCGACCCTGCGGATCGTGGTCCCGCCGGTCGGCCAGCTCGGCGTCGGGGTGCTCTCCCCGGATCGGTTGACGGACCCCGAGTTCCTGGCCGAGGTTCGGGCAGCGGTGGGTGGCCGGACCGTGACCGAGGTTTGTTGGCTGCACCCGGACTCCTCGATCGCCCGCCTGGCCGAGGCGATCGGAGCGGCGGACGCGCTGCCCGGGTTCGCCTTCCTGGCTCAGGGTGGTGGCCGGCTGGCCAACAGCAAGGCCGCGTTCCGGGCGGTCGCGGCGGGCGCGGGCGTGCCGCTGCCGGACGGTGGTGTCTGCACCGACCAGGCGACAGCGGCGGCGCTCATCGGTGACATGCTCGATGCCGGGCATCCGGTCATCCTCAAGCACGACTTCCGTACCGGCGGCCGGGGCAACGAGATCGTGGCCCCCGCCTCGGGCGTACTGCCGGTCGGGGCCCAGCGTGTGGTGGTCATTGCGGACCGCCCGGCCCTGGTGACCTACCTGGCGTCGCGATGGGACTGGTTGACCAGCCACGGGCATACGCCTGTGGTCGTGGAGCGGTACCACCCGGACCATCGGGCGGTGTTCCTGGAATACCTCATCACCGACGCCGGCATCGAACTCGCCGGCCAGGGAGAGATGCTCTCCGCCCCGGTGGCGATCGCGGAGGTGATCCCCGCGCCGGACCTCACGCCGACCACGATGGCGGCACTTGTCGACGGCGCGGAGCGGCTGTGCGAGTCGCTGCGCGCCCTCGGTTACCGTGGCCTGCTCTCCGCCGACTCACTGGTCACCCCGGACGGGGTCTTCTTCAGTGAGTACAACGGCCGGGTCACCGGCTCGACCCACATCTACGGGGTCGTCGGGGCGAAGTTGGTCGGCCCGGACTACGCCGACCGGCGCGTGCTGCTGGAGCGCGACGACTGGAAGGTGCCTTCGTTGGAGGCGGCGCTGGCCGCGCTGACGCGGGCCGGCCTCGCGTTCGACCCCGAGTCAGGCACCGGCGTGGTCGCCGTCATGCCGCACAACACCAGCAACGGAACGCTGCGTTACTGCTACGTCGCGGCGACCCTGGCGGAGGCATGGGCCGGTCAGGAGCGCGTAGAGGCGTTGCTCGCACCCGTACCTCAGTAATGGTCCCGCCGCTCTCACCCACACGGAGTTGCCGTGCACCTCAACAGTTATGACGAATGGTCGCCGTTGCGCGAGGTGGTCGTCGGATCGGCCCTGAACTACACCTCGCACGAACGGGAACTATCCTTCGACCTGTTCTTCCACGACAACCTGATCCGATCCGAGTGGTACTACCCCCGCCTGGCGGTCTCGCCCTCGGACGGCAGCAGTGAACGGCTGGCGATCAAACAACGCTACGTCGACGAACTGAACGAGGACGTCGACGGCATCGCCTCGACGTTGGAGTCTCTGGGCGTGACCGTGCACCGACCGCTCGACGTTCGCTCGGACACCGCGTCGGTACGCACCCTGGCCTGGGAAGCGGCGGTGGTGCCGCCGCTGAACGTGCGGGACAACACGCTGATCCTGGGCGACGAGATCGTCGAGACGCCGCCGATGGTGCGCGCGCGCTACTTCGAGACCCAGTTCCTCAAGCCGATCTTCGCCCGGTACTTCGCCGAGGGGGCTAGATGGACTGTCATGCCCAGGCCCCTGATGACCGACTCGTCGTTTGATCTGTCCTACGCCGAGTCATCGTCGATCGGTGGCCCGACCGAGCCGATCCGGAACCCTCAGCCTTCGGCCTACGATGTCGGCTTCGAGATGATGTTCGATGGCGCGCAGTGCCTACGGCTCGGCCGCGACATCGTGGTGAACGTCTCCACCGTCAACCACGCGTACGCGGTCGACTGGCTGGAGCGCCACTTCGAGGGACGGTTCCGGTTCCACCGGGTGCACCGCCTCTCGGACAGCCACATCGACAGTATGGTGCTCGCGCTGCGGCCCGGCACCCTGCTCGTGCGCTCGGAAGCGGTCGCCGAGAAGTTGCCGGCGCCACTACGCAGCTGGGACATGATCATTCCACCACCGCCGGAGGGGAACAACTTCCCCACCTACGCCGACGACGACCTGGTTCTGACCAGCCCATTCATCGACCTCAACGTGCTGTCGGTGGACCCGGACACGGTGTTGGTCAACGAGGCATGCCCGGAGCTGATCAAGACCCTGGAACAGCGGAAGTTCACTGTCGTTCCGGTGCGTCACCGGCATCGGCGGCTCTTCGGCGGCGGCTTCCACTGCTTCACTCTCGACACCGTCCGGGACGGCGGACCGGAGGACTACCTGGGATGACCACCCGATCAGGTGCCCGTCCACCGTGGTTGGCGCTTCTCCGCGAACGCCAACGGCCCCTCGGACGCGTCACGACTGTGCCGGCGTCGCTCCTCGCCCGGGTAGTGCGCCCGGAAAGCCTCTGCGAGCGGCATGGTGGCGGACGCAGCCGCGGCCTGCTTGATCGAGCGCACCGCGAGCGGGGCACAGCGCAGTAGGTCCTCCACCCACTCGGCCACGGCCGTGTCGAGTTCTTCCGCGGGCACGACCTCGTTGACCACACCCAGGTCGTACGCGCGGTCGGCGGTCAGTGGGCGGCCCGTGAGGAGATGACCCATGGCGACCTTCAGCGGTACCTGCCGGGTGAGCCGGAACACCCCGCCGGCCCCTGGGACAAGACCGAGCCTGGCCTCGGGCAGCGCGAAGGTGGCGTCGGTGGACGCGATGATGATGTCGCAGGCCAGAGCCAACTCGAACCCGCCCCCGAGGGCATACCCCCGGACCGCCGCGATGACCGGCTTGTCGAGGTCGAAGCGCTCCGTGAGCCTTGGCCATCCGGGCCGGCCCCGGCTACCGAAGGAGGACGCCGGGGGGTTGCCGGTGCGGATCTGCTCCGCGGTCTCCTTGAGATCCTGCCCGACGGAGAACGCACGGGTGCCCGCCCCGGTCAACACCGCGACCCAGAGGTCGTCGTCGGCGGCGAAGTCGTCCCAGACCTCGGCCAGTTGCGCATGCATGGCGAGGTCCATCGCGTTGTGCACTCGCGGTCGATTGAGCGTCACCCGGGCGACCCGGCCGTCCTTGACGTACCGAACCCGTTGCGCCGACACGAGGCTCACCCGCCCGTTCCCTCGACTTGAACTGGATTGGACTGATCGACCATGGACAGTACCTCGATGACAGGCATGGTGGGCGGCACCGATTCGCGGCGGCGGACCGCACGGATCGTCGGAGTGGGGACCGCCGTTCCACCGGACTCCTACTCGCAGGCCGACCTGTTGGCCGAGTTCGCCATCAAGGACGAGAAGATCCGGTTGCTGTTTGAGAACAGCGCTATTGAGCGCCGTCATCTCATGCTGCCACCCACCGGGGCCGACGGAGCCCGGGAGACCGAGTCCCAGGGGCAGTTGCTGGAGAAACACCGGGCGGGCGGGCTGCGAATCGCGTCGGCGGCCATCGACAGTTGCCTGGCCGAGGCGGGCGCCTCGATCGACGACGTGCGTTACCTGTGCTGCGTGTCGTCCACCGGCCTACTGACGCCGGGCTTCTCCGCGTTGGTCATCAAGGAGATGTCGCTGTCCCGGAAGTGCTCGCGGCTCGATGTCGTGGGGATGGGTTGCAACGCCGGCCTCAACGCGCTCGACGCCGTGGCGAACTGGGCCTGTGGTCATCCCGGCGAGTTGGCGCTCGTGGTCTGCATCGAGGTGTGCTCGGCCGCGTACGTGTTCGACGGCACCATGCGCACCGCTGTCGTGAACAGCCTCTTCGGGGACGGGGCTGCTGCCGCTGCCGTGGTCGCCGGTAAGCCGACGGATGGGCCGGAGCTGGTGACCTTCGCCAGTCAGGTGATCCCCGAGGCGAGCGCGGCGATGCGGTTCGACTGGGACATGGAACACGGCAGGTTCAGCTTTTTCCTGGATCCGCACATCCCCTACGTGGTCGGTGCGCACGCCGAGGAGGTTGTCGGGCGGCTGTTGGCGGGCACCGGGTTGCGGCAGTCCGATATCGCGCACTGGGTGGTGCACTCCGGGGGCAAGAAAGTCATCGACTCGGTACGGGTCAATCTCGGGCTGACTCGGCACGAGCTTCGGCACACCAGTAGCGTGCTGCGCGACTATGGCAACCTGTCCAGCGGCTCATTCCTCTTCTCCTATCAGCGCCTGCGGAGCGAGGGCGTGGCACGCCCGGGTGACTACGGCGTACTCATGACTATGGGTCCGGGGTCCACCATTGAGACCGCCTTGCTGCGCTGGTAGAGCAGTCCGTCCGTCCTGGATTGACAGGAAGGTGTTAGACATGCACAGGCACCGATGAGTGGCATCGATGATGATAATGTTCGACGTGTCTGCCAGTGATGATCGGGGAGCTGTGGACGTATCGGGTGAGGTCTTCCGGCTTGGCGACGAAACCGCCCTGGAACTCGTGGTCGACGCCACGCGTGGGCTGGCCGCGGTGACCGCGGTAGTCAACGCTGCCAGCCAACGAGCGGAGGATCACGCGGGTCAGCAGGTGATTCTGTTGCGGATGGCCGCGTTCCGGCAGGGGGAACAGTCCTGGCCGGGCGCGGTCACCATCAAAGAGGTCAATTCGTGGGAGCGGGCCGTGCGTCGGCTGGAACGTTCTACTGCCGTGTGCATCACGGTGGCGGACGGAGTATGCGGCGGTCCCACGCTCGATCTGTTACTCGCCACCGACTATCGCATCGTCTCCACCGACTGCCGGATCTTCCTGCCCATCAACGCCGGGCACTGTTGGCCGGGGATGGCGCTGCACCGGCTCGTGCAGCGACTCGGGCTCTCGAAGGCACGGCAGCTGGTGCTGTGGGGGCACGAGCTGAACGCGGACGAGGCGCTGCGGCTCGGGCTTGTCGACGAGGTCGCACCGCCCGAACAGCTCGACACGACCTGGCGCTCAGCCGCCATGCTGATGGGACCGACGGCCGGGTTCGATCTCGCGATGCGCCGGCAACTGCTGTTGGAGGCCATTGCGACCGAGTTCGACGACGCGCTCGGTACTCACCTCGCGGCCTGCGATCGCGAGTTGCGCCGGTTGGTCACGTCGCGGGTCGACGAGAGCAAGAGATGAGCGGGCGGCTCGCCGGCGAGGCGGCGACCCTGGCTGCCACCGTCGCCCACAGCGAACGCGCGCTCGGCCGCCTGCCGACCAGGGCCTGTCGTACGGCGGAGGAGCAGGCGGCCGCCGACTCCCTGCTGGAGAGCGCCCGGGAGGCCCGCGACGCGTTCGTCGACGCCCACGCCGCGGCGATCTACGATGCCCTCACCCATGACCGCTCGCGTCCTCTCACGCTGTCGCCGCTCGTGCTGGCCGCGGCGGAGGCATTTCCGGGCCTGGTGCCGACCGCTAGGCAACTCGCCGAGGAGCGAGCGCGTCGTCAGGCCGACAAGGATGGACTGGAGATCGATCAGGGGATCTTCTTCCGTGGCCTGCTGCGGGTGCCCGAAATCGGTGAGCACCTGATCTGGGCGATGCGCCGCCCCGGCACGGCCGCCGCGTCCCTGCTGCCCTCGTTCCAGGCCACCGGACGACTCGACCTGGGTCGGGTGCTGCTGGAGCGGCGCGGCGAGGCCGCCCACCTGACCTTTAACAATGATCAGTTTCTCAACGCCGAGGACGACGAACTGGTCGAGGCGATGGAGACCGCGGTCGACCTGGCCCTCCTCGACCCGCAGGTACGGGTCGGCGTGCTCCGCGGTGGCCCGGTGCGTCGTGGCGGCTATGACGGCCGGCGGGTGTTCAGCGCCGGACTCAACCTGCGGCACCTTCGCGACGGGCGCATCTCGTTTGTCGACTTTCTGCTCCGGCGGGAGCTCGGTTGTGTCCACAAGATGATCCGGGGCCTGGCGCATGACCGTGACCAGACCAGGACGTCGGTCACGAAGCCGTGGATCGCCGCAGTCGATTCCTTTGCCATCGGCGGCGGCCTGCAACTGCTTCTGGTGATGGACAGGGTGATCGCCGCGGACGACTCCTGGTTCAGCCTGCCGGCAGCCAAGGAAGGCATTGTCCCGGGAATCGCCAACATGCGTCTGCCCCGTGCGGTCGGCGCTCGGCTGGCGCGCCGGATGATTCTCGGCGGTGAGCGCCTGCACGCGAAGGATCCGGAGGCCAGACTCATCTGCGACCAGGTCGTTGCCCCGCAGGACATGGACTCCGCGATCGAGGACGCGGTGCGGGACCTGGCCAGCCCGGCGGTCGCCGCGAACCGCGCGATGCTCAGCCTGGCCGAGGAGCCGCTGACCATGTTCCGTGAGTACCTTGCCGAATTCGCCGTCGTGCAGGCCCGACGGCTCTACAGCGCTGACGTCCTGCGCAAGGTGGGTGCCGCATGGAACTCTCCGGCGTCGAAGCTCTGACCGAGTCGAAGCGCGACGAGCCGCTGCTGCTGCACTCATCGCTGGCGGATCCGGCCCTGCGGTCGGTCCAGGTGCTCAACGAGATCATGTCGCGCCATCCGACGGCGATCTCGTTCGCGCCGGGAGCGCCCGACCTCGGCCACCTCGACGACACCGCGGTCAACCACTACCTCGGCGTCTACCAGACGTACCTGGCCCGTGAGCGGGGCTTGAGCGATCAGCGGATCCGGCGTCTGCTCCACGAGTACGGCCCGAGCCAGGGCATCATCAACGAACTCATCGCTGGAGCCCTCACCCGCGACCTCGGCGTTGCGGTGTCCCCCGAGGCGGTCGTGGTCACCGTCGGCGCTCAGGAGGCGATGCTGCTGGTGCTGCGGGCGCTGTGCCGCTCGCGGCAGGACGTGCTGGCCGTGACGAACCCGTGCTATGTCGGAATTGTCGGGGCGGCGCGGCTGCTGGACATCCCGCTCGTGGCCGTGCCGGAGACCGAGGCGGGCATCGACACCCAGGCGCTCGAGCGGGCGTGTGCGGTGGCGCGAAGCCAGGGGCGCCGGATTCGCGCGGTGTACGTCGCGCCCGACTTCGCCAACCCGTCCGGGGTGTGCTGCCGCACCGACGTCCGGGAGACGCTGCTCGCGGTGGCCCGGCAAGAGGATCTTCTGGTCCTTGAGGACAGCGCCTACGCGTTCACCGCCCCGACCGCCGGTGTGCCTCCGTCGCTGAAGGCCATGACCGGTGGCGACCGGGTCGTACACCTGGGCACGTTCGCCAAGACCTGTCTGCCCGGCGCGCGGGTCGGTTACGTGGTCGCCGACCAGCGCTTTTACGACGACCGGGGCGGCGGGACGTTGTCGGAGGCCCTCGCGCTGCTCAAGGGCATGGTGACGGTCAACACCTCTCCCATCTGTCAGGGCATCATCGGCGGAATGCTGCTGGCGCACGGCGGTTCGATGGCCGCCCTGGGCCAGGCCCGTGCGGGGGTCTACCAACGCAACCTCGACCATCTCCTGGCGGCACTGGGCCGGCATCTACCGCCCGGGTCGGGGGTGACCTGGAACCGCCCGCAAGGTGGTTTCTTCGTACGGCTCCGGACACCGGTGGTGGCCGACTACGGGTTGCTGGAACTCGCCGCGTCCCGGTTCGGCGTGCTGTGGATGCCCATGTCCGCCTTCCACCTGGACGGGTCTGGGCGCAACGACATCCGCCTGTCGTGCAGCTATCTGACGCCGCCTCAGATCGATGAGGGCGTACGTCGGCTCGCCGACTTCGTCACCGAGGTGACCGGGTGAACGGTCTGTGGCGGTGCTCAGTTGCCAGGGCAGTCGGCCTCCACGGCCGGATCGGTCGACGGACTGACCATCCGGCCGCGGATCATGACGAACGAGGGCCGGACGAGGGTGGTCGGGTCGGTGAGCGGATCGTCCCGCACGGCGATGATGTCGGCGTCCGCACCCGGCGAGAGGCGGCCCTTCCGGTCCTCGACCCGGCAGGCCCGTGCGGCGCCCAGGGTGGCGGCCGCGAGAGCGGCCGGCGCCGGTAGCCCGGCCGAGACGAACGACGTCACCGACCACCGGGCGCTGTCATGGTGTAGGCCGCGCTTGACCCCCGCATCGCTGCCGAACGCCAGTCTGACCCCGGCCTGACGCAGCCGGCCCAACACGTGGCGCCGCCAGGCGAAGTGCTCGGGATCCCAGCTGACCGTGGGAGTGTCGACGTAGGTGGGACACACCCAGGTGCCGGTGCTGACCAACTCCGCGACCAACGCCGGATCGAGGTCGAATTCCAGGTCGTTGGAGAAGGTGCAGTGCTCGATGCTCTGTACGCCGGCTTGTACGGCGAGCCGGATGCCGGCGGTCGAATGGGCATGCGCTGCCACGGGCAGCCCGAACGCCCGAGCGGCATTCACGATCGAGCGGAGTTCGTGGACGTCGAACTGGACCTGCCCGGGTGCGGACCCGCTGGTGAGGATGCCACCGGTCACCATGACCTTGACGAAGTCAACGCCCTGCTCGGCGTGCCGGGCCACGACGTCCGGACCGTCGCCGTCGACGACACCGCCGAGAAAATGGCAGTGACCACCCGCGATGGTCAGCGGGGGCCCGGCGGTCACGATCGTGGGCAGATCCTCATCTGCGCGGTCGGCCAGCCGTCGGGTCAGAAACGAGCGGTCACCGAGATCGCGTAGCGTCGTGACACCCGCGCGGGCGGCGCGGCGAGCCCGCTGGGCCATGTCCGCCAGCAGGCGCTCGTCGTCCCGTTCCGACAGTACGGCGACACAGTCGCTCGCCTCGGAGTCGAAGGCCAGGTGCACGTGGCTGTCGATCAGCCCGGGCAGCAGGTACTGACCCGGGAGCGAGACGCGTTCGGCCGACGCCGTGAGCTCGGCCGGAGGTGGTCGCCGGTCAGCCCAGACGATGGAGGCGTTGTCGGTCAACACATAGGCCGGCGTCAGCATCTGTTCCAAGGCCGAATCGAAGTAGCCCGTCGCGGAGATCAGCATGGACATCGCCGAATTATTGTTGTCCGCCGCTGTCCTAACAAGACCATTGGCTGCACCCGCGCTGGCGGCCACGTAGGCTTCGTCGGCGTGGCGCACGGCGTCGAGTTGCCGGGCGAGGAGCTGTTCTTTCCCACGTGCACCTGCACGGGGCCCGGCACCGGTGCGTCGGTTTCTAACCGGGTAGCTGCAGCGAGCGCCGTGGCCACCGTCCGTCATCACGGTGGCCACGGGCCGCTGCCCTGCGTGTCACGATCCGCCGGCGCCGGAACCGCCTGCGGGTGGTGCGGGCCGACTACGGTGCCGAGGTGAACTCGAATGTTCCGGCATTGACGTTGTACACGTCGTAGCCACCGTCGCGGCGGACGAACGTGGCACCGGGGGGCGCCGTCGTGGTGGCGGACGCCGACAGCAGCGGCACCCAGATCTGACCGCTGGTGCCGGCCGGCGCTGTCACCTGGATGCGGAACTGGTTGGCGGTATCCCGGGCCCACCTGACGGTGAGTGCTCCTCGGGCTGTCGGGACCTGGCCCTGCGCCCAGTTCAGGTTGGCCGGTCTCGGCTTCACTTGCCAGGTCGAGTACCCCGGATTGATCGCCGTCGGTCCGAGGATCGACTCGGTGATCAGTTGGGTGGGGCCGGCGCCCCAGGCGTGGGCCAGGCTGTCGAAGCCACGTGAGGGCAGGCCGTTGCTGTTGACGAACTCCCAGAACGTTCCGGTGTAGTAGCCGCTGTTCGGGTCGACCTGGATGCCCCAGTGCCGCCGCAGCAACTCGATGGCGCCGGCGGCGTCACCGCTGTCGAAGCGGGCCATGACCTCCCAGGTGTTGTTCAGTGGCTCGATGGTGTGACCGTACGGATCGGCCATGCTCGGCGCCGGTTGGCTGATCTGGCTACCGTGCTCCTGCCACCGGCTCCGGAAGTACGTCAGGATGCCCTGCACCCGCTCCGGTGGCGCGACACCCAGCCTGATGGCGTTCATGTTGGCGTCCAGGGGGAAGACGTTCGGCCGGTCGTAGGTGTGCTTGTAGAGGCCGGCCGAGGCGTTCCACAGCCGCGTGTTGATGGCGTTCCGCAACGCGGTAGCCATGTTGGTGTACTCGGTGACCCGGGCGGCGGTGCCGACTCGGCTTTCCATCCAGATCATGTTCTGCAGCAGTTCGTAGTAGGCGAGGCTGTACTCGGTGACCTCGCCGTTCTGGGTGGTCTGCCAGTAGTCCGGGTCGTTGGTGACGACGAGGCCGTTGGAGTTGAGCCGCGTCGCGTGGTACGCCGCCGCCGCTTGAAGTCTGGGTCGCAGGGCGGTGATGTACGCCGTGTCGCCGGTGTAGCGGTAGTACTGGATGGCGATGATGGCCGAGTACGCGGAGTAGGTCACGGCGTAGTCGAACTTGCCGCACCCGCGGAAACCGACCGCGCTGGTCAGTCGGCCGTTCGAGGCCTGAAGACTCATGATGCTGTCGATGGAGCCCTTGACGTACGGGACGCTGTTGGTGCCCAGGGAGAGTTGCATCACCGGGTTGGTGATGAGCAGGTCGCCGGACCAGATCGCCCTGTCGCGCTTGGCGCCGTCGAAGACCACGGGCACGTTGAAGCAGGAGGCCACACCGACCGGCACCATGTCCATCTGAGCCGTGTAGGCCCCGGCGTACCACATCCGGTTGAGCTGGTCGTCGCTGGACATGAACCAGCCCTGGTACCTGTCGGGTGTGGCGCGGTAGGCCCGGAAGGTGAGGCCGGCCGCGGTCAGCGTCAACGTACCGGGGGTGGTCAGCTGGACCGCCATGAAGCGGAAGCCGCCCCGCAGACCGCCCGTGTAGGTCCTGGCGCCGGTCACGCTCAGGGTGATGGGGGAGCCGTTGTCGTTGTTGTAGATTCCGCTGCTGTTCGCGGTGAGGAAGGGCAGTGCCTCGCTGGTGGTGACCCGCAGGGTGTTCGAGGATCCGCCGGAGGGCGTCGATGAGGAGACATTGGCGTAGGGATTGCCGCCGACCTCCTTGCCGAAGTCGAGCACCACGGTGGCCGGTGAGCTGCTCGACGTGGTGCGAAGCGTGGTCGAGCCGCTGCCCTGACCGGTCAGCGCCCCGGCGTTGGTCACCGAACCGCTGGTGCGGACGATCTGGACGGGACGAACGTTGTCGCTGGTGGGGGCGGGCACAAGGCTCTGCCAGTTCGGGTTGGCCGGCCAGGTGGGCGGTGCGGCCTCGGCACCCTGCACGGACAGCAGGGTGGCGGCGACGCAGGTCGCGATGGCGACGACAGATGTGAGGGCGACACGTGTGCCGCTGAACCGTCTGCGTTGAGGAATAAGGACAGCCTTGAGCACCTGGACCTCCATGGAACGGGATGACACTGCCATGTGGGCATGCCGTGGTGGGGAGCGGGAGCGGTGGTGGTGAAAGAAGCCGTAGAACGTTCCATCGACAACAAAGGAATACAATGAAACGTTTCACATCGCAGCTTGTCGATAGCGTATGAACGGGCCGGTAGCTGCGTCAAGGGGCGTGGCGCCGACGCGGTCCACATTGACCGCGACCGGCCATCGGGGGCTTGTTCGGTACGGAAATGGCGTCGGGTTGGCTGTCGCCCCAGTGGGTGTGACCAAGGTCGGCATTGATCGCTTGCGATGAGTGGTCAGGGGTCCCGGCCCATGCATTGACGGGTGGCCATGAATTGGTTTAACGTCGAGGCGCATTGATAGTGAAACGATTCAATGCCTCGTTGCTCCGGAGTTCCCTCGATCCCCATCCTGCACCGACGCCGTCGCCTAGGGCGGGTCTTCCCGCCTGCGAAACAACAAGGAGGAACGCCCATGTCGTACGAGGAAACCGCTCGGCTACGGCAACCACGCCCATCGCCGATCCGTAGGGCACTTGGTGGCGTCGCGATCATCCTGGGCCTGGTCGCCGCGACGACAGCGGCCAGCCCTGCCGCCGCTGCCAGCCCCTACCAACGTGGTCCGAATCCGACCGCCGCCAGCATCGCGGCCCCCACCGGACCCTTCGCCATCGCCTCGACCACGGTGCCCAGGGGCAACGGATTCGGCGGCGGGGTGATCTACTATCCGACCAGCACCAGCCAGGGCACCTTCGGCGGAATCGCCATCTCGCCGGGGCTCAACGGCACCTGGTCCGGAATTTCCTGGCTGGGGCCTCGGCTGGCCTCGCAGGGTTTCGTCGTGTTCGGAATCGAGACCAACAACCTCAACGACAGCCCCACCAGCCGCGGCACCCAACTGCTCGCGGCACTGGACTACCTGGCCCAACGCAGTTCCGTGCGTACCCGTCTCGACGCCAACCGCCTCGCGGTGCTGGGGCATTCCATGGGCGGCGGTGGCGCCCTCGACGCGGCCCTGCGGCGGCCGACGCTGAAGGCGACGATCGGAAACGCGCCCCACCTGCCGTCGGGCAGCCTGGCCAACGATCGGGTGCCCACGTTGATCTACGCCATGCAGAACGACACGCTCGTGACGCCGGCACGCCTGACCAGCTTGTACGACACCATTCCCGCCGCCACCGAGCGTGCCTACATCGAGGTGACGGGTGCGGGTCACAACTACATCGGACAGCCGAGCACCACGCTTGCCCGCACGATGATCCCGTGGCTGAAGATATTCATCGACAGCGACACCCGCTACAGCCCCTTCCTCTGCCCCCTCAACGACCGATCCGGCATCCGGCAGTACCGCAACAGCTGCCCGCTGATCTGACGCCCGAATCCACGTGCACGTCCGGTCGGATGGCAGCAGGTGCTGACCACCGGAGATCGGTCCGAACACCGGGTGGTGTTCGGACCGATCTTTCAACCCCTCGTTTCGACCCGGTCGAGCAGAGCGGCCAGCACCGTGCGGTCGATGCCGAGGCCGGGGAACGCGGTGAGGGTACGCAGCGGGAAGTCACCCAGGACGGTCATCGCCTCTTGGTCGCCGAGGACGCCGCGCGGCCGGCCCGAGGCGTCGACGCCGACAACCCGTCGCAGCACATCGGCACCGGCCGGATCCGCCAGCCACTCCCGCAGTGTCGCCTCGGCGTCGAGGCGTACGGTGACCGGTGGGGCGTCGATCTCGATGGTGGCGCTCAGGCGTAGATCGCGGGAGGAACGTCCGACCCAGATGTCGAACGGACCCGCCTGGAGGACCCAGCGACGCTGCCCGGTCGACCAGTAGGACAGGTCGCGGGCGCTGAGTGTGAGAGTGACTGGTTCGGCGGTGCCGGGAGCCAGATCGACCTTGACGAAGCCCTTCAGCTCGCGGATCGGGCGAGCCACCTGCGACTGCGGAGCGCCGACGTAGAGCTGGATGACCTCTTTGCCCGGCCTTCGTCCGGTGTTGACGACGGTGCAGGACACCACGACGGCCAGGTCGCCGTCCTCGACGCGTCCGGTGACCGTCGCGGTCAGGTCCCGGTAGTCGAAGGTGGTGTAGGACAGGCCGTGGCCGAAGGGGTAGGAGACGTCGCGGCCGGTGGCGTCGTATCCCCGGTAGCCGACGAAGATGCCTTCGCCGTACCGGACGTGCCCGTCCTCGCCGGGGAAGTTGAGGTATGCGGGGGTGTCCTCCAGCCGCAACGGCAGAGTCTCCGCGAGGCGGCCGGCGGGCTCGACGGTGCCGAGGAGCAGGTCTGCGGTCGCGCCCCCGGCCGCCTGGCCGGACAGCCAGGTCTCCAGGATCGCCCGGGCGTGGGCGTCCCAGTCGGACAGCCGCACGGCGGAGCCGTTGGCCAGGACGACCACGAGGTTGGGGTTGACGGCGGCGAGCCGGGGCAACAGTGCGGTCTGATTGTCCGGCAGCGCGATGTGGGGTCGGTCTGCACCTTCGGACTCGGCAGCACCGGGCAGACCGAGGAAGACGACCACCGTGTCGGCGCGGGCCGCAAGCGCGACGGCCTCGGCTGCCAACTGGTGGTCCTGGTCTGTGGTCTGGACGCCGAATCCGGCGGCGAAGGGCACGTGGACGCCGGCCGGCACCGCGGCACGCAGTTCCTCCAGCGCCACGTCGAGGCGGGTGGGGTTGACCTGGGAACTGCCGGCGCCCTGGTAGCGAGGCGTACGGGCGAACTCACCGATCACCGCGATCACGTCGCCAGCCGACGGATGTAGGGGTAGCAGTTCTGCCTCGTTCTTGAGCAGCACTGCGCAGTCGGCGGCGGCGGTGCGGGCAAGCGCGTGGTGGACGTCGACGTCGAAGCCGGAGGTCGGGTCGTCGGGCGCGGGTGGCGGGTCGGCGGCCGGTACCCGGTCGACCAGCCGCAGGATGCGTAGCACCGCCCGGTCGAGGAGGTTCTCGTCGAGGGTGCCGTCGCGCACCGCCGCGACGAGCGCCGCGTCGCTCACCCCGAGATTCGGTGGCATCTCCAGATCGAGACCGGCGGCCAGCGCGGCCACCCGGTCGTGTACGGCGCCCCAGTCGGAGACCACGACGCCGTCGAAACCCCATTCGGTACGCAGGACGTCGGTGAGCAGCCAGCCGTGCTCGGAGGCGTGGGTGCCGTTGATCCGGTTGTAGGCGCACATCACCAGCCACGGCCGGGCCCGGGTGACGACGCGTTCGAAGTGCGGCAGGTAGATCTCCCGCAGGGTGCGTTCATCGACGTCGGCGCTGACCCGCAGCCGGTCGGTCTCCTGGTTGTTGGCGGCGAAATGCTTGACGCAGGCGCCGACGCCCTGGCTCTGCACCCCGGTGACGTGTGCCTCGCCGAGCGTTCCGGTCAGAAGGGGATCTTCGGAGAAGTACTCGAAGTTGCGCCCGCACAACGGTGACCGCTTGATGTTGACACCCGGGCCGAGGACCACTCCCACTCCCTGTGCCCGGGCCTCCACGCCGATCGCCGCGCCGATCCGGCGGACGAGCTCTGGATCCCAGGACGAACCGAGCGCGGACGCGGTCGGGAAACAGGTGGCCGGCAGGCTGCCGGAGATGCCGGCCTGGTTGCCGTCCGGCTGGCGACGCAACCCGTGCGGCCCGTCGGAGAGCATGACCGCCGGGATGCCCAGCCGAGGTACCGGCGCGGTGTGCCAGAAGGTCGAGCCCAGGCAGAGCGCCGCCTTCTCCGCAAGCGTCAGCTCGGATAGCAGATCGGCCATCGTCATCGACGTGTTCTCCGTTCCTGGGACTGGTCTGGCCGGCGTCGGCAGTGTCGGGTCGCCGAGTTGGGGCGTACGGTGCTACGCCGGTGGTGGCGCGGTCGTCCGGCGGACGACGAGGGTGGGAGAGAGCTTGATCTGGGTGGTGGGTCGGCTGCGTTCGGCGATGCGGTCCAGCAGGAGCCGGGCAGCGTTGACGCCGATCTCGCGGCCGGCCTGGTCCACGCTGGTCAGTGAGATGGGCCGGAACGCGGCGAAGGTGGTGTTGTCGTAGCCGGCGACGGAGATGTCCTCCGGGACACGGAGCCCGGCCTCGGCGATGGCGTCGAGCGCGCCCATGGCGACGATGTCGGCTCCGGCGAAGATCGCGGTGGGGCGGACGGGGCGACCCAGCAGTTGTTGCGTGCCAAGGTAACCGCCTTCCTGGTTGTATCGGGTCGACGCGATGTCGATCTTGTCGGCGATGCCGTGGGCGCGCATGGCCTGTCGGTAACCCTCGGCCCGGATGGCGTTGGGCATCTCGGCGAGGCAGTCGGCGGTGGTCTCACGGTGCTCGATATGGCCGATGTGGCGATGTCCCAGGTCGACGAGGTGGTTGACGATCAGCGCGGCGCCGGTGCGGTCGTCGTCGACAACCGTGTCGTAACTGCGGGAGTGTCCGTGGCGGCCGACCACGACGGTGGGCACCAGGCTAGCGATCTTGTCGAGGTCGGAGCAGTTCGAAATGGGCGCGATCAACACCATGCCGTCCATGCCGCGATCGATCATCGCGTTGACGACCCGCGCCTCAGCCTCCTGGCCGTTGCAACCCGGGCCGAGTAGGACCTGGTACTCGCTGCCGGCGATGTGGGAGTCGAGGCCGTCGAGGATCTCGGCGAAGAAGGGGTTACGGATGTCGGGCAGCAGTACGCCGATGGTGTACGTCCGGCCCCGCATGCCTCGGGCCGCGGCGTTCGGTCGGTAGCCGAGTTCGGCGATCGCCTGGCGTACCTTCGCCTGCATCTGAGGGCTGACGCCGTAGGCGTTGCGGAGCACCTTCGACACCGCGGTGGTGGAGACCTGGGCGTGTCGCGCGACGTCGACGATGGTGATCCGGCGGGCCGGTGCTGACAGCTTCTCCACCTGACGTCCTCCGAGCCGTGTAAAACGTTGCGCAGAGACTAGACCGCCGCGCCGCCGATGTCAGCAGCCAACCTCTTGACGTCCGCTGGATGAACTCCTATGGTCAGCCGCAACATTTTGGAAAACGTTGCCCACGCCACACCGTTCACGGCCGAGGGATCGCGTCGCTGCTGGGCCCTCATTGGACCTATTGTATGAAACGTTTCAAAGAGTGGATTGCGGATGACTACTACCCCGGACAGTGACAAAAGGGTCGCTGTCGATGGTCGACGAGCGGCAGCGCCGCCGTGGTGGTTCGCGGCACCGGCGCTGGTGCTTTTCGCCTTCGTGGTGCTGGTGCCCAGCGCGCGTGGTGTCTACTACGCCTTCACCGACTGGGACGGATTGAGCCCCGACCTCGCCTTCGTCGGCCTCGGCAACTTCGTTGACATCACCCGCGACCCCACCGCCCGACAGGCGATCTGGCACACGCTGGTCATCGCGGTGTCGATCACGATCATCCAGAACGGCATCGGACTGCTGCTCGCACTCGGCGTGAACACCGTGATCAAGTCGCGCAACGTGCTGCGGGTGTTCCTGTTCGCGCCAGCCGTGGTCACCCCGATCGTGACGGCCTACCTGTGGCGCAACCTGTTGGGCCCGGACGGCGCGATCAACAGTCTGCTCGCGGCGGTCGGACTCGGGTCGTGGCAGCAGGACTGGCTGGGCGATCCCGAGATGGCCCTCTGGTCGGTCGTGGCCGTGATCGTGTGGCAGTTCGCCGGCTACTCGATGGTCATCTTTCTGGCCGGACTGCAGTCCGTGCCGAAGGAACTGTACGAGGCCGCCGCCATCGACGGCACCGGGCCGGTACGGCGGTTCTGGTCGGTGGTCCGGCCGCAACTGGCCCCCGCGATCACGATCAACCTGATGTTGTCGATCATCGGCGGCATCAAGCTGTTCGACCAGGTGTACGCCCTCACCGGAGGCGGCCCCGGACACGCCACGGACACCATCTCGACGCTGATCTACAAGGAGGCCTTCACGCTCGGCGAGTTCGGCTACAGCATCGCCCTCGCGGTGGTCCTGACGATCATCGTGGCGGTCGTGTCGACCGGGCAGTACCTGATGTTGGCACGCAACGAGAGGGCGGCGTCGTGAACCGTTACCGTTGGCGAACCTTCGGCCTGGAATTGGTCATGATCGCCGCCGCTATGGTGATCGCCTTTCCGGTGTACATCCTGGTGAACCTCGCCGTGCGGGCCCCGTCTGACACCTCGTCGCCGCTGCGTCCGACGACCTCGCCCACCTTGTCCAACTTCACCGAGGCGTGGCGCGAGGGCGGGCTCGGCGGTGCGCTGATGAACAGCGTCCTGGTGACCACCATCAGTGTGCTGATCGTGCTGGCGGTCTCCGCGCTGGCGGCCTATCCGCTGGCTCGGGCCACCGCCCACTGGTCGCGCGGCATGTTCCTGCTGATCATGCTCGGGCTGGTGTTGCCGTTCCAACTGGCCGCACTGCCGCTCTACCAGACCATGCGGGACCTCGGACTGCTCGGCACGGTCTGGTCCCTGGTCCTGTTCTACTCCGGACTCCAGGTGCCCTTCACGACATTTCTCTACACCGGCTTCATCCGGGCACTGCCCCATGACTTCGAGGACGCCGCGCTCATCGACGGCTGCCGTCCCTGGGAGGCGTTCCGGTACGTCGTCTTCCCGATGCTGAAGCCCATCACGTTTACCGCCCTCGTGCTCAACGCGATCACCGTGTGGAACGACTTCTTCACCCCACTGCTGTACCTGAGCGGAAGCACCCAGCAGACCGTGCCCGTCGCACTGGCCGGGTTCGTCGGTCAGTACGTCGCCGACTGGAACCTCATCTTCGCCGCGCTGGTGATCAGCATCGTGCCGGTCCTGCTCCTGTACTTCGCGTTGCAGCGCAGCATCATCAACGGATTTGCCGGAGGGCTGAAGGGATGACCCCCTACGGACTGCAGACGGAACAGCGGTGCGAGCCGCTGGGCGTGGGGGAGCGGCAACCCCGACTGTCCTGGAAGCTGGAATCCGATCGGCGCGGTGCGGCGCAGAGCGCGTACCGCGTCACCGCCGCCGAGCGGGCCACGGACCTCGACGATCCCGACCGGCTGATCTGGGACAGCGGCCGGCGGCAGTCCCCGGACGGTCTGCTGGTGCCCTGGGACGGCCCGACCCTGCGGTCGGCCACCCGGTACCACTGGCGGGTGCAGGTGTGGGACGAGACCGGCTCTCCCGCCGGGTCGGCGCAGAGCTGGTTCGAGACCGGGCTGCTGCACCGCGAGGACTGGACTGCGGCCTGGATCGGACGGGACCCCGCCGTGCAGCCGCATGTCGACCCGCCGGGGGAGGAGGACCTTCCCCCGATGGACTCGCCACCGCTGTACCTGCGCCGGGAGTTCCACCTGGAACACACGCCGGTGCGTGCCCGGCTGTACGCGACCGCGCGGGGTGTGTACGAGCCCCGGCTCAACGGCGAACGGGTGGGCGACGTCGAGTTGGCGCCGGGGTGGACCGAGTACCATCACCGGCTGCAGTACCAGACCTACGACGTCACGACGATGCTGCGCCCCGGCGCGAACGCGATCGCCGCGATCGTCGCCGACGGCTGGTGGTGCGGGTACGTCGGCTTCGACCGGCGTCGTCCCGCCCGTCACTATGGTGAGCAGCCGGCCTTGCTGGCGCAACTGGTCATGGATTTCGCCGACGGCTCCCGCCAGGTGGTGACCACCGACGCGAGATGGAGCGAGCATCCCGGCGCGATCCGCGCCGCGGACCTGCTGATGGGCGAATACGTCGACCGGCGTTGGCACGTGCCGGGCTGGGATCGAGCCGGGTGCCCGGACACCCGGTTCGTCGCGGTGGCCGTGCTCGACACCGACCCGGGGCCACTGGTGGCCGAGCCGGATCACCCGGTCCGGGTGGTGACCGAGATGCCGGCGATCGAGGTGACCCGACGAGCGTCCGGCCGCTACGTCGTCGACTTCGGACAGAACGTCGTGGGGCACGTTCGCCTGACCCTGCGCGGTGCCCCGGAGGGACAGCGGATCGTGCTGCGGCACGCGGAGATGCTCGCCGACGGTGAGCTGTACGTGGCGAACCTGCGCACCGCAAGGGCGACCGACGTGTATGTCTGCGGCGGTGATGAGGTGGAGGTGTCCGAGCCGCGCTTCACCTTCCACGGTTTCCGCTACGTCGAGATCGACAACCATCCCGGCGAGCTGGTCACCGACGACATCGTCGCCCAGGTGGTGCACAACGACCTGCCCTGGACCGGCCGGTTCCAGTGCTCGGACCCGATGGTCAACCAGTTGCAGTCCAACATCACCTGGGGTCAGCGCGGCAACTTCGTCGCGGTGCCGACCGACTGCCCGCAACGGGACGAACGGCTCGGCTGGCTCGCCGACGCGCAGATCTTCGCGCCGACCGCCGGACGCAACGCCGACGTCTCCGCGTTCCTGGCCCGTTGGCTGCGCGACGTGGTGGACGGGCAGGACGCCGATGGTGCCTTCCGGGACGTCGCGCCCGTGGTGTCCCTGCACCGGGAAGCCGCCCCCGCCTGGGGCGACGCGGGCGTCATCATCCCCTGGTATCTGTGGCGCACGTACGGCGACCGGCGGGTGCTGGCCGACAGCTTCGACGCCATGCGCGCCTGGGTTCGGCACATCCACCGGCACAATCCCGACCTGCGCTGGCGTAACCGCACCGGTAACTCGTACGGCGACTGGTTGCAGGTCGACGTCACCACCGAGCGGGAGGTGCTGTCGACCGCCTACTTCGCCCACAGCACGTACCTTGTCGCCCAGGCCGCCGAGGTGCTGGGTCGCTCCGACGACGCCACCGAGCTACGGCAGCTGCACGCACGGATCCGTGACGCCTTCATCGACTCCTACGTGCATCCCGACGGCACGGTCGAGGGCGGCACGCAGACGGCGTACCTTCTGGCGCTCGCGTTCGGGCTGTTGCCGCAGCGGCTGGTCGCGGCGGCCGTGGGGCACCTGGCCGCCGACATCGAGAAACGCGATCACCGGCTCACCACCGGATTCGTCGGGGTGGCCCTGCTCTGCCCGGTGCTGACCGAGCATGGTCGGACCGACCTGGCCTACGCCCTGCTGCACCAGACGGAGTACCCCTCCTGGGGTTACTCGATCCGGCACGGCGCGACCACCATCTGGGAGCGCTGGGACGGGTGGACCGACCATGCCGGGTTCCAGTCACCGGCGATGAACTCGTTCAACCACTACAGCCTCGGCAGCGTCGGCGACTGGCTCTACGGCCGGGTCGCCGGCATCGACCAGACACCGTCCTCGGTGGCGTACCGCGAACTGCTGCTGCGCCCCCAGCCGGGCGGTCGGCTCACCTGGGCACACGCCGAGCAGGAGACCGCGCGGGGGACGGTCGCCTGCGGTTGGTCGATCGCCGACAACCGGATCACCGTGACCGTCACGGTGCCACCCGGAAGCACCGCCGTACTGCAGATCCCCACGGCCGACCCGGCCAGCGTGCGCGAAGGCGATGCGCCGGTCGCCGGTCAGCCCGGGGTTCTCGGGGTCGAGCCGTCCGCCGCAGGGGCCACCCTGCGGCTGGCGTCCGGCCGCTACACCATCACCGCCGCGGCACCCGACGCGGTTTCCTGACCGGCAGATCAGCCCGGGAGACACAGTGAGAATCCAGAGGTTCGCAGCCGTGGTGGCCGCGACGACAATGACGATCGCCTTCACCGCGTGCAGCGGTGGCACCAACGCCAGCACCGACGCCGACACGTTGACCCTCGCCTCGGTCGACCAGGGCTCGGTCGAGGACGTGGTGAAGGCTTTCGAGGACGCAAACCCCGGGGTGAAGGTCAACTTCACCACCAGCGGCGCCGACCAGTACCAGCAGCAGATCCGTACCCAGCTGGCCTCCGGCACGGCCCCGGACGTCATGACGGTCTGGCCGGGTAACGGCAATCCCGGCGCCACCTTCGTACTGGCTGAGCCGGGCTATCTGATGGATCTGTCCGACCAGCCGTGGGCAGCCCAACTGCCCGAGTCGGTCAAGAGCGTCGCCCAGTACGACGGCAAGACCTACAACGCCATTTTCGGGCTCAACGGCATCGGCGCGATCTACAACCAGGAGGCCATGGAGAAGGCCCAGCTGACCCCGCCGGGCACCTGGACCGAGCTGCTCACGTTCTGCCGCAACGCCGCCGCCAAGGGAACTCCGGCCTTCGCGCTCGGCATCCAGGACAACTGGGTCACCCAGATCGCGCTGTTCGCGCTGGTCGCCACCACCGTCTACGGCAACGACCGGGACTTCGACACCAAAATGCAGGCCGGCCAGGCCACCTTCGCGGACTCGGAGTGGACCACGGCCATGGCCAAGTACCAGGAGATGAACGAGACCGGCTGCTTCCAGGACAGTCCGCTCAGCACCAGTTACGAGGCCAGCCAGGAGTTGGCCGCCACCGGCAAGACGCTCGGCATCATCCAGGGCAACTGGGTGGTGGCGCTGCTCAAGGGCAAGAACCCGTCGGGCACGTTCGTGCTCAAGCCGCTGCCGGCCACCGACGACCCGGCCACCTTCGTGATGCCCGCCGCCGCAGGCGCCGGCTACGGCGTCAACGCCAAGGCCAAGAACACCGACCTGGCGCTCAAATTCGTCAACTTCGTGATGTCTCCCGAGGGCATGCGGGTCTTCAATGCCAAGCAGGGCAGCCTGCCGTCGCTGCCGAACAGCGGCTCCGAGGTCGACCCGGCCTTCACCGACCTGACCACCTTCATCAACGACAACCGGACCGTGCCCTTCATGGACCAGCTGTGGCCGAACGCGAAGGTGCAGCAGACCATGCTCTCCGGCCTGCAGGAGATCTTCAGTGACCAGGCCACCGCTCAGCAGGTGCTGAACAGGATGGACGCCGACTACCAGGCCGGTTCCTGACCTGCGACCGCGAGCCGTCGCGGGTACCCACACGAGCATCGACCGACCGCTTGCCGGCGCGTCTCCGACTGGAGGCGCGCCGGCGGCGCCTGAACATTCGTGGCCACTTGGGCGAGGAGGAACATTCGTGGGCGCAGACTTTCCGGCCGGCTTCCTGTGGGGCAGCGCCACCTCGGCCCACCAGGTCGAGGGAAGCAACGTCAACAACGACTGGTGGGAGTTCGAGCACCGTCCCGGCAGCGCGGCACGCTGGTCCTCCGGCGACGGCATCGACCATTACCACCGTTACGCGCAGGACTTCGCCCTGTTGCGGTCACTGGGCCACAACGCGCACCGGCTGTCGCTGGAGTGGTCCCGGATCGAGCCGGCGCCCGGCGAGTTCAGCCGCGCCGCGACAGCGCACTACCGACGGGTGCTCACCGCCCTGGCCGACACGGGCATGACCGCCTTCGTCACCCTGCACCACTTCACCCTGCCGCGTTGGTTCGCGGCCGCCGGTGGCTGGCTCGCGGCGGAGGCCGAGACGGTGTTCGCCCGTTACTGTCGGTACGTCAGCGCGGAGCTGGGTGACCTGATGCCCTTCGTGTGCACGATCAACGAGCCGCAGATGGTAGCCCTGCACGGCTACCTGGAGGCGTACCATCCGCCCGGCATCGCCGACGAGACGCTGTGGAAGCGGGTCGGTGGGAGGTTGCTCGACGCCCACTTCGCAGCGGTACGGGCGGTGCGTACCGAATCGGACCGATCACGGGTCGGCTTGGCGGTCCAACTGCCGCTGCTGGCGCCGGCCCGCGACGACGAGGCGTGCCGGAGGCTGTGCCGCCTCATGCGGCATGAGATCGTCGATCGTTACCTCGACGGGCTCACCGGCGCGGATCGCGGCGACTTCCTCGGCGTGCAGTACTACCGTAAGCAGTGGGTGGATCCGAACTCGCCCACCCTGTTCGGTGATCCGCCGGCCGGCTTTCGTCGGACCCAGATGGGCTGGGCCGTACATCCCGACGGTCTGCGGCAGATCCTGCACCGGGCCGCCCGGACCGGTCTGCCGCTCTACGTGACGGAGAACGGGGTCGCCACCGAGGACGACACCGAGCGGGTCGACTACCTGCACGCGCACCTCGCTGCCGTGGCCCAGGCCATGGCCGAGGGTGTCGACGTACGCGGGTATCTGCACTGGTCGGCCTTTGACAACTTCGAGTGGAGTGAGGGCTACCGGCCGAAGTTCGGCCTGATCGCCGTCGACCACGACGACGACTTCGCCCGGATCGCCAAGCCGAGCGCGTACGCCTTCGCCAAGGTGGCCGAGACGGGCCGGCTGGACCCGGCAGGGTGAGTGGACGTCAGTCGCGGCGGTGGTCGCTGGAGCGCCGCACGACCAGTTCGGGCTGGAAGACGACGTGCCGATGGCGGTGGGCGAGGCCCCCCTCGGCCTCCTCCAGCAGCAGCAGTGCGGCGGTGCGGCCCAGTTGCTCGCGGGGTTGGCGCACCGACGACAGGGGCACCGCCGCCGCACCGGCGAACTCGATGTCGTCGTACCCGACGATCGCGACGTCGTCGGGCACCCGCAGCCCGCGTTCGGTCAGCTGTTGGAGGACACCGAGGGCGATCAGATCGTTGGCGCAGATCACGGCGGTGGGTCGGGGTCCGGCGGGCAGCGCCAGCAGCTCCTCGGCGGCACGTCGGCCGCCGCCCACGGTCAGGCTGCTCGTCGTGGCCACCCGCAGCTCGGCGTCGCCGTCCCGCTCGGACAGTGCCGCGGCGGCGCCGGCGTGCCGGTCGGCCACCTGAGGGATGGAGAAGGGCCCGCCGGCGTACGCGATGCGACGGTGCCCCTGATCCAGCAGGTGCTCCATGGCCAGCCGACCGCCGAGGAGGTCATCCACGGCCACGGAGCAGCGACTGGCCTGCCCCGATCCGCGGTCCACCAGCACCACCGGGATGCCACGGCTGTGCAGGCGTTCCAGGTTGGGCTGCAGGCCGTGCGCGACGGGGGTGATGAGTACGCCACGCACCCGCTGCTCCTCCAGCAGTTCGAGGTGCCGGCGTTCCCGGGCGCTGTCCTCACCGCTGTTGCAGACGATGAGCATGGCGCCGGCCTCCTCGATGACCTGCTCGGCGCCGTGGACCACGTCGGTGAAGAACGGGTTGGCGACGTCGAGCACGACGATCGCCACGGTGCGGCTCTGCCCGGCGCGGAGCTGGCGGGCGGAGTCGTTACGGACGTAGCCGAGTTCGGCGATGGCGTCGAGGACCCGTTGTCGGGTGGCCGGCGCGACCGTGTTCGGCCGGTTGAGCACGTTGCTGACGGTGCCCAGGGACACGCCGGCGTGCCGCGCGACCTCCTTGATGCTTGCCGTAGCCATGGCTCCCTCGGCGGTGTCGTGCCTGTGGTGGGTGGTCGGGCCCCCGGGACCAGGCTGGGCTGTCGGGCCCGCCCCGATCGGGGGAAGTCTATCGCTTGTATAACGTTTCATTCATCCAACCCGCGCCGGCACCCGCTCGGCAAGAGGAACTGCCAGGTGAAGGGCGGGTTCGGGGGTCAAGAGGGTCGCCGGATAACAACTCGGTAACCGGCCGGAAACCCTTGACCTGTGCCTGAGGCCACACCTACAGTCGGCACAGCAATGAAACGTTTCATTGGATCACGTGGAGCTGCGAAGGAGGCCAGGTGCTTCCGGTCTTGGCACTGGAGGGTGTGGACAAGTCGTTCGGAGCCGTCGCCGCGTTACGCGACGCCCGACTGGAGTTGTTCGCCGGTGAGGCGCACGCCCTGGTCGGTGAGAACGGCGCCGGCAAGTCCACCCTGGTGAAGATCCTGGCCGGTGTGCACGGGCCGGACGCGGGCCGGATGCTGCTCGCCGGGGAGCCGGTCACCTTCGGCAACCCGGCCGACGCTCGGGCTGCGGGCATCGCCGTGATCTACCAGGAACCGACCCTCTTTCCTGATCTGTCGGTCGCGGAGAACATCTTCATGGGCCGGCAGCCCCGCAAGGGGCTGCGCCGCATCGACGCCGCGGCCATGCGGGCGCGTACCAACGAGCTGTTCACGCGGCTCGGCGTCGGGATCGACCCGGACCGGCCCGCCCGTGGTCTGTCCATCGCCGACCAGCAGCTGGTGGAGATCGCCAAGGCGCTCTCCTTCGACGCCCGGGTGCTGGTGATGGACGAACCGACGGCGGCGCTCTCCGGTGTCGAGGTCGAGCGACTCTTCGCCGTGGTCCGCACGCTGCGGGAGAACGGCGCGGCGGTGCTGTTCATCTCGCACCGTTTCGACGAGGTGTTCGCCCTCTGCCAGCGGGTCACCGTGATGCGCGACGGCCGTTGGATCGCCACGGACGAGATCGGTGAGCTGACCGTCGACGGTGTGGTGCGGACCATGGTCGGCCGCGACATCTCCTCGCTGTTCCCGAAGACGGACACCGAGCCGGGCGAGGTCCGCCTGGAGATCGACGGGCTGACCCGGCACGGCTACTTCGACGACATCTCGTTCACCGTGCGTGGCGGCGAGATCGTGGCGCTCGCCGGGCTGGTCGGCGCGGGACGCAGCGAGGTTGCCCGGGCGATCTTCGGCGTCGACCGCTACGACGCCGGTGAGGTCCGCGTCGACGGTCGGCGGCTACGGCCCGGCGACCCGCCGGCGGCGATCGCCGCCGGGCTGGCCCTCGTACCGGAGGACCGCCGCCAGCAGGGCCTGGTGATGGAGCTGTCGATCGAACGCAACGCCACGCTGCCGCGTCGGTGGGCGCTGAGCCGGCTGGGGCTGCTGTTCGGCGGCAGCGAGCGGCGATCGACCGCGGACTGGGCCCGCCGGTTGCAGGTCAAGGCCGCCCGCAACAGCGACCCGGTCTCCACCCTCTCCGGCGGCAATCAGCAGAAGGTGGTGCTGGCCAAGTGGCTGTCCACCGAGCCACGGGTGCTCATGATCGACGAACCGACCCGGGGCATCGATGTCGGCACCAAGTCCGAGGTGCACCGGCTGCTCTCCCAGCTCGCCGCCGAGGGAGTGGCGGTGCTGATGATCTCCAGTGAGCTGCCGGAGGTGCTCGGCATGGCCGATCGGGTGCTCGTCATGCACGAGGGCCGCCTGGTCGCCGACATCCCGCGTCATCAGGCCGATGAGGAGAGCGTCATGTTCGCCGCGACCGGACAGCGGGAGGCCGCCGCATGACCACCGCAGACGTACGCCAAGCGCACGCCACCACGGCGGGCGGACCCGGCCCACAGTCGGGCGCCCGTTCGGCGCACCGACTGTTCGTCGTCCGTGAGCTGGGCATCCTGCTCGCGCTGGTGCTCCTGGTCGCGGTGACCTTCGGCGTGAACCAGCGGTTCCTGTCCGCACAGAACATCAAGGACCTGCTGCTCAGCTCGACCATCCTGGCGATCCTCGCGGTCGGGCAGGCGATCGTCATCATCACCCGGAACGTCGACCTGTCGGTCGGGTCGATTCTCGGGCTGTCCGCGTTCGCCACCGGCGTGCTCTTCGTCGACAACCCCGGGCTGCCCATCCCGCTCGCCATCGGAATCGGCGCCGCGCTCGGCGCGGCCTGCGGCGCGGTCAACGGCGCCCTGATCGCCGCGGCTCGGGTGCCGGCCCTGGTGGTGACCCTCGGCACGCTGTACGTGTTCCGGGGACTCGACCACACCTGGGCCACCGGACGGCAGATCAACGCCGCCGACATGCCGCGCGACTTCCTGAGGATGGGCAACGCCACCGTCCTCGGCGTGCCGGTGCTGGCTCTCTTCGCGGTCGCCGTGCTCGTCGTCGCCGGCTACCTGTTGAAGAACTACCGCAGCGGTCGCGAGCTGTACGCGATCGGCTCCGACCCCGACGCGGCGCGGCTCTCCGGTATCGCGGTGGGTAGACGGGTGTTCATCGCCTTCGTGGCGAGCGGCGCGCTCGCCGGGCTCGCCGGTGTGCTCTACGCGGCCCGCTTCGGCACCATCGACGCGAACGCCGGCCTCGGCCTGGAACTCAACGTGGTCGCGGCCGTGGTGGTCGGCGGCGTCGCGATCTTCGGTGGCAGCGGTTCGGTGTACGGCGCAGCGCTCGGCGCCGTCCTGCTCACCACCATCGGAAGCGCCCTGCCCGTACTGGGGGTCAACCCGTTCTGGCAGCGCGCCGCCGTCGGCGCACTCATCCTGGCCGCCATCGGGCTGGACCGGGCGCTCGCCGTCCGCATGGCACGCCGTCTGCGAGGAGGCAACACCCGTGGCAACTGACACCATGGCCGCCCCGACGGGCACCGCGACGGCGGGGCCGCCCGCCTGGCGTCGACTGTTCGGCTCGTGGGACGCCATCCTCATCGTCGCGCTGATCGTGGTGGTGCTCGTCGCCACTGCCACGATCGAGGGTGTCGGCAGCCCCCGCTTCTACCGGTTCCTGGTACTGGAGGCCATCCCGATCGCGCTGATCGCCCTGCCCATGACGCTTGTCATCATCACCGGCGAGATCGACCTCTCGGTGGCCAGCACGGTGGGGCTCACCTGCTCGGTGCTCGGTCAGCTGTGGTACCTCGGCGTCACGTCCCTGCCGCTGCTCATCGTGCTGAGCCTGCTGCTCGGCGCCGTGCTCGGCGCGGTCAACGGCGTCTTCATCACCGTGTTCGGTTTGCCGTCACTGGCGGTCACCATCGGCACGCTGGCGCTCTACCGTGGCCTGGCGTACGTCGTGCTCGGTGACCGCGCGATCGCCGACTACCCGCCGACCTGGACCCAGAACGCGATCGCCCCCATCCCGGGCACGGTCATTCCGTGGTTCGTGTTGGTCCTGGCCGCTCTGGCCGTCGTCTTCGGCGTGCTGCTGTACGCCACTCCGATCGGCCGCTCCCTCTACGCGATCGGCAACAACGCCGAGGCCGCCACCTTCAGCGGCATCTCGGTGCTGCGCACCAAGTTCTGGCTGTTCGTCGCCACCGGTGCCATGGCGTCCCTGGCCGGGGTGTTCTGGACGTTCCGTTTCGCCAGCGCCCGCGCCGACAACGCGACCGGCCTGGAGCTGGCGGTGGTGGCGGCCGTGCTTCTCGGCGGCGTCTCCATCTTCGGCGGTCGGGGCGGTCTGGTCGGTGTGCTCGCGGCGGTGGCCCTGCTCGGCGTGCTCCGCAACGCGTTGCAACTGGCCAACGTGCCGGCGAACACGCTGACCATCGTCACCGGCACCCTGCTCATCCTCTCCGTGGTCGGACCGAACGTCGTGCGGATGGCGCGCGAGCGGCTCCGTCGTCGCCGACCCGTCACCACCAACCTCGAAAGGACCTCGTCATGATCATCAGACGTACCCGGGTTGTCGCGACCGCAGTCCTGGCGGCCGTGGCCCTCACCCTCGGCGCCTGCGCCGAGGACACCGGCGGCACCGACCCCGGCACCGGTGACACCGGCAACGCCTCCGGCACGATCAAGGAGGGGCTCAAGGTCACCTTCCTGCCCAAGCAGGTAAACAACCCGTACTTCGAGACCTCCGACAACCAGGGCGGCAAGGCTGCGGTCGAGGAGTTCAAGGGCCAGTACGCCCAGACCGGCCCCTCCGAGGCGAGCCCATCGGCCCAGGTGTCCTACATCAACACCCTGTCCCAGCAGGGCACCGACGTCATCATCATCGCGGCGAACGACCAGGACGCGGTCTGCGGCTCGCTGACCGAGGCGAAGGCCGCCGGTGCGAAGGTCATCACCTACGACTCGGACACCAAGCCGGAGTGCCGCGACGCGTTCGTCAACCAGGCCAGCGCCGAAGGCATCGCCCAGACGCAGATCAAGCTGATCTCCGAGGCGGTCGGTCCGGACGGTGGCGAGATCGCGATTCTCTCGGCGACGGCGAACGCCACCAACCAGAACGCGTGGATCGAGCTGATGAAGACCGAGCTGGCGAAGCCGGAGTACAGCAAGCTCACGCTGGTCGCCACGGTCTACGGCGACGACCAGGACGAGAAGTCCTTCCAGGAGGCGCAGGGCCTGCTGTCGAAGTACCCCAACCTCAAGGGCATCATCTCTCCGACCACGGTGGGTATCGCCGCTGCGGCCCGCTACCTGTCCGGCTCGTCCTACAAGGGCAAGGTGCAGCTGACCGGCCTCGGCACCCCGAACCAGATGCGCGAGTACGTCAAGGACGGCACGGTCAAGTCCTTCGCCCTGTGGAACCCGGCGGACCTCGGCTACCTCGCCGCGTACGCGGGCGGGGCGCTGGCCTCCGGGATCATCACCGGTAAGGAGGGCGAGACCTTCACCGCCGGCAAGCTCGGCGAGTACACCGTCGGTGCGAACGGCGAGATCCTGCTGGGCGACCCGTTCGAGTTCAACGCCGACAACATCGACGAGTTCAACTTCTAGGCTCACGGGTAGGTGTGGTGTGCGCCGGATCTGCTTCACCCTTCAGGTCAGGCCGGATCGGCTGGAGGAGTACCGGCGCCGCCACGCCGCCGTGTGGCCCGACATGCTCGCCGCGCTCAAGCGCGCGGGCTGGCACGACTATTCACTCTTTCTCCGTGAGGACGGACTGCTGGTCGGTTGTTTTCTGACCGAGGACCTCGACGCCGCGCGGGCGGCGATGGAGGCGACCGAGGTCAACGCGCGGTGGCAGGCGGAGATGGCCCCGTTCTTCGCCGACCTGCCCGACGGGCGTCCCGACCGGGGTTTCGACGTCCTGACCGAGATCTTCAACCTGGAAGAGCAACTGGGGGAACAGCAATGACCGAGATCGATCCGGCCACGCGCAGACGGGTCATCGACGCCCTGCGGGAGCAGCGCATCGAGACACCCTCCTGGGCGTACGGCAACTCGGGCACCCGGTTCAAGGTGTTCGCGCAGGCGGGAGTGCCGCGTGACCCGTACGAGAAGGTGGCGGACGCGGCGACCGTGCACCGCTTCACCGGCGTCGCACCGACCGTGGCGCTGCACATTCCCTGGGACCGGGTGGACGACTATGCCGCGCTGGCCGCCTATGCCAAGGAGCAGGGCGTCGAGCTGGGCACGATCAACGCCAACGTGTTCCAGGACGACGACTACAAGCTGGGCTCGGTCACCAATCCCGACCCGGCGGTGCGCCGCAAGGCGATCGGGCACCTGCTGGAGTGCGTCGACGTGATGGACGCCACCGGTTCGCGTGATCTCAAGCTCTGGTTCTCCGACGGCACCAACTATCCGGGCCAGGACAGCGTTCGGGAGCGCCAGGACCGGCTCGCCGACGCGCTGCGGCAGGCGTACGACCGGCTGACCGGTGATCAGCGCCTGTTGCTGGAGTACAAGCTGTTCGAGCCGGCGTTCTACCTGACCGACGTGCCCGACTGGGGCACCGCGTACGCGCACTGCGTGGAGCTGGGCGAGCGGGCGCAGGTGGTCATCGACACCGGCCACCACGCGCCGGGCACGAACATCGAGTTCATCGTGGCCTTCCTGCTGCGCGTCGGGAAGCTGGGCGCCTTCGACTTCAACTCGCGGTTCTACGCCGACGACGACCTGATGGTGGGCTCGGCGGACCCGTTCCAACTGTTCCGGATCATGCACGAGATCGTCCAGGCCGACGCGCTGCGTCCGTCCTACGGCATCGCGTTCATGCTCGACCAGTGCCACAACATCGAGCCGAAGGTGCAGGCGGTCATCCGGTCGGTGCTCAACGTCCAGGAGGCGACCGCCAAGGCGCTGCTGGTGGACACCGCTGCGTTGACCGCTGCCCAGCGCAGCGGTGACGTGCTGGAGGCCAACGCCGTGCTGATGGACGCGTACAACACCGACGTGCGGCCATTGTTGCGCGACCTGCGCGAGGAGGTGGGTCTGGACCCGGATCCGGTCGCGGCCTACAAGCGGTCCGGGTACCTGGAGCGGGTCAGCGCCGAGCGGGTCGGTGGACAGCAGGCGGGCTGGGGTGCCTGACCTGCACTGACGATCCGTACCGCTCGCTGAGCGTGGGTCGGTGCACCGGCCCGCCGGTATCGCAGCCGCATCCCTTCGTTACCCCCGACGAAAGGACTGCCAGGTGGTGACCGAACCGCAGGACGCCGGGCCGGCGACGTTGACCGAGGACGAACTGGCCATCCTCGCGCTGCTTGCTGAGGGCCGGCTCACCGCGAGCGTGGCCGCCGAACTGCACCTGTCCGAGCGCAGCGTCCGGCGCCGGGTACGGGTGATCTGTGAGCGGCTGGACGTGGCCACGTCGATCGAGGCCGTGGTCTGGGCCGCCCGGCGTGGGCTGGTGTGACCTGGTCCGTAGCTTGACGGCAGCGAAGATGCCCTCGTAATCTCAGGGACGCCGAGGTGAAACGTTTCATGTCCTGACTGCCCACCGTCGACACCCGTGGGGCCGTCGGACCAGTACGACGCGCGCCCCGCGCGCACCCGAAAAGAGTGAAGGAAGCCATGACGAATCCCGCGGTGGATGACCTGCTCGCCCGCAGCAACCGGCTCGGCGCCGATCCGGCGAACACCAATTACGCCGGCGGCAACACCTCTGCCAAGGGGGTGGAGACCGATCCGGTGACCGGCGAGCCCACCGACCTGCTCTGGGTCAAGGGTTCCGGCGGCGACCTCGGCACGCTCACCGAGCGCGGGCTGGCGGTGCTCCGGCTGGATCGGCTCCGGTCGCTTGTCGACGTCTACCCGGGGGTGGAGCGCGAGGACGAGATGGTCGCCGCGTTCGACTACTGCCTGCACGGACGGGGTGGATCGGCACCGTCGATCGACACCGCCATGCACGGGCTGGTCGACGCGCCGCACGTCGACCACCTGCATCCCGACTCCGGAATCGCCATTGCCACCGCCGCCGACGGCCCCGCCCTGACCGCCACGATATTCGGCGAGCGGGTGCTCTGGGTGCCCTGGCGTCGGCCCGGTTTCCAACTCGGTCTCGACATCGCCGCGGCGCGTCGGGCGAACCCGCAGGCGATCGGCGTCATCCTCGGCGGACACGGCATCACCGCCTGGGGTGACACCAGCGACGAGTGCGAGGCCAACTCCCGCGAGATCATCGCCACCGCCGCACGGTACATCGCCGAACACGGCCGGCCCGAGCCGTTCGGTGCCGTGACCCACCCGACCCTCCCCGAACAGCAGCGTCGGGACCGGGCGGCGGCGCTCTTTCCGGTGCTTCGCGGTCTGGTCTCGACCGACCGGGCGCAGGTCGGTCACTACACCGACAGCGACGTGGTGCTCGACTTCGTCGGCCGGGAGCGGATGCCCGAGTTGGCCGCGCGGGGCACCTCCTGCCCGGACCACTTCCTACGAACCAAGGTCCGGCCGATGGTGCTCGACCTGCCACCCACCGCCGGGCTGGCGGAGACCGTCGCGCGCCTGAAAGAGCTGCACGCCGCCTACCGTGCGGACTACCGGGCGTACTACGAGCGGCATGCCGGCCCGGACAGCCCACCGATGCGCGGTGCCGATCCGGCAGTCGTCTTGGTGCCGGGCGTCGGCATGTTCAGCTTCGGTGCCAACAAGCAGACCGCCCGGGTCGCCGGGGAGTTCTATGTCAACGCGATAAACGTGATGCGGGGCGCCGAGGCGGTTTCGACATACGCCCCGATCGACGAGGCGGAGAAGTTCCGCATCGAGTACTGGGCGCTGGAGGAGGCCAAGCTCCAGCGGATGCCGAAGCCGAAGTGCCTGGCCACCCGGATCGCGCTGGTCACCGGCGGCGGCTCGGGCATCGGCCGGGCCATCGCTCATCGGCTCGCAGCCGAGGGCGCCTGCGTCGTGGTCACCGACCGGGACGCAGGCGCCGCCGAGACCGTCGCGGCCGAGATCGGCGGTACGGACGTCGCGGTCGCCGTACCGCTCGACGTCACCGACGAGGAGCAAGTCGCTGCCGCGGTGCGGGCCGCGGCGCTGGCCTTCGGCGGGGTGGACCTGGTGGTCAACAATGCCGGACTGTCGCTGTCGAAGTCACTGCTGGACACCACCGCCCGGGACTGGGACCTGCAACACGACGTGATGGCCAAGGGCTCGTTCCTGATCTCCCGGGAGACCGCCCGGCTGCTGGTGGCGCAGGGCATGGGTGGCGACATCGTCTACATCGCCAGCAAGAACGCCGTGTTCGCCGGCCCGAACAACGTCGCGTACGGCGCGGCAAAGGCCGACCAGGCCCACCAGGTGCGGCTGCTCGCCGCCGAACTGGGCGCGCACGGCGTGCGGGTCAATGGCATCAACCCCGACGGGGTGGTCCGGGGCTCCGGCATCTTCGCCGGTGGTTGGGGCGCCGACCGGGCGGCCGTGTACGGGGTGCCGGAGGAGAAACTCGGCGAGTTCTACGCCCAACGCACCCTGCTCAAGCGGGAGGTCCTGCCGGAGCACATCGCCAACGCGGTCTTCGCCCTCACCGCCGGCGACCTGTCGCACACCACCGGCCTGCACATTCCGGTCGATGCCGGCGTCGCCGCCGCGTTCCTGCGGTGAGGCCGATGCCGCCGCACTCCGATCCGGCACCCGGGCCCGAACCAGGGTCCGGGCCGTTGACCGAGGCCGAACCGTCGTCCGGGCCGCGGCCCGGAGCCGGACCATCGTCCGAGCCGCAGACCGGAACTGGACCGGAATCCGACCCGCGACCGCCGTCCCGGCCCGCGTCACACCCTCGGACCGACCTCGGCCGTGGCGTAGTTCCGCTCACTCGGCGTGGCGGCGGCGAGGCCAGTGCGGCGGCCGTCGACCTGGGCGCGTCCAGTGGTCGGGTGGTGCTTGGGCAGGTCGGCCGGGACACTCTGCGGCTGACCGTGACGCACCGGTTCGCCAACGAGCCGGTACGCGTCGGCGGCACCCTGCACTGGGACATCCTGAGCCTGTTCCGCGAGGTGCTGGCCGGGCTCCGGACGACCGGCCCGGTCACCAGCGTCGGCGTGGACTCCTGGGCGGTCGACTACGGCCTGCTGGACTCCACCGGCGCGTTGCTCGGCAACCCCGTGCACTACCGGGACACCCGTACCGAGGGCGTCCTGGAGCAGGTGACCCGGCGGCTCGGTGCCGAACGTCTCTACGCCACCACCGGGCTCCAGCAGTTGCCGTTCAACACCCTGTACCAGCTCGCGGCAGCCGCCCCCACGCCACAACTCGCCACCGCCCACCGGCTGCTCATGATCCCGGATCTGATCGCCTACTGGCTCACCGGGCAGCTCGGTGCCGAGGTCACCAACGCCTCCACCACCCAGCTCTACGACGTGCACACGGGCACCTGGGCGCACGACCTGATCACCGACGTCGGCATACCCACGCACCTGTTCCCACCGCTGCGCGAGCCGGGCACCGAGATCGGGCCGACGCTGCCCGAGTTGGATCTGCACGCGACGGCGGAGGTGATCGCGGTCGGCTCCCACGACACCGCCTCGGCCGTCGTCGCGGTGCCCGCCGACGGCGAACACTTCGCCTACATCTCCTGCGGGACCTGGTCCCTCGTCGGGGTGGAACTGCACCGGCCGGTGCTCACCGAGGCCAGCCGCCACGCGAATTTCACCAACGAGCGCGGCGTCGACGGCACCAGCCGCTACCTGCGCAACGTCATGGGACTGTGGCCGTTGCAGGAGTCGCTGCGGACCTGGGGAAATCCGGACCTGAGCGACCTGTTGGCCGCCGCCGCCACCGAACCGGCGTTCCGCAGCGTGGTCGACATCGACGCACCGACGTTCCTGCCCCCGGGCGACATGCCGGCCCGGATCGTCGAGGCGTGTCGACTCGCCGGCCAGCCGGTGCCGCAGTCGCCGGCCGCCGTCGTCCGCTGCGTCATCGACAGCCTGGCGTTGGCCCACCGACGGGCGGTCCGTCAGGTGCAGGAGCTGTCCGGCCGGCACGTCGACGCGGTGCACATCGTGGGCGGGGGAGCCCGCAACACTCTGCTCTGCCAGCTCACCGCCGACGCCTGCGGGCTACCGGTGCTGGCCGGGCCGGTGGAGGCGACCGCGATCGGCAACCTGCTGGTGCAGGCCCGGACGGCCGGTGTGGTCGGTGGTGACCTTGCTGCGTTGCGGCGGCTGGTGCGGCAGACTCAGCGGATCGTGCGCTACGAGCCGGGCGATGGGTCCGTGGCGGCGCGGGCCGGCGAGCGACGGTTGGAGGTGTGACGTGCGGATCGCTCTGTTCGTGACGTGTCTGGCGGACACCCTGTTTCCCGAGGCGGCGAAGGCGACGGTGCGCCTGCTGGAGCGGTTGGGTCATGAGGTGGTGTTTCCGTCGGGGCAGACGTGTTGTGGGCAGATGCACGTCAACACCGGCTACCAGGCGCAGGCGGTGCCGTTGGTGCGTCGGCATGTGCGGACCTTCGATCCGTATGACGTGATCGTGGCGCCGTCGGGGTCGTGTGTCGGGTCGGTGCGGCATCAGCACGCGATGGTGGCGCGGCGGGCCGGTGACGAACGGCTGGCGTCGCGGGCCGAGTCGGTGGCGGGGCGGACGTACGAGCTGTCCGAGCTGCTGGTGGATGTGTTGGGGGTGACCGATGTGGGGGCGTTCTTCCCGCACCGGGTCACGTATCACCCGACGTGTCACTCGCTGCGGATGCTGCGGGTGGTCGATCGGCCGGTGCGGCTGCTGCGCGAGGTGCGGGGGCTCGACCTGGTGGAGTTGCCGGCGGCGGAGCAGTGTTGCGGCTTCGGGGGGACGTTCGCGGTGAAGAACGCGGACACGTCGACGGCGATGTTGGTGGACAAGGTGCGGCATGTGGTGTCCACGGGTGCGGAGGTCTGCACGGCGGGGGACGCGTCGTGCCTGATGCACATCGGTGGTGGGTTGTCCCGGCTGGATGCCGGGGTGCGGACGGTGCATCTGGCCGAGATTCTGGCCTCGACCGAGTCCGATGTCGTCGCAGGCCGGCGGGACGGGTTGGCGGTGGGGTCGTGAGGCGGACGTTTCTCGGCATGCCGGCGACCGCGCCCGCCGGTGTCGGGCAGTTGCGTGGCGCGGAAACCTTTCCGGAGGCTGCCCGGCGAGCGCTGGGCGATGCGCAGTTGCGCCGCAATCTCGGGCATGCCACGGCCACGATCCGAGCGAAGTCGGCTGGTGTGATCGCCGAAGTGCCGGACTGGGAGCAGTTGCGCGCGGCCGGCTCGGCGATCAAGGCCGACGTGTTGGCCCGGTTGCCGGAGCTGCTGGAGCAGTTGGAGGATCGGGTGAGCGAGGCCGGGGGAGTGGTGCACTGGGCCGCCGACGCCAACGACGCCAACCGGATCGTCGTCGACCTGGTGCGGGGCACCGGCAGTGACCGGGTGATCAAGGTCAAATCGATGGTGACGCAGGAGATCGGTCTCAACGAGGCTCTCGAAGCGGCCGGGATCGCGCCGGTGGAGACGGATCTGGCTGAGCTGATCGTGCAGTTGGGTGAGGATCGGCCGAGTCACATTCTGGTGCCGGCGATCCACCGTAACCGGGCCGAGATCCGGGAGATCTTCCTGCGGGCGATGCCGGGGGTGGATCCGGGATTGACCGACGAGCCGGCGGTCCTCGCGGCGGCGGCGCGTCGGTTTCTGCGGCAGACGTTCCTGTCCACGCCGGTGGCGGTGTCCGGCGCGAACTTCGCGGTGGCGCAGACGGGCACGTTGGCGGTGGTGGAGTCCGAGGGCAACGGACGGATGTGTCTGACCCTGCCGCGTACGTTGATCACGGTGATGGGTGTGGAGAAGGTGGTGCCGACCTGGCGGGACCTGGAGGTGTTTCTGCAACTGCTGCCTCGGGCCTCGACCGGTGAGCGGATGAACCCGTACACGTCGCTGTGGACCGGGGTGACACCGGGTGACGGGCCGCAGGAGTTTCATCTGGTGCTGCTGGACAACGGTCGCAGCGCGGTGCTCGCCGACGAGGTGGGCCGGCAGGCGTTGCACTGTATCCGCTGCTCGGCGTGCCTGAACGTGTGCCCGGTGTACGAGCGTACGGGTGGGCACGCGTACGGGTCGGTGTATCCGGGTCCGATCGGTGCGGTGCTGTCGCCGCAGTTGACGGGGGTTGCCGACAACGCGTCGCTGCCGTACGCGTCATCGCTCTGTGGGGCCTGTTACGACGCCTGCCCCGTGAAAATCAACATCCCGGAGTTGTTGGTGCACCTGCGCGACCAGGCGCCCCATCCGCGCAGTGAGTCGACGGCGATGGCCGCCGCCGCGTACGCCATGGACCACCCGGCCCTGTACGCGGCGGCGCAGCGCGCGACCCGGCTGAGCCGGCTGACCGGCCGGCGTGGTCGGGGCCTGCCACCGCCGTTGTCCGGCTGGACCGCCAGTCGTGACCTGCCCGAGGTGCCGGCGCAGACCTTCCGGCAGTGGTGGGCGCAGCGGTGACCGCCCGGGAGACCATCCTCGCTCGGCTCCGCGCCGCCGTCGACCCCGCGCCGACACCGGTCGAGGCGCCACGCGACTATCGACGCGACGGCCCGGTCGACCTCGACCGGCTGGTCGACCGGCTGACCGACTACCGCGCCCACGTGCACCGGGTCGCCGAACCGGCCGTCGCCGACACCATCGCCGGCATCCTGCCGAGCGCCGCGAGCGTCGTCGTGCCACTGGGGCTGCCGCCGGCCTGGCTACCGGCGACCGTGACCGCCCTGCCCGACGACGACCTCGACAACGCCGCGATCGCCGCCGCCGACGGCGTGATCACCGCCGCCGCCGTGGCCATCGCCGACACCGGCACCGTCGTCCTCGACGGCTCGCCCGACCAGGGGCGCCGCGTGCTGAGTCTGCTGCCGGACCTGCACATCTGCGTGATCCGCACCGCACAGGTCGTCGCCGGCGTGCCCCAGGCACTCACCCGCCTCACCCCGCACCGACCCCTGACCTGGATCAGCGGCCCTTCCGCCACCAGCGACATCGAACTCAACCGCGTCGAAGGCGTCCACGGCCCCCGCACCCTGCACATCATCCTGCTGCCCTGAGTTCACCCAGCACCGGCTGACGATCGGCGACGGCACCCCGCCCGATCCAACGACGGCGGGAGGCATTGGTAGCCCTCTGTGGCCAGATGCTCGACGCTCACCGTCGAGACGCGCAGTCGGCCGGAGGCGGCCAACTTGTTTCCGGTCTATTGCCTTGCCATTGCGGCTCGGCGAGGCTCGGGGCAGCTAGATCGATGAAACGATTCAACCTTTGGCCTGGCCATCGCGACTCATCGGTAACTCTCTCCTTTGGCACGTTCCGAAGCGGAGGGAGTCGCACTCCGGGCGACCCGATGGCTTCCGGTCTTTGGCACCACGCGAAGGGAGAACAGGTGCCCTCCACAAAGCACACAGCTACCGCACTCATCGGCGCTGGGCTGGCGCTCGTACTGGCCGCGCCGCCGTTCGTCACCGCTGCCTCCGGGGTCGGCGTTGCCAAGGGTAAGCCGGGCAACGTGCAGGTCCGCGACCTTGCCATCGACGGTCGTTACGACTCGCCGTTGGACATCGGCAATCGTCGTCCGACGCTGAGCTGGCAGTTCGTCGAGACGCCGCGTGCCAAGGCGCACCCATGCCACCGGCCGAACGCCCGCGTCGCCTGCCCGGGTGACCGGCAGACCGCCTACGAGGTGCAGGCGGCCGAGAGCGAGAGCAGGCTCCGGGCGGGCCGGCTGATGTGGACGTCGGGCAAGGTGAGCAGCTCCGCGCAGCGCGTGGTGTTCGGCAAGTCGCTGCGCTCGCGGGACACCGTCGTCTGGCGGGTACGTGTGTGGGACGCCGACCGGCGGGTGTCCCAGTGGTCCGAGCCCGCCTCCTGGTCGATGGGGCTGCTCGACCGGGCCGACTGGGGGGACGCGCGCTGGATCGAGTACCCCGACCGCACCGAGAATCAACCGTTGCCGATCTTCGCTCGCGCGTTCGAGGTGCCCCGAGGCAGGAAGGTCAGCGACGCGAAGCTGTACCTGTCCGGCGTCGGCCTGCACCACGCCACGGTCAACGGCAGGAAGCTGACCGACGAGGTGCTGGCACCGGGTAACTCCAACTATCAGCTCTCCAGCGAGTACCGCGTCTACGACCTCACCCGGATCGTGCGACGGGGGAGCAACACCGTCGGGGTGGAACTCGGCAACGGCACGGCCTACGTACGCCGCAGCGTCACCAACCCGGAGGTCGGGCGGACCTCGCCGTACTCGTGGTGGCAGAGCCAGCTCAAGGGTGACGGGTCCCTGGCGGCCGATGTGCCGGTCGGCGCGACGAACGTCAAGGTGAGCGCGGTGACCGGCTATCACGTGGGTGGCACGGTCAACATCGACAACGGAGACGGCGGCGACCGCCTGGAGTCGCGGACCATCACGGCCATCGGCACCGAGGGCGCCGACGGTACCGGCATCACCTTCACCCCGTCGCTGAGCCGGGCGCACAGCGCGGGTGCCCGGGTGACCGGGTCGGGCAACTCGCTCGCGGCGAGCGACCCCTCGGCCGGTGCGGCGGTGACACCTCGCTTCATCGGTCGACTCGAGATCACCTACACCGACGGCCGTCGGTCCACCATCGTCACCGACCGGTCCTGGCGCACCGCCCTCGGCCCGCTGGTCACCGACGCCTGGTACGCCGGCGCCGACTATGACGCCCGACGCGAGCAGCCCGGCTGGAGTGGGCCGGGAGCTAACCTGGGCGCAACCGCCAAGCGGCGCGACGGCTCCGCGACCGGCTGGATCGACGCCGGCATCGCGCCACCGCCGAACCTGACAACCGAGCTGGTCGCCCGGTCCGCCGAGCCGATCGTGGAGTGGGAGCGGTTCACGCCGAAGTCGGTGACCAACCCGGCACCGGGTACCTGGGTGTTCGACTTCGGGCAGAACATCGTGGGCTGGCCCGAGCTGAACCTTCGGCGGGTGCCGGCGGGAACGACCGTACGGATGGCTCCGGCGGAGTCGCTGAACCCGGACGGCACGGTCAACCAGAGTTCGCTCGGCCCCGGTGGCCGTGGCGCCGACCTGTTCAACACCTACACCTCTTACGGGGACCGCAAGGGTGAAAAGTGGCACCCGAAGTTCAACTACTTCGGTATGCAGTGGGTCCAGGTCACCGGCCTGCCCGAGGGCTACGTCCCCACGCGTGACCTGATCACCGGCGTGCGGTTGCAGGCCGACACCCCCGTCGCCAGCACCTTCCACAGCTCCAACGCGCGGATCAACCGGATTCACAAGATGTCGCGCTACTCGATCGCCGGCAACATGATGTCGGTCTTCACCGACTGCCCGGGCCGGGAGAAACTGTCGTATCCGGCCGACTACACCATGCCGATGGGCGCGATCCACCGCAACTTCGACCTCGGCGCCTACCTGCGCACCTCCATGCACCACCTGGTCGAGGGGCAGTCCGTCGCCGACACGCCCATGCAGGGCAACGTGGCGCTGAAGACCCCGGTCTACGACTGGGGATACAGCGGTCGATTCGGCGACGAGATCAACTGGGGTAACGCGATCATCCTGGTCCCGGCGTTCCTGTACGAGCTGTACGGCGACACCCAGACCATGGACACGTACTACGACCAGATGGTGAAGTTCGTCGACTACATCCAGCGTGAGAAGGCCGGCACCGGCGACGAGCAGCACATCGTCGACGCGGCGCTGGCCGACTGGGTCTCGGCCGAGCAGACCTCGGGTCGAATCACCGGCACCTGGGGCTACTACGTGATGATCACCAAGATGGCGATGATGGCCGAGGTGACCGGGCGTACCGCGGACGCCGCGAAGTACACCGCGTTGGCCGAGGACATCAAGGCCGCCTACCACCGTGCGTTCTTCAACGACTCGCTCGGCTACTACACGGCCACCGGCAACGCCGGTACCAGCGGCGCCACCCAGGCCGCGCAGGCGCTGGCCCTCGACGCGGGCCTCGTACCGGATGACAAGCGCCAAGGGGTGCTCGACTACCTGGTCGAGAACATCTACGCCTTCCAGCCCAATGGTGGCGGGCCGCACTTCAGCGGCGGCACCATCGGCATGGCACCGATCGTCCGGGTCCTGGCTGACGCCGGGCGCGACGACGTGCTGTGGGACCTGCTCCAGGAGGACACCGAACCCAGCTACGGCTTCTTCCTGCAACCGACCACCGAGAATCCCGAGGGGTTCACCACCATCGGCGAGCGGTGGACCCGGGGCAGTTCGAAGAACCACATGATCCTCGCCCAGATCGAGGAGTGGTTCCAGTCCGGGATCGTGGGCATCCGGGCCGCGGAGCACTCCGTCGCGTACGACAAGCTGGTCTTCCAGCCCAAGGCCGTCGGGGATCTCACGTATGCCGAAGGCAGCTACAGGACTCCCAAGGGCGTGGCGCGCAGCTCCTGGAAGAAGTCCACAAAGGTGTTCGTGTTGGACGTGACCGTGCCGACGAACACCACCGCCGAGGTCTGGGTTCCCACCGGAGCTGGCCAGAAGGTCAAGACGCCGAAGCGGGCCACGCTCAAGCGAGTCGAGGGCGGCTACTCCGTCTTCACTGTCCCGTCGGGCACGTTCACCTTCAAGGCCGCCTAGCGAGGTGGTGAGGTCCCCGGCTCCTTCGGGACCTCAGCTGTAGCGGGTGGGAGAGCGTCGCCGGCGCACTCCCACCCGCGTGGCGCTGGCCGCGAGCGGCGACATCGAGCCCGCGACTGACCGCCTGCCGCCAGCTACCGCTCCTGGGCGGCGATCGCCGAATGGGTCGCCGACGTGCCAGCAACAATGGCTCTCGCCCCGGGCGCGGCCCCGGCCGGCGCTCCCGAGACGATGATCCGTCGACAGTTGCCGGCCGTGGACCCGCAGTTGCTGACCACGGCAATCTTGAGAACGATCCGGACGGACTCTCGGGGGAATCGGCATTCATGTTGTCCGTTGCCAGTACCGGCAGGTCCAGTCGACCTGGTGAAGCTCGTCGGTGATCCCGAACTCGGCGCGGAAATCGTCGACCGCCTGTTTGCAGCCGCGCACCGCGTGGTAGTCATCCACGATCACATAACCGCCCACGGACAACTTCGGATAGAGGCTGCGCAGCGCCACCATGGTCGAGTCGTAGAGGTCGCCGTCGAGTCGGATGAGGGACAGCCGATCGACAGGCGCGGTGGGCAATGTGTCGTCGAACCACCCGGGCAGGAAATGGACCCGGTCGTCCAGGAGCCCGTACCGGCGGAAGTTGTTCTTGACCTGGTCGAGCGAGACGGCGAGGAAGGGTTGGGCCCAGAGCGCATCCTCGACGTCCTCGGTCCGATGCGGTTCGGGCTTGGGCAGACCGCGGAACGAGTCGGCCACCCAGACCGACCGGTTCGAGTCGCCGTAGGCCCGCAGCATGCCCCGCATGAAGATCACCGCGCCGCCCCGCCAGACCCCGGTCTCGATGAGGTCGCCCGGTACGTCTCGTCTGAGTACGTCGCGAAGGCATAGCTCCAGGTTGTCGAGACGACGCAGACCGATCATCGTGTCGGCCTCCGGGGGCCAGTCCCGGCCGTTCGCGCGCGCGTCTGGGTCGAACGGGAACTTCAGCACGAGTTCCAGCCCACGGTGTTGCAGCAGATGCTTGTACCGGTTGTACAACCGGCCGTGCAGGGAGGCTGCTCGCGGCTGGTAGGGCATCCACGTCTCTTGGAAGACGTATCGGGTGAGCGCCTTCTTCAGCAGGTCGCAGTACATGGCACGGGGATCGCTGAGGGTGGGCGGCAGGGGAGTGAGTGTCTCGCTCATCGGCTACTCCTTCGAACTGGTACGTCGGCTCAGTTGGTCGGCCAGCGGTAGCGGCCGGCCGGTGCGTGGTGGTCGTCGAGGTCGGTGAGGGCCTCGTTGGCGCGGTATTGGGTGACGCTGCCGTTTCGGGTGTGCTGGTCCGGCACGGGCTCAACTGGCTGCGGCCCGACACCGGTCCGGTAGGTGCGGCCGGGCCTGTCGGTTCGAGGCGCCAGCGGGCGGCCCAGCGCCGATCCGGCCGCCTCGCGGCCACCGGCGAGCAGCGGGGTGGACCACGCGACCCCGTCGTCGATCGGGGAAACCGTCCCCGCGACAGGCCAGCGCGCCGAGACGTTCTCCCGGTGGTGCGGCTGCCGCGGCGGCAGCGGCGGAGAATGGTCGCCCTGGACCGGTTCCGCTCGCCCATCGGTGACGGCCCCGACCGGGACCATCGCGTCGCCGCTCGGCGCGGGAATCGGGGCCGGGCCTGCTGCGGCGGCTGCTGTCGCGGCGAGGTTGTCCGTCGCCGCCGTCGAGTCGACCGTCCGGCGCTGTCCGCCCGGCGTGGTGTGCAGCGCGCTCAGGTTGACGGCAGCGGGTTCGGTGGCCCGGTCGATCGCACCCAGGGCGACGATGCCGACCACCGGGAGGTCCAGCCGTCGCAACAAACGCGCCGCCCGCGTGGCCTCGGTCAGCCGGGTGTCTCCCGCCGCTACCACGAGCAGTACCCCATCCACATGCCCGGCCAGCGCGGCGGTGTCCCAACCGGCCAGCACCGGCGGCGCGTGCACGATGACACAGTCCTCGGTGTCGGCCAGCATGTCGAGCACCTCGCCGAGTTCCCGGACGTGCTCGGTGGTCAGGCCGTCGCGTGGTTCGCTCGGTAGTACCGACAGTGTGGGAAGGTCGGGCAGGCGAGCGGGGGAGTGCTGGCCTGCCTGGACCTGCTGCCAGGTGAACGAGGCGTCCGGGAAGTGTCCGGCGAGCATGGGGTCCCGGACCGCGCCGTCGACTATTGCGACCCGACGGTGGTCGGCTGCCATCGAAAGGCCCAGAAGAGCGCTTACCAGAGCCGCGCCGTCGTCGTCGTGGGCACTTGTGACCAGCAGGCGTCGCTTTGCCGAATTGGTGAGCACACTCAACGACGAGACGGCGGCCCTGGTGGTCACTGTGACGTCGCGGCGGGCCAACAGCGCGGCGGCGTGGTGGCGGGCGAAACGCCTCGGCAGTTGTGGAAGGACGCCGAGGACCGGCAGACCCAGACGCAGTTCCATCTGGCCGACGTCCCGCAGCCGACGGTCGAACCGATCACGGAGTACCGTCGCGCCCCAGCCGGCGAGCAGTCCGACGAGCGCCCCGAGTGCGCTGTTCATCAGCGGTTTGGGGAAGGCGGGTCGAGACGGTGGGCTGGCTCTGTCGACCACGCGGGTGGTGATCACCGCGTCGCCGCCCAGTTCCAGGCGGTCCAACTGGCCGCCGAGGTTCTGGCTCACGGCGTTCGCAATCGCGGCGGCACGGCCGGCGGCGGTCGCCTCAGCCCTGACCGTGACGATCTGCAGACCTGGCTCGAAGGTTCCGCTGACGCTGCCGATGACCGCCTGCTCGGGCAGTCCAAGGTCCCGTGCTGCCGCGACGGACACCTCCCGCGAGCCGATCAACTTGGCGACGGTGGGCGCGAGGTTCTGCGCGAGAGCGAGGCTCATCTCGGCGGGCCTGTCACCCTCGGGCGGGCTGGCCACGACCAGGACCGAGGCGTGTGCTTCGTACCGTTCCGGCAGCATCGGTGTCACCGCCTGGGCGGCGGCCAGCCCGGCGAGTAGACCGAACAGCGGAAGTCCGATCCTGCGCCAGGCTGTGTCTACCAGCTCGAAGAAGTCGACGGCACGCATCATGCGACCACCTTCCGACCCGCGTTGTCGCGGACCTGCTGACCGGCTCGCGCCGGAATGGGTACTGACATGCTTCTCTCGTGCAGCTGTCGCCAGATCTGAACGAGCCGGTCGGCGATTCGATCCCAGGCGAACTCGGTCGTAGCCCGGTGCAGCCCGGCGGCGGCAAGGTCGCGGGTGGTTTCCGGGCAGGCGCGCAGCTTGATGAGCCGGTCGGCGAGCGCGGCCGGGTCGCCGGCGGGAAAGACCAGTCCGGCGTCTCCGATGACGTACGGGATCTCGCCGACATCACTGCCGACCACCGGCACGCCGCAGGCCATGGCTTCGATCAGCACCCGGCCGAACTGCTCGCGCAGCGGGATGCCGATCCACGGCAGCACGTTTCGCTGCACGATCTCCAGCGCGGGCAGCGCCAGCACACTCATCTGCGTCAGCAGGTCGGGTAGTTCGGCGTGGCCCGCCCAGTGGTGCCGCCGAATGCGTCCGGGGCGGCACCGGGCGGCCCGTTCGATGTCGGCGGTCAGGCTGCCGTCGCCCACCAGCAGCACGTCGCAGTCGGCGAGTTCAGCCGCGCGCAGCAGGTCGAGCACGCCCTTGTGCGGCTCGAAGCGGCCCACGAAACCGACGGTGAAGGTCCGTACGGTGCCGGCCTCGGCTCGCGGTCGGAAGGTGGTGGTGTCGACGCCGAGAGGAATGTCGGTCGCCGCGCCCCGGTAACCCTTGACCCGCAACACCTGCCGTGCCGCCGGAGTGATCGGCAGGATCATGTCGACCTCGCGGTACGCGTATTGCTCAAGCAGGGGAAACGGCATGGGGAAGCGGGTCACCACGTTCTGCGCGGCGTACAGCGTCGTCGGCACTGCCGGCCAGTGTCGACGACGCGTCCGCAGCACCTGCCAGGTCGACAGGTACGCGGCCTCACCGATGATGTGCACCACGTCCGGGGGCGGCGACAGGGGCGGGCCGCCTCGCACCATGATGGAGGCCATGTGGCCTGTTCTGGCCTCACCCAGGCGGTGCGGTAGCACCTGGGAGTGAAAGTTGGCATGCCGCTGACCGAGCCGGTCGAGCTCGCGCCGCGTGGCTGGCGACACGTCGGAGGCGAGCACGGTGAGTCGGACGTCGGGTCGTGCGCAGAGCGAGTTGAACAGGTCGGTCCAGTGCTCGGTACGAGCCCCCACAGCCGTGATCAAGACATGCATGAGTGACTTCCTCAAACGTGGATTCGGGTGATCGCGATGCGGCCAACTCGGGTCCAGGCACGTATCCGAGCGATGCCGGCACGCGGTTGCAGCGACAGTCGTACGGTGGCCAGAGCGACCCCCAGCACCGCCCGGAGCAGGACGACGGCCCGGACCGCCCGTCGGGACCGGGGCCGGTGGCGGCCGAAGAAGACGAACATGCTGCGGTAGAGGTGGGGCCAGATCCAGGCCGGGTCACTACTGCTCGCTCCGCCGCTGTGGACCGCCGTCACCTGCGGGAGATACACCACGTCGGCGCCGTGACGGCGGGCCTGAAGACACAACTCCTCGTCCTCGTAGTACATGAAGTACGCCTCGTCCAGCCCGCCGACGGCGGTGAACAGACTGGTACGGACCGCGAGGCACGCGCCGGAGACCCAGTCGACCGGGGCCGGGAGAGCACCGTGCAGGCACACGTCGTACGCCTGTCGACGGCGCTGCCCAGCCAGCCAGCGACGTACCGGCACCGGCACCAGTACCCCCCCGAATCGGCTGGCCACCACCGTGGTGAGCGTTTCGAAGGGGTGGGCGCTGACCGCGACCCGGCCGTCGGCGTCAAGCAGTCGTGGCCCTGCGATGCCGATCTCCGGTCGGTCGAGCACAGTCTCGACGAGTGCCCGGGCGGTCTCGGGTGGAACCACGCAGTCGGGATTGATCAGCAGCAGGACGTTGCTTTGTACCCCACGTGCGCCCCGGTTGACGGCGGCGGCGAAGCCGACGTTGCCCTGGCCGACCAGCACGGTTATCTCAGGAAAGTGAGCCCGCACCAGTTCCACCGTGCCGTCGGTCGAGCCGTTGTCGACAAGTCGTACCGACAGGCGGGCCTGCCGTAGCGCGGTGAGCGCGGCGAGAATGTGTCCCCGAGAGTTGTAGGTGACGACGATCGCGGTCGCTTCGAGTTCGACCATCAGCGCACCGCCTCCGGAACCCGCACGGGCAGCCGTGGTCGGCCGGGTGGAGGCTGTCGCACCTGTCCGGCAGGACGGGCGGTCAACAACGCCAGCGCGGGTAGCAATCCGAGTTCCCAGTGTCCGTCGCTCGGGGCCGCGAACACCGCGGCACCGAGAAACCCGCAGCACAGGGCCGCGAACGGGAGGGCGGGCCCGGACGGGTCGGCAAGCCCGGCCCGGATCCCACGCAGTACCGGCCAGAGCACCAGGGCGAGGCCCACCAGTCCGACGTTCGCCAGCAGCGTCACGTAGAAGGCGTGGTAGACCGGCCCGACGTCGGTGAGGGCGAAGTCGGCCAGGTAGACATCGGTGGTCGACTGCCCGAGTCCCGCTCCCAGGACTGGTCGGTCGGCGAAGACGTCCAGACCGACCGACGACTCCGACGCGCGATAGCCGGCGGACTGTTGAAGCCCGATCCCGATCTCCTGCGCGCGCTCGCGTACGCCGGGCTGGAGCGCGAGCAGGGCGGCGACGACCAGTCCAACGGTGGCGGTGGCACCGAGTCCGGTCCGCACCGCCCGCCCGCCGAAGATCAGCATGGTCAGCAGAGTCACCCCGGCTGCGAGCCAGATGCCCCGGTACGAGGCGAGCACCACGTCGATGGCGAAGAGGCCGGCGAGCAGCACCGCGGCGAGCCGGCGCCAGCCTCGGTAGTGACCGGCGAACCAGGCCAGCATCGGGACCGCGAGCAGTGTGAGTAGGCCGCCGTGACGGCCGGGGACGGTCATCGAGATGGCGGCCAGCACGGCCACCACGCCGACGTAGAGCAGCCCGGCGGCGGCCAGCCGGCGGTGAGTGGTGAGGGTGTGCGTGGCGAGGAAGAAGTACAGCGGGAGGATGGCGATCTGGTACGCGGCGACGACGACCTCGGTGGGTAGGTTCCCGACCGCGAGGCCGTAACAGGCGGCGGCGAGGGTCAACCCGACCACCAGCATCATTCCGGTGTCGGCTGAGGTCCGCCGCCGGCCGGCTGAGAAGCCGAGGGCGTACCGGATCAGCACTGCGATCCCGCCGACGGCCAGCACCAGCAGGTGCGCGGCCACGTAGGTGCGGACGTCGCCGCCGCCGACCAGCCCGCCAGCCACCGCACCACCGACGATGCCGACCGGGAGCACGGCCCACGGCCAGAGCAGGAAGACGGCGAGGCCCACCAGCGCACCCGTGCCCGCCAGCGCCAGCACCCCCGGCAGCATGGTGGCCAGCGACACGGCGGCTCCGAGCGTGGCGCTCACCGCCGCCACGCCGAGGCCGACCGCGAGCCGGGTCATCGGAGCAGTCCCGCGACCAGTCGATGCAGGTGCTCGCCCCGGACGGACCAGCTGTTCGCGGTCGCCACAGCCCTGCGGTGGGCGGCCTGCTCCGGGTCGGTCGTCTCGGTCAGCGTCGCGGTGATCGCGGCGGTGAAGTCCTCGGCACGAGCCGCGAGACGGACCACGCCGGTCAACCCGGTCAGCGCCGGCAACGGCGTCGCGACCACAGGTTTGCCGAGCGCCAGGTACTCGTAGCACTTCTTCGGGTGCACGTAGTCCACCAGACCGCCGAGGCGGTACGGGATTATGGTCACATCGCAGACGCGCAGTGTCGCGGGTAGTTCGGCGTAGGGGACAGGACCCGTGACCAGCACGTTGGTGAGGCCCGCGAGGGGCTTCCGGCCGGCGCGCGTGCTCGGTCCGATCAGCAGGAACGTCCAGTCGGGCCGGTTGCGTGCCACCTCGGCGACCAACTCGCCGTCGAAGGCCCGGGTGTCGATGGTGCCGGAGTAGCCGATCAGCGGCCGACCCGGCTCGACCGGTCGGGAAACGGTCGGGCCTTGAGGGGTGAAGTGCTCCGGGTCGCAGGCGTTGGGCAGTACCACAGGTGTCTGTCGGCCGGCCGGCATCCGCGCAGGTAGCGCGGCCGACGACGCCAGCACCAGGTCGGCGGCGGACACCGCCCGATCAAGGTTTCGACGCAGATGGCGCCGGTTCCACCGGCGGGTGAACGTCCAGTCGAGGTCGGTCACGTCGTAGACGACCGCGGCGGCGTCGATCCGGCTGGCGCAGGCCGCGGCCAGGTCCTCGTCCAGCCAGATCAGGCTTACGCCCGCCGGATCACGGTGTAGCCAGCGCCGTAACACGGCCACGGTCACTCGTCGGTTGATCGCGTTCGCCGCCGGCAGATGCCGGCCGAGCGGGGCCGCGGTAGGTAGCTCGGCGTGCCAGATGTGGTGTTCGACTCGGCGGATGGAGGTGCCCGTCCGAATTCGGAGCCCAGGGGGATCGACGAAGATCACCCGGTAGCTGGTGGCGAGCTGCCGCGCCAGTGCGTGCTGACGGTGCGCGCCGCCGTGCCAGGGGGTGGCGCTGAAGAAGATCACCCAGGTGGCGCTGCCGCTTGCGGTGCGGGAACCCCGTGTCGGGGATTCCCGGTCGCTCAGATCAGTCATGGCCGACCCGCTGTCTGACCGGCACCGGGCGCGTCGTCGCGAGCACCTCGTCCTCGCCGATCCGGCCGAGCACGGTCCGGGCGCCGGCGTCGTCGAGCCGGAGCAGCCGGGCTCCCGCCTGACGGTCGAGCCAGCGGCGTACGGCGGCGGCGGCGAACCGACGGTTTGCCGTGTCGACGGTCCGTAGGCGAGCGCCGAAGGGCAGCGGGGCTGGCGGGGTGAGGTGCCATGCCCTGTCGTCGATGCGGGTGACCCGGCTGCGCCAACGTGGACGTGGCGTTGGCGGGTCCACGAGCAGCAGGCGTTGTTCCGGGTCGTCGAGCAGTGTTTCGGCGATCACCGCTCGATCGAGCTCGGGGGTGGACGGTGTCCGGGTGAACACGATCAGCCAGTCCCGGATGTCGCCGTCCGGCAGCGGGCCGACGTCACCTCGAAGGGCGGCTCGCAGGTCGGCGAGGGTGAGTTGGGCGGTACGCCCGCAGATGCGCTTCGCCGCGTGGTCGGCCAGGACGACCAGCCGGAACAGCGCGACCCGGTGCCGAGGCTGGGTCATCCTCAGGTAGGTCACCAGGCTGCCGAGGAGGTGACGAAAGCGGATGGATGGTCCGAGCAGCCGGCACGAGGCGCCCCGAACGTGGGTCACCACGGCATCCGGGATCATCCACAACTGCTGGCCGGCCCGCTCCAGTTGCCGGGCCAGGATGGCGTCGTTCCAGTAGACCGGGAACCGCTCGTCGAAGATGTGGTCCGGCGCCAGCACGGCGCGGCGCAGCAGCATGCAGCTACCGGAGGCCAGCAGGCGTGGGCGGCTGAAGTCCTGGCCACGCATCTCGAAGGTGTGCAGCGCCTGCCGGAACCCGGGTACTCGGCGTAGCGCGGTGACCAGCGCCAGGGACGCCAGGAACCTCGGCTGCTGCACGTAGTGCTGTTGGAAGGTGCCGTCGGGGTTGCGGTAGAGCGGGCTCACCCCAGCCGCTGCGGGGTGCTCCTTCAGGAATGACAGCATTGTGGAGAGCGCGCCTGGATGAAACGCCACGTCACTGTTGAGCAGCAGGATCAGCTCGCCGCGGGCCCGCCGGTATGCCTGGTTGACGGCGGGCGCGAAGCCTACGTTGCGGCTGTTGCGGATGAGGTGGACCCGGGGCCACCGGGCGAGCAGTTCCGCCGAGCCGTCGCGGGAAGCGTTGTCCACGGCCACTACCTCGTAGTCGAGATCGGGTGGCGCGGTGGCCGCCAGTGTCTCCAGGCATTGCCGGGTCTGCTCTCGGGTGTTCCAACTTGTCAGCAGGATGGACAGGCAGGGCGGCCCGAGCGCGCCTCCGCGCGGCTTGGCGCTCATCGATCCACCGCCGCTTCCTCGCGGCGGGCGAAGACGCGGAGCAGGTCGCCGAGGAGTGGATGGCGCATCCGGGGCGACCGACTGGCGGCGACGTCGGCGACGAGAAGGTCGCGGGCCCGCCGCAGACGTGACATCGGCTGCCAGTAGAAGCGGGAGAAGACCGTGTCGTGCGAGACCACCTTGAAGCCGGTCTGGCACAGCAGCCGACTGAGCGTGTCGGGGGTGAAGTGCCATCGGTGATATTGGGGTGCCACCGCCGGCCACTGCTGTCCGAGGCGGGTGGCGGCGGCGGAGGCGATGTTCGGTACTTCGAGGGCCAGCCATCCGCCGGGTGTCAGCACGTTCCGTGCGGCGTGTAGGAACGTTCGTGGATCGTCGACGTGCTCCAGCACGTGGAACGCGCAGACGACGTCGGCTTGTAGCGTTGGTGCGACCTGCTCGAAGTAGCCCTGTCTTACCGGCACCCGCAGCTGTTCGACGGCGAACTTCGCCGCCACCTGCGACACCTCCACTCCGGTGACTGTGAAACCGGCACGCTGGGCTGCTTCCAGGAAGTAGCCGCCCGCGCAGCCCGCCTCCACCAACACCGAGGGCGGCACCACGGTCGACAGCCACCGCAACCGCCGCCCCGCCTCGAACCGTCGCTGGCCGCTGGCCGCGAAGTAATCCTGGTAACCGTCGGTCAGGTAATAGGCTTCGTCATACAGTTCGTCCGGTGGTACCGCGATACCTGCGGTCCAGAGGAATCCGCACTCGGTGCAGCGGCGCAGCATTCCATCCAGCGCCGGGTCGGGCCGGCCGTCGCGTCCGCACAGGCGGCAGGTGGTCAGATCGTCGTTGCTGAGCTTCATCAGCCGCTCCATACATCTCGCGGTTTGCGGGCGATCACCCGCAGGAGGTCTCCCCGCCGCCGATGGGTCAGGCGTGGCGAGCGCAGATTGATCCAGTCGGGCGGAAGCAACCGTCGGGCGTGTCGCATGCGGTATCCGATCGGCATGTAGAACCGGAAGACGGTGGTGTCCTGCCGGACGACCTCGAATCCCTCGGTGGCCAGCAGCCGGGTCAGCGAGGTTGGGGTGAAGTGCCAGCGGTGGTACGCCGGTTGCAGGGCGGGCCACTGCTGTCCGAGGCGGGTGGCGGCGGCGGAGGCGATGTTCGGTACTTCGAGGGCCAGCCATCCGCCGGGTGTCAGCACGTTCCGTGCGGCGTGTAGGAACGTTCGTGGATCGTCGACGTGCTCCAGCACGTGGAACGCGCAGACGACGTCGGCTTGTAGCGTTGGTGCGACCTGCTCGAAGTAGCCCTGTCTTACCGGCACCCGCAGCTGTTCGACGGCGAACTTCGCCGCCACCTGCGACACCTCCACTCCGGTGACTGTGAAACCGGCACGCTGGGCTGCTTCCAGGAAGTAGCCGCCCGCGCAGCCCGCCTCCACCAACACCGAGGGCGGCACCACGGTCGACAGCCACCGCAACCGCCGCCCCGCCTCGAACCGTCGGGGTGCGCTGCGGAAGTAGTCCTCGTAGCCGCCGCCGGTGAAGTAGTCCAGGTCGTACCGGGCCGGGCCGACGGTCGGATCCGGCACCGTCCAGCCAAGCCCGCAGCAGGTGCAACGGCGTACGGCGCCACCGAGGGTTTCGCGGTGTGGCTGGCCGTCTCCACAGTTCAGGCAGTGGGCGGGGGACAGATCAAGGCTCATCGGTGGACTCCGGTGGCCAGCGTGGATCGGACCCGACCGGCGAGCGACCGCAGCCAGGCTCGTTCGTCGGCTCGCGGATACCCGCACAGCATGAGCAGCCCGGCGGCGAGCGTCAGCGTCAGGCCCGCGCGGGTGACGACGGAAAGCGCTGCGCAGGATCGTCCCGGACCGTCCGGCAGGTACCCGACGAGGGCAGCGGTGATGACACCCGCGACCGTCGCTGCGGCGGTCGGCACCCACAGTGTCCGCAGCATCGGCCGCATCGGGCGCGCCGTCGCCTGGTGGAAGTGGGCCATGAAGTACGCCGTGGCGAGCACCACCGCGAGCGCGGTGGCGGTTGGCACCCCGAGCGGACCAGCGAAAATCAGCAGCGGTACGGTCAGCGCCACGTTCAGCACGACCGACAGCAGCACGTAGCGCGTCTCAAGGCCGGGACGGCCCTCGACCCGGGCGACGATGGTGGCCGCGCCCATGATCAGGTTGAGCGCGTACGCGGGAGCGAGGACCGCGATGGTCGGCGCGGCCCACGGCACCGGTTCCCCGAGCCACAGCCGCACCAGGGGATCGGCGGCGACCATCAGGGCTGCCGCCGCCGGCGCGAGAAACGCGGCCAGGTGACGTGTCGCGTCAAGGTAGAAGGTGTCGAGCCAGGCCCGTCCGCCGGTGACCGTGCGCCGGACCGCGGCGGGGAACAACACGAGCAACGCGAAGCCGGGCGGTAGCCGCAACAGATTGAGCAGACGGACGCCGAGATCGGCATTGCCGGCCACCGCTGGGCCGAAGAAGCCGCCGAGGACGAGCCGATCGAGTTCCACGTTCACGGCGGCGGCGCCACTGGACACCTGAACCCGCAGACCGTACCCGCCGATACGCCGGACATCGTGACCGGTCAGCCGGCCCCAGCGGGGAGTCAGGTTTCGGTGCCGGTGTTCTGCTGCGGCGGCGAGCAGAATGGTCCGGATCGCACTCGTCGCCCCGGTGGCGGCGGCGAGCGCGACCAGACCGCCGCCGAGCCGCACCACCGCGATCGTCAGTGCCGCCCCGAGGACGGCCATCGCGGTGCTCACCAGTGCCAACGTTCCGTAGCGCTGAACACCCTCCAGCACCGCGCGCCAGGGGAGCTCCACCCCGTTGGCCACCAGACCGAGCAGCAGCCATAGCGCCGCGTGCCACGCATCTCGGGTCAGCTCACCGAGTCGTAGCAGGTGGGCGATCCACGGCCAACTGGCGGCGAGCGCGGAGAAGGTGAGCCCGCCGAGGATGAGTCCCCAGGCCAGGCCAAGCCCGAGCAGCCGTCTGATCACCTCGCTCGGCCCGCTCTGGGCGTTGACGCTCGCCACCTCCCGCACCAGGGCAGAGCCGAGGCCGAGGTCGAACAGCGCGGCGATGGCGAGCAGACCGGTCAGCAGCACCCAGATGCCGAACGCCTTGGGTCCGAGATGCTGGTAGACGATGGGCAGTGTGACCAGCCCGGCCAGTGCCATCACCACCCGGGCGCCCAGCATGCTCAACGTGTTGCGGGCAAGTCGCCCGCCAGCGGTGCCGGTCGGGCTAGCCACGGGGGAATCCCCGGAACAGATCCAGGACGGTCAGGGCCAGTAGGCTCAGGTCCAGCCGCAGCGAACGACAGTTGAGGTAGAACAGGTCGCAGCGGAGCTTCTCCTCCACCGTTGCGGCATAGCCACCGGTGAGTTGCGCCAGCCCGGTGAGTCCCGGTCGGACCAGATGGCGCAGGTCGTAGTGCGGCAGTTGCCGGAACTCCGCGATGAACTCGGGCCGTTCGGGGCGCGGACCGACCAGACTCATCTCGCCACGGATGACGTTCCACAGTTGCGGGAGTTCGTCCAGTCGGGTGCGGCGTAGATGGCGTCCGACCCGGGTGATCCGGGTGTCCTCCGGCCGGGCAAGCACCGGCCCGGTCTCGCGTTCCGCCCCGGGTCGCATGGTCCGGAATTTGATCATGTAGAACGGCCGTCCGCCCGTGCCGACGCGTTGCTGGCGGTAGAACGGCGGACCGGTGAAGGAGAGCACCACGGTGATGGCGAGGATCAGCGGCAGCACCAGCGTCGCGCTGAGCGCGATGATGCCCAGGTCGAGGTACCGCTTGACATGTTCGCTGGCGCGACGACGCTGGCTCGACCGCAGTCGGATCCAGGGCAGCCCGCCGAAGCGCCGGAGGCCTCGGGTGGGCAGTAGTCCGTAGACGGGCCGTGCCAACACCAGGATCTCCACGCCCAGTTGCTGGCATGCGGCCACCGTGGGCTCGTCGATGCTGTCGAGGGAATTCTTGAGCAGTAGCACCCTTGGCCGTAGCCGTCGAAGGACCGCCGTGAGTTGCTCGGTGCGACTGGGCGCCGGCACGCGAAGCACGACGTCGAATTCCTCGTTGAGCCGGTCGGACCGTACGGGTGAGTCGGCCGGCTCGATCACCAGTGCGCGTAGGCGTCCGCCGCCCGCCTGCCGCGCCGAGACGCTCCGGCGGGCGCTGAGCAGAGACGTACCCCCGTGCCGGCGAGGCGGGTGCCCAGGCTTCGTTCGCGGAGAATCTTCAATTGGCGCGGCGATTGACGGTTTGTCCACCCGGCTGACCTCCTCCCAGCGGCCCATGAGCGCGTTGATGCTCCCGACAGCACTATGAACGATCCACTGGGATAAACGGCTTATTTGCCATAAAACAAAGCTTTTTCGTCTACGAAAGTCTATGCCCGTTTGATGCGTTTATGCCAGGATAATCCTGCTCAACGGAAGGTAACGGCAGTTCGCACGGCGATGCCGAGAAAAGTCACCACCCCGCTGCCAAGGAGTTCACGATGGAAGTTCCGCCGAACGGGGCCGAGTCAGTCGGGCAAGGCAACTCAATTCCGAATCGCGTTCTGGTGACCGGCGGGGCCGGATTCATCGGCAGCCACGTCGTCGCGCGCTTGATGCTGATGGGTATTCACGTAAAGGTGCTCGACGACTTCTCGACCGGCCGGGTCGAGAACCTCGCCGACGCCGCGTACGGCGGGCTCTCGCAGTCAGACGTCCTCAGAGGCGACATCCGCACCGCGGAGGCGGTCGACATCATTCACGAGTGGGAACCCGAAGTGGTGGTACACCTCGCGGGTCAGGGCAGCCTGCAGGCCGCCCGGGAGTCCCCGCTGTTCGACGCCGATGTGAACATCTTCGGGACGATCAATGTGCTGGACGCCTGCGCGCAGGCTGGAGTACGGCTGTTCGTGCATGCCGCCAGCAGTGCGATCTACGGAAGTCTCCCGTCGGAGGCCCTGCCGATCCGGGAGGACCGACCACTGGCTGCCACAAGTCCGTACGGCATCAGCAAGGCTGTGGCGCTCTGCTATCTGGACTGGTACCGGCGAGAACGGGGCATGACGTACACGGCTCTGGCGCTCGGCAACGTCTACGGCCCGCGGCCCGCGGGGGGCGGTAGCAGCGTGGTGGCCGTGATGACCGAGGCGCTGCTGAACGGCTGCCCACCCACCATCCACGGCGACGGCGAGCAGACCCGAGACTTCGTGCACATCGTGGACGTGGCCGACGCGGTGGCCCGGGCCTGTCATTACCCGGGCGCCGGACTGGTCAACATCGGCACCGGCATAGAGACCAGCATCAACGATCTCTATGGGCTCGTCCGCTCGGTGCTGGCGGTGGAGGCGGACGCACACTACGCGCCGCATCCCAACCCGCACGAGGTACGCCGAATGGCGCTGGACGGCAGCAAGGCGCTTGCCCAACTCGGGTGGCGGCCCACGATCGGGCTCGCCGAGGGAGTGCAGCTCACCGCCCGCGAGGCATGGCGGCGGCGCGCGGGAGGTCCACAGCGCACCTACCGGCCACGACAGGGGCAGCCGGTGGGAGCCTCGCAGTGACCTGCCGCTGCGCCTCCTCGGTCTGACCGCACAGCGGGCATCGACGATCCGATCGGTCGCGACCAGCCGCACCTCGGATGAGAGGTGCGGCCAGGCCGTGTGTTGAACCGGGCCGCGCTGCGCCCCGGACATCGCTGACCAGAGCACCCCTCAATGGGTCGATCACGGGGTATCCACCGCCGCCCGGCGATCCGTGGCGGACCTACCGCGAAGATCAGTCAGATTATGAAGAGGTCACCTATCGCCACCCATGTCCTATATGTTCCTTTTGTCGCGTGGGGGGCTGCGGCCTCATACCGGAGGGAGTGAAGGCTGATGTACGGGGTTCCGACGAAGGGTCCGGCGGTCGGCGGAGGGCTGGCCACGACCGGCGTAGCGATACATTCCTGGCTGCTCGTCGGGATCGGACTGATCCTACTCGGGACCACCCTCTGGCTCGCCACGTTCGTGAGTCGACCTCGATGAGCAAGCGGCCGCCGACCGGCCGATTCACCGCGACGAGTTGGCTCCAGGCCTCGCTCGGTGCTGTCTGCGGCATCGCGTTTGGAACTGTCTTACTGCGGCGATGGCACGACGTGGCAGTGGTCGAGGCATGGCTGAACGCACGACTGGTCTCCGCGATCGGTCTCGCTGACACCACCTCCATCGGGGCCGCCGTCATCTTCCCGCTGGAACAGCGCTGGGTCGGATTTCTGGTCTCCACCGGTTGCTCGGTCGCCCTGCTGCTGGTTCCACCATTCTTCCTCGCCGCTCTGCTGGTCGGCTTCCGGCGGGTGACGCTGACCCGTGCGCTGGTCGCGGTGGGCCTGGCGATCGGGCTGCTCGTGGTGGTCAACCAGATGCGCCTCGCGGCCGTTGTCGCGTCGATGCAGCTGTGGGGCTTCGAAGTCGGTTACCAGCGCAGCCATGTGCTCATCGGCTCGGCCATCAGCACCATCGGACTCATCGCCGTGGCCATCGTCTTTTTCCTCCTGGTAGGCCGGGGAAGCCGGACACGGAGGTCACCGGGTGCCCATTGAGATCCAGTCCCTCGCCGTCCTGAACACGGCGGCCTTCCTGCTCTGCGTCTACTTCTGCGCATACGTGCTGAGCATTCTCGTACTGCACCTCCGGACCGGGCGGTCAGGCGGTGGGGATCACCGAAGTTACGACTGGCACATCGTCATTCCCTGCCGCAACGAGGCCAGTGTGATCGCGGGGACCCTGCACCGACTGCTCCGAGACTTGCCCGACGTCACGGTCTGGTGCGTCGATGACGGGTCGGACGACGGTACGGACGCGGTGCTGCGCTCCTTCACCGCCGACCCCCGCGTCCGTGTCGTGACCCGCAGGCTGCCCGACGCCGTGCAGGGCAAGGGGGCAGCGCTGAACGCCGCGTGGGAGGCGATCGCGCGCCACCTACCCGCGGACGCCGTCCTCGAACGGACCATCGTCGGTGTTCTCGACGCCGACAGCTACCTGGATCCTCGGTGTCGCTCCGCGCTCGCTGGTCCGCGGTACTTCGGCGCCGCCGAGGTGGCCGCGGTACAGGTCGAGGTCCGAATGATGCAGTGCTTCCGGCCGGCGGGAGAATCCGGCAGGTGGGCCCGGCTGCTGGTCCGGCTCCAGGACATGGAGTTCCGCGCGCCGATCGCGGCCATGCAGTCACTGCGCCGCTACACCGCGAGCGTCGCGATGGGCGGTAACGGTCAGTTCACCCGGGTCTCGCTGTTGCGGCAGCTCGCGACGGAACACGGCACCCCCTGGCACGGGGCGCTGCTGGAGGACTTCGAACTCGGCCTGCACATCCTGCTGCAGGGCGGCCGTACCGAGTACTGCGCGGAGACCTGGGTCGCCCAGGAGGCGCTGACCCGGATCCGCCCACTGATCCGCCAGCGAACCCGCTGGGCGCAGGGATCGATGCAGTGTGGTCGTTATCTGGCCGCCGTCCTGCACTCTCGACGGATCAGCAACTCCGCCACGCTGGAGATCGCCCACTTCCTCGCGGCGCCCTGGTTCCAGCTCCTCGGCACGCCGATCTATCTGGGCTGTCTCGTCGTGCTCGGGTGGTACGTGGCCCGCACGCCCGGCGGTATCACCGCCTGGTGGGCAGGAGGCGGTTGGGGCGTACCCCCGCTGATTGCGGTGTTCGGGATCCTTCCGTTCGCGGTCTGGGGCCTGGTCTACCGCAACAAAAGTGAACCGCACCTGTCGGTGGCCGCCGCCCTGGGGCTCGGCGTCAGTCACTGGCTCTACAGCTACGTGCAGTCCGCAGCTGTCTGGATCGCCTTCGCGCGAATGCTCACCTCTCGCTCCGAGTGGCAGAAGACCGCGCGTGACGCCGATCTGACGCCGTCGAGCCGGGCCTCCGACAGCGACCCGAGCCCGCCGCCCTCGGCCGGCATCGTCGCGCAACTCGGCGGCCGCCCACGCGGCACGGTTTCCGTTCCGCAACCCCCGGCGCAGCCCACCCCCACCCACCGCCCCGACGGTCCCGTCAGAAACAGGAAGAGAGATCTCGCATGCACAAAGTAGGGTCCGGCGTCGTCCGGGCCGCGGCGACCATCGCCGGCGGTCTGGCACTAGCTCTGGTCGTCGCGTCACCCGCGATGGCCGACACCTCCCAGTCCAGCGCATCGGCACTTCAGATCAGCCTGGTCGGAGGTGGCCTGGCCAGCTCTGGCACCGCCAGCGCCACCAACGACGGCACGACCGAATCCATCTCAGGCAACACGAACCCGCCGCTGGCTGTGCTCGGCAGCCAGAACGTCATCAGCGCCGGCGTCCTCGGGCAGTACGTACGCGCCTACAACGACGGCACCTCCGCCGCCTGCGCCGGCGTGCTCGGCAGCGGCGGTACGATCACCATCGGGCCCGGCGGCGCCTGCACGGTCACCCCCGGTGCTCAGGTGACCCTGGCCCTTGGCACCAACGGGCTTGCCACGATCGCCCTCGTCGCAGACGCCATCTATTCCGAATGCACCGCGACGAGCAGCCCGTCGGCGACCGGCACCGCAACTCTCGTGAACGCCAGCATCGTCTCGACCCTGCTGGGCGTGCCGACGACTCTGCTCAGCCTGCCCGCCAACCCCGCGCCGAACACCGGGTTGAGCGTCCCCGGCCTGCTGAACCTCACCCTGAACGGGCAGTCCAGTTCCGGCGTCGGTCAACTGAGCGTGACGGCACTGGATCTTTCCGCGCTGGGTGGCGCGCTCGCCTCGGTGGTCATCGGCCTGTCCAGCTGCGGAGTCAACGCCGTCGCACCGCCCATCCCGGTCGTTCCGCTCGCCGGCGCGCCGGTTGCGCTAGGCCTCGGCGCCCTGGCCGCAGGCACCGGTGGGTTCCTCCTGAGCCGCCGCCGACGCGCAGGTCGGAGCTGACCGATGGGTCGTGACAGAGCGAGGCCAACCGAAGTGCTGCTCCTGGCCGGAACGCGACCTGAGGGCGTCAAGATCGCGCCACTGGTGCGCCTCCTCTGTCACGACCCGCACCTACGCACGACCGTCGTCGACAGTGGCCAGCAACCCGGCCGCGTCGATGAGGCACTGGCCCCGTTCGGGCTGCGTGCCGACACCACCCTGGCCCTCAGCCGTAGGACGGGCTCGCTCGCCGAGCTCGCCACCGAGCTGACCAGTGCGGTGGAGCTACTGCTGACTGGTCGCCGACCAGACGCGGTGGTGGTACACGGAGACACCACCACCGCCCTGGTCGGCGGGCTCGTGGCGTTCTGGAACCGGATACCTGTCGTACATCTGGAAGCCGGGTTGCGGAGTCACCAACCTCAGGAGCCGTTCCCGGAGGAGTCCAACCGGGCGATGCTCGCTCGCATCGCCACGCTGCACCTCGCCCCGACCAGCACGGCCCGCCGCAATCTGCTCGCCGAGGGGATACCCGCCGGACGCATCGTGATGACCGGCAACACCGTCGTGGACGCCGTACATGCGTTGTTGCGAGAGGGGTTGGCCCGCGTTCCGGCGTGGATCGACCCGCGTCGGCGTCTGATCGTCGCCACCACGCACCGCAGAGAGAGTTGGGGCGCGGGAATCGCCCAGGTAATGCAGGCACTGGCCAGGGTCGCTGAGGCCCGTCCCGACATTGAACTGGCGGTCATCGCTCACCCGAACCCCCGGCTCGCCGAGCAGGCCCGGACCGAATTGCCCGACCTACCGAACATCCGACTGCTCGCCCCACTGCCATATCCCGACATGCTGGGACTGCTCCGCGCGGCACACGTGGTGGTGACCGACTCGGGCGGCCTACAGGAAGAGGCGGCCAGCCTCGGTGTTCCGCTGGTTGTCACCCGAACCGCGACCGAGCGACCGGAGATCATCCAGCACCAACTAGGAGATCTCGTCGGCACCGATCCCGACCGCATCATCGACGCCGTCGGTCGCCGCCTCGCTCAGCCCGCCCCGGTCAGAGCCCGTGAAGTCTACGGCGACGGTCACGCGGCGCAGCGGTGCGTTCGAGCCATCACCACCTTACTGAGCAGGCAGGCCACGCAGCACGTGCCCACCCCGAACAACCGCGCTACGGCGCGGCAGGTCATCACCGCACGCTCCGCGTCTGTCCTCACCGATTCACCCGGTCAATAGGTACGACATCGAGATGAGCCACGATCAGGCCCCCACCCGGGGTGGAACACTCCGTCTGCCCGGCGGGGCTGAGCGTCAAGCGGCCGGCAGCGACGGCACCATCCTGGCCGGCCGGTTTCGCGGCGACATCGAGGGGCTGCGCGGGCTCGCGCTGCTGTTGGTGCTGGTCGGGCACGCCGGTCTGCCCGGGCTCCCCGGTGCCTTTGTCGCCGTCGATGTCTTCTTCGTGATCTCCGGGTTCCTGATTACCGGACTCCTCGTCGACGAAATACGCCGATCCGGCACGATATCCATCGCGGGCTTCTATGCCCGACGCGCCAAACGCCTGTTGCCGGCCGCGAGCGTCGTCATCGTGGCGAGCGTCCTGCTCACCTACCTGTTCCTGCCGCCAATCCGCTGGTCCGAGACGGCCTGGGACGCGTTGGCCAGCACCACGTACGTGATGAACTGGCGGCTGGTCGAGCAGTCGACCGACTATCTGCGTGCTGAGGAAGCACCGAGCATTCTCCAGCACTTCTGGTCGCTCGCGGTGGAAGAGCAGTTCTACCTACTGTGGCCGTTGCTCCTGCTCGTTGTCGGCGTGTTGAGCCGGCAGCGCCGTGCGCGCGGGGTCAAGACCCGGAACGCCGCCGCCTGGCACGGACTGTCGGGGCGTCACCGCAGGCGGCTTCTCGGTGACCGGATGGCCGTGTCGTTGCTTGTCGCCTTCACTCTGGTCGGCGTTGCGTCACTGGTGTGGTCGATACGTCTGAGTGCGGCCGAGCCCGCCCGGGCTTACCTCGTCACCACCACCCGCGTGTGGGAACTGGCCCTGGGTGGTGCCCTGGCGATCCTGGGCGGACAGCTGCATCGCCTGTCGCGTCGAGCCGCCCTGGCCATCGGCTGGACCGGGATGGCCGCGGTGGCCCTCGCGGCGGCGTCGATCCGACCGGAGACGGCTGTCTACCCGGGATACCTCGCGCTGCTACCCACGCTCGGTGCCGTCGCCATCATCGCGGCCGGCCCCAGCGCCAGCCGATTCGGTCCCGCCCTGCTCCTCGAACTACGGCCGATTCGGGCGGCCGGGGTCGTCTCGTACTCCTGGTATCTGTGGCACTGGCCGTTGCTGGTGGTGGCGGAGACCCGGTGGGGTCCACTGGGTACCGGCGCTGGGCTCGCGATGATTCTCTGTTCGGCGGTGCCGGCAGTGCTGACCTATCACCTGGTGGAGAGCCCACTTCGGCACAGCCGGTTCGCCAAGGCCCGCACCCTCCGCCTGGGCCTGGTCGCGACCAGCGTGACGGCCCTCGCCGGGGTCGGGCTTCAGTTCGCTGTCCGGCCACCGGTCGCATCGGTGCCCACGACCCCGCAGCATGTGGCCGGCGCGGCGAGCGGTGCGCTACCCGGTGGCAGCGGCTCGTTGCCGCTGGTCGACAGGTTCGCCACCATCCGTCCTGATCCGTTCGAGGCTCGCGACGATCTGCCCGACGTCTACCAGGACGGCTGTGTCACGCAAGCACGGGAGTCGGAGTTGCGAAGCTGCGTCTACGGCAACCGTGACTCTGCGGTCGAGGTGGCCCTGGCCGGTGATTCACACGCGGCGCACTGGGTGCCGGCGCTGCAGGTCGTTGCGGCGGAGCGCGGCTGGCGCCTGGTCACCTACATCAAGACCACATGTTCCTTCTTGGCGGCGCCGATCGTCATCGGCGGGCAGACCGATGATAGTTGCACCGAGTGGAACCGGCGGCTTCGAACGGCGCTGGTCGGTGAGCGACGACCACAACTGTTGATCGTTTCCAGCGTTACCCAGATTCCCCTGGTGAATGGCGGTACGCCGCCACCGGGCTCGGCAACGGCGGACGCCCAGGTGGCAGCGCTGCTGGAAACCTGGTCGAATTTCACCGACGCCGGGCTGCCGCTGATGGTCATCCGAGATACACCAGCATTCACAATCGACATGGCCGAGTGTGTCTCGGCCAATCGCGTGCGGCTGAGCACCTGCGCCCAGCCGCGGCTGAGCGCGCTTGCCTGGGGCCTCCCTCAGCAGCGTGCCGCCGCCGCCCTGCCGGCTGTGCATCTCGCTGACCTGAATGACGAGATCTGTCCCTTCGAGCTATGCCCTGCCGTGATCGACGGGGTGCTCGTATACCGGGATGCCCACCATTTGACCGCTACGTATGCTCGCCGGCTCGCACCCCAGTTCCATGATCTGCTGCGTAGACACCTGCCCTGAGACGCCTTGTGTCAGTCGACTCGACCACGTTGATTGCCCCCCAACAGCGCGTGATCGCATCACCTGCAAAACCTTTCGGGTGGTCCGGGTGCGTTCCGGCGGCGATTCCTGGCATCTCTGCAACACTAATCCGTGCGACAACTCGAACGTCGCGGGAAGTTCGATCCTTCGAGCACTCGAACGCTGGATCGGATGACGCCTCTACCGCACCGCCTTCTCGAGACCCGACGTCGGCGGCGTGCGGCGGCAGAAGCCGGACAGAATCCGGAGCCATGCCGCCATCGGAGGCTCTCGTGGTACGTGACCGGGTTCGTGCTCAGGAAATGCACCTGGCCGTGTCGAGCAATTGCCAGAACCGGCAGCACGTCATTGGCGGCGAAGCGATCGGTCTGGTCGGGCGTGCCGCTCGGTGGTGAACGTGGAACAGGGGTGCCACGACAGCCACCGGGCGGCGCTCCTCGCTGCTTTCAGCGCATGAAAGGCCGGGGCCAGGGCGCATCCGACCGTCGCCTCGCAGGCGGCGGCTGGCAATCGCGTTGTTGGTTCGGAGTGGCAATTCGGCATTCTTGGTCAGGATGTTCGGCCTGTGCAGATGTCAGGTTCATGGAAAAGGGTTTGGTAGGTGCAGGCGTGGCTCGACGGGCAGCGCTCCCGGACGTTGCGAGATAGGTACTCGGCCCAACACAACGCTTTCGGCGTGCTGCGCCTCACCATGGCCTGTGGGGTCGTGATCGCGCACGCGGGGCCGATCGGATTCGGTGGGGCGAACCTTGGCGCGACCCTTTTCGCCGGGCAGAGCGACATCGGCACGATGTGCGTCTACGGATTCTTCCTGATCTCCGGATTCCTGGTAACGGACAGTGCGCTGCGCTCATCTCTGTCGCAGTACATTCGCGCCCGCCTGCTTCGGGTGTTCCCTGGCCTGTGGGTCTGTCTCGTCGTGACGGCCTTCGCTATCGCACCGCTGGTTGCCCTCAAGGAAAACGGCAACCTCAGCGGTTTCTGGGGGCATCCGGAAGGCCCCTTCGACTACGTCACCACGAACCTGTTCGCCTCGATGGAGCAGTTTCCTATCTCCGGCCTTCTCGCCGACACACCCTATGGGCAGATATTCGGGGGGCCCAGCGCATTCGACGGGTCGCTCTGGACGCTCCGATACGACCTGGCCTTCTACGGTCTCGTCGGCATCCTTCTCATGACCTCGGTGCTGCGCCGGTCACCGCGTTGGGTGCTCCTGCTGACCGGCATCTGCTACGCACTGGTGCTACGTGACTTCTTCATGGGTCCCACGCTCACCTCGCGTCCGCCGCAGCACGGTGCCGTCGGCCCGTTCCCGCTGATCGGAGCCTTCGCCGCCGACTGGACGCTGATGCTCGGCTTCCTCTTCCTGCTCGGCGTCGCCGCCCGGCTCTACGCACACCGGATTCCCATCAACGGTGTGCTGGCCGGGCTCGCCGCCGCAGTTCTGATCGTCAGCCTGTGGCGGGGCGGCTTCTTTGCCGTCGGTCTACCGTCGCTCGCCTACCTGCTGCTGTTCGCGGCGGTGGCACTGCCGAAGAAACTGTTCCGCATCAGCCGACGACACGACTACACCTACGGCATCTATATCTACGGCTTTCCCGTGCAACAGGTGATCGCCCTGCTCGGCGGCGCGCAGCTTGGAATGGCCGCCTACATCGTGCTGAGCCTGCTCGGCTCGCTTCTGCTCGCCGTACCCTCGTGGCATCTGGTCGAACGACCGGCGCTACGGTTCAAGACCATTGGTTCGGGCGCCCGGTCCGACACCACTGCCGACGCTGATCGGGCTCGGCACGTGTCAGAGCCGGTGCCGACCACCGATGCCGCGCGCCTGTCAGCGGCAGAGCACGGTGTGGTGGCCGTGCAACACCCCCGCGTTGACCGGCGGCATAGCGGCTGATCAGGCGGGGCTGTCCTCTGTCGCCCAGGCACAGATGGCCGCGAGTGGTTCCTCCAGGGTCTTGCCGAGGGCGGTCAACCCGTACTCGACGTGCTGCGGTGGTGTCTGCCTGAGCACCCGTCGCTGCACCAGCCCGTCGCGCTCCATCTCGCGCGGCGTCTCGGTCAGGACCTTCTGCGTGATCCCCGCGACGCGGACCGACGCCTACTGCGCACCAGAACTGGTCAGCTCAGCCTCAGATTGTGCTGTTCGAGGGCGGCCTCGATGATGTCAAGTGCTTTCGGCCCCATGCCGTGCAATCTGGCGAGGTCTGCGCGCGGCACACCCGCGAGCTGACGCAGGGCGGTGTAGCCGGCGGCGTTCAGCGCTCGCGTCGCGGGTGCGCTGATCTTCGGTAGGGCGTCAAGGGACGGAGTCACCGCCCGATGCTAGACGGCCGTGCGGACGTGTTGGGCGCTGGAAGGGTGGCCCGCCGGAGATGTCGCTGCCGGATGCTACGGCGTGGGTCGGTCCAGGCGAGACCTCACACGTTCATGAGTAGCAGCATGGTTCCCATGCCGGCGGCCATGGCGGAGTAGCTGAGTGAGTGCAGTCGGTGGTGGGATGTCGTCGTGGTGCGGTAGAGCCACCACAGGGCGGTGGCGGCGGCGAGTGCCACGAAGGCGATGTTGACCGTGTCCGCCCATGCCGGTGTCGGCACGGGTACTCCGCCGGAGGCGCCGCCGCCGTGGGAGTGCCCGGCGCCTGCGCCGCCGGTTCCCAACTCGGACATGAGTGTGGGCATGGCCGCGAGCATCCAGATCATCGCCGCGTCCATCGCGGCGTGGCTGAGCAGATCGGCGCGGTCCGATGTGTGTCGGGTTCGTCGGTAGGCGGGTAGCAGCGCGAGGGCGAGGATCGCGAAGACCGCGATCTGTGCCCAGGCGACCGCGCCCTCCACCATCACCCAGACCATGAGGATCATCGCCGCGCTCATCACGGTGTGGTTGATGTCGATCAGTTCCGCGTCGGAGAAGGGCTGGTCACGGGAGACCGCCCGGCGGCGGATGACGAGATCGGCGACGCAGACGATACCGGTGAGTAGAAATACGATCGTCAATACGGGAACCCATGGGGCCTCAAGCACGACTACAACTTAGACCATGTGACCCGGGTGACCGGCGACAGTTGAAAGGCCCACTTGGATGACCGTCTCAGAGACCGAAGCGCCGCCTCCCGCGGAGACGCCGGCGCCCGCCGCGCGAGTCCGTCGGACGAACTGGTTCGCCGCGTTCTGGCGTTGGCACTTCTACGGTTCGATCATCGTCATTCCGGTGCTTTTCGCGCTTTCCGTCACCGGCATGATCTACATGTTCCGCGATGACGTGGACTCCCTCACGCATCCTGGGGTGCTGAAGGTTTCCGTGGTCGAGGGCGCCCAGCGGGTCGCGTTGTCCGCCCAGGAGGCGGCCGTGCGCGCCGAGTTCCCGGATCGTGCGGTCCTGTCCGTGCAGGACGGCATCGGCGACCGGGCCACCCTGTTCGTCGCCGCCCAGGCGGACGGCAGCACCTCGAACGTCTACGTGAACCCCTACACCGCCGAGGTCACCGGCGTGCTCAGCCAGGACCAGCTCGTCTCCACCTGGGCGGAGCGTATCCACGGTGACCTGCTCATCGGTGATGGTGGCGTCGGGGACCGGATCGTCGAGCTCGGGGCCTCCTGGGGGATCGTGTTGACGATCACCGGGTTCATCATCTTCTTCCTCGGCCGGAAGGCCCGCAGCGGCGCCCAGGCCAAGGGCAGACGCGGTGCCCGGGTCCGTGGTTGGCATGCCATCGTCGGGCTCCCCGTCGGCCTCGGCGTCCTGCTGCTCGTCGTCTCCGGCCTGCCGTGGACCGGTTTCTGGGGCGCCAAGGCGTCGGAGCTGGCCGCGCACGGCAACATGTCGTTGTGGGGTGAGGATCCCGGCGCCGAGTCCACCATCCGGCAGCAGATCGAGAACAGCGACGGTCAGTCGGCGCCTGCCGGTTGGGCCTCGGGTAATGCCCCGCAGGGCACCAGCACCGGCGCCGGCACACCGATCTCGATCGACAGGGCCGTCGCCACGGCGCAGGCACAGGGCACTCCCGGGCCATACCTGATCATGTATCCCGAGGGCGACAAAGGCGTGTTCAGTGTGATGAGCAGCCAGTGGTACAACGTCGGCAACCCCGCCGAGTCCGACGTCACCCAGGAGACGACGGTCCACGTCGACCAGTACAGCGGTGAGAAGGTCGGCCAGTACAGCTACGCCGACTACAGCGCCATGGCCAAGGTCGTGTCCCACGGGATCGCCCTGCACGAGGGGCGGCGCCTCGGCGTGGCCAACGAGATCCTGTCCACGCTGTTCTGCCTCGCCGTGATCTTCATGTGCGTCACCGGGCCGATGATGTGGTGGACCCGCCGCGGCACCGCCTCCGGGCTGGCCGCACCCCGCGCGAAACTTCCGATCTGGGGCAACTGGCTCCTACTCGCCGCGATGGCCGTCCTCGGCGTGTTCCTGCCCCTGTTCGGCCTGTCGCTGCTGGTGATCCTCGCCCTGGACCAACTCCTGATCCGCCGGATGCCGGCCCTCAGGAGCTTCTTCGGCACGGCGTGAACCTCGGCGACGGTCCAGGCGGAAGCCGTCGCACCGACCGAGGAGGGATTTCGGTCGTGCGGCGGCCCAGGAGATCGCCGCCCTGGCGATGCCGCGTGATCGGTGTGGACCTGCCGGTGTCCATTCCTGCCGGTTTCACGCTCACTGGTGCAGGTGTGCGCGCTGGCCCTCGCGGTCGAAGATCATGATCAGCTCGGCCGGCCGGTCGAGCGCCGTCATCGAGTGTGGCGTCATCGTGGAGAACTCGGCTGCTTCACCCTTTGCCACCTCGATCTGCCGCTCGCCGAGCCACAGCAGCACCCTGCCTTCGAGCACCAAAAGCCAGTCGTAGCCCGGATGGACCCGCTGGGCCGGCATCGTCGCCTCGGGCTCCAACCGAACCTTCATCGCCATGGTGCGCCCATCGACGCGGCTCAGCGGCCACGTCGTGCGCGAACCCGAGCGGTGCTGCACGGGACGGATCACCACGTCCTCGTCGCTGGTCGCCTCGAAGAGCACGTCGAGGCTGACCTGTAGCGCGGCGGCCAGGGGGACGAGCACGTCGAGGCTCAGCGTCCGTTTTCCCGTCTCGACCCGGCTGATCGTGGACGGGCTGAGGTTGGTGCGTTCGGCGAGCTCGTCCAGGGAGTAGCCGAGCGTAGTGCGGATGCTGCGCAGCCGGGTGCGCGCCAGCCGCTCCACCTCACTGCGGTCGCTCATCCTCCGAGTATGAACCCACCTTGCGGATTCCGCAAACTGCCTTTCACCTGACGCCAGGCGTTCCTACGCTGGACGCATGACGGAGCACGCACACGAAACACCCGAACACCCACCCCACCAGAGCATCGTCCGCAGGTGCGACGTCGCCGTCATCGGCGGCTCAGCGGCCGGTCTGGCGGCCGCGCTGCAACTCGCCCGTCAGCGCCGCTCGGTCATCGTCGTCGACGACGGCACGCCGCGGAACGCGCCGGCCGCGCACATGCACGGCTACCTCGGACGCGAAGGCACCCCGCCCGAGGCGATGCGGACCATCGGGCGCGCGGAGGTCCGTAGCTACGGCGGCAACGTCCTCACCGGCCGGGTCCTGGCGGTGCGCAACGAGGACGACGGTTTCCACCTCGCGCTCTCGGGCGGCCACGGTCTCGTCGCCCGCCGGGTACTGGCCGCGACCGGCATCGTCGATGAGCTTCCCGACATCGAGGGCCTCGCCGAGCGTTGGGGCCGCCAGGTGATCAACTGTCCGTTCTGCCATGGCTGGGAGGTCCGTGACCTGCGGGTCGTGCAGATCGTCACGGCGGCGATGGGACTGCACCCGACCCCGCTGATGCGGCACCTGACCGACCAGTTGACCGTGGTGCTGCACGGCGCGACGGGGATCGAGCCGGCCGCGGTGCAGGCCCTCGTCGCCGCCGGGGTTCCGGTGGTCGAGGGCGCGGTGCGGCGGGTGGCGAACGCCGGCCCGGACGGGTCACTCGTCGTCGAGCTCGCCGACGGCCGCAGCCTGCCAGCCGACGCGATCCTCGCCGGGGCCCGTTTCCGGCCCCGGGTCGAGATGCTCGCCGGGCTGGGCATCGACACCGCGGCCCACCCCAGCGGACTCGGTCAGCTCGTCAAGGTCGACTCCACCGGGCGCACCAGCGTGGAAGGCGTCTTCGCCGCCGGAAACCTGACGGATCCGAGTGCCCAGGTCCTGCCGGCCGCGGCGAACGGTAGCTGGGTCGGTGCCCAGATCGCCTTCAGCCTCGCCGCCGAGGACGCCACGGCGGGTGTCCGTCCCTCCGGCGTCGCGATCGAGTGGGACAGCCGGTACGGGGACCAGGAACGCATGTGGAGCGCCAACCCGAACGGCACACTCGTGGCGGAGGCGACGGACCTGCCTCCCGGGCGGGCGCTCGACATCGGCGCGGGTGAAGGAGCCGACGCCCTGTGGCTGGCCGAACGAGGCTGGCAGGTGACCGCCTCCGACGTCTCCAGCAGGGCACTCGGCCGCATCCGGGCCGAAGCGGAACGTCGCGGGCTCGACGTGCGCACGTTGCACCGCGACGCCAACGAACCCGCCGCATACGCGGACGAGACCTACGACCTCGTTTCCCTGCAGTACGGCTCGTTCCAGCGCACCCCCGAGCAGCGCGGACTGCGCAACCTGCTCGACGCCGTGGCGGTCGGTGGGACGCTGCTCGTCGTCAGCCACGATCTGACCGGGCTCGAACCGGCGGACCCCGCCGAGCAGACCCGCATGTACGACCCGCAGGCGTACGTCGGCATCGACGACATCGCCGCCGAGATCGCGGCTTCGGGGGACTGGCGCGTCGACGTGCACGAGACCCGCCCGCGCCCCCCGGGGGCGATCAGCACCCACCACGTCAACGACATCGTGCTGCGCGCCGTCCGACTTGACAGGCACCGGGAGTAGGGCCACGGCGAACGGCAGTGCGCCCGGACGATCGCAAGCTCATGGCTTCCGTCGATACGATTGCCCGGTCGACGTCGTGCGGAGGCGGGGGTCGGGGTGCGGGTGGGCGACGGCACCAGCCTGGGACAGCTGTTGCGGCACCATCGGGCGGCAGCCGGACTGACGATCGAGGAACTTGCCGACCGGTCCGGCGTGAGTACCCGGGCGCTGAGCAACCTCGAGCGTGACCTGGTCCGCCGGCCGCAGCGCCGTACCCTGACCGCGGTCCTCGACGTGCTGGCGCCGCCGGCCGGCGACCGTGCTCTGATCGAGGAGAGCGCCGGCGTGGGCCGTCCGCCGCCCGGACCGTGCCCGATGCCCGCGCCGCCCGCCGATTTCACCGGCCGGGTCGCTTCGCTCGGCAGGCTGACCGAACTCGCCGGATCGGAGGAACCGCCGGCCATCGTCGCCGTACTGACCGGGCAGCCCGGCGTGGGCAAAACGGCGCTGGCGCTGCGCGCGGCCCACGACCTCGCCGACCGTTATCCAGACGGGCGGTTCTTCGTCGACCTGCGCGGTACCCACGAGCACCCGGCGACCGCCGGCGAAGTGCTGCAACGGCTGCTGCTGGCGCTTGGCCTGGGCGCCTCGCGGATACCATCCGACGTTGCCGAGCGGGCCCGGATCTACCGTGGGTTGCTCCGGCATCGGCGAACGCTGCTGGTGCTGGACAATGCGGCCTCAGAAGAGCAGGTGCGTCCGCTGCTGCCCAGCGACGGCCCGGCCCTGGTGCTGCTTACCTGTCGGCGTTGGCTGAGCGGGCTGGAGGCGGTGCACTGGTTGCCGCAGGAGCCACTGTCACCGGCCGAGTCGATGGCGCTGCTGCGGACGGTCGGCCACATTGAGGAAGCCCCGCCGGAGCGGATCGCCGCACTCGCCGGGCACTGTGGGCACCTGCCGCTTGCGCTGCGGATCGCCGGGCAGCGGCTGCGCGACGAACCCACGCTCACCGTCGCCGATCTCGACGCACGTCTCGCGCAGGCTCGGGATCGCGTCGCTGCCATCGACGGTGGCAACTCCGGTTTGTCCGCGGCGCTCACGCTGTCGTACCGCTGGCTCTCGGTGACCGGGCGCACGACGCTGCGGCGACTGGCGCTGATCCCGGGGCCGGACTTCGGCGCGGAAGCCGTGGCCGTCCTGTGCGCAGTCGACCTGGCCGAGGCCGAGGATCGGCTCGACGGGCTGGTCGAGTCCGGACTGCTCGGGCTCCGGCCACCGGACCGCTACGGGCTGCACGACCTGGTCCGCGCCTTCGCCATGGCCTGTTTGGAGCGGGACGAGCCGTCGGCCGCGCCGACGCTGCGGGAGAACCTGGTGACCTGGCTGCTGGAGGCAACCGTCCGGGCCGGGCGGCACTTCGAGCCCGGCGGACCGGCACCGGACGACAACTTGGACGCGGACCAGGCCCGCGACTGGCTCGACACCGAGCGGGAGAACTGGTTCCCAGCGCTGCGGATCGCGGCCGAGACCGGACGGGACGACCTGGTCGTCGCGGTCGCCGACGCGCTGCACTGGTTCTCGGACCAGCGGATCTACCTGGATATCTGGCCGGAGGTCTTCCGGCTGGCCGCTGAGGCGGCGACCCGCACCGGTGACCTGACCCGGCAGGCCACGCACCTGAACTATCTCTCCTGGGCGCAGACGCTCTGTCTGAACGACGCCTCCGCAGGGTTGGAAACCGCCCGGGCGGCGCTGCGGTCGGCGCAGCGGGCCGGCGACCGGGCCCAGCAAGGCTGGGCGCTGCTCTACGCCGCGTCCGCGCAGCTCCGGCTTCGTGAGTTCGAAGCCGCCCGGAGGTTGTTGCAGCGAGGCAGCAGGATGCTACGCGCGGCCGGAGATCACGAGGGCACGGCGCAGGCCATGTCGATGCTCGGCATCGCGTTGCGGGCGCTCGGCCGTACGTCCGACGCGCTGCGGGTGCACCGGCGTACGTTGCGGCTGCTGCGCGACGCGGAGTTTCCGATCGCGGCCGTGCCGCGCGCCTACTCGGACGCGATCGCCTGCCGGTGGATCGGGTTGGATCTGACGGATCTGGGGCGCTGGGGCGAGGCGGTCGGCATCCTTCGCGAGGCGGTGGCAGGCACGCGCTCCTGCGGGCTGCGGACCCAGGAGATGGCCGCACTGATCGAGCTGGCCGAGGCCCTGCGCCGCACCGGTTGCCCTGCGGAGGCGGGTGAGCATCTGGCGGCGGCGGTCGAGCTGGCTGGCTCGCTCGGTGACGCCGATAGCGTCGCCCGCGCCCGTACGGCGTTGGCCGAGCTGAACTCCGGGGCGGACGGTGGCTGAGCGGCGGCCGATCGGGTGTTGCGGGTGGATGGGCAGAGCGGCACGGGTGAGCGTCGTGGGCGCCCGGACCGGCGGGCCGCTAGCGGCTCAGGCTGCGGCGAGCGGCACAGCCGGGCGGGTGCCTGCGGCGCGGGCGACCGCGAACGCGAGCAGGATCGGATTGATCCCGTGTTCGCCGGCGATCCACCCGCAACCGGCCAGGTCGGCGACCGCCGCTGCGGGCGGCGTCGACGCGGCCAGCGCGCGGACCGCCGCGCGCAGCGGCTCCGGCAATCTCCGGTAGCCGTGCTCAAGGGCCGCGCCCACCGACAGGTCACCGGCGGTGAGTGCCTCAAGCTGCCGCCCTGGCCGGGCGAGCTGCGCGGTGATGCGCTCGATCGACCACGGGTGCCGGGTCCGCACCCGGTTCGCCACGGTGCGCAGCGCCAGCGGCAGACCGTGGCAGAGCTGCGCCAGCTCGGACACCCGCGCGTCCGGGGCCGTCGAGCCGATCATCCGGTGCAGCGCCAGCTCGGCGTCGGTCGTCGGCAACGGCGTGAGCACCCGCCGGGCGCGCCTCGGTGGCAGGGTCGGCCGCCCGGAAGTGGTCACCACCGCTACCGACGCTCCCCGGTCCGGCAGCAGCGGTGCCAGCCGGACCGCGTCGGACGCATCGTCGAAGACCAGGAGCATCCGCCGCCCGCCGACCAGCCGCCGCCACGCCGCGACCGCGGCAGGGTCGTCGTCCGGCGCGTCGTCGCCCAGCGAGCGTGCCAGCTCCCGGGCCAGCGCGGCGGGGTGTGGAGCGGGCGAGCCGCCCAGCGCCACGAACCGCACCCCGTCGGGAAAGTCGCCACTCATCCTGGCGGCGGCCTGCGCCGCCAGCGCGCTCTTGCCGATGCCGGGCAGGCCGGCCAGCTCGATCACCCGGTGCCGGGACGCGGCGCCGGCCAGCCGGTCGAGATCGTCGTCGCGTCCGGTGAAGCACGGCGTCAGCCGGGGCAGGCCGATCGCCGCCGGTTCGACCCGGACGGCGGCGCGCAGCCGGCTGCGGTCGTCCGGGCCGAGGCGCAGGGCCCCGGCCAGCGCGGCGAGGGTGCCCTCGTGGGGGCGCCGGATGCGGCCCCGCTCGATGCCGCCGATGGTGCGCGGGCTCACGCCCGATCGTGCGGCCAGACCGTCGATGGTCAGCCCGGCGGCGGTACGCAGCACCCTGAGTGCGGAACCACCCGCGAGTCGTCCGTAGTCACTCACAGCCCGTCCCGGTGGGGTGTGCTCAGCTGTCCTGAGTGACGCTAATGACTACGCTCCAGTAAGGTCACCACCGTCGGTGTGTCACTGCCCACATGCTCACGGTGAAGTTGCCGGTGCTTCTGCATGGCTGCGAGTCGTCACTCTCGGTTGACTCTGGGCCATGCAGACCTTCCGAACCGCCCTCCGCGTGGCCGCTGCCGCAGCGCTCACGCTGTCCACAGTCGGACTGACCACGGCCGGGGTCGCCGCCGCCTCACCGGCCGCGCCGCCCGGCGTACCCGCCGCGAATCTCTTTGAGAGACTGTCGCCCACCGTGCAGGAGCGGATGGCCGGACAGCTGACGCTCGTCGACGCCGCCAGCGTGATTCGATCCGCCGTGGAGGCGGGTGAGCCGCGCGGCTACGCCGGCCTCGGCCTGGTCGACAACCACGTCACGCTGTGGTGGAAGGGGGCCGTGCCGGCCGACATCGCCGCAGCCGTCCGAAGCGTCGAAAAGCTCGCCGAGGTGAGGGTCGAGCCGGCCAGGTACAGCGGCAAGGAACTACAGGCCGCCGCGGTGAAGCTGCGCCGTGTCGTGGCGGAGGATCGCTCGGATGCGGCGCACACCGTGCGAATCAGGACCGATGGCAGCGGGCTGGAGGTGGCCGTCGACACCGCCGGCGGAGCGAAGGTTCCGGCGTTGCCCGCCACCGGCGTCAAGACCAGCACCGTGGTGGCCCAGAAGCCGGAACAGCACGCCACCCGCTTCGACGACGATGCCCCGTGGAACGGTGGCGCGCGCATCTGGAACGGCGGAGGGGACCTCTGCACGTCCGGCTTCGGGGTGCGCGACCTCGCCGACGACACCCCTTATGTGCTCACCGCCGCGCACTGTGGACCGCTCGGCGGCGAGTGGTTCGACGGCGTCGGCGAGCCGATCGGGTTCATCGTCGAACGCCACGGCCCGCACGACATCGCACTGATCAGCGCAGCGTCGGCCGGCAGCGACGTGTACGTCGGCGGCCTGCACGAGTCGACGAGGGTGCCGGTGGCTGGCTGGACCCAGGTCTTCCCCGGCCAGATCCTCTGCCAGTCCGGGCAGACCACCGCAGAGATCCACGGCGCTCCCATCTGCAACCTGGAGGTGCAGTTCCACTACACCGACGAGCAGGACCTGGTCGAGGCCACCCAGTTGGACGGCGGGGAGTCCGGCTACGGCGGTGACAGCGGCGGCCCGGTCTACCAGGTGAAGCCGGACGGCTCGGTGCTGGCCGCCGGCACCCACACCAGCGGCCTCGGCAGCGGCATCGGCTTCCAGGACTTCGCCACCGTACGCGACGACTTCGGCGACATCGTCCCGGTGACCGCTACCGCCGGCCCGGCAACCTGCCAGGTGTCCTACCAGGTCACCACCTGGTCGGGCGGTTACACCGCGAACGTGACCATCTACAACTGGGCCGCTGCCATCAACGGCTGGCAGCTGGCCTGGAACCTGTCGGCCGGCAGCACCATCACCACCCCGTGGAACGCCGGGATCACCCAGAACGGCCCGGCGGTGACCGCGTCGAACCTGGCCTACAACGCCAGCATCCCGAGCGGCGGGGCCGTCACCTTCGGCTTCAACGCCACCGGCACGCCGAACGTGCCGTCGCCGATCACCCTCAACGGCCAGAGCTGCGCCTGATCAACCACTCAGCAGGGCCTGGCAGCGGAAGCTGCCAGGCCCTGCGCGGTGTGTTCGACAGCTGATTGACAGTGGCCGTGTGGCGGACGAGACTGGCGCGACAACTGCACAACCGCGTGTGCGTGCGGGGGAAGTCCGGTCGAAGTCCGGCGCTGGCCCGCAACGGTAGGCCGCTGGGAGCATTCCTGGTGGCGAGCCCGAATACCTGCCGTACTCGCGAGTCTCTGCTCCTCACCCGTCGTGGCCCACGGGTCGGAGGCCGGCCAGCCGGGCCATCGCCGGGCGGGCCGGGTTCCTGACGACCGCCGGGCCGGAAAGGCGCTCCCCGATGGTCGTTCGCCTGAGCCGGCACCGCCTGCTCGCCCTGCTCTGCGGGATACTCGCCGCCCTCACCCTCAACACACCCGCGATCGCCACACCTGCGCAGGTCGGCGCCGTTCGCGCGGATGCCGCCGCCGGCTGGTTGGCCCGACAGTTGATCGACGGGGAACGTTTCGAGGCTGTCTTCGACGGAGTCGCGTACCCGGATCAGGGTTTGACCCTGGACGCGGTCTTCGCGTTCGCCGCGGCCGGTGTCGCCGACGACTTCGGCGCTCGGGCCCTGGCCTGGGTCACCCGGCCGGACATCCGCGACGGCTACATCGGCGACGGCGCCGCCGAGGCGTACGCGGGCGCTACCGCCAAGCTCGCTCTCGCCGTCGCGGTCCGCGGCGGTGACCCGACCGACGTCGGCGGTGTGGATCTCATCGCCCGACTGCTGTCGCTCCAGAACCCCGGCGGTCGGTTCACCGACCGGTCGGCGTGGGGTGACTACAGCAACGCGTTCAGCCAGTCCTTCGCGCTCCTCGCGCTGGACCGGACCGCGCAGGGCGTGCCGGCGCTCGCCGCCGGATGGCTGGCCGGCACCCGGTGCCCGGACGGCGGCTATCCGCTGCTGCCGGAGCAGCCGGTTTGTGTCTCTGATGTGGACGCCACCGCCGCCGCGGTGCAGGCGCTGCGGGCCGCTGGCCGCCCGGCCGATGCTGCCGCGGGACTGCGCTGGCTGATCTCGGTGCAACGTGCCGATGGCGGGTTCACCAACGCCGGTGGGGTTGCGAACGCCAACAGCACCGGGTTGGCGGCCCAGGCGTTGCGCGACGGGGGCCGGCCGTTGGCCTGGGTCCGGGCCCGCGTCTTCCTGGCCGGACTTCAGGTCGGTTGTGCCGCCCCGGTCGCCGACCGGGGTGCGGTCGACTTCGACGGCGGCGTCTTCGATCCCGGAACCGCCCCCCGCGCCACCGCCCAGGCTGTCCTCGGACTGGCCGGCACCGGATACGCCCGGCTCTCCACCGTCACCGCGACCACCGGCGCGCCCACCCTGCCCTGCCGCTGACCGGCCGGCAGATTCCGTCCCATCAGAAGGAGTGCTCATGTCCCAGGTCTACGATCCCGTCCGTCGGTGGCTGGCGAGCATCGCGGTGGCGGCTGTCGTCGCCGTCGGGTTGATCGCTGTCGAGCCGTCTCCACGAGCCGCGCAGGCCGCCGCCTGCACCGGGACGACCGGGGTCACCGTGGTGGTCGACTATGGTTCGCTCGGCGGCGGCGTCCAGGTGGCGTGCGCGCTCGGTGACCCGGCCACCGGGCTGGCCGCCCTGCAGGGCGCCGGCTTCACGGTGACCGGTACGCAGCGATGGGGGCTGGCCTTCGTCTGCCGGATCAACGGCAAGCCGACCGCCGCGACGGAACCCTGCATCAACACCCCGCCGGCCAGCGCGTACTGGTCGTACTGGCACGCCTCCGGCAGCGGCGCCGCCTGGACCTACAGCACGCTGGGAGCGACCAGCTACAACCCGGCGCCGGGGACGGTGGAAGGCTGGTCGTTCGGCTCCGGCGCGGCACCCAGTATCACCGCGCCCTGACCTGCGGGTACGCTGCTTGAGCTGTCGACGCGTCGGGTGTCGTCCGCCACGCTGGCGCCGAAAGGTGACCGGCGGTACGGTGGCGGCACCCGGCGCGTCGGGTACTCAACTGAATACGTCCTGTGTGGGGGGAAGTCGGTTAGAAGCCGACGCTGACCCGCAACCGTGAGCGAGAGCTGTCTCGCGAGCCGGAATGCCCCGCACCGGACGAGCGGCTTCCACTGTCGAGGTCTACAGGGTGGAGTCCGGGTAACCGAGGTACGGCATCTCATCGCGGCCACGCGAACGGATACCGCCGCCTTCCGGAGCTTCACCGACCGCTCTGCGAAAGGCACCCCTCATGCCCACGTCCCCGCTCCGGCGCGTCGGCGCCGGTCTCGGCGTCGCCACCGCCACCGCGCTCGCCATCGTCGCGGCCACCCCTCTCATCGTGACCGCCGCGCCCTCGCCGGCCCACACCGCCGCCGCGCGGGACGCCGCGACCTGGCTCGCCGGGGAGTACACCGACGGCGTGCTGCCCGGCCCGTTCAGTCCGCAGGACTGGGGGCTGAGCATCGACGGCGTGATCGCCCTCGCCGCCACCGGGGTGGCCGGCCCAACCCGGCAGGCGGCGACAGCGCAGATCGCCACGCACGTGCGGTCCTACAACAGCTACGACGACTGGGGCATCGAGGGTTTCACCGACGGGGGTGCGACAGCGAAACTGCTCTACGTCGCCGCGGCCGTCGGCGCCGACCCCACCGACTTCGGCGGTTGGGACCTGCGCGCCGAGACCGTGGCGCTGCTCTCCGGGGCGGACACCGGTCACCAGCACGGTCGGATCACCAGCCGGACCACCGAGGAGACCGGCCCGGATCCGAGCAACACCTTCGACCAGTCCTTCGCGGTCCTGGGTCTGGCGCGCAGCGGCGGCACGCCGCAGGAGACCGTCGACTTCCTCATTCGGCAGCAGTGCACGGCCGGCGGCTTCCGGCTCTACCCCGACGCCGACGGCGTACCGTCGCCGTCCTGCGACGATCAGGGCAACGCCACGCTTGACGTCGACTCGACGGCCATGGCCGTCCAAGCGTTGCTCGCGACCGAAGCCGCCGGTGCGGACGAGGCCGCGCGGCGCGGCGCGGACTGGCTGGTGGCGCAGCAACGCGCCGACGGATCGTTCGGCGGGTCGGGGCCGACCAGCGGCGCGAACTCCAACAGCACCGGCCTGGCCGGGCAGGCCCTGGCTGCGGCCGGACGCGAAGCCGAGGCGGCACGTGCCGCCGAGGCCCTGGCGGCACTACAGCTCACCACCGCCACCGGTGGCGCCGCGGCGGCCGATGCCGGCGCCATCGCCTACAACACCGACGCGGTGACCGAGGCGGTCCGCGACGGGATCATCGAGAGTTTCCGGGACCAGTGGCGCCGCGCCACCGCCCAGGCGCTGCTCGGGCTGGCCCAGATATCACTGGGCCGGATCGGTCTTGATGTGCCGCCCTCCGGCGAGCCCACACCGTCGGCCACCGGCTCACCGACCGGCTCGCCCACGCCGACGCCCACGCTCACTGCCTCGCCGACGCCCACTGCCTCACCCACCGACAGTCCGTCGCCGAGTGCCTCGCCGAGCGGCACAGCGCCCACGCCCACTGCCACGGCGACGACTCCCGCTCCCTCGGTCACCAGTCCCGCCGCGGGCGGATCGGGTCGCCTGCCGACCACCGGCGTGGCGATCGGTGGGTACGTGCTCACCGCGCTGCTGCTGCTGGGTGGGGGAGCGGCTCTGCTGGTAGTCGGCCGCCGGCGCACCACATGAGGACCCGGGCGACCCGGGCCGCGCCCGCCCTCGCACTGGCCGCCGCGGGCGTCCTGATCGGGCCGGGGCCGGCCGCGGCCGCGGGCAGCGCCGGTTACTGCCCGGACGCCGGCGGAGTCACCGTCGTGGTGGACTTCAAGGAACTCGGCGGCGGGACGGTCGTCCGGTGCGCGCGCGGCGACCAGGCCACCGGACTGGCCGCGTTGAAGAACGCCGGTTTCCAGATCACCGGCACGCTGCGCTGGGGCGAGGGGTTCATCTGCCGGATCGAGGGCAAACCCTCGACCAGCTCGGAGAAGTGCGTCGACACGCCGCCGGCCAGCGCCTACTGGTCGTACTGGCACGCACCCAACGGGGGCAGTTGGACGTACAGCGACAAGGGTGTGCTCAACCGCAAGCCACCGACGGGCAGCTTCGAAGGCTGGTCGTTCTCCCTCAACCGCAACGCCGACAACGCACCCCGACCGGGGGTAGCACCCAGCCGACCGGCACCCCCGCCGCAGACCACGCCACCGGCACCGCCGCGCACCACGGCACCGCGCACCACGGCACCGGCGCCGCCACCCCGTTCCTCGTCGCCACCGACCGCCGCACCACCGGTCGCCGGTGGACCTGACGCCCCGCCCGGAACCACACCAACCGGCATGGTTGGCACGCCGTCAGCCCTCGCAGCTGGCCCGACCTCGGCTGCCAGCTCGCCGGCCCCGACAGCGACGCCGCCCACCGGCACTGGCCTGCCCTCGCTCGGGGCCGCTCCCGCCCCACCGTCCAGCGGGTCGAGCAACTCGTTCCCACCGACCGAGGTCACCGCCAGCCGCGACACCGACGGACTTCCACTGGGAACCCTCGCCGGGTTGCTTCTGCTGGTCGCGCTCGCCGGTGGTGGTCTCGTCGCGGCCCGTCGTCGGCGGGGCGTCGAGCCGGATGGCTGATCAGGCCACCGCCGGCGAGGGCTCCCTGCTGGCAACGGAGGCAGCGCAGGCCGCTCGGTCCGTCACGCCGGGTACCGGGCGGCTACCTCGGGCGTTGCATCCGGGGGCGTGGTGGTTGTGGGCGCTCGGTCTGGCGACCGCGGCCAACCACACCACAAATCCGCTGCCCCTGGCGCTGCTCGTCGCTGCCGCCGCGCTGGTGGTCGTCCGTCGCCGCACTGATGCTCCCTGGGCGTTCGCGTTCCGGCTGTACCTGGTGCTCGGTGCAGTGATCGTGGCCATGCGGGTGGTGTTCCGCCTCGTCTTCGGGGGCGGGCAGGGCGACCATGTCCTGCTGCACCTGCCAGAGATCCCGCTGCCCGCCTGGGCGGCCGGCATCCGACTGTTCGGGCCGGTCGCCGCCGAACAACTCCTCGGCGGCTTCTACGACGGACTGCGCCTGGCGACGATGCTCATCTGCCTCGGCGCCGCCAACGCCCTGGCCAACCCGAAGCGCCTGCTCAAAGCGGTCCCCGGTGCCCTGTACGCGGTCAGCACCGCCGTGGTGGTCGCGCTGTCGGTCGCCCCGCAACTGATTGAGAGCGTACTGCGGGTACGTCGGGCCCGCCGGCTACGTGGCGCCACCGCAAAGGGCCTGCGTGCCCTGCGGGGGATCGCCCTGCCGGTGCTGGCCGACGCCCTGGACCGATCCCTGGCCCTGGCCGCGGCGATGGACTCACGCGGCTACGGCCGCACCGCCGCGGTTCCGGCCGGCCAGCGTGCCCTCACCGGAGGACTGGTGCTCGCCGGACTGGTGGGTGTCTGCGTCGGCACCTACGGCCTGCTAGATGCCACCGTGCCCGGCTACCTTGGCCTGCCGATGCTGCTCGCCGGCCTGGCGACGGCCGTCGTCGGGATGTTGTTGGCCGGCCGCCAGGTCCTCCGTAGCCGCTACCGGCCGGACCGCTGGCGGATCACCGAGCTCGTCGTCGCCGGCTGCGGCGTGGCCACCGCCGCCGTGATGATGGCGGCCGGGTCCGTGGACCCGGCCCGGCTCTATCCGCCGGTCAGCCCACTCACCTGGCCCGAACTGACCCCGTTGATGCTCCTGGCCGTCGTGTTCGCCGTGGCCCCGGGCTGGCTGGCACCACCCCCGGTGCTGGCGGCCGACCGCACCCCACGACCGGTGGCGAGCCCTCCGGACGACCTGACCCGCACCGCGCCGAGTCGCGACCCGCAGCCGGAGGCGCACCGATGATCGACTTCGACCGGGTCACCGTCCATTACGCAGAGGCCCGAGAACCGATGCTGCGTGAGGTGGACCTGCACATTCCCGAGGGAGAGCTGTGCCTGGTGGTCGGTCGCACCGGCGCCGGCAAGTCGACCCTGTTACGGGCCGTCAACGGGCTGGTGCCGCACTTCACCGGCGGCACCCTGTACGGCACCGTCACCGTGCAGGGCCGTGACACCCGTGACCACCCTCCCCGCGATCTCGCCGACGTCGTCGGAGCCGTTGGTCAGGATCCCCTCGCCGGCTTCGTCACGGACACGGTCGAGGAGGAGTTGGCCTACGGCATGGAACAGCTCGCGTTGCCCGCCGCGGTGATGCGCAAGCGTGTCGAGGAGACCCTCGACCTGCTCGGCATCGCCGAGCTGCGTGACCGTCCGCTGCGGGCCCTCTCCGGCGGGCAGCAGCAGCGCGTCGCCATCGGCGCGGTGCTCACCAGCCACCCGCAGGTGCTCGTCCTCGACGAACCGACCTCCGCCCTGGACCCCACCGCGGCGGAAGAGGTCCTCGCCGCCGTCACCCGCCTGGTCCATGACCTCGGCGTCACCGTCGTGGTGGCCGAACACCGCCTCGAACGCGTCGTGCAGTACGCGGACCGGCTGCTCTACCTGCCCGGCGACGGCACCGTGGTCGACGGCGAACCGGCCGCCGTCCTGGCCGACATCGACCTCGCCCCGCCCCTTGTCGACCTGGGGCGTGTTGCCGGCTGGACACCGCTGCCGCTGTCCGTCCGTGATGCCCGCCGCCGCGCGTCGGATCTCCGGCAGCGGCTCGTCGACGCCGCCCCACCACCAGCGGCACCGGCACGTGGTGGCACCCCAGCGCTGGCCGCCCGCAAGATCGTGGTGCGCTACCCGGGCACCGTCGCGGTGGCGGGCGTCGACCTCGATCTGCATCCCGGCGAGGTGGTCGCGCTGATGGGCCGCAACGGCTCGGGCAAATCCAGCCTGCTCTGGGCGTTGCAGGGCAGCGGCCCTCGACAGGGCGGGACGGTCGTCGCCTCCGGCCCCGACGGTGCCGTCGACCCGAGGTCACTTTCCGCCGGCCGGGCCCGGCGACAGGTCGGGCTGGTCCCGCAGACTCCGGGAGACCTGCTCTACCTGGAGACGGTGGACGCCGAGTGCGTCCAGGCCGACCGCGAATCCGACGCACCTGCCGGCACCTGCCGGGCACTGCTGGATCAGCTCACCCCTGCCCTGCCCGGCGACCAGCATCCACGTGACCTGTCGGAAGGGCAGCGGCTGGCCCTCGCCCTCGCCGTCCAGCTCACCGCCGCACCACCGGTCGTGCTGCTCGACGAGCCCACGCGGGGCCTCGACTATCTCGCCAAACGGCAGTTCACCGCCATTGTCCGACGGTTGGCCGCCGACGGGCGGGCGGTCGTGGTCGCCACCCACGACGTCGAACTTGTCGCCACCCTCGCCGACCGGGTCATGGTGATGGCACAGGGGGAGATCGTGGCCGACGGCACCACCGCCGAGGTCATGCTCGCCTCACCCGCGTTCGCTCCGCAGGTCGCCAAGGTGCTGGCACCCCAGCCCTGGCTGACCGTGGACCAGGTCACCGCCGCGCTGGCCGTCCGAGGGACGAGAGGATGACAACCGCCCTGCGGGTCGCCCCGCGTACCGCCGTCGTCCTCGCCCTGGCCTCCGTCGCCGCACTGGCCACCTTCAGCTGGCCGTTCTTCGTGCCCGCCCAGCCCGAGAGCATGGCCCGCACCACCGAGGCGCCACTGGTCTTCATCGTCGTACTCCCGGTCCTGCTGGCCCTCGTGCTGGCCGAGCTCAGCTCCGGTGGCGTGGACAGCAAGGCCCTGGCGATGCTCGGCGTGCTCGCCGCCGTCAACGCCGCCCTACGGCCGCTGGGCGCCGGTACCGCTGGCATCGAGACGGTGTTCTTCCTGCTCATCCTCGCCGGTCGGGTGTTCGGGCCCGGTTTCGGGTTCCTGCTCGGTGCCATTTCGCTGTTCGCGTCCGCCCTGCTCACCGCCGGTGTCGGTCCATGGCTGCCGTTCCAGATGCTGGCCGCCGCCTGGATCGGTCTCGGCGCCGGTCTGTTGCCGGCCCGGCTGCGGGGGCGGGCCGAGATTGCCGTGCTGGCCGGCTACGGCGCGGTCGCGGCCTACGGCTACGGGCTGTTGATGAACCTGTGGTTCTGGCCATTCAGCACCGGCGCGGATACCCAACTGTCCTACGTGGCCGGTGCGCCGGTGCTGGAGAATCTGCACCGCTTCGCGGTGTTCACCGCCGTCACCTCCACCTTCGGCTGGGACACCGGCCGCGCCATCACCACCACCGTGGCGATCGTCCTGGTCGGCCCCGCCGTCCTGGCCGCGCTCCGCCGGGCCGCTCGCCGTGCCGCGTTCGACGCACCGGTAGCCTTCGCCACCACGTCAGGGGTTGCCGCTCCGTCCGCGCGCGACAGCGGGTTCGGTGTGCGGCCGCGGAACGGTCGACAGCAGCCTGACGCCGAGGAGTCGTCGCCAGGTGGGCGACCGGCGACGAAGAAACTCATCCCGAAGGCGGGCGGTGACGAGGTCGCCGTCGTCGACCACCCGGGTGTCGGTGACGAGGCCGCCCTGGGTCCGAAGATCGTCCACCGGCCGGTGATGGGGGATTCAGGGGGCTGGCGGTGAGTCCGGACGCCGACAGGAGCATGGTTCCGGCGCAGATGCCGGCGATGGTCAGGCCGCGACGGCGCGCGGCGCGAATGGCCGTGGGATCGCTTGAGCCTGGCCGGCACGCTGCTGCCGCTAGCCCTGGCACACCGCTGGGCCGGCTCTGGCCGGTCTGGGTGAGGCCGCTACGCGGTCGGCCGGTGCCTCGTGGCTGGTGCCCGGCACCGGCGTGTTCATCGGGGCGAGCCTGACCACGTACTTCGGCATCCCCGGGATGACCGCCTGGATCCGTGGTGAGTTCGGCGGCGCGGCCCTGCCTCTGCTGCTGGAGATGGGCGGCTACACGCTGTGGGGGGCTGGCCGTCGCGTCGTACTTCGCGTTGACCCGGCCGCCGCGCCCGCGGATGGTCCCGGCGCGGGGCTGATCGGCTCGATGACGTCTATCGTCCGGTCCGGACGCTAGCGGTCAAGTCGATCACGGAGGTCGTCGACCTGCTGCTGGAGCCGGTCCACCGCGCCCTCGTTGTTGAGGAACGTCGTGATGCCCGCGCCGAGCGCCAGCCCGAGCAGCAGGGCGATCACGCTGAGTACCAGCCCGGCGATCGACACACCTCGGCCGGTCACCCCGGGTCGGGCGGCCATCTTGAGCCCCACGACGCCCAGGACGATGCCGACGATGGCGAGCACCACACCGATCCAGGCGAGGATGGCGGTGAGCACGCTGAACAGCCCGGCTACGCCGAACACGAGCGCGAGCGCGGCGGCCGCGCTGGTCTTGGCCGCCGTACCAGCCCGGGCCCGGCCGGCGCGGGTCGAGGTGTCGGTTCTGCGGGCCGGCTCGCTGGACGCGGTCATGGCACTCCCTTCGTACCCCGGTGGGGCAGGCTGTGCTGGCCGCTTCCCCCGTCGCCGCCGACTCATGCCTGCTGGTTCACGATCCTTCGAACGGTGTCGGGCAACAGGCGGTGGGCGGGTGTGTGGGGGCGGCACGGGGGTAGTGGGTGGAGATGGACCGGCTGCACCTCAGTTACGCGCTGGTGGGGGTCTTGGGGGTGTTGCTGGCTTTCTGGTCCAGTTCCATCCGCCGGGTCCCGGTCAGTGAGCCGTTGCTGGCGCTGTTGCTGGGCGTACTGGTCGGTCCGGTGCTCGGGCTGATCGACCTGCCGCACCACCAGATGTCGGTGTTGACGTTGGAGGCCAGCCGGGTGCTGCTGGCCATCTCGCTGATGGCTGTCGCACTGCGTTTCCCGCTGTCGGACTACCGGTCGGTGATTCGTCCGGTCGGTGTGCTCCTCGCCGTGGCGATGGCCGGTATGGCGGTGGTCAGCGCCGGCCTGGCCTGGCTGGTACTCGGCTTTCCGCTGGCTCTGGCGGTGCTGCTCGGCGCGTGCGTGACACCGACGGACCCGGTCCTGGCCTCCAGTGTCGTCTCCGGGGGGCCGGCGGAGCGGCAGCTTCCGGCGCGGCTGCGGCAGGTGATCAGCGGCGAGTCCGGCGCCAATGACGGCCTCGCCTTCGTCTTCGTCGTCCTCGCGCTGTCCGTGGTGACCTCCGGATCGACCGCGGGCCGTCTTCTGGAGGCGGCCTGGGCGGTGGTGGGTGCCGTGGTGATCGGCGTGGCGGTCGGTTTCGCCGCTGGCCGCGCCGTCACGGCGGCTGAGGCTCGGGAGGATGTGGACGAGGGTTCGCTGCTGGTCTTCACGCTGGTGCTCGGAATCGCCGCGCTGGGGGTGGCCCGGGTGGCGCGCATGGACGGGATCCTCGCGGTGTTCGTCGCCGGTCTGACGTACAACGCGGTGATCGGGTACCGGTCGCGGGCGTCAGAGCAGCGACTCGACGACGCGCTGACCCGTTACCTGGTGTTGCCGTTGTTCTTCCTTCTCGGGGTCGAGGTGCCGTGGCGTGACTGGGTCGCTCTCGGCTGGCCCCTGGCCGCGTTCGCGGTCGCGGTGCTCGTGCTGCGCCGGCTGCCGGTCGTGCTGGCGTTGCGGCCGCTCCTGCGGATGCCCTGGCGGGACGTGGTGTTTCTCGGCTGGTTCGGACCGATTGGCGTGTCGGCGCTGTTCTATCTCGCCCACAGCGAGCAGGAGGGGGCCCGCGATCCCCGGCTGTGGGCCGCCGGAACCCTGGTGGTGGTGGCCAGCACGGTGGTGCACGGCGTCACCGCCACTCCGGGGCGCCGCTGGTACGCCCGGCGGTCGTCGCCGTCCTCCGGTTGAGCATCACCAGCTGTGGCCGACGGTGGCTCTGGCGTGACCGAACACGGGCGTGGCGGGTCATCCGGTCGGTTTGTACGCGATGACGAGCTCCCAGGTGCCGGGCAGCACCGCCACGTGGCGGAAGCCGGTCTCGGTGAGCAGGGTGGTGTAGAAGTCCACCTCGCGTAGGCGGCTGACGCTGCTGTCGACGCCGATCAGGAAGTAGCTCCAGAAGAACTGCATGGCGAGCCGGTCCGGGGTACGGAACTCCTCGCAGACCAGGATCAACCCGCCGGGCTGCAACGCCGCGTACGCCTGTTGAACAAGGTCGCGGGCCACGGCGTTGGGCCAGTCGTGCAGAACCCGGACGAATGACAGCGCGTCGTAGCCGCGCGGTAGGGGTTCGGCGAAAAAGTCGCCGCCGACGAAGCCGAGCCGTTCCGGGTGACCGCGGCTGTCCCGGGTGGCCGCCACCAGTGGTGCCACCGCTGGCAGGTTGTACACGTCGGCCCGCAGATTCGGCGTGCTGTCGAGGATGTGTGCGGCGAGCGTCCCGTCACCGCCGCCGACGTCCAGCAGGCGGTGTCGGTCCGACCAGAGTTGATGCGAATGCCGGCGTACCGTCTCGATCGCCGGTCCCAGCCCGAGGGCCATGCTGCGTTCGAACTCCGCGGTCTGCGCGGCGGTCTTCGGCGGCCAGGCGAACCCGTCGTCGATGCTGACCTCGCCGCGCAGGCTATCGGGCAGCCGGCCGTGCAACTGCCGCCACGGGTAGCGGTCCCGGTCCCGTTCGGTGGCACCCGGCCCGACGACCGCGTCGACCGCGTCGCGTAGCCCTGGCACGGCCCGGTAGCTGGTCGCACCGATGTCGTCGCCGGGCTCGTCGCGGGTGACGAAGCCGAGGCTCTCGATGCAGTCGAGGAACTTGTACAGCCGCAGCGGAAGCACCCCGAACCGGGTGGCCAGCGCGTCGAGGCGGGCCGGTCCGGGCTCCAGCGCGTCGAGCAGTCCCAGGTCGAGCGCCGTGTGCAGGACGTCCATGGCCTTGGGCCCGTTGACGAGCAGGCTCATCAGTGCCCGCGGTGAGAGGGTGACGGTCACCGGCGCAGCTCCTTTTCCAGCGCATCCATGAACAGGTCGATCTCGTCGAGGGTGTTGTAGACGTGCGGGCCGACCCGCAGATAGCTGCGCCAGCTGCAGATCACGTCACGGGCGGCGAGTCGCCGCTTGACGGCCTCGCCGTCGGGGATGTCCAGGCACACCACCCCGCCTCGCCGAGTGGCGCAGGTGGGGCTGACCACGGCGATGCCGGCGGCTCCGGCCCGGTCGATCAGTCGTTGGGTGAGCGCCAGCGAATGCCGTCGGATGGCGTCGATACCGACACCGAGCAGCAGGTCCAGACCGATTTGTGAGATCAGGGAGGTGACCGGGTAGGGGGTGCCGCCGGCGAAGCGACGGATACCGGTCGCCCAGCCGGATGACGGTCGGAAGGTCAGCGCGCGGTCGCCGGCCTGCCAGCCGGTGGCGGCCGGAGTGAGCAGTGGCACCAGGTCCGGCCGGACGTAGAGGAATCCGGTGCCGACGCCGCAAAGCCACTTGTGGGCACCGCCGATGACCACGTCGACGCCGAGCGCGCCGACATCCAACGGCATCACCCCGACGCTCTGGAAGGCGTCCACCACCACCAGCGCGCCGACCTGGTGGGCTCGGGCCACCAGGCGGGGCAGGTCGACGGTGGCGCCGGAGGTGAAGCTGGCGTGGGGCACGCACACCAGCAGCGTCCGTTCGTCGAGTCGGGCCTCGACGGCGTCCTGGTCGAGGTGGGGGCCGCCGGTGCCGACCACGTCGACCTCGGCCCCATACCGGCCGTACGCGCGAAAGATGAACGGCACCGTCGGATAGTCGAGGTCCGTGATGACCACGCGGTTGCGCGGCGGGCGGTACTCGAAGCAGGACGCCACCCGGGCCAGGAAGGTGCTCAGATTCGCATCGGTGAGCACGCTGCCCGGCGGCGCGCCGATCAGCGCGGCCACCGAGTCGGCGTACCGGTCAAGGCCGATGTGCCAGTCCTGCCAGACGTCGTCGCGCCAGGTGCGCAGTGTCTCCCAGTAGTCGTGCAGCACCTGCTCACCGCCCCTGGGCACCGCTCCGGTGGAGTTGCTGTTCAGGTAGACGCAGGTGTGCACCAGCGGGAACTCGGCGCGCAGGGCGGCGTGCGTGCCGCCGTCGAGGCAACGGGGGCTGTGCTCGGGGTGGGTCATGCGCAGCGCCTTCCAGTCGGGTCGGCCGCAGGCGGATCGGTGGTCGTGGCGGTGAAGACCGGTGCGGCGCTGTTCGCCGCCAGGTACGGCGTGCCCTCGGTGTAACCGGTGCCGGACTGGGCACCGAGCATCCACACCGCCACTCGCAGATGGGTCCGGCGCCACTGCGACAGGGCACCGGCGAATGCGGCCATCCGCCGTGCCACCAGGACGCCGTCGGCGCCGGTGAGCCGGCCCTCGGACACCGCCGACCGGTACGCCTGGTCGACCGTCGGCTGGCCGCCGCGTACCCGGGCCTGTATCTCCGGCACCGAGTGGTAGGCCACCGAGTCCAGTCGATCCGCCTGCGGAGTGCGACACAGCGACTCGATCAGCTTGTACGAGCGGGACTGGATCGCGCTGGCACCCTCGGTGTACTGCCGGAAGGTGCGGAACGACTCGGGCTGCATGGTGGCCACGAGGGAGAAGAGTGGAGCTGCGGCGCGCAGCAGGTCGTCCGCGTACCCGAGCCGGTCGGCGGCGGCGCCCGGCGTGTGCCCGGCCAATGCGGCGACCGCCGCGCGGAGTTCGTCGGCGATCCCGGCGAAGAGGCACTCGTAGCCCTGCAGCACCCGGATGAACAGGTACTCGTCGTGCGTCACGTGGACCGGCAACATGGTCAGCCGCAGCGACGGATCCCCGGGCAGTGCCAGGTCACGCGCGATGGTGTGCAGCTCGGCCGCGGTGGTGGCCGGGGCGTCCGACCTGACCGCCTCGGCCATGCCGAGACGAGCCAGCGCGGGCGTGGCGGCTCGGACACCGAGTCGGCAGCGTTTCACGACCACCGCTTGCCCTGGTCGCTGCTGCGGGAGTAGCCCGGTCGTGTGCGCGGCGGCGGCCAACTCGAACGCCAGTGTGTCGGCTACCAAGCGGACGAGGAGCCGATCCCGGGCCTGCCGCCGGGCAGCGTTCTGCGCGCCCGGGGTCGGATCGTCTGGTCCGCAGGGCAGTCGGAGCAGCCGGAGGGCGAGGTAGCTGCGGTAGTCGTAGCGGCCGTCCCACTTGTCGAGTGCGACGTCCAGGAAGGCGGCCAGCTGCCGGGTCGCGGCGTCGTCGCGACCGGAGGACTGGCAGGTCACCGCCTGGCGGGCGCTGTCGAGCAGGGCGAGGAAACTCCTTTCCACGAAATGCTTGCCGATTCGGTGAAACTCCTCCAGTACCGGCGAGTAGGGAAAGCGACGCGGTTCGATCGGGCGCGACAACCAATGAATCAACGGACGCACGTGCCATCCCTCGAAGTCGACGAGATGAACCTCACTGACAGCCGCCGGATATGTCGGACGACCGCCGATGCGCAAGGCTCAGCAGGACTATTCGTCAGTGGTGGGGCGCAGCCGCACCTGCCACAACTCGGGAAAGAATCGGTGCTCGGCGAGTTTTGCCAGCATGTTCGCCGGGCTGCCGGGGATGCCCGCGGGAGGATGACCGCCAATTCGCAGGGCCACCTGGTAATGACGCACCCGCCACACCGACACCCGTTCATCCCACTCCACCATCGCCTCGGCGAGTCGGTGCAGCGGGTCTGACGGATCCGCCGGGCACAGGTCGACTGCCGGGACATCGTTCGCGGCAAGCTGATCGTCGAACGCGCGGCCGAGCTGTCGACTGGCTGCCTGGACCTGTCGCCAACCTGGCGACTCCGCACCGGAACCGTTTCCGAGCGCCGGCTGCATCGCATGGAAGTCCACTGGGGACAGAAAACGCAGCATCTCCAGTTGGTCGGTGATCAAGCGGACCGCGAGTGTCGCCCGGACCAGCAGCGCCTCCGCGGCCGGTAGCCGACCGGCCCTCACCTGAGCGGTCGCCTCATCCAGCTCCGCCGCGGCCAGTTTCAGCCACAACTCGGTCGACTGGTGCACCACCTGAAAAAGCAGCTCGTCGCGATGTATCACCTCGTCCGGCGCTCGTTGTAGGCCGAGCAAAGTATCTGTCCGCATGTAGCGCGCATAGTCCGTAGCCCCGTGACCTGGCAGAACAGGTGAATGGTCGTGCTTCACGGAATAAGCCCTCCGTTTGGCGCTGACGCCGGAATCAGCAATACGCTGGCGGTCATCATTCCAACGACAGGCGCCGATGCGCTACCCCTTGGTCGCGGTAAATCTAAAACGTGTCGAGGACGCTTCCCGTATCCTGGGTGGCCCGCGCATATCGGGACAGGCCACGGCGGAGCCTATTGTCGCTGGTCGTGGTGGGCGCGCCCGGTCCACCGGGACGGCACACGTTCGAGCCGGGCCACCACCGGCGCCAGCGGCCCTCGTGGTGCTGCGTGGCATGGTGGAGGCATGTGCAGGAACATACGCGTGCTCCACAACTTCGAACCGCCGGTGACCGACGATGAGGTCGAAGCCGCCGCCCTCCAGTACGTCCGCAAGGTCAGCGGCACGACACGGCCCTCAGCGGCCAACGAGGAGGCGTTCGGCGAGGCGGTCCGCGCTGTCACGGCGGCCACGCGGACCCTGCTGGACAGCCTCGTGACGAAGGCGCCTCCCCGCGACCGCGAGGTGGAGGCAGCCAAGGCCAAGGCGCGCGCGGCTGAGAGGTACGCGCCTCGAACGACTACCTCGGGCTGACCCGACCCGCCGGCAACGCTCCAGTACTTTCCTGCTCGGAACGGCACTCGCGAAAGGCGAAGGTGGCCGCGGTGACCTCGCGTGAGCGAGCGTCGCCGCGTCGACGTGGCGCAGCCGGCGCAGGGTGCCCGCCACCATGCCCGCCGCCACGTGCGTCAATCCGTGACCAGCCGGACGAAGGGCGGCACGGGCGCGATGACGTCCAGGTCAGCGCGAGACGGTGTTCGGCCGAGGTACTCGGCGATGGCGGCGGCCCGCAGCGACCCGCGCGAGGCGCGGCTGGCGTTCTGGGCCACCGGAATCTCGGTTTTTGTCCTCTGGAACATCGCCACGCTGGCCGATGCGCTCGGCGCGCACGTGCTGCCCGACCCGGAGGCACTCGGACTCGACGTGGCCGCGCCGGCCGCGTTCGTCGCCCTGCTGCTGCCGCGACTGCGCGGCCGACGGCTCTGGGCGCTCGCCGTCGCTGCGGCGGTGCGGGCTCTGCGTGCCCAAGTCGGTGTTGGAGCAGCCGCAGGTGCAGGAGGCGTCGGCGTTGCTGCCGGTGGCGTTGCTGGCTGCCCTGGTCGCGGTGCAGACCTTCGCCACCGGCGACGATCTGGTGCTCGACGCGCGCGCCGCCGGATTCGCCGTCGCCCTGGTGGCGGCGCTGCTGCGGGCACCGTTCCTGCTCGTGGTCGCCCTCGGTGCCGGTACCGCCGCCGTACTGCGGCTGATCACTTAGCGCCACCGGCGTGTTTGTCCTCGGTGTCCACCGTACGAATAATCGTGGTGCAGGTGACCACACGAGCGCTGAAGGGGGACGGAGTGGCGAGCCGCCGACGGTCGCCCTCCCCATCAACCTATGGGTATTGATCACCACGGCCGGACCCAACGGCTGGACTGGGCAGACGTCACACTCCGCGAATGGGACTGCACGGTCCTGTGGTCGGATCCGGCGGATCCCGACCAGGGCATCGTGCTGGACCGGTCCGCGTTCTACCCCGGCGGTGGCGGTCAGCCGCCGGACCACGGCGTGCTGATCTGGCAGGGTGTGCAGACGCGGATCGTCGGCACTCGCAAGGGCGACGACCTCTACCTGTTGCCGGCGCCGGGAGACCCGGTACCCCCGATCGGCACCACGGTGACCGGTGCGATCGACGACGACCGGCGTAGCTCGCTGATGCGTACCCACTCGGGCCTGCACGTGCTCTGCGGCACCGTCTTCCGCGACTTCAACGTCCTGGTGACCGGCAGCAACATGGAGCCCGGCGAGGCGCGGATGGACTTCAACCTGCCGGAGATCCCGCCGGGCTTCAAACAGAGCCTGGAGGATGCGGTGAACGCCGAGATCGCCGCGGACCGCAAGATTGTCGTGCGGATGCTCTCCCGGGAAGAGGCGAACGCAACGCCCGACCTGGTACGGACCCAGTTCAAGGCGCCACCGGAACTGCCCCAGGTGCGGGTGGTGGACATCGTCGGGCTCGACGTGCAGGCCGACGGGGGCACCCACGTGGGGTCGACCGGCCAGATCGGCCGCGTGACCGTTACCAAGGTCGAGAGCAAGGGTCGGCAGAATAGGCGGGTCCGGATCAAGCTGAGTTCCTGACCTGCGGGGCTGAGCCGGTGACGTCACCATCGGCCCGGCCGTACACCGGTCAGTGGGCGTAGGGCAGTTCGCGCCGCAGTATCGTGGGCCATCGCGGCGGATCGTCGCCGAGGTAGCCGTGGATCCAGTGCAGCCAGCGGTCCATGCCGAAGCCGACGCACGCCGACGACGCCGTGCTCCGGTGGCGTCGGCCATCGCGAAGCCCTGACCGAAGTGCCGCTGGTGCAGGTTGACCGAGCTGACCGCGACCGCGGCGCCGCTGCCGGCCGAACAGCTCCGCGGTGAGGGCGTCATGCTGGTGAACATGGCGACCGGGTCCGGCGTGGCCATTTTGGGCGCTCCTGGCCGGGGCGACGGCCGTGGTCATGGGGTCTTCTCATCTCGCCTGTGGAGCGGAGGGTCAGATCGTCGGGTGCTGATGATCAGGCCGGTGCCGGCCGAGATCCGCGCCGTGACGAGCCGGGGGTCGTCGGTGAGCGTCCGTTGCACCCGCAGGACCGCGGTGCGGTGCTGCGGGTCGGTGTAGCGCCCCAGATCCATGTCGTCGACGACGAGCGACCCACCGGGTGCCAGCGCGTCGATCGTCAGGTCGAGGCCGGTCCACTTGCCCGCGACGGCGTCGGCGAAGACGAGGTCGAACCGCCCCAGCGTGGGCAGTAACGCCTCGGCGTCTGCCGTGTGGATCGTGACGTGCGTCGGCCAGTCGTCGGCGCGGACGGCCGCGGCCAGGGACTCGTCCAGTTCGATCGTCTCCAGCCGGACGTCGTCGCGCCGGCCGAGCCCTTCGGCCAGCCAGGCGGTGCCGACACCCGTACCGGTGCCCAGTTCCAGGATCCGACCGTTTGGCGGGACCGCTGCCGCCAACGTCGCCAGCAGCGGACCCACCGGGTCCTCGCAGGCGCCCTGGAAGCCGTGCTCGGACGCGCGGGCGAGGGCGCGGCGCACCCGGGACGGCACCGCGGTGCGGGTCGTCATGGAGCCACCTCCGACCCACGACCTTCAGGGCGCGCGGTCCGGAGGCACCGAGGACGAAGCGGGGCCGGGTGCTCGGGCGCGGATCGAGACCGGCACCGTCCACTGGTAATGCCGGCCGGCGAAGTGAACGGTGTCCTCTGTGCAGAGCCGGTGCAGGCCAGGCGTCCTGCCATCCGCCGTCGGCGTCCGCGGTGGACCAGAGCCGTTGCAGGTCCGACCATAGTGGATGGTGACGATGCTGGCCTCCAACGGCATTGAGTTCGGCATTCGGGCTGCTCAGTCGAGATGGGCGCGAGCCACCCAGTGATGGTCACGAGGCGGGCAGAGGCGCTCGGGCGGCGCGGGCAGCCACGAGCACTCGCCCGCGTAGAGCTGCCGCAGCGTGTAGGCCTCCGCTGTCCAGCCCTGGTGGCGCAGGAAGTCGCCGAGGTCGTCGAAGCCGAGCTGAAACGCGGATCCCCGTGACGTCATGAACGCCAGAAACGTCTCGTTGGCCGGATCGGTGTAGTAGTCGGTGTGCGGCGCGTCGACAAGCAGTACCGAGCCGCGCGTCGACATCTTCCGGACGGTGCCGATCAGCCGGGTGAAATCCTCGATCTCGAGGTAGGGAAGCAGGCCCTCGATGATCCAGACCGTGGGTTCGTCTGGTTCGTAGCCGGTTGCCCGCAGCCGCTGTGGCCAGGTGTCCTGCCGAAGATCCGCGCCGAGGGAGAACCGACGGCAGACGAGCCGGTCCCGGACCGACTCCAACATCCGTTCCTTGGCCTCCAACTGGCCCGGCAGGTCGACCTCGAAGAACCGGGTACGCGAGGGAAGGTCCAGGCGCCATGCCCGGGTGTCACTGCCGGCGGCCAGACAGACCACCTGGGCCGTGCCACCGTCGGTCGCCTCGCGGAGCGCGATGTCACCGAACCGGGCTCGGACGATCACGGACCCGACGGTGCCGCCGGCGGCCAGCGCCTGCTCCGTCATCTTCCGGGACACCGGCGTGCTCAACAGGCTCGCGTACCGGTCCACCAGATAGGCGTCCGGACGATCGTGCTCCATGGCTCTGATGACGGCGGTGATGAAACCGGTCTCCTTGACCGCCCTGGACTCGTCGTGGCGCCCGGTGAGGTCCGCCGCGCCCGTGCTGGTGCCCGCGCTCTCGCCGGGAGGCCGTGCTACGTCCAGTGAGGGTCGTGAGTTGACCCAGTCCAGATCGAACCTGCCGGTCCGGGCATAGCTGCGGGAGATCTCCGCGAGTTCCGCCTCGCTGAACACCTCCCGCACATCCCGGAACCCGTGTGGTGCCCGCTGGTGGGCGAGAGTGATCACCTTCTCGGGCCCGAGAGAGCGGTTCGCGTGCTGCAGCTGCGTCATCTGCGGTCGGCGTTCGTCCTCGTAGGCCCGCAGGGCGCTGCGTACCTCGGTCTGGTTGGCCAGGTGCCACGACAGCACTCGGGCGTCGACGATCGCTTGGGTGGCACCGTTGGACCCGGCCGGATACATGGCGTGGGCGGCGTCGCCCACCAGGGTCACGTCGTTGAAACTCCAGCGCGGGATCGGGTCCCTGTCGATCATTGGATACCGCTGGACGTCCGCCGTGTCGTCGAGCAGGCGCGGCAGGTCGACCCCCGGAGGTGCCCAGCTGCCGAACTGACGCAGTACGGCCGCGCGCCGGTCGGCGGCCGTCCGTTCGTGCGGCAACGGGTCGGCCTCCTCGTCAGGGAAGGCCGCGACCCAGTTGATCAGGGACTTGTTCGTGACGTTGTCCCTGTCGATGGGATACAGCACCAGTCGCCGCCGGTCGTCGCCGAGCACTGCCATCGTGCTGCCCGTCAGGAAGTGCCTGCCCCAGGCGGTCCCTCGGTACATCGTCATGCCGTTGGCCGGGGGCGGTCCCTCGGCCGGGTAGAAGGCCGCGCGGACAGCGGAGTGAATGCCGTCCGCGCCGATGAGGAACCCGGTGTCGACGGTACGCGTGGTGCCGTCCCGGTCCATGAAGGTCCCCTGCGTCCGACCCGGCTCGCTGTGCAGGCCGACGAGCCGTGCGTCGGTGACGATGGCCTTGTCACCCAGACGCCGCCGTACCTCGCCGGCCAGCACCGTCACGAGCCGGGCTCGGGAGATCGAAAGCTGCGGCCATCGGTAACCCGCCCGGGTGCCGCGATCCTCGCGCCACACGAGGTCCCCACGGGGGTTGTACATCGCCAGTTCCCGGGTGCGGATCGCGTGCTGCTGCAACTCGTCCAGCAGACCGAGTTCGGCGAGTTCCCGAACGGCGTTGGGCAGGATGTTGAGGCCGAGCCCGTGCGGACGCAGGTGCGGCTCCGCCTCGAAGACGGTGACCCGGTCGAAGCCCGCGGCGTGCAGGCTGAGCGCGGTGGCCAGGCCCGCGACTCCGGCCCCCACTACGGTGATCTCCATCGTCGGCGTCCTACCTTCCGGGTACGTCATGGCAGTTGCACCCGCTGCGCAGCGGTGGCGTTGAGCAGGGCGCGGTTCTGTCTGGTGAGGGCGAGAATCTCCTCGAGGAGCCCCACACTCCCGCCGCCACTGCCCAGCTCGTAGAGCCGGAGTTCCTCGTGATAGGCACGTCGCGCCATCACCAGGTGCTTTCCGCGAAACGACGTGAGCGTCTGCAGGGCTCGCCGCAGGCTCCTCGCACTGGCCTCGACGACTTCGTCCGCGGCAGGTGGGCCGGAGGTTCCGAGTGCCGCGACGACCCGGGACGTGATGGATGGCATGCTCGCCCACTGCGCGTACCGCTCCTGCCACTGCGGCAGGGTCTGCGCTGACACCTCACGGCAGAACTGCAGATATCCCGGGCTGCCCCGGTCCGAGGCCCACAGGAGCAGGTCGATGAGAAAGATCGGAATGTGGGCCGCCGCCGGCCCCATGTACGTACGCCCGGCAACGCGGACGTCCTCGTAGAACGGCCTGAGCATCCGCGCGAAGAACTCGGGGGTGACCTTCGTCCGGATACCGCTCATGACCGTGTCCGCCACCGCGATGTGCGAGGCGAGTGACGCCATCCGTTCCGCGTGGACGGGCGCAGCCGGGTCCTCGTGCATCAGCGACCATCCGATGTCGACCGACCGGGCGAGGCTCGGTACGCAGGTGCGCACCGCGTTGATCAGGCTGCGCTCCATCGGGTGGCCCGTGTAGAGCCGTTCCCGCCCACCCGTCGGATTCCAGGAGGTGTAGTGGTAGACCGTGTCCCGCGGAATCATTCCCGTACGGTGCCCCAGCAGCTGGAACGTCGTGGTCGCGCCCGGCACGGCCTCGAAGGCGGACACCCCGTGCCGTTGCAGGCTTCCGAGGAACATGCCCAGATCACGCATGGCGGCGAGACACTCCGCGGCGGTGAAGGCCGCGATGCGCTCCGCCGAGGGGAGCGCCGCGCCGAGCATCCGTACCATCGCGGCGACGTCAGCGGTCCTGTTCAACCTGGGCAACATCCGAAGCTCGTCGTCCAACCGCAACGGGTCGAGCCTTCTTACCTGCTCGTTGTGCTCCTCGGAGATCACATCCACATCTGCGCTGCGGTGCACGTGAATCCTTCCCCCACGCGGATCCAGGCGATGCCCTGATTCGAGCAGGAAGGCGTCGTGCCGCGCGCATACCTGACAGAGCCCTGACAGATAGCCGTGATGCAGGAGCCGCGAGGCTCTGGGCCCGAGGGTTGGGCGGAGTCAGACGTGCAGGGCGGGGCGGTAGCTGAGTTCCTTGGTGCGCATGCGGTGCTCCGGGCGGTACGCGGCGAGGCGGTGCGCGAGCAGTTCGGGGCACTGATTGCCCCAGTAGCCGCCCCAGTCTCCGCTGGTGGTGCCGTAGCCGTCGAGGCTGGCGAAGACGTCGAAGGTGTAGGTGACGGTCATCGGGTTCTCCCCGTACTGGTGAGTTCGGTCCGACGCCGGTGGAGGTAGGCGCGTTCGGTCTCGTTGGTGGCCAGTGCCGCGGCCTCGTCGTAGGCCGCCCGGGCCTCCGTGTCGCGGCCGAGCCGGGCCAACAGTTCGGCGCGGGCTGCGGGCAGCCGGTGGTAGCCGGGAAGGTCGATGTGCTCCAACGCGGCGAGAGCCGCCGCCGGCCCGTGCACCTCGGCCACCGCGACCGCACGGTTGAGCGCGACGATCGGGGTCGGTGCCAGCGCGAGCAGTTGGTCGTACAGTGCCAGGACCTGTGGCCAGTCGGTGGCGGTGCCGTCGGTGTGCACCGCGCTGATCGCGGCCTGGATCTGGTACGGCCCGGGCCGGTTGCGCCGCAGGCAGCGGCGGACCAGGTCGTGGCCCTCGGCGATGAGGGCCCGGTCCCACAACGACCGGTCCTGATCGGCGAGCGGAACCAGTTCCCCGGTCGGGCCGAGTCGGGCGGGGCGGCGTGCCTCGGTCAGCAGCAGCAGGGCCAGCAGGCCGAGCACCTCGGGCTCGTCGGGCATCAACGTGGCGAGCTCGCGGGCGAGCCGGATCGCCTCGGTGCACAGGTCCGTCCTGATCAGTGGCCCCGTGGTGGACGTGTAGCCCTCGTTGAACATCAGGTAGAGCACGGTGAGCACGGGCGGTAACCGATCCGGCAGCTCGTGTTCGGCGGGTACCCGGTACGGGATGCCGGCGTCGCGGATCTTCTTCTTGGCGCGCACGATCCGCTGGGCGACGGTCGACTCCTGGATCAGGTAGGCCCGGGCGATCTCCGGTACGTCGAGGCCACCCAGGAGCCGGAGCGTGAGGGCGGTACGCGCGTCGGGGGCGAGCGCCGGGTGACAGCAGGTGAAGATGAGCCGCAGTTGGTCGTCGCGCACCGGTCCCACCTCCTGGGGCTCGTCCGGTTGGTGCAGTAGCAGGGCTTCGGCGTGCCGGGCCTCGCGGGTCGTCTCCCGGCGGAGCCGGTCGACTGCCCGGTTCCGAGCGGTGGTCACGATCCACGCGCCGGGGTTCGGCGGCAGGGTCTGCCACTTCTGCAGCGCCGTGGTGAAGGCTTCCTGCACCGCCTCCTCGGCGAGGTGGATGTCGCCGAGGAGGCGGGCCAGGGTGGCGACGCAGCGGCCGTACTCCGCGCGGTAGACGCTCGCCAGGTCCATGTCGGGTGACCGGCTCCGATTCAGGCCTGGGACAGGTCGTCGAAGGGGCGGACCTCGATCGGGCCGCAGGCTGCGGCGCACTTCTCGGCCCAGGCGAGCGCCTCGTCCAGGTCGGCGCACTTGATGACCCAGAAGCCGGCGATGTGTTCCTTGGTCTCGGCGAACGGCCCGTCGCTCATGGTGGTGGCGCCGTTCTCGATCCGCACGACGGTGGCACTGTCCGGCGTCCGGAGCCCGCCGCCGAAGACCCAGGCGCCGGCGGCCTGCATCTCGTCGTTGACCCGAGCGGTCTCCCTGAACATGGTCTGCATCTCCTCGTCGGACGGCTCCGGCGCGCCCTCGACGAAATGCACGGACAGCAGGTACTGCTTCATGACGATCCTCCGGTAACTCGATGGGTGGGTGTGGTCAGGCGGCCAGGCGGCGCGCGACAGCGGGGATCACGATCGCGGCCGCGACTAGGTGGGTGAGCATCAGCAGCGCCGGGCCGATGTCGAGGCTGACCCCGGCCGCGTTGCCGGCGGCGGCGACGGCCATCGTGGCGGCGCTGGCCGCAGCCGTGGCGACGACGCCGGTTCCGATCAGCGCACCGGCGGCCGACGTGGCGGCGCGGGTGGTGTTCGTGGCGGTGCTCATGGTCCCCTCCAGGAGGAGTGTCGCCCGGCTCTCACCAGAGCTACGAAGAGGACCCACCCCGATCGACAGGCACGCCAAGATTCTTTTGAGAAAGTTCAGTCCGCCGGTGTGGGCTGCGGTCGGGCCTTCTGCGGATAGAACGTCTCGTGGCGGGCCAGCATGGCGACGAACTCGCCGATCTTCCGTTCCCGGGTCTGGGCCCGCTTCACAGCGGTGAGGCGGTGGATGAGAGCGAACCGGTTGGTCTTGGTGAGCACGTCGAACATGGCCTGGGCGGCGGGGTCGGCCGCGATGGCGGCCAGGAGGTCGGCCGGCGCCTCGGCTTCCGACGGTGGGGCGTACGCGGCCGCCCATCGGCCGTCCGCCTTCGCGGCCTCCACGGCGGCGCGGCCCGGTGGCAGCATCCGCCCCTGTGCCTCCAGCCGGGCCACATGGGTCACGTTGCGCTGAGACCAGGAGCTGCGGGGCCGGCGCGGGGTGTACCGGATCCAGGAGGTCTCGTGATCCCGTTTCCGGGCCTGCCCGTCGATCCAACCGAAACACAGGGCCTCGTCGACCGCCTGCTGCCAGGTCAGCGTGGTGACCGAGCCGCCCTTCTTGGTGAGGGCGAGCCAGACGCCGGGCGACGTGGCGTGGTTGGCCGACAACCAGGCACGCAGCGCGTCGGCGTTCGCGACGATCAACTCATCCAGTTCAGCGCTCGCCATGACGGCAGACTAGTGCGGTACCCGGACATGTGGGCGGCGTGGTGATCGTTCCCTGAGCGGCCGTACGGCTCACCGCCGGGCACGTGCGTGGGTTGGAGGCCGCACGTAGAGTCGGGCGCGACGGCATCGTCCGAGTGCCTTCGACCTACGGGCACCGACCCCTGTGGAGCGTGCGATGACACTGGTAGCCGGCGTCGACTCGTCCACCCAGTCGACAAAGGTCGTGGTGTGCGACGCGGACACCGGCGAGGTGCTCCGCGAGGGGCGCGCCCCGCACCCCGACGGGACGGAGGTCGACCCGCACCTGTGGTGGGTCGCCTTCGAGCGGGCCAGCGCCGGGCTGCTGGACGGTGTGGCCGCGATCGGTGTCGGCGGGCAGCAGCAGGGCATGATCTGCCTCGACGAGGCTGGCGAGGTGGTGCGTCCCGCGTTGCTGTGGAACGACACCCGCTCGGCGCGCGCCGCGGTCGACCTCACCGATGAATTCGGTGGCCCGCAGGCGTGGGCCGACGCGGTCGGGCTGGTGCCGGTGGCCAGTTTCACGGTCACCAAGCTGCGCTGGTTCGCTCGCGCCGAGCCGGAGCTCGCGGCCCGGACCAGCACGGTGCTGCTGCCGCACGACTGGCTCACCCATCGGTTGCGCGCGGGCGGGGGAGAGCCGACTACCGATCGCGGTGAGGCCTCCGGCACCGGGTACTGGTCACCGGCGACGGGGCAGTACCGGCGGGACCTGGTGCGGCTCGCCTTCGGTCGGGACGTGGCGCTGCCTCGGGTCGCCGGACCGGCCGAGACGGTCGGCGAGACCGCGTCCGGTGCGATACTCGCCGCCGGCACCGGCGACACCATGGGCGCGGCCCTCGGCGTCGGCCTGCGACCTGGCGACGTGGTGGTGTCGCTGGGCACCTCGGGTTGCGCGTTCGGCCTGAGTGAGGTCCCGACCGCCGACCCGAGCGGGCTGGTGGCCGGCTACGCCGACGCGACGGGCGGGTTTCTGCCGCTGGTGTGCACGCTCAACGCGGCAAGGGTGCTGGTCGCGGTCGCTGATCTGCTGGGCCGGTCCCTTGCCGAACTCGACGAGCTGGCGCTCTCGGCCTCACCTGGCGCGGACGGGTTGACGCTCCTGCCGTACCTGGACGGGGAGCGCACCCCGAACCTGCCTGACGCCCGTGGCCTGCTCGCCGGGCTGACCCGGGCGAACGCGTCGGCGGCGAATCTGGCGCGGGCCGCGGTGGAGGGGATGCTCGGTGGTCTCGCCGACGCCCTCGACGCCCTCCGCGCCCAGGACGTCCCGGTCGGCCGGGTGCTGCTGATCGGCGGCGCGGCCCGGTCACGCGCGGTGCGGGCGGTCGCGCCGGCGCTGTTCGGCGTGCCGGTGAGCGTGCCGAGACCTGCCGAGTACGTCGCGCTCGGCGCGGCACGCCAGGCCGCCTGGGCGTTGTCAGGTCGGACCGAACCCCCGCAGTGGCCGGTCGCTGCCGACGAGGCGACCGCCACCGGCACTCCGGACGTGCACCAGCGCTACGTCGACGTTCGTCAGCGAGCGCTCCAACTGCTGACGTAGGGCACCTGCGGTCGCGTGCCATTCGGCTGGCACGTGGAAATAGCAGGTTAGGTTCGCCTATCCTAACCTCGTGCATCAGCCTCTTCTCTCGTTCGCGGGCGTCTCCGTACGCCACGAGTTGCCGCAGCACGGCGACGACGTGGTCCACTACGGGCTGCCCAGCCCGAGTGCGGTCTCGTTCGGGGTGTGGCCGGGCGAGGCGGTGCTGCTACTGGGTCCTTCGGGATGCGGCAAGTCGACCTTGACCCTGACCAGCAACGGGCTGATTCCGAACGTGGTGGCCGCCCGGGTGGCGGGCGCCGTGCGCGCCGCCGGTCGGCCGGTCGCCGACCATCCGGTGCCGACTTTCGCCGCGGACGTCGCCATGGTCTTCCAGGATCCGGACGCCCAGGTGGTGATGGCGACGGTGCTCGACGAGGTCTGCTTCGGGCCGGAGAACCTGCGTCTGCCCGCCGACGAGGTGCTCGTACGGGCCGAGGAGGCGTTGCGGGCGGTCGGGCTGTGGGAGCGGCGCGACGACGATCCGAGTCAGCTGTCCGGTGGTGGCCGGCAACGGCTGGCCATTGCCTGCGCGCTGGCGCTGCGGGCGCCGTTGCTGGTCCTGGACGAGCCCACCGCCAATCTCGACCCGGTCGGCGTCGAGGAGGTGCACGCTCTGCTGCGGCGGATCGTCGCGACCGGCGAACGCGCCGTCCTGCTGGTCGAGCACAACCTGGACACCGCCGTCGAACTGGTCGACCGGGTGGTCGTGCTCGACGACAAGGGTCGGCTGATTCTGGACGGACCGGTTCGGCAGGTGCTCACCGAGCACGCCGACCGGCTGATCCGGCTCGGGGTCTGGCTGCCACAGGCGACACTGGCGGCGCTCCGGCTGCGCCGAGCCGGCATCGAGCTGGAACCGCTGCCGCTGACCCCGACCGAGTTGGGCGCCGCACTCGACGCCTACCCGGTCCTGCCGGCACCGCCGTCGGCTGTGGCCGACCCGGTCGCGCCCGCAAGTCGGGATGAGGTGGCAGTCGAGGTGTCCCGCCTGACGGTCAGGCGTGGACGGGCTGCCGTGCTGCACGAGATCGACCTCGCCATTTCCGCAGGCGAACTGGTCGCCGTGGTGGGTCCGAACGGTGCCGGCAAGACCACCCTGGCCCAGGCCATCGCGGGCGTGACCCGGCCGCCCCGCGGCACCGTTCGGGTGGCCGGCGTCGATCCGGCCCGGGTCGACGGCCGGACCCTGGCCGGGCTGGTCGGATTCGTCTTCCAGAATCCGGAGCATCAGTTCGTCACCGCTCGGGTCGACGACGAACTGGCCCACGGGCTGCGGATCCGTCGGGTGGCCGAGGACGAGATGGCGAGCCGGGTCGACGACGTACTGAGCCGGTTCGGCCTCCTGGAACTCCGCGACCGGCACCCGTTCCTGCTCTCCGGCGGCCAGAAGCGACGACTCTCGGTCGCGACCGCGATCATCTGCCGTCCGCGGGTGCTGGTGCTCGACGAACCCACCTTCGGTCAGGACCGGCAGCGGGCCGCGGAACTGCTCGAACTCCTCACCGACCTGCACCGTACCGGCACCACCGTGGTCATGGTGACCCACGACATGCACCTGGTCGCCGAGCACGCGAGCCGCGTCGTGGCACTCGTCGACGGGCGGGTGCTCGCCGACGCGCCGCCGGCTGAGCTGTTCGCCGACGCCGGGTTGCTGACCCGGGCAGGTCTTCGTCCGCCTCCGCTGGCCCGCGCCACCGGTGCCCTGGTGTGTCATGAGTCGTGGCGCGCGGTCACCCGGCTGGCCGACCTGCCGACCGGCGCGGCGGGGGTGGCGGCGTGACGGTCCGCGCGGTACGTAATTCGGTCGTGGTGTTGACCGAGCCGGACCTGAACGGCTCGGTGTGGGATCTGCGGACCTACAACCCACTGGTGAAGGCGCTTGGGCCGATACCGGCCATGGTCGTGGCGATCGGCTCGCGGGATCTGCTCACCCCAGCCCTGTTCGCGGCCCTCACGCTGGCCCTGTTGCTGGGCGGGAGCCGGCTCGCCGCACGGACGTTGGGTGGCTTGCTGATCGGCGTCGCCACACTGGTGGCGGTGATGACCGTGTCGTTCGGGATCTGGACGGACCCGTCCCGAGTCGACCATACCCACGCCCTGCTGCGGCTCGGCCCGTTGACCCTCTGGTCCGGGGCGTTGGAAACCGGCTTCGCCACCGGCCTGCGGGTCGGCGCGGTGGTGCTGCTGGCCCTGCTCTCGGGGCTGACCACCCATGGAGCCGACCTGGTCCGGTCGATGATCGCGCAACTTCGCGTGCCCTACCGGATCGGCTATGCCGGTTTGGCGGCGCTGCGCTTCGTCCCGCGCTTCGCGCAGGAACTCGACACGATCCGCAACGCGCACCGGGTTCGCGGGCTGTCCGGCGGGCGAGGGCCGGTCGCCGGCGTCCGGCGCTACGCCGGGTACGCCATCCCGCTCCTGGCGGGAGGAATCCGGCACGCCGACCGTGTGTCACTGTCCATGGAGTCGCGCGGCTTCGGTGCCTATCCGAGCCGGACCGAGCGCCGCCACATCCCGTTCCGCCTGCGCGACGGAGCGCTTCTCACGCTGCTGCTGGCCTGCGCTCCGCTGGTTCCGCTGCTCGCTCACCACCTGACCGGAGGTACCCCTTGACGTTCACGACCCGTTTCCTGATGGCCTGCGCCGCGATCGGCGCCGCTACCGGAGTGCTGCTGATTCCGGCCAACTTCGCGGCCTTCAGCGTCTCCGCGACCGTGCCGCTGGCGTACGCCCCGATGGTCGGGCTGTGGCTCATCGGACCCGTGGTCGCGCTGGCGGTGCTGCGTCGACCCGGCGCGGCCGTGCTGACGATGTTCATCGCGGGGGTCATCAGCACGCCCACCCCGGCCGGCCCCAGCGCGATCGTCACCTGCCTGATGGTCGGCGTCGCCCTGGAACTGGGGTTCCTGGTGACGCGATACCGGATCTGGCGGCCGTGGTTGTTCCAGCTCACCGCGGTCATCTTCACCGCGCTGTACGCCCTGTCCGCGTACGCGGCGTTCAACATCTCCACCATGTCGGTGCTGGTCCAGGTGGTCTTCTTCGCGCTCATGTTCGCCAGTCAGGTGGCGTTCACCGCGCTCGGGCTCGTCGTCGCGCGCCGGCTGACCGCGACCGGGGTGGCCCGGGGCATCGCGCCGGCCCGCCGTGTCGCGGCGACGCGGGGCTGAGCACTATTGCCAAAGATGTGCAGATGCACTTAGCTTGCATCTGTGGCCATCTCGTGGATCCGCGCCGCCGTCGGCTTGCCCGTTGCCCTGACCGTGGCGCTCGTCAGCGGTTGCGGTGGCCCGCCCGGGGACGGTCGTGCGCCGGGCGGCACCAGCATCGTGATCGGTGCGGCGTCGGAACCGGACAACCTCAACCCGGTACTCGGCTACGCACCCAACGGGGCGAGCAAGTTGTTCGACGGTCTGGTGGACCGGAACGCCGACCTGACCCTGCGACCGGCGCTGGCGGCGGAACTGCCCCGGGTCTCCACCGACGGCCTGACCTGGACGGCGGATCTGCGGCAGGGCATCACCTTCTCCGACGGCCAACCGGTCACCGCGCAGGATGTAGTCTTCACCTACGAGGCGGTGGTGGCACCCGCGTCGCAGTCGCCGATCGCCGCGGACTACGAGGCGCTGGAATCGGTACGCGCCGTCGACACGGACACGGTCGAGTTCCGGCTCAGGTACCCGTACCAGCCGTGGGCGCAGCGGCTGACCCTGGGCATCGTGCCCAGCCAGGCGCTGGCCGGGCAGGACATCCGCACGGCGCCGTTCAACCGGAAGCCGGTCGGCACCGGTCCCTATCGGTTGGTGGACTGGCGGGCCGGCGAGCGGATGGTGCTGACGGCCAACCCCGACTACTACCGGGGCGCCCCGAAGGTCACCGACGTGACTATCGTCTTCGCCGCCGACGACAACGTACGCGCCCAGCGGATGGCCGCCGGGGAGTTCGACGCCGCCGCGCTGCCGCCGAAGCTTGCCCGAACCTACGAAGGCAAAACCGGCTATCGGGTGATCTCCAGCCGCAGCGCTGACTACCGTGGCCTCGGGCTGCCCGCCGACCTGCCGATCACCGCGACGGGACAGACCCGTCGCGCCATCAACCTGGCCCTCGACCGGCAGGCCATGGTGGACACCATCCTCGCTGGCCAGGGCGTACCGGCGAGCAGCCCGGTCGCCCCGGCGCTGGCCCGGTGGTACGTGCCGAGCGCGGCGTTCGCTTTCGACCGGGCGCAGGCGGGCCGGCTGCTCGACGAGGCCGGCTGGCGGCCGGGCCCGGACGGCGTACGGGTCAGAAACGGCGTACGTGCCGAACTGCCGGTCCTGTATCCCGGCGACGACGTGTTGCGCAAGGAACTGGCGGTGGCGGCGGCCAGCGACATCTCCGAGATCGGCATCGAGGCCCGGGCGGAGAGCGCCACCTTCGAGCAGATGCTGCGACGACGCACCAGCACCGCCGGGTTGTGGGGTGGCGGCGACCCGTACGACCCGGACAGTGCCGCCTATCCACTGCTGCATTCGAAGTACGCCGACGTCGGCGGCTACGTCAACATGACCCGGTACCGCAATGCCGAGGTCGACGCCGCGCTGGACCGTGGCCGGCGTGCCGGTGACTCCGCCGTACGGGTCGCGGCCTACCACGACTTCCAGCGCGCCTACGCCGACGATCCGGGATGGGCGTTCCTGGTCTTCCTGAACCACACGTACGTGTTGCGTGAGGGCTGGACGGGCCTGCGCGACCAGGTCGAACCGCACGACCACGGTCTGATCCACGGGCCGTGGTGGAACCTGGAGGAGTGGACTCCGGCTGCGGCGGCGGGCCGGTGACGGTCGCCGAGCCGACGAGCGCACCGCCGCGCCGGTCGCTGGCCGGTGCGCTGGGTCGCCTGATCCTGCGCCGGCTGCTGCTCGCCGTCCCGGTGCTGGTCGCCGTCAGCGCCACCATCTTCGTCCTCGGCAAGGCGTCGCCGTTCGACCCCGTCGCCTCGTACTTCGGTGTGCGGATTCTGCGTGCCTCCCCCGAGCAGGTGGAGCAGATCCGGCGGGACTGGGGCGCGGACGACCCCGCTCTGGTGCAGTACGGTCGGTGGCTGAAACACCTGCTCACCGGCGATCTCGGCGACTCCCGCACGTTCGGGCTGCCGGTCGCCACCCTCATCGGTGACCGACTCGGCTGGTCCGCGCTACTGGCCGGCACGGGCCTGGCAGTGGCGCTGGCGCTGGCACTGCTCGCCGGCACGGCGGCGGCGTGGCACCGGGGCGGGTGGTTCGACCGGGCGGTCTCCTCGGTGGCCTACACCCTGGAGGCGACGCCGGTGTTCTGGCTGGCGCTGGGCGTCCTGTCGCTGTTCGCCGTGCGACTGCACTGGCTGCCGGCGGCGGGGCTGACCGACCCCGGCGCCGACATCTCCGCCGCCCAGGTCGTCGAACATCTGATCCTGCCCGCCGCCGTGCTGGGTGTGGCACAGGCACCGTGGTTCCTGCTGTTCATCCGCGAGTCGGTGGCGCACGGACTGACCCAGGACTACGTCCTCGGTGCGCGCGCCCGTGGCCTGGGGGAGCGCACGGTGGTGCTGCGCCACGCGTTGCGCACCGGCCTGCTCCCGCTGATCACCCTGGTCGGCGCGCGGATACCCGAACTGATCACCGGCGCGGTGCTCGTCGAGGCGGTCTTCTCCTGGCCCGGCGTCGCCGCAGCCACCGTCACCGCCGCGACCACCGTCGACTTCGCGCTGCTGGCGGCGCTCACCCTGCTGGGGACTGCCGCGGTGATCGTGGGGAACCTGCTGGCCGACATCGGTTACTCGATCGTCGACCCCCGGGTGCGCGCCGATGGCTGAGCAGGCTCTCGCACCGCGCTGGCGGCCCGCCGCCCGCCGCCGGGCCGGATCCGCCCGGCCCGGCCAGGCGTACCGGCGCCGGGCCCGCCTCCGGCTGGCCGTCTCGGTGACGGTGCTCGCCGCCCTGACCCTCGCGGTGTTGATCGTCCCGCCCGTCGTGGACCTCGACCAGCAGAGCGTCGACCTGCGGCAGGCCCTGCTGCCACCGTCGCCCGCCCACCCGTTCGGCACCGACGAGGTCGGTCGGGACGTCCTGCTGCGCTGCGTGTACGGGCTGCGCGTCTCCTTCATCGTCGGGCTGGTCGCCGCTGCGGTGGCCACCGTCATCGGCGTCGCGGTCGGCGCGGTGGCCGGCGCCTTCGGCGGCTGGGTCGATCGCGTCCTCATGCGCGGCGTCGACGCCGTCGCCTCCGTACCGCATCTGCTGCTGGGCATCTTCATCGTGGCGATGTTCCAACCCGGCCTGGTGCCGGTGATCGCGTCGATCGGGCTCACCCACTGGCTCGGCACCGCCCGCATCGTCCGATCGGAGATCCTGTCCCTGCGGGAACGACCGTTCATCGACGCCGCAGTTCTCGGCGGTGCCTCCCGCTGGTACGTCATCCGGCGGCACCTGCTGCCCAATGTCGCCGGGCACGCCGCCCTCGCCGCGACCCTCGTCGTGCCGCACGCGGTCTGGCACGAGACCGCGTTGTCGTTCCTCGGCCTCGGACTGCCGGCCCACCTGGCCAGTCTCGGCAACATGCTCAACGACGGCCAGCAGTCCCTGCTCACCGGCGGATGGTGGAACTCCTTCTTCCCCGGGCTGCTGCTGGTGTCTGCCGCGCTGGCCATCGCGGGGCTCGCCGGCTACGTCCGCGAGCGCACCGACCCGTATCGGAGTTCGGAGCTGATCCGGTGACGGTCCTGGTCGACGTGCGAGATCTGTCGGTGCGCTTTCGGCTGCCGCGCGGGACCGCCGTGCGGGCGGTGACCGGCGCGTCCTTCCAACTGCGGGCCGGGCGGTGCCTCGCTCTGGTCGGCGAGAGCGGCTGCGGCAAGTCCGTGCTGGTCGGTTCCCTGCTCGGTCTGCTGCCCGGCAACGCGGAGGTGGCCGGCACCGCTGTGCTCACCGACGGCGTCAGCCAGGTGGACCTGCTCACCGCCCCGGAACCGGTGCTGTCCCGGCGGATCCGCGGCCGGCGCATCGGTCTCGTGCCCCAGTCACCGGCCGCGCACCTGACCCCCGTGCACACGGTGCGTCGTCACCTCACCGAGACCCTGGGCACGCTGCGCCCGAAGACCGGACGGACGATGCCCCGGCAGCGGCGACGGGCGGCGGACCAGGCCGCCGTCGAGGCCGGTGCGCGGGTCGGTCTGCCCGCGACCGCACTGGCGCACTACCCGCACGAGCTTTCCGGCGGCATGGCGCAACGTGCCGTCACCGCCCTCGCCCTGGCCGGCGATCCTGAGGTCCTGCTTGCGGACGAACCCACCACCGGCCTGGACGCATCCCTGGCCAGGAGGACACTGGACGAGCTGCGGCAGCTCGTCGACCTTGGGCATGCGGTCCTGTTGATCACTCACGACCTGGACGCCGCCGCTCGAATCGCCGACGACGTCGCGGTCATGTACGCCAGCCGCATCGTCGAGACCGGGCCGGTGGAGGCGGTGTTGCACCGGCCTCGGCATCCGTACACTGCCGGTCTGCTGGCCGCCCTGCCGCGCAACGGTTTCCATCCGATCCCCGGCCTGCCGCCGCAGCTCGACTCGCTACCGGGCGGCTGCGCATTCGAGTCGCGCTGCCAGCGCGCCGGCGCCGAGTGTGCGCAGGCGCCTCCGGCGACGGCCGACGGCGGGCATCTGGTCGCCTGTCACCGGCCATGCTGAGCGCTCGCGGGATCACCGCCGGCTGGACGCCGGGCCGGCCCGTCGTCCAAGGGGTCGACCTCGACCTCGAACCTGGCGAGGTGCTGGGCTTGCAGGGCCCCAGTGGCTGTGGCAAGTCCACCCTGGCCCGGGTGCTCGCCCTGTTGCACCGGCCCATGGCCGGCGTGGTGCGCATCGACGGCCATTCGGTGCGCGGGCACCGGTACGCCGTGTCACGCGCGCTGAGGACCCGCATCGGTGTGCTGTTCCAGCAGCCACGGATCTCCGTCGACCCCCGCCTGACGCTGCGCCAGGTCATCGCGGAACCGCTGCGCGCCAACGGTCGGCGCGCGGAGACGGCCCGGCGACTGCCCGAGCTGGCCGGGGCCGTCGGACTCACCGAGGACCTGCTCGGCCGCCGTGCGCACGCGGTGAGTGACGGCCAGCTCCAGCGGGCCTGTCTCGCTCGTGCGCTCGCGTTGCGGCCCAGGTATCTGATCTGCGACGAGATGACCGCCATGCTCGACGCCTCCACCACCGCCGCTCTCGTCCACGCGCTCAACGCGTACCGGGATCGGGAAGGTGCCGGAATCCTCGCCATCAGCCATGACGACGACCTGCTCGCATATTGGACGGACCGCGTTCACCGGCTGCATGGCCAAAATTGACAATGCCGTCATCGCACACGATGTCGGGTGATCCTACTACACACACCGCCTCGGCCTGCTAATCATGTCATGATGCTGAAAGGTGGCTGGGGTATTAATTTTGCACATCCATGACAACGCGATCGATGAATGCCTCGTCGAATGTCACAGAGCGTTGATCAAAAACTTGCTCAACTCCATCCTACCTGCGCATCCGTGAACTCTATAACTCGCATTGACATGCTTGGTGGTCGCGGCTACTGTTTGCAACTGAGCCGTTGCGATGTCGTGAGAGCCTCCGGCGGTCGCAGTATGTCCCTAGTCCGGGGAGAATTGTTGGACATCCGCGAAATGCTGCGTACACATCAACCGAGGTCTTTTACGCAGAACGTTTTGGCGACGGATTCGACATCTTCCTGGTGGGGTAGAGTCGGCGTTGGTACCGCCATGGGACACCATGGCGAGTTGCTTCAGGGTGTTTTCCACGACAAATATGGTGAGCCTCGTCGTGGTCTGGTCACCATGCCGGTGGTCGACCTGAAAACGGTGGCGATATTCCGGGGCAGGGCCGGGTCCGGTCCGGTGCAGATCACGGTCGAGCCGGGCAGCAAGGACAAGGCCCGGCGGGCCGCCGAGCTCGCCGTCGACTACTGCGCTCGGCGCTCCGGAAGCCCCGCCGTGCACGGTCACCTGGTGAACCACACGGCGGTCATGAGCGGTCTGGGCCTGGGCGCGTCCACAAGCGATGTCGTCGCCAGCATCCGTGCCGTGGCCGACTGGTACCGGCTGTCCCTGCAACCGGCGGAGACCGCCCGACTGAGCGTACTCGCCGAGCGGGCCTCCGACTCCATCATGATCGAGGACCGGGCCGTGCTCTTCGCGCAGCGCGAAGGGGTGGTGTTGGAGGACTTCACCACCCCGCTGCCGCCGGTGATCGTCGTCGGCTGTGTGGCCGGTCCCGATCTCAGCATCGACACCTTGGCGCTCGCGCCCGCCGAGTACGACCCGGACGAGCTGATCCGACTACAGGTCATGCTCTCGACGCTGCGGCACGGCATCGCCACCGCCGACGTGGCGCTGATCGGTGCCGTGGCGACGGCGAGCGCCCGGATGAACCAGCGCTTCCTACCCAAACCTGAACTCGAAACGTTGATCGCAATCGGTGAGGCGCACGCCGCCGCGGGGGTGCAGGTCGCGCACAGCGGCTCCGTCGCCGGCCTGATCTTCGATCCGCAGCGCGCGTCCGTCTCGGACGACATCGGCCGCTGTATCCGCGCCATGAGACATGCCGGCATCACCCACACCGAGGTGTTCTGCTCGCAGCCGGCCAAGACGGGAGGACGGGGATGAGATCCTCAGTGTTCGAGGAGATCACCGCAGGGGTCGAACGACCGCAGATCGTCCGACTGGGACCCAACCTCTTCGGCGTCGTGTTCACGCTGATGAAGATGATCCCGGCACGCTACATCCTGCGGCAGGCCGTCGCGCGCGGCGACATCGGTCCCGACACCCTCATCGTGGAGACGACCTCGGGCACCTTCGGACTGGCCCTGGCCATGCAGACCGCGCTGCTGCGCCGACGCTTGATCCTGGTCAGCGACCCGGTGATCGACGACGAACTGTACCGGCGGCTGACCGACCTCGGCGCAACCGTGGAGATCGTCCGGCACATGGCCGCGAGCGGTGGCTACCAGGGAGCGCGGCTGGAACGGCTCGCGGAGATCCGGGCCGAACACGACGACTCGTTCTGCCCCGAGCAGTACGCGAACCCGGACAATCCCCGCTCCTACTCCCTGGTGGCCGAGCTGCTCAGCGAGGCGCTACCCCGGGTCGACCTGCTGATCGGACCGGTCGGGTCGGGCGGATCCATGTGCGGTACGGCCTCCTTCCTCCGGTCTGTCAATCCCGACCTGCGGCTGACGGGCGTCGACACACATCGCAGTGTGCTGTTCGGCCAGCCCGACGGGGCGCGAGCCCTGCGCGGCCTCGGCAACAGTCTGATCCCGCCCAACCTCGACCACAGCGCGTTCGATCAGGTGCACTGGTGCAGCGCCGGTCAGGCCTACCGGGCCACCCGGAAACTGCACCGCGAGCACGCCGTCTTCCAGGGACCGACCAGCGGCGCCGCCTTTCTCGTGGCCGAGTGGGCGGCGATGACGAACCCCGACGCGGTGACCGTGGTCATGCTGCCCGACCAGGGCTACCGCTACCAGTCCACCGTCTACGACGACAGGTGGCTGGCCAAGCAGGGGCACCTGGCCGACCCGACCGAGGATCGGCCGGTGGAGACCAGCCACCCCCTTGCCGAGCATGCGGAGTGGTCCTGGTTCAACTGGGCACGACGGAGCCTGCAGGAGGTCCTCGACCATCGCGGCACCGCCAGCGTGGCGGCGCGATGAGCGACACGGGCCGGATCAAGGCGCCCATCGGCCTACGGACGCAGCGGCAGATCTACGGTGAGCCGACGCCGGCCGAGATCGCCGAGGAACTCGACCGCACCACCCTGGTGGACCTGGCACACGTGATCATGCTCAGGGAGCGGGGGCTGATCGCGCCCGAGGCGGCGGTCGCGCTGGTGACGCTGATCGAGCAGCTTCGCGACAGCCGGTTCGCCGCCCTCGCCACCGCCCGCCTGCCGCGCGGGCTGTACCTGGCCTACGAGCAGTACCTCACCGCGGAACTCGGCGAGGACGTCGGCGGCGTACTGCACACCGGACGCTCCCGCAACGACATGAAGGCCACGATCACCCTGACCCGGTTGCGGGAGTGGCTGCTGGCCTTCCTACAGGAGACGACGAGGCTCGTCGCGGTGCTGCTGAGCCGGGGACGCGAGTACCGCGACGTCGTGATGCCGGTGCACACCCACTATCAGGCGGCGATGCCGATCACCTACGGCTACTACCTCACGGGCGTCGCGGCCGGGCTGACCCGGGAGATCGAGTCGGCCTGGGACTCGGCCAGAGGACTACGGCGCTGCCCCATGGGCGCTGGTGCGGTCGCCGGAAGCGACCTGCCGATCGATCCGGCCCGGGTCGCCGCGCTGCTGGGATTCGAGGAACCACCGGTGCACGCCCTGGACGCCATCGCCAGCCGGGACGTCACGCTGCGGCTACTGGCGGACGCCACCGGCGTCGCCGTCGTGCTGAGCAGGCTCGGCACCGACCTGCAACTGTGGAGCACCGAGGAGTTCGGCTTCATCCAGTTTCCCGACCGTCTCGTCGGGGGCAGCTCGGCGATGCCGCAGAAACGCAACGCCTTCTTGCTCGAACACGTCACGGCCGCCGTCGGGAGGGTGAGTTCGTCCTGGGTGGGTGCGGTCACCGCGATGAAGGGCGCACCTTTCACCAACTCCATCGAGGTCGGCACCGAGGCGGTCGGACTCGCCTGGCCGGGTCTGCGAGCCGCCACCGACGTCGTACAGCTCGGTCAGGTTCTCGTCAGCGGCGCCCGACCACGTCCCGGCCGGATGCGACAGCGGGCGGTGGAGGGGATCACCACGGCCACGGCGGTGGCCAACCGACTGGTCCAGGACGGCATGCCCTTCCGGGTCGCGCACCACACCGTCGGTGCGGCCATCCGGGAGCAACTGGCCGAGGCCGATGGCGAGCCGACCGGCGTCGACTGGATGGCGCAGCGATTCCCGGCGGCTGCCAAGGTCGCCGATCCGGCGGTCGCGGTGAGCCTCACCGACGCCGGCGGCGGGCCCGGTGACTGGCAGCGCGGGTACGACGACGTGTACGGCAGGTTGCGGGTGCTGCGCGACCGGAGTCAGCGGGAGTCGGCCCGGCTGGGCGACGCCCGTGCCGAACTGGACAGCGCCGTCCGTGAGCTGCGGTACGGCACGACCACGGCCAACCAGCAGAAGGAGGATCGGTGGACACCTCGGGGGTGATGGTGTTCGTGGAGAGCAACACCACGGGGACCGGTCGGCTCTACTGCCGCGCAGCTCGGCACCGCGGACTACGTCCGGTCATGCTCGCCCGCGATCCGTCCCGGTACCCGTACCTCGACCAGGACGGAATCGAGTCGCTCGTCCTCGACACGGGTGACGCCGAGGCGGTCGCGCGGGCCTGCCAGCAGCTGGGGTCGGTCGCGGGCGTCACCTCCAGCTCCGAGTACTTCGTCCCGGTTGCCGCCCGGGCGGCACTGCGGTTGGGTCTCGCCGGCCCGGATCCCGTCGCCGTCGAGCGGGCCCGCGACAAGGGACTGCAACGGGAGACGCTGCTGGCGGCGGGTGTACCCGTGCCTGACTTCCGCGTGATCCGTACGCCGGCCGAGGCGACGTCGGCCGCGGCCGAACTCGGCTGTCCGGTGGTGGTGAAACCGGTGCGGGGCTCGGGCTCGGTGGGGGTGCGGCTCTGCCGTACCAGCCGGGAGGTCGTCGGGCACGCGACCCGGTTGCTCGCCACCAGGGTCAACGAGCGGGGTCTGCCGGTTGAGCCGAGAGTCCTCGTCGAGCGCTTCGTCAGCGGGCCCGAGTTCTCCGCGGAGTTCTTCGACGGTGAGCTGGTGGGCCTGACCGCCAAGCATCTCGGCCCGCCGCCCCACTTCGTCGAGACCGGGCACGACTTTCCCGCGGAGCTGGAGCCGACGGCGGCAGCCGCGCTCACCGAGTGCGCGCGAACCGCGTTGCAGGCGCTCGGCCTGACCTGGGGTGCGACGCACACCGAGCTACGGCTGAGCCACGCCGGCCCAACGATCATCGAGGTGAACCCACGCCTCGCCGGCGGCCTGATCCCCGAGCTGGTGCGCGCGGCCCTCGGCATCGACCTGGTGGACTGCGTCATCGCGCGGGCAAGCGGTGACCTGCCCAAACTACGTCCGCTGCGCAACGTGCACGCCGCGATCCGATTCCTCATCGCGCCCGGCGACGGGGAGATAGCCGAGGTCGACGGGGTCGAGCCGGCGGCACGGACCGCGGCGGTCCGCGCCGTGAACATCAGCGTGGCGGTCGGGGACCGCGTCACGGTGACCGGGGCGTTCACCGACCGGATCGGCTCGGTCATCACCGCTGCCGACACCGGTCCGGAGGCCGCCCGGCAGGCCGAGACGGCGCTGGGGCGACTGACCGTACGGCTCGCGGACCAGGCGGAGAAAGGAATGGCCGGCAAATGATCGAGTTGCGCAGTGACACCTTCACGGTGCCCGACGAGACCATGCGGCACGCCATCGCCGAGGCCGCCGTCGGTGACGACGTCTACGGTGAGGACCCGACCGTGCGGGCGTTGGAGCGGCGGGCGGCCGCGCTGACCGGGCATCAGGCGGCGTTGTTCACACCGAGTGGCACCATGGCCAACCTCTGCTCGGTCATGGCTCAGGCGGACCGTGGGCGAGCGGTGATCGTCGGGGACCGCAGCGACCTGTACCTGTTCGAGGCCGGCGGGCCGTCGGTGCTCGGCGCCACAGTGCTACGCCCGGTGCCGAACCTGCCGGACGGGACGCTCGACCCGCGTCGGTTGACGGAGGAGCTGACCGTCGACCGGAAGGACCCACAGTTCGCGCTGCCCGCGCTGCTCTGCGTGGAGAACACCCACAACATGGCCGGGGGCGTGCCACTGGACCTGGCATACCTCAAGCACCTGCGGGATCTCACCGAGGAACACGGTCTCCGGCTACACATGGACGGTGCGCGGGTCTTCAACGCCGCGGTCGCGCTCGGTGTACCGGTAGGCGAGATCACCAGCCTCGCCGATTCGGTGCAGTTCTGCCTGTCGAAGGGACTGGGCGCGCCGGTCGGCTCGCTGCTGGTGGGTGGCGCGGAGGTGATCGACCGGGCCCAGCGGATCCGAAAGATGCTCGGCGGGGGCATGCGCCAGGCTGGTCTGCTCGCGGCGGCCGGGCTCATCGCCCTCGACGATGTCGAGCAGCGGCTGCGGCGCGATCACGAGCATGCCGCCACCTTCGCCAAGCTGCTCATGGAATCGGACGCGCTGGAACTGCGCGACGGGGCACCCCGCACCAACATCGTCTTCTTCCGCGCCGCCGGCATCGCGAGTCAAACCTCGTTGCTGCGGCACTGCGCCGACGGGGGAGTCCGCCTGCTCGAACTCGAAACCGGCTGGGTGCGGGCGGTCTTCCACGGCGGGGTCAGCGGAGCGGACGCGCGACACGCGGCCCACGTCATCCGCACCACCGCCGAACGCCTCCCGCGCTGACCGACCCCGCTCCGACCGCCGCCGTCCGTGGCAGGAAGGCCGAGATGAGTAGCCTCCCCGAGTTCCCTTCGATCCCCGCCGCGCTGAGTCACTGGGCACAACAGCGTCCGGACGCGGTGGCATTCACGTTCCTCCAGGCCGGCGGCGCGAGCGAGCAGGTGACCTACGCGCAGCTTGAGGAGAACGCGTTACGGGTCGCGCTGTCCCTGCGGGAATCGACGCGGCCCGGCGACCGCGTTCTGCTGATCCTCCCACCCGGCCTCGACTTCCTGACCGCGTTCCTCGGCTGCCTGTACGGCGGTGTCGTCGCGGTGCCGCTCTACCCGCCCCGCCCGGGGGCGCGACTCGATCGGATCGAGAGCGTCGTGCGCAGTTGCCAACCGGGGCACGCGGTCACCACGGATCTGTTCGTCGAACAGTTGACCGCCTTCTTCGGTGAGGACGCCACCGCCTCGATGCGGATCCATCCGCTCAAGTCCCTACTGCACGCGGAACCCGGCAGCGCGGGAGTGGCTTCCGCGAGGTTCGGGCTCGGGCTCGGTGGTGAGGATCTGGCCTTCCTGCAGTACACCTCCGGCTCGACGGGCCACCCCAAGGGCGTGATGGTCAGCCACCGCAACCTCGTGCAGAACGAGGAGGCGATCGCCGAAGGCTTCGGCATCCGCCCCGACGACACCGTCCTGAGCTGGCTGCCGATGTACCACGACATGGGCCTGATCGGTACCGCCCTGCTGCCCGTCTACCGGGGCATTCCCTCGGTGCTGCTGGACACCTTCGCGTTCGTGCACGATCCGATGCTGTGGCCGCTGGCCTTGGACCGCTTCGGCGCCACCTGCTCCGGTGGCCCGAACTTCGCCTACCAGTTGCTCGTCGAACGCTACGACCGGACCCGGCTCACCGACGTCGACCTGAGCCGGTGGCGGATCGCGTTCAACGGCGCCGAGCCGGTACGCGCGGACACCATGCGGGACTTCGCGACGTACTACGGCGTGCACGGCTTCCACCGCGACGCCTTCTTCCCCTGTTACGGGCTGGCCGAAGCCACCCTCTTCGTCGCCGGAGCGGAACCGGGAAGAGGGTACCGGTCCCGACACGTCAGCCGTCGGGCACTGGAGCGGGGCCGGCTGGTTGAGCTGCCGGAGGAGACAACCGAGGCCGGCACGAGCCTCGTGTCGTCGGGACGACCGGCCCGGCACACCGAGATCGTCATTCGCGGCGCTGACGACCGGGTCATGCCCGACGGGGAGATCGGCGAGATCTGGGTCCGGGGGCCGGGCGTGGCCCAGGGATACTGGAACGACGCGACGGCCACCCGGGAGACCTTCCACGCCGACACTCCCGCTCACCAGGGGGTCTGTCTGCGAACCGGGGACCTCGGCTTCACCTGGCAGGGCGAGCTGTACCCGGTCAGCCGCAGCAAGGACCTGCTGATCGTCGCCGGGCGCAACTTCTACCCCCATGACGTCGAGACTGTCGCGCTGACCGCCTGTGCCGACCTGCGCGGCGGCGCCGCAGCGGCATTCCAGCCGGATCCCGACGCGCCGGTGGTGATCCTGGTGGCCGAGGTGGCCCGGGCGTCCCTGGCCCGGCTGCGCGACCCGGCTGCGGCGGCCACGGTGCGGACGGAGGTGCTGCGCGCCGTCGGTGTCGAATGTGACCTCCAACTGGCCGAGGTGGTGCTGGTCTTCCCGGGCTCCCTGCCCAAGACGTCGAGCGGGAAGATTCGGCGGAGCGAGACCCGGACCCGCCACCGCACCGGCCGGCTGCGGGTGCTGGGGCACTCGGAGAAGCCACCGCCGCGTCCGGCGCTACCCACCGCCGACCAGCTCGACGCGCTACACCTTCGCGACCGGGAAACACGGCGGCAACTGGTGCGTCAACTGCTGGCCGCGCTGGTGGGCGCCGCAGGGCAGCACCTGACGGCGCAGGACTGGTCCCGGCCGCTGGCCGCACTCGGGCTCGACTCGCTGCGCGCCGCCACCGTGAAGGTACGGTGCGAACAGCAGCTCGGCCGCTCCCTGGACAGTCGAATCTTCACCAGCGACCGCTCGATCGAGGAGATCGCCGAGGCCCTGGTGGTGCTGACCGGGCAGCCCTCGCAGCCCGCGCAGCCCGAGCCGACCACGGAATTGACGCAACGGGTCGCACCCGCCGCCGACGGCCAGGTGCAGATGCAGTTCTACGACGAGTTCCACCCGCAGGACACGGCGAACAACCTGACCAGCGCCGCCCGCTTGTCCCGTCGGTACGACCCCGACCTGCTGCGCGCCGCGGTGTCGGCGGCCGTGGGCCGCCACCAGGCGCTGCGCACGGTGCTCGGGTCCCCCGGCAGCGGTGTGCAGATCGTGCGGGACAGCCCTCAGCTCGACTGGTCGCAGGTGGCGCTCACCGACGCGGACGAGTCGGTCGACGCCTTCCTACGCGAGGTCGCCGACCGGCGGTTCTCCCTCACCGACGGTCCGCTGGTCCGGGCCGCCGTCGTGCTGACGCCGGAGAGCACCGTCTTCATGCTCGTCTGCCACCACGCGATCGTCGACCACTGGTCGATGCGGGTGATCTTCATGGAGATCCTGGCGGAGTTGCCCGGGGTGCGCCTGGCTGGCCAGCTTCCTGCCGTCGACCGGGGCGACTACGTGCAGCGGCAGCGCTGGTTGTCCGCGTCAACCGGCGAGGAGTCTGCCCGGCGTCGACTCACCGCGCTCGCCGAGCGGTGGCGTCCACTGCGCGATCACCTGCTCTTCCCGACCGTCCGAACGGGAGCCACCGCGGGCCGCAACCCCGCCGCGAACCTCGACTTCGAGGTGGACGGGGCCGAACGCCTCTACCGGCGAGCCCAACTCCGTGGGCACACGCCGTTCGTCAGCCTGGTCGCGGCGTATCTGAGGGCACTGCATCGGACGACCGGCGAAGAGCGGATCGTCATCGGAACGCCACACCACGGGCGGGACGACTGGCGATTCGCCGACACGGTCGGCTACCTGGTCAACATGCTGCCCCTGGCCGGTCGCTTCGACGGCGAGGAGGGCCTGGCGGCGATCGAGGACCGCAGCCGCGCCGAACTGCGCACCGCCCTGGCCGACGCCGACCTGCCGTTCGCCCGGCTGGTCAAGGCGCTCAGCCCGGACCGGCACGGGCAGACACCCCTCTTCCAGGCCACGTTCACCTTTCAGCAGTCGACGGACGGGCTGCTCGACGACGGCTTCTCGATCCCCTCCAGCGGATGCCGCCAGCGGCTCGGGGAGGTCGAGGTGTCGGTGGTGGACGTACCTCCACGGGATGTCGCCTTCACCGTCAGTCTGTACGGCACCCGGCACGCCGACCGCCTGACGTTCCGTCTGGTCTACCAGGTGGAGCGGATCGACGCCGCCACCGCAGCCCGGATCGTGGCGGAGTTCCAGTCGGCCCTGAATGAGATCGCAGCGCCCGGCCCCGCGCCGGCCGTCGAGGAGGCAGGACGATGAACAGCGAGCACATCCCGGTGCCGTCGGTGGGGCAGGCGCGGAGTTTGGTGGCGGCGTTTGGGGAGTCGGTTCGGTGTTTTTCTGATCGGGTGGCGGTTCGGTGTGGTGGTCGGGGTGTGACGTTTGGGGAGTTGGATCGTCGGGCGGGGGTGTTGGCGGGGGCGATTCGGGCTGCGGGTGTGGATGTGTCGCGGCCGGTGGGGGTGTTGTTGGATCGTTCGGTTGACATGGTTGCTGCGGTGCTTGCGGTGTTGCGGGTGGGGTCGTCGTATGTGCCGTTGGATGTGGGGACTCCGGCGGGTCGGTTGGAGTTGATTGTGGATGATGCTGATCTGTCGGTGGTGGTGACCAGTGGTGGGTTGGTGGGGTTGTTGCCGGAGGGCGTGCCGGCGGTGCTCGTGGATTCCGACGCGTTGGCGCATGCCCCGGTCGAGGTCGACGTGGTCGATGACACCGGGACGACCGATGAGTCGGTGTCTGATGCCGAGGACCGCGCGTATGTGATTTTCACGTCGGGGACGACGGGGCGTCCGAAGGGGGTGCAGATTTCGCACGGTAACGTGTTGCGCCTTTTCGGGGTGACGGAGCGTCATTTCGGGTTCGGTCCGGATGACGTGTGGGCGATGTTCCATTCGTTCGCCTTCGATTTCTCCGTGTGGGAGATGTGGGGGCCGCTGTTGTACGGCGGTTGTCTGGTGATCGTGCCGAGGGAGACCGCCCAGGATCCTCGGGCGTTGTGGGACCTGCTGGAGCGGGAGCGGGTGAGCGTGCTGTGTCAGACGCCCACCGCCTTCAATCAACTGATCGCCGAGGACGCGACCCGGGGCCGTCGACTGCCCCTGAAGTGGGTGATATTCGGCGGCGAGGCGCTGCACTTCGCCGATCTGCGGCCGTGGGTGGCCCGGTACGGCGACGAGGAACCGCAACTGGTCAACATGTACGGCATCACCGAGACCACTGTGCACGCCAGCTACCGGCGGGTGCGGCGGGAGGACCTGGGGCAGGAGCGGTCGCTGATCGGAGTGCCGCTGGCGGACCTGCGGTTCACCCTCGTCGACGCCGACCTCAACGAGGTGCCGCCCGGCGAGGTGGGCGAAATCATCGTCACCGGGCCGGGTGTCAGCGCAGGCTACCTGGGCCGGCCCGACCTCGACGCCGAGCGGTTCGTCCGACTGCCCGGCAGTACGGCGCGGTCCTACCGCTCGGGCGATCAGGCCGTGCTTGTGGAGTCCGGTGAGTACGAGTACCGGGGCCGACAGGACGACCAGGTCAAGATCCGCGGACACCGGATCGAACTCGGTGAGGTGCATGCCGCCTTCGCCGGCATCCCCGGGGTACGGCAGGTCGTCGTCACCGTGGTCCGGCCCGAGGCCACCGCCGATCCGGTGCTGCGGAACCGGACCGCGTCGGTGGAGATCACCGATGTGCGGGATCTGCTGCGCGGCGAGGGCCGTCGTGCCCCGTCGCCGCGTACCGGCCCGCGGATCGTCGCCCACCTGGTCGCCGACGACGCCCTCGACCCCGACGAACTCTTCACCCGACTTCGGGCGCGGCTGCCGAACTACATGATGCCGTCGTTCGTCGTCCCCGTCGACGCCATCCCGCTCACCCAGAACGGCAAGCTCGATCGGGACCGGTTGCCGATCGCCACGCCCGCGAACAGCCTGCGTGAGTCCCGGCCGGTGGAGGCCGCCGGGCGGAGCGACCTGGTGGCCCTCATCTGCCAGGTTTTCGCCGAGGTGTTGGGCGTACCGAGCGTCGGCAGCGACGACTCCTTCTTCAGCGTCGGCGGTGACTCGATCACGGCCCTGCGGCTGCGTGCCCGCGCCCAGGAGCGCGGCGTCACGCTGAACCTGGCCGACATCTACGCCACGCCCACTCCCGCCGGCCTCGCCGCTCTCGCCGGACACCCGCAGGCGCCGGCGGAGAACCGCCCGCCCACCCCACCGTTCGGCCTGATCAGCGCGGCGGACCGCGCGGCGCTACCGGACGGCGTGACCGACGCCTACCCGGTCAGCACCCTCCAGGGGGGCCTGCTCTTCCACAGCGCCTACGACGCTGACGTCAACATGTACTGCGACATCTTCATGTTCCGGCTCCGGGCCGGCTACGACCACCGGGCGATGGAGCAGGCGGTCGCGCGAGCGGTGGCCCGCCACGAGATCCTGCGTACCTCCTTCACGTTCACCGACCACTCGCAACCGCTGCAACTGGTGCATCGCAGCGTGCCGTCCCGGGTGACCGTGGTGGACCTGCGGCACCTGGGTGAGGAGGAGCAGCATGCGGAGCTGAGTCGGTGGCAGCTGCGGGAGCGGCAGACCGGGTACGACTGGAGCGTCGCGCCGTTGATGCGGTACACGGTGCACCTGCTGTCGGCCGACGAGTTCCAGTTCTCCGTCAGCTTTCACGACGCACTGCTGGACGGGTGGAGTGAGTCATCGCTGATCACCGAGATCCTTTCCGACTACTGGCAACTGCGGGCGGGGGACCGGCCGGTGGCCGCCGCGCCGCGACGTCGCTACGCCGATTTCATCGCGCTTGAGCAGGAGACGCTGCGCGATCCGTCGATCCGCGAGTTCTGGGCGCGGGAGCTGAGCGGGGTGGAGCCGACCCTGCTGCCCCGGCAGGCCGCCGCGACCGGGACGGCTGCCCGTAACGAGATCGGTTTCCTCAGCGTCGAGGTCGACGCCGATCTCTCGACGGCGCTCGACGAACTGGCCGCCCGCTGCGCCGTCTCGCTCAAGCACGTGCTGCTGGCCGTGCACGCCCGGGTGCTGGCCACCGTCACCGGGCGCTCGGACCTGCTGCTGGGCGTGGAGTCCAACGGTCGGGTCGAGGAGGAGGGCGGCGCCGAGGTGGTCGGCGTGCACCTCAATCTGCTGCCGTACCGGCTGGCCATCTCCGGCACCTCCTGGACGGCGCTGGTCCGGGCGGCGTTCGCCAAGGAACAGCAACTGCTGCCGGTACGGCGGTTTCCCTACGCCGAACTGCAGCGGCTCAACGGCGGCCGGGAACTCACCGATGCCAGCTTCAACTACACGCACTTCCACAGTTACGAACAGCTGGCATCCGCGACGTCCCTGACCGTGGTGGACGCGAAGGCGTACATCCAGACGCACTTCGCGCTCCGTACCGAGTTCAACAAGGACCCCTTCACCAAGCTGCTCTCCCTCGATCTTGAGGCCGATCTGCACCGGTTGAGCGAGCCGCAGGTGCGGCTCATCGCCGCCCTGTACCGCCACGCGTTGGCCGATGTCGTTGCCCACCCGGAGGCCGTGCCCAGCCGGCGAACGCTGTTCGGTGAGACGTACTGGCAGGAACTCGTCGCCGCATTCGGACCGCCCGCCCGGCCACTGTCGGCGCCCGGCTACTTCACCCTGCTGGAGAAGTCGTGCGTGACCCACGCGACGGCGGTGGCCGTGCGCTGCGACGAGGATTCGCTGACCTACGCGGAGCTGGCCGTACGCATCGAGCGGGTCGCGGCCCGGCTGGCGCGACGAAACGTCACGGCCGGAACCGTGGTCGGCATGTCGGCCGCCCGGGGCATCGACTCGTTCGTCACCGCGCTGGCGGTGATGCGCATCGGTGCGGTCTACCTGCCCCTGCCCTCGGGACCACCGGCCAGGGTGGCCAGCGTGCTGGGGACCAGCCAGGCCGCGCTGGTTCTCGGCGACCGGCAGAGCGAGGCGGCGCTACGCGAGGCGGTCGGGCGGACGGCGCTGCTCCTGCTTGACGAGCTGGTGGGCACGGGTGACGAGCAGGATCGATACGCCGGGCCACTGCCCGGCGGCCGGGCCGCCGCCTACGTCATCTTCACCTCCGGCTCGACGGGCGAGCCCAAGGGCGCGACGATCCGGCATGACGGGATGCTCAACCACCTGGAAGCGAAGATCGGCGCGCTGGGCATCAGTTCCGGCGACCTTGTCTCCCAGGACGCCGCCGCCACCTTCGACATCTCGATCTGGCAGATGCTCGCGCCACTGGCGGTAGGCGCGACCACGGTGATCTATCCCGACGAGATTAGCCAGGATCCGTCGCGGTTGCTGCGCGCCGTGGCCGAGGACGGCATCACCGTACTGGAGGTCTCACCCACGGTGTTGAGCGTGTTCAGCGCCGAGCTGACCCACTACGGCCTGACCGCCTTCCCCCCGTTCCTGCTGCGCTGGGTCGTCTCCAGCGGGGAGACGTTGACCCCGAAGTGCGCCAACGCGTTCCGTCGGCACCTGCCGCAGGTACGCCTGCTCAACATGTGGGGCGCCACGGAGGTCTCCGACGACTGTACCCACTACGAGATCATCGGGTTGGCCGACGAGCGGGCGGCCTCGGTGCCGGTGGGCCGTCCCATCGACAACGCCAAGGTCTACGTCCTCGACGAACACCGCGAACCGGTGCCAACGGGGACCCCGGGCGAGCTGTACGTCGGGGGGCTCTGCGTCGGGGCCGGGTACGTCAACGACGTCGAGCGCACCGCCGCCGCGTTCGTACCCGACCCCATCGCCGAGCAGCCCGGGATCGTGGCCTACCGGACGGGCGATCGGGGTCGGCTGCTACCTGACGGGAACATCGAGTTCCTCGGCCGGATCGACAAGCAGGTCAAGATACGCGGACACCGCGTGGAGCTGGCGGAGGTGGAAGGGGCGCTCGCCGCGATCCCGACGCTGCAGGAGAGCGTGGTCATCGTGCGTTCGGACGGCGAGCACGGCAACCAGCTCGTCGCGTTCTTCGTCCCGCAGCCGGTCACCGGCGACGGTGGGAACGCCGTCGAGTCGGGCCCGGCCCGGGCCGAGGTGTCCCCGCGGGAGCTGCGCGAGCAACTGGCCGCCATCCTGCCCCGATACGCCGTACCGGATCACCTTGTCCGCCTCGACGTGCTGCCCCGCACGCCGCACGGCAAGGTCGATACCCGGTCCCTCGCCGAATGGCAGCCGGCGCCGCCGCCCGAGCTGACCGACGACCTCGAACCGGCGAACGAGACCGAGGCCGTCGTGATGGATGTCTGGCGCAGCGTGCTGCGGATGCCGACGCGTCCCGGTCCACTCACCGACTTCTTCGGCCTGGGCGGGCACTCCCTGCACGCGGCGCAGGTGATGGCCCGGCTTCGGGACCGCTTCGGGATGGATCTGCCGATCCGCCTGCTGTTCGAGAATCCGAATCCCCGCGCCCTGGCCCAGCGGATCGCCAGCGGGCGCGGGGCCGTGCCGGCGACCGGCGGGACGCCTATCCGGCCGGCACAACCCCGACCGGACCGGTTCCCGCTGGCCGCCAACCAGGCCGCCCTCTGGTTCCTGTGTCAGGTCGACCCGGACGACCGTTCCTACGACAACACGGTGCTGCTGCACCTGTCCGGGGTGCTGGACATCGCCGCGCTGCGCTCCGCGATCACGACAGTGACCAGCCGGCACGAGGTGTTCTCGATGCGCTTCGGCACCGAGGAGGGCAGCAGCTACCAGCGACCCGACCCGTACGCGGTGGTGACCCTCGACGTGGTGGACGCGACGGGGGAGCAGCTCACCGATCCGACGGAGATGACCAGGTACGTACGGGACCGGGCCCTCAGCGAGCTCGCGCTGGACCTGACCGGTGGCCCGGTCGTGGTCACCCGCCTGTTCCGATTCACCCCCACCGAGCATGTGCTGCAGTGGAGCAGTCACCACCTAGTGTCGGATGGCTGGTCCACGAACGTGGTCTTCAGCGAGATCACCGAGGCGTACCGGGCACACCGGCAGGGGCTGCCGCCCCAACTGCCGGAGCTGCCGATCCAGTACGCCGACTATGCCCTCTGGCGGCACGACCAGGCGGCGGCCACAGCTGGCGCGGACGTCGACTTCTGGCGGAACTACCTGGACGGTTACTCCGGTGACCTCGGTCTGGTGACGGATCTCCCCCGGACCGAGGAACGCAGTCGGGAGGCCGGCTACGTGGCGGTGCGGTGGCCGACCGGAAAGCGGGAACGCGTGCAGCGGGCCGCGGAGGAGGCCGGGGTCACCACCTTCATGCTCCTGCACAGCGCGGCGGCGATCGTGCTCAGCCGGTTCGCCCAGCACACCGACATCGTGTTGGGCGCCCCGGTCGCCGGCCGCGACCTCGCGGAGACGGAGAACCTGGTCGGCTACTTCGCGGATACGCTGCCCTTCCGGTACCGGGTGGAGCCACACGTGACCGGCGCCGCCCTGGTGAATGCGATCGCTGCCAGCGCGCTCTCCGCGTTGGATCATCAGCAGCTGTCGTTCCAGGAGATCGTGCGGGCGGTGCGGCCGCCTCGGGTCGCGGGCATGCCGACGTTGGTCCAGGCCATGGTCGCCGTCGACAACTACCCGCTGGACCTGCGCACGCTGCCCGAGGTGACCGGTCGGCTGGTGCAGCTGCCTCCGGCGACTGCGCTGTTCGACCTGCTGTTCCGCTTCGTTCTCGACCCGGAGCCGGAGCTGTCCGCACAGTACGACGCGACGCTCTTCACCCGGGCCACCGTCGACCGGCTCCTGGCCGCGATCGGCCGGGCGCTGGAGTTCCTGGTCACGCACCCCGACATGAAGCTCTCCGAGATGCGGCTCATCGATCAGGACGACCAGACGGATCTGGAGCGCCTCTGGCGCGAGATCAGCGGCGACGACATCGACCTCGGCAAGGCGGCGGCGCAGATTGTCGAGTCACCGTCCTGGCCGGACTACCTGGCGGCGGTGCAGGCACGGCCGGGCCTGCTCGCCGCGCTGCTGCTCGCGTTCTGACCCACCGATACCAACTGTTTTGATGAAGGGCCAACCGTGAATCAGGTTCTTGCAGATCTTCTGCGTCAGCGGGTGATTCAGCGTAGTCAGTCGGAGCCGACGGTCACCGGTGGCGATGCGCGGATCGGCCGGACGGTGCCGTCGGTGGGGCAGGCGCGGAGTTTGGTGGCGGCGTTTGGGGAGTCGGTTCGGTGTTTTTCTGATCGGGTGGCGGTTCGGTGTGGTGGTCGGGGTGTGACGTTTGGGGAGTTGGATCGTCGGGCGGGGGTGTTGGCGGGGGCGATTCGGGCTGCGGGTGTGGATGTGTCGCGGCCGGTGGGGGTGTTGTTGGATCGTTCGGTTGACATGGTTGCTGCGGTGCTTGCGGTGTTGCGGGTGGGGTCGTCGTATGTGCCGTTGGATGTGGGGACTCCGGCGGGTCGGTTGGAGTTGATTGTGGATGATGCTGATCTGTCGGTGGTGGTGACCAGTGGTGGGTTGGTGGGGTTGTTGCCGGAGGGCGTGCCGGCGGTGCTCGTGGATGACGAGGGTTTGGCCGGTGGTCCGGTGGAGGTGGCCGCGGCGGAGCCGGGTGGGGATGATCGGGCGTATGTGATTTTCACGTCGGGGACGACGGGGCGTCCGAAGGGGGTGCAGATTTCGCACGGTAACGTGTTGCGCCTTTTCGGGGTGACGGAGCGTCATTTCGGGTTCGGTCCGGATGACGTGTGGGCGATGTTCCATTCGTTCGCCTTCGACGTGTCCGTGTGGGAGATGTGGGGGCCGCTGTTGTACGGCGGTTGTCTGGTGATCGTGCCGAGGGAGACCGCCCAGGACCCGCAGGCGTTGTGGGACCTGCTGGAACGGGAGCGGGTCACCGTGCTGTGCCAGACGCCCACCGCGCTGAACCAGCTCATCGCCGAGGACGCCACCCGCGACCGTCGGCTCCCGCTGCGCTATGTCATCAGCGCGGGTGAGGCGCTGCACTTCGGCGACCTGCGACCGTGGGTGGCCCGGTACGGCGACGAGCGGCCACAATTGATCAACATGTACGGTCCGACGGAAACCACCGTCTACGCCAGCTACCGGCGGGTGCGGCGGGAGGACCTGGGGCAGGAGCGGTCGCTGATCGGAGTGCCGCTGGCGGACCTGCGGTTCACCCTCGTCGACGCCGACCTCAACGAGGTGCCGGCCGGCCAGCCGGGCGAGATCGTCATCTCCGGTCCCGCGCTGAGCAGCGGCTACCTCGGCAGCCCGCGACTGAACCGGGCGCGTTTCGTGCGCCTGCCGGCGACGGGGGAGCGCGGCTACCGTTCGGGCGATCAGGCCGTGCTTGTGAAGTCCGGTGAGTACGAGTACCGGGGCCGGCAGGACGACCAGGTCAAGATCCGCGGATTCCGGATCGAGCTCGGCGAGGTGGAAACCGCGCTCCGCGCCCTCGGCTCGGTCTCCGGGGTGGCCGTTGTCGCCCGTGAACTGCCACAACGTGGCCCCACGCTGGTGGCCTACCTGGTGCCGAGCCAGCCCGGACTGACCGCCGTCGCCCTGCGGCGCGCGTTGGCCACCGCGCTGCCGGCGTACATGATCCCGAGTGTCTTCGTCGTCCTGGACGCCCTGCCGCTCAACCAGAACGACAAGGTGGACCGGCGGGCGTTGCCGGATCCCGCCCAAGCGACGCTCCTACCCGACACCGAGCACGGCCCGGCCCCGATCGCCGCGCCGGTGCCGACCCGGTCGAGCGGTGACGTCGACGAGGACCGGGTGGCGCAGGTGGTGGCCGACCTGCTCGGCATCGAGCGGGTCGATCCGCAGACCAGCTTCTTCGAGTTCGGCGGTCACTCCATCCTCGCCATCCGGCTGGTCGCCCGGATCGGCAGCGAATTCGGCGTGGACATACCGCTGCGTCTGTTCCTGCGCGACCCGACCGTACGCGGGCTCACTCAACTCGTCCGGCGCGGCGACGCTGACGGGCGTACCTCGGGTGGTGGCGGCATTCCGCTGTACCGCGTTCCCGAGGGCGAGCCGGTGCCGGTGACCGATCCCCAGGGACGGTTGTACTACCTGGCCCAGTTGCAGCGGGACAGCGCCGCGTACAACCTGCACCAGACCGCCCTGATCGAGGGCGACCTGGATGTCGACGCCCTGGAACGGGCCTTCCGGACCATCGTCGACCGGCACGCCGCCCTCCGTACGGTCCTGCGCCTGGCCGACAGCGGCATCGTGCAGGTCGTCCGTCCCGCCGGCCAGTTCCGGATGGCGGTCGAGGCGGCGGAGGTACCGTCTGGCACGGATCTGACGGCAGTGGCCGAACGGCTGTCCGAGCAGGAACTGCGCCGCCCGTTCGACCTCGAACACGACGACATGCTGCGGGTCCGCCTGATCAGGCTGATGCCCCACAGGCACGCACTGCTGATCAGCATGCACCATGTCGCCTCCGACGGCTGGTCGATCGGCATCCTTGCCCGCGAGGTCGGTCAGCTTTACCGCGCCTTCCACCGGGACTCCGCAGCCGACCAGGCCGAGCTGCCGCCGTTGCCGGTGACCTACGCCGACTACTCCTACAGCGTGACGCGCTGGGCCGACAGCCCGCAGGCGGCGCGTGACCTCGGCTACTGGGAGGAGCGTCTGCGGGATCTGCCACTCGTGCACGGCCTTCCACTGGACCGGCCCCGCCCCGTCGAGGCGACCCATTCGGGTGAGAGCATCATCCAGCGGCTCGACCCGCAGCTCACCGAGGCGGTACGAGCACTGGCCCGGACCTCTGGTGGGACCCCGTTCGTGCTGCTGCACGCGGTCTTCGCGATGCTGCTGGCGAAGCGCTCGGGCAGCGATGACGTGGTCGTCGGCACTCCGGTCGCCAACCGCAACGGCACCGAACTCGACGGACTCATCGGCATGTTCGTCAACACCCTGGTGCGCCGGACCCGGGTGGACGACGCCCCCACCTTCCTCAGCTACGTGCAGCACGTCCGCGAGGAGGCCCTGCTCGACCTCGATCATCAGCATGTGCCGCTGGACATGGTGGTGACCCGGCTCAATCCGGCCCGCTCGACCGCCCACTCGCCGCTCTTCCAGATCATGTTCGCGTACCAGGACGACCAACGCGGCGGCATCGAGCTGGACGGGCTTGCTGTCGACCTGCTTCCGTCACCGAGTCAGGACACCCTGGCGGAGCTGATGCTCGATGTTTTCGACATCGGCCGGAACCTCGAACTGCGCTGGCACTTCAACCCCGACCTGTTCCACCGGCCGACCATCCAGTCCTGCGCTGACGAGTACGTCGATCTGCTGCGACGTGCCCTGGCGGAGCCACAGTCCAGTCTGGCGGCCCTGCTCGGCCGAGAGAAGCCCGGCGCCCGCCGGCTGCTGGCGCTGCGCCGGCGGCCCGAGGGCGCCACGCCGATCTACGCGCTCCCCGGGGTGCTCGGTCTCGGTCCCTCCTTCGCCCAGCTGAGCGCCATGTTCGACGATCGTTCGTTCTTCGCGGTGTCGACCAGAGAGCTGTACCAGGAGGGGGTCGACGGCACCATCACCGCGCTGGCCAGCAGATGCGCCGAGGTGATCGCCGCGGCTGCGGGCACCGGACCGGTTGATCTGGTGGGTCACTCCTTCGGCGGCGCACTCGGCCTCTACGTCGCGCACGAGCTGCGGGCCCGGGGCGTCCCGGTCACTGGCCTGGTGGCGCTGGACTCGGTGGACCCGGAGGCGGTGGGGCGTCGCCTGGGGACCACCCGTGTCGAGCAGCTCGTCTCGTTCCTGGCGATCCTGGCGGAGATGTTCCCGGCGGTGCGCGAGCACGCCCCCTCGGACCTGCCGACCCTGCTGCGGACCACGCCGGAGGAGCAGATTCTCGCCGAGGTTCAGGAGCTGATCGGGGCGGACGCGCCACACCTGCTCAACGGTGACCTCACCGAGGTGTTCGACGCCTTCAGCGGGATGTCGTCGCTGCGTTGGCCGCCGGTCACGGTCCCGCCGGACCTGTCGATCATGCTGATCGAGGCCGCGCACACTCGCCATGACCAGGGCGAACAGCCTCGATCGGGTTGGCAGCGGATCGTCGGGGCGAGGTTGGCGTACACCTCGGTCGCCGCCGGGCACGAGGCGATGCTCTACCGTCCCCACGTCACCGAGGTGGCGGAGCTGATGCGCCGCTTCCTCGGTCAGCACGGGCCCGTCGCCACGGACGAGGCAGGGCCGGCCGCCCGATGACGACGACAACCCGTCCCATGATGTTGGCCCGACTACTGATCGCCGGGGCCGGGATCATGAGTCTGGCGAACTCGGTGGCGATCCCCTTTCTCGCGATCTTTCTCCATCGGGAGCTGGGACTCACCCCGACCACGATCGGCTTCATCATCGGGTCGTCGGTCTTCTTCTCGATCTTCGCCGGCTTCGTCGGTGGCTCCCTCTCCGACGCGCTGGGCCGTACCAGGCTGCTGCTGCTCGCGTTGTCCGGGGTCATCGCCTCCTTCGTGGCCTTCTACTACAGCAACGGGGTGCTGGCGGTCTTCTTCATCAACGCCGCCCTGGCCCTCAGCAGCAGCACCTTCAACCCGGTGGCGAAGGCCCTGCTGAGTGATCTGCTGCCGGCGGAGGACCGGCTGAGGTGGTTCTCGTACCAGTACATGGCGGTAAACGTCGGGTTCGCCGTGGGGCCGCTGCTGGGCGCGTACGCCGGCCTCTCCGGTGGCCGGGTGGCCTTCCTGGTCGGCGCCGTGGTCTACGCGGTCTATCTCTGCCTGTTCGGGCTGACACTGCTGTTCCTGCCGCCGGTGACACCGGCGGTGCCGGAGCAGGAGCCCAGCACCGGTCTTCGGAGCCATCTCGAAGGGCTGCGGGACAGCTTCCGGGTGGTCGTCCGGGACTTCCGGCTGCTCTGCTTCATCGCCGCGGGTCTGCTGCTGGAGGCGGTACACAGCAAGATTTCGGCGCTGCTGGCACAGCATCTCTCCGCCGGATTCGCCGACGGAACGAAGATCCTCGGCTACGTGCTGACCACCAACGCCGTCACCGTTGTCGTCGTTCAACTCTTCGTCTCGCGGTACGCGCGCAAGCGTGACCCGGTGCGGTCGATCGTCATCGGCGGGGTGCTCCTCGTCGCGGGCATGGTGGGCTTCGCCTTCGCCGGTCCGGGCTGGCAGTTCGTGGCCGCGATGGTGATCTTCACGGTCGGGGAGACCTTCATCATCCCGGCGGAGTTCGCCGTCATCGACCGGATCGCACCGCCGGACCGGCGGGGCAGCTACTTCGGGGCACAGACCTTCGCGCAGCTCGGTGGCTTCATCGGACCCTTCACCGGTGGGCTGATCCTGGCGCACTACGGCGGGACGGCGATGTTCCTCGGGGTGAGCGTCTTCGCGGTGATCAGTGTCCTGATCTACCTCCTGGTGGGCCGTAACCTTCCCGGTCTGCAGATGGGCAAGGCCGCCCCTCGGGCACGGACGGCGGTCGGCGATGGCGCGACGTGACGGGGTACGCGACGCGGCACTGCGGCTGCTGCGCGCGCCGGCCGTACGGGCACACGTCGGTCGCGGCTCGCTGCGGCTCAGCGGCCTGACCGACGGGGCCACGGTTCGTCGCGACGGCCGGGGGGTGCCGTGGATCGTCGCCCACGACGAGCGCGACCTCTACTTCGCGAGCGGATTCGCGCAGGCCACTGACCGGCTGTGGCAGATGGACGTGCTCCGACGGCGGGCCCGCGGCCGACTGGCGGAGGTGCTGGGCGAGACGGTGGCGCCCGAGGACGTGCGGGCCCGCAGGCTCGCTCTGGAACGGGTGGCCCGCCGCTCGCTGGAACTGGTGGACCCTGAGTCGTACGCCTGCCTGGCGGCCTTCAGCGACGGCGTCAACGCGGCGATCCGCCGGCTCCGGCGGCGGGCCGGTCTTCCGGTGGAGTTCCTGCTGCTCCGCTACCGCCCCGACCCCTGGACGCCGCTCGACTCCGTGCTCATCGTCAAGCATCTGGGGTTCGACCTCGGCACCAACCTCCGGCAGGAGGTCTTCCGCATGCGACTCGCGGCGGAGCGACCCCGCTACGCGGACTGTTTCTCCGCGCCTCGCTACCCGATCGACGGCGCCGTGACCATCAGGCGTCCATTTCGGGGCGACGAGCAACGCCCCGGCAGCCCGGTAGCAGCCGGGCCCGCCCCGGTCGCCGAGCTGCCCGAGCAGTCCCGTGCCTGGCTGCGCGGGCTGCTGGGCGGGGAGACGTCGCCCGGATCCAACGCCTGGGCGATCTCGGGGCGACTCACCCGCTCGGGCGCGCCGCTGCTGGCCAACGATCCGCACGTGCTGTTCACCCAACCGAGCATCTGGTACCAGATGGGCCTGCTGCTGCCGGCGGTGCCGGCGACGGCGTACGGCGTCACCGTGCCCGGACTGCCCGGACTCATCGCCGGCAGCAACAGCCGACTGGCCTGGGGCATCACCAACGCCACTGTCGACACTCAGGATCTCTGCCTGCTCGACGGCCCGGCAGCACAACCGACCTGGAGCCAGGAGAGCGTCATCTCGGTACGCGGCGGCGCGGACGTCGCGGTCCGGGCCGCAGGCGGGCAGCGGCACGTCGAGTTCGACGAGCCAGGTCCGGACGGTGACGCCCGGCTGGGCCTCTTCTGGAGCGGTTTCGTCCCCTCCACCGAGATCGTCGGTTGTCTGCGGATGTGGCGGGCGGAGAACTATCCCGGCTTCCGGGCGGCCCTCCGCGACTTCGGGGTGCCGGTGCTCAACGTGGTGGTGGCCACCGCCGACGATGTCATAGCGCTCAAGACCGCCGGAAACGTGCCGCGGCGGCGGCCGGGCAGCGGGCTCGCCCCAGCATCGTTCGCCGACGTCGCCGAGTCGTGGCAGGACCTGCTCCCGTTCGACGAACTGCCGGAGACGGTCAACCCTGCCGAGGGCTACCTCATCTCGGCGAACCACAAACTGGTGCCGGACGACGCGCGGGTGCAGGTCGGTGCCGACTGGGTCGCCCCGTACCGGGCCGAACGCATCGAGCAGCTGATCCGCGCCGGGTCGATCTCGGCGGAGGAGTGTGCGCGCTGGCAGAACGACGTGGCCGACGGACGGGCGGCCCGGGTGTTGCCGGTGCTGCTGGACGCGCTGGCGGCCCGCCCGCCGACGGATGAGCTGGTGCGGATCGGGCACCGCCTGCTCAGTGAGTGGGACGGCCACGCCCGAGGTGAGCAGCCGGCGCCACTTGTCTTTCTCCGTCTGCTCCAGGCCCTGGTGGACCGATGGGTGACCGAACCACTGGGTGCGGAGCTGGCCACCAGCATGCCCGATCTGACCCTTCAAGTTGATCATCTCATTCTTGACGCGGAGGCCCGACAGCGACTCGGCGAGACCGAGCCACTGCCGGTCGTCGTCGCCGAAGCGCTGCACACGGCGATCGAGAGAATCGTCACCGCACACGGCGCGGACCCGGCTGGTTGGCGTTACGACGCGGTGCACCGCGTCGACGACCGGCATCCGATCGCCAAGGCGCTACCCGGGCTACGCGGGCTCTTCGGTGGCGACGAGACCCCGGTCGGAGGCAGCGGCCATACGGTCTGTCTCATGACGCCCGATCGCAGCGGCGCCGCGATCGAGGGCGCACCCTGGCGCTTCGTGGCCGAGGTCGACCCCGCCGGGCCGGTGCTGCGGGACGTCCTGCGGCACGGCAGCTCGGGGTTGCCCGGCTCCCTGCACTACGACGACCAGACGCCGGTACATGCCCGGGGGCAGACGTACCCGGTGCCGCTCGCCGGCCCGGAGGGCAGGGCGGGTCGGACGCTCACGCTGCGGCGGTCACGTTCGTCGAGAGGTTGAGCGACCGCATGCACCACGGGATCGGCCAGCGCCCACCAACGGGCAGGCCGACCGGGCGGGGGCGGTACCCTGCGCCTACCGGGGCGGACCCGGCCCGGCCGGAGAGGATCGCGCAGCTCGTGGATGACATCGTTTCGCTGGTCCGGCCCGAGATCTACGCGATGCGGCCCTACAGTTCGGCGCGCGTCGAGGCCGAGCAGGCCGCCCGGATCCACCTCGACGCGAACGAGAACCCCTACCCGCCGTACCCGGGCGGGCCCGAGCAGGAGGGCCTCAACCGGTACCCGGAGCCGCAACCACCATCGCTGCTGGGCCGCTTCGCCGAGATCTACGGCCTGCCGGTGGAGCAGCTCTTCCTGTCGCGTGGCGCGGACGAGTCCATCGACCTGCTGGTCCGCGCGTTCTGTGCGGCCGGCCGGGACGGCATCCTGATCACACCGCCGACGTTCGTGATGTACGAGACGGCCGCGGCCATCCAGGGCGCCTCGGTGTGCCGGGTGCCCCTCGTGCCCGGGTCGTACCAGCTCGACGCCGACGCGATGCTGGCGGCCTGCGCCGCCGACCCGGGGATCAAGCTCGTCTTCGTCTGCTCGCCGAACAACCCGACCGCCAACCTGATGGACCGGGCGTCCGTGCTGCGGCTCGCCGAACGGCTGCGCGGCCGGGCGATGGTGGTGGTCGACGAGCTTTACCTCGATTACTCGGGTCAGCCGTCACTCGCGGGCGACATCGCCGGCCGGCCCAATCTCGTCGTCGTGCGGTCGCTGTCCAAGGAGTACAGCCTCGCCGGTGAGCGCTGCGGCATCACCCTCGCCCACCCGGAGGTCATCGGGGTACTGCGCCGCATCATGCCGCCGTACCCTCTCGCCGTCACGGCGATCCGCGCGATCGGCGCGGCGATCTCGCCCGCGGGCATCGCGCACGGTCGGCGCACCATCGAGCGCATCGTCGCCGAGCGGGATCGGGTGCGCAACGCCCTGGCGCAGCTGCCGTCGGTGATCGAGGTGTTCCCGTCGGACGCGAACTTCCTGCTGCTGCGGACCGAGGATCCGCAGCGGCTGTGCGGCGCCCTGGCCGCGCAGGGCATCCGGCTGCGGGACCGCAGCAGCGTCATCGACGGTGGTGTTCGGCTGTCGATCGGTACTCCCGAGGAGAACGACGAACTGCTCCGGGCCCTCAAGTTGCACGGCTGAGCCGGTCCCGTCGGCCCGGTCCCCGGCTGTCCGGCCGCAGCTTGGGCCGGGCGCGGTGTGTGGAACCGGCAGGCGCGCGGCCGGGTAGCGGTGCGGGGCGTGACCGCGACAGGAGCGGCCACGCCCGCACCGGTCGGGCTCAGGCCGCGGTGGATTGCCGCAGCGCCTGCCAGGCGCCGTAGCCGCCGAGCAGGTCGGCGACGTCGGTACGGCCGGCCTCCCGCAGCAGGCTGGCCGCGACCGAGGAGCGGTAGCCACCGGCGCAGTGCACGACGACGGGCCGGTCCTCGGGCACCTCGTCGAGTCGCCGGGGCAGTTCGGCCAGCGGGATGTGCAGCGATCCGGCGATCGCGCCCTGCTCGCGCTCGCCGGCGTTGCGCACGTCGAGCACGCGCGGCGGCTCGGTCCGGTCGAGCGCCTCGCGCAGCTCGGTGGCGGTGACCCGGCTGGCCGGGGTCAGCTCGGCGACCATCTCGCGGAACGCGTCCTCGGGATCGCGCAGGTAACCGGCGACATGGTCGAAACCGATCCGGGCGAGGCGGGTCACGATCTCCTCCTCGCGGTCCTGGTGGGCGACGACGAGGATGGTGCGCTCGGGTGCCACGACGCTACCGGCGGTCTCGGCGAAGCGGCCGTCGGCAGGGATGTTGATCGCGCCACGAAGGTGCCCGGCGGCGTACTCGTGCGGGTCGCGGGTGTCGACGACGATGGCACCGTCGGCCCGGGCGGCGAGGAACTCGGCGGGGGTGAGCGGCCGGGCGGCGCGGGCGCGGTCGAACAGCTCGCGGGCCTTGCGGTTGAGCACCGCATCGAAGGCGAAGTACCCGGGCGTCGCCGGCTGACCACCGGCGACCAGCGCGACGAACTGCTCCTCACCCATCGGCGCGCAGGCGTAGTTGGTGCGGCGCTGCTCGCCGATGGTGGACTGCCGCTCGGTCGACAGGTTCTTGCCGCAGGCCGAGCCCGCGCCGTGGGCCGGGAAGACCCGCACCTGATCGGGCAGGTTCATCAGCTTCTGGTGCACGCTGTGGTAGAGCATGCTGCCCAACTCGTCGGCGGTGACGCCGAGCGAGGCGAGCAGATCGGGCCGGCCCACGTCGCCGATGAACAACGCGTCACCGGTCAGCACCCCGTACGGCACGGGGTCGTCGGCGTGCTCGTACACCAGCACGCTTATCGACTCCGGAGTGTGGCCCGGCGTCTCCATGATCTCCAGGGTCACCTCGCCGAGGCTGATCCGGTCGCCGTCGGTCAACTTGCGGATCGGATACTCGGTCTCGGCGCGTCGGCCGTACCCGATCCAGGCGCCGGTCGCCGCCGCCACCTCCAGATGCCCGGCGAGGAAGTCGGCGTGGAAATGGGTGTTGATCACGCCCTCGATGGTCAGCCCCCGGGCCCGGGAGTCGATGAGGTACTCCTCGATGTCGCGGCGCGGGTCGACCAGGACCGCCCGACCGGTGGTGTCGTCGGCGACCAGGTACGACGCCTGGGAGAGGCAGTCCAGGTAGTACTGGGTGAACAGCATGGTCAAACTCCTTCATGACGAGAACGGTCGGCGGAACTCTCCCACATACCCCCCGGGGTATGCGATGGGCACAGTGCTACGGTCCGGTTTTCGGCGGGGTCACCTCCGCGACGAGTTCGGGTGCCCAGCACCGGTGGCCGCAGCGGCCGGCATGCACGGCCAGGATGCGGGTGCCCGGCAGCCGGGTGGCCAGCCGGGACAGGCCGGCGCGCAGTTGGCGATGATGCTCGGCCACGCTCACCGGGTTTCCCGCGCAGTCGGAGTGGGCGGCGACGACCAGCGTCGCGCTGCCGTGTGCCCGCTGGGAGACCCGCACCTTCTCCAGCAGAGAGTCCAGTCGGGACTCACCTGTCGTGGCCAGCAGTGCCTCCGGCCCGGGCTCGGTGATGGTGTCGAGGTACTCGACGTCGAGATGCCGTCTCACCCACTCGTCGAGGGGACGCTGGATGCGACCGTCGATGCAGCTCAGCAGCGTGGCGAAGCGGTCCGGCACGGCTAGAACACCTCCTGTGGCGACGGCGGCCGTGCGGGTGTGCCGACCACCGGCTGCGCCGCTCCGCCGCCGGTGGCCGTCAGCGCAGCGGTCAGGTCAGGGTGCACCTGACCGGCGGCATGTACCGTCTGCCACACGCCCGCCCGTCCGAGCAGGTCGCGCACCGGCCCACGGACGGTGGCCAGGTGCAGCGCCACGCCCCGGGACGCGAGACGTTCGTGAAGCTCGGCGACGGCGTGGGCGCCGTCGACATCGGCGTCGCTGATCGCGCTGGCGTCGAGCACCAGTGCCGTCAGTTCCGGCCGTTGCTCGGCCAGGCTGAGCAGCCGGTCCTCCAGGAACTGCGCGTTGGCGAAGTACAGCGGTCCGTCCACCCGGACGATCGCGGCCCGGGGGTCGGTGATCAGGCCCGCGTAGCGCGCCACGTTGCGGTACGTCTGCGTGCCCGGCACCCGGCCGAGTTCGGCCAGATGCGGCCGGGCCGAACGCCACAGGAAGACCGCCAGGGCGAAGGTCACGCCGGCGGCGAGACCGGGTTCGACCCCGAACAGCAGGGTGACCACGAAGGTGAGCGCGAGGGTCAGCCCGTCCGAGCGGCGGGTCCGCCACGCGGTCACCGCCGACCGGCGGTCGACAAGCCCGAGCACCGCCACCACCACGATGGCGGCGAGCACCGCCTTGGGCAGGTGGTGGAAGGCCGGCGTCAGGAATACCGCGGTCAGGGCCACCATCAGGGCGGTGACCACACTGGCCAGGGGGGTGCGTGCCCCGGCCGAGTAGTTCACCGCGCTGCGGGAGAAGCCGCCGGCCACCGGAAACGCCTGGAACAGGCCGGCTGCGACGTTTGCCGAACCGACCGCCGCGAGCTCCTGGTTGGGGCTGATCTGCTGGCGGCTCCGCGCCGCGAGGGACTTGGCCACGGCGATGCCCTCCATGTAGGCGACCAGGGCGATCGCCGCCGCCGCCGGCAGCAACGCCGTCACGTCCGAGCCGCCGAGCGCGGGGAGGGCCGGAGCGGGAAGTCCGCCGGGGACCTCGGTGAGGATCCGCACGCCGCGCGTGCCGAGGGAGAAGGCGATGCTGGCCACGGTGACGCCCGCCACCACGAGCAGGGCGCCGGGCAGTTTCGGCAGGTAGCGGCGAACCAGTAGCAGACCGGCGACGCTGGTCGCCGAGACGAGGACTGTCAGCGGGTGGACGGTGGTGGCCGAACGCCAGAGCGACGCGGCGATCTCCGGAAAGGTCTCCGCCCGCCCCGCGTCGAGTCCGAGCAGGTCCTTCACCTGGCTGGTCGCGATCACGATCGCGGCGGCGGAGGCGAAGCCGGACAGCACCGAGTGGGACATGAAGTTGATCAGGGCCCCGAGCCGGAGCACACCCATCAGCACCTGGATCGCGCCGACCAGCAGGGCGAGCAGACCGGCGAGGGCGGCGTAACGGGTGGGGTCGCCGTCGGCCAGGGGAGCGAGCGCGGTGCCGGTCATCAGCGCGGTGATGGCCACCGGCCCGACGGCCAGCGATCCGGAACTACCCAGCAGCGCGTAGACCAGCAGCGGCACGACCGAGGCGTAGAGCCCGGTGACCGGAGGCATGCCGGCCAGCGCGGCATAGGCCATGCTCTGCGGGACCAGCATGACCGCCACGGTCAGACCGGCGATCAGGTCGTGGCGCAGGGTGCGGCGGTCGTAGTGGCGCAGCCATCCGAGCAGGGGCACCACCCGGGCCGGGCCGGTGCGGTCCTGCCGGACGTACTCCGTACCGTTCACGCCTGTTGCCGATCGTTGCGCAGCCGCGCCAGGGACCGGTCGACGTCGCAACCGGCGCCGCGGTTGTAGGGCAGCCGGGACAGCATCGCTCCCATCGCGCAGGTGTCGGTAAGGGCGGCGAAGGTCAGGCCGGCGCCGACGAAGCCGGCCACGAACCGGGCGGCGGGCACCCAGACACTGGCGACGACGGTGAGCAGCACCACACCGCCCGCGACGAGGCGCACCTGGCGTTCCAGGCTCCACCGCTGCCGGCCACGCTCGACCGGTCCGCCCCCGGCGATCCAGGCGTTCATGCCGCCGGTGATGACGGTGGCATCGGTCAGTCCGGCGTTCGCCAGCCGGGTGCAGGCCGTCGTGGCCCGGTTGCCGGACTGGCACATCAGCAGGATTCGGCCGCCCGCGTCGTCGACGATCCGACCGAGGTGCGCGTCGACCTGGTCGAGCGGGAGGTTGATCGAGGCGGGAACGTGTGCGGTCTCGAACTCGCTCGGGGTGCGTACGTCGACGATCAGCACGTCGGGGTTGTCGGCGACCAGGGCCCGCGCGGTGGGCACGTCGATGGTCGGGGAACTGTTCCTGGCGGTCACGGGACACTCCATCCTCAGATCCAGATATATACCCCGGGGGGTATCTGGATCCGAGTATTGACCAAGGATCGGAGAACCGCAAACAGCTCGCGGTCGGCCGCCCGGAAATACCCCCGGGTGTACTGTTGTTCGACGACGTGGGAAGGGGTGGGGGATGCAGGTCGACGAGGACGCGGTCGGTGACGTGGTCAAGCGACTTCGCCGTGCCGAGGGCCAGATTCGCGGCGTCATCGGCATGCTCGAAGACGGTCGGGACTGTGCCGAGGTGGTGACCCAACTCGCGGCGGTCTCGCGCGCGCTGGACCGCGCCGGCTTCAAGATCATCGCTAGCGGTCTGGAGCAGTGCGTCAGCGGCGCCGCCGGGGAGGACCGCAAGGCCAACCTCGAACAGATGGAAAAGCTCTTCCTGTCGCTGGCCTGAGGTTCGTCGCCGAACAGTCGCGCCCCGGCGGAGTCGGGGCTGCGGTCAGCGGAAACCGGCGATCAGGAATGCTGCCAGGCCCGCCAGCGCCAGCGGCAACGCCGCGGCGAGGGCCAGCACCCGCTGCCGGTTCGTACGCGCGGCGAGAACGAGGACCAGCAGGCCGAGCGTGATCCTGATCAGGGCGTCCCAGATCGGGTCGTCGCCGTAGTTCGGGTGGCCGATCCGGCGGATCTCCAGCCCCGCCTCGGCGAACAGCACCGCAGCCGGCAGCGCTGGCCCGACCACCTGTCGCCGACCTGCCCCGTGTGTCCATATCCCAGCGATGCCGAAGATCACTCCGGCGAGGACGCCGAAGCACATCCAGAGCAGAGAGGTCGGTGCCCACAGCACGGCCCAGTCGTCTCCCTGCACGAGGGCCGCCGTGGCGTAGTAACCGGGCACCGCGACCACGAGCGCGACAGTGGCGCCCGCCGCCGCGCGCAGCGTGCCCGACCGCACCCAGAGGCCGAAGAGGTAGGCGGCGACCGCCCACACCGCACTGGAGTTGCCGAGGTCGCCGACGGGATGCGGCACGTACTTGATCCAGATGAAGTCGAGGCAGCCGAGCGGCAGTCCGCCCAGGGCCGCCGCGAGCACCACCCGCCGGTTGTCGGGTTCAGGTCGCATGGGCTGCGAGCATACTGGGTATGCACCAGCGTCGCGCGTCGCGCGTCAACGCGATGCGACGCCGTTGCGGTAGGCCCAGACGACCGTCTGGAGCCGGTCCCGCACGCCGATCTTGGCCATGGCGCGGCCGAGGTGCGACTTGACCGTGCTGGTCTCGATGAACAACTCGTCGGCGATCTCGACGTTGGACAGCCCTCGGGCCAGCAGGCCGATGATCTCGACCTCCCGCGCGGTGAGCTGATGCGCGGCGGCGACCCGACCGCCTCGGTGATGATCCGGCGGGTCGCGGTGAGGCCGTCACCGCCGGGCATGCGTACGTCCATGCAGATGACCTCGGGTCGGAGCCGGCGGGCCAGCTCGACGGCGGTGGACCCGCTCGACGCCTCACGGCCGTCGGGCCGGCCGGTCGTTGCTCACCTCAGGCGAGACCTGCCGGGGGAGGAAGCACCGGATGGTTGCCGTCGCTGTCTCCCGGGCGACCGCGCAGCACCCCCACGACGAGCCGGGGATTGTCGAGGGTCTCCTTGCCCTGGGACCGGATCCACGCCACCGCGGCCTTCGCCGCCGACGGATCCGGGTCGATCAGTCGCTCGGCCGCCGCCGGCACCACCATGCCGGACAGGTGATGGGCGGCGACGACGTGCAATGCGCGCCATCCGGGCGCGTTCCGCGCCGATGGCGGCGCGCACCATGGCCTGCTGTGCCCGCACCGCCTCGTCCGCACGGACCCGCACCAGTTGCAGGTAACGCCGATAGGTGGCTACGTAGCTGCCGACGAGGACGAGACCGGCGTAGGCCAGGGCGCTGGTGGCCAGATGTCCGATGGTCGTGGCGAGCGGTCCGGGACCCGCGCCGGGCCGAGGGTGAGACCCTGCGTCGGTGCCACGAACCGAAACAACAGCGTCATGACCAGGAACGTCAGCACGGTGAGCAGCGCCGCGAGCAGGCAGTCCCGCGCGAACCGACCGGTCACCCCGACCCGGGTCAGCCGCTCGTCGAACCAGTGGGTCAGCCGCAGTGGGCCCGGGACGTCGACGGCGTCCGTGACGGTGGCGCTGTGGTCGGACATCCGATGGCCGTCCTCGCTCCGGCGCCCGACCGGAACTGATCACCTCACCGGGCCGCTCCGCGCCGCGTCCCCGCGGTTCCCACCTTCGTCGGGGTCGCTGCGGAGGCGGTCCAACTCGGCGAGGTACATCGCCTGCATCCGGTCGTAGTGGCGAACCAGTAGGTTGACCTCCTCGACGCTGTAGCCCTCAACGAGCCGCTCGGTCCGCTCGGCGAACTGTTCGTACGGCCGTGCCAGCTCGGCGATCCGCTCGGGCCGCAGGGTGACGATCACCCGTCGCCGGTCCGCCGGATCGCGCTCGGCCGTCACGTAGCCCGCCTGCCGGAGCCGGCGGAGCATGCTGGTCACCGCCCCGGTGGTGAGGTTGGTCCGCTCGGCGACCTGCCCTGCGGTGACGGAGCCGACGTCTGCCAGGTAGTCCAGGCACTCCAGGTCGCTCACGGTGAGGCCCAGCCGTTCCGCGACGGCGTACCGGAACACCATGGACAGCCGGGACGTCTCCCGCCCGGCGCGCATGAGGTCGGCGATCGCGGCGGCACGGGCCGGCTGGTGGGACATGACCGCCATCATGCCTCCGGCACGGTGACCCGGTGCAACCGAGGTAACACCCGGGTCAGCACCCAGTGCGGTGCGGCAGCGCCCCCCGTGAGGCGGCGCATCAGCCGGGCAGCGGTGTCGACGGCACGGAAGGCGTACGGCACCATCTCGTTCTGGTACCTGGCGATCGCCACCTCCACCGGGGTGCCGTTCGTGCGGGCCTCGACCAGTCGTTGACCGAGCAGGGCGGCGTCGCGGAGCGCGGTGTTGCCGCCCTGGGCGCCGAACGGTGGCATGGCGTGCACGGCGTCGCCCATCATCGTTGCCCGGGGTACCGTCCAGCGGTGCGGGCGCCGGCCGGTGGCGAAGAGGTTGAGGACCGTGGCGTCCAGTTCCGCCGTGTCGACCAGCCGCCGGACGAGTGGGTGGAAGTCCGCACTCATCCGGGCGGCCAGCCTCCACAGCGTCAGCAGGTGCCCGCGAACGTCGATGGGCACCTCCTCCTGCCGGAGCAGCATTGCCCACATGACGTAGTCCTCGCCGGTGGGCGCGTAGCTGCTCGGGGCCAGACGGGCGAACGCCTCCGGCGGGCGTTCGCCGAACCGCATGGGGGTGAAGAAGAAGGCGCGGCCGGGCCGGTCCGCGATGGCCAGCACCCCGCTGGTACGCAGCGCGTCCGGGATGACGCTCTCGCCGTTGTGCCGCAGGGGTGATCGCCCGTAGATGCCCACCATCGTGGTGTCCGCCGGGTGCGCGTCCGGCATGAGCTGCGCGCGCAGCGCCGAGCCGACGCCGTCCGCGCCGGCCACGACGGTCGCTGCGGCGACCCCGCCGTCGGAGAACCGCAGCCGCAGCCGGGCCGGGTCGTCACTGTCCACCGCGACGGCGGTCTTGCCGTAGTGGATGCGCCCGTCCAACCCGGACTGCAGGATCGACCGCAGGGTCAGCCGGTCGACCTGGCGGGTCGCGTACGGCTCGTTCTTGAAGTTGATGGTGAAGGCGTCCCGCAGCCGGCTGTCGGTGAAGCGCAGCTGCCCGCCGGGCTCGTCGCCGGTGGTCAGCGCCAGGCGGTACAACGGGCGGGGCAGGCTCTCGCGCAGCGCCGCCAGCCCGTACCGGTCGAGAATGATGCGGTAGCCCTGCCGCCGGACGAAGGGGCCTGCGTCCCGTTCGTAGACGTGCACGTCGATGCCGGCGCGCATCAGGTACTGGGCGAGACAGAGACCGGATAACCCGGCGCCGGCGATGGCCACCGAGAAGTCAGTCGATACCCTCATGCCATTATCTTAATGACTAAGATGTTTGGGGCAAGGCCGCCGGCTCGGCACGGTGACGGCATTGCCGGGGCTGTGCGTGATCCTCAGTCGCCGGTCAGGGGCCGCGCTCACCGTGGTGCTGCCTGCTGGTCTTGCCATCGACGGCGGCGGCGGCCATTCTGCCCCTGACACGACGGACCGACAGGAAGACAGGATGACCGCTGTCTCTCAGCCACCGATATCGACCACCTTCCACTCCACAAGCGTCGCGCGCGTCGTGACCCTGGCCTTTCTCCTCGCCAACGTTGTCGTGATCCACGCGATGTTCTTCCTGGCCGGGTCGCCGGCGTACAACGCCCTTGGTTCGATAGGTCGTCTCCTCGGCCTGTATCTGGCCTTCGCGATGGTCGTGCAACTGCTGCTGATCGCGCGGTTGCCGTTGCTGGACCGCGGCTTCGGCATGGACCACCTCACCGTCTGGCACCGGTGGACCGGCCTCGCGATCTTCTGGCTCGCCGTGCTGCACCCGGTGGTCGTGCTGCTGGGCTTCGCCACCTACAGCAACGTCTCGTTCCTGAGTGAGACGCTCACCCTGTCCCAGCAGATGCCGGTCCTGCTGGGAATGATCGCCGTCGCCGTGATGGTCGTCGTGGTCGCGTTCTCGGTGCAGGCCGCCCGAAAGCGGCTGCCGTACGAGGTCTGGCACGCCGTTCATCTGCTGCTCTACGCGGCGGTCCTGCTCGCCGTGCTGCACCAGGTCTACAAGGGAACCACGTTCACCGGCAACGCCCTGACCCAGATCTACTGGTGGGGTCTGTGGGCCTTCGCCATCGGCGCACTGCTGATCGGCCGGCTGTTCCTTCCGCTGGCCCGCAACGCCCGGCACCGCCTGCGGGTCGCCGCTGTGGTTCCCGAACCGGACAACGCGGTCTCGGTGCACATCACCGGCCGGGATCTGCACCTGCTGCCCGCCCGCGCCGGGCAGTTCTTTCTGTGGCGATTCCCCGGGCACAACCCCTGGTGGCAGGTCAATCCGTTCTCGCTGTCCGCCGCCCCGGACGGCCGCTCTTTGCGGCTGACCGCCAAGGGCGTCGGCACCACCAGTTCGGGGCTACGTGGCCTACGGGCCGGCACCCGGGTCTTCGCCGAGGGACCGTACGGCGCACTCACCGCCTCACAACGGGTTCGTGACTCGACCCTGCTGATCGCCGGCGGAATCGGCATCACGCCCATCCGTGCCCTCCTGGAGGATCCGGACCTGACCGACGTGGTCGTCCTCTACCGCGTTCGGGACGCCGCCAAGGCCGCCCTGCTCGCAGAGTTACAGAATCTCGCCAAGACCCGGGGCGCCCGGTTACACCTGCTGGCCGGGCGCACCGGACCGGACAACAATCCCTTCGCGCCGGCGAATCTCGCCACGTTGGTACCTGACATCGTCGATCGTGACGTGTTCATCTGCGGTCCACCGCCGCTCACCCTGGCCGTGCTGGACACCCTGCGCCGGCTCGGCGTGCCGAAGCGTCAGGTGCACGCGGAGCTTTTCCGCCTCGCCGGCGGGTGATCTCGGCTACGCACCTCGGGGCGGGTACCGGCCCTGGCAACCCTGGCTGACGGCCGTCCTCATCGCTTGGGGTGGCGTTCGGCGAACCGCCACACGATCTCGCTGGCGTCCGGGCCCGCGTGATCGGTGTACCTGCCGTCGCCGTTCGGGCCCGGCCAAGCGTGCCCCATGCCGTCGACGTGGTACGACTCGACGATCGACGAGCCGTCAGCCGCGGTGATCGTCGTACGCGTGTACGCGTGTCGTCCCGCCGTGGCTGGCACGGACACGGTCTCCTCGGTCAGGCCGAGGCTGTCGTTGGGCTGCCCGTCGTCGATGAGATCACCCACCGCGGTCCACTGCGCGGCGAGTCGGGTGGCGACCAGGGACGGCACGACATCGTCCTGCTCACCCTGAATGATCAGCAGCGGCACCCGCCGGGCCCGCTCGCCCATCTGCGCCCACGCCTGCCGGGCCGTGTCCAGTGGTGAGGTCGAATCCGGGTCGTCCGGGTCGACCTGGTTGAGCCCGTACTCGCCGCCGGCGACCGAGGTCACCGTGGCGAAGACGTCGGGATAGGTCGCGGCGAGGATGACGGCGGTGCCCGCCCCCGACGACGCGCCGGCCACGTGCACCTGCGCCGGATCCGCGTCGTACTTCTCGACCACCTCGCGCGCGACACCGGCCAGCAGCGCGGGCTCTCCGGTGTGCCGCTGCTGCTGCCGGGGGTCGGCCGAGTTCCAGCAGGCGATCACGTTGCGGGAGATCAACTGCGTGGGGTAGACGACGATGAAGCCTTCCCGGTCGGCCAGGCTGTTGAACTGGGTGGTGGCCTTCATCGAGTTCCACCCGTAGCCGGTCATCGCGCAACCGTGGATCGCCATGACGACCGGCAGCCGGGCGGTCCCGTCCTGCTGGGGCGGGAGATGGACCTGGTAACGCTGCGAACCAGCAGGTCCCTGGTAGACATGGTTGTGGTCGCCCTCGCTCATCTGCCAGGGCAGGCCGAGCTGGAGGGCGGCGACGCCGAGACTGATGACGGCCGCGGCGGCGACGAAGATGCTGGAGACGATCCGCAGCCATCGCCGCGGCCGACGACGAGGGTCGACGTCGGTGTTCATCGCAGCCTCGGTGGCAGGGGTGATGGGCATGTATCCATGACAGCGCGGACGCCGCCAACCCGTCAGTGGCGTGGTGTCATGACCGCAGGTGACACTGCGTCACTGGTCGTGGCGGTCGAATGATCACGATGCGTTCGACGGCGGGTCGCAGTCCGTCACTCGCTGGCGTCGCGTTCGTCGGCCAGGCTGGCCAGGCGTCGCTTGTCAGGCTTGCCGGCGGCCGTGACCGGTGCCTCGGCGATGAAAGTGATCCTCCGGGGGGTGCTAGCCTCGCCGAGCTGCTTCCGGACCAGCTCGCGCAGCACGTCCGGATCCGGCTGCCGCCCCTGGGCGGGGACCACGAAGGCGTGCACCGCCTCGCCGGTCTCCTCGTCGGGCGCGGCCACCACGTACGCCTCGGCGACGTCGTCACAGGTGGCGAGGACACGTTCGATCGGGCCGGCGTACTGGAGGTCGGCGTTGACGATGATCACGTCCCGGGCCCGTCCCAGCAGGTACAGGTAGCCGTCGCGGTCCAGCCGGCCGAGGTCCCGGGTGCGTACCCAGCCGTCGGTGAAGACCTCGGCGGTCTCTGCCGGGTCGTTCCAGTAACCGCCGGCCTGGGACGGGGTGCGGACGAAGACCTCCCCCTCGACCCCGGCCGCGACCGGCCGGCCGTCGGTGTCGCGGACCTGCACCTCGACCGCGGTTGGTGGCCGGCCAACCGAGGCGAGCAGGGCTGGTGCGGCGAGCATCTCCGCCGGGGTCAGCATGGAGATCATGCCGGTCTCGGTCTGGCCGTAGCCGTGGTAGACGACCGGTCCGAGCACGCGCAACGCCTCGGCGAGCCGGGCCGGATGCAGGGGGGCGCCGGAGACCAGCAGGGCGCGTAGCGCGCCGAGGTCGGCCGGCGTGGCGCGCTGGGCGGCGACCAGTTGTGCCAGCCGGGGCACGGTGATCACGCTGGCGGTGGCGCGGTGCCGGACCAGCGCATCGGGGAAGAACGGCGCACCGGCAGGGGGTGGCTCGGCGATCACCATGGTGCCCCCGGCGGCCAGGGTGAGCACGCCGTACTCCAGCATCACCTGGCTGTTCAGCGACCCGAAAACCAGGTAGCGGTCGAGGTGGCCGGCGAGGTCCCGGACCGCCGGTGGCCACCGGTCGGGGTGCGCCACCCAGGCGGCGTCGAGGGACGCGTACGTCTGGAGGCAGCCCTTGGGGTTGCCGGTGCTGCCGCTGGTGTAGACGACCCGGGCGATGTCGTGCGGATGCCCGGCGGGGACCGGCGGTGTGACGTCGGCGCGGGTGGCGCTCAGGTCAGGGGTCTCGTCGACCGGGCCGACGCCGAGCAGGGGTAGGTCGGCGGTGACGGCCCGCAGTTGCGGGGTCGCGGTCGAGCGGTCGACGAGCACCGCCGAGATCCGGTGGCCGAGCAGGTGCCGGAGGCGATCGGGAGGTAGTCCGGGGCGTACCCCGGCGACCCGGGCCCCGACCACCTGGGCCGCGACGATGGCGGCGAACGCCTCCGGTGTCACGCCGAGCGCCACCGCCACCCCGGCGCCGGGACCGATTCCCGCCGCCTGTAGACCTGCGGCGATCCGGGCGATCAGCTCGGACAACTCGTCGGCGCTTACGGTACGCGGACCGTGTTCGAGGACCGGACGGGTCCGCCCGCCGCGCAGCAGGTCGAGGATCGCCTGCGGATAGCCCGGCGCGGCTCCCGCCGTCACCCGACTGCTCCCAGGGCGGGGGCGACGCCGACTTCCAGGACGATGTAGTCATGACCGTCGCGTTCGAGCAACGCGCCGAGTTGCGGCCCCGCCGGCCCCGCACCGATGATCAGGTAGTCGTGCGTCATGTGCCCGGACGGTAGCGACGGGTCATCAGAGATAACTCAGACCGCTCTGAGAATCCACGGCTACGGTCGGCCCGATGACGACCCACACCGCGCCCCACGCGGTCGCCCCGATCGACCTGGCCCGCCCGCTGCGGGTGGCTGACCTGCGCCGGGCCGCGACCGAGGTCACCGTCGACATCAGCGACGAGGTACGCGACCGGGTGCGGCGCTCCCGCGACCACCTGCGCGCGGTCCTCGGCGACGACCGTCAGGTCTACGGTGCCACCACCGGGTTCGGCGCGCTCGTCGGGTTCGCCGGCCGCGACGACGACGCGGACCAGTGCGACAACACCCTCGCCCACCTCGGCGCCGGTCAGGGCCCGGAGATCGACCCGGAGGTGGTCCGGGCGGCGATGCTGGTCCGGGTGTGGTCGCTGGGCCAGGGCACCTCCGGCGTGTCGCCGCGAGTCGTCGAAGGGCTCGCGGCGATGTTCGGTACGACGTTCGTGCCGGCGATGCCCCGCCTCGGATCGGTCGGGGCCAGCGGTGACCTCATCCCGCTCGCCTACGCCACCCAGTCGCTGCGGGGCCGGGGCTGGGCCTATCTGGACGGTGACCGGCGGCCGGCAGCCGAGGCGCTCGCCACGGCCGGGCTTACGCCGCTGCTCCTCGACGGACGCGACGCGCTCGCGCTGGTGAACGGCACCTCGCTGACCACCGCCGCCACCGCGCTCGCGTTGGACGACATCCGGCGCGCGCACCGGGCCGCCCAGCTGCTGAGCTGCCTGCTCGTCGACGTGCTCGGCTGCGACCCCGGCCAGTTCCTGCATCCCCGGCTGCTGGCCGCGTACGGGCATCCCGGCGCGGTCGAGGTCGGCGCCCGGATGCGGGAGTGCCTCGCCGGCGCGACGCCGTCGGGTGGGCGCCCGCTCCAGGAGGTGTACAGCATTCGCTGCACCCCGCAGTTGCTCGGTGCGGCCGAGGACGCGTTGCGGTACGCCGGCGGCGTGGTGGAGTCGGATCTGCGCAGCGTCAGCGACAACCCGCTGTTCTTTCCCGACGATGACCTGGTGCTGCACGGCGGCAACTTCTTCGGCCAACCGGCGGCCTTCGCCGCCGACCTGCTGGCGACCGTGGCCGCCCAGCTCGGCAACCTCGTCGAGCGCCAACTCGACCTCCTGGTCGACCCGGTCCGCAACGGCGGACTGCCGCCGATGCTCGCGGCCGGGCCGGGACGGCAGCACGGGCTGCAGGGCGCCCAGCTCGCCGCGACCGCGATGGTCGCGGAGATCCGCCGGCAGGCCACTCCGGCCGGGATGCAGAGCCTGCCGACGAATCTGCACAACCAGGACGTCGTGCCGTTCGGTACCCAGGCCGCGCTACGCGCCGTGGACCAGGCGCGGTTGCTGCGGCTGATCTGCGGAACGCTCGCGGTCGGGCTGCGCCAGGCGGTCCACGTCGGTGCGCGTACCCCGACCGCACCGGCCTGTGTCGCCGTGCTGGAGCGGCTCGCGGAGATGGTGCCGGCGATCGACCCGGACCGGCCGCTCGACGCCGATGTCCGCCGCGCCGCCGACCTGCTCGACCTGCTGACCGAGCCGGCACAGTGACCGGCGTCGACGGGGTCCCGGACCCGGACCGCCGGCTGAATTTTCTCTGAGTTCGCCTTCGTACCGTCGGCTGGTGACCGCAGAGATGCTCGACTATCTGATCATCGGGGCGGGGCCGGCCGGGCTTCAGCTCGGGGCGCTCCTGGAACGGGACGGCCGACGGGACTACCTGGTGCTGGAGTCCGCCGACATTCCCGGCGCTTTCTTCACCCGATTTCCCCGGCACCGTCAACTCATCTCGATCAACAAGCCGCACACCGGATCCGACGATCCGGAGCTGAACCTGCGGCTGGACTGGAACTCGCTGCTCAGCGACGACCCGGCGCTGCGGTTCACCCGCTACACCGAGCGCTACTTCCCGGAAGCCGAGGTGATGGTCCGTTATCTGGCCGACTTCGCGGCGGCCACCGGGGTCCGGGTCCGCTACCGCAGCCGGGTGGTCCGGGTCGCCCGGTCCGACGACTGTGGTTTCGCGGTCACCGACGAGGAGGGTACGACCTACCGGGCGCGTCGGGTCGTCGTGGCGACCGGTGTCTCGCAGCCGTATGTCGCGCCGATCCCCGGTATCGAGCTGGTGGAGCGGTACGACGAGATGCCTGTCGATCCGCGCGACTTCCTCGACCAGCGGGTGCTGATCATCGGCAAGGGCAACTCCGCTTTCGAGACCGCGGACAGCCTGATGGAGACCACCACACTCGTCCATGTGGCAGGGCCCAGTCCGGTCCGGATGGCGTGGCGGACGCACTACGTCGGGCACCTGCGGGCGGTGAACAACAACTTCCTGGACACCTACCAGCTCAAGTCGGCCAACGCGATCCTGGACGGGCAGGTGCGCGCCATCGAGCGGGACGGCGACGGCTACCGGGTCACCTTCGGCTTCTCCCGAGCCAACGAGGTCACCAAGGAGCTGCGCTACGACCGCGTGCTGGCCTGCACCGGGTTCCGCTTCGACGCGTCGATCTTCGCCGACGACTGTCGCCCGACGCTGGTGATCAACGATCGTTTCCCGGCCCAGACCCCCGCCTTCGAATCGGTGAACGTCCCAGGTCTCTACTTCGCCGGCACGCTGACTCAGCAGCGGGACTTCAAGAAGTCGACGAACGGCTTCATTCATGGTTTCCGGTACGGCGTCCGGGCACTGCACCGCATCCTGGAGCACCGCTACCACGACAATCCGTGGCCTGCGGAGAAGCTCGACGCGACCGCCGAGGCGGCAGCCGACGCGATCATCGAGCGGGTCAACCGATCCTCCGGTCTGTGGCAGCAGTTCGCGGTGCTCGCCGACGTGCTCACCGTGGCCGGGGCGGGTGCCCGCTACCACGAGGAACTGCCCGTCGATCACATCGGGCAGGCCGGTCTGGCCACCGCCGACCATCCGGTCGAGCACGCGTTCGTGGTCACCCTTGAGTACGGCCCCGACCACGACCAGGTCGACCCCTTCGACATCTCGGTGAGCCGGATCGCCCAGGACGTGCCCGGCCAGGCCCACGACGCGGCGTACCTGCATCCGGTGGTGCGTCACCACCGGGGCGGCCAGGTGGTGGCGGTGCATCACCTGGCGGAGAACCTGGAGAACCAGTGGAACAAGCCGCAGGTGCACCGGGCGCCGCTGGTGGCCTTCCTGAACCGCTGTCTGACGACCACCGTGGGCTGAGGCCATGCCGTCGGTGCCTGCGCAGGCGACCCCACGCCGCGCCGCGACCGCCGAGCCGGACCCCCTGCACCGGCTCGGCGATCTGGAAGCCGAGGCGCGGCTGCGGCTCGATCCGGTGTACCGGGACTTCTTCGCTGGCGGCGCCGGGGACGAGCGGACGCTACGGGCCAACGAGACGGCCTTCGACGCGTACCGGATCTTGCCCCGGGTGCTGCGTGGCGGCGGCGAGCGCGACCTGCGGACCGTGCTGCTCGGCGAGACCCTGCCGATGCCGGTGCTGGTCTCGCCGACCGCTTTCCACCGGCTGGCGCACCCGGAGGGGGAAGTGGCGACGGCCCGGGCGGTGGGAGCGGTCGGCACCGTACTGGTGGTGAGCATGGCCGCCACCACGCCGATCGAAGCGGTGGCCGACGCGTGCGGGCCGCCGGACCGGCCAGCGCGGCTGTGGTTCCAGCTCTACCCACAGCCGGATCTGGGCTTCACCGCCTCGGTGATCAGGCGGGCCGAGGCGGCCGGCTGCCACGCCCTGGTGGTCACCGTCGACTCGCCGGTCTTCGGCCGCCGCGACCGCGACCTGCGCAACGGCTTCCTCGACCTGCCGCCCGGCTACTGCTGCGAGAACATGCGTGACCCGGAGACCGGCCGGGTCCGGGACATCGTCATGGACGACACCCTCGACTGGGCCCGGATCGAGTGGCTGCGCGCGACGACCCGGCTGCCCATCGTGCTGAAGGGGATCCTGCACCCCGCCGACGCCCGCCTCGCGGTGGCGCACGGCGTCGACGCCGTGCTGGTCTCCAACCACGGCGGGCGGCAGCTCGACGGGGTACCGGCGAGCATCGACGCCCTGCCGGCGGTCGTGGCGGCGGTCGGGGGACGCATCCCCGTCCTGCTCGACGGTGGGATCCGTCGGGGGACCGACATCCTCACCGCGCTGGCGTTCGGGGCGGTCGCGGTCGGGATCGGCCGACCGGTGCTCTGGGCGCTGGCGGCTCGGGGAGAGCACGGCGTCAGACACGTGCTCGACCTGCTCCGCGCCGAGCTGGCCCGGGCCATGACGCTTGCCGGTGCGGTCCGTCCCGCCGATCTCAGCCGCGAGATGATCCTCGGCCGGGTATCGGGATGACCCACCCGCTGGTGCTGCTGTGCTGTTTGGCCGGTGTGCTGGCCGTGGGATGGGTGCTGCCACGCCGGTTGCCACCGGCGGTGATCCGGCTCCGCGAGTGGATCTTCAGGCGGGTGAACGGTGCCGAGGGGATCCCGGTGCCCGGTCCCCGGATCGGGCCCGAGCACTTCGCACGGATCTACTCCCACCCGGCGGCCAGCGGGCGTAGCCGGGGTGCCGGCATCTCGGACCTGTTCTGGTACTGGCTGGTGCCCGGCCCGCAGATGCACCAGGAACACCTGGAGCCGGGCGAGCGTTACCGGACGGTCGCCCGGACGACCAGGCGGGTGGTCGCGGTGTCACACCGGCGCTCGACCGAGCTGGCCGGCGCGGCGACCCGACGGATGCTCGCCGGCCTGCCAGCCGGTCGGACCTGCCACGTCCGGGTGCGGGATCTGATGATGCCGATCTGGGCGGAGGTCTACTACGAACTCGTCTTCGGCGCGGCGTGCCCGCCGGACGTCCGGGCGCTGATCGTGGCCAACGCCGACGACGTGGTCACCGCGCTCAAGTGCTGCGGGCTGCGGCATCTGGACCGGCGCGACCGGCTCACCCGCTATCTCCGAGCCCGGGTCGAGGCCGGTACGGCGCCGGTGACGCTGCCGGAGCCCTTCACCGCCGAGGAGACCGCGTGGTATCTCCAGGGCACCTTCTTCAACACCGCGGTGGTGCAGATGTCGGAGGCGATGGCGCACCTCCTGCTCGCCGTGGCGCAACACCCGACGGTGCAGCGGGACCTGGTCGCCGCCCTCGACGACCCCGACGGCGACGCCGCCCTGGACCGGGTGGTCGACGAGACGCTGCGGGTGCATCCGCTCTTCGGGGTGGCGCACCGGATCACGTCCGGCCCGATCGAGGTCGACGCGGGGCTCACCATCCCGGCCGGCTCGGTGCTGCTGTTCAACTACCTGGCCTTCCAGCGCAGCGGACCGGCGGCCGACGACACCTTCGAGCCGGATCGCTGGCTGACTCTGGCTCGCGGCGAGGCGCACTTCGTTCCGTTCGGTGTCACCGCCAACCGGGCCTGCCCGGCCCGCGGCGTCGCGCCGGTGATGATGCGGGCGGTGACCCGGGAGGTGCTGCGCCGGTACGCCCTGTTCTCCACCGTGCGGCACACGCGGTCGCTGCCGAACCGTGCGCCCTGCTTCCTCGTCCCGACCGGTGCCCGACCGCCTGGCCGGGTCCGGCTGTCGGTGATGCGGTGGGGCGATCGTTGGTCCGACGTGTGGCGCAGCCTGGTCCAACTGGTGCTCGGCACCTGGATGGTCCTCGACGCCCGGCGTCAGCGCCTCTGTGCGAGCCACTTCGAGGAGGCGCGGCGATGACCACGGACGGTCGCTCGGGCAGGGCCGCGTTCCCGGTTCGAAACAACATAGAGACATTGGTCACAATCGATGCCGGGGATCGATGTGGGATTCTCGACATGTGCTACAGGTAAGCGGGGCATCACCAGGCGTACACCGGCTGCTCCTGGTCGAGGACGACGCGGAACTCGCGGACATGCTCACCGAGGTGCTGGTCGACGAGGGATATCAGGTCGACGTGGCTCGGGACGGGCAGCGGGGGCTGCATCTCGGGCTCACCCGACCCTACGACGTGATGGTGATCGATCGCCTGCTGCCGGCGCTCGACGGGCTCAACCTGCTGACCCGGCTGCGATCCCGCGCGATCGGCGCCCGCGCGTTGCTGCTGACCGCGCTCGGCACCGTCGACGACCGGGTGGCCGGCCTGAACGCGGGTGCCGACGACTACCTGATCAAGCCGTTCGACCTGGACGAGCTCAGTGCCCGGATACGGGCGCTCTGCAGACGTACGTCGGACGGTGCCGAGGCGCTGCCGATCGGCGGCGGTCGGCTTGACCTGGGCCTGCGTGACGTGGTGCTGGCGGACGGTACCCGGGTGGCACTCTCCGCCCGGGAGTTCGAACTGCTCCGCGCGCTGGCCGTACGCCCTCGGGCGGTGCACACCCGCTCCGAGCTGCGCCGTCGGGTCTTCGACGAGGCGGCAGCGACCTCCATCGTCGACACCTACGTGTACTACCTGCGCCGCAAGCTCGGCCGGACGGCGGTCCGCACCGTGCACGGCCTCGGCTACCGGCTCGGTGAGCTGTGACGCGGTGGCGGAGACTGTGGCGACCGGCACCGGCCGGCCTCTCCTGGATGGCGGCCGAGCGGATCGTGGTGACCCGGGCCCGCCGCCGGGTCGGCGTGCTGGTCGGGCTCGCGGTGACCGTCCTGGTCACGGCGGTCGGCGTGCTCGCCTACGGCATGCTGGTCCGGGGCCAGGAGCGCCAGATCAAACGCGAACTCGCCTACACCGCCAGCCGTAGCGACCCGTCCGGTCCACCGGGTTGCACCTGGCTGTTCCTGCTCCGCGACGGCGAGATCAGCGGCGGTACGGTGCCAGCGCCGCCCGGTTTCCCGCTGGCGGCGGCGATGACCGCCACGGCCAGCACCGGAGTTCCGGCGGAGACGACGATCACGCGCAACGGCACGGTCTACTTCGTCCTGACCGAGAATCGCGGCGAGGACGTCGTGCAGGCGATCTTCGATGCCCGCTACCAACTCGCCGACCGGCGTCACCTGCTCGTCTCGCTCACCGTCGCGGAACTGCTCGGGCTGGTCGTCGCCGTCGCCAGCGGCTCGGTGGTGGGCCGGCTCGCCGTCGCTCCGCTGGCCGACTCTCTCGCCCGGCAACGCCGATTCGTCGCCGACGTCAGCCACGAACTGCGTACGCCCATCGCACAGGTGCACACCCGGGCGCAGTTGCTGGCGCGGCGGGCCGGCGCCGCCGGCATGCCGGTCGAGTACCAGTCGGAGCTGAATCGTCTGACCGGTACCACCAGACGGCTCGGCGAGGTCGTCAACGACCTGCTGCTCTCCGTCCGGTTGGCCGCCGCCCCGGGTGACCGGCCGGCCGCCGACCCGGTGGACCTGGCCACTCTCGCCGAGGTCGCGGTGCTCGCCGAGAACGACCGGGCCGACGAACAGGGGGTGACGCTCACCCTCAGCCGTCCGGACGTGGCGGTCCCGGTCTCCGGGGTGGAATCGGCGCTGCGGCGGGTGATCAGTGAACTGCTGACCAACGCTCTCACGCACACTCCGGCCGGCGGCCGGATCGACGTGACGGTGCGCCTGCCCGCTCCCGACGTGGCGGAGTTGATCGTCGCCGACACCGGCAACGGCTTCGATCCGGCCGACCGCATCTTCGACCGGTTCTACAGCGGCGCGGGCCCGGAGAAGCGGCACACCGGGCTCGGGCTCGCGCTGCTCCGCGAGGTGGTCACCGGGCACGGGGGCACCATCGACGCCCGCAGCCATCCCGGTCGGGGCGCCCGGTTCGCTGTCCGGCTGCCCGTGCGGACGAGCCCGCAACCGGCCGCGTCGACGCTCGCGTCGGTCTCCGGCGACGCCTGACCCGCAAGGGGCAGGCGACGCGGCCGGGACGTGCGGTACGGACGCTGACCGGCCGGCGTCAACGGGGGCGCGCAGTGGCCTCCGAGGTCTCGGCAATCTGTCGGGCCACGTGGCAGGCCACCTCGCGCAGGACGTCGATCTGGCTCGCGGTGAGGCCGTCGATGACGTAGCGACGGACGGCGGCGACGTGCCCGGGCGCTGCGGCGACCACAAGATCCCAACCGTCGTCGGTGAGCGTGGCCACGGTGTAGCGGGGGCTTTCCGGGTCGGGCGCGCGGTGCAGCAGTCCCCGCTGTTCGAGCCGCTTGACGACGTTCGACAGCCGGGACAGCGAGCAACTGACCTGGCTGGCCAGATCGCTGAGCCGCAGGGTGCGTGCGGGTGCCATGGACAGGCCGCTGAGCACGAAGTAGTCGAACAGCGTGAGGTGGTTGTCCCGCAGGAGTTGGGCGTCGAGGGCGCTCGGCAGGTTGAACATGAGTTTGGCCAGAGCGAGCCAGGTGTCGCGCTCGTGGTCGGTCAACCACCGAGGTTCCTCAGCCATGCCGCAAGCGTACGTCTCGTCCTGACCTGCGCGAGTGAGGGACGTCTCACCTCAGCCGGGGTACCCGGTGGTGTCGGTGTCGAACAGGGGAGCGAGGCCCGAAGGGCTCGGCTAGCCATCGCAAATGACAACCGTTATCTTCTGATGGGTCGGGGATCCCTTGAACATCGGGAGTGCGCGGTGGGACATGTGCTGGTGGTCGAGAGCTGGGTCGGTGCGATGAGCACCCTGCTGCCCCGGGCGATCCGGGAGGCAGGGCATCGGTTCACCTTCCTGACCAGGAACCTGCACCACTACCTGGTCCAGGGCAGCGGCGACGGACTGCACCCGCTGCTCACCGCGGACAACGTGATTACCGCCGAGACCAACGCCCCGGAGCTGCTGCTGCCCCAGGTCCAGCGGCTGCACGAGGTACTGCGCTTCGACGGCGTCGTCACCTCCTGCGACTACTACCTGGGCACGGTTGCCCGGCTGGCCGCACAACTGGGTCTGCCGGGCACCCGGCCGCAAGCCGTCGAAAACGCCTGCCGCAAGGACCTGGCACGACAACGGATGCAACTGGCCGGCCTGCCTGGTCCGACCTTCGCGATCGCCGAGGACTGGCCGGGTACCGAGGCTGCCGCGGACAAACTGGGCTTCCCGCTGGTCGTCAAGCCGGTCGACCTGTGCGCCGGGATGTTCGTCCGGCTGGTGGCCGACCGGACCGAACTGCGCGAGGCGTTCGACGCCCTCGACGCGTTTCCAGTCAACGCCCGTGGCCAACACCGCTCACCGCAGATCCTGCTGGAGGAGGTGCTCCTCGGGCCGGAGGTCAGCGTCGAGACCGTCACCGCCGACGGCACGACGACGGTGCTCGGCGTGACGGACAAGAGCCTGGCCGGCGAACCGTGGTTCGTCGAGACCGGGCACATGTTTCCCGCCGCGCTCGACGCCGCGACCGTGACCGCGGTGTGCGACACGGCCCTCGCCGCCCTCGCCGCGGTCGGGTTCGACCGGGGAGTGGCGCATACCGAGCTGCGGCTGACGGCGGCCGGGCCGCGGGTGGTGGAGATCAATCCGCGCCCGGCGGGCAACCAGATCACCGAGTTGGTGCGGCGGGCGACCGGGGTGGATCTGCCCATGGTGTACGCGCAGCTCGCCCTCGGTGAACAGCCGGACATCACAGTGACCGACACCGGCGTGCGCAGCGCGGCCATCTCGTTCCTGCTGCCGCCCCGCGCCGGAACCGTCGCCGGGATCGACGGCGCGGCCACGCTGGCCGCAGCGCCCGACGTGGTCGACTGGGCGGTGAAGCCCGCCGGGCACCGAACCGGCGACGCGGTGAGCAACAACACCTACCTCGGCCATGTCATGACTGTGGACACCACCGGCCATGGTGCCCGCGTCCGCGCCGAGGAACTGGTCGGCGGCCTGAGTGTGCGATACGCCGACGAGTTGGCCGGAGCGCTGGCGTGACGACACCGATGCCGGTGGACACCGGTGAGCCGTTCATGTCGGTGACGGACCTGATCGAAGCCGTCAGCGCTGCCCGATTCGGTCCCGACCCGGCCACCGAGCAGGTAAGCGTCGCGTTCACCACTCGGCAGGGTGCCCGGCACGCTGGACGCGGCCGCAGCTACCGCAACCACGTGTTGAGTCTGCGGGTGGGCACCACCGTCGGTTCCTGTTCGACGGAGCCGGCTGAACTGACCGACGACGTCGCGTACGACTGCGTGGGTCGAAGCGTCGCGGAACTGCTAACCCACCCGGCGCCGGCGGTCCGTGTCGCGGCCCTGGACGCCTACCTCGCCGCTGCCCGTCCGCATGCGCACGCTGCCGACGACACGGTCACCATTCCCGCCGGCACCTCGCTGGCCAAGTCGACCGCCAGAGCCGCCGCGGTGGTGGACCTGATGCCGGTGGCCCCGGGACAGCACGTCCTGGTCGTCGGCGTGGTCAACTCCCTGCTCGGCCAACTGCGCCGCCGCGGCATCGGCTACCTGCCCTGCGATCTGGCGGGCGGCAGCACCGAGTGGGACGAGCCGTGCCTGCCGGACGCCGCCGCCCTGCTGGAACGCTGCGACGCGCTGCTGGTGTCCGGCATGACGCTGGGCAACGGCACCTTCGAGTCACTGCTGCGGCACGCCCGCGCCACCGGCAAACCGATGGTGGCCTTCGCGCAGACCGGCAGCGCCGTCCTGCCGTGCTTTCTCGGGGCCGGGCTCAGCGCCGTGTCCGCCGAACCGTACCCGTTCTTCTGGCTCGACGGCGGACCGACGACGGTCTACCGCTACCGTGCCGCCGCCGGGTCGCCATGCTGACCGGCGCCGCGCCGAGAACGTGCGCTCCACACCTGCTGGACCTGCTGGGGCGCTCCCCGGTGGCGTACGTCGACACTCCGCTGCCGCACCCGCACGGCGGCTTCCACGCCAAGGTGGAGTATCTGAACCCCGGCGGCATGAAGGCACGCGCCGCCGTGGCCATGCTCCAGGCCGCCCGGCAGCGCGGTGACCTTCGGCCGGGAGCCACCGTGGTGGAGTCCACAAGCGGCACTCTCGGGATCGGTCTGGCGTTCGCCGGGCAGGCCCTGGGCCACCCGGTCATCCTCGTGGTGGACCGCGACATCGAACGACCGATGCGGGCGTTGCTGACCGCGTACGGGGCGGTGGTCGAGGTGGCCGAACAGCCGCACCCGGTCGGCGGTTGGCAGCAGGCCCGCCTGGATCGACTGCGCGAGATCCTGGCGCGCACTCCGAACGCCTACTGGCCCGATCAGTACCACAACCCGGACAATGCCGCCGGCTACCACACCCTCGCCGCCGAACTGACCGGGCAGGTCGAGGCCGTCGACGTGCTGGTGTGCAGCGTCGGCACTGGTGGGCACAGCGCCGGCCTGGCCAGGGCGCTGCGACGGCACTGGCCCCGGATGCGGCTCGTCGGCGTCGACACCGTGGGCTCGACGATCTTCGGTCAGCCCGCGCGGCCACGGCTGATGCGGGGTCTGGGCAGCAGCATCTTTCCCCGCAATGTCGACTACACCGCCTTCGACGAGGTGCACTGGATCGGCCCGGTCGAGGCGGTGGACACCTGCCGCCGGCTGGCACGTTCGGCGTTCGTGACAGGCGGGTGGAGCACCGGGGCCGTGGCCCGGGTCGCCGCGTGGATCAGCCGCATGCAGCCCGGCGCTCGGGTGGTCACGATCTTCCCGGACGGTCCGCACCGCTACCTCGACTCGATCTTCGACGACGCGTTCTGCGCCGCCCACGGGCTGCTCGCCCCCGCACCGGGCCACCCGATCGAGATTCCGTACCCGGATGCCGTCGAGGTCACCCGGTGGAGTCGCTGCCGGACCGTCCTCGACCCGCTGCGCCGCCTGGCGGTGCCGGCATGAGGCTCGGCTGGCGCAGCTACCCGCTACGGCTTCGCGAGCCGCTGCGTATCTCCCGCTCGACGATGCCGGGCCGCGACGCCGTCCAGATCGACCTGTCCCACGACGGCGTCACCGGCCACGGCGAGGTCGTGACGAGCGTCTACTACGGCCTCGACCTGGCCGCCATCCTCGACCTGCTCGCCGGGCTCAGCGACCGGGTGCGCGGCTACGGCGAACCCGAGACGCTGGTGGCGGGCCTGCCCGCGTTCGCCGCTGAGCTGCCCGCCGGAGTGCTGGCCGCCCTGGACGCCGCCGTTCACGATCTGGTGGGCCGTCGCGCCGGGATGCCGGTGCATCGGTGGCTCGGCCGGCCGGATTTCTCCCCGGTGCCCACGGCTCACACCATCGGCCTGGTCGCCCCCGAGGACGCGGCCACCACCGCTCGGGCGTTGGGGCGGCGCGGCTTCCAGTTCGTCAAGGTCAAGTGCGGCGACGCCGCTGACCCGGCCCGCATCGCCGCCGTACGCGCCGCCGCACCGCAGGCCCGGCTGCTACTCGACCCCAACGGGGCCTGGACAGCCGAGCAGACCGTGCGGCTGCTCGACACGGTGCGCCCCTACCGGATCGACGCCGTCGAACAACCCATCGCGCCCGGAACACCGCAGCTACTCGCCTGGATCAGCGCGCGCACCGACGTGCCGGTCATCGCCGACGAGGACGCCGCCACGGTGGCGCACCTCGACGCCCTCGCGGGCACGGTCGCCGGCATCAACATCAAGCTCGCGAGGTGTGGCGGCATCCACGCCGCACAGCAGATCGCGGCCACGGCCCGCGCGTACGGCATGGATCTGATGCTGGGTTGCCTGGTGGCCAGCTCGCTGGGCATCGCACCAGCGGTGCACCTCACCGGTGACGCCCGCTGGATCGACCTGGACGGGCACCTGCTGCTCGCCGACGATCCGTGGACCGGTATCGGCGGCCACGACGGTGTCCTGCGGGTTGCCGACGAACCCGGTCTCGGCGTGCGGGCGGCCGGATGAGCACATGGGCCACACTGGGCAGCTTCCCGCTGCCGATCCGACTGCTGGTGGTCAACCAGCTCGGCGTCAACATCGGTTTCTACCTGCTGCTGCCCTACCTCGCCGGCTATCTGGCCGACGACGTCGGTCTGTCCGCCGCCGTGATCGGCGTCGTGCTCGGCGTGCGGAACCTCAGCCAGCAGGGGCTGTTCCTGCTCGGCGGCTCTGCCGCCGACCGGCTCGGTGCCCGCAGCGTCATCATCACCGGCTGCGCCCTGCGCGCCGTCGGCTTCGGACTGTTCGCGCTCAGCACGTCACTGCCGCTGCTGCTGGCCGCGTCGATCCTGTCCGGGCTGGCCGGGGCGCTGTTCAACCCGGCCGTGCGCACCTATGTGGCGCAGGCCGCCGCCGACCGGCGCGCCGAGGCGTTCGCGTTGTTCAACGTGTTCGCCAGCGCTGGCGCGTTGCTCGGCCCACTGCTTGGCTCGGCACTGCTGCTTGTCGACTTCCGGGTCGTCGCGGTGACCGCCGCGGTGCTGTTCGCCGCGCTCACGGTGGCGCAGGCGATCTGGCTGCCGGCCCAACCGGTCACGTCCAGCGCGGCGACCGTCTGGCAGGACTGGCGCACCGGCATCGTCGACCGCCGATTCTTGGCCTTCAGCGTGGCGCTGGCCGGCATGTTCGCCTTACAGACCCAGCTGTACCTGATCCTTCCGGTACAGGCGGAACACGTCACCGGGCAGCCCGTGGCGGTCGCGGCGCTGTTCGTCGTTTCCACCGTCGTGACGCTCACCCTGCAACTGCCCTTGACCGGCTGGCTGCATCGCCGCCTCAGCCGCGGCACAAGCATCAGCGTGGGTATGGTCGTGATGGGAGCAGGTTTCCTGCTGCCGCTGCTGCGGGTGGAATCGGCGCCACCGGTGCTACGGCTGATGCCCGTGCTGGCCGCTGCCGTCCTGCTCACTCTCGGGGTGATGATCACCCAGCCGTTCGTTCTGGACCTGATTCCCGCCTTCGCCGGGCCCGGACTGACCGGCACCTACTTCGGCCTGTTCTACCTGGTGTCCGGGATCCTCGCCGCCGGGTGCACCGCCGCCGTCGGCGCGGCGGTGGGCAACTCCGCAGGCGCCGGTGTGCCCGCGGCGGCGTGGCTGCTCACCGCGGGCGTCGGGCTGGCATCGGCGGGTGCGGTGTGGCTGCTGCGTCGTGGCGGCCTGCTCACGCCGGCACCGGCACCGGCGGGCGTGTCATGAGCGGAGACAATTTCCTCACCGACAACCCGGAGCTGTACGAACAACAGTTTCCCGACCCGGGCCACGTGGCCGCCCGGTTTGTCGATGACCTCGTACGCCGATACGCCGACCGCACCGTCGTCGCGCCCCGGCTGCTCGACGTCGGGTGTGGCACCGGTCGTGACGCCGGGCACCTCGTCACCCTCGGTTACACCGCCACCGGGTTGGACACGTCGGTGCCGATGCTGACCTACGCGCAGCGCCGCCATCCCCGAGTCCGATTCGTGCACGCCGACATGCGCACCTTCGACCTGACCGGCCAATTCGACGTCATCACCTGCCTGGACAGCGCGTTGCTGTACTGCCACCGCAACGCCGACCTGACCGCGTTCCTGCGGCGCTGTCATCGGCACCTGCGCCCCGGCGGACTGCTGCTGGCGGAAATGCGTAACGGCGCCTTCTTCCTCGGCAACACCGAACTCCTCGATGGTGCCCGTACCCGCAGCGTGACCTGGCGCGACGTCACGTACACCTCCGCGACGCGGCTGTGGATCGACCACCGCGAGCAGCTGCTGCGCCGCGAACGCGTCTGGACCTGGCCGGAATGCCCGCAACCGCTGGTGCAGACCTCGGCGTGGCGGCTGCTGTTCCCCGCCGAACTGCGGCACCTGCTCGACAGCGCCGGGTTCGACGTCGTGGCCCTGTTCGACACACCCGGGCCACGGACCGACCCGCCCTGGCATCCGGCGGCCGCGCTGTCCGCCGTCCTGTCCGGTGACCGCCTGCACCTGGTCGCCCGCCGCCGCACCGACGCGGCGTAACTCTCATTTCGCACCGAAGGGATTTCACCATGCCTCATCTACCCGTCACCGCGTCGAGGGTGTCTCGCCGTGGCCTGCTCGGCGGCGCCGCCGCCGTCTCCGCCGCCCTGCTCACCGGCTGCGGCCCGGGCCAGGACTCGGCGAGCACCCCGGCCGGGCAGCCCCAGCGCGGCGGCCGGCTGCGGGTGGCGTTCGCCGGCGGCGGTGTCAACGAGACGTTGGACCCGCACCTGGCGAACCTGTTCAATGAGGCATCGCGCGCCAAGGCGATGTTCGACAAGCTCGCCGACTACGGCCCGGACGTCTCGATCCAGCCCCGCCTCGCCGAACGCTGGGAGCCCAGCAGCGATCTCACCCGTTGGCGGATCACCCTGCGCCAGGCCACCTTCCACGACGGCAGGCCGGTCCGCTCCGCCGACGTGCTCTACAGCTACACCAGGATCACCGACCCGAAGCGAGCTTTCCGGGCCAAGGCCAGCCTCGGCCTGCTCGACCTGCCCAACAGCCGGGCCGTCGACGACCGCACCCTGGAGTTGGCCCTCAAGCAGCCCTTCGCCGAGTTCCCCAACGCACTGGCCGCGTTCGGCGCGTACATCGTCCCCGAGGGCGCCGACAGCTTCGAGCGACCCGTCGGTTCCGGGCCGTTCACCTTCGACTCCTGGCAGCCGGGCCGGTCGTTGCTGCTCAAGCGCTACGACGGCTACTGGGAGGGTGCCGCGCACCTCGACGAGCTGGAATATCTGATCAGCAACGAGGAATCGGCCCGGGTCAACGCCCTGCTCGCCGGCCAGGTCGACTACGCGCACGACATCACCCCCACCACCGCCCGTACCCACGCCGACGGCGGCCGGATGACCGTCACCAGGATGCCGAACAGCACCATGCAGTCGTTCGCCATGAAGGTCGACCGGCCGCCGTTCGACAACCGTGACCTGCGCGAGGCCATGTTCCTGCTCACCGACCGCCAACAGTTGGTCGACACAGTCCTGGCCGGTTCCGGGCAGGTCGGCAACGACCTGTTCGGCAAGGGTTACCAGTACTACGCCGACGACATCGCCCAGCGCACCCGCGACCTCGACCGGGCCCGGTTCCTCATCGACAAGGCCGGCGCCAAGGGGCTGCGGATCCCGCTCGACACCGCGTCGGTGGCCAGCGGTTTCGTCGAGGCCGCCAGCGTCTTCGCCGAACAGGCCAAGCAGGCCGGGCTCGTCCTCGAAACCGCGATGGGCAACAAGGACACCTACTGGAAGGACATCCTCAACTCCGGCGTGCTGGCCTCGTACCGCTCTGGTGCCATGCCCATCGAGACGCACATCTCGCAGCGGCTGCTGACCAACTCCACCACCAACGCCACCCGATGGGCCCGCCCCGAGTTCGACGCCCTCTACGCCAGGGCCATCTCGAGCGCCGACGAAGAGACCCGCCGGCAGGCGTACGGCGACATGCAGCGGACCCTGCACGCCGAGGGTGGATTCCTGATCTGGGGCTTCGCGGACTTCCTCGTCGGCACTGCCCCGCGGGTCGGTGGGGTGTCCTCCGACGCCCCGGCCAACACCCTCGACTGGGCCCGTTTCGACAAGGTCTGGCTGGGGTGAGTCTGTCCCGCTACGCCGCCGGGCGGCTGCTGCTCGGCGTCGGGCAGGTCGCCGGGATCACCACAATCGTGTTCGTGCTCACCGAGGCGCTGCCCGGTGACGCCGCCGTGGTGATCGCCGGCGACCAGCCCGACCCGGCCCGTATCGCCGCGATCCGGGCACAACTGGACCTCGACCGACCGGCCTGGCAGCGCTACCTCGACTGGCTGACCGACCTGATCCGCGGGGACCTCGGCGTCTCGCTGATCTCGCAGCGGCCGATCATCGAACGCCTCGCCGACAGTGCGGGGGCCACGCTGCTGTTGGCGGCGGTGACCCTCCTCGTGCTCGTACCGCTTGCCATCACGCTGGGCATGCTGGCGGCCCGCCGGGAAGGGGGACGACTGGACCGGATGGTGTCCGCGGTATCGGTCGCGCTCTACGCGGTACCCGAATTCGCCCTGGCGATCCTGCTCATCGCCGTCTTCGGCGTCCAACTCGGCTGGCTGCCGCCCACCGCGTTCGGCGCCGACCTGCTCGCCCGGCCGTCCGTGCTCGTGCTGCCGCTGCTGGTGCTGCTCGCTCGGCCGATCTGCACCATCAGCCGGCTCACCCGCGCGGGCATGCTCGACGCCCTGCGCGGCGAGCACGTGCGGCACGCCCGACGGCTCGGCATCACCGGCGGCCGGCTCTGGCTTCGCCACGCCCTGCCCGGGGCGTTGGCACCCGTGGTGCAGCAACTCGCCCGCACCGCCGACTGGCTGCTCGGCGGCGTCATCGTCGTCGAGGCGGTGTTCGTCATCCCCGGCCTCGGCACCGCCCTGGTCGACGCCGTGTCCACCCGGGACATCCCGACCGTGCAGGCGCTGTGCGTCCTCGTAGCGGTCACCACCGTGGTGGTGAACCTGGTCGCCGATCTGGTGGCGTTCCGCCTCGCACCCCGGATCGAAGTCGTCCGGTGAGGCGGCTACGTACCCTGACCGGGACCCTGCTGCTCGCGGTGCCGCTCGCGCTGGCCGTGTGCGGCCCGCTGCTGGCCGGCGAGCCGGGCGACCGCACGTTCCCGTTCTCCGGCGACGGTCTGCTGGGCACCGACTTCGTCGGCCGCGACGTCTGGCAGCAGGTCCTCCTCGGCGGCCGGTCCGTCGTCGTGGTCGCCGTCTGCGCGACGCTGCTGGCGTACCTCGTCGGTGTGCCGGTCGGGCTGCTGGCCGCCGCCACCCGCCGTCGGTGGGTCGACGAGCTGCTCCTGCGACCTCTCGACCTGATGCTGGCGGTGCCGTCGCTGTTGCTGCTGATCCTGCTGGCCGCGACCGCGCCGCCCGGGCCGCTCACGCTTATCGGGATCGTCGCGCTGATCGGGCTGCCGGAGATCGTCCGGATCGCCCGGGCCGCCGCGCTGCCGCTGGCCCACGGGCCGGCCATGGAGGCGATGCGCCTGTACCGCGAGAGCTGGTGGCGGCGCGGTCCCGGCTACATCGGTACCGGCATCCGCCGCGTCCTGCTGGCCGACGCCGGAGTCCGGTTCATCGGCGCCATCTATCTGGTGGCCACCGCGAGCTTCCTGGGCATCGGTGTGGCGCCCGACGCCGCGGACTGGGCCGTCATGGTGGACCGCAATCGCACCGGCCTGTTCCTACAACCCTGGGCCGTCGCCGTGCCGGCCGCGCTGATCATCTGCCTGGCCGTCGGGTTCAACCTGGTCACTGACAAGATCCTGATCGGTCCTGCCGTCACCAGCCCCGCACCACCACCCGCAACAGGGACGACCGGCGACCGCCCGCACGCGGACAATGCCCTCCTCCAGGTGCGGGAGTTGGCGGCCACGACCGTAGACCGGACGTTGGTCGACGGCGTCTCGTTCAGCCTGCCGGCCGGCGAGATTCTCGCCGTGATCGGCGCATCCGGCAGCGGCAAAACCACCACCGCCCGGGCCCTGCTTGGCGAGGTCATTCCCGGCGCCACCCTCACCGGCACCATCACCCTGGCCGGTCGGTCCGTCACGACCGCCAGCCCACCCAGGCCCGGCACCGTCGGCTACGTGCCCCAGCAACCCGGCGCCGCCCTCAACCCCGTACGCCGCATCGGCGCGGTACTCCATGAGATCGCCCGGCACCAGGCGCCCGGCGAGAGCCGCAGCAACCATCGGGACGTGGTGACGGCGGCCCTCGAACGCGTCAGCCTGCCGACCGACCGCCGGTTCCTGCGCCGCTTCCCCCACCAGCTTTCCGGCGGTCAGCAACAACGCCTCGTCATCGCCCACGCCCTGCTGGCCCACGCCGTGCTGCTCATCGCCGACGAACCCACCACCGGCCAGGACGCGATCACCCGCAACGCCGTCGCCCGGGAACTGACGACCCTCGCCCGCGACGGTATCGCCGTCATCCTGCTCAGCCACGACCTGCACCTGGTACGAGCCGTCGCCGACCAGATCCTCGTGCTGCACCGAGGCGCTGCCGTCGAATCCGGCCCGGCCGCCGAGGTGCTCGCCCTGCCGCGGCACCAGCACACCCAGCAACTGCTCGCGACGCCAACGGCCGGGCCACCGACGGTGGCCGGCGAGGACCGGCCGCTGCTGCGCATCTCCGGCCTGAGCGCCGCCCACCGCGACGGCGCGCGGCACCGCGACGTGCTCCGCGACGTCAGTCTGGCCGTCCCTGCCGGACAGTGCCTGGCGGTGGTCGGGCGGTCCGGAAGCGGTAAGACCACCCTCGCCCGCTGCATCGCCGGCCTGCACCCCGCCCGCACCGGCCAGGTGATCCTTGCCGAGCACCGCCTCGCCGCGTACCTCGACCAGCGCCAGCCGCACGAACTCGGGGCGGTCCAGTACGTGTTCCAGGACGCCCGCGCCAGCTTCGACCCCTACCGGCCCGTCCTCGACCAGACCGCCGGGCCCGCACGACGTCTGCGGAACGCCACGCCGGAACAGGCCCGGCACACCGCCCGGCAGCTGCTCGAACGGGTGGGTCTCGCCGAACACACCATGATCCAGCGTCCCGACCGGCTCTCCGGCGGCGAACTGCACCGCGCGGCGCTCGCTCGTGCTCTCGCCAGCGAACCCCGCGTCCTCCTCTGTGACGAGACGACCGCCGGGCTCGACAGCGTCACCCGGCACGGCATCCTCACGCTTCTCGACGAGCTACGACGGACTCTCGGACTGACCGTGGTCATGATCAGCCACGACCGCGACGTCGTGGCTCACCTCGCCGACCATATCGTCGTCCTGGACGACGGAACTGTCGTCGACAGCGGCCCGGCCGACGCCCTGCTCCACCACGCCCGCCACCCGCTGACCCGCGCGCTTCTGCACATCGACCCGGCGACCGCCGCGGCACCGTCGAACCCATGACCGGAGACACCATGCAGCAGTACCGACGCAACGTCGGCCCGTACGACGTCCAGCCGGCCGACCGACGGCACCTCGACGGAGCGCGCAGCGTCATGCTCGACACCTTCTACCACAACTTCGGCTACGGCTACCGGCCCGACTGGCACCGGGACGTCATCGACCTCGACGGCGCCTACCTCACGCCTCGACAACACGCCCTGTTCGTCGCGACCAAGGGCGACGAGGTCGTCGGCACCACCGGGGTGCGGGCCGGTGGGCCCAAGAGCCCACCACACCCGCGCTTCCTTGCCCAGCGTTACCCGGACGAGACCACCGCGCAGCTGTTCCGGGTTTACGTCCGGCCGGAGCACCGACGCTTCGGCCTCGCCCGGGCACTCGTCGGCCTCGCCATCGACTTCGTCACCCAGCAACCGCAATACCAGGCGCTCTATTTGCACACGGATCCGCGTATCGACGGTGCCGAACCGTTCTGGCGGAGCCTGGCCACGCCGATCCACGATCCGCGTGACGGCGGCGACGACATCTATCAGACGGTTCACTTCGAGATCGCGCTGCCCGGCCGCCCCCGTTAGCCGCCTTCGTGCGACCGGGCAGACCACGTCGCGCTACGCCGAGCGGTCAGCGGCAGCCCGCGCCGGTGCCGCCTGCGCCTGGAGCAGTTGTCGGCGCTTGTTGTTGCCGAGCCACCGGTGCGATCCGGGCTTGCGGGCCTCGTTCGTGAGGTGACCAACCGCGAACCGGTAGGTCAGAGCCTTGAGCCTTGCGCCGAGGCGGCCTGCGACGAACATCCGGTTCGCGGTGTCGTCCCGGCCGGCGACCTGGTAGATGCCGGCATGCGTGCCCAAACCGACACACATGGCGCCGAAGAAGACGCTCGCCGGTTCCGGGGCGGTGCCCGCCATGCGCCGCAGCACTGTGTCCGCGGCGTGCGCGCCGAGGCAGCTCGCCGTGTAGGCGCTCATCCGGTACGGCACGCCCGACGGCGCCGCCGAGTCCCCGGCCGCGACGATGCGTTCGTCGTCGACGCTGGTCAGCGTCTCGTCGGTGATCAGACGCCCGATGGCGTCGGTCCGCAACCCGCTGCGGGTGGCCAGGTCCGGCACCCCGAAGCCCGCGGTCCAGATGGTGATCGCGCTCGGCAGCGTACGACCGTCACCGAGCCGCACGGCGTCCCGCGTGACTTCGGTGACCTCGGCGCCGGGACCGGCCAGGACGTCCACGCCGATCCTGGTGAGCGACCTGGTGGCGACGCGTCGGGCCCGCGGGTGCAGGTACGCGCCGAGCGTACGCCCGCAGACCAGACTGACCCGGTGTCCCCGTTCGGCCAGCTCGGCGGCGGTTTCGATGCCGGTCGGCCCGGCGCCGACGACCGTCACCGGGGTCGCGGGACCTTGGTCGCCGAGGATCGAGCGTAGTCGCTGTGCTGCCTCGAGAGTGGCCATCGGGTAGGCGAACTCGGCCGCGCCGGGAACGCGTGAGCCGGCGCTCGCGCTGCCCGCCGCGTAGACGAGGTAGTCGTAGCCGAGGGTGCCGTTGCCCAGCAGGGTCACACTGCGCTGGGCCGCGTCGATTGCCGTGACGTTGTCCTGGAGCAGCTGAACGTCCTCGGCCAGCACCTGCCGGTAAGGCACGACCGCATCGTGGACACCGGCGACCACGTGGTGCAGTCGGAGCCGGATGACGAAGTCCGGTCGCGGATTCACCACGGTCACGGAGACGTCGTCGCGCTGCATCAGGCGATTGGCCGCCATCACACCGGCGAATCCGCCGCCGACCACTACCACCCTGGTGTTCCCTGTCATGTCTGGCTCCCTTCGCGGACGCTTCGACCATCAAGACACCGGCGGAACCCCAGGTGTGACTGTCGTGGCTCACCTCACCTCCTGCCGCCGTCGTCCCGACCGGGCTGCGGCGGGAATGGCGTGATCCCCTGACGGTCACCGGGCCGTCAGGGGATCACCGAGGAGCAGGTACGTCAGGGCACCGCCACCGCCGCGTCGTTGGTGCCCGGCATCCGGGTCACGCTGGGCAGCGGCGGTACGGCCGTCGCCGAACGGCTGTTCGCCTCGTCGGTCGGGCAAATCGCGGTGTACAGCAACGTGTACCAGGCAATGTCGATCGGATGCGGGTCGGGCAGGCCGATCTGGTAGTGGCTGAGGTTGATCCCGGACGACACCTGGCGGGTGCCGTCCCGGCTGTGCATCGAGTACGTCAGGTGACCGATGACCGCGCCGTCATGGCCCCAGAACTCACCGCACGGGGTGGGTAGCGAGTAGATGCCGAGTCCGTAGCTACCGGCTTCGGGCTGCTCCGGCAGCATCGGCACCCCGGTGAGCATCTCCTCGAGGGTGGTCGGGCTGAGCAGGTCACCGCCGAGCAGCGCCCGGAAGAAAGTGTTCAGGTCTGCCGTGGTGGCGATCATCTCGCCGGCCGTCCAGGCCCAGCTCATGTTGAACTCGCTGACGTCGCGTACGCCGAACGGGGCGAAGTAGGCGCCGCTGTGCGGGCCACGGATCCTCGGGTCGGTGCCGGGGAAGGAGGTCCCGGTGAGTCGCAGGGGACGCAGAATGCGCCGCTGCACCTCGCCCGCCGCATCGTTGCCGGTGATCGTTTCGATCAGCAGTCCGGCCAGGACGTAGTTGGTGTTGGAATAGCTGAACCGGGTGCCCGGAGCGTTTGTCGGCGGCATGGCCAGGCCGATGGCGACCAGGTCCGTCGGAGCGTACGTGGTGACCTGCATCTGGTTGATCGCCGCGTACGATCCGATCATGGTGTTGGTGTAGTTGCCGATGCCGCTGGTGTGGTTCAGCAGCATCCGGACAGTGACCTGGGCACCGAGCTCACCCGGCACGACGTCGGGCAGCCACTGCCCGATCGGGTCGTCGAGGTCCAACCGGCCCTCGTCGACGAGCTGGAGCACGGTGGTGGCGACGAACGTCTTGGTGACGCTGCCGATCCGGTGCCGCAGCTGCGGCTGCATCGGCCGAGGTCTGGTCAGGAACGCCTGGCCGGCGGCGTCACGCCAGTCGCGCCGGCCATCGCGCACGGCGACCAGTGCCCCCGGGACGCCGGCTGCGGGCACTGCGGCGAGTGCGGCGCGCAGCTCGGCGCGGTCCAACCCGCCGGTGGACGGCCCGACTGGCGGACCCGGCTGCGCGGCGGCGGATGCGGGTACGACGGCGATGGTGGTCACCAGCGCGACGCTGGACGCCACGATCTTCAGTGTCCGAAATGTACGTGACATACTGACATGCTCACCGGGTCAGCGCCCGGCCACATCCTGCTCAAGCGGGAGATCTGGCTCCCGCTGCGGTACGAATGCACGTCAACCGATCGACGCACGGCTCGGCTGCCGTGTTCGGCCGCGCGGTCTGAGCGGTGCTGGTCGGACCGCTGCTGTTGTGCCCGGGCAGGGGTTTGGCGGCAGGGACGACGGGGGTAGAGGCAATCCGCTCGTCAGCCAACCCCCGAAGGAGACGGTCATGTCGGTGCAGGCGTTCCTCTATGTCGTCGCGGTCATCCTGCTCGTGCTCGCCGCGCTGCCCCTCCGTACCCGGGGCGTCTCGCTCGCGCTGCTCGGTGCGGCCTTCGCCCTGCTGGCCTACGCCTGGCCGGTGATCACCGGTTAGGTTCGAGGGCACCCTGGTGACCGCCGAGCTGGCATGCTCTGGAGATCGGCGGGACTGACCGGGTCGATCGCCGGGCGCCGGGAGAGGATCATCATGGGCAGCGAGTTGGCCGACATCCTGGATGCGGCAGCCCAGGGGCGTTTCCCGGCGCCGGACGGCGGCGTCACCGTGGTGCCCCAGCCAAGCAGTCGTGACGCCGGAGTGGTCGCCTTCACCGCCCACTCCGTGGTCTTCACCGACGAGGACCCGGCGTGGGTGCGCCGCATCCTGGCGTCTCTCGACTGCGACCCGTTGGCGGCCGCGATGAATCCGGCCTTTCTGCGCGCGCTGCTCGACCGCACCCGGCGCGCCATGGACACGATCGACCTACTGACAGTGGCGAGCCCTCTCGCCGGTGCGCCTCCACTGGACCTGACAGAGGTGGTGAACACGGATCATCCACGTCGGACCAGGGCCGGTAGGCGCCGGGCCGACCTGCGCGTCTGGGCGGCCGACGGCGGGATCGTCATCCTCGGCCGCGGCGTGGCGGGTCGCTGGGAGACGGCGATCGAGGTCGACGAAGGGTATCGAAGCCGGGGCCTGGGGCGGGCGCTGGCGACCGCCGCACGGCATCTGGTGCCCGACGGCCAGCCGCTCTGGGCGCAGCAGGCCGCCGGCAACGCACGCAGCGTACGGGCGTTCCAGGCGGCCGGCTTTCGGCCGGTGGCAGCCGAAGCGCTCCTGATCGGCAGGTAGGCGACGCCGAGAGCGGTGGTGCGGCTCGGGCTGGCCGCGTCAGCAGCGGACCGTCAGGTCGCGCCTCAAGCCCGTCCCACCCAGAGGCCAGCAAGTCCGGCGGCCTACAGTCGGGCCATGAGCACCCGCACAGGAGCACGACTCCGGCTCCCTCGGTCGCGGTCGTGACACCCGCACCAGCGCTCGCGGCGACAGCACCCGCCGCCGGTCCCGTACGCGCCGTCTACCCCGGCAGCTTCGATCCCCTGACTGCCGGGCATGTGAGCGTGATGCGCCGGGCACGCGACCTCTTCGACGAACTGGTCGTGCTGGTCGCCGTCAACAGCGACAAGCGTCCAGACGTCGGCGAGGAGGAGCGAGCCGCCGCCGTCCGGGCTGCCCTGCCGGTCGAGTGGACCTCCGTTACCGTGGTGGCCTGGAGCGGGTTGACCTCCGAATACTGTCGTAGTCGTGAGGTGGCAGTGATCGTGCGCGGTGTGCGGAACACCAGCGACCTTCAGGCCGAGCACCGACTCGCCGCGATGAACCAGTCGCTCGGTGTTCCCACGGTGTTCCTGCCTGCGCAACCCGACCTGACCAGGTTGTCCTCGACAGCGGTACGCGCGCTGGGAAGCTGACCCGCCTCGGAGGCGCCGAACGACCCTGGTGATGAGTTGTCGCGCCCGCAGCCGTCACACCTACGACGGAACACCGCGAGACGGAAGGATGACGTGATGGGTGCGAATACTCGGCCGAACGAACTGGGTCTGAGCGGTCTGGACGAGATCGACGAGTCGGCGTTCTCGGGGCTGGCGCAGCGGCACCGCCGCGAGCTGCACGTGCATTGTTACCGGATGCTCGGGTCGTTCGAGGATGCCGAGGACACCGTCCAGGAGACGTTCCTGCGTGCCTGGCGGCGGAGGGAGACTTTCGCGGGACGCTCGTCGTTTCGGGCCTGGTTGTATCGGATAGCCACCAACGCCTGCCTGGACCTGCTGGCCAAGTGCCGCCCGGAGCCGGCGACCGGCGGGGAGGTGCGGTGGTTACAGCCCTACCCGGACCGGCTGCTCGACGAGTTGGCCGCGGGCGTCGCGGACGAGCCGGAGGTCGTCGCTGTCGCGCGGGAGACGATCGAGTTGGCGTACCTGGTCGCGATCCAGCACCTGGCGCCGCGCCCACGGGCGGTGCTGATCCTGCGGGACGTCCTCGACTGGCCGGCGAAGGACGTCGCGGAACTGCTCGGCGACTCGATCAACTCCGTGAACAGCGCGTTGCAACGGGCCCGCGCGGGCATGCGGGAGCATCTGCCCGCCGAGCGGCAGAACTGGACCGGCGGCGAGGAGGACGCCGGGACACGGGAGCTGGTACGCCGCTACACCGACGCCAGCGTGGCCACGGACATCGACCGGCTCGCCGCGCTGCTGCGCGACGACGTCCGCTGCTCGATGCCGCCCACCCCGGGTTTGCACGTCGGCCGGGACGCGGTCGTGACCGACTGGGTCAGCAGCGGCTTCGGGGGCATGACGGGCCTGCGTGCCGTCGAGACGCGGGTGAATCGGCAGCCGGCAGTCGCCTTCTACCACTGGCGCAAACGCGACGGGGCGTACCTGCCGCTGACGATCGACGTGCTGCGGATCACCGGCGGGGCGATCAGCGAGATCGTCACGTTCCACGACGACCAGTTCCCGCGGCTCGGGCTTCCGGAACGGCTCGCCGCCGACGGCACCGACTGAATACTCGACCTTTACCGGCCGGACAGACCACAGGTTTCGCTGACCGTCCCATCCGGGTAGCGCAGGGCGCATGAACCGCAATCTCGCCAAGGGTCTGCAGGTTGCGTGGGGTCTGCCGGAGTTCCGCGGCGGGTTGCGACACCTGATCGAGCTCGACGAGGTGTCGATGCTGCTGGCCACGCTGTCCGTTCCAGATGATGATCGGGAGGTAGAGCGCAGCGCGCTGCGGCTGCTGCGGTCCGGCCTGGACGCGGTTGAGGTTCGAGAGGCTGTGTTGCTGCTGCTGGAGCGGGATGAGGTACGCCGGCCGCTCGTCGCGGCAGTGCAGCCACTGGTGGACCGGCCGGGTCAGGCTGCGGCCATCGCCTCGGCGGCCGAGGATCCTGCGGTACGACGCGAGGTGCGGGCGGTGCTGGACAGTGCCCGGGTGCGCGAGCTGATCTGGCACGCGATCGACAACCAGTTCAGCCACGATCGGCTCGGGTTGATCCGCCGGGCGGCGCTGCTGTTCGTGCGGCACTCGAGCGTACGGCGTCTGGCCTGGGCCCTGCGCCGACACGGCGTGCTGCGCGAACTACGCCGCAAAGCGTGAGCGGTTGCCGGTCGGCGCGACGCCGGCGACCCGATAATTCGGAGGCGTCGTGACGGTGTGCGTCGTTAGCGTGCCACCTCGTGGGCAACGCGAACCTACGCACCGCGCGTCTTGAGCTTCGTCCGGTGCGGGACGAGGACATCGATCACATCCTGGAGTACCGCAACCTGCCGGAGGTCACTCGTTGGCTGCTGCGCACCGAGGTCGACCCTGCTTCCTTCCGGGCGGCGTGGCAGCGCGCGGCGCAGGATCCCGACGACCACAGCACGGCGGTGGTCCTCGGCGGCGTGGTGATCGGGACCGTCTCGCTCGACGTGATCGACGGCATGGGGCAACCCGGCATGCCGACGCGGACCGAAGCCCAGCTCGGCTACATATTCGACCCGGCGTACGGCGGCCAGGGTTACGCGACGGAGGCGGTCACCGCGATGGTGGCGTACGCGTTCGACAGGCTGGGCGTGCGAAGGATCACCGCTGGCTGCTTCGCGGACAATCTGGCCTCCGTGCGGCTGCTCGAACGCATCGGCATGCGTCGTGAGCAGCACGGGGTCGGCGACTCCTGGCACGCCGAGCTGGGCTGGGTGGACGGCTACACGTACGCCCTGCTCGCCGAGACCTGGCGTCCAGGGACCGCCTCAGGTGGCGGGCAGGCGTACCTCGAACCGGCAGCCGCGGTCGGTGTTGCGGACGTTCACCCGGCCGCCGTGCGCCTCGACGAGTCCGCGCACGATGGCCAGGCCGAGCCCGCCACCACCGCCTGAGTCGGCCGCTGCGGGGGTACGGGCCCGTTCACCTCGGAACGCGACGTCGAAGACCCGGTCCAGGTCCTCGCCGGGGATGCCCCCGCAGGTGTCGGAGACGGCCAACCACACGTTGTCGGTCTCGTGGCCGGCGGCGATGTGCACGCTGCCGTCCTCCGGCGTGTACCGGACGGAGTTGATCAGCAGGTTGCTGACGATCCGGGCGAGTTCACGTTCGCCGGCCCGCACGTTGGGCCAGCCGCTGTCGGCGGCCACCAGGTGGATCCGTCGGCGGGCGGCAAGCGGCGCGACGCCGGCGATCGCGTCGGACACCACGTCGCCCAACGGCACGGTGGTGGGCATGAGCCGTAGCGCGCCGGCGTTGATCCGGGACAGCTCGAACAGGTCGTCGACGAGCTGGGCCATCCGGTCGGTCTCCACCCGGATCCGTCGGTGGTAGTCGTCGACGACGGCCGGGTCGTGGATGATGCCGTCCTCCAGGGCCTCGGCCATGGCCCGCAGCCCGGCCAGCGGGGTACGCAGGTCATGCGACACCCATGCGACGAGTTCACGGCGGCCGGCCTCCAGCCGCCGTTCGCGTTCCCGGGCAGCCCGGGCCCAGACGGCCGCAGCGGCCAGCCGGCTGCCGAAGGTGGCGCCGACGGCGAGGCTGATCACCGCGGAGGCGCTGACCGTGACGAGAACGACCCACAGGTCGTGCGCGGACAGGAACATCGCCTGTGCGACAGTGGCGACTCCGGCTACCACGGCGAGGACCGTGACCGTGAGCAGCACCAGGATGTGCACGAGAATCGACCGGCCACGCAGCAGCCGTAGCGCTGCGGCACCGGCCAGGCCGACGACGCCTCCGGCGGCGAGGGCGTAGAGCCCGATGAGCAGCGTGTCGCTCACTGCCCGGTCTCCTCATCGAGCGGGTCGTAACGGTATCCGACGCCCCAGACGGTGCGGATCCGCTGCGGGTCGGCCGGGTCGTGCTCGACCTTCTCGCGCAACCGACGGACGTGGACGGTAACTGTCGACTGGTCGCCGAACTGCCATCCCCAGACCTTGTCCAGCAGGTCGCTGCGCGACCACGCCCGCCCCGGATGACGCATGAAGAAGATCAGTAGGTCGATTTCCCGGGCGGTCAACGACAACGGCGTACCACCCATGGTCGCGACGCGGCGGGCGGTGTCCACGGTCAGCGCCGCGTCGGTCAGCTTCGCCGAGACGGTCGGGTGGGCGGTCTGCGCGGCGGTGCGGCGCAGCACGGAGCGGATCCGTAGCACGAGTTCGCGGGGAGAGAAGGGCTTGGTGACGTAGTCGTCGGCGCCGACCTCGAGTCCGAGGACCCGGTCGGCCTCCTCGCCGAGCGCGGTGAGCATGACCACCGGCAGGTCGGGCAGCTGTCGCCGGATCCGGCGACAGACCTCAAGGCCGTCGATACCGGGCATCATGAGGTCGAGTACGACGAGGTCGGGTCGCTGGGCGGCGATCGCGGCGAGGCCGTCGGCGCCGTCGGCGGCGAGTTGCACCTCGCAGCCGGCCTGCTCGAGGTAACGCCGGACGACGTCACTGACCGTCGGGTCGTCGTCGACCACCAGCACCCGGTGTCCCATCCTGACCACGCTATCGACCGCCGATCACGGGACGACCGTCGGCGGGCCTTTCGGTTTCCTTACGGTCCGTCGCCCCGCGCCGCCGCACCACGCAGGCCAGCAGCGTCGCGCCGACGATGGCGAGCAGGACGGCGACCAGATTGCGACAGTACGGCAGCGGCAGCACCGAGGAGTTGTCGGCCGCGCGGCCGAATCCCAGGGCGAGGGGGAGTCCCACCACGGTGACCGCTGCGGCGGTGATGGCCGCAGTGCGGACCGTCGTCCGGCCCCGTGGCGGAACACGGGTCAGCGCGACGCCGACGGCCAGCACCGCCGCCATCCAGACGATGTCGTGGCCCACCAGCACGGCGGCCAGGAAGATCAGCACCCCGCCCGGCGTCAGGTCGGCGTCGGTGAGGGCGCCGACGACGGCGTACGCCATGAGCAGGCAGCCACCGACGACCAACCCGGTCCGGGTCTTCATGATGTCCCCGACACGGTGATCCGGCTGATCCACTTGGTTTGCAGCACGCCGGGCCGGTTGGCTGCTATCAGCCGCGCCGGATAGCCGTGGTCGAGGTGCAGGGGCTCGCCGCCCAACCGCAGCGCGACCAGGGTCAGCGGATCTCCGACGTGTTCCGGTGGCACCGTGCAGGCCCGGTACCGGCCGCCCACCTGTAGTGACTCGACAGTGGCCGTCGAGCGTCGAGGATCGGCACCCACCAGCGCGACCAGATCGCCCAACCGGACGCCGGTCCACGTCCCGATGGCGCTCCAGCCCTCCACGCAGGCGATCGGCAGGTCTGCGGTGTACTGCGGAAGTCGGTTGAGGGCGGCGAGGTCCAGGCTGACGCTGCGGTCCGGCCCGGTGACCCGCAGCCGGTACGCCGGGTCGAGGGCCGCCGCCCGCACCCTGGCACCGGCCGCGGTCCGGTTCACCGGTAGGCCCTGCGGTCCGATGTCGGGGTGGCGTGGGGCGAGCACCGCGAGACCGGTAAACGGCCGGAGCGTCTGCCCGACGGTGGTCAGGGTGATCAGCCCGGACGCGGCGGCGACGCCGCCGAGCAGGGCACGCCGGTTCAGCCCGTCCTGCCGTGGCTCGCCGGTGGGGCGGGCGAGCGCGGCGCGGACCGCCGGCAGGTGTACGCCGATGTGCACCAGCAGCCCGCCGACCACCAGCCAGGCCACCCAGTAGTGCCCGGCGGTGAAGAAGAACGGCATCGGCGCGTACCAGCGGGAGATGTTGAGAACGCCGCTGACCAGCAGGAACAGCGCTGCGGCGACCAGCAGGCCGGTGCCTGCACGTTCGGCCGCGTGGGCTATCGAACGGACCGGCGGCCAGCTGAACAGGTGTGGGTACACCGACCACAGCTTGACGCCGAGCAGCGGAATTGCGGCGAGCCCGGTCGCCACGTGCAGACCCTGCGTGAACCGGTAGAGCCCGACCGGGCGGGTCGGCCACCAGAACCAGCCCGGCGGGTGCTGGATCAGGTGGCTGAGCAGACCGGTGGCGAAGCAGACGGCGAACGCCACGCCGAGGGCGACGCCGAGCTGACTGCTCAGCCGGGTCGACCGTAGCCGGGACCGGAACAGCCCGGGGCGCAGCGGTCCGCGCCGCAGCGCCACCGGCGGTGCCGGCAACGGCGCCAGGCACCACTGGGTGAGGCGTCGCAGCGCTGCCGCGCGGCCGGTCACCGGGGTGTCAGGGTGGCGAACCACCGGCCCGCCTCCGTCCAGGTGTGGAGCACGCGCAGCGCGGTGGCGTCGGCCAGCTCGGGAAGATCGTCAACGGGTACGCAGGCCCAGGGCAGCACGCGGTCGGCACCCTCCGCGATCTGCACCGTCGCGGTCCCGGACCAGGCCGGCGTGCCGGCCGGCGCCAGCTCCACGTGGAGGTGCCCGTCGAGGGCCAGCAGTTGACGGCATCGGCGAAGCAGCCGGTACGGGTCACCGCCGATGCCGATGTTGCCGTCGGCCAGCAGCAGGTGCCGCCAGCGGCCGGCACCGGGCACCGGACCGAAGACGTCGCGGTGCAGCGCGGGCGCGCCACGACGGCGGGCCAGCCGAACCGCGCTGGCGCTGACATCGATGCCGAGGGCCGGCTGCCCGGCGTGGACGAGGGCGCTGGTGAGCCGGCCGGGGCCGCAGCCGACGTCGAGGGTGTGGCCGGTGCAGCAACCGATAAGCGCATCGTCTCCGGCGATCACGTCCCGGCACCAGGCGGCCGGGTCGAATCGGTGGACACCGCCGCTGGCGTGCCGGGCGGTGAAGGCGGCCGGGATACCGGCGGCGGCCCGGTCGATGGCGGTGTCGAAGACCGCGACGGCGTTCACCGGGCGGCCGGTGCGGGTTGTGGCACCTCGGCGGCGACGGCGCGGGCGAACCGGCTGTCCGGCGGGCACCAGCTGGCCACGGCGCGGGCGTCGGCGGCGGTGTCCACGTCGGACAGACAGGGCAGCAGGCTTACCCGCAGGCCACGCCGACGCAACGCGGCCAAGGTGGATCGGCCGGTGGTGGCCGTGGAGGTGGCGACGGTACGCAGCACGGTGGCGTGGTCGGGGTCGCGCAGCCCCAGTGTCCACCATCCGCCGTCGGTGGCCGGGCCGAGCACCGCGTCGGGACCGCCCGCTGCGGCCAGCAGTTCTCCGGCCGCGTCGAGGTGGCCGACGAGGAGCTGCGGGGTGTCCATGCCGATCAGCACGGCGGGTATGCCGGGTGCGTGGGCGTCCGCGAAGGCGTTGGCGAGGCGGTCGCCGAGGGAGTCGCCGCGCTGGGGGAGCGTCGCCCACCCCGGCGGGGCCGGGTGGTCGCCGTCGAGGACGAGAACGCGGGAACCGGCCACGGCGGTGGTGACGGTGTCGAGGGTGTCGGCCAGGGCGGCGGCGGCGACCCGGGCCGCCTGCTCGGGGGTGCAGGGTGGGCAGAGCCGCGTCTTGACGCGTCCGGGCGTCGGCGCCTTGGCGAGCACCAGGACCTGGGGGGCGCTCACCGGGCCAGCACCGCACTCATGTCGCGGATGGCACGGGCGGTGCCGAGCACGGTGCCGGTCACCTTCGAGCGGGTGCCGGCCGCCCTCGGCTGGTAGTCGACGTCGATCTCGACTACCCGCCAACCGGCCCGGTCCGCCGCGATCAGCAGCTCCAACGGGTAGCCGAACCGCCGGTCGCGCAGCCCCAACGCCAGCAGGTCGTCGCGGCGCACCGCCCGCATCGGGCCGATGTCGTGAACCTTCAGGCCGGTGGTGCGGCGCAGCCGGTGGGCGAGGACGGCGTTGGCGGCCCGGGCGTGCAGCGGCCACACGCCCCGGCCGACCGGGCGGCGTCGGCCGGTGGCCAGCTGCGCCTGACCGGTGCGGACACACGCGGCCAGCCGGGGCAGTTGCGCCGGGTCGAAGGAGCCGTCGGCGTCCATCACGCACACCACCCCGTCGGCGGGGTCGGCCGCCACGACACCGGCGTGCACGGCGGCGCCGTAGCCCGGCTCGGCGACGCTTATCACCTCCGCGCCGTGGGCGCGGGCCACCCCGGCAGAGTCGTCGGTGGAGCCGTTGTCCACCACGATCGGCCGGTAGCCGGCCGGTATCCGGGCCAGCAGGCCGGGCAGGGCCGGTGCCTCGTTCCGGCAGGGAAGAACCACATCGGTCATGTCGCGGACGCTAATCAGGATCGAGCGGGGCAGGTATTACCAGCCGATGATGAAGTCTTACGAGACGCTGACGGCTGCCCGTCAGGGCCGCCTCCGGCACCCGGCTGGTTCTAGCGTCGGCGCGTGACCCACGTACTCGTCACCGGCGGAGCCGGTTTCATCGGGACCCATGTCGTCGCCGCGCTGCACCGCGCCGGTCACCAGGTGTCCGTAGTGGACGCCGGCCACCCCGGCGCGCACCGCGCGCGACTGCCGGAGACCGTGGCCGGCGCCCCGCTGTGCCGGGCCGACCTGCGCGACCGGGCCGCCGTCGCCGCCGCCCTGACCGGCGTCGACGTGGTGGTGCACCAGGCGGCCATGGTCGGGCTCGGCGTGGACCTCGACGACCTGCCCGAGTACGTCGGCTGCAACGATCTCGGCACCGCCGTGCTCCTCGCCGAGATGGCCCGTGCGGGCATCCACCGGCTGGTGCTGGCCAGCTCGATGGTCGTCTACGGCGAGGGCGCCTACACCTGCGCCCGGCACGGTGCGGTACGCCCCGCCCCACGCGCCGCCACCGACCTGGCCGCCCGGCGCTTCGAGCCCGCCTGCTCCGCCTGCGGCGCGGCCCTGGAGCCGGGACTCGTCGACGAGGAGGCACCACTGGACCCGCGCAGCGTGTACGCCGCCACCAAGGTCGCCCAGGAGCACCTCACGGCGGCCTGGTGCCGGCAGACCGGTGGCACCGCGGTGGCGCTGCGGTACCACAACGTGTACGGGCCCGGCATGCCGCGCGATACGCCGTACAGCGGCGTCGCGGCGATCTTCCGGTCCGCGCTGGCGGCGGGACGTGCCCCGCGGGTGTTCGAGGACGGTCGCCAGCGACGCGACTTCGTCCACGTCGACGACGTGGCGGCGGCCAACGTCGCTGCGGTGACGGCCACCGGCAGCCGTGCCGGCTGGCGGGCCTACAACGTCGCCTCCGGCCACCCGGCCAGCATCGGTGAGATGGCCGCCGAACTCTCCCGGGCCGCCGGCGGGCCCGCGCCGGTGGTCACCGGTGAGTTCCGGCTCGGCGACGTACGCCACGTGGTCGCCTCGCCGGCCCGTGCCCAGGCCGAACTCGGATTCCGCGCGGCGGTCCGGCTGGCCGACGGAGTCCGGCAGTTCGCCCACGCACCGCTGCGCGGATGAGCACGGCGCCGCGCGCCCGACTGCGGCGCACCACCACACGGGCCGACCTGACCGCCGTCGGCGTCGCCGTCGGGCTGTTCGCCGCCGCCGCCGGTGTCGGCGGCCTGCTGCACCTGCTGGGGCGTCCGGTGCACGCCAGTGCGGCGCCGCTGTACGCACACTGGCGGCCGCACGTCGGCCCCGGCACCCTGTTGGCGTTGGCGGTGGCCGTACTCGTCTGCTGGCGCGGAGCCGCGTTGGCGGCGCGGCTGCCCTGGCGGTGGCTGCTCGTCCTGTCCTACGCCACCGCGCTGGCCTGGACCCTGTCGCTGGCACTCGTCGACGGCTGGCAGCGCGGCATCGCCGGCCGGCTGACCACCCACCACGAGTACCTGCACGAGGTGCCCGGGGTCACCGACATCCCCGCCATGCTGGCGGCCTTCACCACCCGGATCCTCGACTTCCAACCGGACTCCTGGACCACCCATGTGTCCGGCCATCCGCCCGGAGCGCTGCTGGTGTTCGTCTGGCTCGACCGCGTCGGGTTGAGCGGTGGTGGCTGGGCGGGGGTGCTGTGCATCCTCACGGCGGCGCTCACCGCCGTCGCCGTGCCGCACACCGTGCGGCTGCTCGGCACCGACGACGCGGCGCGGGCCGTGCTGCCGTTCGCGGTGTTGTTCCCGGGGGTGGTCTGGTCGGGGGTGTCCGCCGACGGCCTGTTCGCCGGGGTGACCGCCATCGGCGTCGCACTGCTGGCGCACGGCGTCACCCGGGGCAGCGCCGTCGGTGCGCTCGGCGGCGGCGTGCTGCTGGGTTTCGGCTGCTACCTCTCCTACGGGCTGGTGCTGATGGTTCCGGTCGTGGTCGCCGTGGTGATCCTGGGCCACCGGCACCGGCCCGCCGCCTGGTGGGCGCTCGGGGGTGCGGCGCTGGTGGTGGGCGCGTTCACGGTCGCCGGCTTCGACTGGCTGACCGGCTATCACCTGGTCATCGAGCGGTACTACCAGGGCGTCGCCAGCCGGCGCGCGTACGGTTACTGGGTCTGGGCCAACCTGGCGATCCTCACCGTCGCCGCCGGCCCGGCGGCCGCCGTCATCCTCCGCCGCGCAGCGGTCGCCGGATGGCGGGCGGTCTCGTCGCTGCGGCCGCGCGACGGTCTGCTGCGGCCGCAGCACGCCCCCCTCGGTCACGCCTGCTGGCTGCTGCCCGTCGCCGCGGCGGCGGCGATCGTCGCCGCGGATCTGTCCGGCTACAGCAAGGCCGAGGTCGAACGCATCTGGCTGCCCTTCACCGGGTGGCTCATGGCCGGCGCCGCCCTGATTCCCGCCAGCGGTCGCCGTACCTGGCTCATTGCTCAGGCGGCGGTGGCGCTCGCGATCAACCACCTGCTCCTGACGACGTGGTAGGCCGTCACCCGGCCGGTAGAAATTGGAGGTGAGCGTGTCCCCATCCGCAGAACTCGCCGTCATCGGTGGCTCGGGTCTCTACGCGCTGCTCGACGGCGCCACCGAACACGTCGTCCAGACGCCGTACGGTGCGCCATCCGACGCGGTGACGATCGCCTACGTCGGCGGCCGTACGGTGGCGTTCCTCCCTCGACACGGCCGCGACCACCGGCACCCTGCGCACCGGATTCCCTACCGGGCCAACCTGTGGGCGCTGCGGTCGCTCGGGGTACGCCAGATACTCGCGCCGTGTGCCGTCGGTGGCCTGCGGCCGGAACTAGGGCCCGGCACGTTCGTGGTGCCCGATCAACTCGTCGACCGGACCAGCGGCCGGGTGCAGACGTACTACGAGCAGGGTGCGGTACACGTCTCCTTCGCCGACCCGTACTGCCCGGTCGGTCGGCGTACCCTGCTCGCGGCTGCCAACGGCCGCTCGGTGCCCGCCCACGACGGCGGAACCATGGTGGTGGTCGAGGGGCCGCGCTTCTCCACCCGCGCCGAATCCCGGTGGTACGCGACGGTCGGCGGCGCGGTCATCAACATGACCGGCCACCCGGAGGCGGTTCTCGCCCGGGAGTTGGCTCTCTGCTACAGCTCGATCGCCCTGGTGACCGATCTGGACGCCGGCGTGGCGAGCGGCCACGGGGTGACCCAGCAGGAGGTGTTCCGGGTCTTCGGCGAGAACACCGAGCGGCTGCGCGGGCTGCTGCTCGACGCGGTAGCCGCACTTCCGGTGAAGCGGAACTGTCCCTGTCCGCACAGCCTGGACGGCATCAGCCTCCCGATCGAGCTGCCCTGACAGCCTGCGGCCGGGAACCCGTTCGCCTGGCTCGGCCGGTTTCCCCAAATGTGGCCGAGGTCAGCTGGGCCGGACGCGACGGTGACCGCCTGAGGCCCGGCCGAGGCGATCAGGTCCAGCGGGACACCTCGGGGCTGGTGCGCGGGTTGGTGAAGCGAAGTCGGTAGACCGCGGGCATCGGCATCTGGCGCGCCGCGGCCCAGTCGACCGGCACGCCGAAGCCAGCCAGCGCCCGGCAGATGAAGGTGCCGTGGCTCCCGACGACAACGATCCGGCCAGGGTGGTGGCGTACGAGCGTCCGCAGCGCGGCGACGGCGCGGATGCCGAGCTGCGCTAGGCTCTCTCCGCCCGGGCGGGCGTGGGAAAGCTCCGCCCAGCTCCTGGCGTAATGCGACTCCCAGACCTCGGTGAAGGCGAGGCCGTCGTCCCACTCGCGCAGTTCGGCCAGGGTGTGCACGGGCAGGCCGAGCGCGTCGGCCGTCGGCTGGACGGTCTGGATCGCGCGCCGGTACGGGCTGGACCAGACCGCCGCCGGCCGTAGCTCGGTGAGCGCGGGCGCCAGCTCCTGCGCCTGCCGCAGCCCGTCCCTGGTCAGCGGGCGGGTGAAATCGTCCGGACCGTCGGCGGTCGGCGGGACGGAGCGGGCGTGCCGGACCAGCACGATCTCGGTCGGTGTCGGGATGCCGTTCATGCGCGACCCCACAGGTCGTGGGGGCTACTGCCGGGTCTGAAGCCGTGCGCCTCCGCCAGCTGCGCGGCCTCCCGGAAGCCGTGTCCGACGAAGGTCGGCAGATGCGCGTCGCTGCCGAAAGTGATCGCGTCGCCGCCTTCCTCGTGCCACCAGCCGAGCACGCTCGCGTGCAACGGCAGCCGGGTGTTGACCTCCAGAGCCCGACCGGACAACGCGGTCGTCCGCAACGTCTCGCGGAACTCGTCCTCGAACACGGTGGGATCGAACGGACCCACGTCGTCGGTCGGCCAGGAACGGACCGGATAATCGATGTGTGCCAGCACGGCGAACGTGTCGCTGGTGGTGACCATGGTGGCAACATCGGCGAGGTACGCGCGGACCAGCTCGTAGGGATCACGGTGCGGGTAGATCGCCCAGGGCTCGGCGAAGCCTCCCCGATCGGGGAGGGTGTGCAGGGAACCGAGAAGGCGGTCGAACCTGCCGGTGGCCAGCACCCGCGCGATCTGATCGGCGTGGCGATGGGGCTCACCCAGCTCGAGACCGCTGAGGATGCGCAGCTGGGGGAACCGTTCCCGGCAGCGTTCCACCGCTGCCAGATATCCGGCGGCGTCGAACGGGGGCGGCGTCAGTATCCCGCCGGCGTCGGCGAGCGAGGTGAGGTGGTCCGAGACGTACGGGCCCTCGGTCGCGACCCGCCACGCCGTGTGATCCAGGTGTTCGGTGAAGGCGATCGCCGGCAACCCGAGTTCGAGGGCCCGCACGCAGGACCCTTCCATGTCGCCGACCCGGGTGTCCCATGACCACTCACTGTGCACATGACTGTCCGGTGGTAACGGCATCAGGGACCTCCGCTGTCGCCGGCTGCCAGGCTCACGTGTTATTCGTTGATCAGCTGCTCGCGGAGGATGTCGGCGTGCCCACAGTGCTGGGCGAGTTCGCGCAGCACGTGCAGATACACCCACCGCAGCGGCAGCGGCCCCCGTCGGTTGCCGTGCAGTAGGTCGTCCAGACCCAGGGACGACGTCGCCTGGCGTGACGCCTCGCAGGCCTCGCGGTGCGCCTGCTGGACGCTGGCGATCGTGTCGCCGTCATCAAGGACGAACGACTCGTCCGGCGTCGCCGGAATGCCGATCTCAGCACGCGACCGGCACGTGACGGCTTCGTCGAACCAGACCTTCTCCACGAACGTCGCATGCTTCACCAGACCCAGCAGCGTGGTCCGGGAAACCACCAACGAGCGGCGGGCCTGCTCCTCGGTCAGCCCGTCCAGGCAGCTGGTGAGCGCCCGGCGGTGCTCGTCGATGAACGCCTCGAACTGGGCCTTGGCTGGCTGTGCGACGACCTGGTCGGCGAAGGTGGGTGGGTAGGAAGGCATGGACGTAGCATCCCAGACCGTCACTCAGCAGAGGCAACATCGCCCTCATGTCGCGCAACGGGTGCCGGCTCACGGATCGCTTGAGCGCTGGTACGGCGACATCCAGTCGGTCGAGGTCCGTGCGGAGTACCGCAACCCGCGGCGTCGGCGGCGCACTGATGTCCGCAATCCTGGCCGAGGCCCGCGCCCGGCGGCTGCTGCACGTGACTGTCCACTCCGGCCGCCGCGCGGTCGACTTCTACCTGCGCAACGGCTTCAGCCATCACCGCCAGATCCTGCTCTGGGAGCCGACGCACCGGTCGCCGTGACCGTACGCCGCCGTTGGCCTGCTGCGACCGACCTGCCCGACCCGGTCCGGTCCTGCCCTGCCCTGCCCGGTCCTGCCCGGCAGCCTAATTGGGTCGCGTGCGGTGCGGCCGGCGGGGAGGATACGGCGATGCCTGGTGCACCTGAGGGATTCACCTACCGCCTCCGCAAGAACGGTGACGTCGAACTGCTCCATCACGGCCGGCAGGCTGGCGTGCTTCGGGGTGCCGCTGCGGCCCGATTCCTGATCGACGTGAACACCGAAGATCCTCAGGAGTTGATGGCGCGCATCACCGGCAACTACAAACACGGCAACGAGCGGACGGCCAAGAAACACCCCCGCAACCGCCACCGGTAGCCCCCGTCGGTGTGCCGACACGCACAGGTCCAACTGGCCGGATGCCGGCAGCCGGTGGCCGGACCGTCAGGTATCGGCTTCGAGGGCGAAGGTGTTGCCGTCGGGATCCTGGAACCACGCGATGCGTCCACCGCCGGCCCGCGCGGTGATTCCCCTGGCGTCATGGTCCAACTGGTCGTACCTGATCATCTCGACGCCGGACGAGACGAGTTCGTCGACGATCTGGTCGATGTCGTCGACGTACCAGGTCGCCAGGTTCGCGGGGCTCTTTCCGGCGATGCACGGTTCGGCGGTCAGCAACTCGTACTGCTCGGCCACCAGACCATCGCACGAGTACCCACCGAAGGTGCCCTCGGTGGATGATGCGACGTGGGCGCGTGGCCGTGGCTGGGCCCTCACTGTCACCAAGCCTCGCCCGCAACAGTGATACCCGTCCTGGCGCTTCCTCGGCCCCGGCCGGAGCACTAGGTTGGGTGAGATGCGCACCATCGCGAGCGATCGCCTGCTGCTGCGTCCCTGGGGCGAGGAGGACGCCGACTTCCTTCTGGATCTCGAGTCGCGCTGGGATGTCGTGCGGTTCCTGGGCGCGCGGCCGACACTCATGAACAGCCGCGAGGACGCCCTCGCCTCGATCGCACGGCGATGCGCCATCGACGATCCGATCCACGGGATCTGGGCCATCACCACCGCGACAGACCGTCAGTTGGTCGGAAACCTCCTGCTCAAACCGATTCCCCTGTCGGCTGGCGAACCTACCGGCGGCCCGACCGATGTCGAGATCGGCTGGCACCTGCATCCGGACGTCTGGGGGCACGGCTACGCCACCGAAGCAGCGGCGGCGGTCTTGGACGACGCGTTCGACCAAGGTCTGACGAGGGTCATCGCGGTCACGAACCCGGACAACCGTGCCTCCCAGGCCGTCTGCCGGCGGCTCGGCATGACGCGTCTCGGCCGGACGACGAGGTACTACGACACGACGAACGAACTCTTCGAGAAGCTGGCCGGCCTCTGACCTCGGCATCGTGACCGGGATGTGTCGGCCTTTCCGATCGTTGCTCGCTACGGCGCGGGTTCGAGTACGACGACGGGGATCTGGCGGGTGGTCTTCCGCTCGTAGTCGGCGAAGATCGGGTACGCGGCCTTCTGCGCGCTCCAGATCCGGTCTCGCTCGTCCCCGGTGGTGACCCGGGCGACCAACTCGACCGTGTCCGTCCCGATCTCCGCTTGAGTGCGCGGATGGGCGAGCAGGTTGTGGTACCAGTCGGGGTTGGTGGGCGCGCCGGCTTTGGATGCGAACACGGCGTAGCCGCCGTCCACCTTCTGGTACATCATCGGGTGTACCCGGGGCTGGCCGCTCTTGGCGCCGACCGTGTGCAACAGCAGCAGCGGCTCGCCGGCGAAGTGACCGCCCACCTGCCCGCCGTTGGCGCGAAACTCGGCGATGACCTTGTCGTTCCAGTCGCTCATGTCTTCCCCTCGACCCGTGCGTACCGGCTCCTTGAGTCCGATTCTGACAGTTCTGGCTCTGCCTCACACCGCGACGCGACCGGGGCGCGGCAGGCACCGTCGCGTACCTCGCGTTCGGTCGGCCGGCCGCCAACCCACCAACCGAAGCCTGCTCCGACGGTCGCCGGCCGGACGCGTGCCCCACAGTCGTCGCGGCCGGCTCCAGCTCGACGCAGGGCACGCTCGGCGCCGACTGGGTGGGTGCGCTTCGTGAACGGCCCGAACACCGTGGATACGAGTTCGTCAACGCCGGTGTCGACGGCGACACCAGCGCCGACCTACGCCAGCGTTCCCGCTGGGGCCTTGGCTCAGGCCACGAGCAGGCGGAGACCGAGCTCCGCCGCGTCGAGGGCGACCAGGTCGCGGTTGCGCTCGGCCCACCGGCCTGAGGCCAGGTCCTGTCGGAGTCTGCCGACCGCCCGCTGCTCGGCCTGCGGGCCGAGTCTGGTCCACACCGAGACCGCGCGGCGTACGTGATCGTCGAGGTACGCCTCCGGCCGGCGCCAGTACGCCTCGAAGAAGCCGTCAGCGCAGTCCCACGGCACCAGCACCGGCTCGGCGCGTCCGCCGATCGCGCCGGTCAGGTCGGCCAGGGACGGCCACCCGACGAGGAGCTCCGCGAACTCGGGCAGATAGTCGCGGGTGAGCCAGAATCGTTGACGCCAGCGGGTGTCGTCGGCGTCGTAGGTCAACACCACCACCCGGCGGGCCACCCGTCGCATCTCGCGCAGCCCGGCGACCGGGTCCGGCCAGTGGTGGACGGTGCTGACCGCCATCGCGGCGTCGAAGGACTGGTCCTCGAACGGCAGACTCTCCGCCGCCGCGGCCACGCATGGTGCCGCGCCGGGAGGCCGCTGCGCCCGCATGACCAGCGACGGTTCCACCGCCGTGACGTCGCGATCGGGTGGCTCGTACGAGCCGGTGCCGGCTCCGACGTTGAGTACCGTTCGGGCGTCACCAAGGGCAGCCCAGATACGCGCGGCGATCCGTGGCTCGGTGCGCCGGGTCGCGGGGTAGGCGGATCCGATGGCGTCGTACAACTGTGTCCCGAACACTCTCAACTGCTCCTCCGGTGTCGTCCTGATTCCCCTCGCCCGCGCGTCCAGCTCCCGGTCGATCGCCGAGACCATGGCGGCAGCGCGATCGCGCTGATCCAGCAGCAGGCCCCGTAGCCGGCACAGGTGCGCGACCGCGTCTGTGGCCGGATCGTCGACCAGATCCGCTATCTCGCGCAGCCCGAAACCGAGCCGCCGGTAGGCGAGCACCTCCCGGAGCCGCTCGACATCGTCGGCGGAGTAGGCCCGGTGCCCGGCCGTGGTGCGGGTGGACGGTTCGAGCAGGCCGATCTCGTCGTAGTGGTGCAGGGTGCGGACGCTGACGCCGGCCAACTCCGCCACCCGCCCCACGGTCAGGTGCTCCGCCATGGCACCGACTATCGGGCATCACGCCGCGTGAGGAGCAAGGCTTCGCTGCCGCGTGTCCTCCGCGATGCCGTCCAGAGGCCCTGTTGCCTACCCTGGTCACGTGGAAGCTCGCAGGGTCAGCGTCTGGCGGAGCCGTTACGTGGTGACGGACCGAGGTCGGGAGATCGCCGTCTGGGACAGTTCGGTGTGGCGCAGCGGTGGCGAGTTCGAGCTGGAGGGGCGGCGTTTCCAGGTCCGCTCCAACGCCTGGGGCACCAGGTACACCATGGTCGACGACGCGGGAGCGCCGGTCGCCTCGGCCGACCGGGTGGGTCGTAAGCGGTGGACCGTCGAGGCGGCCGGGCAGACCTACCAGTTCCGGCGTAAGTCCATCTGGGGCGGCGAGGAGGAGTTGGTTCTCGGTGACACCCGGGTGGGTTCGGTCCGCAAGACCAGCGTCTGGCGCGGTGACATCGCGATCGAGCTGCCGGGGCTCGCGACAGCGTTGCAGCTCTTCGTGTTCGGCGTGGTCGTCAGCATGTGGGACGCGCAGTCCGCAGCCGGAGCCGCCTGAGACCCGCGACGGGGCGTACGGCTCGGCGTGGCGTACCCCGGTGCACGGCTCCGGTCCGGGACGGAGTGCAACCTGGCGGTGGCTGACCCGGTTCGCGGGCCTGGGCGCAGCTACGCTGACCGGGTGCGGTTGGTCATCATGGCAGACACCCACCTGCCAAAACGTGCCCGGGACCTGCCGGCCGGGCTGTGGACCGCCGTCGACGCCGCAGACCTTGTCGTCCACGCCGGTGACTGGGTCAGCGCCGCTCTGCTCGACGATCTGGAGCGGCGCAGTGCCCGGCTGATCGGCGTCTACGGCAACAACGACGGTCCCGATCTGCGGGCCCGACTGCCGGAGATCGCCCGCGCGGACGTCGCCGGGGTGCGCATCGCGGTGGTGCACGAGACCGGGCCGGCCAGCGGCCGGGAGCGGCGGTGCGCGGCGCGCTTCCCCGATTGCGACCTGCTCGTCTTCGGCCACTCCCACATCCCCTGGGACAGCGAGGCGCCCGGCGGTCTGCGGTTGCTCAATCCCGGCTCGCCGACCGACCGGCGCCGCCAGCCGTACGCGACATACCTCACCGCGGAACTGGCCGACGGTCGGCTCCACGCCGTCACCCTGCACGAGGTGCCGCTGTCATCGAAATAGTGTCGCTCGCTCCGGTCGGCCGCGTCGCCGGCGGATCGCCCGGTCGCCCCTTCGAAACGAGGCGCCAGACTAGGCCGGGGCACGGCCCGGCCTAGTCTGGAAGCATGCCGAAAGCCATCTGGAACGACCTGGTCATCGCCGAGAGCCCGGACACCGTCGTGGTCGAGGGCAACCACTATTTCCCCCGCGCCGCGCTCCGCACCGACCTGCTGCGGGACTCCGACACCCACACGGTCTGCCCGTGGAAGGGCACCGCGTCGTACTACACGCTGGAACACGAGGGCCAGACCAGCGTGGACGCGGTCTGGTACTACCCGCAGCCGCTGCCCGAGGCCGAGATGATCCGTGACCGGGTCGCGTTCTGGAAGGACGTCAAGGTCGTCGGCGACGAGTGACGTCGACGTCAACGCCCGTGGGGGCTGTCAAAGGCGATCAGCCGACGCGTGAACCAGAACGGGTCGGCCAGGCGGGGGTAACGGGTGACGGTGGGCGACATCTCCACATCCGCGTACGTCCTGGCGCAGCGTCCGGCGGCCACCACCCCGCCGCCGTAAGAGTGCCCCACGGCCAGGGGGTCTTGCCCGACAGCCAGGGGTAGGGACGAGTTCGTGGACGTCGCCGGCCATGCTCAGCGGGTCGTACGGCGGCACTCGTGGCCAGGCGCCCGTGACCGCGCAGGTCGATGCGGACCGTACGGAAGTGCCAGGCCAGCGGCGCCCGACCCCAGGAGCGGCGGTCCTCGGCCATGCCGTGGTCGCGACGAGGAGTGGTCCGGCGCCATCGACGTCACGGGCAAGCGGGACGCTCGGGATCATCGGCGCGCGTCTCCTCGTGCGCCGCGCCGGCGGCTGGCGCGAACGAGGCCGCGGGCCAGGTCGGTGCTCTCCGCGAGGGTGTCGAGGGCGAGTGGTTGGGTGGCGAGAGCGCCCTCGTGCAGCACCAGGAGCCGGGTGGCGAGGGCGACGGGTCGGTCGCAGCCCGCGGCGGTGGCGAGCTGCCTGAACAGGTGCAGCAGCCAGTGCTTCTGGTCTGCGGCGATGCGGTGGGCGGGATGCGCCGGGTCCGGGAGTTCGGCCAGCGCGTTGATGAACGCGCAGCCGCGGGTGTTGGTCCTGCTCCAGGTCCGCAGCGCGTCGAACGGTGCGGTAACCGCCGCGACGGGGTCATCGCACGCGTCGACGGTGGCGTGGACGAGCGACCGCCAGCGTTGGTCGCGCTCGGTGAGGTAGGCGGTCACGAGGTGTTCTTTCGAGCCGAACTGGTTGTACAGCGTCCGTTTGGTAAGACCTGAGTGCTCGGCGATGAGATCCACGCCGACGGCGGTGATCCCGCGGTCGTAGAAAAGCTTCCCGGCGGCCGCAAGGATGCGCTGGCCAGCCGGGGTGCGGGCCCGCGTTTCCGACATGCGGGGCTCCTCCTCACCGATCGCTGTACGGTGGTAGTTCACAGATCAGTGTACTTCTGGAGGGGCAGGCTGATGGCGGTGCCGACGACCATGCGTGCCGTGCGGATCATCCGGCACGGTGGGCCGGACGTGCTGACCGAGGCGGAGGTGACCGTGCCCGCCCTCGCGGCGGGGGAGGTGCTGGTCCGGGTCAGCGCGGTGGCGCTGAACAACACCGACCTGTGGACCAGGGAGGGCGCCTACGGTCGCCCGGACGACCCGAAGGCCCTCTCGGGCTGGCGTGGGGCGATCGAGTTCCCCCGCATCCAGGGCGCCGACGTGGCCGGCCGGGTCGTGTCGGTGGGGCCCGGCGTGGATACGCGCCTGGTCGGCCGCAGGGTGGTCGTCGATCCGGCGATCTACGACGCCGAAGGTCCGGACGCGAACCCGGTGGGCCTGATGGGCAGCGAGCGCGACGGTGGTTACGCCGAGTACGTGACCGCACCGGCGTGGCAGGTGCACGACATGACGGAGTCACCGCTCACCGACGATCAGCTCGCGGCGTTGCCGACGGCGTACGGCACGGCGCTGGGCATGATCGAGCGGGGCCGGCTGCGGGCCGGGGAGACCGTCCTGGTCTCGGGCGCCTCGGGCGGCGTGGGGTTGGCGCTGGTGCAGATCGCGCGGGCGCGAGGCGCGCGGGTCCTGGCCATCAGCAGTGGAGAAAAGATCGATTCGGTGCGCGCGGCGGGAGCGCACGACGTGGTGGACCGCGCGAGGGACGTCGTCGAGCAGGTCCGCGCCAGCGCCCCGCAGGGCATCGACGTGGGGCTCGACGTCGTCGCCGGAGCCTTCGTGAGCGAGGGCCTGCCCCTGTTGCGCGACGGTGGCCGATGGGTGATCGCCGGTGCGCTCGGTGGCTACCAGGTCGCCTTCGACGTGCGCCGCCTCTACCTGCACAATGCGCAGCTGATCGGCTCCGCGATGCACACCCCCGCCCACTTCGAACTCCTCATGGACCTGGCCCGGCGCGGTGCGATCACACCCGTCGTCGCGGCGACCTTTCCGCTGCACCAGGCCGCCGACGCTCAGGAGGAACTCGCCCGTCGGCGGCACGTGGGAAAGATTGTCCTTGTCCCGTAGTGCCCGTCAGAGGGTGACCTCCGGCCGGGTCGACTGTCACGCCGGTCGACTGTCACGCCGGTCGGCGGCGCAACGCCAGGACGACCGGCCGAGAACAAGCCGACCCAGGCGAAGGAGGATGATGCCAGGATCCTAGGATGGCTGAGCGGTTGTGGGTGGCATCACGACAGGTAGCGGACGCCCGGACACCTACGCGAAGTTGGGCAGGGGCACGGCAACCGGCATCCGCGAACGCTGCGAACGAGCAGTGACGCATCGCTCGACCCGCTGCGCACCAAGATGATCTACGGTGGCAGTCGAGGAGCGCGGATGATGTCACGACCCGGGGTACAGCGTGCACTGATCGCCGCCGTCCAGGTACTCAGCCTGGCGGTGTGGTTCTCGGCCTCCGCCGTGGTGCCGGCGCTACGCGAGTCGTGGCAGATCAGCGCCGCCGCATCCGTCTGGCTTACCGCCTCCGTCCAACTCGGCTTCGTCGCCGGTGCCGTCACGTCGACCGTGCTGAACCTGGCCGACCGGATCAGACCGCACCTGCTGATGGCCGGCTGCGCGACCCTTGCGGCCGCCTGCACCGGCATCTTCGCCCTCACCGTCGACGGGCTGGCCGGGGCCGTCCCGCTGCGCTTCCTCACCGGTGTGTTCCTGGCCGGGGTGTACCCGGTCGGCATGAAGCTGACCGGATCCTGGGCTCCGCCGGCCCGTCGGGGGCTCGCGTTCGGCGTCATGATCGGCGCGCTGACCCTCGGCTCGGCGCTGCCGCATCTGATCGGCGGGCTGGGCGACCTGCCGTGGCGCGGCGTGATGGGCAGCGCGGCCGGCTGCGCGCTGCTCGGCGCGGTGGTGGCGGTGACCCTGGTGCGGGAGGGTCCGCAGTTCGCCCCGGGCACGCCGCCGCGTCCGTACCCCCGATACGCCCTGGCGATGTTCGCGCAGCGTGGTCCCCGGCTGGTGAACCTGGGCTACTTCGGACACATGTGGGAGCTGTACGCGCTGTGGACCTGGCTGCCCAGCTTCCTGATCGCCGGCACGGCGGCCCGGACCGGTGACGACGACGCGAACGTCAGCCTGCTCGCGTTCCTGGCGATCGGGATTGCCGGCGTCGCCGGATGCCTGGTCGGCGGGTGGGCCGCGGACCGGTTCGGTCGACCTCGGGCCGCCTTCACCGCCCTGGTGGTCAGTGGTGCCTGCTGCCTGGCCTCACCGCTGTTCTTCACCGCGCCGCCCGGCGCCGTCGTACTGCTGGGTGTGGTGTGGGGTGCCGCGGTGATCGCGGACTCCGGCGTCTTCTCGACCGCGCTGAGCGAGGTCGCCGACAAGCGGTACGTCGGCACCGCGCTCACCGCACAGACGGCCATCGGGTTCGCCCTGACCGTCGTCACCATCCAACTCGTCCCCGTCCTGGCCGACGCGGTCGGCTGGCGTTGGGCGTTCCTGCTGCTCGTCCCAGGCCCGATCATCGGTGCGCTGGCGATGCGCGCCTTCGGCCGCGTGTCCGCTCGCAGCTGAGCAGCAAAGCGGGTGCCGCCGTCGGATGTCGGATGGCGGGCGGCGGCGGCCGACTGTCGGTCATCGCGCACGAGGTAGGGCGGTAGTCCCGTCAGGTCGTCGCCGCTGGACGACGCGCCACCGCCGAGCTGTCGCCAGGTGCCGCGATCATCGGCGGCCAGCAGGTGCGTCTCATCCCAGTGGCAGCCGATTCCGCGACGGAGAAACCGGGTGGCGGCGATGTCGTCGAAGCGGTGTCCGCCGACCGGACCTTCCTCGGCCGGGGAAGGGAGACGGCGTACGGCACACCTGGCCAATCAGTAGAAACCAGATTTCACGTGTGTCCTTCGCACAAAATGGCCGGGTGAGCGCTTTACCGCCGCTGCGCCGGTCCCGTTGGCTCCGGCCGGTCATGCCCGGTTCTCGGGTCACCCGACTGGAGCTGTTCTTCGACCTGATCTTCGTCTTCGCGTTCCTCAACGTGGCCGGCCTGGTGTCGGTCGAGGTGACCACGCAGGCGGTGCTGTCCGGCATGGTCGTGCTGGCGCTGCTCTGGTTCTGCTGGACGACGTTCGCCACGCTTGGCAACCTGGTCCGCGCCGACTATGGACTGCTACCCGTGTTCGGGTTCGGCGTGATGGCTGCCGCGTTCGTGCTGGCCATCGCCATCCCGCAGGCGTTTCTCAACCAACCCGACGACCTGACCGGCCCGGTGGTGTTCGCCGTCGCGTACCTGGTACTGCGTGCCCTGACCCTGGTCGCGTTCCTGTACGCGCTCAGCGCCGCCGGTCGAAGCCGCCGGCAACCCATGCTGGTCAGCCTGCCGGCGCTGGTGGCGGCAGTGCTTGTCGGGTTGGCGGCCTCCGCGAGTCGGTGGGTGCCGGCGCAAGCCGTCCTCGACGTACGCCTCGGGTTGTGGGCCGTCGCCCTGCTGGTCGAGTACTCGGTCGGTCTGTTCCTGCCGTACACCCGCTGGGCCGTCGCCTCGGCCGGGCACTGGGCGGAGCGGCATTCGCTGATCGTCATCATCGCCCTCGGTGAAGCGGTCATCTCCCTCGGGCTCGGACCGGGCCGGTTCGACCGACTCGCCCTGACCGCGCCGGTGGTCACCGGGTCCGTGCTCGGCATCGCGCTGCTGGCGACGCTGTGGTGGTTGCACTACGACACGCTGTTGCCGAGCGTCGAACAGGCGATGCACGGCACCCGGGGTCCGGAGCGGATCACCCTCGCCCGTGACGTCTTCTCCTATCTGCACTTCGTCACCATCGTCGGCATCGTGGGGACCGCCCTCGGGCTGAGACTGGTGCTCGAGGCGGTCGCCATGCCGGAGGCCGAACCGCTGCCCTGGCCGGCCGTCACCACCCTGTACGGCGGCGTCGCCCTCTATCTGCTGGCGGGTGTGGCCGTCGCGGCGCGTACGTTTCGCCGGCTGCGCGCCACTGCGCTGATCGCCGCGGTGGTCGTCGGTCTGCTGGCGGTGCCGGCGGCGGTGCTCACCCCGCTGGTCGCGTTGGCCGTGCTGGTGACGGTCTGCGGTGCTCTGGTGGTGATCCAGCGGTTCAGCGCCGCCGAGGCGCGGGCGCGGATCAAGGCGTCGGTCCACGCGGAGGAGCGGGTGGTCGAAGGCCGCCAGCGGGTGGCGCCAGCAACATCTCTGATCTGCCGTCGACCGGGGTGGTGCGGGTGGCGGCGGGCTCAGGGACGGCCGGGTCCGGGAGCGGCGGGCTGGGTCGCTCCCGGGGGCAGGGGATGGACGGTGATGTCCTGGGTGACGGAGGCGACCCGGAGGCCGTTTTCGGTGAAACGATCGAGCACTCGCCTGGTGACCTGGTCCTTGACCTGTCGGGCGGCGCGTACCGGCACCACGAACCGGGCGGACAGCTCGACCCAGTTCGGGGTGGCGCGGATGAAGACCCGAGGATCCACCTCGGCCTCGGCGACCGGGTAGCGATGGCGCATCTGCTCGATGGCGCGCTGCGCCTCGGCGGTGGCGGAGATGTTCTGCGCCTCCTCGCACAGGATGCGCTCCGCCAGGTGCCAGTCCGCCTCGTAGGGGACCGGCAGGGTGAGTTCCTCCCACAGATGGTCCAGTACCGTGCTGCTGTTGAACACCGGCGCGGTGAACACGAAACGGTTCGACAGTGACACCACCCGCCCGGTGTACTGGCGGCCGCGGATCCAGGACTCCGGGTCGGACGAGGAGCCGCTTTCCAGGATCCGCGTACGTAGTGGGGTGATGTCCAGGACGTCGCCGCGTACGCCGCACATCTGAATGCGGTCGCCGACGCGGAACTGCCGGCCGGTGAGGATGCTGACCCAGCCGGCGAATGCGCCGAGAACCTCCTGCAGGGCCAACGCGAGGCCGGCGGCGAGCAGACCGACGACCACGCCGATCCGGCCGGCGAACGGCCGCCACAGCAGCGCGAGCGCGAACAGCAGCGCTACGACGGTCAGGTAGTGCACCGCCTTGCGGAGGTAGTAGCGGTTGGTGGTGTCCTCCACCTTCACCGTGGCCAGGCGACCAGCCAGGATGGCGACGACGAGGGCGAGCAGGGCCAGCACGACGCTGGTCACGAGGCGACCGTTCACGCTGCTCGTGTCCCACACCACTTCCAGGAACCGCGCCATGGTGCTTGCTGCCCGTCGTTCTCGGCGGCCGACCGGTGTTTGTCCGTCGCGTCTTCACCATAGGCAACCGGCGTCGTGGATTCTCGGAATGCGCGACACGCCATCTGGATTGGTGCGGCGTGGGCCCTCGCAGGGCGCTCAGCGGGTCTGTCGGGGGCGGCCCGCGTCGGCTACGCGGAGGAGTGCTCGACGGATGTCCGCCGTCGCTCGTCGATGCGAGCTGGGGCCGAGTTTCACCGCGCGAGTTCCCAGGCCGGGTTGGCGGGGAGGTCAGTACCGGTCGTCGAGAATCCTCTTCATCTGGTCGATCTCCTCCTGCTGCGACCGGACGATCTGGTCGCACAGTCGCACGATCTCGGGGTCGGTGATGTGGGACTCCTGACACACGAGAATGGCCCGGGAATGGTGCGGGATCATGGACTTGAGGAACGCCTCGTTGCCCACGAACGGCTCCGTACGCACTGCCGCGAAACCGCCCACGAAGAGCGCTCCCAGCGCGATGTAGAGGGCGATATTGAGGCGTCGTACGGTGAACATCTGGTACATGACGCCCATCATGATGAGCCCCATGGCGGCCACCATAATCAGCGACATGTAGAAGTTGCTCAGATTCAGGTAGAAGTCCGACCAGTCGCGGATCTGGGACAGCGTCAGGACGAACATGACCGCCAAGCTGATCACCAGCACCAGCCCGAACCGGACGTAATTCTGCTTCATTTCCCCTCCGGCAGCCGCAGGATGCTTAGACACCTTTGCACCGATCAGTCACCATACGCGGCCCCCGTCGACCGGTTCGTCCAGGCTGTCTTCGAGGAGTCGGATGCCGCGCTGCTGGGCGATGGCTGCGGCCCGGTCGCGGGCCAGCTCGTGGTCCGGTGCCACGGGCCTTGAAGCTGCGGACCGGGTTCGCGGTTTCGAGTTTGATGCTCACGGCACATCCGAGGTCGGGCTCGAGCGGTTCACATCGGTACAGCGGAGTGTCGAGGAAGACGGGGTCGATGATCCGGCGAGCAGCCCGGATCCGGGCGGTGTCGAGCCGCGTTTTCAGCACGACCGAGCAGCCTCACGGCGGGCCCGTCGGGCCGCAGGTCACTCGGGTGCCGGGAAATCTTTCACAGTCCTGTCACGAACCGGGACCGCGCCGGAGCGTCCGGCAGAGTGGCGGACGCTGACCTTCGACCTGAGAAGGGTAGGCGTTGATCTTGACGCGTCACGGGACGAGCGGCTCGACCACCGATCGGCAGGCGGACGAACGAGTGATCCACGTGCGCGGCGTGGTGAAGACGTATCCGGTGCCCGGCGGCGAGTTTCCCGCGCTGAGTGAAGTGAACATCTCGGTGAACGCTGGCGAGTTCACAGCAGTGGTTGGTCGATCGGGCAGCGGCAAGACGACACTGCTGAACCTGCTCGCCGGGATCGACCGGCCGACCGCCGGGGAGATCAGGGTTGCCGGGATCGCGGTGCACGAGGTACCCGAGGCACAGCTGGCGGCCTGGCGGGGGCGCGCGGTCGGTTTGGTGTTCCAGTTCTTCCAGTTGCTGCCGACGCTGACCGTCGCGGAGAACGTGATGCTGCCGATGGACTTCTGCAACACAGTTCCGGCGCGCCGCCGCCGGCCGCTCGCGCTGGAGCTGCTGGGCCGCGTCGGCATCGCCGAGCACGCCGACAAGGTGCCGGCCGGGTTGTCCGGCGGGCAGCAGCAGCGGGCCGCGATCGCGCGGGCGCTGGCCAACGACCCGCCGGTGATCCTGGCCGACGAACCGACCGGCAATCTCGACAGCGCCACCGCTGCGGCCGTTCTTGCACTGTTCCGGGAGCTGGCCCGCGCCGGTAAGGCCGTTGTGATGGTCACCCACGAGCGCGACCTCTCCGGGTACGCCGACCGCCTGGTCACGCTGGTCGACGGGCGGGTGGCGGAGGACGTGGCGGTCTCCGCGTGATGCGGCCACGGACGGTCAAGATGTGGCGCGACCTCTCGGCCGCCCGGGGCCGGGTAGCGGTCATGATCCTGGCGATCGCGGTGGCGATGTCCGGTGTCGGTGCGCTGCTCATCGCCCGCACCGTGATCGTCCGGGAGGCCGAGGCGGTCTATGCCGCCACCAACCCGGCGAGCGCGACCCTGGAGGTCGAAGGCGGCGTCGATTCCGCCCTGCTCGCCGAGGTTCGCACCCGACCCGGTGTCACGGACGCCGCGGCGCGTCAGACCGTCCTGACTCGGGTTCGGGTCGGTGATCAGTGGCGTCGCATGTTGCTGTTCGTCGTCACGCCGGATGATCCGATGCGGATAGCGAAACTGCGGATGGAGTCGGGTGCCTGGCCACCCGCCGACGGTGAACTGCTCATCGAACGTACCGCGGAACCGGTCCTGGACGCGGCAGCCGGCGACAGCCTGGCGGTCGCCGGTCCTTCCGGCGCGACGACGCAGGTGCGGATCGCCGGCACCGTCTACGACGCCGCGTTGGCCCCAGCCGGGCAGGAGAGCACCGGGTACGGCTACCTCACCCCGGCCGGGCTGGCTCGCCTCGGCTTCAGCGCGTCTGCCGACGAGCTGCGCATCGTCACGACCGAACGGGACGAGGCCACTGTGGCGGCGACCGCGACCGCTGTCGCGGCCTGGTTGACCGCCCAGGGCCGCGAGGTGCATCTGATCCAGGCACCTCCGTACCAGCATCCGCACCACAGCCAGTCCGAAACGATCACCGGCATGTTCCTGGCCTTCGCCGTCGCGGCCCTGGTTCTCGCCGGAGTCCTGGCGGCGGCGACACTGGGCGCGATGCTGGCGGCACAGACCCGTCAGATCGGCGTCATGAAGACCGTCGGCGCCACCACCGGCCAGCTGCTGCGGGGCTACCTGGGGGCGGTTGCCGCGATCGCCGCGACCGCCACCGTGCTGGCCGTCGGCCCGGCACTGCTGGCCGGTTACGGGCTGACCGGGCTGGTCGCCGAGATGCTCAACGTCGAGATCGCCAACCGGGCGACGCCGTGGTGGGTGCCGGCGGCCTATCTCGCCGCCGGGCTCGCGATCCCGCTGGCGGTCGCGCTCGTACCGCTCGTTCGGGCGGCCCGGATCACCGTCCGGTCCGCGCTCGACGAGCATGGCGCCGGCACGAGGGTGGGCGCTCGGCGCAGCGACAGGTGGTTGACCCGGCTGCGCGGTGGCCGGCTCAGCGCCCTCGCCCTGCGCAATATGCTGCGCCGCCGGGGTCGGCTGGCGTTGACCCTGGCGCTGCTGGCCGCCGGCGGGGCGATGTTCACCAGCGGGCTCAACAGCTCTGCCGCCTGGCGAAGCTGGGTCGACGACGGCATGGCCCGCCGTGCCTATGACGCGCAACTGCGGCTCGCCACGCCGGCGCCGGTCGACACGGTCACCAGCGTCGCGAGCGCCGTGGACGGCGTGATCGCGGTCGAGCCGTTCGTGTCACTGCCGGCCACGCCGGCCAGCGCAAACGGGCAGATCGAGGTGGAGCGCACCTACCCTGACGACGGACACGGCCGGTTCCTGCTCGCCGCGCTGCCCGTGCCCACCCGCATGGTCGACTTCGAGGTCACCGCCGGCCGCTGGCTACAGGCAGCAGACACCGACGGCGTCGTGCTGAACCAGAGCGCCGTGTCGCGGCTCGGCGATCCGCGCATCGGCGACGACGTGCACCTGGCCGTCGAAGGAGTGGTCGGGCGGTGGCGGCTTGTCGGCACCGTCGCGGAGGCCGGCGGACCAGCCACCGCGTACACGAGCCCGCAGAGCGTCACCCGGTTCGTGGACCCGGGGACCGCAAACATGCTGCACATCGTCACCGCCGGAGACGCCGCGGCGGTCACCGGCGCGGTGGAAGGGGCGCTCGTCAGCGCGGGGCTGACCGTCGGCGAGTCGATGCTCACCGAGGATCTGCGCACGGCGATCGACGAGCACGTGGCCATCTTCATCGGTACCCTGCTCGCCCTCGCCGCGCTGATGGCGGCCGTCGGTATCCTCGGGCTGGCCGCCACGATGAGCATCACCGTCACCCAACGCACCCGGGAATACGGCGTCATGCAGGCCATCGGTGCCCGTCCCGGGATCATCCGCCGCATGGTCCTACTCGAAGGCACCATCACTGGTCTGCTCGGCTCGCTCGTGGCCATCATCCTCGGAGTGCCGCTGTCGGTCCTGGTGGGCGAACTGCTCGGCCGGATCTCCTTCGGGTTGCCGTTGCCGCTGCGACTCTCACCGGGCGGACTCGTCGGCTGGCTGCTGCTCTCGATAGTCGCAGCGGCCGTCGCGTCGCTGGTCGCGGCGCAGCGAGCGGCTCGGCTCACCGTTCGGGAGACCCTCAGCTACCAGTGAACCGGTGCCGCGCCGGCGGAGGCACTATCGTGCTGGCGTGCAGATCCGTTTCGACGTACCCGCCGATCCCGCCTACCCGGGCCGGGTGGCCGCTGCGCTCAGCGGTGCTCAGGTACGGAAGTACGGTCTCATCGGGGCGGTGCTGGCAGCGGTCGGTGTGATCGGTTTCGTCGTCTCACGGGGGTTCGGCTGGGGCGAGCAGACTCTGTCGGTGTGGATGACGTTGTTTCTGGGGGGTCTGCTGGCGATGCTGTACTGGCCGTGGCTGCGGTGGCGGGCCCGGCGTCGCTCCAGCGGCTATGCCGTCGAGGGCGGCTACGACATCACCGAGGACAACATTCTGATGCGCAGCGGCTCGGAATCCGGCGGCATCGCTTGGGACGGGGTGACAAAGGTGCAGGCCACCCCGGAGTTCTGGATCGTGTACGTGGGGCGGATGCCGGCGACCGTGATCCCGCGTCGCCTGATGTCCGCCGAGGACGCGGAGACACTGCGCGCCTACATGGCCGATCGTGGGCTGCTTCGCAACTGACCCGACCGCGGCATTGATGGTCTGGGCGGGGTCGTGGTGACGTCGTCTGCCGTCATCCGCTGAGAACGTTCACCTGTGTGGTCGAGTGGCTCGGGCAGACTGCCTGCGTACGCGCCCCGGTGGTCCGGTGGTCATGTTTGCCAGCTGCAAGACGACCCGACGATCGATGGCTTCCGATCGGTGCTTGAGGGCATGGGAGCGCTCCCGTAATATACCCGACGCAGCTGTTAACGCTCACCTAACACCGACAACCGCCAATGTGTGTTAACCAACCCGTCCCGGAGGGTGTCTCATGTCAAGATCTAGATCGGTCAATGCCGTGATGGCGTCGCTCGGTGCGGCGTTGCTGGCGTCGACGGCGCTTGTCGTGGCGATGCCGGCGAGTGCGGCGGCGGCGGGCTGTTCGGTGAACTATGCGGTGTCCTCGCAATGGCCAGGCGGTTTCGGTGCCAACGTCACCATCACCAACCTCGGTGACCCGCTGACCAGTTGGACGTTGACCTGGTCGTTCGGTGCCGGGCAGACCGTCACCCAGTCGTGGAACACCACCCTGACCCAGAACGGCGCCGCCGTCACCGCCAGGAATGTCAGCTACAACGGCGGCATCTCCACCAACGGCACCGCCTCGTTCGGCTTCAACGGTTCCTGGAACAGCAGCAACCCCGCACCCACCAACTTCGCCCTCAACGGGGTGACCTGCACCGGCGGCGTCACCCCCACCACCCCGCCGACCACGCCACCCACCACCACGCCACCCACCACCACGCCGCCGCCGTCGGGTACGTGCAACCTGCCGTCGTCGTACCGGTGGTCGTCGACTGGTGCGCTGGCGCAGCCGCGGTCGGGTTGGGTGTCGTTGAAGGACTTCACGCACGCGCCGTACAACGGTCAGCACCTGGTCTACGGGACCACGCACGACACGGGTACGTCGTGGGGTTCGATGAACTTCGGGCTGTTCTCGAACTGGAACCAGATGGGTTCGGCCAGCCAGAACCAGATGCCGTTCTCGGCGGTCGCTCCCTCGCTGTTCTACTTCGCCCCGCGTAACGTCTGGGTGCTGGCGTACCAGTGGGGTGGGCCGGCGTTCTCGTACCGCACTTCGACGAACCCGACCAATGTCAACAGCTGGTCGGCGCACCAGACGCTGTTCACCGGAAGCATCTCCAACTCGAACACCGGCCCGATCGACCAGGCGCTCATCGGTGACGAGCAGAACATGTACCTGTTCTTCGCTGGCGACAACGGCCGCATCTACCGGGCGAGCATGCCGATCGGGAACTTCCCGGGCAGTTTCGGGTCGAACTACACCACGATCATGACCGACACGACGAACAACCTCTTCGAAGGCGTCCAGGTCTACAAGCTCCAGGGCCAGCAGCGGTACCTGATGATCGTCGAGGCGATCGGCTCCCAGGGCCGTTACTTCCGGTCCTTCACCGCCACCAGCCTCGGCGGCAACTGGACCCCCCAGGCCACCAGCGAGAGCAACCCGTTCGCCGGCAAGGCCAACAGCGGCGCCACCTGGACCAACGACATCAGCCACGGTGAGTTGATCCGAACCAACGCCGACCAGACCATGACCATCGACCCCTGCAACCTACAACTGCTCTACCAAGGCCGTGACCCCAGCTCCGGCGGCGACTACGGTCGCCTGCCGTACCGGCCCGGCCTGCTCACCCTGCAACGCTGAGCGGGCTCGATCGTGGTCCGGACACGTCCTGGTGTCCGGACCACGCTTCGTCCTGCCGGATCGCCACGCGGACTCCGGCTCGGCCATCTCAGCGGCGACCGGATGAGTCCGGTCGCCGCTTCCGCGCCAGGTCGACGAGGCCGCGCCACAGGTGACCGACCGTAGCCGCGGTGCGGATCGTCACCAGCGGGTTCCAGAAGTCCCGGAAGTGGACGATCCTGCCGTCCCGAAAGCGGACCACGGAGATGTAGACCTGGTGGAACGGTCGTTTGGTGATCACACCCCTGCCGTGACCCACGAACTCGGCGATGACCAGTTCGGGATCGGTCGTCTCGTGGAAGGTGAGCTCGGAGAAGCGGACATCGAACTGCTTCGGGAAGTCCTTCATGTGCTCGTACAGCTGGTGGTGCCCGACGAACCGGGATCGGACGCCCGGTGGCGGGTACGGAAACTCCAGCACCCCGTCCGGGTCGAACAGTTCGACCCACTCCCGGATCCGTCCTTCGGTGATGTATTCGAGGTTGCGGGCGAACAACGCCTGCGATCGTGCCCGGCTCTGCTGATCGGTATCCACGTCTGGCCACCTCTCGATGTCGGTCGTCACGGTTCGGACTGAGGGCGAGGACGGTGACTCAGCCATCGCGCGGCCGGACGAGCGCGGCGAGGTGCCGGTCGATCAGGTTGTCCGGCAACAGCCGGGCCGCCAGGCTCGCGATCCGAACGTCGGCACCGACCGGGTACCGGGTCCTCGGCCGAGCCGCGGTGAGGGCGCGGGCCACCGTCCGGGCGTACTGCTGAGGGGTGGTTCTGCTGCGGTGCACCTGACGTGCATTGCGGCGCAGGAAGGCCCGGAACGCTTCCCGGTACAACGCCGCGGTCGGCTCCGGTACGCCGTCGATGAGCTCCTTTCCGGCCTGGCCGAGCTTCTCCCAGATCGGAGTACGGATCGCGCCCGGCTGCACCACCGAGACCGTGACGCCGAACGGCCGCAACTCGCGCCGCAGACTGTCGCTGATCGCCTCCTTGGCGAACTGCGCAGCCGCATAGGCGCCCAGGTACGGCAGCGCCACCCGGCCGAGTCCCGAGGTGACGTTGACGATCCGCCCGCGGCCGGCCCGCAACAGCGGCAGGTACCCCTGGATCGTCTCCACCTGCCCGATCACGTTTGTCGCCAACTGCCGCCGGAGCTGCTCACCGGACAGCCACTCCAACGGACCGGGGTGGGCGACTCCGGCGTTGTTCACCAGGCCCCAGAGCCCGACGTCGCCGACCCGCCGGGCCACCTCGTCCACCGCCTGCCGGATCTGACCCGGCTCGGTCACGTCGATGCGCAGCGGATGCAGCCGGCCGGCCGACGACTCCGCGAGCAGGCGCTGGCCGTCAGCCGTGGCCCGCACCCCGGCGCAGACCTGGAAACCGATCCGTTCGAGGTGCAGGGCCGCCTCCCGGCCGAGGCCGGACGACGCGCCGGTGATCACCACGGTGCGCCCCGACGGCCTGATCCGTCCTGCTCTGCTGATCACGGCCGACGCCTCTCCGGCCGGCAGCCGATCGCGGTGAGCGCAGCGTCGACACTCGCCTCCACCAGGCCGATCGCCCGCTGCTGGGGCAGCGCGTCGGGCACGTAGGTGAAGTTCCAGAACAAGTGCCCGTGGCTGGTGTTCACCGTGGAGACGAGGTAGCCGCACACGGAGAGGCCGGCGACGAACTGGGCACCGGAGAGCTGCCACGGCCCGATCCGGGCGGGGAAGTCGTACCGGCCGATGTTGGACAGGCACAGGTTCACCGGACCGCTTCGTTCCATCATCTCGATGAACCGCCCGCTCGCGGTGACCGACACCGGAGCGGTGAGCCCGACCAGGTCGATCATGGCGAAGTGGCTGCCCGCCCGGCGACGGGACGCGAGATCGTCGCTGATCGAGCGGGCGAGCTGCCAGAGGCTAAGCCCTGGACGGTATCGGACGAAGGTGGGCACGGTGGCGACGTACGCCCCCACGGCCTGTTCGGGCACGGCGGGCTCCAGCGCGTCGCGGAAGGTGACCGGGGAGCCGATCGTCACGTGTCCCGGCGCCGGTGTTCCGGTCTCGGCGGTGACGGCCAGCACCATCGCCGCCGCGAGCGCGCCGTGCACCGTGGTCCTCTCCCGCCGACAGGCCACCACCAGCGCCTCGACCTGCGCTGGAGTGAGGCTCCGGGCGAGCAGCCGGGTACGTCGCGCGGTGAAGGGCACGAAGTGGCTCGGCACGACCCGGGCCGGACGGTGACGGTGTACCCGGTACAGGTCCCGGACCAGCAGTCTCCGCAGCCGCAGCGCCCCGAGCACGCCCCGGTACCGGCGGGGAAACATGGCCTCGCAGGCGGGCAGCGCCGGCTCACCCGAGGCTCCCGCCGGGTCCGGCACGGCCGACCCGGCACGGTCGGCGTCCTGGGTGGCGGAGTACGCCTGCTCGGCGAGTTCGATCCACTGCCGCAGCAGAGAGAGCACGGTCGTGCCGTCGGCCACGCAGTGCGGCATGGTCAGCAGCAGATCGTGCACCTCGTCGTCGGGCCTGCCGGTGCTGGCGGCCCGGGTGAGCACCACGGCCCGGCACAGCGGGCCGGCGCGCCAGTCGATCCGGTCGACGAGTTCGTACTCGTTGACCCGCCGCACCCAGCCTGGCGTCGCATCCGGCGAAACGGACCCCACGTCGGGTACCTGATGCAGCGGTATCGGCTGTTCGGCCGGCACGAACCGGGGGGACCGCCCGTCCGGCGCGGCGGTGATCGCCACTCGCAGCAGCGGATGCCGTCGGCGCAGGTGGTGCAGCGCGGCGCGGAGCACAGTGGCCGGTAGCGGCCCGCGTACCCGGACACGGGCGACCACGTTTAGCGGTGACACCTGGTCGGCGATCCAGTACCAGCGTTCGAGCGGGCTCAACGCCCGTCGTACCTCGGTCGTCGGCCCGATCATGTCGGGGTCGCCGTCGGGTCCGGGGAGCCGGGAAAGGTGAGCGCTATCTCGTTGCGCCGGTCGAGGAGGCGGTCGGGCAGCCAGCGCAGGTAGAGGCGGCGGCCCAGGTCGGCGATCGGGTGGGCCAACTGCTCGATCCGACTGAGCGAGTACGCTTCCCGGACCATCCAGCGGGTCCGATCCCGCCGCGCGGTCTCGTAGCGTCGCAGGGCCTGTGGCAGGTCGACCGCCTGACGGAGGCAGTGGGCGAGTACGACGGCGTCCTCCACGGCCAGCGCCGCGCCCTGGCCTAGGCTCGGCAACATCGGGTGCGCCGCGTCACCGAGCAGCGTCACCGGTCCATGGCCCCACCGTTCAAGGAACGGCCGGTCCCGGGCCGGCACGCTGATGATCGCCGACTCGGGCGTCTGGGCGATGGCGGCCCGGACCTCCTCGGCCCAGCCGGAGTAGACCCGCCCGATCTCGGCCTTGCCACCGTGCCAGTCACGGGCCACGGCCGGCGCCATGTTCAACGTGCCCCACCAGTAGACCCGGTCGCCGTCGAGTTGAATCAGGCCGAACCGCTGGCCCCGTCCCCAGTAGTGGGCGGCGTAGCCGTCACGGATCCTCGGGTGTCGCATCGGGAGGGTCGCCAGCCAGCAGATGTAGCCCGGTTCGCGGGGCCGCTCGGGTCCGGCAATCTGCCGGCGGACGGCCGAATGAAAGCCGTCGGCACCGATGAGCAGGTCCCCCTCGGCGGTCTGGCCTTCGTGGAAGTCGACCCGAACGCGGTCGCCGGTCACCTGGAACCGCCGAGCCATGGCGCCGAGCCGCACCGGTGGGTCGCCGGCGGCGGCGAGCAGAGCCCCGTGCAGCTCGGCCCGGTGGATGGCGACGTTCTGTGCCCCGAGTCGGTCACCGAGCCGCGCGAACGACACGGTCCTGATCGGATCGCCGGTGGCGGTGCACAGCCGCAGCGCCGGGTAGGCGCGGCCCCGCCGCTCGACGTCAAGGTCGAGGTCGAGGGTGCGCAGTGCGACGCGTGCGTTGGCGCTCAGCGACAGCGCCGATCCGCCGGGCCGCAGCTCACCAGCTCGGTCGTAGATCTCCACGTCGACACCGACGCGACGCAGGGTGGCGGCCGCCGCCAAACCGCCGATGCCCGCGCCGATGATGATCGCCTTGGGGCGTCGTCGCGCTGGGCGCCGCGTTCCGCCCGCTGCCGCGATCACCGGCCGCCGCCAACCGGACTGGCTCCGGTCTGGTCGGTCACCGGCGCGGTGGAACCGGCCAGCAGCTCGGCGATCCGGTGGGCCACGTCCACCACGTGTGGTGGGTCCATCAGGGCCAGATGGTCGCCGGGCACGTCGAGCACGTTGACCCGGCCCGTGGTCAGTTCACCCCACCCGTTGCGCGGGTCGAGGTGCAGCGACCCGGCGATGTCGTGCATGGGTTTGAGCAGCGGCGGCAGCGGTTCGGAGGCCCGCAGCAGGGTGATGTCCTGGTCGACGATGTCGGGACGGTAGGTGATGATGGCCTCCCAGTTGGCCTTGAACACCTCGAACAGCCGACGCACCGCCGCCGGCGAGTCGCCCGGACGTAACACTCCGGCGGCGCCGGCCCGGCGAGCGACGAAGTCCAGCCTCTCCTGCGGCGAGGCCAGATTTGACGGAATCGGCTCCAGCAGCGGCCGGTCCTGGTCGAGCGGCATCAGCTCCCAGAAGAACCAGTCGAGCAGCACGTCGTCGGTCACTGGCACCGGCTCGTCGGAGCGTCGAGCGATCGGGTCGATGAGGATCAGCTGTTCGACCGGACGGGCTCCGCTGGGGTCGAGCCGGCGGGCCGCTAGGTTGAGCTGGCGGGCCATCTCGAAGGCCACGACACCGCCGAACGACCAGCCGCCGATCGCGTACGGCCCGTGCGGCTGGATCCGGCGGATCGCCGTGAGGTAGCTGGCCGCCAGTGCCGGCACGGACCGCAGTGGCTTCGTCCCGGCGGTGATGCCGGCAGCCTGGAGCGCGTGGACGGGCTGCTCCCGGGGCAGGTGCCGGGCGAGCGGGAGGTAGCACAGCACGTTGCCGCCGATCGGATGCACGAGGAACAGCGGCGGTCGTTCACCACCGGCACGTATCGGCACCACCGGGTCGACCGAAGCCGGATCCGCGCCGCCCGCCCGAAGCAGTTCGGCGAGGCTGGACACGGTCGGGGCGGTGACGAAGGCGGCGACCGGCACGACCACTGCGTACCGCTTCTCGATGAGTGTGACCAGGCGCATCGCGGTGAGCGAGGTGGCGCCAAGCTCGAACAGGTTGTCATGGACGTCGACCTGCGGCAGGTGGAGCAGTTCCGCGACGATCTCCGCGAGGACGCGCTCGTACCGGTTGCGGGGCGCCGTTGGCCGCGGCGCTTCCACGCGCAGCGGAAGCTCGCGCAGCCGGCGGTCGTCGCGTTTGCCGCTCGGGGTCAGCGGCATCTCCGGCAGCCAGTGGAAGTGGGTCGGCACCAGCTGCTCGGGCAGCGTCTCCCGCAGCCGGCGACGCAGGTCGGCGAGGTCGACCCGGGCCGGCTCGCCGACGACGAAGGCGGCCAGGAAGGCATCGGCGTTGTCCGGGCGTCGCGCCACCACCGCGGCCTCGCGGATGCCCGGGTGGTGCGTGGCCAGCTTCATGAGCGCCAACTCGGCCTCCAGCGGCTCCACCCGGAATCCCCGGATCTTGGTTTGCGTGTCGGTACGCGCGAGCCAGACCAGGTCGCCGTCGGGCAGCACCCGGGCCAGGTCACCGGTGCGGTAGAGCCGCGCACCGGGCGTACCGAACGGGTTGGGCACGAACCGTTGTGCGGTCAGTCCGGGCTGGCGGTGGTAGCCCCGCGCCACCTGGACGCCGCCCAGGTACAGCTCCCCGGCGACTCCGGTCGGTACCGGACGCATCCGCCCGTCCAACAGGTACGGTTCGACCCCGGGAATCGCCGGCCCGATCGGTGGCAGACTGGGAAAACGCTCCGGGTCGCCGCTCATCGGGTACCTGGTGACCACGTGGGTCTCGGTCGGTCCGTACTGGTTCTCCAGGACCGCGCCGGCCGGCAGGGCCGCGATGAACCGGCGGATCTCGGCGGTCACCCGCAGCTGTTCCCCCGACGAGATCACCACCCGCAGCGCGCGGGGGTGGATCCCCAGGGTCACCGCGGCCTCGGCGAGCTGCTGGAGCATCACGTACGGCAGGGCGACCCGCTCGACGGATTCCCGGTCGAGCAGGCGCAGCAGCTCCGAGGCGTCCCGCCGCTGCCGCTCGTCGATGAGTTGGAGCGTGCCGCCGGCACTGATCGTGGTGAAGATCTCCTGGAACGACACGTCGAAGCTGAGCGGTGCGAACTGGAGGGTGACGCCTCCGGCCGCCGCGCTTGCCGCTTCCGTCTGCCACGCCTGGAGGTTGCCGAAGGCGGCGTGGGAGATGGCCACCGCCTTCGGGACGCCTGTGGAACCGGAGGTGAAGAGCACATAGAGCAGGTCGTCCGGCCGGATCCGGGGCAGCGGGGTCGGTGCGACGGCCCGCGGCGGTGCGAGCAGGTCCTCCACGACGAGCACGATCCCGGGTTCGCCCACCAGTTCGGCGTGCGGCCGGTCCGCGATGACCCGGACCGGGCGCGCCTGGGCGAGCATCGCCGCGATCCGCTCCGGCGGATAGGTCACGTCCAGCGGTACGCAGGCCGCGCCGGCGCGGGCGACGCCGTAGATCGACGCGATCATCTCGGGGGAGCGGCCCACCGCGATCCCGACCAGGTCACCCGGACGCACCCCGGCGTGGATGAGCGCGTACGCGATCCGGTCGACCTGCTGCCGCAACCGCGCGTACGTCCAGCGACGGGTGCCGGCGGCCACCGCCACGGCATCCGGCGACTGCCGCGCATGAGCGGCGAGGCGGCGGACGACGTCGCGGTGCGGCCCGGTCGTCGACGTGACCGGACCGGCCGTGACCACCGGCGTGGCCGGGGCCAGGAACCCGAAGTCCGGTGCGGCGTCCGGTTCGTCGGTGATCCGGGCGAGGATCCGCAGGTACGTCTCGGCGATCAGGTCGGTCTGCGCCCGGGTGAAGGTCCGGCGGTCGGCGTCGATCCGTAACGAGATGCGCTGCTCCGCCGGGTGGACGAGGACGTTCAGCAGCAACGCGAAGTTGGTCTCCTCCCAGGCGTCGAAGCCGAGCGGGGTGATCGAGGGAAGTTCGAGCAGCGGCGCCAGTACGTGCATGTGCACGTAGTTGAAGGCCAGTTCGAAGACCGGCCCGCCGCCCCGGTCGTGCTGGATGGCGTGCAGCGGGTAACGCCGGTACGGCTGACACTCCTGCTCCCGCTGGTGCACCTCGCGGATGGCTTCCCGCCAGGAGGGGTGCTCGGACCGTAGACGCAACGGCACCGTGTTGAGGAAGAGCCCTGCCAGCCGATCCGCCCCGTCCCGCTCGGGACGGCCGTGGGTGACCAACCCGACGGTCACATCCGTGGCGCCGGAGTACAGCCGCAGCGTCAGGCAGTAGGCGGCGAGAAACACCGACTTCAGCGGGAGTCCGTGATCATGGGCGAACGCGCGTAGCCGCCGTTCCAGACCCAACGGCAGCGGGACCGGCCGCGCCGGCGACTCATCGTCGCCCGGCGGCTCGTACTGCCGCCAGCCATCGAGCTGGGTCGGCTCGGCGCCGTCGAGCCGGTCGGCCCAGAATCGCCGGGCCGACGTCGAGGCGAGCGCGCGGCGTTCCTCGACGACGTACGCGGCCGGGCCGGGCAGCGTCGTCTCGACGACCGCATCGATTCCGGCGCCGATCAGGTGCAGGTAGTCGCGGAACAGCTCACCGACGACGGTGGCGACGCTCCAGCCGTCCAGCAGCACATGGTGGAAGCTGAACACCAGATCGACCACGCCGGAGGGGAGTACATGTGCCCGGAACAGGAACAGCGGCGGCCGGTCGAAGGCGTACCGGTGGCGGCGGCGCTGCCGCATGTGCGCCAGCACCTCGGCGCGGGCGGCCTCCGGATCGAGGGCACGCAGATCGGCGACGTCGAGGCCGCCGGCGATCCGGGTGTGCACGATCTGCAGCGGTTCGGTGCAGCCGCCCACGTCGAAGGCGGAACGCAGACCCGGGTGCCGGGCGACGAGCCGGTCGTACGCCGCGCGGAAGGCCTCCTCGTGCCACGGCATCCGGACCTCGTAGCGGAAGACGTCGTGGTAGGCGGTGGCCGTGTCGTGCTCACTGCTGTGGTACAGGAGCCCGAGTTGCAGCGCGGTGGCGGGGCAGGCGTCCTCCGCGTCGCCGAGCCGGGCCCGGTCGAGTGGGGACACGAGCGCGAACGGGGCCTCCGTAGCGGTCGGGATGGGCGGCAGGTCGGCCGGCGCGGCACGTCGGGCGTGCTGGGTCAGCGCCGCGATGGTCGGGTGTTCGGCCAGGTCGGCGAGGGTGAAGTGCAGGCCCTGCTGCTCCGCCTCGGCGCGGATGCGCAACGCCAGGATCGAGTCGCCGCCGATGGCGTGGTAATCCTGATGGATGCCGACCGACGGCAGGTCCAGCACCCGTGCCCAGATCGTGGCGAGCATGCGCTCCACGTCGTCGCGGGGCTCCTGCTCCGGCTCCTGATGCGGCCGTGCCACAGGTGCGGGCAACGCCGCGATGTCGAGTTTGCCGTTCGGGGTGAGAGGCATCCGGTCCAGCCGGCCGAAGAGGGCGGGCACCATGAAGTCCGGCAGGTGGCGCAGCAGGTGGCCGCGCAGCCGCAGCGGGTCGAGGTCCGCCTCCGCCACGTAGTAGCCGACCAGGTGGACGTCCCGACCGGCGGAGGTACGGGCGACGACTGCGGCCTCGCGTATCCCCGGGTAGCCGGTGAGCACCTGCTGGACCTCGCCGGGTTCGACACGGTTGCCCCGGATCTTCACCTGCCCGTCGATACGGCCGAGATACTCGAGATTGCCGTCGGTGAGCCACCGGGCGAGGTCTCCCGTGCGGTACATCCGGCCCTCGCCGCGCACCGGGTCGGTGACGAACCGCGTGGCGGCGTGCGGGTCGCCGTCGGTCCCCGTCGCGCCGGCTCCGGCGCGTCCCAGGTAGCCGCGGGCGACGGCGATCCCGGCGACGCAGAGTTCACCGGGTACGCCCACCGGCTGCGGCTGGTCGTCCAGACCGAGCACGTAGAGCCGGACGTTGTCGATCGGACGGCCGATCGGCACCCGTCGCGTCGGCCCGCCCGGATCGGGGTGGCACTCGTGATGCGTGACGTCGACCGTCGCCTCGGTCGGCCCGTACAGGTTGACCAGCCGGGGCCCGGCGGCGGCGGGGTCGGTGCCGGGCGGTCGGTGGAACAACCTGTGGAACTGGTCGACCCGTCGGGCGGGCAGTTCCTCACCGCTTGCGAAGACCAGCCGGAGCGGGTCGGCCTGCCGGCGCAGGTGTGGTGCCTCGGCCAGCAGGTCGAGGAAGGGCCCGAACATCGACGGCACGAAGTGGATGACCGTCACGCCGTGCCGCGCCACGGTGGTCAACAGCGTGCGGGGATCCCGGTGCGCCCCGGGGCGCGGCAGGACGAGCCGAGCACCCGCAAGCGCCCACCAGAACAGCTCCCAGACCGACACGTCGAACGATGTCGGCGTCTTCTGCACGAGCACGTCTTCGCCGTCGAGGGGGTAACGGCGCTGCATCCACGCCAGTCGGTTAACCACCGAACGGTGTTCGATCATCACTCCCTTGGGATCGCCTGTCGATCCCGAGGTGTAGATGACGTAGGCGAGGTCGGTGGGCCGGGCGGACGGTTCGACCGGGACGCTCGGGTAGGTCGCCAGCGTGTCGAGGCAGCGCACGGTCGGGCCCGGCGCGGCGTCCGGGCCACCGCGCGCAAAGGCCGGCTGCGCGACGGAGGTCAGCAGCACCTTCGCGCCGCTGTCGGCGAGCAGGTACCGGATCCGGGCGGGCGGATGGTCCGGGTCGATCGGAACGTACGCCCCGCCCGCCTTCAGGGTGCCGAGGATCGCGGCGATCAGCGACGCTCCGCGCTCGGCCAGGATGGCCACCCGGTCGTCGCGGCCGACGCCGTCGGCGCGCAACGCCTGCGCCACCTGGTTGGCGCGCGCGTCGACGTCGGCGTAGCTGAGCGTCTCGCCAGTACCTTCCACCACCACGGCGATCCGGTCGGGTGTCCGGGCCGCCTGCTCCTCGAACAGACCGTGCAGCGTCGCCTCGATCGAAGGGTCCGGGTCCCAGTCGCCGTGCGCCCCGGCGACCCGGTCGAGTTCGGCGTCGGTGAGCATCGGGATCCGGTTCAGGGGCGCGTCGGGCCGATCGAGCGCGTGGCCGATGAGGGTGACGAGGTGCCGGCCCAACGCCTCGGCGGTGAAGTCCTCGTCGAACACCTCACGGGAGTAGTCGAGGTCGACTGTCGACGTGCCGTCGTCGTACTCGTTGACGAGCACGGCCAAGGCATTCTGCTCGGGTACCCGACTGGCGCCCAGCGTCCGGTGGGTGATGCCGGGAATCGGCTCCGGACGCGGCCAGCGCAGCCAGGAGAGGGTCACGTCGTAGAGCTGACGGGGCCCGTGGGGTGGGATGACCTCACGCAGCAGTTCGCCCCGCGACAGGCGTTGATGGACACGCATCGAGCGCAGGGTCTGTTGCAGCTCGGCCGCCAGTGCGGGCATCGTACGGGTGCCGGACACCGTGACCGGCACCGGCAGTTCGTTGGCGAAGTGGCCGACGGTGTGCCGCTGCGCGTACGTGCTCCGGTTGAGCATCGGCACGCCGAGCACGACCTGCTCGGTCCGATGGACCCGGCCGAGGTAGACCGCGAGGGCCGCCGCGACGATGGTGAACGGCGACTGACCGGTGGCCCGGATTCGGTCGATGAGCCCCGGCCCCAGGGGGAAGCTGTGCCGGCCGGTCCGGTGCCGGCCGGTGCTCCGGCTGGCGAACAGGGCCGGGGTGATGCCGTCGAGGCAGCCGCGGAAGTGTTCCACGTCCCGCTTGCGCTGGACGGATCCGGCGTAGCCGGCCATGTCCCGCGCCAGGTCCAGGTAGGACGGGCGGGCGTCCGCGACCGCAGCCGTTCCCGCGACGGCCGTCGCGTACCCGGCGCAGACCTGCCGCAGCAGCAGCCGGGCGCCCCATCCGTCGACCACCAGGTGGTGGGCGTTGAGGTAGGCGTAGGCGACGGACTCGCTCTCCCGTAGCAGGGCCAGCCGGTAGAGCCGGGTGCGGTGCAGCTCGAAGGGTTGGGTGAACGCCTGTGCCATCCACGAATGGCACGCCTCGTGCGGTTCGGGGGCGCTGCTGAAATCGTGGACCTCGACCGCTGCCTGCTCAGGCTCCACCCACTGGAAGGGCAGTCCGTCCTTTTCGTCGAAGCGTAATCGCAGCGCGTCGTTGGACTCTATGGCCTGCCGCAGGCTGCGCAGCAGCAGCCCGTGATCGAGTGGACCGACGAACTGTTCCCATCCGCACACATTGAACTGTGGATTCTTCGGAGACAACCGACTTGCGACCCAGATGTCTGATTGGTATGTGGTTAACGGCGTAGCGCCCGGATTGATCATTGGTCACCTTTTCGCTCGCTACCGCACCGTCCGTAGATCGATGGCATTCGCAATCGTGCCCGGGACTACAGTGCGGATGGTGTCGCTGCGGTCGAGACTGGCCGCTACGGGCGAAGCGCGCGGCGGTGGAGGCCAGGTGAGGCCAGCCGCCTGTTCTTGGCGGCGGTTCCTGACGTGCGTGTGGCGAAGATTCCTGGCGTGGCTGTCGCGCCACCGCCTCTCCCGTTGATCACTTCGGGGCAGCGTAGCCGAGAGGTGGCGCCGTCTCACGGCATCATTCTGATGTCTGTCAACCTTCGGAAGCCGCGACTCATTCGCTCTACCGTATGGCTCGAATCGAGCAGCCGGACGCGGTCCCGGGCGTGATGATCGTTGCGTGCGCGGGTCGTTCCGCCGGATTTCAGGCGAGGGGATGAGGCGGGTGGACGCACCGGATTGGCGATCGGAGACAGGCATTTCACATCGGGCAGCGGGAGCGTGATGTCCGGGCCTGGAATCCTCCTGCGGTGGACGGCGCGACACGGCCTGCTACGGCTCGGCATCGCCGCCGCCGCACGTCGGGGCGACACGCAGGCCCGCTTCTTTCTCGACCCGGTGATCCGCGAGAACCCGTACCCGTTCTATCGCCAGATCCGCCAGACCGGTGCCCTCGTACGTGGCCGCCACATGTGGAGTGCCACCCGGCACGACGTGGTCACCGAGGTGCTTCGCCGCGACGCGTTCAGTGTGCATCCCGCCACGGTTCCTGCACCCCGTACACTCGCGCCGCTGCGCCGGCTGAGCCAACGGGGGATGCCGATCGGGCCGATCGATCCGCCCTCGATGCTCGTCACCGACCCCCCGGAGCACACCCGCTACCGTCGCCTCGTCGTCAAGGTTTTCACCGCCCGGGCGATCGAGGGTCTGCGGTCCCAGGTCGAGCGGCACAGTGCCGACCTGCTCGACGAGCTGGGTCGGGCGGCCCCGCGGCGCGGGTCGGTGGACCTGGTCGCGCACTATGCCAGCCTGCTGCCGGTCACCATGATCGCGGAGATCCTCGGCGTGCCGCCACAACTGCGGCAAAGCTTTCTGAGCTGGGGCTCCGCCATGTCGCCGGCGCTGGATCTGGGGCTATCCCTCGGCCAGTTCCGGCGCGTCGAGGCGGGGATCCGGCAGCTCAACACCTGGCTGCGGGGACACTTCGCCCGCCTGCGCGCCGACCCCGGCGACGACCTGCTGAGCCAACTCGTGCTTCAGGACAGCGACGGTGAACGGTTGACCGAGGACGAACTGGTCGCCCTCGCCGGCCTGCTGATGGCTGCGGGCTTCGAGACGACCGTGAATCTCCTCGGCACCGGCACGGCGCTGCTGCTGGCCCACCCCGAGCAACTCGCCCTGCTGCGCGTCGAGCCGCACCGGTGGCCGAACGCGGTGGAGGAGATCCTGCGCTATGACTCCCCGGTTCAAACGACCGCCCGGTACTGCCGGACCGACACCGAGGTGGCCGGGGTGCGGCTACGCCGGGGCGAGGTCGTGGTGCCGATGTTGGGCGGTGCCAACCGGGACCCGGCTGTCTTCGTCGATCCGGACCGCTTCGACGTGACCCGGGGCAACGCGCGTGACCATCTCGCCTTCTCCAGCGGGGCGCACTACTGTCTCGGCGCCAACCTGGCCCGACTCGAAGGTGAGATCGGACTGCGCAGCCTGTTCGAGCGGTACCCCGACCTGGCGCTGGACGGCGTACCGCGACGCCGGCCGACCCGGGTGCTGCGTGGCTACGACCACCTGCCGGTACGCCTGGAGCCATGATGCCGAGCCCGCAGCCACGTACCCGTGTCGACGTGTCAGGAGCAGAGGTGTCAGCAGCCGGGGCCGTGTCCCGCAGGCCGATCCTGTTTGCCAGCCCGTCCCATCCCGGACAGCTCAACCCGTTGCTGACCGTCGCCGCCGAGATGTCCCGCCGGGGCGAACCGGATCTGTGGTTCAGCGTCGACGTCGACGGCCGGCGCCGGGTCGAGGCGGCCGCGCTCGGCAGCCCGCTGCGATACCTGCCCGGTGCCGACCAGCCGGTGCGGATCGAGGGCGAGCTGTACGCGGCGATGGCCGGACGACCGCGTACCACCGCCGGCCTGGCGGCTCTCGCCCGGGCGGTGCGTACGGCCGACGCCACCGCTCAGGTCTACCGGCGCAATCTCGACCACATCGAGCGGGTCGGCCCCCGGCTGATGGTCATCGACGTGATGAACATCGGCGCACTCGACGCGGCGACCGCTGCGGGAGTGCCCTACGTGCTGAGCGTGCCGTATCCGATCAGCGCCGCCTATCTGAGCCGTCTGCCGTGGGACTACCCGACGCCGACCTCGGGGCTTCCGCGCCGGCTGACCGGGGCACAGAAGTTGACGAATGTGCTGTTCCGCCTACGGCTGCACATGGCGCTGCTGCGCGCGCTGACCGGGCCGACCTGGCGGCGCCGGGCCAACGGTATGGCCAACGCCTCCGGTGATCCCGCGGAGTACGCCGCCGCGGCGGTCGCCGTCTTCGGCTACACCGTGTTCGGGCTGGAGTACCCCTTTCCCGCGCCGGACCACCTGCGCCTGTTGGGCGCCATGGTGCCTGAGGAGCCCACGCCGCCCGAGCCTGGTAGCGACGAACTGACCGACTGGCTGGACCAGCAGACCAGCGTGGTGTACGCCTGCCTGGGTACCCTGGCCACTCTCTCCGCTGCCCAGCTCGACGCGTTCGCCGAAGCATTCGGCCGGATCGGTCCGGAACACCAGGTGCTGTGGAAACTGCCGCTCCGGCAACGGGGTGCGTTGACCAGGCCGCTGGCGGCGAACATCAGGGTCGAGGAGTGGATTCCGTCGCAACTGGCGGTGCTCGCTCACCCGCGCGTACGGGCCTTCGTCTGCCACGGCGGTGCGAACGGCTTCCACGAGGGCGTCCATTTCGGGCAGCCGATGCTGATCACCCCGTTCTGGCTGGACTGCTACGACATCGCCGCCCGGGCGGTCGACGCGGGTGTCGGGCTGGCCCTCGACCAACCACCCCGGGTGGACCCGGACGAGGTCACCGGCAAGCTGCGTCGGCTGCTGTCGGAGGACGGCTTCCGGCAGCGCAGCTGCCACTGGGGTGAGCAGAGTCGCAAGACGGGCGGGGTCGGCCGCGCCGCGGACCTGTTGCGCGACCTCGCCGGCCGCGACGAGCGGCCAGCGGGAGCTGTCGAACACCGGTGGCGGGGTGCGGTCGATCCGCAGCCCGCCACCGGGTCATCGATGGGTCAGGGGTTGGTGATGCCCAGCGAGTAGCTGCCGGAGCCGCTGTACGCGTGCACCTCGAAGCGGTAGTAGCCCGCCGTGCCGTTGTAGGTCAGCGACTCGTCCGGCCCGGGGCTGTAGGAGCCGGCCACGTCGACCCAGGCCGACCCGCTCCACTTCTGCAGGTAGAGGTCGAAGTCCACGCCGGTCGGCCCGTCCAGGCAGCCGCGGTGGGTGCCCGAGGAGGACGAGTAGTAGTAGCTGCCGTTGGGCTGGTACCGGCTCTGGCCGGAGGAGATGCTGCCGGTGTAGGTCGCCTCGTAGCCACTGCACCCGGTGGGCGGGGGCGGCGTCCCGCCACCACTGGTGCGCAGCGTCAGGCCGTACGCCGAGAGAATCTCGTTGACTGGCTGGAAGTAGGTGGTCCCGCCGGAGGAGCAGTTACCGGAGCCGCCCGAGGTCACGCCCTGGGCCTGCTGGCCGGACAGCCACGACCCGCCCGAGTCGCCCGGCTCGGCGCAGGCGTTGGTGCGGGTCAGCCCGCTGACCGAACCCTCGGCGTAGTTGACGGTCTGGTTCTTGGCCTGGATGGTGCCGCACCGCCAGCCGGTGGTCGAGCCGGAGCGGCAGACGGCCGCGCCGACGGCGGCCTCGGTGGAGCCGGCGACCGTCACGTTGCCGCCGGAGTAGTTGTTGACCCACGGCTGCGGCGTCCAGTTCGAGTTGGTCTGAACCCAGCCGTAGTCGTTGCCCGGGAACGACGACCCACGGAAGGTGCCCTGGGCCACCTGGTTGTAGCCCTGGGTGGCGGTGCCGGTACGGCCACAGTGCCCGGCGGTGACGAAGCCGCCGGTCACCGAGAACCCGACCGAGCAGCGCCCGCCCATGTAGTAGGCGTCGCCGCCACGGACGTCGTAGAGCAGCCGAGGAGCCTCGGTGGTGCTGACCACCCGGATCGCGGTGGCGTCGACGCGGCTCGTACGGACGAACTTTGCGGCCGCAGCGGTGTCACCGCTGGCGAGGACCACGACGGTGTTGGTCGTGACGTCGACATACCACCCGGGAACCGCGCCGGCCGGCGCCTTGGCGGCGTGGCGGTCCAGGGACGCCTTGATCCGATCCAGTTCGGCGCCGCTGCGCTCGACGATCGTCGCCCGTGCGCCGGCGGCCTTTACCCGGTTGGCTGCGGCCTTGCCGGTGACGGCGACGACCAGGCCGTCGGCGGTCATCCAACCACCGGCGTACGACGAACCCAGGGACCGGCGCAGACTGGCGTCCGTCCTGGTTCCCTTGTCGTCGCGGGCGATCCGGGTGCGCGCCTCGGTCGGGGTCAGGTCGAGGTCACGCTGCATCGCGGCGAGCATCTCCGACGATGCGGCGGCCACGGTGGCGGTGTCGGGGGTGGGCGTCGGGGCCGCTGCGGCGGGGGTTACCGCGACGGCGATGGCACCGACGGGCAGCAGGATCGCTGCTGCCGCGAAGGTGAGAACTCGTCTCATCTATTGCCTCCTGTGGAAACGGCGGCGCGGATCGGGGGTGCGCCGCGATCGGGGCGGGGGTCGTCCCGCCGCGCTCCGCCCTCGGGGTTTGGGCGACGGTGCTGCGGGTGTCGCAGCCCGTTGACCTGGCCGGCGCCGCTGCCGGGCGCCTCGGAGGAACGCCAGCCGGATCAGGTGGGCCACCGCCAACCTAACCGGAATCAATTGAGATGGATCTATACCAGTTAACTCATATTAAGGCGAGCGATGCTCGGTTCCCGGGCGACGTCGGCTGCTCAGTCGGGCTTGACCGCGTGCACGCGCTCGACGGTGCCGGCCTTCAACCGCTCGGCCTCGACGATCGTGAACCCCGTAGCCCGCACCAGTGGCAACTGACGGCGGGTGAGGTGCTCGCCGGCCGAACGAACCGTCAGCCGTTCAAGGAGCCACTGCGCGGCGTGAACCGGTGGCCACGTGCTACCGATGTGGTCCAGCAGGAGCAGCCGGCCGCCGGGCACGAGGACGCGCTTCATCTCGTCGATCGCTTGCGCCGGGTGCGGGATGCTGCAGAGTGAGAGCGCGCAGACCACGGTGTCGAACGACGCGGCGGTGAAAGGTAACGCCTCCGCGTCGCCCTCGCGCAGGTCGACCGCGCGGCCGAGGTCTGCGGCGCGTCGCCGCGCGATGTCCAGCATCGCCCGGCTCAGTTCGACGCCCACCACGGTCACGTCGGCGGGGTAGTACGGCAGGTTCCGACCGGTGCCGATGGCGACCTCCAACACCCGACCACGCGCGCGGACCCCCAGCCATTCGCGGCCACCAGCGAACTGGACCCGCTCGAAGAACGCGATCTGCTTGTCGTAGCTGGGTGCGGACCTGTTCCACACGCGTCGCTGTTTCGCGGTCGGCGTCTCGGCGGTCGTCCGCTGGGCGGGGCTGTTCATGATGATGGTCTTCCTGATCGCCGGGCGGCCGGGGTACTGGTGTGCAGCGGCAGATCGCGGTGACTTGACTGCGTCGTGGTGACCTGGCGCTCTGGACTCTTGTTGTTTCGCTCGGTCAAATCGTGACGGTGGTGGCCGTGCCGGGGGTGAGCCAGTGCAGGCTCTCCCGGACCGGGGACGGCGCGGCGGCGAAGGCGGCCTCGATTGCCGGTCGGCCCTCGCGGAAGTGCCCCCAGCCCTCGTAGTGCACGGGCAGCACCGTGTGGGCCTTGAGCAGCCCGCACAGTTCGGCGCCCTCGGCGGCGGTCATCGTGTAGCGCAGCGGCCCGGTGAGGCCGAACCGCACCGCCCCGAGGTGCAGCACCACGGTGCCGATGGCGAACCGGTCGGCGACCTGACGGACTCCGTCGTAGAGCACGGTGTCGCCGGTGATCCAGAGGGGACCGTGCCGCTGGCCGGGCCAACGCAGCACGAACCCGGTCACCTCGCCGACGACGGGCCGGCTCAGCGGCGGGCCGTGCCGGCACGGAGTCGCGATGACCTCGATGGTCGGGCGGCCGGGCGCGGTCAGCGTGGTGTGCTGCCACGGTGCCAGGCCGGTGGCGGCGGCACCGAGTCGCCGGCCGCCGGCCACGGTGGTGACGACCCGGCCCGCCGCCCGTGACAGGACCCGGCCGGTGTCGTCGAGGTTGTCGGCGTGGTGGTCGTGGGTCAGCAGCACCGCGTCGAGGTCGCCGAGCGACTCGGCGGCCAACGCCGGGCCGGTGAGCTTACGCGAGGCGGTACCCCAGCCGAACCGGTAGGTACGACCGGGCGCGTCGAAGGTCGGGTCGGTGAGCAACTGCCAACCGTCGACCTCGATCAGCACGGTCGGGCCGCCGACGTGCGTGATCCGTACGTCGGTCACGCCGCGTGCCGTACGGCCCAGTCGAGCACCTCGTCCGCGATCCGCTCCCATCCCTGCTGGGCCGGCAGCAGGTGGGCGTAGCCCGGGTACTCGCGGCGTTCGGTGACGGTGTCGGAGGTGTAGTGCTCCGCGTTCGATTTCTGCACGGCGGGCGGCATGATGTGGTCGGCGCCGCCGGACACGAACAGCAGCGGCGCGCGGTCATCGTTCTGGTAGTCGACCCAGGTGTCCTGGTGACCGGGCTGGAAGTTGGCCAGGACGCCGCCCCACACGATGCCGCCGGGGGCGGGAATGTGGTAGCGCTCGTAGAGCGCCCGCGACTCCTCGTCGGCGAACGTGTTGGTGAACGCGTACTTCCACTGGTCGAGGGTCAGGCCGACCGCCTTGTGCCGGTTGGCAGGGTTTCTGAGCACTGGGAACGTGGACTTGACCTGGGACAGGGGGACCACGCGTACACCCTCCGTGGGTGCCGAGTTGAGCGCCACTCCAGCCGCGCCGAGACCATGGTCGAGCAGGATCTGGGTGAAGGCGCCGCCGGCGGAGTGACCGATGATGATCGGAGGCTCCGGCAGCCCCCGCACGACCTCTTCGAGGTGGGCGATGATCTGTGGAACCGTCACCTGTGCGATCGGGGTCGGGTCGGCGTTGAGCGCCTCCACCTCGACCTCGAACCCCGGGTACGCGGGAGCCACCACCTGGTGGCCCTTGCTCTCGTAGTGGGTGATCCAGTGCTCCCAGCTGCGGGGTGTCACCCAGAAGCCGTGCACCAGGACGATCGGTCTCATGGCTGGTACTCCTCTGTAACACGTCCACAACTGCGCTTCATCGAACGCCGCACTGATGGAGAAACCCCGTCGTGCCGTTCGCGGTTGCGGCCCAGAGGCGAACGAGAAGACGAGGTTCAGCTCAGTATGCGCGTCGCCGAGGGGTAGGACAACGCCAACAGGGAGATTCAACATCTGCTATATATGGGAACGCTCCCAAGCTTGCCGCCACTTTGTCCTGGTGGAAGACATCTCCCTGGAGGGAACATGCGCAGCCTCCTTGCCACGTTGACCGCCCTGATGGCCGGCGTCACCGTCGGCACTGTCCCGTCCGACGCCGCGGATGCCTCCCACCGAGGCTCCTGCACCCGGCACATGCTCTTCTGCGAGGACTTCGAGCGCCTTCCGCGCGGTGGCGCCAGCACCCTGGACTGGGGCATCGACACGCGCAACGGCACGCTCACCGTGGAACGTGCCGGCCGGGGCAACCAGGTGTTGCACGTCCACACCGTCGACAACGGACGTGCCTTCCTGCGCGTCGACGATTTCGCCGCGCCGGGCAACCGTTTCTACGGTCGGATGCGGCTGCGCGTCGACGCCTTCCCCACCGGGCCGGACTGGGCGCACTTCACTCTGGTCGAGGCGACCGGCACCGGTAGTTCGGAGATCGTCCGTCCGGTCGGCGGGCAGTACGCACCCACGGTCCCCGGAATCTTCTGGGGGGTCGGCGCCGACGGCGGGCCGACCGGCGACTGGACCAACTGGCGCGAGTCCGCCCCGGTCGTCGAGGACACCTGGCAGTGCTTCGAATGGCAGCTCGACCCGGCGGACAACCGGGTCGCGGTGTGGATCGACGGGGTGGCGAACCCGGAGCTGACCGCCTCCACCACCGAACACGGCGGCAACGACGTGCCGTTCGTCCTGCCGACGGTGAACACCGTGAAGATCGGTTGGCAGCTCTACCAGGGCGGCACCACGCCTGGCGAGTTCGACCTCTGGATCGACGACATCGCGCTGTCCACCAGGCGCCTCGGCTGCTGACCCCCACGGCGGCCGACACGCCGCTCGGAGCCCGCGCGGGCGTCGCGATATTGGGCGGCGCGCGGCGACGAATCTCCCTACGGTCCACCCGATGGATGGCGTGCTGCCGACTGTGGTCAGCCGGCGATTGGGGAATGCGATGACGGGTCAGCTTGTCGCGGTGTGTTTCGACGCGAGCGGGCCGCTGCGGCTGGCGCAGTTCTGGGCCGGCCTGCTCGGCCGGGAGGTCGTTCACGATGCCGGCGGCGGTACGTTTCTCCCCGGCACGGACACACAGCTCGGCCTCCGGTTCGCGGAGAGCCGCGCAAGGCGGGTGGGGAAGAACCGGGTGCACCTGCATCTCACCAGCGCCAGCCTCGCTGACCAGCAGCAGACGGTGGCCAGGGCACTCGCCCTCGGCGCCGGCCACGTCGACGTCGGACAACGCCCGGAGGAAGGGCACGTCGTCCTGGCCGACCCGGACGGCAACGAGTTCGGTGTCCTGACCCCCCGATAGCTCGCCTGGCCTGCGACACGGCAGCCCGTCGACCGCCCGGAGATCGCTCCGGGTCACAAGTGGGTGGCGGACCTCACGGGGCGGTCGGCGGAGGCGGTGCCGCGGGTGGGGCGGCGGGTCAGGACCCGGGGGCCGGAATCCGTTATTGCGACCGTGTGCTCGGAGTGGGCGGTGCGGGAACCGTCCGCCGACCGGATGGTCCAGCCGTCCTTGTCGTACCTGATCTTGTCGGTGGAGTGGCAGAGCCAGGGTTCGATGGCGATGGTGAGGCCGGGTTCGAGTTTCAGGCCGCGACGGGGACGGCCGCTGTTGGCCACGTGCGGGGCCTCGTGCATGGTGCGGCCGATGCCGTGGCCGCCGAACTCGGCGTTGACCCGGTAACCGTAGGTTTGGGCGACCTCGCCGATCGCGGCGGAGACGTCTCCCAGGCGGCCGCCGGGCTGGGCGGTCTTGATGGCGGCTTCCAGTGCGACCTCGGTGGCCTCGATCAGCCTCAGGTCGGCCGGGTCGGGGGTGCCGACGACGACCGAGAGCGCGGAGTCGGCGACCCAGCCGTCGATGCCGACCGCCATGTCGATGCTGAGCAGATCGCCGTCGCGCAGGACGTAGTCGTGGGGGAGACCGTGCAGCACCGCGTCGTTTACCGACAGGCACAGCACGTTGCGGAACGGACCGCGGCCGAACGAGGGGGCGTAATCCCAGTAGCAGGACTGCGCGCCGCGTTCGTCGATGCGGCGACGAGCGTAGTGCTCGAGGTCCATCAGGTTGACGCCGACCGCGGCGACCCCGCTCAGTTCGGCGAGCAGCTCGCCGACGAACTGGCCGGTCACCGCCATCCGCTCGATCTCCTCGGCCGACTTGAGCTCGATCATGAAAGCCTCCCTCATCCCCCGCGGTATTTTTATACCACGTCACGATGGTGCTGCGCGGGAGGGGATATCCTGCTGGCATGGTTCGCCAACCGCTCACCGCCGAACAGATCGCCGCGGGCCAGCGTCTCGGAGCCGCCCTTCGGGCCGCCCGGGCCGGCCGTAGCCTCGTCGACGTGGCCCTGGCGGCCGGCATCTCTCCGGAGACGCTGCGCAAGATCGAGGCGGGTCGCCTCCCCGCGCCGGCGTTCGGCACGGTGGTCTGCCTCAGTCAGGCCCTGGGCGTACCCCTCGGCGACCTGGCCGAGGTCTGGCGGGCCGACATGCCCATCCGCCAGGCGTCCTAGGGTCGCTGTCGGACGCCGTGCGCTCGTCGAATGTCCGGCCCACGGTGCGCCTCGTCGTACGCTGCCTCGGTGGGTGACGAGCAGGGGGCAGAGATGGCCGGAACGCCGCTGACCGGGACGACAGTAACGCAGGTGATGGCTGAGTTGGCCGAGCTGGCGGACCCGAGGACGCGCGAGGTCAACGAGAGGCACGGTGACGACCACGGTGTGAACCTCAGCAGGCTGCGCGCCCTCGCGAAGCGGCTGAAGACCCAGCAGGATCTCGCGTGGCAGCTGTGGCAGACGGGTGACACCGCGGCGCGACTCCTGGCGATTCTGATCTGCCGTCCAAAGGCGTTCGAGCGCGACCAGTTGGACACCATGCTGCGCCAGGCGCGTCGACCCAAGGTGCACGACTGGCTGGTGAACTACGTGGTGCGGAAGAGCCCGCACGGTGAGGACCTGCGCCGGGCGTGGTTGGTCGATCCTGACCCGGTCGTCGCCAGCGCCGGCTGGGCGCTGACCACCGACCGGGTGGCCGCGAAGCCCGCGGGCCTCGACCTCACCGGGCTGCTCGATGCCATCGAGGCGGAGATGAAGGACGCCCCGGACCGCCTGCAGTGGGCGATGAACCACTGCCTGGCGCAGATCGGGATCGAGCACGCAGAGCACCGCGCCCGCGCGATCGGCATTGGGGAGCGTCTGGGGGTGCTCAAGGACTACCCGACCTCGCCGGGCTGTACCTCTCCGTACGCGCCGACCTGGATCACCGAGATGGTGCGCCGACAGCACGACAGTTGAGCACACCTCGTCGGGCGCGACGAGGCGGAAGAGACGTCCCGGCCAACGCGGGACCGAGGCGAGCCGCGGCGTGTGTGTCCCCGCACGGACCACTTAGGATGACCGGCGCATGGCGAGCAAACCGGGACGGCGCCGCCGACCGAACACACTTCGAGGTCTGGCTACACTCGGATCCGGCGCTCGATCCAGCGGTTCGACCGACCGCGATCTGATGTGGACGAGGAGACGAGCTGTGGCGAGTCAAGAGGCGGCACCGCCCGGGGTGGACATGAGTGTGCCGAGCATCGCCCGGGTGTACGACTTCATGCTCGGCGGCAAGGACAACTTCGCGGTGGACCGCGCTGTGGCCGAGCACGCGCTCAGGATCACGCCGGACGGCCCGCAGGCGGGCCAGGCGAATCGGGCCTTCCTGCGTCGGGCGGTGCGTCTCCTCACCGAGCAGGGCATCGGCCAGTTCCTCGATCTCGGCTCCGGTCTGCCCACCCAGGGCAATGTGCACCAGGTGGCCCTGCGCCACGATCCGCAGGCGCGGGTGGTCTACGTCGACAACGATCCGATCGTGCTGGCGCACGGTCGGGCGCTGCTGGCCGACGCCGGAACCGCGACGGTGGTCCAGGCCGATATCCGGTCGCCGGAGGCCATCCTGGAACACCCGGAGGTCCGCCGGTTCCTGGACTTCGACCGTCCCGTCGGGCTGCTGCTCTTCGCGATTCTGCATCACCTGACGGACGACGAGAACCCAAAGGCGGTGGCGGCGAGGCTGATCGACGCCCTGCCGTCGGGCAGCTTCGTCGCGATCTCCCACTTCCGTGATCCCGGTGACCGGCAACCCGATGCCTCCCGGAAGGCGCGCGAGGTCGAACGCATCTTCAACGAGTCCCTCGGCACCGGTCGGTGGCGTACCGACGAGGAGATCCTCTCCTTCGTCGAGGGCCTGGAGGTGCTGGAACCGGGCCTGGTGCCGGTGGCCGCGTGGCGACCGGACCCGGATGAGGCCGCGCCGGAGCAGAGCGACACTTACCACACCTTCGTCGGACTCGTCGCACGCAAACCGTGATGTCCCACTCGGGCCCACCTGCGGGTGGCCGCATCGACTGCGGCCGCCTACCTGGGTGCCGTCACCGCCACACGGTGACCTGACTGGCCACCAGTGCCTTCTGCCCTTCGAACGGGCGGTACGCCGTGGGGTCGGTCAGTTGGTGGCGGGTCGCGAGGCTGCGGTACGAGAAGCGGACCACCGTTCCCTCCATGCTCACCAACTGCGGCGGGGCCGCCTCCACCGCCTGCCGGGTCAGCACCAGCAGGGTGCGATCGGCCAGGTCGACATCGCGTACGACGAGCGCGCGCTCGTCGATGACCTGGTCGACGGTCGCCGTCACGGTCAGCGAGTCACCGACGTCGACCTTCGCGAGGGTGTTCGGCGGGCTGGTGCCGGTGGCGGGCGGTGGCGGTTCCGCCACCGGCTCGGGGGCGCAGCCGGTGACGGCGAGTACGGCCGCCAGCGCGGTGGCGACCGCCGCGTGCCGTACACCGGGCCGGGCGGCTCCTCGGCCGGCGCGCGCGGCCGGCTGGACTGCGGGGTCGTAGGCGGCGCGCAGACGCCGCGTGGCCCAGGTGGCTATAGGTCGGTCGCGCATGTCGTCGCCTCCTCGAAAGAGTGCCTGTTCCCAGAGATGCCCTGCGGGATGACGAGTGCCGCGCGAACGTGTGACGGTCACGTGACATCACGGATCGAGGCGCACCAACTCATTGACCAGGGGTTTTCCCGCCTGCGGCCGGGGGTAGCGCGATAGTCGACCAGGGCGGTGACCGGACACGATCCGCCGACGGACACCCCTACCGGGGGTGCGCGACCGGAGCGGGAGGTTGGGCTCGTGCGATGTCTGCAGCGGCGTTACCGGCTCGACGAACCGGTCGGCCGGGGTGGGATGGCCACCGTCTGGCGCGGCTACGACCTGCGATTGCAGCGTACCGTCGCGGTGAAGCTGCTGTCGGCGCCGCTGCTGGGTGACCCGGCGGCCCGCGACCGCATCCGCCGCGAGGCGCTGGCCGCCGCACGGCTGGACCACCCGGGCGTCGCCCGGGTCTACGACTACGGCGAGCAGCGGCACCTGACCCGCACACCCACCCCGTTCCTGGTGATGGAGTTCGTCGCCGGATCGACGCTGGCCGCTCGGCTGCGTGCCGCCGGCCCGCTGCCCCCGGTCGAGGCGGTGCGGATCGGTCGGGAGGTGGCGGCGGCTCTCGCCGCCGCGCACGAGCAGGGCATCGTGCACCGGGACGTCAAGCCCGGCAACATCATGCTCACCGAGAGCGGCGTGAAGGTCGTCGACTTCGGTATCGCGGCCGGCGCGGGTGACGACCCGGCGGAGCCGGACGGGCAGTTGTGGGGAACCCCGAGCTACCTGCCGCCGGAGCTGACCGCCGGAGCGGAGGCGGTGCCGGCCGGTGACGTGTTCGCCCTCGGCGTCGTGCTCGCCGAATGCCTCACCGGTCAGGCTCCTCGACGCTCTCCGAACGAAACGGTGGCCGTCCCCACCGTCGAGGGACTGTCCGACTCTCACGCGCAGCTGCTCGGTCGGTGTCTGGCCACCGATCCGAATCGGCGTCCGGAGGCGGCCGAACTTGCCGAGGCACTGGCCGGGGTGACCACGAACGTGCGGCCGGCGTCGGGCTCCACAGCCACTCATGTCGTACCCACCCGGGCGGTCGCCGGCCCCACCCGGCCGGCCGGTGGACGGTCCCGACGGTCGGCGGTCGCCGGGCGGCGCCGCGGGCTGCTGTTCGCCGCGCCCGCCGCGGCGGCAGCCGCGCTGGCCGGGGTTTTGCCGGGGCTGCTCACCGCCGAGGAAGGCTCGGCCGACCCACCGGCCGCCGAGGCCGGCTGCACGGTGCGGTACCGGGCACAGCAGGCGGCCGATGGTCACTTCCTTGCGCAGATCAACGTGACGGGAAGCGGGCAACCCGCGGCCGGGCAAGGGGCACTGACCTTCACCCTGCCGGCCAGTCAACACCTCCTCGACGTGCGCGGCGCCACCTGGACGCACGACGAGCAGCGGGTGACCCTCCGGCTGGCCGAGCCGTCGGAGCCGGGCACCGGCGTCACGGCAACCCTGCACGGCCGGGTCGAGTCCGGTGGGCACGAGACACCGGAGCGGTTCAGTCTGTCGGGTGTCGCCTGCGAGCATGCCGGCACGCACGTACGGACAGCGGTCCTGGCCTCCGCGTCGGCCGAGCCGGCGGCGTCGACGGAGCCGGCGGCGTCGAAGAAGGAGTCCTCCCGAGGTCGGTCGGGCACGCCGGACGGGGGCAGCCGGTCTCCGGACGGCGGCGGGGGCGGATCGGGTCAGCCCGATGCCCGGCCGTCGGGCGCACCATCGCCGACGCCATCGGGCGGGCCGACCAGCTCGACACCGCCCACATCCGATCCGTCGATCTCGCCGAGCCCGTCGGCGACGACCAGCCCCACGCCCGACCCGTCGGCGACGACCAGCCCAACGCCCGACCCGTCGGCGACGTCGAGTCCGTCGGCGACGTCGCGCCCACCCAGCCCGTCTGCGCCGCCCGAACCGACTGCGGCGCCGACCACGGAACCTGCCGAAACCACAGCGCCGACCCCCGAACAGACGCCGATCACCGCCTCGGTGACCTCCGTCACGCCGACGGCCGCGGACCAGGGTGGGGAAACCGACGACACGAAAGCCTGATCACTCGAAAACTTGATTGATTCCAGAAGAGTCGAGTAGGTTCGTCGGCATGACGGCCGACTTCGAGGCGCAGCTGCGGGCGGTCTCGTTGCGCGTGACCCGGCCCCGGTTGGCGGTGCTCGCGGCGCTGCGCGACCACCCGCACGTCGACACCGACACCGTGATCCGGCTGGTCCGCGCCGATCATCCCACCGTGTCCCACCAGGCGATCTACGATGTGCTGCGGGCGCTCACCGACGCCGGTCTGGTACGGCGCATCCAGCCCACCGGAGCGATCGCCCGCTACGAGTCCCGGGTCGGGGACAACCACCATCATGTCGTCTGCCGCTCCTGCGGTGTGATCGCCGACGTGGACTGCGCCGTCGGCTACGCCCCCTGTCTGACCGCCTCCAACGACCACGGGTTCGTGGTCGACGAGGCGGAGGTCGTCTACTGGGGCACCTGCCCCGACTGCGCGACCGCCCGCACCACAAGTGAACCGCCAGGTCGGAAGGAAGCACATTGAGCAACGCAGAGCACGACGCCCCGTCCAGCGCCCAGGGCGTGGACGCCAAGGCAGCCGCCGGCTGCCCGGTCGCGCACGACTCCGTGACCGCCCACGGCAGCGAGAGCGAGAACCCGGCGATCGACTCGCCGACCCCGAAGACCGGCGGTCGTCCGCGGACGAACCGGGACTGGTGGCCCAACCAACTCGACCTCTCGGTGCTGCACGCCCACTCGTCGAAGGGCAACCCGCTGGGGGAGGACTTCAGCTACGCCAAGGAGTTCGCCAAGCTCGACGTCGAGGCGCTCAAGCGGGACATCACCGAGGTCCTCACCACCTCGCAGGACTGGTGGCCGGCCGACTTCGGTCACTACGGCGGCCTCATGATCCGGATGAGCTGGCACGCCGCGGGCACCTACCGCATCGAGGACGGACGCGGTGGCGCCGGCGACGGCGGTCAGCGCTTCGCCCCGCTCAACAGCTGGCCGGACAACGCCAACCTGGACAAGGCCCGCCGCCTGTTGTGGCCGGTGAAGCAGAAGTACGGCCAGCAGATCTCCTGGGCCGACCTGCTCGTGCTCGCCGGCAACGTGGCCCTGGAGTCGATGGGCTTCAAGACCTTCGGGTTCGGCTTCGGCCGCGAGGACGTCTGGGAGCCCGAGGAGATCTTCTGGGGTCCGGAGGACACCTGGCTCGGTGACGAGCGCTACGTCTCCGAGAAGGAGATGTCGCAGGGCGTCGGCGCGACCGAGATGGGCCTGATCTACGTCAACCCCGAGGGCCCGCGCGGCAACGCGGACCCGCTCGCGGCGGCACACTTCATCCGGGAGACCTTCGCCCGGATGGCGATGAACGACGAGGAGACCGTCGCGCTGATCGCCGGCGGCCACACCTTCGGCAAGACCCACGGCGCGGGTGTCGCCGACAACCACGTGGGCCCGGAGCCCGAGGGCGCGCCGCTGGAGTCGCAGGGCCTTGGCTGGCTGAGCACGTACGGCAGCGGCAAGGGCGCCGACACCATCACCAGCGGCCTCGAAGTCACCTGGACCGACCGGCCGACGCAGTGGAGCAACCGCTTCTTCGAGATCCTCTTCGGCTACGAGTGGGAACTCGCCACCAGCCCCGGCGGTGCCAAGCAGTGGGTCGCCAAGGACGCCGAGGCGATCATCCCGGACGCCCACGACCCGTCGAAGAAGCACAAGCCCACGATGCTCACGACCGACCTGTCGCTGCGCGTCGATCCGGCGTACGAGAAGATCTCCCGCCGGTTCCTGGAGAACCCGGACGAGTTCGCCCTTGCCTTCGCCAAGGCGTGGTTCAAGCTGCTGCACCGCGACATGGGCCCGGTCAGCCGGTTCCTCGGACCGTGGGTGCCGGAGCCCCAGCTGTGGCAGGACCCGGTGCCGGCCGTCGACCACGAGCTGGTCGGTGACGCCGATGTCGCGGCGCTGAAGGCGAAGGTGCTGGAGTCCGGTCTCACCACCGCCCAGTTGGTGAGCACCGCCTGGGCCTCGGCCGCGAGCTTCCGGTACACCGACAAGCGCGGTGGTGCCAACGGCGCCCGGATCCGCCTCGAACCGCAGCGCAGCTGGGAGGTCAACCAGCCGGAGCAGCTCGCCACGGTGCTGAGCACCCTGGAGGGCATTCAGCAGGAGTTCAACGCGGCGGGCGGAGCCAAGATCTCCCTCGCCGACCTGATCGTGCTGGCCGGTTCGGCCGCCGTCGAGAAGGCCGCGCGCGACGCCGGTGTCGAGGTCACCGTCCCATTCCACCCGGGTCGTACCGACGCCAGCCAGGAGCAGACCGACATCGAGTCGTTCCGGGTCATGGAGCCGCGTGCCGACGGGTTCCGCAACTACCTGCGGGCTGGCGAGAAGACCCAGCCGGAGGTGCTGCTGATCGACCGGGCGTACATGCTCAACCTGACCGCGCCCGAGATGACCGTCCTGATCGGCGGCCTGCGTTCCCTCGGCGCCAACGTCGGCGACAGCCGGCACGGCGTGCTCACCGACCGGCCCGGCGTGCTCACCAACGACTTCTTCCGCAACCTGCTCTCCACGGGCGCGCGGTGGAAGGCGTCGGAGTCCGACGAGCACGTGTACGAGATCCGTGACGTGGCCACCGACCAGGTGAAGTGGACCGCGACCGCGGTCGACCTCATCTTCGGCTCCAACTCCCAGCTCCGGGCGCTCGCCGAGGTCTACGCCAGCGACGACGCCCGTGGCAAGTTCGTGGCCGACTTCGTGGCCGCCTGGACCAAGGTGATGGAACTGGATCGGTTCGACCTCGCCTGATCCGGCACCCGCACCACGAGCCCCGGGCGATCAGCGACGATCGCCCGGGGCTCGCCGCACCTGAGGTCCGCGCGGGTGCGCGTCAGCCCTTCAGGCCGGTGTGGGCCAGGCCCTCGATGAACTGCCGTTGCGCGATCACGAAGATGACCAGGATGGGAATGGCGGTCATCGAGGCCGCCGACAGCTGCACGTCCCACATCGGCCCGCCGTAGGCGTCGACGAACTGGGTCAACGCCTGCGGCAGGGTGAACTTCTCCGGTGTGGAGAGGAAGACGATCGGCTCCAGGTACAGGTTCCAGCTGTGCAGGAACGTGAAGATCGCCACCGCGCCGAGCGCCGGGCGGGCCAGCGGCAACGCGATGCGCCAGAAGGTGGCGAAGCGACCCAGCCCGTCCACCCGTGCCGCCTCCTCCAACTCGGCCGGGAGGGTGATGAAGAACTGCCGCATGATGAAGGTGGCCAGCACGCTCGGCGCGCCCAGGATCGGCACCAGGATCAGCGGCCAGTGGGTGTCCACCAGGCCCCAGGAGTTGAACATCCGGAACAGCGGGACGATCGTCACCTCACTCGGGATGAGCAGCCCGACCAGCACCACCACGAACAGCACCTGCTGGCCCCGGAAGCGGATCCGGGCGAAGGCGTACCCGGCCAGCGACGACACGGCCAGGGTGCCGACGGTGACCACCGCCGCGATGTACCCACTGTTGAGGTACTGCTGCGCGAACGGTTGCAGCTCGAAGACCCGACGGTACGCGGAGAGGCTGGCCTCGGTCGGGATCAGCGACGGCGGGAAGGCGAAGATGTCGCCCACCGGTTTCACCGACGAGGTGACCATCCACCAGGTGGGGAAGACGAACGGCAGGGCCAGCAGGCAGAGCGCGCCGTAGAGCGCGAGCCTGGCCCGTACGGAGAGCCTACTGTTCATGGAAGACCCACCTTCTGCGCATCCGCCACTGCACGACGGTGAGCACCAGCACGATCAGGAAGAGCAGCACCGACAGCGTGGCCCCGTAGCCGAACTGGTGGAACTGGAACGCCCGCTGGTACAGGTAGTAGACGAGCACCGTGGTCGAGGTGCCCGGTCCGCCCTGGGTGAGCACGGCGATCTGGGCGAACACCTGCAACGACCCGACCACCGTGATGATCGAGGTGAGCAGGATGGTCGGGCTGATCAGCGGCACGGTGATCCGCCGGAACCGGGTCCAGGCGTTGGCGCCCTCGACCCGGGCCGCCTCGTACAGCTCCGCCGGCACGCCCTGGAGCGCGGCCAGGAACAGGACCATGTTCAGGCCGACGTTCTTGACCACCTGCACCACGATCACCGACAGCAGTGCCGTCCAGTCGCCGCGCAGCCAGTTCGGCCCGTCCACGCCGGCCACGCCCAGCGCCCCGTTGACGCCGCCGTTGTCCTGAAGCAGGAACCCCCACACGATCGTCCAGGCGACAAGCGAGACGACCACCGGGGAGAAGAACAACGTCCGGAACACGACGGTGCCGCGCAGTCGCTGGTTGAGCAGCACCGCGAGCAGCAGGGCCAGGCTGAGGTTGAACATCACCAGGCCGACCGAGAACAGCGCGGTTACCCGTAGCACCGACGGAAGGTTGGGGTCGTCGGCCATGGCCTGGTAGTTGCCCGCGCCGACGAACTCGAAGGTGCCGGCGAGCACGTTCCACTCGTGCAGGCTGTACCAGACGACCAGCCCGAGTGGGATCAGCACGAACAGCACCGAGCCGGCGAGTTGCGGTGCGACGAAGAGTAGCCCGGCGAGCTGGTCGCGGCGGCGGGTCGTCCACCAGCCGCGCCGCCGGCGCGGTGCGGACTCGCCGGGGGCGGACCGGTCACCGGCCCGCCCCGTGGTGTCCCTGGTCAGGACCGACATGACACGGGCCCTACTTCGCCAGCAGCGGGTTGATCGCGGTGCAGACGCCGTCGAGTACCCCCCGCACGTTCGCGTCCGGCCGCCACAGCGGGTCCAGCGCGGCCCGGACCGCCTGGTTCAGCTCGGCCTGGCCGGTGTGGCTGGGCTTGACCACCCCCTCGGCGATCCCGTCGATCACCACCGCCTGCAACTGCTCCGGGCTCAGCAGCGGGTTGGTTTTCGCGAGCGTTTCGGCGGTGAGCAGTGAGGTACGCGGCGGCGGGAAGAACTGCGCCAGCTTCGCCGAGTTGGCGGGGTTTGTCAGGTAGGCCAGGAAGTCGACGGCGGCCTCGGCGTTGCGGCCCTGCTTGAGCACACCCATGCCGCCCTGGCCGATCACCGCGTACTCACCCTTCGGCCCGGCGGGCAGCGGCACCAGGTCCCAGCCGAACTTCTGCCCCTCCAGCAGGGAGGCGCGGGAGATCTGGGTGATGGTCATGCCGGCGTCACCGGCGAAGAAGTCGGCGGTGGTACCCGGGCCCGGCAGGGCCTTGTCGACGAAGATCCCCCGGTGCAGGACGGTCATCGCCTCGACCATCTCGGCCGAGTTGAAGCCGCAGGTGCGGCCGTCCTCGCTCCACGCCTGCGCTCCCCAACCGGTCCACACCGTGGACAGGAAATCCCAACCCTTGTAGTCGAAGTCGCGGACCACCAGACCCGCCTTGCCGGTCTCCGCCTGTACCGTCTTCGCGGTGGTCAGCGCGTTCTGCCAGGTCCACTGGCCGGCGGCGATCAGCTCGGCCGGGCTCTGCGCGCCGGAGGACTTCACCAGGTCGGTGTTGACGAACACCCCGAACGGCGAGGTGGAGAAGGGGTACGCGTACAGCTTGCCATCGGCCTGCCACAGCTTCGTCGCGGCCGGTGCCAGCTCGTCGAAGCCGTACCCCTCGGTGCCCTTCAGGGTGTCGTCCAGCGGTACCAGCGCGCCGGAGGTGACGAAGTCGGGCGCGGAGTTCTCCAGCACCCAGGCCAGATCGGGCGGGTTGCCGCCGGCGATCTGGGTGGTCAGGGTGGTGGTGTAGCTCTCGAACGGAATCGGGTCGAAGGTGATCCCGGCGACGTCCGGGTTCGTCGCGGTGTACTCGGCGGCGATCTCGTTGAACAGCTTCAGGTGGGCCTCGTTCGCCGACCAGGTGGTCATCCGCAGCGTGACCGGGCCGTCGGACTCGGCGGACTCGCCGCCGCAGGCGCTCAGGCCGAGCAGCGCGGTGAGCGCGACGACGGCCGTCAACCGGTTCCTCATGGGTTATGTCCTTCCTCAGTAGCCGGCGATGTCGGGCCAGCGCAGCTCGACACCGGAGTCGGCGAGGCGGTTCTGGAAGTCGGCCAGCAGGCCGGGGGTGTAGCGCACCGCGCGGGGGGTGATCCGCCGGGCCAGGCAGAAGTCCGCGAGCAGACCGGCGACCTCGCCGACGTTCCACTCCACGGGATGCAGGCGGTAGGAGCCGTTGGTGATGTGCGTGGTGCCGATGTTCTTGCCGGCGGGCAGCAGGTTCTCCACCCGGCGGGGGATCAGGGCGCCGAGCGGGATCTCGAAGGGGCAGGAGGCCACGTCGATGTAGTTGTCGCCGCCGGTGGAGGGGTGCAGGTCGATGCGGTACATGCCGACCCCGACCGAGTCGGCGTAGCTGACCGCGCCCTTGTCGCCCCGGATCTCCAAGGAGAGGTCCTGCTCGACGACCGTGTACTCGGCGCGGATGCGGCGCGACTCCCGGATGTAGGGCGCCTGGGCCAGGCCGCTGTGGGTGACGTCCCCGCCGGTGGCGGCGGTGCCGGTGCCGGTGACGTCGCCGCGTAGCCGCAGCCCGGGGAAACCGGTCCCACCGTCGGTGCGCGGTGCCTCGGTCTGGAGCCAGTACAGCACCGACAGGGACAGCTCCCGGGCCGCGGCGATGCCGGCGTCGGCATCGGGTACGTCGATCACCGGCCGCTCGAAGTAGTCGATCATCGGCCAGTTGACCAGGCAGATGTCGCTGTCGTACGCACCGGGGGCGAAGTTGCGCCGGGCGGCGATCCGGCGGAATGTCCACAGGTTCCCGTCACCCGGGTTGACCCGCTGGTCGGCCTGGACCAGCCAGGGGTCGTCGTCCGGATTCGGCGTGAAGCTGCGTTCGGAGATTGCCAGGGTACGCGGGTTGGGGGAGCGGAACGACAGCATCCGGTCGCCCCAGAACGGCGGCCGGTACGCCCGCCAGAAGTCGTACGCCGTCGGCTTGTCGATGGTGTGGTCGCCGTCGACGTGGTCGACCGCGAAGCACACCGACACCGCCTGCATGTTCGCCGGCTGTGCCTGCTCCGGCGCGCTCGGCTCACCGGTGTCGGCCCGCGATTCGAAGCCGGTGACGTACTCGGTGTCGGTCAGCGGCAGCAACTCGCCGGTCTCGGTGGCGTCCAGCACGTACGGCGCGGACAGGTGCACCCGCTCGCCGGTATGCCGGTGCGCCACGGTGACGCCGGTGACCCGGTCGCCGTCGGTGTCGGCCGCCACCGGCCGGTACGGCTGGAGCACCCGCAGCCGCCCGGATCCCCGGTACGGCCCCAGCATGGCCTCCAGCACCGTCACCGCGACCCGGGGTTCGTGGCAGAGCCGACTGACGTGCCCGGCTCCCGGGTTGAGCGCGGTGGTGCGCCGGGCCCGGTCGGTCAGCGGATACCACCGTCGGTAGTGCTCCCGGATGCCGTCACGCAGTGCCCGGTAGCTGGCGGTGACGCCGAAGCGCTCCACCCAGGAGTGCTCGTCCGGCGGTACGGCCTGGCTGGTGAGCTGCCCGCCGAGCCAGTCGTACTCCTCGGTCAGCAGCACGCTGCGGCCGGCGCGCAGCGCGGCCAGGGCGGCGGCCACGCCACCGAGCCCACCGCCGACGACAAGTACTTCGGCCTGCATTTCGGGCACGGTCGGTCCTCTCATGGAACGGTCCAGGGTCGCCGGGGCGGGCGTGGCGACCGGGGGTGAGCTGGGTCAGGGTCGGGGCGGCAGGAGGGTCACGCCGTCGACCGGCTGGCACGGCAGCAGCCGCTGGGTCACCGTGCCGGGCACCCCGGCGAGCAGCCCGGTGAGCACCTCGACGGCCTGCCATCCCATCTCGCGGCGGGGGATCCGGAAGCCGGTGAACTCCAGATCGCTGGTCGTCGGTCGGGTCGGGTCGCCGAGGGCGAGGATGGACAGGTCGGAGGGCACGGTCCGGCCGCGCTCGGCGGCGACGGCGGCCAGGGCAACGCCGTCGGCGTACTCTTCGACCACCACGGCGGTGACTCCGCTGGCGAGCAGCGCGTCGAGCAGCTCGGCGGGGGAGCGGTCGGTGGGTTCGTGCCGGGTCGGCAGTCCTGCCGCGTCGAGGGCGGCCCGGTATCCGGCGAACCGGTCGGTGTGTGATTCCGGGCCCGCGCCCTGGCCGAGGTACGCCAGCCTGCTGTGGCCGGCGTCGAGGGCGCGCCGGACCACGTCGGCGGTGGCGGTGGCGTAGTCCGCGCCGACGTACGGCACCGGTCCGCCCGCGTCGTCGCGTCGGCCGACGGAGACGAACGGGTGCCCCTCGGCGACCAGCCGGCCCAGCTCGTCGCGGTCCAGCGAGCGACCGAGCAGGACGCAGCCGTCGGCCAGTCGCAGCCGGTTGTCGTCGTGGAAGATCCGCCGCCGGCCGTCGGTGACCGGTGCGCTGGTGAGCAGCAGCAGGTCGCAACCGAGGCGCTCGGCGGACTCCTCGATACCGACCAGGAACGGGTGGTAGAAGTCGCCGGTGCCGGCCGGGAACACCGGCTCGTAGGTGAAGACGCCGAGGATCCGGTTGTGCCGGGCGGCGAGCCGCCGGGCCACCGGGTCGGCGACGTACCCGGTGGCCCGGATGGCGCCCAGCACCCGTTCCCGGGTCTCCGGGGCGATCCGGACGCTGCCGTCGTCGCGGCCGTTGAGCACCAGCGAGACCGTCGCCTGGCTGACGCCGGTCATCCGGGCGATGTCCTGCTGGGTCACCCGCCTACGCGATCCGGTCACTTTCCGTGTCCAATCGTTTCTGCGCTAATACGCATTAGCTACGTTGGTGTGAAATCCTGCGACCGGCAACCGCCTGCCGTCAACCCCCGTGGTCGGAAAATCTCTCCGGATAATCGGCGTGATAATTCGTATTAGCACCTTGACCCGGGCTCGTCGCCGACCGCAGACTCATCGATCACAAGGTCTGCTCCCTCATGGAGCCCGATCTCACGCACGGTCACCGGCAATCGATGCCGCGACCGCCGTTCACGCCGGCCACCACCGACCTGCCACGTCCCAGCCGGCAGCGCGTTCCCACCACCGTCCCCAGCTCCGCCATCGACGAGCGTCCCACGCACGATCGGAGACCCGCATGCACGACCGGTCCATACCCCGACCCGCCCCGGTGACCCGCCGTGGCCTGCTGCGCGGCGCCGCCCTGATCGGCACCGCCACGGCCGCCGGCACCGCGCTCGGCGGCACCCTCGCCGCCGCTCCCGCCCTCGCCGGCCCGGCCGGCTTCCCCAGCTACCGGTATGTCCGCGACGCGTTCGCCACGCCGCTGCGGTACAACCCCACCGGCGAAATGATCTTCCCCTGCGTACGTGGGGTCTACGACAAGATCTCCGGTGCCCGGGGGCGGTACTACCTCTACTACGCCCCGCACGACGCGCCCGGCGGCATCTGCCTGGCCTACGCCGACCGGCTCGAAGGCCCCTACACCGAGCACCCCGGGAACCCGATCGTCGACCGGGTGCTGCCCACCACGACGGTCAGCCACGTCTCCTCACCGCATGTGGTGTGGAACGCCTCCTCCAGGGAGTTCTTTCTCTACTTCCACGGGGAGAACTTCACCACCCGGGTGGCCCGCTCCCGCGACGGCATCACCTTCACCAACGAGACGCCGATCCTGAGCACCCGCCTGGTGCCGAACACCACCGAGACCTCGTACGCCCGGGTCTTCGAACACTCCGTCGCCGGGAAGAACAACAAGTACGTCATGCTCTTCATGGGGGCGCACACCGTCGGCCCCGGCACCCGCAAGATTTTCTGGGGTTGGTCACCGAACGGCTGGGACCAGTGGCAGTTCGCCCCGAACCCGTTGATCTCGCCGGCCGGCGACGGGTTGACCGACATCTCCAGCCCGCACCTGCTCAAGCGCAACGGCACCAGCTACGTCGCCTACCACGGCAACGACGGACGGATCCGGCTCACCGAGGTCGGCAACAACTTCGACCGGGAGGTCCACCTCGGGGTCTTCCACGCCCCGATCGCCTCGGACAACGGTCGGGTCGCCGCGCCGGCCTTCGGCACCGACGGCGGCGTCTCGTACATGATCTACGAGGCCGGGCCGAGGCTCGACGCCCGCATCTGCATCGCCCGCGCCGTCTGACCGGTGCGGGCTACCCCGCGCCGGCACCTCAGGTCCGCTGCCGGCTGGTCACTGCCGCCGAACGGCGACGAACCCACCGACCGCCGCGGCGGCGACGAAGGCGACGACCACGACCGATGCTTGACCCAGGGTGGCGCCGTCACCCTGGGTCCGCTCCGCGCCGCCGGCCAGCGGTGGCGCGGTGGTCGTCCCCGGCTGGGCGGCGAGCACGGCGTTGGTGGCGATCAACCGCGGTGCGGGATGATCACTGTCTGCCGTGATGTCGATCCAGTCGTACGAGCCGCCGTCGGCGCATCGTTGCAGCACCGGGAAGATGAGGGTGTCCCCGGCTCGGGCCACGATCCGGGCGGTAACGCCCACACTGGCGGTCTCCAGGCCGGGTCCGGTGAACGTGACGCGATCGCCGGCGACCGCGCCGGACCAGCCCTCCGGTGCCGCGACAGCGGACGCGGTCACCCCGTCCGGCAGGGCGACTACCAGTTCGGTGGTGGGGGAGTCGTCGCAACTGTGGTCGAAGCTGAACGTCAGGGTGGCGGTGCCGTCACCGTTCGGCCGAGCCTCCGCCACCTCGACGTGCGCGGCAGCGGGCACCGCGCCCAGTACGAGATAGCCGAGCACGCCGGCCACCGTCACGACCGCTGCCCTGGCCCACCGCCGTCGCCTCATCGAACGTCCACCGTGAACCGGGCAATCGGACTCTCGTACTTGGAGGTCCGCACGCTCGCCTGCACCACCCACGAGCCAGCGAGCGGCAGGTCGACGACCGCCTCGTAGCGCCCCGGACCGGTAGGCGTCAATGTCCGTTCCAGGGGGCCGACAGCCATCGCCGGCAGCAGGACCGTCAGCTTCGGCTCCGCCACCGGTACAACGGGCTGGCCATCGGCGTCGACGAGCTCCAGTTCCATCGAGTTGACACCTACCTCTCCGGGGGTGAACCGGGCGACCGCACGCCCGGAGCCCAGCGGCGCCTCCACCACGAGCGGGCCGCTGCCGGCCTCCACCGCCGGCTTCGGTGCGGTCTCGATGACCGGGCTCTGGGTGACCAGGATCCCGGTGGCGACAACAACACCTACCAGCAGCACGGCCTCGACCCGGACGGTACGCCGCAGCAGGCGCCACGCCACCACGGAACCATCGTCACGGTCAGCGGCGAGGACGCGGGGCACCAGGCGGAACCGGTTGTGGGCGGCGACGACGAGCACCACGATGGTCAGCCCGACCTTGGTGAGCAGGGCGAGGCCGTACGAGGTCGCCCACAACGGCTCCCAGGACCGCAGGATGCGCCACGCGACCAGCAGGCCAGCGGCGCTGAGCAGGCCGACGAGGACGGCGGCGGTACGGGAGAACGCGGCCACCGTTCGGACGGCCGCGTCGGCCGATAGGTCGGCGGACCGGGTCAGCGCCCAGGGCAGCGCCACCAGACCACCCAGCCACACCCCGGCGGTGGTGACGTGCAGGATGTCTGCCGGGACGACCAGCCAGGCCGGACCGTAGGTGCGGGTGTGCCCGACCAGCGCGACCGCCCCCCAGGCGAGGGCGACACCGGCGAAGGCCAGCGCGGCCAGCGCGGCGCGCCGGGCCGGCTGACCGGCGACGGCCGGCCCCGTCTTCGCCCCCACGGTCGCGGTGGCCCACAGCGCGGCGCCCAGCCCGAGGACGACAAGCACCGAACTCAGTGCCTCCTCCGACCGTAGACCGGTCAGCCACTGGGCCCCGTCGAAGATGGCGGTCAGTCCGCGCCCGTCCTGCCAGGCGGGGACGGCCGGCACCAGCACCAGCCGGGCCAGCACGGTCAGTCCCGCCGACCAGCCGGCGAGCCGCAGCAGCCGACGCCGCAGGACCGGTGCCTCGGCGCGGAGCAGGACGAGGAGGAAGACCAGTAGGCCCGCACCGACAAGCAGGCCCAGATAGGCCACCGCCTCGGCCCCCTGGCGCAGGAGGTCCAGTGCGCGGGTCGGACGACTCTCCGGTACCGCTACCGTCGCACTGCTCGGCGCGCCGACGGCGAAACTGAACCCGCCGGAGACGGGATGGCTGTCCGCGGAGATCACCCGGAACGCGACGATGTAGGTGCCATCGGCGAGGTCCGGTGGGACGGTCAGGACCACCGTCGTGTCCACCGACCGGCTGTCGGTGGACAGTTCGTCGCCGGCCGCGTCGAGCAGTCGGACCCCACCCGAACGCACGGTCACCGGTTCGTTGAAGGTCAGCGTGACCTCGGCCGGGACCGTCGTCAGCACCGCTCCGTCGGCCGGGTCGGTACCCACCAGCACCGCATGAGCGGCCGCCGGCGCTGCCGGGGCGACGGCAGCCAACAGGCCGAGCAGGGCGGCGAGCGCGGCGGCACACGCCCGCCGCGCCCACCCACCCGGGACCGATCGCGCTGCCGCCCGAGTGCCGCGCGATCTCACCCGCAAGGTCGTCCGCCCGTCAGCCGGCCTTGCGGGTACGCAGCAGCGCCAGCCCGCCGGCCACCAAGCCCAGCGCACCGAGCACCAGAGCGATCCACCCGACCACTCCGGTGCCGCCGGCGGGCTCCTCGGTGGTCTGCGACACCGGCTGCACGGCCGCCTCGGCGCCCTCGGCGTCGGCCTTCGCGGTCAGCACGAACGCCGGCGCCGGGTGTTCCAGTTCGTCGGCGTCCTGACCGGCGGCGGGCATCTCCACCCACGGCGTCTCACCCTGCTCGCAGGTCTGCACGGCGGGGAAGGCCAGCGTCTCGCCGGCCGCGTCCGGCAGCTTCAGCGACAGTTCGAACGTGTCCCGCAGGTCGGCCGGCAGCGGCGTCTTCGCGGTGTAGACCACCTCGGTGACCCGCTGCGTGATCTCGTTGCCGTGGCCGTCCTTGACCGGCGGATTCAGCTCCGCCATCACCTTCTGCACGGTCCAGTTCGAGTTGACCGTCGGTGTGACCGAGACGATCTGCTCCGGCATCTTGATCGACACCTTCGTGGTGGCCGACGTGTCGCAGCCGTGCGGCACACCGAACGTGAGGACGGTGTAGGAACCGGCGGTGGTGACCGACGGGCTGACCGTGACGTGCGCGGCGGCCGGCGCTCCGGTGAGCGCCACTGCGGCGGCGGTGAAGAGTCCGAGGGTGGCAGCCTGCGCGACCCTGCGGCGTCTGAGATCCAGCATTGCACGACCTTTCGGAGGGGCGGCCCGCGTTCTGCGCGGCACGTCACAGGTATGTGGTCGGCCGCCGGGGGTCCGAAGTTCCCGGGGACCTGTCATTCCCATGATTCGGACGAGGCGTCCGGCAGGTGGACGGCGCCCGAAGGTCCGGAGCGCGGACATACAGATGGTGGCCACCGCGCAGAACGAGCGGTGGCCACCACCGGAGCTACCTCACCGGCCCCGGCCTGTCAGCGTGGTCGGCCGACGTGGCCCGGGCCGGGTGTCACAGGTTGGCGCAGTAGCCGATGCTGAAGGTGCTGGCGCCGGCCGCCAGGGTCCGGTTCCAGTTCACCCCCTTGATCCGGTAGCTGCCGTCGACGAGCTGCTCCCGTTTGAAGTTCCAGGCGGTGTACATGTCACCCTCCAGGTCGACCACCGCGGTCCACTCGACGGGCTTGTCGCCGTTGTTGGTGGCGGTGATGGTGGCGCAGTAGCCGCCGCCGCTGTCGGAGTTCCACCGGGCGATCCGCTCCATCGCGATCTCCACGTTGGAACCGGCGACCAGCCGGCCCACGCCCCAGCGGGCGGTGGTCTGGTAACCCTCGCCGTTCTGTTCCGCCCAGTTTCGGATCGACGTGCGTGCGCCGTCGGAGGCGTCGTTGACCTGGAAGTCCAGGCCGTGGAACGTGCCGAGGCCACCGTATTCGAGCAGACTGATCGCCGCCTCGACGGTGTATCCGGTCTCGGTACGCACGGCAGCGCTCTCCAGTCGTCCGGCCTGGAACGCCTCGTCACCGGTGCCGAACGACACGACGTTGTCGGCGTTGATCCGGATCTGGGTGTCGTCGTAGCGGAACGGACCGTTCTTGGCGTTGCCGGCGTCGACGTAGATCTCGACCGAGTCCTGGGTCCACGGGTCGGAGCCGGAGACATCCACCACCGGGTCGGTGACCTCGGCCAGCACGTACAGCGTCTGGCCCTGCCAGAGGGTACGGACGTTCGCGGTCGCGCCGTCGGTGCCGGAAACCTGCTTGGCGGTGGTGACCGACGTGGCCTGGGACCAGCCGGCGTCCACCGTGCCGTCGATGACCGGCGCGGTGGCCGTCTCCCGTACCTCCAGGTATGACAGCTCCTCGACCAGGCTCAGGGTGCCCACGGCGCCCGGGGTGTTCCAGCCGGAGGTCGTGCCGTTGTCGGTCACCCGTACGTCGAGGGTGCGGGTGTCGCCCTCGGCGGCGTCGACCAGCGGCAGGTGAGCGACCAGGTGGTAGCCGCCGTCCCGCTCGGCTGCCACGGCCGGCACGTCGCCGCTGCCGTCGCGGGCGACCCGGTAGGTCTCGTCGCCGAGCGCGAAGGTGACCTGGTCGTCGTCGGACACCGCGGCGTCGTCGACCGTGACGTACGCGGTCAGGTGGTCCGGCGCCCAGCGCAACTGGAACCGGGCCGTGTCCTCGATCGGGTGCAGGGGCAGTTTGCGCCAGGTCAGGTCCTTCGGCGCGGCGGCCGTGAGGGCCAGGTCACCGGCGAAGACGTTGGCTGTACGCAGACGCGCCGGCAGGTCACCGTCGACCGCCCCGTAGTAGGCCGGCTTGGCCCGCAGGTTGTCGTCGAACAGCAGCGGCGCGTTGGCTGCCCGCCACGAGCGGCCGTCGGTGAGCCCCCACACCGTGACGGCGAACAGGTCGTCGGTGTGCTCCCGGAAGATCCGGAAGGCATCCCGGTAGAAGTAGCCCTGCTCGATGAGCCGCGCCTGGGTCACCGGGGTGCCGGTGGTGACGTCGAGTTCGGTGACGGCCTGGGTCAGCGGCAGCTCGGCGAAGGCGTCCAAGGTGGCCGCCAGGCTGCTGACCGGCGTGGCCAGCGAGACGTGGAACTGGTGCCCCACCCCGTCGATCGGCACGTCCCGGTCGACCAGCCGCTGCACCAGCGCCCGGTAGCGGGCCTGCTTGCCGCTCTGCTCGGTGTTGTAGTCGTTGATGAACAGGGTCACCGGGTCGCTGCCGGGTACGGCGTGTACGTCGTTGAACGCCTCGTGCGCGTACTCGAACGACAGGTCGATGAAGTTCTCGCCGAGAATCCGGTACCACTCGCTGCGGCGCAGGCCGTCGGCGTACTCGCCGCTGTCGCTGATCACCTCGTTGACGACGTCCCAGGCGTACAGCGGGTTGGTGGGAGAGCCGAACGGACCGTAGCGCTCGGACAGTGATTCGGCCACGTCGAAGATGTGGGTACGCAGCCGGTCGCGCAGCAGCTGCTGGTGTTCCGCAGACGTGGTGAGCGGCTGGCCCTCGGCATCCTGGAAGAACCAGGTCGGGGTCTGGCTGTGCCAGACCAGCACGTGACCGTAGACGCGCAGGTCGTTGTCGCGGGCGAAGTCCATCACGGCGAGCGCCTGCTCGTGGGGCCGGAAGTTGCGCTCGTCGTCGTACCAGGCCTCGGGCTTCATGTGGTTCTCGTGCGTGACCTGGTTGAAGTGCCGGTTCAGCAACTGTGCGGGGCCGCCGACGGTCTCCCGGGCGTCGATGGCCACGCCGACCGGGAAGTCGGTGGTCTCGTGAATGGGGGTGAGGTCCTCGATGACGGGCGGTTCGGGCACCCGGACGATGATGTCGTCGATCAGGAAGTCGCTGGTGTTGCCGGTCACGTCCGCGCCCTGCCAGCGGGTCTCGAAGTAGAGCAGGGCCTCGTCGGAGGCAGGCATGGTGAACCGGGCGCTCACCTCGGTCCATCCCGTGTTCGTGATGGACTCGAACTGGGCGAGGGTGCTGAACGACTGGCTGCCACCGGAGGTGCTGGCCAGGCTGAGCCAGATCTGGTCGGTCGGCTGGCCCTCGGCGAACCGCAGCCAGGCGCTGAACTCGTAGGTGACGCCGGCCTCGAACAGGCCGGCGACGTCGCGCCCGAGCCCGGCACCCTGGTTGACCCGGTCGGTGACGAGCGCCGCTGCCGTCCCACCGTGCGCGACGTCGCTGATCTCGACGGTCGGGGCGCCGGGACCGCTGTCGCGCGGACCCCAGCCGTCCAGTCCGTCCTCGAAGTCGGTGTCGATGACGACGGTGCCGGGTTCAGGTCCGCCCGGTCCGCCGTCCGGTCCGGTGATCAGCACGTCGTCGAGGAGGAACGGGGTGCTTTCCGCAGCCTCTACGTAGAGGGTGGCGGCGCTGAGCCCGTCGGGCAGCGTGTAGGTGCCGCCGATCTGCACCCAGCTCTCGGCGGTGGCGGGGACGTCGCCGCCGATCCAGGTGTAGGTGTTGTCTCCGCCGTCGGCCGGGGTCGCCTCGACGGTGAAGTGCACTCCGGCGGTGCCCTCGGTGCCGGCCGGCAGCTTCACCCAGGCGGTGACCGAGTACTGCGTACCGGGCCGGAACAGCGCCGTCGCGCTCGTCGCCGCGCCCTGCCAGTTCGCCGTACGGCCGGTGACCGACAGGCTGCTGTCGCTCTCGTGTCCCTCGTCGGCGATGGCGAGGGTGATGTCGCCGCGTGGTCCCCACGGCGCGTACGAGCCGGACTCGAAGTCGTTGGCGAGGACGGTCTCGGCGGCGGCTGCCGGTGCGGGTGCCACGGCGACCGCCGTGACGAGCGCTGCGGAGCAGAGCAGCGCGACGGTTCGGGATCGGCGTCGTGATCGATGGGAGAGGTTCCAGAGGCGCATCGAAATCCCTCTACTTTGTGTCGGTGCTGGCGGGGTGTGTCTGATGTGGCCCTTCGGACGGATTCAAGCGCGTGCATGTTATGTCGACAGCACAGCCCTGGCCACAACTTCCGGAAGTTTTCGGTAACGACGCAGCGGCGGCGGCTGGCGAATCAAACGGCGGCCGGCGCTACCGCAGTGGCTGGCCGGCCGGCCGGTGCGGTGCCGTCGGGCGGGCAGACGCGCCGGCCCGGTACCGGAAGACGTGCCGGTAGGTCTGCGGGGTCATTCCGCTGATCCGGCCGAAGTGCTGGCGCAGGTTGGCGCCGCTACCGAAGCCGGTACGGTGCGCGATCCGCTCGACCGGATCCTCGGTGGTCTCCAGCAACTCCTGTGCCAGCCGGACCCGCTGCTCCAACAGCCACTGCAACGGCGTCGTGCCGAGCGAGTCGCGGAACCGGCGGGCCAGGGTACGCGGGCTCAGGTTGGCCGCGCGGGCCAGGTCGTTGACCGACAGCGGCCGGTCGAGGCGTTGCCGAGCCCACTCCAGCACCGGGCTCAGATCGGCCGGGGACGTTCCGCGCACCGGCGGCGCCGGATACTGGGTGTGCTCGGCGCCCCGCTGCGGCGCCACCACCATCCGCCGGGCCACCTCGGCGGCCACCGCGGCACCGTGGTCCAGCCGCACCAGGTGCAGGCACAGGTCGATGGCGGCGGCCGTACCGGCCGAGGTGAAGATGGTGCCCTCCGCCACATAGAGCACCCGGGGGTCGAGGTCGACCAGCGGGAACCGGCCGGCGAAGTCCTGCGCGTTCATCCAGTGCGTGGTGGCGCGGCGGCCGTCGAGCAGGCCGGCTGCGGCGATCGGGTACGCGCCGGTACAGATGCCGACGATGCGGCTGCCCCGCGCGTACGCGGTGCGTAGCGCCTCGACCAGCTCTGCCGGCGGACTGGTCTGGATGGGCCGCGCGCAGCCGGGCACCAGCACGGTATCGGCCTCGACCAGATCGTCCAGGCCGTACGCGGGATCGAGCCACGAGCCACCCGTGGTACGCAGCGGACCCGGCTCGGCCGCGCACAGGCGCATCTCGTACCACGGGTCGACGATGTCCCGCCGGTCGGTGCCGAACACCTCCTGCGGGACGGCCAGCTCGAAGAGCGGCAGGTTGTCGGTCACCGCCACCGCGACGACGTGCGGACGCATGGCAGGAATCTAACGCAGCTCGGCATCAATCCTGCTGTCCCGGCCGGCCGGTCTGGACGACGGTGATCACATGACCCTGACCCATGCCACGCCGGTGACCGGCGGTCGGCTGACCGCCGCCCAGGGCACCGCTCTCTACGTCGGTGCCGTACTGGGTACCGGCGTGATCGCGCTGCCCGCGCTGGCGGCCGAGGCCGCCGGCCCCGCCTCGCTGCTCGCCTGGCTGCTGCTCGTGATCGTCTCCGCTCCACTGGCCGCCACGTTCGCCGCGCTCGGTTCCCGCCACCCGGATGCCGGTGGCGTGTCGACGTACGCCCGGATGGCCTTCGGACCGCGGGCGGCGGCCGTCGTCGGTTGGTGCTTCTACTTCGCGGTGCCGCCGGGCGCATCCGCGGCGGCGCTGTTCGGCGCCGCCTACGTCGAGGCGGCGGTCGGCGGCGGTACGCTGACCATCGCGGTCACGGCGGCGCTACTGATGATCGCGGTCACCGCCACCAACCACGCCGGTGTGCAGGTCGCCGGCCGGGTGCAGCTCGCGCTCGCCGGAGCGCTTGTCGCGTTCCTGCTGTTGGCCGTGCTGCTGTCGCTGCCACACGCGGACGCCGCGAACCTCACGCCCTTCGCCCCGCACGGCCTGACCGCCGTCGGTCCCGCGGCGGCGCTGCTGATGTGGAGCTTCGTCGGTTGGGAGGCGATCACCCACCTGACGGGCGAGTTCCGCCGTCCGGGGCGGGACCTGACCCGGGCCACCGCCGCGGCGGTCGTCGTGGTCGGCACGCTGTATCTGGCGGTGGCCTTCGCGACCGTCGCCGTGCTCGGCTCGGCTGCGGCGGACTCCACGGCACCGCTCGGCGAGCTGTTCGCGGTCGCGCTCGGCGGCGACACCCGCTGGTTGGTCGCCGGGGCGGCGCTGCTGCTGACCTTCGGCGCGATGAACGCCTACTACGCCGGAGCGGCGAAGCTCGGTGCGGCGCTCGGCCGCGACGGTGCGCTGCCGGGCTGGCTCGCCCGGGGCAGCGTGGCCGGCGAGGTGCCCCGCCGCAGCCTCGCCGTCACTGCCACCCTGGCGTTTCTCGCGCTGGGCGCGGTCCTGGTCACCGGCCTCGGCACCCATCCGCTGGTGCTGCTCACGACCGGTTCCTTCAGCACCGTCTACGTGATCGGTGTCGCGGCGGCGCTGCGGCTGCTGCCCCGCCGCAGCGCCGCCTGGTACGCCGCCGCCGCGACCATCGGCGTGGTGCTGTTCCTCCTGGTCATGACCGGCGGGTACCTGCTCTGGCCGGTGGCGGTGACCGGGGCGGCGCTGCTGTATCTGCGGGCGCGGGGCCGGATCCGGGCCTGATCGGTGACCCACCCGCCGGGGTTCGGGGCTCGGCGGGTGTCCCGGTTCGGTGCCGACCGGACCGACACTTGCTAGGCTTACCCAGCGGATCAACCGCCAGGTACGAAGCGAGGAGCGCTCGGCATGCTTTCGGGGGACGACGACATCTCAGGGTGAGCAGCCCTGCCGCCGGAACGGCGGCCTGTCGTGTCGTGGCCCTGTCTGCCTGACCGGGGCGTTGTGTCCCCGGCTTCTCATCCGAGGTCTTCTTCGATGTCCGACGTCTGTGTCGTCTGCACCAACCTGTCCTTTTCCTGGCCCGACGACACCCCGGTTTTCCAGGACCTGTCATTCACCGTGCCGCCGGGTCGCACCGGCCTGGTCGCGCCGAACGGCGCCGGCAAGTCGACGCTGCTGCGCCTGATCGCCAGCGATCTCGTACCCACCGGGGGCGGCGTGACGGTCGAGGGGGAACTCGGCTACCTGCCGCAGAACCTTCCGCTGACCGGTGACCTGATCGTCGCGGAGGTACTCGGCGTCGCCCCGGCGTTGACCGCGTTGCGGGCGATCGAGGCCGGCGACGCCAGCGAGGAGAACTTCGCCACGGTCGGTGACGACTGGGACGTCGAGGAGCGCAGCCGCGCCGAACTCGACCGCCTGGGTCTGGGCGAGGTGGCGTTGGATCGTCGCCTGCACACCCTCAGCGGCGGGCAGGTCGTCTCCCTCGGCTTGGCCGCCCAGCTGCTCCGGCGTCCCGACGTGCTGCTGCTGGACGAGCCGACCAACAACCTCGACATCGACGCCCGGCACCGGCTCTACACGGTGCTGGAGAACTGGTCCGGCTGCCTGCTGCTGGTCAGCCACGACCGGATGCTGCTGGACCGGATGGACCGCATCGCCGAACTCGACGGCGGGCAGGTGCGCATGTTCGGCGGCAATTTCACCGCCTACGAGGAGGCGGCGAGGGCCGCCCGTGAGCTGGCGGAGCGCCAGGTCCGCAGCGCCGAGTTGGAGGTCAAGCGGGAGAAGCGGGAGATGCAGCAGGCCCGCGAACGCGCCGAACGGCGAGCCGGCAACGCAGCCCGCAACCTCGGCAACGCGGGCCTGGCCCGCATCGTGGCCGGTGGGCTCAAGCGCAGCGCCCAGGAGTCGGCGGGCCGGGCCCAGCAGGCGCACGCCAGCCGGGTCAGCGACGCGCAGTCCCGGCTCGACGAGGCCGGCCGGGCGCTGCGAGACGATCAGACGCTGGCGGTGGATCTGCCGGAGACCGACGTCCCGGCCGGCCGGACCCTTGTCGAGGGGCAGCGGATGCAGGTCCGGTACGGCGACCGGGCGCTGTTCGCCGGGGACGGCGTCGACCTGACCATCCGCGGCCCGGAACGGATCGCGCTGACCGGTCCCAACGGCGTTGGCAAGTCCACGCTGCTACGCCTGCTGCTCGGCGAGCTGGACCCGGAGGGTGGTCAGGTGCGTCGGGCCGACGGCCGGGTGGCGTACCTGTCGCAGCGGCTGGACCTGCTCGACGCGGACCGCACCGTGCTGGAGAACCTCACCGCGTACGCTCCGGACCGCCCGCAGTCGGAGCGGATGAACCTGCTGGCCCGGTTCCTGTTCCGGGGTGCCCGCGCCCAGCTGCCGGTCGGCGTCCTCTCCGGCGGCGAGCGCCTGCGCGCCACCCTGGCCTGTGTCCTGTACGCCCAGCCGGCACCGCACCTGCTGCTGCTCGACGAGCCGACAAACAACCTCGACCTGGTAAGCGTCAGTCAGCTGGAGAACGCGTTGCACGCCTACCGGGGCGCGTTCGTGGTGGTCAGCCACGACGAACGCTTCCTGCGCGACATCGGCGTAGACCGGTGGCTGCGCCTCGACGAGGGCGGTCTCCGCGAGATCCCCGCCCCCGAGCCCGACTGAGTCTCAGTTGCCGGCCGGGCCGCGCCCCTGACCTGGGCCGTCTCCGGCGGGCAGCACGAAACGGCGCAGGGTGACCCTCGAGCCGTCCGGCGCATTCCACCTGGCGGTCTCGGTGACAACGTGTCGCCAGCCCTCCCGTTCGTACAGCGCGACGGCTGGTGACCGGTCCTGGTCGACGACCTCCAGGGCCAGGTCCAGGTGTTGCTGCGCGGCCCACTGCCGCACGTGCCGCAGCAGGTAGGCACCGACCCGACGGCGACGGAAGGTGGGTGCGACGAACAGCCGGGCGACCTCGGCCGGGGGACGGCCGGAAGCGCCGTGTCCGGTCGGCGGGGTGCGGTGGACGGCGAGGTGCCCCACCAGGCCGCCGCCAGTCCCGGCGACCCACGCCCGCCACAGCTCCGGCGGGCACAACCAGCGGGTCGGATCGCTCGGCCAGTTGAGCGGATAGCCGTCGACACGGTGCACCTCGGCCAGCAGGTCGACGCATCCGGGCAGGTCGGCTGGCTGGCGTTCGCGGATGGTGAGCGAGGTCATCAGATCATTCTCAGGTGTCTCGCAGGATTGCGGCGATGGAGGGCTTGCCGGGCGATTGAACAAGTGTTTAATCTGGTGTCGTGACGTCCCTGGGCGGAGCTTCGGAGGAGCGCGGCGGCGAGTTGGCCACCGCGAGCCGCATCCGTGACGCCGCCATCGCTCGTTTCGCCCGCGACGGCTTCCGGGTCGGGCTGCGCACCATCGCCGCGGACGCCGGGGTGACCGCCGGTCTGATCGTGCACCATTTCGGCTCGAAGGAGGGGCTCCGCCGCGCCTGCGACGAGCAGGTGCTGGAGGTCATGCGCCGGGAGAAGAAGAAGGCGCTCACCGACGGCAGCGGGACGATGCTGCTGGCGCAGATGGCCCAGGTCGAGCAGTTCGCGCCGATGGTGCAGTACCTGCTGCGCAGCATGCAGGCCGGCGGGGAACTGGCCGCCCAGCTGATCGAGCACATGATCAGCGACGCCGAGGCGTACCTGTCGGCGGGGGAGGCGGCCGGGGTGGTGCGGCCCAGCCGTGACCGGGCCGCTCGCACCCGTTACCTGGCGTACCAGGCGACCGGCAGCATGCTGCTCTGGTTCACCCTGCACGGTGCCGACGCGGAGCCCGAGAAGTTTCCCGCCCTGTTCCGCCAGTACATGGACGAACTGGCGCTGCCGGCGCTGGAGTTGTTCACCGAAGGGCTGCTCGTCGACCGGTCGATGCTCGACGAATACCTGATGTACGTGCCGGATCCGCCGTCGGCCGCATCGAACGCCGCCGACCCCGACGGTACGGCGAGCTGAACCGCCACCACGCCGCGGCGTGGCCCCACTCATCCGCGCACCAGCGCGAACCACACCGGATCCGTGCGGTGCCGCCCCGGATCCGTTGACCGATCACATCGCTCCCCGGGACGCCCGGGGCTACCTCGAATGAGGTCAACCACCATGACTGCTGCCATCGACATTCACCACCTCGACAAGTCCTTCGGCCGGGTCAAGGCACTTGACGGACTCGACCTGCGGGTCGGCTCCGGCACCGTGCACGGCTTCCTCGGCCCCAACGGCGCCGGCAAGTCCACCACCATCCGGATCCTGCTCGGACTGCTGCGCGCCGACGCTGGCCAGGTCCGCCTGCTCGGCGGCGACCCCTGGGCCGACGCGGTCGCCCTGCACCGACGGCTCGCCTACGTGCCCGGCGACGTGGAGCTGTGGCCCAACCTCACCGGCGGCGAGGCGATCGACCTGTTCGCCCGGCTGCGCGGCGGCACCGACCCGGTCCGCCGGGACGAGCTGTGCCAGCGCTTCGACCTCGACCCGAGCAAGAAGGGCCGCACCTACTCCAAGGGCAACCGGCAGAAGGTGGCGTTGATCGCGGCACTGGCCAGCGACGTCGAGCTGCTCCTGCTCGACGAGCCGACCGCCGGGCTGGACCCGCTGATGGAGGCGGTCTTCCAGGAGTGCATCCGCGAGGTCAAGGACGCCGGACGCACCGTGCTGCTGTCCAGCCACATTCTCGCCCAGGTCGAGGTGCTCGCCGACCAGATCTCGATCATCCGGCAGGGAAAGATCGTCGAGACCGGTTCGCTCACCGAACTGCGCCACCTCACCCGTACCTCGGTCGAGGCGGTCACCGACCGGCCGGCCGACGGCCTGGCCAACCTGGCCGGCGTGCACGGCCTGCGCACCGACGACGGCCAGGTCCGCTTCGAGGTCGACGGCGACCAACTCGCCGTCGTGGTACGCGAACTCGGTGACCTCGGTGTGCAGGGGCTGACCGTCCGGCCGCCGACGCTGGAGCAGCTGCTGCTGCGGCACTACGGTGACCAGCTCGTCGGCAACCGTGCCGGGAAGGTGGCGTGATGACCGCGACGACGCTCGACCGTGCGGCACCGGCCGGTACCGGCACGGGCACCGCCGTCGCCGGGACCGGCAGCCTGCTGAGGTTCATGCTGCGCCGCGACCGGATCCGGCTGCCCGCCTGGACGCTCGGTCTGCCGCTGCTGATGACCTACTTCGCCACCGCGCTGGACACCATCGCGCAGACTCCGGAGGATCTGGCGGGGCTGACCGCCTTCACCAGCAGCCCCGCCGGAGCCCTGTTCGGTGGACCCGGCTTCGGTTTCGACGACCTGACCATCGAACGTTTCCTCGCCGGCCAGTACGGCCTCTACGTGCTGATCGGCGCCGGTCTGATGGGCCTGCTCACCGTGGTCCGGCACACCCGGACCGAGGAGCGGACCGGGCGGGCCGAGCTGGTCCGCGCCAACGTGGTCGGTCGGCACGCCCAACTGACCGCCGCGCTGACCCTCACCGCCGTGATGGCGGTGCTGGTCGCCCTGCTGATCGGTGCGATGCTGACCGGCCGCGGCTTCGACCCGGGTGGCTCCATGCTGTTCGGTGCCTCCGTCGGTGCGGTGGCGCTGGCCTTCGCCGGCATCGCCGCGGTCACCGTCCAGTTGTCGGAGTACCCGCGGGCTGCCTCCGGCATGGCCGGGGCGGCGCTCGGGGCCGCGTTCGTGTTGCGCGGCCTCGGTGACATGGCAGCGGTGCAGGGCAGCGGACCGTCCTGGCTGTCGTGGCTGTCGCCGATCGGCTGGTCCCAGCAGACCGCCGCGTACGTTTACGACCGCTGGTGGCCGTTGGCCGTCTCACTGGCCTTCGCGGCGGCGACCGCCGCCACCGGCTACGTCCTGTCGGCGCGACGCGACTTCGGCGCCGGCCTGGTGCCGCCCCGACCGGGCTCGCCACGGGCCGCGAGCTGGCTGGCCGGCCCGCTCGCGTTCGCGTTCCGGCTGCACCGGGCGAGCCTGATCGGCTGGAGCGTGGCGCTGCTGACCGCCGGCGTGGCCTACGGCTCGTTCACCCAGCCCCTGCTGGACGGCTTCGAGGACGCGCCCGAGGACCTGGTGGAGGTCATGGGTGGTGGTTCTGGTGACCTGCTCGCCGGCTACCTGGGCATGATGGGACTGACCATGGCGCTCGTCGTCGGGGTCTACGCGGTACTCGCCGTGCAGTCGCTGCGCGCCGAGGAGACCGAGGGACGGGCCGAGCCGGTGTTGGCGACATCGGTGAGCCGGACCGCCTGGCTCGGCAGTCACATCGCCGTGGTGGCGCTCGGCGTACCGTGGCTGCTGCTGGTCGCCGGCATGGGGATGGGGGTCGGCGCGGCGGCGAGCACCGGCGATGCCGGTCTGTTCGGTGACGTGCTGGTCGGCCACCTCGCGCACGCCCCGGCGGTCTGGGTGGTCCTCGCGGCCGCTGCCCTGCTCTACGCGGCGGCACCGAGGACGCTGCCGGTGATCTGGGTGGTGCTCGGCTACGGGCTGATCGCCGGCTATTTCGCCCCGATCCTGGAGCTACCCGAGAACGTGCTGCGGCTGTCGCCCTTCGAGCACGTGGGGGAGTACCCGCTGGAGGACATCAGCGTGGTCGCGGTGGTGGTGCTGACCGTGCTCGCGGGCGCCCTCGTCCAGGCGGCCGTGGCCGCCTTCCGCCGACGCGACCTGGCTGGCGGCGCCTGACCCGGGTACGAGCCTGCCGACGTGCGTGCGGCGCGTCGGCAGGCTCGGCACGGCCGGTGCCCGCTGCCGCCGGTGCGGACAGTTGACTGTCAGTCCCGGTGCGGCATCGGAAAGCCCGCCACCACGATGCCGTACAGCAGATGGTCGGCGACCAAGGCCAACTGTTCGTGCCAGTCGGTCAGCCGTCGATCGATGCCGAGGGCCGGCGCGATTGTGGTGTGGAAGCTGAGCAGCAGCGCCATGCCGTAGAGCGGGCCGACCCAGATCCGATGACGTAGGCGTTTGGGCAGCGCGCCGAAGGCGAGCCCGGCGCCGAGCCCGTAGCCCCAGTGCGCGACCGCCAGGGCCGCCGGGTGCTGATTGCCGGGCAATCGGTCGAGCAGTCCGGGCGCCAGCTTCTCCATCACCGACTTCGGCGGCGAACTCTGCACGAGATTCAGGGAGGTGGTGGCCTGGCGTAACCCGGACATCGCCATCGCGGCGATGACCCCTCGGATGCCGCTGCGCATGATGATCGTCGTGCGTGCCGACAGCTCCATGCTCCGTTCCAATCCGTAGCCGCAGTAACGCGGCTACCCGGACCTCGCGACGTCAAACGTGCCGGTCACCGCGAGTACCCCCGCGCTGGGCGGCCGGCAGCTCACTGTCGGAGGTTGTCCCGCACCCAACCGGCGAGGATGCGGGCGCAGCCGTCCACCGACTCCTGCCAGCTGCGCTCAGCCCCGTCGCCGGCCTCGTCGCTGACCTGCTTCACCACGCGGACCGGTACGCCGAAGGCGTGCGCCGTCGACGCCACCGCGTACCCCTCCATGTCTACCAGATGGGCACGACGGGCCAGGGCCGCGCGGGCCTCGTCGTCGGCGATGAACCGGTCACCGGTGGCCAGCGTCGGGCCGTCGCCCAGGGCCAGCGGCGCGCCGACGGTCTGACCGGTGAGGCGGCGGATGAACTCGGTGTCCAGGTCGTGCTGGAGGACGCTGCCGATCTCGTGGGTGCCGGTCCAGGCCGGGCGCAGTGCGCCCGCGGTGCCGAGGTTGACCAACACCGACGGCAATGGGAAGCGGGCCAGCGTCGCCGCGACGGCGGCCGCGGCGTTGACCTTCCCCATCCCGGTCAGCAGCACCGGAAGCTCCGCGTCGAGGTATGCGGCCTCCTCGGCGATGGCCAGGACGAGCAGTGGACGGTCCGGGCTGATCGTGCCGCGAAGATCCATCGGGCGATGGTAGCCGCTACCCGTGACGCTCCCGTTGCGGCGCGGTGCCACCGGCCCTCGGCCGGGTCCCGGCCGCACGACGTACGCTGCCCGGGTGGAGCATGAGGACCGGATCGCCCTGTTTCTGGACTACGAGAACCTGGCGCTGGGAGTGCGCGACCACCACGGCGGGGCGATGTTCGACTTCCGACCGATCGCCGACGCGCTGGCCGAGCGCGGCCGGGTGGTGGTGCGTCGGGCGTACGCCGACTGGTCGTACTTCGACGAGGACCGCCGGATGTTGACCCGCTCGCACGTCGAGCTGATCGAGATTCCGCAGCGGATGGGTGCCACCCGCAAGAACGCCGCCGACATCAAGATGGCCGTCGACGCGATCGAGCTGGCCTTCGAACGTGGGTACATCTCGACCTTCGTCCTGTGCACCGGCGACAGCGACTTCACGCCGCTGGTGCACAAGCTCCGCGAACTCAACAAGCAGGTGATCGGTGTGGGGGTCGAGAAGTCCACCTCGGCCCTGCTGCCACCGGCCTGCGACGAGTTCCTCTACTACGACCGGTTGGAGGGCGTCGACATCCTGCCGACGCGGGGGCGGCGGGGCCGTCCGGCCCGGCTGCCCGAGCCGGAGCCGCAGCCCGCCGAGCAGGTGGAGATCGAGGCGACGCCGAGCGAGGAGCCGGCCCGCGACGCCGACGCCCTCGCCGTCCTCGTCGCGCAGACCGTCGCGGGTCTGCAGGGCGGCTCCGGCGGGGAGGTGACCGCCTCGCGGTTGAAGCGGACGCTGTTGCGCAAGGATCCCACCTTCAGCGAGTCCGACCACGGGTTCCGCACCTTCGGTGAACTGCTGCGCCACCTCGCCGAACTGCGTGTGATCGAGCTGGCGGAAGGCCCGGCAAAGGGCGACCCGGAGGTCTCCCTGCCGGAACACGGCGACCGGGAGACGGCGTTCGCGCTGCTCAGCTCCGTCATCCGTGATCTCGGCGGGGAGACCGGGGAGGTGGCCCTGTCCGGCCTGAAGAACCAGCTTCGGCGGGTGCGGCCGGACTTCAGCGAGAAGAAGCTGGGCTACCGGGGCTTTCTGCAGTTCTGCAAGGCCGCCGCCACGGAAGGGGCCGTGGGCCTGCGGTGGAGCACCGAGGCGGACGACTACCTGCTCACCGCCGAGCCGTCCTGACCGACCGACCGACCGGTCGGTCGGTCAGGACGGGCGTCCGGCCAGCCGGCGGGCGCGTTGTGGTCCATCGGTGGCGGTGACGGGTCACTCCCACCGGAACAGCAGACCCGCGACCACTGCTGCGACGACGACCGTCGTGCCGAGGCCGATCAGGTTCGCCGCCGGTACCGCGGTGCCGGCCCAGGCGGACGACAGGGCCTCGACGGCCGCGCCGAACGGCAGCCAGCCACCGATCTCGGCGAGCGGCTCGGGCAGGGAGTCGCGACCGCCGAACATGCCACCGACGGCGCCCAAAACGAAGAAGCCGACCAGACCGATGGCGACGGCGGAGTTGGGGGTGGGCGCGACCGCCGCGACGATCATGCCGGTGCCGTACATCGCGGCCATCGCCAACGCGACCACTCCGGCAGCGGTGGCGAGGTCGGCGGGCGGGCTGGCGCCGAAGGCCAGGAACGCCACGACCAGAGCGGCCGCGATACCGACGAGCGCCTGGAGAACGCTGACCACGGCCTGGGCGGCGAGGACCATGGCCGGCGACGCGGGGGTGACCCCGAGCCGGCGGAGGATCCCGGAGCGTCGGTAGTAGGCGAGGAAGCTCGGCATGTTGATGATGCCGATGATCGCGACGACCATGGTGAACACGAGTGGCAGGACGTAGAGGTCCAACGCGGTGCGACCGTTGGTGACGACGGTCCGGCTCGCGGAGGAGGCGCTGGTCAACATGATCAGCAGCGGCAGGCAGAGGGGGACCACCAGTCCGGCCGTGTCCCGGACGACCATCTTCGCCTCGCAACCGATCAGGGTGACCAGCGAGCGCAGCCCGGGCCGACGGGCCTCGACGAGCGCGTTCATGCGGGCTCCTCCGCCAACTGCCGGCCGGTGAGGGCGACGAACGCGTCGTCGAGGGTGGCGGTCCCGGCGCGTGTGATCAGGCCCGCCGGGCTGTCGAGCGCGACGACCCGGCCGGCGTCGAGCACCACGACCCGGTCGCAGAGCCGCTCGACCTCCTCCATGGCGTGACTGACGAGCAGCACGCTCACCCCTTCGGAGCTGAGTCGCTCGACCGTGCCCCACATCCGGCGTCGTGCCGTCGGGTCGAGCCCGGTGGTCAGTTCGTCGAGGATCACCACGCGGGGTCGTCCGGCGATGGCGAGGGCGATGGAGAGCCGCTGCTGTTGCCCGCCGGAGAGCTTGTCGAAGCTGGTCCGGCGCTGTTCGGTCAGCTCGACGAGGTCCAGCAGTTCCTCGGTGGACCGGGGATCGGGGTAGAAGCTGCGGTAGAGGTCGACCAGCTCGGTGACCCGGAGCGCGTGGTGCAGCTGGGCCTGCTGCAACTGCACGCCGAGGATCTGTCGCAGCCGCGCCCGGTCCCGGCGCGGATCGAGACCGAGTACGCGTACCCGCCCCTGTTCGGGTACGCGTAACCCGGCGATCATCTCGACGGTCGTCGTCTTGCCCGCGCCGTTGGCACCGACCACACCGACCGTCTCACCGACCTCGACCCGCAGACTCACATCGACGACCGCCCTCGTATCGCGGTAGCTCTTGGCGAGGTGCTCGGCGAGGATCGCCGGTTCGGTGCTGTGCATGCCTCGACGCTACGAACCCGTCCGGCCGGTGTCGTGTCCCGAAAGTCATCACCCGCCGGCATTACTTCCGGCACAGGTGGGCTCGCCACGGCCCGACCTAGAGTGGGGATCATGCGACGGGTCGGGACAGACGAGTGGTCCGGCCTCGCGATGCTCGTGGTGGCGGTCGCCGTCGCTGGTCCCGGCCTCTTCGGCGCCATCGGGACCACGATCGGGCGCGGCTGGTGGATCGCGCTGTTCGCCTGCTACCTGGTCGCCATGCTCGTCTCGGTGGCCACCCGCGTGTCCCGGCTGGTCAGGTTCGCGGCGTTCGCCGCGAGCGTCGTCGCCGCCTGGGCCCTGCTGCTGACCGCATCCACCCTGGGGCTGTTGCCGGTGCTGCTGGTCCTCACCGCGGCGGTGAGCGTCTACGTGGTGCCGCTGCCGGTGGGGCTGGCGGTCGTGGTCGCCAACACACTCGTGATCACCTTCGGCGCGGCGTCGATGACGCGGGCTCCGGCCGACGGTGTCATGCTTCTGATCTTCTACCTGCTCATCCAACTGGCGACGCTGCTCAGCTCGGTCACCCTGCTGCGGGAGCAGCGGATGCGCCGCGAGCTGGCCGAGGCTCATGTCGAGTTGCAGGCGGCCAGCGTCCTGCTGTCGGACTCGGCTGCCACGGCGGAACGGCTGCGCATCTCCCGCGAACTGCACGATCTGATCGGCCATCAGCTGACCGTGCTGACCCTGGAGCTGGAGACCGCCCGCCACCTGGAGGGGCCGGCGGTGCGTACCCACCTTGAGCGGGCCGATCAGGTGGCCCGGGAACTGCTCGGCGACGTGCGGACCACGGTCGGACGGCTGCGCACCGAAAGTCCCGATCTTGAGCAGGCGTTGCGTCGGGTGACGCAGGACCTGCCCGGTCTCGACGTGACCATCGACGTGTCCCCGGCGGTGCGCGTCGACGAGGACGACGGCGCGGCGTTCGTCCGGGCCACTCAGGAGATCGTCACCAACACCATCCGGCACGCCGACGCGCGTACCCTGCGGATCTCGGTGACCGGCGACGAACGGGGGACCGTGCTGGACGCCCGCGACGACGGCCGGGGCGCACCGGAGCCGACGTTCGGCAACGGGCTGCGTGGCCTGGGTGAACGGTTCGCCGCCCTCGGCGGTGAGCTGTCGGTCGACGGAGGCGAAGGGTTCCGGGTGACCGCGCGGGTGCCGGCGCGATGACCCGGGTGGTGGTGGTCGACGACCAGACCCTGATCCGGCAGGGCATCCGTGGACTGCTTGAGGTCGCCGGAATCGACGTGGTCGGCGAGGCCGACGACGGCCGGGCCGCGCTCCCGGTCGTCGCGCGTACCGCCCCCGACGTGATCCTGCTCGACCTGCGGATGCCCCGCTTCGACGGCATCTGGGCGCTGGAACGGCTGCGTGCGGACGGCGTCGACATCCCGGTGCTGGTGCTGACCACGTTCGACGACGACGAACTCGTGCTGGCGGCGTTGCGCGCGGGCGCCCGGGGCTATCTGCTGAAGGACGTCACGCTGGAACAGCTCACCCGGGCCATCCGCACGCTCGCCGGCGGTGGCACGCTCATCGCTCCGTCGATCACCGACCGGATGCTGCGGGCGATCCGCTCCGGGCCGTCCCCGGCCGGACCGCAGGCGCCGCCGGTGCAGCGCCTCACCGAACGCGAGCAGGAGGTGTTGCGGCTCGTGGCGCACGGCTACAGCAACCGGGAGATCGCCGACGGGTTGTTCCTCGCCGAAGGCACCGTCAAGAACCACGTCTCCACGATCCTGACCAAGCTCGGCGCGCGGGACCGCACGAACGCCGTGCTCCGCGCGCTGCACGAGGGCATTCTCGGTTGAGCGTCCGCTGCCCGGCCGCCGGTCGGGGACGGCGACCGGGGGACGGTACGGCTATCGGGTGGTGAGTCCCAGGCTGATCGTCCTGGTCAGGGTTGCGCGGTCGTCGTCGCCGTCGAGCGACCAGATCATCGCCCCGCCCAGGCCGGCCCGGCGGACGTAGAGCGTCTTCTGCAGCACCACCACCGGATCGTCGTACGTCCAGAAGGTCGTGCCGTCGAACAGCCAGGCGTGCCCGGCGCGCAGGTCGCGGTGGACGGTGAAGCCGTCCCGGGCGAGGTTCTTGAGCTGCTTGTAGTCCTCGAACCCGGCGGCGTGGGTGGCCGGCGCGGGCCCGGTGGCCGCCTGGAACAGCCCGTTGCCGTCGCCGGTGACGCCGGTCCAGCCCTGCCCGTAGTAGGGGATGCCGAGGACCAGCTTGTGCCGGGGTGCCCCACGGGCGATCCAGCCGTCGATCGCCACCTCGACCGAGAAGTCCGGGTCGTCCGGCGCGCCCTTGGGTACGCGCAGCGCCGACTGCTGATTGGTCACCGCTTCCCAGGTGCCGTGGAAGTCGTAGCCCTGCACGGTGGCGAAGTCGAGGTACTTGAAGATCTTGCGTCCCTCGTAGCCGGCGTCCATGGCGGCCGGGTTGGCCGGGAGGAAGGCGGTCAGTGGGTGATGCCGCCGCGTCTGCCGGCCGTACGCGTCGAGCTGCCGGCGGAACTCGGCGAGCAGTTTGGTGAAGTTCTCCCGGTCCTCGGGGCGGATGACGTTGCCGGGCTCACCCGGCCAGTTGGGCCACTCCCAGTCCAGGTCGATGCCGTCGAACACCCCGGCGGCGGCACCGGGACCGCCGCTGCCGCCGTCCAGGATCGGCAGGTTTCCCCTGAGGTAGAGGTCGATGCAGGAGGAGACGAAGGCCCGACGGGCGGCGTCGGTGCGGGCGGCGTTGGAGAAGTACGTGGACCAGCTCCACCCGCCCAGCGAGATCATCACCTTCAGCTCGGGGTGCTTGGCCTTCAGCTTGGCCAACTGGCCGAAGTTGCCGTTGAGTGGTTCGCCCCAGGCGTCGGCGAAACCGTCCACGCTCTCCTCCGCCGGGACGGGACGCTGGTAGTCGGCCCAGGCGTCGCCCTCGCCCGGACCACCGTCCACCTGGCACCGTCCGTCCTCGCTGACGTTGCCGAATGCGTAGTTGACGTGGGTGAGGCGGCTCGCCGCGCCGGAGGTGTCGAGTTTCTTGACCGGGAACGCCCGGCCGTAGATGCCCCACTGGGTGAAGTAGCCGACCCGGTGGTAGCCGTCGCTGCGGCCCGGCTTGCCGCTGGCGTGGGCGGAGTTCGGTGGCGCGGCGGTGACGAGCAGGGTGGTCAGGGCGACGAGGGCGGTGAGACGGCGGGGACGTGATGATCGCATCGGCACTCCCGGGCGGGGTGGGCGAAATCAGTTAAGAGACCTTCCTGATCGATGAAGCTAAGCCGATCACGGTCCGCGGTCAAGGGTCGTCGCCGGCTCACCGCCGCCCGGAGTCGAGTTCGACCGGATGCGCCAAGCGTTGACGGAGGGACTGTCGGGGGTGGCCAATAGCATCGGCCTACCGCCGATGAAGGGGCCGACCATGACCGAAACCGGGCTGCCAGCCGAGCGTGCCGACCTGCTCCAGGCCCTGCGCCAGCACCGCTTCCTGCTGCGCAACACGGCACGGGAGCTGACCGACCAGCAGGCCGCCGAGCGCAGCACGGTGAGCGAGCTGTGTGTGGGCGGCGTGATCAAGCATGTCGCGCACACCGAACGCGACTGGGTCGGCTTCATCCTCGATGGTCCGGCGGCGATGGGCAGCTCCGACGACCCGGGCGCCAACGAGCGTCACACGCAGTCGTTCCAGATGCTGCCGGGAGAGACCCTGGCCGGCATCCTGGCGGCCTACGACGAGGTGGCGCGCCGCACCGACGAACTCGTCGCCACCCTGCCCGACCTCGACGCCGGTCACCCGCTGCCGGAGGCCCCCTGGTTCGAGCCGGGTGCCCGCTGGTCGGCCCGCCGGGTGCTGCTGCACATCATCGCGGAGACAGCCCAGCACGCCGGGCACGCCGACATCATCCGCGAGGGCATCGACGGCGCTAAGTCGATGGGCTGAGCTGCGCCGTGGGTCCGGTCCTGGAGGCGACACCTGTCATCCGGCTATTGTCCGGTCCGCTGAATCGGGGCGGTTGTATCGAGAAACGTCGACTGGGAGACTCAGGCTCATCGACCGCGTCCGGGGAGCCGATGCGGTCGCTCGACGGGCGTGGGCGGGCCGTGGATGCCCCGCGTCCGGGCAGCCCTCTCGCGCGCGTACCGCCACCGTGACGTCTGCTGTCGACGCTGTCAGCGGTCCGTTGGCCGGTGCCCGACACCTACCGGCCGTCGGCTGACTCAGCCGATCCGCCGGTCACCGTACCTCGGAGGTAACGGATGCTACGTACGCTCGGCGTGGTGCTGACCGCCGTGACCCTGGCCGCAGTCGCCGGGGTCACGGCGGCCGGTGCCGCCGACGCCCCGGCCGCCCAGACCCCGGTGCCCCTGTGGACCCCGAGCCCGAGTCCGACCCCAAGCCCGACCCCGACACCTACCCCGACGGTGGCCTGCCCGCCGGCACTGCCGATCAGCGCCATGATCACCGGGGTGACCGCCACCACCGTCACGATCAGCTACTCCCTGATGTTCAGTGGCCCACCCTGCGGCTACGAACTGCCGATGACCGTCCTGCTCTTCACCAGCCGTGACGACGCGGCGAACTGGCGGAATCCGGTAGCCGAGGCGGTCACCGGGCTGGAGCGCAACGGGCAGGTGACGCTCGACGGGCTGACCCCGGACACCGAATACTGGTTCCGGTTCAGCGACGTCGAGGCCCGGCGTGATCCGTATGTGATCGGTGGACCGGCGCGAACGGAGCCGTTGTCCCCCTGCGGCGCGACGGCCACTATCGACGCCCGGTGGGGCAGTGGTTTCGTCGCCACGGTCACCGTACGCAACACCGGCAGCGAACCGCTGGACGGTTGGCTCGTCCGGTGGCGGTGGTCCGGTGACGAGCGGATCCAATCGGTCTGGGGTGGGGTGCCCGACAGTTCGGCCGCCGACGTCACGGTCCGCAACGCCTCGTACAACGGCACCGTCGCGCCGGGCGGTACCACCACGTTCGGGCTGCTCGCCTCGGCCAGCACGGTGCCGCAGGGGATCACGTTGACCTGCGCAAGCTGACCGGCGATCACGTTGGTCTGCGGACCGCCGGCTCGGTCCGCAGGCCAACGGGTGCGCCGCCTGCCGGACGGGCCGCCGTCGGCACGCTTGACTTTGCGTCTTAAAGTAGTTTGCGTGATTGCGAACGATGACCTGCCGCCCGAGGACCCGGCTGCCGCCCTGCGACTGATCGACGAGCAGCGGGCGACCGCCGCCCGTCAGTTCGAGCCGGATCCGCGCGCCTACTACTGGCCCTGGGGGCTGGCCTGGCTGATCGGGTTCGGGCTGCACTTTCTCCACTACTCGCCGGGTGACGCGTCCCTGGTCGAGATGCCCTCCTGGCTGCCGCTGACCACGCTGTTCGTCCTGCTGGCCGCCGCCGGCGCCGTGACCGCGATGGCCGGCGCGCGGGCGTACGGGCAGGTGACCGGGGAATCCGCCCGACGCGGCGGCTGGTACGGCTGGTCCTGGGGGCTTGGCTTCCTGACCCTCTTCGTGCTCGCCGGCCGGCTGTCCGACAGCCTGCCGTCGGACCTCGTCGGCCTGCTCTGGTCGGCCCTCGCGGTGGGCCTGACCGGCATCCTGCACATGGCCGGCGGCGCTATCTGGTTGGACCGCCCGTTGTTCCTGCTCGGTGTCTGGATCACCGTGGTCAATCTGCTCGGCACCATCGCCGGCCCCGGCTGGCACGCCCTGACCGTCGCGGTCGCCGGTGGCGGCGGGATGCTGCTCGCCGGACTGCTCGGCTGGCTGCGTCGTCGAGGCCGGCAATGATCGAACTCGATCCGGTCATCCACGCCCAGGCCCGGCTGCGGGTGGTCGCCTCCCTGTCCGCCCTGCCCGACTGTGATCAGGTGGCCTTTCCGCGCCTGCAGGAGATCCTCGGGATGACCGCCGGGAACCTCTCGGTGCACCTGCGGCGGCTGGAGGAAGCCGGGTACGTCGCCGTCACCAAGACCCACCGGGGTCGTACCCCGGTCACCCTGATCGCTCTCACCCGTCGCGGTCGCCTGGCCTTCGAGGAGTACACGGAGGCCATCCGGGCACTGCTCGCATCCGCCGATGCCAAGGAGACATCATGATCCTCGCCCGGGCCGAGCAGGCCACCCGACGCTACGGCGACGTCCTGGCCCTGGACCGGGTCGACCTGGACGTGCCGGCCGGCGAACTGGTCGGCCTCCTCGGGCCGAACGGCGCCGGCAAGAGCACCCTGCTCAACCTGCTCGTCGGGCTGCGTCGCCCCACCGGTGGCCGGGTCCTGCTCTTCGGCGGCGATCCCCGCGACCCCGGGTGCCGCCGCTGGGTCGGGGTCACTCCGCAGGAGACCGGGCTGCCCGGTTCGCTACGCGTCGGCGAGGTGGTCGACTTCGTCGGTGCGCACTTTCCCGACCCGGTGCCACGGGCCGAGCTGCTCGGCCGGTTCGGTCTGGCCGACCTGACTCGGCGGCAGACCGGTGGGCTGTCCGGGGGACAGCGGCGGCGGCTGGCGGTGGCGCTGGCCTTCGTCGGTCGGCCCCGGCTGGTCCTGCTCGACGAGCCGACCACCGGCCTCGACGTCGAGGCCCGGCACGCGCTGTGGGACGCCATCCGCGCCTTCCACGCCGACGGCGGTACGGTCCTGCTCACCAGCCACTACCTGGAGGAGATCGAGGCACTGGCCCAGCGGGTGGTGGTCATCGGGCAGGGGCGGGTGCTCGCCGACGACAGCGTCGCCGCGATCCGCGGCGTGGTCGGCCTGCGCCGGGTCAGCCTGACCACCGACGAGCTGCCGACCCTGCCGGACGTGGTCCGGGTGGAACGGGACCGGGAGCGGATCCACCTGCTCACCGGCGACGCCGACCAACTGGTCCGCGATCTGGTCAACGCCGGTGTTGCCTTTCGCGATCTGGAGGTCCGACCCACCTCGCTGGAGGAGGCGTTCCTCACCATCACCGCCGAGAGCCGGCCGGCGGACGCCGACGTACCGACCACCGCCTGAGGAGAAGCCGTGCAGTACGCCCTGGCCCATGCCCGCTACCAACTGCTGGAACTCGTCCGGACCCCGGTCGCGGTGTTCGGCAGCGCCTTCTTTCCCGCCGTCGCGATGCTCTTCTTCGTGGTGCCCGCCGTCGGCGACAACGCCGTGGGTGCCACCTATGCCACCGCCGCCATGGTCACCTTCGCGGTGCTCAGCGCGAACGTCTTCCAGTACGGCGTCGGCGTCGCCGAGGACCGGGCCCAGCCCTGGGATCCGTACCTGCGGACCCTGCCGGTCGGGCCGGCCCCGCGGTTCGCCGGCCGGGTGCTGGCCGGCCTGACCCTGACCTACCTGTCGCTGCTGCCGGTGGTGCTCATCGCGGCCCTGCTCACCGAGGCGCGAACCACCGCAACGGGGTTCCTGCTCGCCGCCGCCACCGTCGCGCTGGTGTCGGTGCCGTTCACGCTGATGGGGCTGGCCATCGGGTACGCCCTGCCGAGCAAGGCGGCGATCGTGGTCGCCCAGCTGGTGTTCTTCCCGCTGGCCGTGGGCGGTGGCCTGCTCACCGCACCCGGGCAGGCGCCCGCGTTCATCGAGGCGATCGCGCCGTTCCTGCCGACGCGGGGCGCGGTCGAGTTGATGTGGACGGCAGTGGGCGACTTCCGGCCCGCGCCGCTCTCGATGATCATGCTGGGGGTGTGGATCGTCGGGCTGGCCGCCCTCGCCGGCTGGGCGTACCGGCGCGACGAGGGACGCCGCTTCTCCTGACCGGTAACCGTGCCCGGCATAGGGTCGGGGCATGCCGGAGATCGTCCAGCTGCTGGCCTCGCCCGTGCACCGGTTCGTCGGTCGGCCTGCGGACGGGCCGGGGCCGGTGGCTGCCGGCGAGCTGGTGGACGAGATCCAAATCCGGGCCGAGCTGGGCATCGTGGGGGACCGGTACTTCGGCAAGGCCGCTCATCGGCAGGCGAGCGTCACCGTCATCGCCGCCGAGTCGCTGCCGGCCGGGACCGGCCTGGCTCAGGTCCGGCGCAACATCCTGACCCGGGGCATCACCGTGGACGACCTGGTCGGCTCGGTGCTGGTGCTCGACTCGGGCCAGGGTCAGGTGCGGCTGCGCGCGAACCGGGCGGCGCACCCCTGCGCCTGGATGGACGTGACCATCGGCCCCGGCGCGTGGCGTGGCCTGCGCGGCAGGGGCGGCGTCCGCTGCACCCCGTTGACCGACGGCATCCTGCGGATCGGGCCGGTCGACGTGACCGTCGAGGACGATTCGGCGCGGCCAAGTTGAGCCCTCAGCCGCGAGACGACGCGTGGTGGACCCGAGCGCGGTCAGGGTCACCGAGCGCGGTCAGGGTCGCCGAGCGCGGCGGCGAGGTCGCCGAGGTGACGGGCGACCGGGCCGAGGGTGAGCACACCACTGCCGGCGCCGGCCAGTTCGCCGTCGGCGGGCAGCAGGTCGGCGTACGCGGCACGGACGCGGGACCGGTCGCCGAGCGCGAGGGCGGCACGGGCGACCAGGCAGCTGCGGGCCTCGCGCAGCAGGTCGTGCGGCGAGTCCGGCACGGCCTTCAGGGCCTCGGCGGCCCCGGTGCGGTCACCGGCGGCGAGCAACAGCAGCGGGCGGACCCAGGGTTCGTACGGACCAAAATCCTCGCCCCGCCAGCGGACCGTCTCGCCCGCTGTCAGGTCGCCGCCGGTGGTCAGCCGTAGGCAGAACAGCGCCAGCGGGGCCAGGCCCTGCGCCATGCCGGGCAGCTCGTCGGCGGGCAGGGCGTGATCTGCCGCCCGGTAGGCGTCCTCCGCCTCGGCGGGGCGTCCCTCGATGGCCAGCCGCAGGGCCGCGTACCACCGGGTGAAGAGACCGACCAGGGGGAGCTCGTAGCGCCGGGCGAGGTGGTCGGCGGCCGTGGCGCGGGCGTCGGCCGTGGCCAGGTCGCCGACCGCGCAGTACGCCTGCATGGCGATGAGGTGACCGAGCACCTCGAATGTCACCAGGTTCCGTGAACGGGCCACCTGCACCAGCTCCACGCCGAGCCGTGCCCGCTCCGGCGCCAGGCCACCCCGGTGAAAGGTGTGCAGATAGCGGGCGTTGAGCGCCAACGCGAGCAGCGGTACGTCACCGGTCCGCCGGGCGATGTCCTCCGCCTCGCGGGCGGCCCGGTCGCCGCGGTCGCCGGTGCTGCCGCGCAGCTCCAGCGCCAGGGTGGCCAGCAGGTGACCTCGACGCGCGTGATCGTCCGGAGGCAGGGCCGCCAGCGCGGTCTCGACGGCCAGCGCGACCTGCCGGGACAGAAGCTCGTCGTCGTTGCGGGTCCAGATCGCCGGTACGTCGAAGGCGGTGAGCACGTCCGCCAGTAGTTCGGGGTCGTCGAGTCGCTGGGCGCTGCTGATCGCGGCGGCCCGGTGCCGGCGGGCCTGCGCCAGCCGACCGGTGACCGCGAGGGCCCGTCCCAGACCCATCTGCGCTGCCAACTGGCCGTGCACGTCGCCGTCGGCGGCCCGGTCGTACGCCGTGACCGCCTGCTCCCAGAGCCGGACCGCGTCGTGCGGGGCGGCCCGCGTCTCGGCCTGCTCGGCGGCCGAGCGCGCGTAGCGGGCCGCACGGCCGGCGGTGGCCCGGGTGCCGGCGGCGGTGAAGTGGTGGGCGAGGGCGGCGGCCTGGTGCGGGTGCAACCGTTCCAGGGCCTCGCCGGCGGCGGCGTGCCACCCGGCGCGGCGGGCGACCGGCAGGTCGTCGTAGAGGGTGTCGCGAACCAGAATGTGGGTGAAGCGCAGCTGCCCGGCCATACCGTGCGCGCTGAGGAAGCCGGCCTGTTCGGCCCGGTCGAGGGCGTCGAGGACGACCGCTTCCCGCTCGCCGGTCAACGCCGACAGCACTTCCGGGTCGACGTCGCGGCCGACGACCGCCGCTTGCCGAAGCAGTGTTCGGGTGGCTTCCGGCAGTTGGGTGAGACGGTGCCGGATGACGTCGCGCACCCCGGCCGGCACCCGGGCGAGCGCCTGCGGACCCTCGGCGACGAGCAACCGGGCCAGCTCGCGGACGAAGAAGGGATTTCCGCCGCTGCGACGGTGAATCGACCGGAGGGTGACGGCGTCGACGTCGAGCCCGACGACCGCCCTGGTCAGCTCGGCGGTCGCCGCCTCGGGTAGGCCCGTGAGGTAGACCCGGGCTGGTTCGCGGGGTGCGAGCCGGGCCAGCGTCGCCGTCAGCCCGGCGTTGACCTGCGACGTGCGGTACGCGGCGACGATCATGACGGGGCCGCTGGCCAGCGCCGGCTCGGCGAACAGGCCGGTGAGCAGGTCCAGGGTGCCCTCGTCGGCGCGGTGCAGGTCGTCGAGGACCAGTAGCACCGGGGCTTGCCGGGCCGCGTTGTCGACAAGCGTGATCGCCTCGCGCCGCAGCCGGAACCGCAGCGTCTCGAGGCTCCGTTCGCCGCCGTTGCCGGGTGCCGGTCCGGCGTCGGCCGGCGGTGGTGGCGCAGCCTGCTGTGTCGGCCGGATCCTCGCCGTCAGCGTCTGGTTGATCTGCGTCCAGGGCCAGGCGGTCGGTGCACCGTCGTACTCGGGGACACGACCCCAGGCGGTCACCCAGCCGTCGACCGCCAGGCGGCGGGTGAGTGCGTCGAGCAGGGCGGTCTTGCCGGCGCCCGGGTCGCCGGAGATCAGGGCGACGGCCGGCACGCTGTCGCGGGCCGTGCCGGCGGCGACTCGGACGAGGCGGTCCAGTTCCGGTTCGCGGCCGACGAAGGGACGCCGCCCCGGCGGCAGGTCGGCAAGTTCCGGGGCCGTGCGGTCGGCCTGGGCCGGCACGTCGGGAGAGGCCGACGGCACGGCGGCTGGGGTGACGGGCGCCGGTGCCGGCGGGGTGGGCGTGGTCGGGGCGAGGTGCGGCGCCTGCTGGAGGACGTCGGCTTCGAGCTGACGCAGCCGGGGCCCGGGGTCGATGCCGAGTTCGTCGACCAGGGTGTCGCGGACCCGGCGCAGCGCGGCGAGGGCTTCTCCCTGCCGGCCACAGCGGTACAGCGCGACGATCCACAGCCGCCAGATGTCCTCGCGCAGCGGGTGGGCCTCGGCGTCCCCCCGCAGGACGGTGGCGGCCTCGACATCGCGCCCGAGCGCCATCAGCGCTTCGGCCCGCCGCTGGCTACCGAGCAGCCGCAGGTCGTCGAGGCGGTTGATTTCCCCACGGGCCCAGCCCTCGCCGTCGTACCCGGCGTAGGCAGGCCCCCGCCACAGGGCGAACGCGCCGTCCAGGCCGGTCAGCGCTGCCTCCGGACGGCCCTGGTCGAGTAGCCGTCCGGACTCCATCACCGCCGCCTCGAACCGCCAGGCGTCGACCGCGTCGGCGGGGGCACGCAGCGCGTACCCGGGGGGTGTGGTGAGCAGCAACCGGGCCGGTCGGCGGGCCGGCCGTTCCGGCTCCAGGGCCCGTCGCAGATCGGCCACGAAGGTGCGGATCGCCGCGATCGATCCTTCCGACGACGGCTGCCAGAGGTCGGCGAGGAGTTGGTCGACGGGGACCACCCGGCCTCGGGCGATCAGCAAGCGGGCGAGCACGGCGCGGTGCCGGGGGCCCTTCAGCCCGACCGGTACGCCACCGGCCCACGCGGTTACCGCACCGAGCACCCCGAAGGACACCGCCGGAACCGTGTCCTGCCTGGTCATGTGACCACTCTAGGGCGAGTGCCGATCATGGCGGCGGTCCACCGGCACTCATCGGGCACTCATCCGATGCTGATCCGGCCCGGCGAACCTCGGTGTCGACGACCGGCGACCGCCGATCGACACCCATGTGATTCGGAGGACCTGGAATGACCCCGCGTATCAGCGGCTTCGACCAGCAGCGCGTTCCCGTCGCCGACGGGGTGGAACTGCACGCCGCCGTCGGCGGTTCCGGCAGTCCGATCGTGCTGTTGCACGGCTTCCCGCAGACCCACCTGATGTGGCGGCACGTCGCCGCCGACCTGGCCGCCGACCACACGGTGATCGTGCCGGACCTGCGTGGCTACGGCGCCAGCGACAAACCCGCCGACCCGGACGGCACCGCGTACGCCAAACGAACCATGGCCGCCGACGTCGTCGCGCTCGCCGAAGCGCTCGGTCACGACCGGTTCGCGTTGGCCGGCCATGACCGGGGTGCCCTCGTGGCGATCCGCGCCGGCCTCGACCACCCGGAACGGATCACCCGTCTCGCCATCCTCGACGTGCTGCCCACCCTCGACATGTGGGACGTGCTGCACGGTGTCGACGCGGCGGTCGGCTTCCACCTCTACCTGATGGCGCAGCCGCCCGGGCTGCCCGAACAGATGATCGCGGCGAGCGCCGACGCATTCTTCGGCCATTTCCTGGACGTTTGGATCCGGGACCCCGGCGCGATTCCCGCGGACGTCCGGGCGGCGTACCTCGCGGCGTCCCGCGCATCGGTGGACTCCATCGTCGCCGACTACCGGGCCACCGCCGGCATCGACGTCGTCCACGACCGCGCCGACCGGGCGGCGGGTAACCGGCTGCGGATGCCGGTGACCGTCCTTCAGCAGGACTGGGGTGCCGCTCTGGGGTACGACGCCGCCGGGTTGTGGCGCGGATGGGCACCGGACCTGGTGCACGAGACGGTCACCTGCGGCCACTTCATGGCCGAGGAGTCCCCGGCCGACGTGGTCCGGGCGCTGCGGGCGCTGCTGTCCCGGGAACCGGTCAGCCCGGCGTGACGGCGTGGCCCGGCCGGGGTCACCGGCCGGGCCACCACCGGCCTACGGATACGCGGTCAGGTACGACACCTGGTTGCCGGCGTTGACCGTGTTACCGACATTGTTGATCATCCGGTTGATCGTGCCGACGCCGCCGAGGGACACGGTCACCATGTTGGTGAATCGCACGTTCGGATTGTTCGGCACCTCGAACGACCGCTCGGCCACCACCGACGGGTCGACGTTGAAGTAGGCGTAACTGCCCAGCCCCCACGCCTGGTGACTGGTCACCGAGTCGGCCACCTTGTACGCGGCGTAGCCCCGGGTCGAACCGTTCATCCAGGCCGCCTGGTTGGGCGGGTCGTACGGCAGTTCGTTCTGGTAGAAGTACGTCCGCCCGCCGTTGCCGTTCCAGATGGTCTGGTACTTCTGGTAGTGCTCGACGAAGAGGCCGTACATGGTGACGTTGTCGCCGTTGACGATCAGCCCGGTGTCGGCGGTGTTCACCGTCCAGCCGACGCCGTCGCCGTGGTCGGCCCGCCACAGCCACAGGTGGTCGCCGATGACGTTGTCGCTGTTGACGACCAGGCTGGTGGCGGCACGGCCGACGCCCGGCCCGCCGATGCGGAAGAAGACGTCGTGCAGCGAGGTGGGATTGGCGGCGTGGCTGGCCGAGGAGCCGCCTGGGCCCACCTCCATCAGCACCGGGGAGCTGACGGCGCCGGCCTCGAACATGATGCCGGCGACCTTGACCCCGTCGACGTCGGCGACCCGCATCGCGACGGTGCCGTTGTCGGCCTGGATGGTGGCCAGTCCGAGGCCGAGGACGACGGTGTTGGCCCGGTTGACCTGGATGGGCTCGGTGACCCGGTGCACGCCCGGGGTGAACAGCAGGTGCCGACCCTGGGCCAGGGCGTTGTTGATGGTCGCCGCCGAGGCGCCCGGCCGGACGACGAAGAAGTCGGCCAGCGAGATGGACGAGCCGGCCGGGGTCTTGTTGTACCAGCTGGTGCCGGAGGAGTTGGCGCGCAGCGCCGGCACGAAGACGCGGTACTCGCCGGTGCCGTCGACGTACAGGAACGGCTTCTCCCGGACCAGCGGCGTGGTCGGGATGACGGTGTGCGACGGGTTCGGGAAGTTCGGTGTCGGCGCGCCGGCCACCCCCTGGAAGACCATGTTCCACACCGAGCCGGTCCAGCCGTTGCCGAACTCGCTGTTGCGCGAGTACCACTGCTGCTGGGAGCCGGAGACCACCAGCCCGTCGATGCGGGTGTCGGCCATCAGCCCACCGCTGGCCCAGCCGGTGTAGCCGTCCCAGAGCTGGATCTGGTTCTGGCCGCCGCGCAGGTGCATCCGCCGGTACGGCGCGGCCTGCGACACCGCCCACCGTTCGACGGCCACGCCGGCGGGCAGGGTCACGGACAGGTTCTCCGCAGCCCGCCAGAAGTTCTGTGTGGCGTTGCCGCCGAACCAGGCCGCCTCGGCGCGGACGTGCCCGTTGAGGTTGACGTCGTCGGGGGACATGCCGAGCCCGGCGACCTGGGTGAAGAAGCCGAGGTTGACGTCGGCGGTGTAGTTGCCCGGCTTGAACAGCACGGCGTACCGCTGCGGGCCGAACTGGTTGGTCTCCTGCTGGCTGAAGATCGTGTTCAGCCGGTTCTGGATGGTGGCGGTGGGGGTGGCGGGATCGAAGACGTACGTGTTCGGGCCGAAGTTCGGGTTCCGTGGATCGGTCGGTTCGACCGGGTCACCAGGTCCGCCGCCGCCGAACTCGCCGAAGACCTGGAGCTCCCACAGCGAGTAGCCGTATCCGGTGGCGCGCTGGGTACCGTACATCCGGACGTAACGGCCGCTGCCGGTGACGGCCAGCGTCTGGGTTCCGCCGCCGCCGTTGCTGGTGCTGTGGATGGTGGTCCAGGTGGTGCCGTCGTCGGAGGTCTGGATCTGGAAGGCGCGCGCGTACGCGGCCTCCCAGCTCAGGGTGACGCCGGTGATGGTGGCTCGGCTGCCAAGGTCGACGCGGAGCCACTGGGGATCGCTGAAGGCGCTGGACCAGCGGGTGCCGGTGTTGCCGTCGACGGCCGCCGAGGCGGGGAAGGCGCCGCCTTCGGTGGAGGAGGCGGCGGCTGGCCGGCCCTGGGAGAGCAGGACCGGCGCGGCCTGGGCGGGGGCCGCGCCGACGTGCGGGACCAGCGTGGCCACCAGCGCCACCGCCAGGCCGGCGAGCAGGCTGCGGGTGCGTGGTCTGCGGCCGGGCGTGGATGGTACGAGGGAAACGGGTGGTGTCATGACGTCGCCTGTCGGTCGAGGGCTGCTGACGACGGGCGCGACGGGGATTCGGGACGGCTGACGCTGCCGCACCATGATGCCGCCGGGTTGGCACCGTTGTGCGGTAGCGCGCTTGCCGAAGAGTGTTGCGGCGACGTTGCGTCGCCGTCAAGACATCGATCCGCATTCACCCCGTTGGTGACCATGAGTAAACCTCACTCAGCGTGTCACTCCCGGCCGTCCTCCTGGAATGCACTCGCCACGCTTTGCTCTGCTTCAACCCGCGCAATAGCCGTTGACCAGCGCCCTCGCATCGCAGGTGATGCGCCGCTCGGCCGATTGGTGACACGGAGCGTGACCGTTGCGTCGGTTGAAGCAGAGCAAAGCGTGCGGTGGGGAGGGTGCCGGTCGGACGTGATGTCGCCGAGGGTGATGTTCGGCGGGTGTGTGCCGTCAGCGGCGGGTGCCGCCGTTGGCCAGCAGCCGGGCGATCGGGAGGGTGGCGGCGCCGAGCGCGACCGCGTCGACGCCGAGCCGGCCCAGCTCGATGGTGGCCTGCGCGTACGGCGCGCGGAGGGCCTGGCGGCCGGCGGCCGCGCGGATGGCGGGTAGCAGGCCGCCCAGCGCCATCGCGGCCCAGCCGCCCAGCACCACCCGCTCCGGGTTGAACAGGTTGATCAGGTTGGCCACACCGGCGCCCAGGTAGTCGGCGGTCTCGTCGAGTACCCGCCGCGCGGTCTCCGACGTCTCCGCCGCCGCTACCAGCGCGCCGAGCTGGGACTCCTCGTCCGAGCCGGGCACCGGCCGGCCGCGCCGGGCCTCCCGGTAGCGGTCGATGACCGCCTCGGCCCCGACGTACGCCTCCAGGCAGCCCCGTGCGCCGCAGCGGCAGGGCCGGCCGCCGTACACCAGGGTGGTGTGACCCCACTCGCCGGCGCTGCTGGACGCGCCGCGGTAGGTGACGCCGTTGGTCACCACGGCCGCGCCGACGCCGGAGCCGACCAGGGCGAACACGGCGTGGCGTGCGCCCCGCCCGGCGCCGAACCACATCTCGGCCTGGCCGAGGGTCTTCGCGCCGTTGTCGAGGTGCAGGGGCAGGTCGGTGCCCTCGGCGATCAGCCGTTCCAGCGGCACCCGGTGCCAGCCCAGGGTCTGCGCGTCCACGATCGCCTGGGTGCCCTGCTCGACCACCCCGGAGACACCGATGCCGACGCCCAGCACCTCGGACCGGCTGATCCCGGAGTCGGCCAGCACCCGGTCGATGCCGGCCAGCACGTGCCCGGCCACCGTCGCCGGTTCGGTGCCGTTGTGCTCCAGCGGATATTCGACGCTGCCCAGCACGGTCATCGTGAGGTCGAACAGTTCGACGCGTACCCGGGTCTCGCCCACGTCGACGCCGACCACGACGGCGTGGCGCGGCGCCATCCGCAGCATCATGCTCGGCCGGCCGCCGTCGGACTCGGCGGCACCGGCCTCCATCACCAGGCCCTCGTCGATCAGGTCGCCGACCACGTTGCTGACCGCCGGCTGGCTGAGCCCGGTGCCCCGGACGAGATCCTGCCGGGTCAGCGGTCCGTCGAGGAAGATCCGGGACAGCAGGGCCGACCGGTTGCGCAACCGGACGCTGCGGTTCGTCGCCCGCGCCAGCTCCACGTGTCACCTCATCCCGTCGGCCGCCCCGGGGGCGACTGTACGACCCCATGCTTGACGACCCTCCGCCGAACCATTTTAATGACGACATTAATTAAGCCGTGATGTAACTCCCTCCTCCACCACCACGACCCTGAGACCGAAGGGGCAGACCGTGTCGAGACGACACCTCGCGATGCTCACCGCGACCGTCCTGGCCGCCGCGTCGCTGACCGCCTGCGGCTCCGGCGACGAGCCGGGCGACGGCGGCAAGACCCTCACGTACTGGGCCAGTAACCAGGGCGCCAGTCTGGAGGCCGACAAGGAGATCCTCCAGCCCGAGCTGGACAAGTTCGAACAGCAGACCGGCATCAAGGTCAACGTCGAGGTCGTGCCCTGGTCCGACCTGCTCAATCGACTGCTGGCCGCCGCCACCACCGGGCAGGGCCCGGACGTGGTGAACATCGGCAACACCTGGTCGGCCTCGCTGCAGGCCACCGGCGCGCTCGTCGAGTTCGACGACGCCACCCTCGACAAGGTCGGCGGTAAGGACCGCTTCGTCCCGGCCGCGCTGGCCGCCGCCGGAGCCCCCGACAAGCCGCCGGCCGCCGTGCCGCTCTACAGCCTCGCCTACGCGCTGTACTACAACAAGCAGTCCTTTGCCGACGCCGGCATCACCGCGCCGCCGACCACCTGGGAGGAGGTGGCCGAGGTCGGCCGGAAGCTCACCGGCGACGGCAAGTGGGGCCTCGCCGTAGAGGGGGCCAACCCGTCGGAGAACGCCCACCACGCCTTCACGTTCGCTCAGCAGTACGGCGGGGAGTGGTTCGACGCCGCCGGCAAGCCGACCTTCGACACCCCGCAGAATGTCGCCGCCGTCAAGCGTTACGTCGACCTGATGGCCGTCGACAAGATCGTCAACCCGAGCAACGCCGAGTACGCGCAGAACCAGTCCGTCTCCGACTTCGCCAACGGCAAGGCGGCGATGCTGCTCTGGCAGGCCGCCGGCGCGAACCTCAAGTCACAGAACATGGCGGCCGACGCGTACGGGGTGGCCCCGGTGCCGTTCCTGGCCACTCCGCCGGCCGGAGGCAAGCAGGTGAACAGCATGGTCGCCGGCATCAACATCGCGGTGTTCAAGCACACCAAGAACCTCGACGGGGCGTTGGAGTTCGTCAAGTTCATGACCAGCGACACCGAGCAGGTCACGTTGAACAAGACGTACGGCTCACTGCCGGCGGTCGGCACCGTCGCCGCCGACCCCGCCTTCGCCGCCGACGAGCAGAAGGTCCTCGCGCAGACCCTGGCCACCACGGCGGCGCCGCTGCCGCAGGTGCCCGAGGAGAGCACCTTCGAGACGCTTGTCGGCACCGCCATCAAGGAACTCTTCGCCGACGCGGCCAGCGGCAGGCCGGTCACCGAGGACAGCGTCCGGGAGAAGCTGACCCGGGCTCAGCAGCAGATGCGCTGACCACGGACCGCTGGCCGTGGGAGGTGCCGCCGACCCTCCCACGGCCAGCCCGCGAAGGGACCTCGATGACCACGACCACCTCGCCGCCCGCCACCGACCGCGCTGCCGGCGCCGGCCGGCCGGCCCGACCCGCAGCCCGCCGGCCCCGCCGGTCACTGCTGCCATATCTGCTGCTCGCCCCGGCCGTCGTGCTGGAGCTGGCGATCCACGTCATCCCGATGCTCGTCGGTGCGTGGATGAGCCTGCTGGAGCTGACCCAGTTCCACATCCGCGACTGGTCCGGGGCACCCTTCGTCGGGCTGGACAACTACCGGGTGGTGTTCGACTTCAACTCCGCCGCCGGAGCCGAGCTGCTCCGTTCGTTCCGGGTCACCGTGCTCTACACGGTGCTGTCGGTGGGCCTGTCCTGGGTGCTCGGCACCACCGGCGCGGTACTGCTGCAACGACCGTTCCGGGGCCGGGCCGTGCTGCGGGCGCTCTTCCTCACCCCGTACGCCCTGCCGGTCTACACCGCCGTGATCACCTGGACCTTCCTCTTCCAGCGCGACACCGGCCTGGTCAACCACGTCCTGGTCGACCAGCTGGGCCTGCTCGACGAGCCGCCGTTCTGGCTGATCGGCGACAACAGCTTCGTGGCTCTGTTGATCGTCTCGATCTGGCGAACCTGGCCGTTCGCCTTCCTCTGCGTGATGGCCGGTTTGCAGAACATTCCGGACGAGCTCTACGAGGCCGCCGCGATGGACGGCGCGGGATTCTGGCGGCGGCTTCGCTCGGTGACCCTGCCGATGCTGCGTCCGGTGAACCTGGTCCTGCTGCTGGTGCTCTTCCTCTGGACCTTCAACGACTTCAACACCCCGTACGTCCTCTTCGGCGGCTCCGCACCCGCCGAGGCCGACCTCATCTCGCTGCACATCTACCGCAGCTCGTTCCAGACCTGGGACTTCGGCACCGGCTCGGCCATGTCGGTGGTGCTGCTGCTGTTCCTGCTCCTGGTCACCGCCGGATACCTGCTGCTGACCAACCGACGGAGGAACGATGCGTGAGACCACCGCGGAGCGCTGGTCGCGCCGGATCGTGCTGACCCTGCTCGCCGCCTTCGTCCTCGTTCCGCTCTACGTGATGGTCAGCTCGGCGCTCAAACCGTTGCAGGATGTGCAGGGCGCCTTCACCTGGTGGCCCCGACGCCCCACAGTGCAGGCGTTCGTGGACATGTGGTCGACGGTCCCGCTCGGCCGTTACCTGCTCAACAGCCTGCTGGTGGCCAGCGTCGCCGCCATCTTCTCGGTCAGCGTGGCGATCTTCGCCGCGTACGCGGTCAGCCGCTACCGGTTCCGGGGCCGGCAAATCTTCTCGGTGACCGTACTGTCGACCCAGATGTTCCCCGGCATCCTGTTCCTGTTGCCGCTGTTCCTGATCTACGTCAACCTCGGCAACGCCACCGGCATCGCGCTCTACGCCAGCCGCACCGGCCTGATCATCACTTACCTCACCTTCTCGCTGCCGTTCTCGATCTGGATGCTGGTCGGCTACTTCGACTCGATCCCACGCGGGCTGGACGAGGCCGCCCAGGTCGACGGCGCCGGCCCGCTGCGCACCCTGTTCCAGGTGGTGCTGCCGGCGGCGGTGCCCGGCGTGGTCGCGGTGACCGTGTACGCCTTCATGACCGCCTGGGGCGAGGTGCTTTTCGCCTCGGTGCTGACCAACGAGGACAGCCGCACCCTCGCCGTGGGGCTGCAGGGCTACTCCACCCAGTTCAACGTCTACTGGAACCAGGTGATGGCCGCCTCGCTGGTGGTGAGTGTGCCGGTGGTCGCGGGGTTCCTGGCGTTGCAGCGGTACTTCGTCGCCGGCCTGACCGCCGGGGCGGTCAAGTGAGCCCGTCCATCACCAGAACCGAGGAGAACCCACCCGTGCCGGACCTGTCCACGCTGCCGCCCGACTTTCGCTGGGGTGTCGCCACCTCGGCCTACCAGATCGAGGGTGCCGTCACCGCCGACGGCCGTGCACCCTCCATCTGGGACACCTTCTGCACCCGGCCCGGCGCGATCGACAACGGCGACACCGGAGAATCGGCCTGCGAGCACTACCACCGGTGGCCGCAGGACGTGGCGCTGATGCGCGGCCTCGGCGTCGGTGCGTACCGATTCTCGGTGGCCTGGCCCCGGGTGCGACCCGACGGGATCGGCCGGGTCAACGCCGCCGGCCTGGACTTCTACGACCGCCTGACCGACGGGCTGCTGGCCGCCGGCATCCGGCCGTACGTCACCCTCTACCACTGGGATCTGCCGCAGGCGTTGCAGGACCGGGGCGGCTGGCCGCGCCGGGAGACCGCCGAGGCGTTCGCCGACTACGCCGCGGTGGTCGCGGCCCGCCTCGGCGACCGGGTGAGCGACTGGTGCACCGTCAACGAGCCGCTCTGTATCGCCTGGATCGGGCACCTGGAAGGGCGGATGGCTCCCGGCGAGCGGGATCTGGGTCGGGCCGTGTCCGCCGCCCACCACGTGCTGCTCGGCCACGGCCTGGCCACTGCCGCGATCCGGGCCCACGCGGGCCGGCCGGCGTCGATCGGCCCGGTGCTGAACCTGAGCCCGATCGACGCGGCCAGCGACCATCCCGCTGACGTGGCCGCCGCCCACCGGATGGACGGGCACGTCAACCGCTGGTGGCTGGACCCGCTGCACGGTCGCGGCTACCCGGCCGACATGGTCGACACCTACGGCGTCGAGCCGCCGGTACGCGGCGACGACCTCGCGGTGATCGCCGCGCCGGCCGACTTCCTCGGCGTCAACTACTACTTCCGGCAGGTGGTGGCCGACGATCCGGACGGCCCGGCGCCGTACGCCCGGCAGGTTCCGGTGCCCGGCGCGGCGCACACCGCGATGGACTGGGAGGTGCACCCCGAGGGCCTGGAACGGCTCCTGGTCGAGGTGAGTCAGGAGTACGCCCCGGCCCGGATCCTGGTCACCGAGAGCGGCTCGGCCTGGCCGGACGTGGTCACCGCCGATGGCACCGTCGATGACGCCGAGCGCACCGACCATCTGGAACGACACCTGGCCGCCTGCGCCGCGGCGGTCGGCCGGGGTGTGCCGCTGGCCGGCTACTTCGCCTGGTCGCTGCTGGACAACTTCGAATGGGCGTACGGCTACGACAAGCGGTTCGGTCTGGTGCACGTCGACTACGCCACCCAACGGCGGACGGTCAAGGCCAGCGGGCACCGCTACGCGGAGCTGATCCGCTCCCACCAGTTGCGTACCGCGACGGCCGACACCGTCGCCGTGCGCGGATAAGCGGGCCGACGGGGCCCGGGACGCCCCGGGTGCCGCGCCGGGCGGCACCCGGGGCACCCGTGCGCTGGCCGGATGGTCAGGAGTCGGGCTCGTCGTGGCCCTTCGGCAGGGTGTCGATCTCCCGGCGAGTAGCCAGCGTCACGTGTCCGCTGCCCTCGCCAAGCGGACGGTTCTCGTCCGCTTGGGATACGCTTCGGTCAAGCGGACGATGGTCGTCCGTTTGACGATCGCCCCCAGGCCGGGCGCGGATGGAGGTGCATCATGAGCGATCTTGGCCCGTCGGGGACCCGCGCCGACGCACAGCAGAACCGACGCCAGTTGATCGTCGCCACTCGTGAAGCGATCGCCGCCCGTGGGCTCGATGTCTCGGCCCTGGACATCGCAACCGCGGCGGGCGTGGGGGTGGGCACCCTGTACCGGCGCTTCGGCACCAAGGAGGCGCTGCTCGACTACGTGGTGCTCGGGCTGTACGACGAACTGTGCGAGGCAGCAGAAGTTTGCCTGGAGCGCGTTGATCCATGGGACGGTCTGGTGGAGTTCGTGATGGAGTTGGCCGGGGCGCACCGGGACAGTCGCGGACTGGCCGAGGTGACCGCGGCGTGCGAACGGCCGCCATCGCCCGAACTCGCGCAGCGGACCGCCGCGCTACAGGACGCCCTGGTACGCCTGACCGAGCGGGCGCGCGTGGCGGGCTACCTACGCGCGGACGTGACCTGGCAGGACATCATGATCTGCTCCCGCTCCGCCCTGGACACCGACCACTGCCTCGGGGTCGACGCCGGACCCGATGGGTGGCGTCGGGTCATCACCATCCTGCTGGACGGAATGCGCGCCCCGGGACATACCACGCTCGACGGGCCGGGGCCGCAGGTGCGCCCGGCCGGTTGACCGAACTGCACCTGGAGATTCCCGCGCGGCGCGGCTGACCGCGCGGCGCTTTGTCACTGCTCCCTACGTGAGCAGATCAACCAACGAGAGATGAGGATCAACCATGTCCATGCGTTTTGCGGACAAGGTCATTCTGGTCACCGGTGCCACCTCGGGCATGGGGCGTGCCGTCGTGGAGCGCGTCGCCGCAGAAGGCGCCAAGGTCGTCCTGGCGGCACGTGGAGAGGGCGCGGGTAACGCGTTTGTCGCCGAACTGCACGCGGCCGGAAGAGATGTCATGTTCGTGCCGACCGATGTGACAGTCGACGCCGAGGTGCGGCGACTGGTCCAGCGGACGGTCGACCACTACGGTCGGCTCGACGGCGCATTCAACAACGTGGGCGCCGCGACCGCGATCGGTCCGGTCACCGCGATCGACCACGACGCGTGGGATGCCGAGCTGGCACTCAACCTCAACAGCGTCTTCTTCGGGCTGAAGTACCAGATTCCGGCGCTGCAGGCCGCCGGTGGCGGAGCGATCGTGAACAACGCCTCCAACGTGGGTGTCACCGGTGCCGCTGGCATGTCCGCCTACAGCGCCGCCAAACACGGCGTCGTCGGGCTCACCCGGTCTGCGGCACTCGACACTGCCGCGGCTGGAGTGCGGATCAACGCCCTGGTCACCGGCGGTGTCGACACACCGTTGCTGCGTGGCGCGATGGGCCCGAACGCGGCGGAGGCCATCCGTGCCGCCGGTGCGATGCACCCGGTTGGACGCGTCGGGCAATCAGCGGAGATTGCCGCATTCGTGGCCTTCCTGCTCAGCGACGAGGCCGCGTTCATCACCGGGGCGGCACTCGCGATCGACGGTGGCCTGACTGCCGCCTGAGGACAGCGGGACGGCTCCGTTCAGGCGGTGGTCAACCATCGCCCACCATGACGCGCACGATGTCCAGGCCGATCCCGGCCCGGCGGCTGACGAGATGTACTGAGCCCGCGACCCATCGGGGAGGGCGTCTATCGGGGCAGGATCTCCACGTACCCGTCGGTGGCGTGCACGCGGATCAGTTGCCGGTCGGGGATCAGCCGGGTGGCGTCCGCCACCCCGACCACGGCTGGCAGGCCGTACTCCCGGGCGATCACCGCGCCGTGGGTCATCTGTCCGCCGACCTCCGTCACCAGGCCGGCGACCGCGACGAACAGGGGCGTCCAACTGGGATCGGTGTGGGTGGTGACGAGGATGTCGCCCGGTTCGAGATCGGCTCGGCCCAGGTCCAGGATGACCCGGGCGCGTCCTTCCACGGTGCCGCTGGAGACCGACAGACCGACCAGGGCACCGGCCGGCACGTCGTCGCGTCGGTACGACCCGGTGACGGCCTCACCCTCCGAGGTGAGCACCCGGGGTGGCCGGAGCGCCTGGTGCGACCGGAACTCCTCCCGGCGCTGCCGGATGAGCCGATCGTCGACGTGGTTGGTGCGTACGGCGTCGTGGAACTCACCGAAGGTGAGGAAGAAGACGTCCTCCTTCTCGCGGATCACCCGTGCCTCGACGAGACGTTCGGCCTCGGCCAGTAGGGCCTGCTTGTAAAGGAAGTAGCGGCTGATGATGTCGTACTTCGGGTACTCCCGATAGCCGGCGAAGGTTCGGACCCGGTCGATCATCCGCCTGGTCTCGGTCGCCTTTCGCTCCCCGTCCGGCAGGGCCCGCAGCCGGGACAGCACCTCACGTGTCTTCTGCTCCGCAGCCTGCCGGCCATGCTCGAAACGACGCTCCGCGGCACCCGGCTCGGCGTGCCGGACGTGTTCCAGCAGCACCGGCAGCAGCGTGGTGGGACGTTCGCGCCACCGTGGCCTGGTGATGTCGATCTCGCCGACGCAGCGCATGCCGTACCGGTCGAGGTACGCCTCGATGGCCTGGCGCGCCTCGGTGCCGCCGGGCAGCCTGGGCAACTCGTCGAGGAAGCTCTCACTCTCGACGTCATGCAGGAACGCCACCACCTCGGGGTAGGGGCGGATCACATCGGCGACGTCGAGCAGCGCCAGCCCCATCTCCGACGTCACATTGCCGGGGGCGGAGAGGGTCAGCGTGTCGGCTGCGTTCTTCTCGCCCAGCCACGTGCAGAGGTGGTCGTTGAGCCACCAGGTGGCATCCATCCCCGCCATGATCGCCTGCATGCTCAGCGGGTCACTGAGGACTCGTTTGTGCTCCTGGAACGCGGTTGCCAGGAAGTCGAACAACGCCGTGCCGGTCTGCGTCCGGATGTCGCGCCGCAGGACGGTGATGGAGGCTTGGCTGCGCTCGACCAGTCCGGCGACGATGGCCGGGTCCGTGTCGATCGCAGTGACCGCCGGGCCGGCGGCCGGTGCGCCACCGGTCCGCGCGTCGGGCCGTGTCGGGGCGGCTGGGTCCGGCCGCGTCGGAATGAAGTCGGGGCGGGCGAGGATGGTCTCCAGCGCATCCCTGACCAGCGGGTCGCCCTTACCCATGATCTCCAGCAGGGGAGCGCGGGTCGCGGGGGAGGCCAGCCGCTGGGTGACGTCGACGAAGAGCCTGCCGCCGGCCGCCTGCATGGGCGCCATGGCCGTCAACTGCCACATCGACAGTCCCAGCGGCTTCATGGCATCGGTCATCATCTGCTGATGGCCGACCGAGACGTAGACGTGGTTGTCCTGGTCGCCGGTTGCCGGGACAGGGAACAGCGTCGTGATGGGCCGGCTCTGCACGATCTGGAAGGCGTCGCCGACCAGGCACCACTCGATGTCCTGCGGGCAGCCGAAATGTGCCTCGATCCGCCGCCCGAGCTGCGCGAGCCGCACGACCTGGGTGTCCGTCAGAGTCGGTTGCTCCCGCCGCTGCGGGTCGATCGCCTGTTCCCGCGTACCGCCGTCGGGGAGGGCGTGGAGGGCCCGCTGTTTGGTGGCGACCGCCCGGCCGACGATCTCGCCGTCGCGCACCGTGAACACGTCCGGGTTCACCAGGCCGGAGACCAGAGCCTCGCCGAGGCCGTAGCTGGCATCCACGGAGGAGACATTCCGGTTGCCGGTGACCGGGTCGGCGGTGAACAGGACGCCGGCCGCGTCCGGGAAGACCATGCGCTGCACGACAACAGCCATTCCGACCGTACGGTGGTCGACGCCGTTGCGCTGGCGGTAGGCCACCGCACGCTCGCTGAACAGCGACGCCCAGCACCGGCGGACGTGCTGGACGACCGCGGCCGCGCCCAGCACGTTCAGGTACGTGTCGTGCTGACCGGCGAAGGAGGCCGTCGGCAGGTCCTCGGCGGTCGCGCTGGACCGGACGGCGTACGCGGCCTGCCCGTCGAGTTCGTCGACGGCGCCGGAGATCGCCGCCGCCACCTCGACCGGCACGGGGACGGCCTCGATGGCGTGCCGGATCTCGGCGCTGCACGCCCGGATCGCGTCCCGGTCGTCTGGGTCCAGCCGCGCCAGCTGGTCGAGTCGCTTGTCCATTGATGGCACTTCGGCCATGACCCGTCGGAACGCTGCCGTGGTCACGCAGCAGCCGGCCGGCACCCCCAGGCCGTTGATCCGCGTCAGCACGCCCAGGTGGGCCCCCTTACCGCCCACGACTCCGAGCTGTGTCTCGTCGATGTCGTGCAGGCCCAACACGTACTGCCCGGTCGTCTCGTACGTCGACAGCTCCCGCACGATGTGCTCCCCGTTTCTTCGTCGGTACCGTGTCCGGCCGACGATTCTGCGGCAGAACCCGGGTCTTGCCACAAGCCCCCCGGTGCGCTATACGTTAGGAGTGGCAGGGAGGTGACTCTCTGCCTTTGTCTTTGTTGCCCGTCGCGGGGCTCCACCGCCGACCGGACGGGGGAGGCCCACCATGGATGTCACCTCGCGTCGCGAGCCGGCCCCGATCGGTCTGGACGGACCGTTGGGCGGCAATGCCGCATCGATGCAGGCCACCGCCCGGGCCCTGGCGCAGGCCGAGTCGGCCGCGGCCGCGGTGCTCGTGGAGGGCATCAGCGACCAGATCGCCCTGGAGACGCTGGCGGCCGGTCGTGGCCGCGATCTCGCCGCCGAACGGATCGTCATCGTTCCGATCGGCGGGGCCCACGCGATCGGTCGCTTCCTGACCAGGCTGGGACCACCCGGGACCGGTTTGCGCCTCGCCGGCCTCTGCGACCTGCGGGAGGAGGAGATCTTCCGGCGTGGGCTGACCGAGGCGGGTGTCGGTACGCCTCGCAGTCGAGCTGAAATGGCGCAACTCGGGTTCCAGGTCTGCGTCGACGACCTGGAGGACGAGCTGATCCGTGCCGTCGGCAGCGCGGATGTCGAAGCCCTCTTCGAGGCCCAGGGCGAGCTGCGGCTGTTCCGTGGGTTCCAGAGCCAGCCCGCCTGGCGCGGTCGGGATCCCGACGCGCAGCTGTGGCGGTTCCTGCGCAGCAGTTCACGCCGCAACCTGCGCTACGCCCGCCTGCTCGTCGAGGCCGCCATCGCCCGCGACACCGTGCCCCGACCCCTCGACGCGCTGCTCGCCGACGTGTGACCCGCATGGGACGATGCGGGACCGCACGGGAAGCGCCGCTGATCTCCGGCAAGCGCGGACCGCATTCAGCGTTCGCGGACGCGTTCGGCGATCGCGTGGCCCAGTTCGGCGGTGGTGCCGGTGCCGTGCAGGTCGGGGGTGAGGGGCGCCTCCTTCGGCCCGAGCGCCAGGACGTCCTCGATGGCACCGAGGAGATGGGCGGCGGCCTCGGGATGGCCGAGGTGGTCCAGCATCATCGAGCCGCACCAGATCTGGCCGATCGGGTTGGCGATGCCCTGGCCGGCGATGTCCGGTGCGGAGCCGTGCACCGGTTCGAAGAGGCTCGGGTGGTGGCGGTCAGGGTTGATGTTGGCGCTCGGCGCGATGCCGAGCGTGCCGGTGCAGGCCGGGCCGAGGTCGGAGAGGATGTCACCGAAGAGGTTGCTGGCGACGACCACGTCAAACCATTCGGGGTGCAGTACGAACTGGGCGGCGAGGGCGTCGATGTGGAACTTGTCGACCCGTACGCGGGGAAACTGCTCGCCCATCGCCGCCACCCGCTCGTCCCAGTACGGCATCGAGATGGCGATGCCGTTGCTCTTGGTGGCTGAGGTCAGGTGTTGTCGCGGGCGGTTCAGTGCCTGCTCGAAGGCGAAGCGCAGCACCCGGTCGACGCCGATCCGGGTCATCACCGTCTCCTGGAGCACGGTTTCCCGGTCGGTGCCCTCGAAGATGCGCCCGCCGACGCTGGAGTATTCGCCCTCGGTGTTCTCGCGGACCACCAGGAAGTCGATGTCGCCGGGCGCGCGGTCGGCGAGTGGGCTGCGGACGCCGGGCATGAGGCGGCAGGGGCGCAGGTTCACGAACTGGTCGAAGGTGCGCCGGAACTGGAGCAGGCTGCCCCAGAGCGAGATGTGGTCGGGCACCACGGCGGGCCAGCCGACCGCGCCGAAGTAGATGGCGTCGAAGGCGCGCAGCGTCTCCTCCCAGTCGGCCGGGAGCATCCGCTGGTGCCGCTGCCAGTAGTCGGCGCTGGCGAAGCCGAAGTCGGTGAACTCCAGCCGCAGGCCGAAGCGTCCGGCGGTCGCCTCCAGGGCCTCGATCCCGGCCGGTACGACCTCCTTGCCGATCCCGTCGCCGGGGATGACGGCGATCCGGTGGTTCATCGGGCCCTCCGCAGCGCGTCGAGGCCGCCCTGGGCGTCGGCGATAGCGATGCGTTCGGCGGCGGCGGAGTCGCCGGTCCGCAGTGCCCGGACCAGGGCGCGGTGGCTGGTGTAACGCTCCATGCCGAAGGTGTCGTCCTCGGCCACCCGCTGCAACAGCAGTTCCCGCCGCTGCGGGCGGGTGAACACCCGGCTCTGGTCGAGCATCCGGACGAGGACCGGGTTGTGGGCGCAGGCGTTCACCGTCTCGTTGAACTCCACCATGGTGTCGAGCAGGGCGGTGAGGTGCCGCTCGGTCGGCAGGCGCTGGGCGCGGCGCTCCTTGAGCAGGATCAGCAGGTCGTCGGCCCGGTCGAGGATCTCGTCGAGGGCGTCGAGCTGGTCGGCCGTGGCGTGCCGGGCGGCGAACCGGGCGACCAGCCCGCGTAGGCCGACCTCCACCTCGGCGAGGTCGTCGATGGCGGCGTCACGGATCTCGGCGACCAGCACGGTACGCGGCCCGATCCGTTCGATCAGCCCGTCGGATTCCAGCCGTCGCAGCGCCTCGCGGACCGGGGTGGGGCTGATCGCCAGGCGTTCTGCCAGGCCGCGCTCGGTCACCTTCGCTCCCGCTGCGAGGTGACCGGCGGCGATGGCGGCGCGGACCTGACGGTACGCCTGATCGGCGAGCGTCTCCGTGACTGTCATGGCCACACCCTAACGCATGCCATTGCACAAGTTGCATGCAACTGTTGACGACTTTGCTATAGCAAACTAGCGTGACGCGGCACACGTTACGTGGAGGTGACATGGCCGACATGAAGACTCGCGACGAGGTGTCATACCGGAAGATCACGTTCTTCATCGCTCTCGCGCTGTTCGCGCAGGAGTCGACCTGGAACTTCTACGACAACCAGGTGCCCGTCCTGCTGCGCGAGCACGTCACGAGCGCCGCGCTCGTCGGCGTGCTGATGGGCATGGACAACCTCTTGGGGATCTTCATCCAGCCCTGGATCGGCAACCGGTCGGACAACACCCGGACCCGGTGGGGTCGGCGCATCCCGTACCTGGCCGTGGGCATGCCCCTCGGCGCCCTGTTCTTCCTGTTGCTGCCGTGGACCACCTCGCTGGTCACGCTGGTCGCGGTGATGGTCTGCTACGCGCTTGTCGCGAACACCATGCGGCCCCTCGCCGAGGCCCTCACCCCGGACTTCGTCCCGCCGCAGCGGCGCGGCCGGACCAACGCCATCGTCAAGATCGCCACGTCGCTGACCATCATCGTGGCGTCACTGATCAGCCTCCTGGTGGTGGACGACCACCCCCGGGCGGCCTTCGTCATCCCGGCGGTGATCATGCTGGTCGTCACCGCCGTGATGATCGCCAGGGTTCGCGACAGTCGATCCCCGGCCTATCGGGCCGCGGTGGCCGAGGACGCGGCTGTCGGACCCGACCGGACGAAATCACCACTGTGGCGGGTCGTCACCGAGCTGGTCACCAGTCGGGACCGGCGGCGGGTACTGCTGCTGCTCACCGTCTTTCTCTTCGGCGGCGCCTGGTTCGCGTCCCGGTCCCTGATGACCCCGTACGGCATGGAGGTGCTGGGCCTGACCCGCGGTGAAGCCGGCGGGCTCACCCTGCCCAGCGGCGTCGCGTACCTGATCGCGGCGTACCCGGCCGCGCTGGCGGCCGAGCGCTTCGGCCGGCTACGGGTGATCCTGATCGGCATCACCGTCTTCGCCGCGGCGCTTGCGGCCGGTGCCGTCGTGCGGACCCCCACCGGCACGGTCGTGCTGTTCTGTGTCGCAGCCATGGGCGCCGCCGGATTCCTGATCAACGCGGCGGTCGCGTTGTGGAACCTGGCCCCGTCCAGCCGGATGCTCGGCGCCTACACCGGGCTCTACGCGGTCACCTGGTACCTGGGCGGCTTCGCCGGCCCGGCGCTTGTCGGCGCGGCGGTCGACCTCGTCGGTTGGAACTGGATGCTGCTCGACATCGCCGTGCTGGCCACCCTCGCCTGCGTGGTGGTGATCCGGCTGGCCCGCCTGGAACGGGTCCGCGAGACGACCCCCGCCCTGTCACGTTGAGAGAGAGCCGATGCCGACCATCCTGATCACCACCGACTACCTGCGCCCCGGGGACGAGGTGGACACCTACCTCACCGGCCAGGGCTTCACCACCCGGCACGACCCGATGCGCGGGCCGCGCCGGCCGGCGGACCTGATCGCCGCGCTGACCGGCGCCGACGGCGCGCTGATCGCCAACGAACCGATGACCGAGCAGGTGCTGGCGGCCGCGCCCACGCTGCGGGCGATCGTGCGCACCGGCGTCGGGTACGACTCGGTGGACGTACCGGCCGCCACCCGTCTCGGCATCAGCGTCAGCAACCTGCCCGGAATCAACGCCAACGCGGTCGCCGAATACACCATCGCGTTGCTGCTTGCCCAGGCGCGGCGCCTGGTGCCGATGGCGGTCGGGGTCGCGGCCGGCGACTGGCCGCGCCAGGACGGGCACGAACTGCGCGGCAAGACCCTCGGCCTGATCGGTCGTGGCGCGGTGGCCCAGCGGGTACGGCCACTGGCCGAGGCGTTCGGCATGACGGTACTGGGCCACGAGGTCCCGCTGGAACTCCTGCTCCGCGACGCCGACTACGTGTCGATCCACACCGCGCTGACCCCGCGTACCCGGCACCTGATCGATGCTGCGGTGCTGGCCCGGATGAAGCCGACCGCCCATCTGATCAACACGGCACGCGGGCCGATCGTCGACGTCGTCGCGTTGGCCGAGGCGGTCCGGTCCGGGCGGATCGCCGGAGCGGCCCTCGACGTGGTGGACGTCGAGCCGTTGCCCGCCGACAGCGTCCTGCGTGGTGTCGACGGCATCACCGTCTACTCGCACATGGCCGGCCAGACCACCGAGGCCCGCCGCGACTCGGGCCTGTGCGGGGCGCGCGAACTGGTCGCCGCCCTGGCCGGTGACCCACATACCTCCGTCAACGCCCACCTGATCGACCCGGAGCAGAGAAGATGACAGCTGATGTGATCGTTGTCGGGGCCGGCCTGGCCGGACTCGTCGCCACCGCCGAACTCGTGGACGCCGGGCACCGTGTCATCCTGCTCGACCAGGAGCCCGAGCAGAGCCTCGGCGGCCAGGCGTTCTGGTCGTTCGGTGGGCTGTTTCTGGTCGACTCGCCCGAGCAGCGCCGGATGGGCATCCGCGACTCGCGTGAGCTTGCCTGGCAGGACTGGTTGGGCAACGCCGGGTTCGACCGGCCCGAGGACCAGTGGCCGCGGCGCTGGGCCGAGGCGTACGTCGACTTCGCCACCGGCGAGAAGCGCGCCTGGCTGCGCCAGCTCGGCGTCAAACTGTTCCCGATCGTCGGGTGGGCGGAGCGGGCCAACAACTCGGTGCCCCGCTTCCACATCACCTGGGGCACCGGCCCGGGGCTGCTGGAGCCGTTCGTCGCCAAGGTGCGCGCCGGGAAGGTCACGGTCAGGTTCCGGCACCGGGTCGACGAGATCGTGCGTACCAACGGCATCGTGTCCGGCGTACGCGGAAAGGTTCTCGAACCGAGCGGCGCGGAACGCGGCGTCGCCACCAGCCGGACGGCCGTCGCGGACTTCGAGCTGTCCGCGCCGGTGGTGGTCGTGACCTCCGGCGGCATCGGCGGCAACCACGACCTGGTCCGACGTAACTGGCCGGCGCGGCTCGGCACGCCGCCCGCGAGCATGATCTCCGGGGTGCCGGCCCACGTGGACGGCCGGATGATCGACATCGCTGCGGATGCCGGCGGCGCAGTGATCAACCCAGATCGGATGTGGCACTACGTGGAGGGGGTGCAGAACTGGAGCCCGATCTGGGGTGCGCACGGCATCCGCATCCTGCCCGGACCCTCCTCGATCTGGCTGGATGCCCTCGGGCACCGGCTGCCAGCGGAGCTCTCGCCCGGGTTCGACACCCTCGGCACCCTGGCTCATCTGCGGTCCACCGGGTACGACCACAGCTGGTTCGTGCTGACCCAGAAGATCATCGAGAAGGAGTTCGCGCTCTCCGGCTCGGAGCAGAATCCGGACCTGACCGCCCGCAGCGTCCGGCAGGTGCTCGGCCGGATTCGGGCCGGCGCGCCGGCGCCGGTCGAGGCGTTCAAGAACCAGGGCGAGGACTTCGTGGTCGCGTCCGACCTGGACGATCTGGTGAAGGGGATGAACGCGCTGACGGAGACGCCGTTGTTGGACGCGGCCCAGGTGCGCAGGGTGGTCGAGGCGCGCGACCGGCAGCTGGACAACCCGTTCACCAAGGACCTGCAACTCGCCGCGATCCGGAACTTCCGGAACTACCGGGGGGACCGGCTGATGCGGACCGCCCCGCCGCACCGGATCCTCGACCCGAAGGCCGGACCGCTGATCGCCGTGCGTCTGCATGTGCTTACCCGCAAGACCCTCGGCGGCCTGCACACCGACCTCGACGGGCGGGTCCTGGACGCCACCGGGCAGCCGGTGCCCGGCCTCTACGCCGCCGGTGAGGCCAGCGGCTTCGGTGGCGGTGGCATGCACGGCTACCGCGCCCTGGAGGGCACTTTCCTGGGCGGCTGCCTCTTCTCCGGCCGGCAGGCCGGCCGAGCGATCGCCAAGAATTGAGGAACGATGGCCACCAACCCTGACTCCGTACGCATTCTCGTGCCGGTCGGCATGCTCGGCGCCGGCTTCCCACCCGAGACCGTCGAACGCGGACTGGCGCTCGGTGCCGACGTGATCGCCGTGGACGGCGGCTCGACCGACTCGGGGCCCTACTACCTGGGCGCCGGCACCGCCAAGACCGCCCGCGCCGCGGTCGCCCGCGACCTGCGCCTGCTGCTGCGGGCGGCGGCCACGGCCGGCATCCCGCTGATCATCGGCTCGTGCGGCACCAGCGGCACCGATGCCGGTGTCGACTGGGTCGCCGGCATCGCCCGGGAGATCCTCGCCGCCGAGGGCCTGCAACTGCGGCTGGCCACGATCTACAGCTCACAGCGGGCCGCCGACCTCGACCTGGACCGGATCCGACCGCTGCCGCCAGCCGGCGACCTCGACCGAGCAACTCTGGAGGGCTGCACCAACATCGTCGGGATGATGGGCCACGAACCGATCGCCGCGGCCCTGACCGCCGGCGCCGACGTGGTTCTCGCCGGGCGGGCAACCGACACCGCCGTGGCCGCCGCCTATCCGTTGCTCAAGGGCATGCCGGCCGGACCCGTCTGGCACGCCGCGAAGATCGTCGAGTGCGGCGGACAGTGCACCACGAACCCGCGTGCCGGCGGTGTGCTGGCCACGGTGGACGCCACCGGATTCACCATCGAGCCGCTCGATTCGAGCAATGCCTGCACGCCCACGTCGGTCGCGGCGCACATGCTCTACGAGACGGTAGACCCGTTCACCATGCGCGAGCCGGCCGGCACCATCGAGGTCGGCGACGCGGTCTACCGGGCCCTGGACGAGCGGCGGGTGCGCGTCGAGGGCTCCCGGTTCGAGCCCGCCGCGCAGCACACCATCAAGCTGGAGGGCGCCCGGATCACCGGGTACGAGACGATGTCGTTCACCGCCATTCGCGACCCGCACATCCTCGGCCAGATCGACACCTGGACCGCCCTGCTCCGCAAGATGATCATCGAGTGGGTGTCCGGGACCATCGGGCTGGCCGAGGGCGACTACAGCTTCGACATCCGCCGCTACGGGTACGACGCGATCCTCGGTGACCTCGACCCGGCCACCGGGCCGCCCCGCGAGGTGGGCGTGATGCTCCTGGTCCGCGCGGCGGACCAGGCGACCGCGACCGCGGTCGCGAAGGTCGCCAACCCGCTGATGCTGCACCTGCCCACGCCGGACATGGATTACCTGCCCAGCCTCGCCTTCGCCACCTCACCGGCCGAGACAGAACGCGGAGCGGTGTACGAGTTCGTGCTCAGCCACGTCGTCGAGGTGTCGTCGCCGACCAGCCTGTTCCGCGTCTGCCTGGAGGACAACCGATGACCGTGGTCGCCGATCTCGCGCTGGAGGTCCGGTCCAAGAACGCCGGTCCGTTCTGGGTGACGATGGAGGTGTTCGCCCGCGACACCGACGCCTACGCGGTGGTCGCGGATCCAGGGTTCCTGGACGCCTCGGTGATCGCCCGCCTTTACCGCGTCGCGGCGCAGGACGTCCAGTTCTACCGGATTCCCTCGCTGAACGTCGTGAAGGTTTCGTTCCCGCGACCGGTGGTGCAGGGCAGCCTGCGCGACCGCGACATCCACGCGGGCCAGCACCATGTGCCGCTGGCGATGCTGGCTGTCCCACCCGCCGCCTGACCGTACCGGCAGCCGTCCGACTCGCACCCACAACCGGCAAAGCCGGGGGAATCTACCGATTCAAGTTTCGGCTGGTCGTGCTGAAGTTGGTCATCGGCGGCAAGCGGTGCCGCGGCGGAGGTGATGACCTATGGAGATCCGCAGCAGGCTGGCTCAGACTGCGGTCGTCGGTGGGGTGCTCGCCATGCTCGTGGCGTGCGGTAGCGATGCCGGCTCAGGTTCTTCGACGCCGCCGCAGGCTCCGGGCGCGGTGGAGAGCGCGGACGGTGCGGCGCCGGACGACGCCGCCGGATCGCTGACCGAGCCGAAGGGCGAGGAGTGTGAACGCCTCACCACCGACGAGGTCGCGGACGCGATCGGGGCGCACGACGGTGGGCAGCACGACTACCAGCTCGGCGGTTGCGTGTGGACGGCGACCTCCGGTGGGGAGGCGATCCACGCGTCGGTGCTGTCCAAGGATGAGTACGAGGCGGTGGCCGAGATCGGGGAACCGGTGAGCGGATCCGCCGACGGTGCCGTCTACGACGACACCCACGGCGAACTGTGGTTCCCGTGCCGCAGCGGCGAGTTCTGCGGCATCAAGGCCGACGTCGGTGACTCGGACCGGCGCGAGGAGGTCGCGTTGCGGATGGGCACGATCCTGCAAGGCCGGGTGTAGCACCCGCCGTCAGTGCCGGCGCAGCCGATGCCCGTGCGTCGGCGGCGTGCTCGGCAGGAATCGTTGTGTGCCCGTCACGAAGGTGATGCCGGACCACAGCGAACGGAGGCGCCGGGCAAACTCGCCTGCGGCGTCACGACAGGGTGGTGGCGATGGCGACCGCCTCGGCCATGGTCAGTTCGCCTTCCAACCGATACGTCACCCCGGAGTCCGTCCAGATCAGGGTCGCGGCGGCGAGGCGGGCGCTCGACTGGCGGACGACCCCGTCGCGGTCCAGGTAGGAGACCGGGTGCGGGCTGCCGAGCCAGATCGCCTCGGCCGTGCCCACCTGCGTCCACTCGGCGTCCGACCCGCCGGTCTGCTTGAAGAACACCGGATCGAGGCGGCCGTCGAAGGTGTCCAGGCGTAGCGTGCCGGCCCGGTAGAGCAGGCTCGCCACCCGGTAACGGCCGGCGGCGTCCGGATCGGCCAGCAGCGCCTGCTCGGGCGGGCCCAGCACGCTCGGCGTCCGGATCGGAAAGCGCACCAGGCGGCGCGCCTCGTCGAGGGTGGCGGCGCGCTGCCCCGGCGGTGGCGACGGGACGCCGGTCGGGGGCGCAAGCTCGGGCGAGGTGCTGATGGTGATGCCGGCGAAGCGCAGCAGGCCCGCCACCGCGTCGGCGAGCGCGGCCCGTCCCGACGGCAGCGTCGCCACCAGCAGCGCGGCGAGCACTCCCACCAGCGCGTACCGCCAGCGGCGTCGGCGTGCGACGCGGCGAGAAGGTGGTGCGGCGGTCAGCCGGGCCCGGACCCGGGCGGTGACGTCCGGTGGCTCCGGGGTCGCCAACCAACCGGACAGGTCGCGCAGCTCCCGCTCCAGGTTATCCACGGCTGACCTCCTCGACGGCGAGCAGGCCGCGCAGTTTGACAAGCGCCCGCGAGGTACGCGACTTCACCGTGCCCCGCGGCCAGCCCAGCATGGTGACCGTCTCGTCCTCGCTCAGGTCCAGCAGAAAGCGGCAGACGATCACCTCCCGGTCCCGCGACGGCAGCGCCCGCAGCGCCCGCAGGAGGGCGGCCCGACGCTCCCCGGCGAGGACCGCGCCGACGGCGTCGTCCTCGACGATCTCCGAGCCCGCCGTCACCCGCGCCGCACGCAGCAGCAGGCCGTTGCGTCGTTCCCGGGTGCGGTGCAGGTTGCGCGTCTCGTTCGCCACGATCGCCAGCAGCCAGGAACGAAACGACGACTCGCCGCGGTAACGGTCGAGCTTGCGGTACCCCTTTACGAACGCCTCCTGGATGACGTCCTCGGCGTCGGAGCCCGCGCCGAGCAGCACCGCGGTCCGGTACGCGGTCGCGGTGTGCCGAGCGACCAGGGACTCGTACGCCGCCAGGTCACCTGCCTGCGCGCGGGTGACGAACTGCTCGTCGTCCAGGGCTACCTCCGGTGGGATCACCCCTACTGACACCGCCCGCGCCGACGGGGTTCCATCGTGCCGAGTGGGAACCCGGGACGGCCCGCCGGTGTCACCGGGTCATGATGGCGAACACGACGTTCTCGCGGCGTACCCTGCTGACCGCCCTGGCCGGGGCCGGCGCCGCCACCCTGGTCGGCTGCGAGCCGGCCCCGGCCGCCGCCGACCCGCTGCCGGACCCCCTGCTCGTCACCCTCGACGGGGGCCTGACCGTGCTGCGTGGCACCGACCGGCAGACGATCGGCGCGGGAGTGGCCACCCCCGACGGGCGGTGGGTGTGGACGGCCGCCGCCAACGGTGCCGACACCGACCTGTGGCGCGTCGACGTCGGCCGGGGCGACGTCTCGCCGCGGGTACGGCTGCCGGGCCGGTGGGTGCCGCAGACGGTCTCCACCGACGGCACCCGGCTGGCACTGACCACCGAACGCCTCAGCGCCACCGGAGACCGCCCCGCCGGACGCGCCGAGACGCCGGTGTTGATCGCCGACCTCGCTGGGGTGCGGCAGCGGCTGCGGCTGCGGGGCAACGTCGTGCCCGAGGCGTTCACCCACGACCTGGCCGGGCTGTTCGTGCTGGAGTGGCTGCCGCCGGCCGCGCCGGACCGCTACCGGGTACGCCTGGTCGACCTCGCCACCGGGGCCACCGGACCGCTGCTGACCCGGGCCAAGACAGCTGTGCCGGAGGGCGCGGAGGAGGAGATGCGCGGCGACGGACGGCAGGCGGTGCTGGCACCGAACCGCGCCGTGCTCTACACGCTCTACACCCACCAACCCGACCACCAGCACACCAGGGACCGGATCAGCGGCCAGCCGGGCAGCGACGTGCACGCCTTCGTACACACGCTGCATCTGGAACAGCGATGGGCGTACTGCGTGGACCTGCCGCACCCGTTCGGGGAGGGTGCCGCCGACGGTCACACCATGGCCATCACCCCGGACGGCGGCCGGCTCTACGTCGCCGACGTCGGCTCCGGCGCCGTCGCGGAGATCTCCACCGAGGAACTGACCGTACGCCGCATCGCCGCCCTCGGCACCGCCGTTGGTCCGGCTTACACGGTGGCCTCCGCTGAGCGGCTGTTCCTCGGCGCCGGCACCGCCGTGCGGGCCGTGGAGCTGGCCGGGCTCGCCGTCACCGCCGAACGGGCAACCGCCGATCCGGTCACCGGTGTCGCGCTCAGCCCGGACGACGCGCGCCTCTACCTGGGCCAGCGGGCAGCGGTGTGCTGGCAGGATCCGATCACCGGCGCGCAACTCGGCCGCGCCGCCGTGCCCGGCCTGGTGGGTCTGCACACTCCCGCCCGGCCCGCCTGACCAGGCTCCGATCCCCGACGTGGCCGTGCCCGAGACCCGCGCGGGCCGGCCAGGGACTGAAGCCCTAGCGGGCGTGGGCGGCGGCCAGGTCGGCGAGCAGACCCTCGCAGCTGCGGGCCACCACCTGCGCGCCCCGCCGCTGCGACAAGGCGAGTCCGGGATCCTCGGCATGTTCCCGCCACCGCCACCGCGCCTCGGCGGCGGTCTCCCACAGCCACGCCAGTGTCGCGTCGGGCGCGATGCCCAGCCGGGCGGCCGGTTCGTCACCGTCCCCACCGACCAGCCGCCGCGCCTCGGCGGCCAGCTCGGCGTCGAACCCGAGGCGGCCGTCGCGCAGCGCGGCCAGCAGCCGCGACTCGGCGAACTCGTGCGCGCCGGCGAGCAGCTGCTCCAGCGCGGCGAGCAGGTCGCCGGTGGCCGGACCCGGTTCGTCCCGCAGCACCGCCTCCAACGCCGTCAGCGCCGACCGTGCCTTGAGCACGTGCCGGCGGTCGACGAAGAGGCGGTTGAGGGACTCGCGTAGCTCAGCGAGACCGCTGCGGCGGACCAGTTCGGCGGCCAGAGCCACCCGATTGTCGCAGCCGGTGCGCACGAGAGTGGTCGCCAGGCGGATCCCGACCACGCCGAGCCGCTCCAGCAACGCACCACGGGTGGTCGCCTCCAACCCGGCCGGTGGCTCGCCGCGGGCGAACCGCTCGGCGGAGAGGAGGTACGGCTCAAGCTCGGCGCGCGGCACCCGGGCCAGGGCCGCCAGCGCGGCGAACTCGGTCTCGCCGAGCACCCGGCCGGCCAGACCGAGCAGCCCGCTGCACGGCACCACCGTCACGCACAGCGCGTCCACGTGCGGGTCCCGGAGCGCCCGTCGGGCGAGCTGACGAGCGCTGAGCAGCGCGTCGACCCGACCGCCGCCGGATTCGTCCACCCGCGCCAGCACCATGATCGTGTGGACCGGCGCGGCCTGCCCGACGACGTCTCCCCGGGTCGCCCCCAGGATCCGCAGGTCGGCCCCCCGGGCGTCGCGGGTCAGGTACAGCAGCGCGTCGGCCTCCCGCAGCACCCGCGCCAGCACCGGATCCGCCGCCTGCTCCTCGGCCGCGCCGAGCGCCGGGGTGTCGAGCAACGTCACCTGTCGCAGCGAGCGTGCCGGCCACCGCACCACGATGTCGCGCAGTTCCCCGGCGCGCCAGCCGGTGAGGTCGACCCGCATCCCGGTGCCGGAGCGCAGCACCGCCAGCCGCTGCGGCGGGTGACTCGTGGAGTATCCGGTGGCATCCGGCTGCGGCCCGTCCTGGTACCAGGTGAAGGCGCTTCCGTCGACCGGGGCCACCTCCTCGCCCATCAGGGCGTTGAGCAGCGTCGACTTGCCGCTGCGCCACCCGCCGACGACGGCGACCCGCAGCGGCTGGTCGTAGCGGGCCAACTGGTGCCGCAGCAGCTCGGTGGCCCGGGGGTTGTCACGGTAACCGTGCAGCGCCCGGTGCAGCAGGTCCCGGACTTCCGCGTCGAGCCGCCCGCCGGTCATGCCAGCGGTGCCAGTGGCGCCGGGCGGGCGGCGGTCACCTGCTGCGCCTGCTCGTACAGCTCGGCCAGCCGGATCATCCGCTGCTGGATCTCGCGCTGGCGTCGCTCCCGCGCCGCCGCGTCGGTGTCGGCGGCCTCCTTGGCGCTGCGCAACGACTCGATGATGGCGGTCTGCAACTCGTCGGTAAGGGCGGCGAAATGATCCCGCAGCACCCGCTGTGCCCGTCGGGCCGCGTCCCGGCTGTCCTTGCTGACCTGGATGAAGAAGTCGTCGACGTGCCGTTGCACCGCAGCCTTGACCGTGGCCTGCCGGCGGCGCAGCAACTGTTTGCCCTCGTCGCGGATGCTCTTGCCGCCGAACAGGGCACCGGCGCCGATCGAGATCGGGTTGATCATCGGCATGCCGGCCAGGGTGAGCGCCAGCCCGAACATCAGCAGCCCACCGTAGGAGCCCTTCATACCGGTGAACATCTTCTGGCCGACGGTGAACCGGTCGACGTTGGGACGTTCCAGCTCCGGCACCGGTGCGCCGTACTCCGCCGAGGCGGTCAGCGGCCACGGTGGCAGCGACCCGTGGCCGTAGCGGGCGAACGACTCGGCGACCCGCCGGGCGATCCAGTCGCACCGCTGCACCAGCCATCGCCGGTTCGCCGCCGCCGCCTCGACGAGGCTCTCCTCCAGCCACTGCGCGACGGCGTCCCACGCCACCAGCGGGTCGGCGGTCTCGAACGCCTCGTCGACCATCCGCAGAATCTGCCGGGTGCGGTCGCGCAGGTCGTGCTCGATGTCGGAGATCAGATCGGCCATCTCGTCGGTCAACATGTTCTGCCATCGGGTGGCGCACCGCCGCAGCTCGTCGACCTCCCGTTGGGCCGCGTGCAGCCGGGCCATCGGCGCCGACTCCTCGGCCGAGCGCTGGTCGGTCAGTTCCGCCCGCAGTGGCGCGGCGAGCTGCTCCACCACGGTGCGCGCGGTCAGCACGACGGCTGCCCGGGCCAGAGTGTCGGGCTTGGCCGCCAGGTGTCGCCGGAGCAGGGCGATCAGCGCCGGGAAGCCGGACTCCGCGTTGAGCGCGTGGTCGTCGGTGGCGGCGGCGTGCAGGCGCAGCGCGGCGGACACCGGGATCAAGGGGGCCGGCACCCCGGCGTCGGTCAGGTGCCGCCGGTTCCGGTCGGCCACGGCCCGCCAGTCCGGCACCAGATCCGTCTTGGTCTGCACCACGGCCACATTGGAGTGTGACCGGGTGAGGTGCAGCAGCATGTTCAGCTCGTTGACCGACAGGTCCCGGGTGGAATCGGTGACCAGCAGCACGGTGTCCGCGCGGGCCAGGGCGGCGACCGGGGTGCCGGCGCCGACGGCGGCGGCATCACCGCCGCCCGGCATGTCGACAAGCACCACGCCTGCCCCGAGCAGCGCTCGGGGCAGACCGATCTCGATGTACGCGGGGCCGCCGCCGGGCAGCCGGCCGGTGCTGCCGCCGACCCCGGCGGCGATCTTGTCGGTCGGCACCGGTGTCCGTTGCACGGCCGGCGGATCGGCGGCCGGGGGCGTTCCCGGCCTCGTCAGTGGTGTCTGCACCACCGTCGCCGAGGCGACCTCGGCGTGCCGCAGCACCGTCGGCAGGACGGTCGTGGTCCCGTCACCGACCGGGCAGACCGGTGCGTTGACGATCGCGTTGACCAGCTGACTCTTGCCCTGGTTCGGCTCGCCGACCACCAGCACGGTCAACGTCGGATCGAGCAGGTGGGCGCGCTTGAGACGGACCGCCTGAAGCAGGTCCCCCCGACCGTGTTCCTGGCACGTGCGAGCGATGTCGTCGAGCGCGTCGAGCCAGATTCCCGCCATCACCGCACCAAGTGTGCTGAATTCGGCTCAATTATCAAGTGCGAAGAACGGGCGGGGTCGGCGCCGGATGGTGCCGACCCCGCCCGATGACGGGTGTCAGAGCAGACCGTCGGTGAGGCCCAGCACCCCGCCGGTCGAGGTGGAGGCCTCGCCGTGGGTTGCCGTGTCCCCGCTCACCGAACCACTGACCCCGCCGTCCAACAACCCCTTCGTGCCGCCGGTGACGGTCCCGGTGACGCCGCCCAACAGGCCATCTACCTGCCCCGTCACACCACCCACAGTGGAATCGAGATCCAACGACGGCACCACGCCGCCCGCGTCGCCGGTCAGGCCGAGCCCGCCCAGGGTGTCGCCGACACCGAGCGAACCGACCAGATCGCCGACCTGACTGGTGGTGCCGGGAAGCAGACCGGACGTGGTGTCCAGCAGCCCGGAGGTGGTGCCGTTCACCGCGGACATGGGGTCACCCACCGCGCCGGTGACGTCACCGAGCGCCGGCTCCGTGGTGCGATCGATCGGTGACGTCACGTCCGCGTCGAGGGTGTTGGCCACATCGTGTACGCCGGACAGGTCCACGCCCACCCCGGTGGGGGTCACGCCGACGCCGACTCCCGGGAAGACGCTCGCCCCCGCGGTCACCGTCGACGGGTCGACGGCGATGGTGCCGAGCACCCCGGCCTTGACGTCCACTCCGGAGTGGGAGCTGCCGACGCTGATCTGCTGCGCCACGCTCTGCAACTGGCTGATCGCGTCGGTGGCGTCACCGACCAGCGGGTCGAGGCCGAGCTGCCCGGTCACCGGGGCGACCGGGGTGAGTCCCTGCACCGGCGCGTAGTCCACCACCAGCGGCACCACGTCCTGGACGTCGGCGGCCGTGATGTCACCGAGGCCGGCGGCCCGCAGCGCGCCCTCCGGGTCGAGGTCGAACGCCGACCGGGCGTCCGCGTCGGTCAGCAGGTTGAGCACGAAGTCGTGCAGGGTCTGGTCCATGTTGGGGGTTCTCTCCTCGGCGAAACGTCAACGACCGGTGATCGCCGATGACGCTACGGGCGGTGTCCGGGGCCGGGCATCGGGGACGATCCCGCAATCCGACCCGTTCGATTAGGGGCATCCGGGCTCTCGTACGTTAGGGGGAGTGGGGGACCGACGCCCGCCGAAGTTGGGGCTCCTGATGCCGGAGTGATCTCTGGTACGAACGTAGGAGCCCACGGGGTCCCCCGGGGCGGCCCGCAACGGCGGGCCTGTCCGGCCCACCCCATGGCCGACGCGGTCAAGGAAGAAAGCAGATGGCCTACGTGCTCGGGATCGACATCGGCAACACCAGCACCGTCGCCGCGGTCGCCCGGCACCGGGACGGGCACTGGGGTCACCCGGAGCCGGTCGCCCTGCACTCCGGGCCGGGGCCGCTGCCGTCGACGCTGCTGCTGTCCACCGACGGCACGTTCGCGCTCGGTGAGGGTGACGAATCAGAGCGTACCGCCCGGGGGGTGCTGAACCGGGTCGGCGACGACGTGCCGCTGCTGCTCGCCGGTGAGCGCTACCGGCCGGAGACCCTTGTCGCGTTGCTCGCCGCGCACGTGGTCGATCAGGTCCACGGCGCCCGCGGCGCGCCGGCCGAGCTGGTTGTGCTCAGCCACCCCGCCTCCTGGGGGCGGTACCGCTGCGACCTGCTGCACAACGCGTTGTGGGACTACGGCCTGGGTGCGGTGACGCTGTTGCCCCGCACGGTCACCGTGGCGGAGGGGCACGCCGCCCGGGGCTTCGCCGGTGGAGTCGCCGCCGTGTATGCGCTGGGCGGCGGCACCTTCGAGACCGCACTGGTCCGGCGTAACGCCCGGGACCGGTACGAGACCGTCGGCGTCCCCGCGACGCTCACCCGGCTCGGCGGCGTCGACTTCGACGAGGCGCTGGCCGTGCACGTTCGCTCCGTGCTCGCCCGGGAGTTGGCCGACGCCGGCCCCGGTGCCCGTGGTGCCCTGCGTCAGCTGCCCGTCGAGTGTGAACGGGCCAAACGGGAGCTGACCGTCGGGTCGCAGACCGACGTGGCGGTGTCGCTGCCGACCGGCTCCGTCCGGGTGCCGGTGACCAGGCTGGAGTTCGAGGAACTGATCCGACCGACGGTTCAGGCCACAGTGGAGCTGCTGGCGCAGGCCGTCCACGCCGCCGACCTGGCACCCGCGCAGCTCGACGGCGTGCTGCTGGCCGGCGGCGCCAGCCGGGTGCCGCTGGTCGCCGAGCTGCTCGCCACGGCCGGTTTTCCGGTCGAGACCCCACCCGATCCACAGAACACGGCGGCGGCCGGTGCCGCCGCAGCCGGCACCCGGATCCTGTCCCCACGCCCGCTGCCGTCCGGCCCGATGCCACCGGTTGGTCCACCCGCGACCGTCGGAGCCCCCGGGACCGTCGCCACCGCGTCCGTCGCGTCGATGGCGCGCACCGCCGGCCCACCCGTGGACCCGGCCGACGACCGGGTCCCCCGCGACGAGCCACCGCCCCGCCCGCCGATCCGCTATTCACCCCTCGACCTGCCGAAGCGATCTCGCCGGAAGCTGGCCCGCAGCCGGGAACACGAAGGATGACCGCCATGATGACGAGCGCCGTGGCGGACAGCCCGCTGGTCCTCGACGCCGAACCGACCGACCTGCTCGGCACGATCACCGCCGACCCGGCCGCGCCGCTCATTCTCGGGGTGACCGGACCGGGTGGCCACGGCCGCACCACCTACCTCCAGGAACTGGCCGCCCGGTACACCCGGTCCGGCGTCACCGTCCACACCGAGGTTCCGGCCACCGAGGACGCGTACGTCCCCGAGACCGTGCTGCTGATCGACGACGCGCACCTGCTCGACGAGGCCCGGCTGCGTACGCTGCGGCGGCTGGTCTCCGACCGTCGGCACCGTGTCGCGATCAGCTACCGGCCGTGGCCCCGACCGGGGGCCCTGATCGAGCTGACCGACACGCTGCGCCGGGAGGGACGCCAGCTACTGCTCACCCCGTTCACCCGGGCGCGCACCGCCGCGTACCTCGCCGCCGTGCCCCGCCTCGGCCGCCGCCCGGACCTGGTCGACTTCGTGCACAGCCAGACCGGCGGGGTGCCTCGGCACGTGGGATGGCTGGTCGACGGGCTACGCGAGCAGGAGGCGGCGACCGGCGTACCGACCGAACCGCCCCGCCAGGTGGTGCTGCACCTCGGTCCCGACCTGGACCACCTGTCCGCCGACGTACGCCGGCTGCTGATCGCGTTGGCCGCTGGCGTTCCGCTGCCGGCCGAGGCGCTACGCCCACTGCTTGACCGCGAACCGGCGGAGATCGACGACCTCGTCGCCGAAGCCCGCGCCGCCGGGCTGCTGGGCGCCGACGGCCGACCCTCCCCGCTGGTCCGGCGGGCGGTGACCGCGCTCAGCCCGGCCGCCGACCGCACCGCCGTCTGGCACCTGCTCAGCGACCTCGCGCTCAGCCGCGGCGCACCGGTGCTGCCGCTGGTGCGCTCGCTGCTTGCGGCCGGTGTCGCCGGTGACTGCCCGGCCGCCACCCTGGAGGCGGCTGCGGAAGAGGCCCTCGGTGGCGAACCGGCGTTGGCGGCGCGACTGTTCGCCGCTGCGGGCACCGTCGGCCGACCCACCGGAGTCCGGCAAGCGGTCGCCGCCGCCCTCGCCGGGGACCTCGATCTCGCGCTGCGACTGGCCGACCGGCTGCTCACCACCGCGCCGCCGGAGGCCCGTGCGGAGGCCGCCCTCGTCGCCGCCACTGCACTGGCCCACCGTGGACAGACCGATCGCAGCGTGGAGCTGTACCACTGGTCCGGCGGAGTCAGCGCGCACGCCTTCGCGGCGGTCGGCGCGCTCGCCACCGCCCGTCCCAGTGAGCATCCCGAACCCGTCGCGGACAGCCCGCCGACCCTGCAGGCCAGTGCCGCCCGGCTGATGGCCGACGGGGTACGCGAAAGCGTCCACGGCACCCCGTCGGCGGCCCTGTCCACCCTGGTGCAGGCGGCGGCTCTGCTGGAACCCGACGGGCGGGCGGTGCTGCTGCCGGACAGCCCCGCCGCGCTGGCGGCGCTGACCGCCGTGCACTGTGGTGAGCTGGACATCGCCGAGCGGGTCCTCGACCGGGCTCTGGCCAGCGGCATCGGCGGGCCGCTGCTGACCGGCCGGCACCGGCTGCTGCGTGCCTGGATCCTGATGGCGCGGGGGCGGATCGCCGCCGCCGGTGAGCAACTCACCGAGGCGACCGCCGACGCCGAGCTGGAATCCCGCGACCTGCTCTTCGCCGCCGGGTTGACCATGGGCATCGCCCGGCGTGCCAGCGACCTCGGCGCGTTGCAGCGCGGCTGGGTGCCCGCGCTGGAGGCGGTGGTCCGCCACCCGGTCGACCTGTTCACCCTGCTGCCGCTGGGCGAGCTGGCCATCGCCGGTGCCCGCCTGGGTGACCTGGGGCGCCTCCAGCCCTACCTGCGGGCCGCCCACGAACTGCTCGGCCGTCTGGGCGATCCGCCGTTGTGGCGTACGCCGCTGCACTGGAGCGGACTGCATGCGGCGATCCTCACCGACGACCCGGTCGCCGCCGACGAACACGTCAGCGCCCTGCTCGCCGCCGCCGGTCACAGCCGGTACGCCGCCGTGGTGGCCGCCGCGGCCGAGTGCTGGCTGGAGGTGTTGCGCGGCACCGTCGATCCGGTCCGGGTCGAGGCCGCCGCCCGGGGCCTGCACGACACCGGCCTGTGCTGGGACGGTGCCCGGCTGGCCGGGCAGGCCGCCATCCGCACCGCCGACCGGCGGGCGATGACGGCGTTGCTGGACTGCGCACGGGCGCTTCAGGGCCGGTCCGCCGCCGAGGACCGCAAGCCGGCGGCCGGCACCGTCTCACACCGGCTCAGTGACCGGGAGCGGGAAGTGGCCGAACTTGTCGTCGCCGGTCTCACCTATCGGGAGATCGGGGATCGGTTGTTCATCTCCGCCAAGACTGTGGAGCACCACGTGGCACGGATGCGCTCGCGGCTCAACTGCGCCAACCGCACCGACCTGTTGGCCCTGCTTCGAACCATTCTGGCTGACCCGTCGTACACCACGAACGGACAGCCGTGGCCCCGACGGGCCGCGAACTGAGCCTCGGACCGGCCCTCATCCGCCGGTTCCGCCAACGAGAGGATCTGCCATGACTACTGCGGTGGCCACCGCCGACAACCTCGGCCGCGCGCTCGACAACATCGTCGACCGTGTGCCGGGTGCCCAGTTCGCGGTGGTGCTCTCCCCGGACGGCCTCCTGCTGGGCGCCTCACGGGGCATCGACGACGAGCTCGCCGGTCAACTGTCCAGCATGGTCTGCGGTCTTCAGGCGCTGGGCCTGGCCGCCGCCAGGGTCTGCGGGGACGGTGAACTGCACCAGGTGGTGGTGCAGATGTCCCGGGCGTTCCTGTTCCACGCCACCACCGGCAACGGCGCCGTCCTCGCCGTCGGTGTCGACGGCAACGCGGAGGTCGGCGACATGGCGTACGAGGTGGCCATGTTCGTCGCCCAGGCCGGCGACCACCTTCCGGTGTACCTGGAGCCGGTGGCCGAACGCGTCGCGCTCCGGTGACGTCCGGCGCTGCGGTCAGCCCCGGTCGAGGTCTGCGTCGTACTGCGGTGCCGGGTTCGCCACCTGCCAGAACTCGGCGGGCAGGAACGCGATGACATCGTCGTACTGACCGGCTTCGACGGCCTCGCGAATGGTGTCGAGTACCGCCCGGATGCCGGCCGCCGCCAGATCGGGGTCGACGTCCGCCCGCCCACCGACCCGCTGCACGAACACGTCCAGGCCGAAGCGCTCGGCATCCTCATGTGGGCCGAATGCGTATGCCCGCAGCCCTTCCGGCAGGTGACCGGCGAGGTCGCGTGCCTCGCCGCCGTCGATCCGCTCCGCCAGGGTGGTCAGCGTGGCTCGGGCGATGGCTGTCGCCTGCTCGGCCGAGGCCCCGGTGCGGTTCGCCACGGAGTCGATGAACTGCTCGTCGTCCACCTCGCCGTACCCCTTTCGCCGCGGGTCCGGCGTCTACCCGCCCACCGCCCTCCCAAACGAACCCGTCCCGTGCCGCCACCTGCTCGCCGCATGATCGGATCGGGCCAGGACGATCGGGCGCCACGAGGGGCGCGCGGGTCAACCTTGACGGCGAAAGGGGGCCTCATGATCTCGGCACTCAACCGGCTCGTCGACCTCGTCGAGGAGCGCCTCACCGAGGAACTCGACGTCACCTGGGCGGCCCGGGCGCTCGGCACGACCGAGTATCACCTGCGCCGGATGTTCTCCTCGCTGGCCGGCATGCCGCTGTCGGAGTACGTGCGTCGGCGGCGGATGACCGTCGCCGCCGCCGACGTCGTCCGGGGCGAGGACGACCTGCTCAACATCGCGGTGCGGTACGGGTACGGCTCCACGGAGGCGTTCGGACGTGCGTTCCGGGCCGTGCACGGCGTCGGCCCCGGTGAGGTACGCCGCGACGGCGGCCCCCTGCGTAGCCAACCACAACTCAGGTTCCGCCTGACCGTCGAAGGGAGCGTCCCCGTGGACACCCGCATCGTCGACCGACCCGCGTTCCGGCTCATCGGACACGCCACCCGGGTTCCGCTCATCCACCACGGTGTCAACCCGCACATCCAGCGGCACGTCACCGCGCTGCCGGCCGAGGAGCACCAGCGGTTGAAGGAGCTCAGCGACACCGAGCCGGGCGGTCTGCTCCAGGTCACCGACGGCGTCGACCCGGACGCCGTCGAGGGTACCGAGCTGACCTACCTGCACGGGGTCGCCGTGGCCCGGGACACCCGGGTCTCCGGCGACCTCGACAGCATCGAGGCGCCGGCCGGTACGTGGGCGGTCTTCCGCGCCGCCGGACCGTACCCGCAGACGCTGCAACAGACCTGGGCCGCGACCGCGTCGGAATGGTTCCCGTCGAATCCGTGGCGGCTGCGGCCGGGGCCGTCGATCGTCGCGGTCCTCGACCGCGCGGCCGATTTCAGCACCGCCACCTGTGAGCTGTGGCTGCCCGTCGAACCAAGCTGACGAAGGTACGGCTCGACATCCTGGTGACCGGCGGGCGCACCCCCGTGCGGCGGGCCCGCCGGTGACCGGGACTTCCGGAAGTATCTTGACGTATTTGGTGAGATCGTTACGATCTGCGCAATGACCGGCCCTGCCCCGACCGATGTCCACCCCGCCTGGTTGCCGGCTGAGGCGTTCCGCGCGATCGGCTCCCGGCACTGCCTCGTACTCGGCGCCGGAAGGCTCGTCGAGACGGTGTTCGCCGAGGTCGAGCGGGCCTGCGCCGAACACGGCGGCAGTGTCCGACGTACGGCCGAGGGGCCGCCGCCGAGCCTGGTGCTCGCCCTGGTCACGGCCGCTGGCGACGGCGGCCCCGCCGAGCTCGACGCCGCTCTGGCCGACCTGAGGGCGGCCGACGGTGGGCCACTCGGCGGGGAAGGCTACGCCCTGGCCCGGCACGGCGAGGTCACGGTGCTGCTCGCCGACCAGCCGGCCGGGCTGCTCTACGGGCTGTTCCATTTGATCCGCCTCGGCGAATCGGCCTTCGGCCCACCGTGCGCGGCACAACCGCACCGTCCCGCGATGCGCCGTCGCATGCTCGATCACTGGGACAACGTCGACGTGCACCCGGTGATGGGTCAGGTCGAGCGCGGCTACGCCGGCGGATCGATCTTCTGGCAGGCCGGCCGCCCCCGGCGGGACCGCGGCCGGGTCCGGGGGTATGCGCGACTGCTGGCCGCCTGTGGGATCAACGCGGTGGCGGTGAACAACGTGAACGTCCACGCCACCGAGGCACGGCTGCTCACCGAGCGGCTCGACGACGTCGCCGAGATCGCCGACGAGTTCCGTCCGTACGGCATCCGAGTGCATCTGTCGGTCACCTTCGCCGCGCCAGTCGTCCTCGCCGGCCTGCCCACCGCGGATCCTTTCGACGACGCGGTGCGGGCCTGGTGGGCCGAGACCACGGCAGCGGTGTACGCCCGCATCCCCGACTTCGGCGGCTACGTGGTCAAGGCGGACTCGGAGGGACAACCGGGCCCGTTCAGCTACGGCCGTGACCACGCCGACGGAGCGAACCTGCTCGCCGAGGCGTTGGCCCCGCACGGCGGCGTGGTGCACTGGCGGGCCTTCGTCTACAACCACCGGCAGGACTGGCGGGACCGCTCCACCGACCGGGCCCGGGCCGCCTTCGACCACTTCGCCCCGCTCGACGGCCGCTTCCGCGACAACGTCATCGTCCAGGTCAAGCACGGCCCGATGGATTTCCAGACCCGCGAACCCGTCTCCCCGGTGATCACGGCGATGCCCGGCACCCGGTTGGCGGTGGAGTTCCAGGTGACGCAGGAGTACACCGGCCAGCAGCGGCACGTGTGCTACCTGGCTCCCTGGTGGAGCGAGGTCTTGCGGTTCGGCTGGGGCGACGACGGACGCACCGTCGCCGCGGTGGCCGCCGACGGAGGCGGTCTGGTCGCCGTCTCCAACGTGGGTGACGATCCGTTCTGGACCGGGCACCCGCTGGCCCAGGCCAACCTGTACGCCTTTGGCCGGCTGGCCTGGGATCCGCGGCTGCGACCGGCGGAGGTGCTCGACGAATGGATCGAGCTGACCTTCCACCCGGACACCAGCGCCGATCCGGACCTGCTCCGCCGCACCCTGCACGAGATCATGGACGACTCGTGGCGCAGCTACGAGCGCTACACCGCACCGCTGGGCGTGGGATTCATGGTGCGGCCGGGCCTGCACTACGGCCCGGACGTCGACGGATACGAGTACAGCCGGTGGGGCACCTACCATTTCGCCGACCGTGACGGCGTGGGCGTGGACCGTACCCGGGCCACCGGCACCGGCTTCACCGGCCAGTACCCCCGACCCTGGTCCCGGGTGTACGAATCCCCGGAGACCTGCCCCGACGAGCTGCTGCTCTTCTTTCACCACGTGCCGTACGAGCACGTGCTGCACAGCGGTCGCACCGTCATCCAGCACATCTACGACACCCACTTCGCCGGGGTGGTCGAGGTGGAGGCGGCCTGCCTGCGGTGGAAGTCACTCGCCGGGTTGGTGGACGCCGCGGTGCACGCCCGGGTGACCGAGCGGCTCGACGAGCAGTTGCGCTGCGCGCGGGAGTGGCGCGACCAGGTGAACGCCTACTTCCACCGCAAGTCCGGCGTACCCGACGCGCACGACCGGCCCCTGCACTGAGCCGGCTTGCGGTGCCGGCCGGACCACGCCGCGCCGGGCACCTCCTGACCGGCCGTCGGCCTGTTCTGTCAGTCCCGCCGCGTAGCGTGCGGCGAAGTTCGCGACGAAGGAGCAGAGATGATCGACAGTGACGGCAGTCCGGATCTCGAGCCAGCAGCCCGCGCGCTGAAGGCGCTGCTGCCCGGGGTCACCGACGTCCAGCTCTCCGACCCCACGCCATGTGCCGGCTGGACGGTCGGCGACCTGCTCGACCATCTCATGGGACTGACGCTCGCGTTCCGGACGGCTGCCGAGAAGGGACCGGATCCCGCACCGAACGGGCCGGGCGAGCCCTCAGCCGACAAGCTCGACCCGCGGTGGCGCACGTTACTGCCGGGGCGGCTCGACGAGTTGGTCGCCGCCTGGCGCGAGCCGGCGGCCTGGGCGGGCGAGACCGCGGTCGGGGGAGCCGCGCTGCCAGCCGAGATCATGGGCATCGTCGCGCTTGACGAGCTGGTAGTGCACGGATGGGATCTCGCTCGCGCGACCGGTCAGCCGTACGACATCGACGACCGGACCCTCGCTACGGTCCACCGTCTGGTGTCCGAACAGGCCAGCAGCGACGGCACCCCCGGCCTGTTCGGACCGATGATCGCCCAGCCCGCCGACGCTCCGCTGCTCGACCGGGTCCTCGGGCTCACCGGCCGTAACCGCGACTGGAGGCCGTAGGACGCTCCCGAATCTTCGCCGGCCTGCGACGGGAAGCCACGTCGTCAGCGGCCGCACCGGTCCAGGCGTTCCCAGGGCCAGTCGGTGGCGATCCAGTCCGCGACGGCGCTGGCGAGCGGCACGTCCAGGTCTGCCCGGTCGGCCCGCACCCAGGACTGGACGGTCACGTCGTACTCCGTGGAGGCCGACGGGTAGAGGTAGACGCAGCCGATGACGTCGTCGGCACCCGGGTCGAGGACGGTGAAGGTGAACCCGGTGCCTCTGGTGAAGTCGTCGGCGTGACGGCGTAGATCGGAGAGGTTCTTCTCCACCGACATACCGCTGGGCGGTGGCCAGTCGCCGTCCGGGTATCCAGGCGTGGCACGGATGTGTTCGATGCTCGACATCCAGGCGGCGTGATCCGCCACGTTGTGCTGCGGGCCCAGCGGTTCGAGGCGGAACCGTTCGGCGACCAGCGATGTCGGCGGGGTGAAGCCGGCTGGTACGAAAGCGTCCGAGGTCATGGGTCGGGACGCTACTGCTCTCGCCGGTCGGCACGCACCCGGTTCCTGCCGGTGTGCTGCTGCGAGGGGGCCGGGCCGGCTCAGGGAGTGTCAACGTAGGCGAGGGTCGTTTCCGGCCCGGGTGTCCACGGCCAGCGACAGTGCCCGCGCGACATCGCCCCAGGAGACGTACGAGAAGTTGGTGGCGTCGCGCTCGTCGTCCACGTCGGGTCCGGTCTCGGGCTCGTCGTGGGTGACGAGCAGACCCTGCCGGTACGTGCCGACGGGGCGGTTGGTCACGGCCAGGCCGTCGGAGCCGTTGATGTCGTCGACGCCACCGACGCCGGTGACCCGGAAGCTCCCCACCGCCCGGTTCGTGCCTCGGCGTTGGTAGACCGCGAACGAGTCGTCGCCCTGGCTGGACACGATGAGATACCCGGTGGAGCCACGCCCGTAGTAGATGTCGACACCTTCGGCATCCGCCGCGAGTAGATTTCCGCCATAGCCCTTCGCATTCGGGTCGATCGGCCGGCACTCCTCGGTCTCGCTGTCGTAGACATCGTGGATGCCGAAGTCGGTGACCCGGTCGATGAGCGTGGGTCGGCTCCGTGGCCCGAGCGGCAGTTGCAGCCGCCACAGGCCGACGTCCTCCTGCGCGGCGTAGAGCACACCCGATGCCTGGTCCACCACGACACCTTCGAGCTGTGGCAGTACGCCTGGCTCCTCGCAGGGCACCCAGGTCGTGGCGTCCGGCAGCCGGAAGTGGCTCGGCATCGCACGTCGCCGGATGTCCGTGTAGCCGAGCTTGCCACCGATGGCCGCGATGCGGACGGTGGCGATGGTCGTCGTGCCCTCCTGGGTGACGACGGCGTACGTCTCGCCGGAGCGTGGCTGCCAGACGGCGAGGCCGTAGGCGGTCTGCTCCTGCTCGACCGCCGCCCGGTCGGGGTTGAACAGGAAGCTCTGGTCCGCTGCGGTGACCTCCGTCAGCGGGGTACGTGCTGCCGCGCCCGCCGGGTCGATGGCGAAGAACCGGAGTTGGTCGTTGTAGCGGTCCGAGACGACGGCGACGTCGACCCGGCGACCGGCCAGGCGCAGGCCGTAGGCGATATCGACGTTGTTGTAGCGGCCCGCGACAGCGTCGCTTCGTGGTGCCTTCGTGGCGGGCAACGACTGAAGCTCACGAGAGCCCATGTCGTAGACGCGGAGGCCGCCCTCCTTGGCGGTCACGATCACCACGGATTTCCGGGAGTCCGCCGGATGGACCCAGATCGCGGGATCGTCACCGGAGGCGTTCCCACCCGCCTCATCGTCGTACAACACGGGGGTTTCGTTGTTGGTGGTCACTACCGGCGGCTGGACGCTGGCGGCAGCGGTCACCTGCACCGGGGCGAGCAGCGCAGCGGCGACGACGCCTACCGTCACCGCGGCGCTCAATGTCTGCGTCATGTGCCGGACCCTGCGGCACGGAGATTGCCGCTGATCCGGCCGGCGGGTTGCGGGAAGTCGAAATTATCGACACGTTCGGACATCGGTGGTTGGCGCCGGCGTCACCCGGGGACGAGTTCCCGACCACCGGCCAGCTCGAAAAGGTGCGCGGAAACCTCCGCACCCTCACCACCGAGACCGAGTGAGCGCGTCGGCGGCTGATGTGCACCATGGATCGCACGCTGAGGATGGCTCGGAGGCCGGCAGGGGAGGTTGTCGATCGACGCCGGGCCGCTGCGCCCGGATCGGCCGGAGCGCGGTCAGGAAGAGGTACCGGACCTGTCGGCTTCGCGGAGCACGAGAACGTCGGCCGGGTCGAGCCGCAGCGGATCACCCACCTCGACCCGAGCGCCGGTGAGCAGGTCCACGCCGGACACGGTGGCGGGCACCTCTACGGCATCGGTGCCGTGGTTGAGCAGGAACAGCAACCGGGTGCCGTCGCCGGTGACGCGTGCCGCCGTCTCCAGGCCCGGCACGCCCGGGTAGCGACCGGCCAGGCCGTGCCGGTCCAGCACCTGCCGCACCACCCACGAGACGCCGCGCTGGTCCAGCGCGGTGCCGACGTACCATCCGTGCCCTGCGCCGTAGGTGTTGCGGGTGACCGCCGGGGTGCCGGCGTACCAGTCGGCGCGATAGCTGCCCACCACGTCGGCGCCCTGGGGGATGATCAGCTCGAACACCAGCCGGGAGTCGACCTCCAGCTCCCCGGCCCCGGTGCCGAGCCGGACCGGGTTGACCACCTCCGCGCCCCGGGCGTCCCACTCGTCGACCCGTACCCCCGTCAGTGGTGCCAGCGGACCCGGCACGTCCGCCAGGAACGCGTTGCCGTCGACGTCCACCCGGCCGGACAGGAACGTGGTCAGCACCGAACCGCCCCCTTGTGCCACCTGCGCCAACCGCTCAGCCAGGTCATCGGAGACCTGGTGCAGCGCCGGGGCGACGACCACGGCGTAGCTGGACAGGTCGGCGGTGACCGCGAGCACGTCGACGTCCACTCCGGCGTCCCACAACGCCTGGTAGTAGGCGAGCACCACCTGCTGGTAGCGGACCAGTCGGGACGGTCCGTCGGACATCTCCAGCGCCCACCAGCTGTCCCAGTCGAACAGCAGCGCCACCCGCGCCGGGGTACGCGCGCCCAGCGTGGCGTCGCCGAGCCGACGCAACTCGGCACCCAGCTTGGCTACCTCCCGGAAGACCCGGGTGTCGGCGCGGCCGGCATGGCCGATGACTGCGCCGTGGTACTTCTCGCACGCTCCACGCGACGCTCGCAGCTGGAAGAAGAGCACCGCGTCCGCGCCGTGCGCCACCGCCTGCCAGCTCCACAGCCGCATCACTCCGGGCGGCTTGAGCGGGTTGACGTCGCGGCAGGCCGTCATGCTGGGCGTCTGCTCCATCAGCCAGAACGCCTGGCCATCCTTGAGGCCGCGGATCAGGTCGTGGCTGAGTGCCATCCAGGCCGGCGAGCTGCCCTCCGGCGGGTAGTTGTCCCAGGAGGCGAAGTCAAGGTCCGCGGCCCAGCGGTGGTAGTCGATCGGTCGGTACATGCCCATGAAGTTGGTGGTCACCGGCAGGTCGCTGGACTCGCGGATGGCGGCCTTCTCGTCGCGGAAGTTGGCCAGCATCGCCTCGGACATGAAGCGCCGGTAGTCCAGGGTGATGCCCTGGAAGGCGGTGTGGTCCGGCCCACGCCAGTGCTCGGTCAGTGCCGACGGCGCCTCGATCTCGTCCCAGTCGGTGAAGGTGTGCGACCAGAACGTGGTGTACCAGGCCGCGTTCAACGCGGCCAGGGTGCCGTAGCGCTCCCGTAGCCACCGGCGGAAGCCGTCGGTGCAGAGGTCGCAGTAGCAGGCGCCGCCGTACTCGTTGCCCACGTGCCAGGCCACCACCGCCGGGTTGTCGGCGTACCGGCGGGCCACCCGGCGCGCCAGTTCCGTCGAGAGTCGACGGAACACCGGCGAGCTGGGGCAGGAGTTGTGCCGCTGGCCGAACCGGTGCCGGCGTCCCTCGAAGTCGACCCGGGTCACCTCCGGATGGGCTCGGGCCAACCATGCCGGATGCGCACCGGTGCCGGTGGCCATGCAGATCATCCGGCCGCCTGCGGCGGCCCGGTCCACGATCCGGTCCAGCAGGCCGAAGTCGTACCTGTCGGGGGTCGGCTGGGTCGACGCCCAGTCGAAGACGCCGAGGGTGACGGTGTCGATCCCGGCCAGGGCGAACAACCGGTCGTCGTCGTCCCACACGGCCTCGGGCCACTGCTCGGGGTTGTAGTCGCCGCCGAACGGCACCTTGGGCGTGGTGGGCAGACTCACCCGACGAACTCCTTCCTGATGACGTCGGTCATCGGTGCGCTGCCATGGACCAGCGCCAGCGCCAGCACCGAGCCGAGAGCGGCGAGCGCCGCCTCCGAGGCGACCATGGTGAGCGCGGTCGCCGCCACCAGCAGCAACACCGTGCCGACCGTGACCACCGGGGTACGCAGCACGAAATACCCGGCCAGCCGGAACACGTCCCGCAGCCGGAACGTGAACAGCGACGTGATCACCAACGCGTTGACCCCGACCACCGACACCCCGGCACCGACCAGCATCAGCGGCACCGCCCACCAGCCGGGCACCCCCGCCGCCGGCAGGTTCACCAGATTGACCGCGATGACGGTAAGCCACACCAGCGCCGGCACCCAGACCAGCAGCGAACCGGTCAGGTTGGCCCGGTATCCGCGCCAGAACAGCCGCCACGGGTGCAGCTCGGTCAGGTCGAGACGCTGCCGGTGCAGGGCGTACAGCGCGGCGGAGAAGGCCGGGCCGAGCGGTACCGCACAGAGCGCGACCAGTGGCAGGTTGCTGATGTGCCGCTCCAGCGCGAAGAGCGCCACCAGGCCGGGTGCTGCGCAGACCAGCAGCAGCAACTCCACCACCAGCAGGGTGTAGATCAGCGCTGCCCCTCGGGACAGCGGACCGGCGCCGAACTCCCGACGGGTGGCGGTGCTCACGACGGCTCACCGCCCAGCAGTCGCCGCTCGTCCCACCAGGGCGGAGTTTCGTCGGTAACCGGGCTCACCTCGGCCAGGGTCACCTCGTGCCGGGTCAGGTGCAGATCCAGTTCGACGCGACCGGCAAGCACCGGCAGCGAGCCGTGCCGCCGGGCCGGCTCGGCGGCCTGTCGCAGGACGTCCAGCTGGCGGGCGGTGGGGGAGGGCGGTCGGCCCAGCTCACCCCAGGCCCGCCAGGCGTTGCCGTGCTCCTCGCTGACCGAGGAGCGTAGCAGGAACGCGCTGCGGGCGGCCGCATCGGCGATGGGCAGCGACAGGCGTACGGTGTGGCCGTCCACCGGTCCGCCGCCGGTGACGTCGACCGGCGCCCAGGCCAGCACCGCGATGCGGCCGGTGTCGTCGCGGGTGACCAGGTGGTCCGCCCCACGGGCGAGGATCTGCGTACCCAGGCGGTTCATGAAGGCGTACAGGTGGAACGTGGGTTTGCGGATCTGCCGGTGGGTGAGCAGCCCGAAGCCGCCGTGGAACAGCGTGGTCGGGATGCCCACCTCCTCGAACACGTCGCTGAAGGTCCAGTACGCGAAGGAGTCGACCAGGTCGCCCCCGCCGGCCAGCACCGGGGCTAGGTAGGCGGCGTGGAAGGCGGTGTCGTGGATGGGGTTGTCCGGCCGGTAGGAGCTGTTGAACTCGGTGATGTGCACCGGCAGGTCGGCCAGCGCGGTGTCGGCGAGCAGTTGACGGGGGCTGGCGAACTGTTCGAGCAGCCGCTGCGCCGGCGTCAGGGTCTGGTGGACGCCGAACGGCACGTGCTGGGCCGGGCCGGAGGTGTAGGCGTGCCGGCTGACGAAGTCGATCGGGACCGAACGGTCGGTGACGAACTCGGCGAACCGGGGCAGCCATCCGTCGTCGGCGCCGGGGGAGAGCGCCGGGCCGCCGACCTGGAGGTCGGCGTCGACGTCCTTCACCGCGTGCGCGGTCACCTCGTAGAGCCGGTGGTAGGCGTCGGCGTCGGCGTCCTGCCAGAACTCCTTCAGGTCGGGCTCATTCCACACCTCGATCGGCCAGCCACGCACCTCGTCCAGGCCGTACCGGTCGACGAGGTGACCGACGGTTGCCCGGACCAGGTCGGCCCATTCGGTGTGCGACCGGGGTGGGGTGACGTTGCCGCGCCACCAGAAGACGGTCTGCTCGCCGCTGGCCAGCCCGGAGGGCATGAAACCCAGCTCCACGAACGGCCGGATGCCCAGTTTGAGGTAGGCGTCGACGACCTGGTCGAGGTAGCCGAAGGCGTGCCGAACCTGACGTCGGCCCCGGTGTTCGTACGGCCGGTGCACCCCGACGCCGTCGCTGAGCAGGCCGTGCCCGCGGATGTACCGGAAGCCGATCTCTCGTTGCACCAGGGCCAACGAGTCCTGGTAGTCGCGCCTCAGGGCCAGGTCGAACCGGCCGGTGCCGACGGCGAGTCGCCACGCGTCGTTCAGCCGGCCGACGGGTTGCTCCGCAACGGTGATCCGCATCGTCGTTCCTGTGCTCGGGGTGGAGGGTGCCCGGTCCGGTCGCGCCGACACGACCGGACCGGACAGGCTGCTAGTTCTTCTCCTGGAAGCGCTTGTGCGCCTCGTTGACCATCGTCAGGTAGGCGTCCATGTTCTTGCTCTTCAGCTCCGCCACGTACGCGTCCCACTCGGCGAAGTCACGCTGCCCGAGCACGAACTGAAGCGTGGCCTGGTAGACGTGGTCCTTGAGCGGGGTCTCCCAGAGCGACACCTGCTCGCGCTCCTCGTCGTTGAGCGGGTACGGCGGCGGTGGCGACTTCGGTGCCCGCGCGTTCATCACCTGCTGGAACTCCTGCTCCTCAGGGGAGAAGAACGCCTGCACCAGCTCGGGCTTGCCGCCGTAGGCGAAGACACCGTTGTAGAAGCCGAAGTCCTTCTGCAGGTGCTTCGGCGCACCAGGGTTCAGACCGACGACGTTGACCTCCGGCGCGAGCGTGGGCTTACCGGAGGCGTCCTTGACGAAGGTGGTGCCCTCGACGCCCCACTTGGCGAACTCCTGGCCCGCGTCCGAATACCACAGCCAGTCGACGAACTGCATCATGGCCACGAAGTTCTTGCTGTCGCGCGCCTTGGAGGAGATCATCATGCCGTTCTCCAGTCGGCTGGCCGGGTTGATCTCGCCGGCGGGGCCGATCGGCAGCGGGATCTTGGTGATCTTCGCCTTCGGGTTGGTGGCGGCCAGGTCGGGGCGGTAGTCGTTCACCACGGCCTGGGCGTTGGCGCTGATCACGAAGGACTTGCTGTTGGCGAGCTTCTGCCGGGCCAGGTCGTCGGTCTGGGTGAAGCTCTCCGGATCGAGCAGCTTCTCCGACACCAGCTTGTTGAGGTACTGCAACATCTGCTTGTACTGGTCGGTGGCGCCGGTGTACTCGAACTGCTGTGCCTGGGCGTTCCAGCTCATGTGCTGGAAGTTCCAACCCGCGCCCTCCAGGCCGTACGACACGGCCAGCAGGTTGAGCAGGTTGCCGGCCGGGTTGGGCTGGCTCCACCGGTCGGAGAACGGGTACACGTCCGGGTACGCCGCCTTCATCGCCTTGAGCATCGTGTAGACCTCGTCCCAGGTCTTCGGGACCTCGAGGTTCAGCTCTTCGAGGATGTCGGTGCGGACCGCCAGCGAGTAGTCGTGCCAGGGCTTCTCGTGCAGGCCCGGCAGCAGGTAGAACTTGCCGTCCTGCTGGCGCAGCGTGTCGATCTCAGGCTTGAGGTTCCACTTCTCGATCTTGTCCTTGAGGTTCGGCATCAGATCGAGGTGGTCGCTGACCGGCAGGATCGCCCCCGAGGAGACGTACGCGTGCACGTCCGGCGGATAGGTCTTCGGGATCAGCAGCGGGGCGTCGCCGGCACCGATGAGCAAACTGCGCTTCTGGTTGTAGTCGCTCAGCGGCACGGCGACCTTCTCGAGGCTGACGTTCGTCCGGGACTTCAACTCCGTCCAGAACAGCCAGTCCTCCTTAAGTGGATAGTTCGGGTGGTTGTTGTAGAGGACGGAGAAGGACAGCGGTTCGGTGGCCTTGAACTGGGTACCGACGGCGTAGTTCTCCATCGCGCCGGCCCGGTTCTCCGACAGGTCCTCGCTGTCGGACGAGTCGTCGCCACAGGCGGTGACGCTGCCGAGGGCTAGCAGCACGGCGGCAGCCGCCGCCGCGTGACGCCACGATCTGCGGAACATGGCGGGATCCTTTCAACTCGGTGGTGAGAGGGTGTTTCTTCTGGTCAGCCCTTGACCGCGCCGAGCATGATGCCCCGGACGAAGTACCGCTGGACGAAGGGGTAGACCAGGAGGATCGGCAAGGTGGTGAGCACGATGGTCACGGCCTTGAGCGTCGCCTCGGCCTGTACCTCGTTGGCCTCGGTGATCGCCCCGACGTTCTCCGCGCCGGTGGCACCGGCGATCAGGTTGCGCAGGTACACGGTGACCGGCCACAGTTCCTGCCGGTCCATGTAGAGGAAGGCCGCGAACCAGGAGTTCCAGAAGGCCACCGCGTAGAAGAGCACCATGGTGGCGACGATGGCCTTCGACAGCGGCAGCACGATCCGCAGCAGGATGCCGTACGTGTTGAGCCCGTCGACCGCGGCGGCCTCCTCCAACTCCGTCGGCAGGCTCTCGAAGAACGCCTTCATCACCAACAGGTTGAACACGTTTATGGCGTTGGGCAGGGCGATCGCCCAGACGCTGTTCTTCAGGCCCAGGCTGGTGACCAGGACGTAGTTGGGGATGAGGCCGCCGGTGAAGAACATGGTGAAGACCGCGATGCCCACCAGCGCCCCGCGCCCCTTGAGCTGCTTCTTCGACAGCACGTACGCGTAGCAGGTGGTCATCACGATCGAGATGACCGTGGCGGTGACCGTGTAGAACACGGTGTTGCGGTAGTTGGTCCAGAACAGCGAGTCGGACATCAGCAGCTGGTACGTCTCCAGGGTGAACCCGCGCGGCACGAGGTTCACCTGGCCGGCGATGATGTACGCCTCGTCGCTCATCGACCGGGCCACGATGTTGACGAACGGGTAGAGCGTCACCACCACCACGAGGGTCAGAATGATTCCGTTGGCCACCTGGAACACCCGATAGCCCCGGGTCTGCTGGATGCCCCGGCGACGGCGGGGGCGGGGCGTGGTCTCGGTGGGCCGCTCGGCGGCGTCGACGGTCACCACAGGCTCGTCCCCACCGTGCGGCGGGCGATCAGGTTCGCCGAGACGACCAGGATCAACCCGATCACCGCCTCGAACAACCCGATCGCGGCGGCGTAGCTGAAGTTGCTGGACTGGAAGCCCATCCGGAACAGGTAGGTGGAGATCACGTCCGCGGTCGGATAGGTCAACGGGTTGTACAGCAGCAGGATCTTCTCGAAGCCGACCGCCATGAAGGCGCCGATGTTGAGGATCAGCAGCGTCACCATGGTCGGCCGGATGCCCGGCAGCGTGACGTGCCAGGTCTGCCGCCAGCGGTTGGCACCGTCGATGCGGGCCGCCTCGTAGAGGTCGTCGTCGATGGTGGTGAGTGCCGCCAGGTAGAGGATCGTGCCCCAGCCGACGGTCTGCCAGACCTCCGAGGAGACGTAGATGGTGCGGAACCACTCCGGCCGTTGCAGGAACGGGATGGCGTCGCCACCACCGGCGCGGACGAGCTGGTTGACCGTGCCGTCCATGGAGAGGAGCTGCATTACGATGGCCGCCACGATCACGATGGACAGGAAGTGCGGCAGGTAGGACACCGACTGCACGAAGCGCTTCAGCTTGCGGGCCCGTACCTCGTTGAGCAGCAGCGCCAGCACGATCGGCAGCGGGAAGCAGAACAGCAGGGTCAGCGCACCCAGCACCAGCGTGTTGGTGAAGACGTTCCAGAACGTCGGGTCGTTCAGGAACATCTTGAAGTACCGCAGCCCGACCCAGTACTCGCCGAAGATGTTGCCGCCGGGCTGGAACCGGCGGAAGGCGATGATGTTGCCCAGCATCGGCAGGTACCGGAAGATCAGGAAGAACAACAGCGGCAGGATCGCCAGCGAGTACAGCTGCCAGTCGCGCCGCAGTGCACGCCGCCAGGTCTGCCGGGTGGCGCGGGGCGGCGGGTTCGGTGTCGTCGTGTCGGGGCTGGACGCCGACGAGGTCAGGGTGGTCACGCTGCTCATGGCCGGTCCTCCGGTGCCGGCTCGACGCGTACCCGGGACAACAGTTCGCGGTGGTGACCGACCTCGCGCTCGTCGCCCTCCAGCCGCAGGGTCAGGCTCGCCGCCGCGTCGCCGCTGGACCGGCTGAGCCGCAGCTGTACCTCGCCGGGCTCGACCACTCGCCGGCCGTGCAGGCCGGTGAACGAGGTGACGTCCGCAGGGACCGTGAAGCTGACCCGAGCCGCCCCGCCGGGCTCCACCGGGACCCGCGCGTAACCGATCAGGCGAACCACCGGCCGGGTGGTCTGCGCCACCGGGTCGTGCAGGTAGAGCTGAACCACCTCGGTGCCGGCGCGGGCACCGGTGTTGCGGACGGTGACGCCGACGGTCACCTCCCCGTCGACCGGCCAGGCCGTCAGCTGCCCGGTGACGCCGCCCGGCGCGTCGCTCACCGCGGCGTCGCTCCACTCGAAGGTGGTGTAGCTGAGACCGTGGCCGAACGGGAACGCCGGCGTCGGGTCCACCGACGACACCTTCGAGCGTCGGCCCAGGATGGGGGTGAGGTAGGTGCCGGGCAGCCCACCGGCGTGCCGGGGCACGCTGACCGGCAGCCTGCCGGACGGATCCACCTCGCCGGTGAGGATCTCGGCCACCGCCTGACCGCCGAGCTGACCGGGAAAGAACGCCTGTACGATGGCGCTCGCGCTGTCCATCGCGTCGCCCAGGGCGTACGGACGGCCGGAGAGCACCACCAGGACGACCGGCGTGCCGGTGGCCAGCACCGCGCGTACCAGTTCGGCCTGCGCTCCGGGCAACTGGAGGTCGACCGCGTCGCAGCCCTCGCCGGAGGTGCCCCGGCCGAACATGCCGGCCCGGTCGCCGACGGCCAGGACGCAGACGTCGGCGTCGGTGGCCGCCTCGACCGCCGCGGCGATGCCCGAGGTGTCGTCGCCGGTGATGTCGGTACCCGGCACGTGGGTGAGCTGCGGATGCCGCTGCTGGAGCGCCTCGCGCAGGGACGGGATCTCGACCCCGGTGCCGTGCTCGGGGTGATGCACGCCGACGTGCAGCGGGAACGTGTAGCAGCCGAGCATCGCCATCGCGTCGTCGGCGACCGGCCCGATCAGGGCGACCCGCTGGTGATCGGCGAGGGGCAGCAGCCCGTCCTGGTTGCGGAGCAGGATGACGGACTGGCGGGCCAGCCGCAGGGCGACGGCCTGACCGGCCTCGTCGTCCAAGCGCAGCGCCTCGACATCCGCCGGCAACTCCTGCCAGCCCTCGTCGAGCAGCCCCAGCTCGATCTTCTGAATCAGCACCCGCCGCAGCGCCCGGTCGACCAGGCCCTCGCTGACCTCGCCGGATCGTACCGCCGCCGCCAGGGGCGCGCCGTAGGCATCCACGGTGGGTAGCTCGACATCGATGCCGGCCCGCAGCGCCAGCCGCGCCGCCGCGGCGGCGTCGGCGGCGACGCCGTGCAGGGTCTGTAGGAACCGGACGGCGAAGTAGTCGGCGACGAGCACCCCGTCGAAGCCCCACCGATCACGCAACGTCCGGGTGAGCAGATCCTCGTCGGCCGCCGCCGGCACGCCATCGATCTCGGCGTACGAGTTCATCACCGATCGCGCCCCACCGAGCCGCAGGGCCATCTCGAAGGGCGGAAGGATCACGTCGGCGAGTTCCCGGTGCCCCATCGCCGTCGGTGCCAGGTTCCGGCCACCGCGCGACGCCGAGTAGCCGGCGAAGTGCTTCAACGTCGCGACCACACCGGCCCGCTCCAGCCCGCGCACGTACGCCGCGCCGACCGTGCCGACCAGGTAGGGGTCTTCGCCGATCGTCTCCTCGGTGCGCCCCCAACGGTAGTCGCGGGTGACGTCCAGCACCGGGGCGAGTCCCTGATGGACGCCGGCGGCGCGCATCGACCGGCCAATCAGCCCGGCCATCTCCTCGACCAGCTCCGGGTCGAAGGCCGCACCCCAGCTCAGCGGGGTCGGGTAGACGGTCGCCCGCCAGGCGGCGAAACCGGTGAGGCACTCCTCGTGCACCTGCGCCGGAATACCGAACCGGTTTGCCGCGACGATCTGCGCCTGGGACGCGGCCAGGGAACGCGCGCCGAGGACCGGATCGACAGGCGCGGTGCCGAACGGCCGGGTCAGCTGCCCCAGGCCGTGCCGGATCGCCTCCGACCACGGCGGGGTGTGCTCGACCATGTCGGTCTGATGAGGAGCGACGCCCTCACCGGATGCGTCCGCACCGACCCAGAGGCCGACCAGCTGGGCGAGCTTCTCCTCCAGCGACATCAGCGGGATGAGCGCGTCGGCCCGTTCGTCCGGTCGCAGTCTCGGATCACGCCACCGATCGGCGTGCGTGGACGCCAATCGGTCGTCGACGGGCAGCTGACTTGTCATGCGAACCCCTCCGGCCGGAGCCGGGAGATCTCCCGGCAGGCCACGCCGACCGCCGTGGAGCACGGCGATTATCGAAATTTTCGGAAACTAGTCGGACACCTGTGTCGGGGAACCTAAGGGCGTCGACAGAGCCTGTCAAGGGGCATGGAAAGACTGTTCAGGCCGTACTTGTCATGCTGGTAAGCGATTGCCGGCATTCATCCCCACGAGTGCGGCGGTATCGACTCGGGTCACCCTCCGTCGGTCCGCTGCGTGTTACAGTCTCCGAAAATTTCGGACTCGTTGCAGAGGATCGGATGGCAGAGAAGCATTCGCCGGCGGCCCTCGGCTCCGCGACCATCGCGACCATCGCGCGGGAGGTCGGGGTCTCCTCGGCCACGGTCTCCAAGGTCCTCAACGGACGCTCGGACGTCGCCGCCGCGACCCGGGCACGGGTCGAGGCCAGCCTGCAACGGCACCGCTACCGCAGGCGCGCCCGTCGGGCGTCCGGCGAGGGCCAGATCGACCTGGTGTTTCACGAGTTCGGCTCCGACTGGGCCCTGGAAATCATCAGGGGAGTCGAGGCGGTCGCCGCCCTCACCGGGGTAAAGGTGGTGCTGTCGCAGCTCAGTGCCGCCCGTCGGCCACCGCAGTCCTGGGTCGACGGGGCGGTCGCCCGGCGTCCCCTCGGGGTGCTGCTGGTCATGTGCAACCTCACCGACCAGCAGCGAGAGCAGTTGCAGCGCCAGTCGATTCCCGTGGTCGTCATCGACACCGACAGCGCCAGTGTGGCCTCCGTGCCCACCGTCGGCTCGAACAACTGGAACGGCGGGCTGATCGCCACCCGACACTTGTTGGATCTCGGGCACCGCCGGATCGCGCTCATCTCCGGCCCACGGGAGGTGCTCTGCGCCCGGGCCCGCACGGCCGGCTTCCGCTGTGCCCACGAGGAACTCGGCGTGCCGATCGACGCCACGCTGATCCATTATGGCAACTTCCACCTCGACGCCGGTTACACTCACGGCATCGAGCTGCTCAGTCGGCCCGACCGGCCCTCGGCGATCTTCGCCGGCTCGGACCTGCAGGCGCTGGGCGTGTTGCGGGCTGCCCGGCAGCTCGACATCGACGTCCCCGGCGACGTGTCGGTGGTCGGCTACGACAACCTGCCGCTCTCGGCCTGGATCGGTCCGGCCCTGACCACGGTCCACCAGCCGCTGCGCGACATGGCCGGCACCGCCACCCAGATGCTGCTTGATCTCGCCCGTGGCAACGCCCTGCCCACCAGCCGGATAGACCTGGTCGCCGAGCTGGTGATCCGGGAGAGCACCGCACCGCCCCCACATTCGTGACCGAGCCCGCTGCGAGGAGCCATGCCCCTGTTCGACCTCCCACTGGATCAGTTGCGGCAGTACGCCCCGGCCGTGGCTGAACCCGCCGACTTCGACGCGTTCTGGCAGTCGACCCTGGACGCGGCGACGCAGTCGCCGGTGCTGCTCGACCTCCGACCCGAACCGACCGACCTGCGCCTGGTGGACAGCTGGGACGTCACCTTCGCGGGCTTCGGCGGCGATCCGGTCCGGGCCTGGTACAACCGTCCGGCCGGGGTCGACGAGGCGCTGCCGGTGATCGTGGAGTATGTCGGCTATGGCCGTGGTCGAGGGCTGCCACACGAGCGCCTGACCTGGCCGGTTGCCGGCTACGCCCACCTGTTGATGGACGCCAGGGGACAGTCCGGCCAGTACGGCGCGGGGGACACGCCGGACCCGCACGGTGAAGCGCCCGGCGGGCCGTCGCCGGTGACCCGCGGCATCATGACCCCGGAGGGCTACTACTACCGCCGGCTGATCACCGATGCGGTGCGGGCGGTGCAGGCGGCCCGGGCGCTGCCGCGAGTCGACCCGAACCGGGTGGTGGCCGCCGGCAACAGTCAGGGCGGCGGGCTGTCCCTCGCAGTCGCCGGGCTGGTCAGTGACCTCGCCGCCGTGCTCACCACCGCGCCGTTTCTCTGCCACCCCCAGCGGGCGCTGGAGATCACCGAGGTTGGCGTGTACGGCGAGATCGTCAACTACCTCGCGGTCAACCGCGACGCGGAGCCGGCCGTACGGCGCACCCTGTCCTACGTCGACGGGGTCAGCTTCGCCCGTCGGGCCAACGCGCCGGTCCACTTCGGTGTCGGGCTGCGGGACATGGTGTGCCCGCCGAGCACCGGGTTCGCCGCCTACAACCACTACGGCGCCGCCGCCGGTGGTCCGCCTCCCGAGCGCACGATGCACGTCTATCCGTTCAACGGCCACGAACACGGCGACGCCACCCAGGTGCGTCGGCAGCTGCGCTGGCTGGCCGAGGTGCTCGGTGCCGGGACCACGGACCGGCCGGACGGCCCGAAACTTTCGAGGGCTCTGATCTCACCGGCATGACCACATTCCCGGTGGCGCGCGGACGACAGCGGAGTCGGATCGGGACGGGGACAGGCGGTCAAAGAGTGCTCCGGCGCGTTGAGCTTTCGGACCTGTTTCGATAAGGTTTTCGATACAACAGCCTCGATCTACTCATGATGGCCGGCTGAGTGCACCGGCCGACGCGGCATCCGGGCGACCGCGTCGGCGACGGAGGCCATCGTGTTGGGCAGTAGTCGGGGCCGGCTTCTCATCAGCACGGCTTCGTCGAAAGGCTCATGCCATGAACAACGCCCACGCCCGCGCCAGCGGGCGGCCGGCTACCCGACTGCGACCGCGCGCCGCGCTGGTCTCGGCCGCGGTCGGTCTCGCCCTCGTCGCCACCAGCATGGTGGTGACCTCCAGCGCCCAGGCCGCCGAGTCCACCCTCGGTGCGGCCGCGGCCCAGTCCGGCCGGTACTTCGGTGCCGCGGTGGCGGCGAACAAGCTGTCCGACTCCACCTACGTCGGCATCCTGAACCGCGAGTTCAACTCGGTCACGGCCGAGAACGAGATGAAGATCGACGCGCTCGAGCCGCAGCAGAACAACTTCACGTTCGGCAACGCGGACCGGATCGTCAACCACGCCCTGTCCCGGGGCTGGAAGGTCCGGGGGCACACCCTGGCCTGGCACTCGCAGCAGCCTGGCTGGATGCAGCAGATGGAAGGCACGGCGCTGCGTAACGCGATGCTGAACCACGTCACCCGGGTCGCGACCTACTACCGCGGCAAGATCGACTCGTGGGACGTGGTGAACGAGGCGTTCGACGACGGCAACAACGGCGCGCGCCGTAACTCGAACCTGCAGCGCACCGGTAACGACTGGATCGAGGCCGCGTTCCGGGCCGCCCGGGCCGCCGACCCGGGCGCCAAGCTCTGCTACAACGACTACAACACCGACAACTGGACCTGGGCCAAGACTCAGGCCGTCTACCGGATGGTGCAGGACTTCAAGCAGCGTGGCGTGCCGATCGACTGCGTCGGCCTCCAGTCGCACTTCAACAGCGGCTCGCCGTATCCGAGCAACTACCGCACCACGCTGTCCAGCTTCGCCGCGCTCGGCGTGGACGTGCAGATCACCGAGCTGGACATCGAAGGCTCCGGCAGCACCCAGGCCAACACCTACCGCAACGTGGTCAACGACTGCCTCGCGGTGCCCCGCTGCAACGGCATCACCGTGTGGGGAATCCGGGACACCGACTCCTGGCGTTCCGGTGGCACCCCGCTGCTCTTCGACGGCAACGGCAACAAGAAGCAGGCGTACGACGCGACGCTCCAGGCGCTGAACTCGGGCGGCACCACCCCGCCGCCCACGACCCCGCCGCCGCCCACGACCCCGCCGCCCACCACGCCGCCGCCCACGACCCCGCCGCCGACCACCCCGCCGCCCGGCGGGTCCGGCTGCACGGCAACGGTGTCCCTGAACCAGTGGAACGGTGGTTTCGTCGCCACGATCCGCGTCACCGCCGGTTCCGCGAGACTGAACGGCTGGTCGGTGGGCATCGGGATTCCGGGCGGTAGCTCGGTGACCAACACCTGGAACGCCCAGGCCAGCGGCAACAGCGGCAACGTGACGTTCCGCAACGTCAGCTACAACGGCACCGTGAACGCCGGTGCCACCACGGAGTTCGGCTTCCAGGGCACCGGTACCGGTCCATCCGGTACCCCCACCTGCACCGGTAGCTGATCCACCGGCACCTCACCGGGCCCGGCGCGGAGCTTCCGCGCCGGGCCTCGGGTGGTCACCAGTTGTGCAGGGTGCCGTCCTCCAGCCGGTTCACCGGCAGCGAAGCCGGGCGGTACGGATGCCGCGCCGCCAGTTCCTCGTCGATGTCGACGCCGAGCCCTGGTTCCTCCGAGGGGTGCAGGAAACCGTCGGCGAAGCGGTACGAGTGCGGGAAGACCGCATCGGTCGCCTTGCTGTGCGGCAGGTACTCCTGCAGCCCGAAGTTGGGGATGCTGATGTCGAGATGCAGGGCCGCGGCCAGGCAGACCGGGGACAGCGTGGTGGTGCCGTGCGACCCACTGCGTACGTGGTAGAGGTGGGCGAGATCGAAGATCCGGCGCAGGTGGGTGATGCCCCCCGCGTGCACGACGGTGGCCCGTACGTAGTCGATGAGTTGCTCGGTGATGAGCTGCTGGCAGTCCCAGATGGTGTTGAAAACCTCGCCGACGGCCAGCGGCGTGGTGGTGTGCTGGCGGATCAGCCGGAAGCCCTCCTGCAACTCCGCTGGCACCGGGTCCTCCAGCCAGGTCAGCGCGTACGGCTCCAGAGCTTTGCCCAGCCGGGCGGCCTCGATCGGGGTGAGTCGATGGTGCACGTCGTGCAGCAGCTTCACCTCCGGCCCGAATTCGCTGCGTACCTGGGCGAAGACCGACGGCACGTGGGTGAGATACCGTTCACTGCTCCATTCGGTCTCGGCCGGGACGGGCGAGACCGGCGACTGGTGGGACGTGCCGTCCCGCGCCACGCCGTAGGTGTCGGCCAGCCCGGGCACGCCGCACTGCACCCGGATCGCGCGGTACCCGAGGTCGAGATGGCGGGCCAGCTCGGCGAGCAGGCCGTCCACAGTGGGCGCGTTCGCGTGGCCGTAGACAGTGACCGCGTCGCGGCTGCGGCCGCCCAGCAGTTGATAGACCGGCAGCCCGGCCACCTTGCCCTTGATGTCCCACAGCGCGGTGTCCACCGCCGCGATGGCGCTCATCGTCACCGGACCGCGTCGCCAGTACGCGCCCCGGTACAGGTACTGCCAGGTGTCCTCGATCCGGTCGGCGTCCCGGCCGATCAACAGCGGCACGACGTGCTCGGTCAGGTAGCTCGCGACCGCCATCTCCCGGCCGGTGAGGGTGGCGTCGCCGACCCCGGTCACCCCGTCGTCTGTCACGAGCTTCAACGTGACGAAGTTCCGGCCGGGACAGGTGACGATGACCCGGGCATCGGCGATCTTCATCCAGGCTCCCCACCGTGGCCGACGGCTCGACGCGAGCCAGTCTGAAATCACCCCCAAGATCTGTCAACCGACTCGGCAGGGCGGCCGTTCGGCCCGACACACCCCGGGGACCTCGCGCGCCCGGGCCGTACGGTGACAGGCCGCCGGAGACCGGGGCCACCCGGGACGGTGCGGGTGGCCCCGGCATGGTCAGCAGCGGTTGATGCTCGAATTGCGGAGGGTGATGTTGCTGATGGTGAGGTTGACCGCCCCGCCGCCGGGCTCGGAGGCGCAGAAGATGCCCCGGCCGGTCACCGTCGCGTCGATCGTCCCGTTGAGCAGCAGGCTGGAACCCCCGACGTTGCGGGCGGTCACGGTGGCGCTACCTGGCGGCCGGTGTCCGTACGCGACCGCCGTACGGACACCGGGCCGGTTGGGGGCGACGGTCAGCTGACCGTGCAGGGAGCGCCGTTGAGGGTGAACGAGGGCGGGCTGGCGGTGTTGCCGCTGTGGTTGGCCTGGAAGCCGATGGTGACCGAGCCGTTGGGGGCGATGGTGCCGTTGTAGGAGACGTTGCGGGCGGCCACCGCCCCGGAGGTCGGCGAGTAGGTCGCGTTCCAGCCGTTCGTGATGGTCTGCCCGGCGGGCAGGGTGAATGCCAGGTTCCAGCCGTTGACCGCCGTGGTACCGGTGTTGGTGATGGTCACCGATGCGGTCAGTCCGGTATTCCAGGCGTTTACCGCGTACCCGATCCGGCAGCCCGTCCCCGGCGGCACCGTCGGCGACGGCGGCGGCGTAGTGGGCGTGGGGGTTGGGGTGGGCGTGGGCGTGGGCGTCGGGGTCGGGGTCGGGTGGGTCGGCGTCGGGGTGGGCGGCCCGGCGTCGAGCCCGAGGAAGCGGATCGCCTGCGCGGCGTCGACCGGCAGGTTGTGCGACACGCCCTGCATGCTGATCGCCTCGACAGGTGCGTCACCGCCGGAACCGCCGTAGCGGGTCCGGGTGTAACCCGGCTGCGGGCTGTCGGTGAAGGTCGGGGTCTGGCTCAGCCCGTGCAGGTTGGTCCACTGCTTGATCTGCTCGCCGAAGTTCGGGTAGCGCAGGATCTCGTCGTTGGTGCCGTGCCAGATCTGCATCCGTGGCCGTGGGCCCGTGTACCCGGGATAGGCGTTGCGGACGAGGTCCCCCCACTGCTGCGGGGTACGGCTGATCTGCCCGTTGGCGCACTCGCTGTTCCACTCCGAGCCGCCGGTGGTGGCAAAGCAGCCGAAGGGGACCCCGGCGAAGGCCGCACCCGCCCGGAAGACGTCCGGGTAGAGCCCGAGCAGGACGTTCGTCATCATCGCGCCGGACGAGGTGCCGGTCGCGGCGATCCGGGCCGGATCGACCGAGTAGCGGCTCCGGACATGCTCCACCATGGACATGATGCCGACCGGGTCGCTGCCGCCACCGCGACGCAGCGCCTGCTGCGAGTAGACGTCGAAGCACTGGCTGCTGCGGGTCACCGACGGGTAGATGACGATGAAGCCGTACTGGTCGGCCAGGCGGGCGTACTGGGTGCCCGAGTACATCGCCGGCCCGCTGCCGGTGCAGTAGTGGACCACGACCAGCAGGCCCGGCCGTGGCGCGACCCGGTCCGGTACGTAGAGGTACATGCGCAGGTTGCTCGGGTTGGTACCGAAGTTCGTCACCTCGGTCAGCGTCGCGGCCGACGCCGATGTCGGGAGCGACAGCGCGGCAAGCGCGGTCAGGACGATGGTTGCCAGGGCGGCGCACCACAGTCGGATCGCTTTTCTCATGGAACGGGTCCTCCGGACGGAAGGGGACATGGTGGCGTTCCGATCGAGGGCTGCCCGGTGCCCTACCTCGTCCGGCTCTCAGAACATCGACGATTGTCTTCGCCGACCCGGCGGCGTCACAAGGTGTGGTGGGACGGCCGCGCTGAGCGGTGGCGGGGCCGCGCCGAGCGGCGGGTGGCATCGCGCCCAGCGGTCGCGCGTACAACTAATCTCTGCCCATGCGGGATCGACGGGCGGCGCTGTTGTGGGTGGGGTTCGCGGTCGCGGCAGCGCTCTCCGTCGCGCTGGTGCTGCGGCGCCCCGACCGCCTGTCCGACCTGCACATCTACCACGGCGCGCTTACCGATCTGCGGGCCGGGCGTCCGCTCTACGGGTACGTGGCGCCGAATGGCGGGCCGTTCACCTACCCGCCGTTCGCGGCGCTCGTCCTCTGGCCGATCACGACAGTGCCGCTCGGCGCGGTCGAAGCGCTCTGGCTGGCAGCGACCTGCGCCGCCGTGGTCGCCATCGCCGTACCCGTCGGCCGCGCCCTGGTAGAGGGCAGCATCGCCAGACCGAGCCGGGGCGCGACCGGGGATCGCGTGCCGACGTCGGTCAGCATCGCGGCGGTGGCAGCGGTGCTCATGGTCGCCGCGCCGGTGCAGAGCAACCTGCGGTTCGGTCAGGTGAGCATCTTCATCGTGCTGATGGCGCTGCTCGACGGGATGGCACCGCCGTCACGGATGCGCGGTGTGCTGGTCGGCGTGGCGGCGGCGATCAAACTGACGCCGCTGCTGTTCGTGATCTACTTCCTGGCCTGCGGCCGGTACCGCGATGCTGCTCGCGCGCTGGCCGCCTTCGTCGGCTGCGCAGCGCTCGCCCTGGCCGTCCTGCCCGCCGAGAGCCTGACCTACTGGGCGGGCACCGTCACCCAGACCTCCCGGATCGGCAACCTGGCGTCGCTGGGCAACCAGTCGGTGCACGGAATGCTGCTTCGTATCGGCATGGACGAGGAGTCCCTTCCGCTGATCTGGGCCGCCCTGGTGGTAGCCATCTGCGCCCTGGCGTTGCTCCGGGCGGGGGCATTGTCCCGGCTGGGGCGACCGGGGCACGCCGCCGTGCTGGTCGGCTGCGCGACCGTTGCCGCGTCCCCGGTCTCCTGGACCCACCACCAGGTGTGGACCGTGCTGGCCGCGATGCTGCTGGTGGGTGCCGTCGGCGCGATCCGGCGGGTCGCCGGTGCCCTGCTGCTGGCCAGCATGGTGTTGTCGCTGGGTGTGGTGCTGGCCCCGGTGTCGATGCGACCCGGTGTGCAGTTCCTCTTCGAGAACGCCCGTGCCATCGGCACCGTCACGCTCTGCGTGGCAGGGTTCGGCGCGGTCGCGCTCACCGCCGCCCGCACCCATCCCGACCGGGCCGCCAAACGGGGGCGGCTGCGGATCGGCGTCGCGTCTGTGGGCGCACTGGCGTTCTTCGCCGTGCAACCGTTGCCCGCCGGGGCCGATCCCACCTTCAAGGCGTACCGCCTGCCGGACGTGGTCAACTCGCGGTACTTCTTCGTCTGCCGGGGGCCGGTGGAGTGCGCCCGCTATGGCACCGATGCCCCGGTCACCTTCGGCACCCGCAGCGAGAAGACCAAGGTGCGCGTCAACGGCGTGGTCTCCGATCAAGTGGCGCGGCTGGACTACCACTCCGCTCCGGGCGGCCCACCGCGCACCATTCCGCTGCTGGCCGCCTATCCCGGAGTCCGGACGTTCTCCTTCCGTTCGGCCACCATGGCGCACGGGCAGCTGATCGCCTACTCCGCCGACGGACGTGCCCTGGCCCGCTACGACGACGAGCTGACCGCCAAGGTGAGGGCTGCCCGCTCCGAAGCGACGGCGCGATCGCCGAGCTGACCGGGGCCGTGTGGGTTCTACTGCTCGCCGTCGATCACGTCGGTTTCGCCGTCGTGGGAGTACGTGACCGGCGGGTGCTCGTCCGGTAGCGGCGCCTGTGCTGGATTGTGGTGTGGGTCGCCGTCCGGGGAGAACAGCACCGGGTCGGTCTTCGCGCTTTTCTCGCGTTCTTCCTCCGGCTCGGTCACGACCCGCTCCTCACCTCGTGGGCATTCCCCCCGACGCTATCCGCGGCGCGCGGCAAGCCGCCCCGGTCGGGTGACGTTTCCACCCGATCGGGGCGTGCTGGTCGTCACGGTCGCAGCAGCACCGGACCCGCGTCGATGCGGGTCCGGAACAGGGCGTACGGCCTGCGTCGCAGATCCCGACCGCGGTTGAACGGCGGCTGCCGGTGCACCTGGTTGGCGATGATGTAGAGGTGCCGGTTGGCGGCCACGCTGAGCGTGTCCGGCCAGAGCAGCCGGGCATCGTGCACCACGGTCTCGTATTCGCCGTCGGGCCGGCGTCGCAGCACCGCGTTGTGCTCGTAGTTGGTGAGGTAGATCCGCCCGGCGTCGTCGGACTCCAGGCCGTCGGCGCCGCCGCCCTTGTCGCCCTCGTCGACCACCGTCGCGGCGACCACCGCGTCGCTCAGGGCGCGGTCGGCCAGGGCCTCGGTGGCGACGCTGTACCAGCGGCGGGTGGCGAGGGCGCAGTAGTACAGCCGGGTGCCGTCGGCGGAGATCGCGATGCCGTCGGCACCGACACCGACCGGCTGCGGGGGCGCGTCCGGGGGCCGGACCAGGAACGGGCGTCCCTCGACCACCGGCCGGTAGTCCTCCAGCGGCGCGGCCTTCGTGGACGGGTGGTCGTTGAGTCGCCGCCACGACGCCCCGCTGGCCAGGTCGACCACGATGAGGGCATTGGGGGCACCGTCGGCGCTGTCGGTGATGTATGCCAGGCCGGCCTCGCCGCGGCGCAGATCGAAGCGCACGTCGTTGAGGTACGACGTGGGCAGCACCACCTCGGGCGGGAAAGTGATCACCTGGGCGACGGTGTCGGTTCTCAGGTCCACGCGGACCAGCTTCGGCCCACCGGGCGAGGTCGGTTGGAACAGCGGGCTGCCCGTGTCGAGCACCCAGAGCCGGTCGGCCGGGTCGACCACCACACTCTGCACCGACACGAACGCGGACGTATCGTCGTCGCCGGACGGTGTGTTCCACCGCAGGTCAGGGTAGGGAACCTCGCGTCCGCGCCGCAGTTCCACCACGGTGGCGGGCACCTCGTCACCCCAACGGGGAAAATTGACGAAGATCCGGCCGCGGTGCGAGACGGTCACCCCGGTGGGCATCGGGCCGCGGAACCGGTGCACCACGTCCAGGGTGCCGACCGGCTCGTCTGCGGGTAGTGCTTTTCGCATTCTTCGACCTCCCGTCGCACACAGGGATCAACTGATCTCTCTGCGTCTATCGTCTCAAAGGGGACGACGTGCGCGACACCGTCGTCGCCCATCCGACCCGCAAGCAGCGCGAAGGCGATTCGTCACCCAACCGTCATGTGTCCGCGCGGTGCCCGCCACCTGGCCCCGGCAGGGTGGGACTCCAACCCCTCCGACCTGGGAAGGAGCGCGCCATGGCCGTCGTTCTCGATGACCACCTGGTCACCCTGACCTGTGACAACTGCGGTGACACGGTTACCGGGCCGCGGACGCACTCCGAGGCGGAGGTGGTGTGGCCGCTGGTGTCGGAGCACGGCTGGAGCGGTTCCCCGCTCGCCGACGGTCCGCACCGCTGTGCGCACTGCACGCAACTCGGCCCCGCCGCTGCCGGCGTACCCGGTGGCATCCTCGGGATCGAGCACCTCGGTGCCGTCACCGTGGTGACCGTCGCCGGCGATGTCGACCTCGACACCGGTGACACCCTCGGCATCGCGCTGCGGCACGCGGCCGACATGGGCGGACACGTCCTGGTGGACCTCGGCCGGACAGACCTTCTCGACTCCACCGCGCTCGGGCTGCTCGTTCGCGCTCATCGCGGCGCCACGGAACGTGGTGCACTGCTCTGCGTGGCGTCGACCTCGCCGCTGATCCGTCAGGTGCTCCGGGTCACCCGGTTGGACGAGCTGTTTCCGATCGCGGACAACCGCGCCGACGCGCTCGCCCGCCTGCAGAATCACGCTGCGGCAGCGGACCCATCGGAATAGACGGCCTGTCCGGGTCCGGCTCGTCCACGGCACCGGTGCCGGGCACCGTGGACGAGCCGAAGTTCATCAGCGGCGACCTCGCCGGTGGCCGGCCAGCCGTAGCGCGTTGCAGACGTCCGTCACGCCCTCGATGTCCCAGGCCAGCTCACCGGCGGCGCGGCGGGTCTCGGCGCTGGCGACCAGGCCGGTGAGGATCACGACCCGGTTCTGCACCATCACCGTGATCTGCTGCCGGCGGGTCGACCAGTCGGCGCTCAGCCGCTGCGCGACCAGGGCGGCGAGACGCACATCCTCGTCGTGATGCTGTGGCTCGTCCCACAGCGCCCGGAAGGAGTGATCGTCGGGCATCGGCCAAGGCCACGGCATCACCACAGCGGTCTCCTTCGTCGTTGATGCCGGCGACTCGACGCGCCGTCCCGATCGATCACCACCTTGCGCAACGACCTTGGAGTCGACCGCACGGTTGGATGACAGTTGGATGACAGTCACAGTGGCGTGCTGGTCGGCGGCCGAGTGTCCCCGGTCCGGTCGGCGGCCGGCAGCCACAACACGAAGGTGCTGCCCGCACCCGGCTGGGAGAACACCGCCACCTGTCCACCGTGCGACTCGACGATCTGCCGCACGATGGCCAGCCCCAACCCGGTCCGCCGGTCACCACCGGAGCCTCCCCGCCCGGCCTCGCCCCGCCAGAACCGGTCGAAGACCCGGGTCTGGTCGGCCTCGGCGATACCCGGGCCCTCGTCGGCGACGGCCAGCCACAACCAGTCGTCCACCCGGCCGGTGGCCACCTTGATCGCCCCGCCGAGAGGGGACAGGCGTACCGCGTTGGACAGCAGATTGCCGGCGGCCCGGCGCAACGCGTCCGGGTCGCCGATCAGGGTGAGATCCGGGCCGAGCGCGTATCGCAGGCGTAGCCCGCGACCGGTGGCCAGGGCGGCGAAGTCGTCGCCCGCCTCGCGTGCCACGATGCTGAGGTCCACGTCCGTGTCGGACATCGAGTCGGCGTCCCGACGGGCCGTGGCCAGCAGATCCTCGACCAGCCGGGACATCCGGGTGGTGGCCCGGTCGATCGTCGCCACCGCCGCGGCACGCTCCTGCTCACCAGCCTGCGGCGCGGTCAGCGAGGCGTCGAGGTTGGCTCGGATGATCGCCAACGGGCTGCGCAGCTCATGCGAGGCGTCGTCGATGAGCTGCCGCTGGGCGTGAAAGGCATGATCCAACCGGTCGAGCATCGAGTCGATGGTGTCGCCGAGCTCGCGCAGTTCGTCGCGAGGACCGGTCAGGCGGATCCGGCGGGACAGGTCGGTGGCCTGGATCTCCCGAGCGGTGCGGGCGATCGCGCCGACCGGACGCAACGCCCGGCCGGAGAGCACCCACCCGATGCCGAGGCTGGCCACGAAGAGCCCGCCGAGGGCGATCAACGAGTAATCCCGAACCGTCTGCAACAGCCGCAGGTTCACCTCGTCCTCGATCTGCTGCACCTCGGCCACCTCGAGCGTGGTGCCGGTCGGCACCGTACGCCCGTCGCTCTTGAGCTTGACCAACTGCGCCTCGTACCGCTTGGTGATCGGCTTGGGATCGACCGCCCGGTCCACCGCCACGTACGCCACCAGCAGCCCGGCGCCGGCAAGCGCGAACAGCAGCGTCGAGTAGAGCACGGTCAGCCGGAACCGGATCGACCGGAAGACAGTCACGCCAGCACCTCCCGCAGCCGGTAGCCGCGCCCGACGACGGTCTCGATCGCCGGGTCGTCGCCACCACCGGTGAGTTTGCGCCGCAGCGTACCCACGGTGACCCGGACGGTCTCGGTGAACGGGTCGGCGTTGGCGTCCCAGACGTGCTCCAGCAACTCCTCGGCCGGCACCACCTGCCCGGGACGGGTCATCAGGTACTCCAGGACGCCGAACTCCTTCCGGGTCAGGTGCAACTGCCGGCTGCCCCGGCGGGCCTCCTGTCGCGCCACGTCCAGGGTCAACGCGCCCACGGTGAGGACCACTCCGGTGCCGCCGGTGTCCCGGCGCAGCAGCGCCCGCACCCGCGCCAGCAACTCGACGAGCGCGAACGGTTTCACCAGATAGTCGTCGGCACCCTCGTCCAGGCCACGCACCCGGTCGGTCAACGCACCGCGGGCGGTGAGCATCAGCACCCGAAGATCCCGCCCGCCGGCCACCTCGACCGTGCCGGACCGGATCGCCCGACACAGCGCGAACCCGTCGCCATCGGGCAGATTGACGTCGAGCAACATCAGGTCGTACGCGTTTACCAGCAGCAGGTCGTACGCCTGCGCCGAGTCGGCGGCGAGATCGACGGCGTAGCCGGCCCGGGCCAGCCCGACCCGCAGCGCGCCGGCCAGATCCTCTTCGTCCTCCACCACGAGCAGCCGCATCTGTCAGTTATCCTCTCGCGATCAGCCCCTGTGCCACCTGAGCCGCCCGCTCGACCGGGATGGCGAAGCCGATTCCGATGTTGCCGCTGCCCTCCAGTGTGGCGATGGCGGTGTTCACGCCCACCACCTCGCCCCGGCCGTTGACGAGTGGACCACCGGAGTTTCCGGGGTTGATGGACGCGTCTGTCTGCAAGGCCGGCTGCCGCGCCCCAGCGCCGAGACGAACCGGCCGGTCCAGCGCGCTGACGATCCCGGCGGTCACCGTGCCGGAGAGCCCGAGCGGCGAACCGACCGCGAGCACCGGCTCACCGACCCGCGTCTGGCCGGCCGTGGCCAGCGGCAGCGGGCGCAGCCCGTTGCCCGGATCGACCCGCAGCACGGCGATGTCCGTACCCGGGTCACGGCCGACCAACCGCGCGGTGAGCCGACGGCCGTCCCGGCCGACCACCTGGAACGTGTTGCCGCCGGCCACCACGTGGTTGTTGGTGACCACGTGTCCCCGGTCGTCGATCAGGAACCCCGATCCGGAGGCGCCCCGGCCACCGCTGGTCACCCGCACCGACACCACTCCAGCCAGCACCTGGTCGGCGGCGGTGACCAGGTCGGCCGCCGTACTCCCGGTCGGACCGGCCGGCGCGGAGCCCGGGCTGGCTGCCGGTGCGTCGCCGGCGGTGAGGTGCCCGGCGACGCCGCCGGCACCTGTCGACACCGCCACCACGGTCAGCCCGGCCAGCAGCAGCCGGGGCCATCGCGGCGCTCCGACGGCAGGCTCCGGGTTCCCGACCGCCGGGTCGGGTGCCGTCGGCGCGGCCGGGACTGCCGCGACCGCAGGGGAAGCGGGCGGCTGCTCGTCGGCCGGCAGGGCAGGCGAGACGAAGCGTGGTCCGCGCGGTTCACCCAACCCCGCAATCGTGCTGTGCATGCGATGTCCCCTCCTCGAAGAGGTTCGAAAGACGGCCGTCAGGGCAGTCGGGAGAACCAGAACAGGGAGCCGGCGGCGGCCAGCAGGGCGAGCACCAGGCCGGCGCCGATGAACCGCGCCGACACGTCCTGACGCTCCAGCCGATGACCGACCGACGAGCCGATGTCGGCGTACGCGGATCGCAACTCGTCGCCGCTGCCCGCCTGGTAGTGGCCGCCACCGGCCTGCTCGGCCACGGCGCGCAGGGTCTCCCCGTCGACCGGGACCGACTGGCCGCCGCCGATGCGTCCGTCGGGGGTGCCGAAGGAGATGGTGTCGACCGGTACGCCGGCCTGCACGGCGTCGGCGGCGGCCTGCGCCGGGTCCCGTCCCGAGGTGTTCGCCCCGTCGGAGAGCACCACCACCCTTGCCGGCGGCGGATCCTCGGCGGCCTGCGCGTCCAGGGTGCGGATCGATTCCAGCGAGGCGTGGATGGCCTCGCCGATCGCCGTTCCCGGTCGGCCGGTGACACCCTCGTCGAGCTGGTCGATGCCGGCGGTGACCGACTCACGGTCGCCGCCCGGTGCGACCATCACCGACGCGCTGCCGGCGAAGGCCACCAGCCCGACGTTGAACTCCGCCGGCAGGTCGGCCACGAACTCACGGGCCGCTTCCCGGGCCGCGAGCAGCCGGTCCGGCGGTACGTCGTCGGCGAGCATGGACCGGGACACGTCGACGGCCACGATGACGGTCGCCCGTTCCCGGGGTACCCGTACCTCGTCGGTCGGGCGGGCGAAGCCGACCACCAGCAGCGCCAGCATCGCGATGAACAGCGCGGCCGGTACGTGCCGGCGCCACGCCGGGCGGGCCGGTGCCACCTTGTCCAGCAGGCGCAGGTTGGTGAACCGGACGGCGTACCGGCTGTGTCGGCGCTGACGCACCAGGTACCCGACCACCAGGGCGGCCACCCCGGCCAGCAGCCACAGCCGTTCGGGGGATTCCCAGCTCACGCGGCTCCTCCGTGCGTCGGTCGGGTCGCCCGGGCCAGCCGGCGCTGGGTGTGGACGTGCCGGACGATGTCGGCGATCCAGTCCCGGTCGGTGCTCAGCGGTAGGTGGACCGCGCCGGCCCGGCGCAGCGCCCGCGCCACGGCCAGCCGTTGTGCGGCGGCGGCCGCCGCATAGCGGTCACGCAGCCGGCGGCTGCCGGTGGCGACCTCGCGCCGTCGCCCGCTCTCCGGGTCGAGCAGCGTGATCAGGCCGACGTCGGGCAGCTCCAGCTCGCGCGGATCGCGGACCTCGACCGCGAGCACCTGGTGCCGCGCGGCCAGCCGCCGTAGCGGTCGCTCCCAGTCCGGGGGACCGCCTCCGGCGCCGGCGACGCCCTCGTCGGGTAGGCCGTCCAGGAAGTCGGAGACGACCACCGTCAGCCCGCGGCGGCCGGCCGACCGGCGCAACCCGTCGATGGCCTCGGCCAGCGGCACGGGGTCGCTGGCCGGTCGGCCGCGGGGCACCTCCATCAGGGTGCGCAGCAGGCTGAGCAGGTGGTATCGGCCGGTGCGGGCGGGGAACCGGCGCACTCCGGTATCCCCGAGCAGATGCGCGCCGAGCCGGTTGCCGGAGCCGGCGGTGAGGAAGCCGACGGCGGCGACGGCCGCCACCGCCAGTTCCCGCTTCTCCAGCTCGGCGGTGCCGAAGTCCATGCTGGGCGTCGCGTCCACCAGCGCCCAGGTGGTCAGCTCCCGGTCGGCGTCGACGGTACGCACGTGCGGCACGGTCGTTCGCGCGGTCACCGACCAGTCCATCCGGCGTACCTCGTCCTCGCCGGGGCGGTACTCCCGGCTGCCCGCCGGCTCGCTGCCCGGGCCGGGCAGCAGGCCCAGGTGCTGGCCGTGCAGCAAGCCGTCGAGCCGGCGGGTGATGGTCAGCTCCAGCCGGCGCAGCCGGCGCTGCGGCGCCAGGTGCCCGAGGCTCGTCGCGTTCTCGTTCATGCCGCCGTCCCCAGGCCCGGCCCCTGGACCTCCTGGGCGGGAGCGATCTGTGGGGGTGGTACCGCCTCGACGACCTGCCGCACCAGTTCGCCGGGGTCGACGTCGTCTGCGACCGCGTCGAAGGAGAGGACCAGCCGATGGGCGAGCACCTCGCCGGCGATCTCCCGCACGTCCGCGGGGAGCACGTAGTCGCGGCCACGCAGCAACGCCAGCGCCCGGGCGGCGGCGACCAGACCGAGGGTGGCGCGAGGGCTGGCACCGTACGCCAGCTGCGCGGCCACGTCAGGTAGCCCGAACCGGCGCGGGTCGCGGGTGGCCAGCACCAGCCGTACGACGTACTCGGCCAGGGCGTGATGGACGAAGACCTCGCGGGACCGGGCCTGTAACGCCGCCAGCCGGGGCGGGTCCAGCACCGGCCGGGCGGCCGGGGTGCCGGCGCCCATCCGGTAGAGGATGCCCAGTTCCTCGTCGTCGGTTGGATAGTCGACCATGATCTTCATCAGAAAGCGGTCCCGTTGCGCCTCGGGCAGTTGATAGACGCCCTCGGACTCGATCGGGTTCTGAGTGGCCAGCACCAGGAACGGCGTGGGGACCGGGTAGGTCCGTCCACCGATCGAGACATGTCCCTCGGCCATCACCTCCAACAGCGCCGACTGCACCTTGGCCGGGGCTCGGTTGATCTCGTCGGCGAGGACCAGATTGGCCATGACCGGCCCCAGCTCGACGTCGAACGTCTCAGTCGAGGCTCGGTAGATCCGGGTTCCGATCAGGTCCGACGGCACCAGGTCGGGGGTGAACTGGATTCGGGCGAAGCTGCCGCCCACCGCTGTGGCCAGAGTCTCCGCGGCGAGGGTCTTGGCCACGCCGGGAACGCCTTCCAGCAGGCAGTGACCCCGGGCCAGCAAGGCGGTCAACAGCCGCTCCACCAGTCGATCCTGGCCGACGATCACCCGCTTCACCTCGAACAGGGTCTGCTCCAGCAGCCGGGTGTGGTCCGCGTGCCCGCCTGGGGCGTCCAGCTCGCTCACGGTGGCGCTGTTGATGGTGCTCCGCATGGGCTGTGCTCCTCGGTCGCGTCGTCGTGACGCGGGTGCCCGGACAACGGGGGAGTCCGGGCACCCGCACCTGACCCATTGGGCCAGAACGGACCGAAAGACAACCGAACGGCGGAAGGTCAGCCTCGTAGGCCGGCCTGGCGTAGCATCTCGTCGGTCTCGGGGTCCGGCATGAGCTGCCGCACCTCCTGCGCGCACCGGCAAGCGACGGCGATCTTGGCGGCCCACGCCAGCGCCTCCTCGCGTTCCGCCACGTCGACGACCACGAATCCGCCGATGACCTCCTTCGTCTCCGGGTACGGGCCGTCGGTCACCAGCCCGTCCGTGGCCACGACGCTGGCCCGCTGCCGCTGTAGTCCGGCGCCGAACACGAACACCCCGGCGTTCACGGCCTCCTGGGTCACCGCGTGCGCCGCCTTGCCCACGTCGGGCCAATCCTCGTCGGGGATGTGGTCCATCGCGCCGTCGTTGAACGAGATCAAGTACCGCGCCATCGCAGAACTCCTTGTCCCGGCGGCCCCTCCGGCCGCCTCTCGCCTGATCTACGAGCGACCCGCCGCCCATCCGACAAGCTGTCGAGCAGATTTTTCCACCGGTCAGCCGGCGAGCTGGTCGCGGCGGCGGGTGAGGTAGGCCCGTTCGGCGGGATTGCCGGCGAGACCGATGGCCCGGTCGTACGCCGCTCGTGAGTCGCGGTGGCGTCCGAGCCGTCGCAGCAGGTCGGCTCGGACGGCGTGCAGGGCGTGGTAACCGTCGAGAGCCTCGTCGAGCGGTTCGATCTCGGCGAGGCCGACCGCAGGGCCGTCGACCTCGGCGACGGCGACCGCCCGGTTGAGTCGCACGATCGGCGAGGGGTCGATCAGCGACAGCTGGTCGTAGAGGGCGAGGAGGCCGGACCAGTCGGTGGCTCGGCTGGAGGGGGCGTTGGTGTGCACGGCGTTGATGGCGGCCTGCAACTGGTAGCGCCCGGGTGGCTCACCGCCGGCCGCCACTACCTTGATCCGTTCGTGGAGCAGGGCGTTGCCCTCGGCGATGCGGGCGCGGTCCCAGGCGCTACGGTCCTGCTCCGCAAGGGTCAGCAGCTCACCGGTGCGGGACACCCGCGCCGGCCGTCGGGCGTCGATGAGCAGCATCAGGGCGAGCAGGCCGGCCACCTCGCCGTGGTCCGGGAGGAGGGTTCGGAGCAGGCGGCCGAGGCGGATCGCCTCCTCGCTGAGGTCGACGCGTACCGCTTCGTCTCCCTCGCTGGCGAGGTAGCCCTCGTTGAAGACGAGGTAGACGACGGCGAGCACGCCGACGACCCGCTCGCGGATGTCGTCGGCCGCGGGTACCCGGTAGGGGATGCCCGCTGCCCTGATTTTTGCCTTGGCGCGGGTGATCCGTCGCGCCATCGTGGTCTCCTGGACCAGGAAGGCGCGGGCTATCTCGCCGACGGTGAGACCGCCGAGCAGGCGCAGCGTCAGCGCCACCCGGGCCTGCATCGCGAGCGCCGGGTGGCAGCAGGTGAAGACCAGCCTGAGCCGGTCGTCCTCGACCGCACCGGTCGGCTCGGCCGGGGAGTCGTCGTGGACGATCCGGGCCGCCCGGTGCTTGGCGTCGCGCTGCGAATCGCGACGAAGCCGATCGATCGCCTTGCGGGTCGCGGTGGTGGCGAGCCAACCGCCGGGACTGGGTGGTACGCCCTCGCGCGGCCACCGCTCCACGGCCGTCACGAACGCCTCGGCCGTCGCTTCCTCGGCGACATCGAGGTCACCGAAGCGGCGGGCGAGGCTGGCGACCACCCGCGCCCACTCCTCCTGGTGGGCACGGGTGATCGTCTGCTCAACGGTCAGGCCAGTCACGGCTCACGCAGCGTTCGGACGGTTCCCGGGCTCAGTCCCGCTGACGCTGGACGCGGTAACGGCGGATCAGCGCGGCGGTGGAGGAGTCCAGTTCGGCCAGCTCGGGTCGGTCGCCGGTGAGCAGCGGGGCGAGCTGGTTGGCCATCACCTTGCCCAGCTCGACACCCCACTGGTCGAACGGGTTGATGTCCCAGATAGCGCCCTCGGTGAGCACGATGTGCTCGTAGAGAGCGACCAACTGGCCGAGCGTGGCCGGGGTGAGCCGGTCGGCCACGATCGACGTGCTCGGGTGGTTGCCGGCCATCACCCGGTGCGGCACGAGGTCGGCCGCGGTCCCCTCGGCCGCGACCTGCTCGGCGGTCCGGCCGAAGGCCAGCGCCGCGGTCTGGGCGAAGAAGTTCGACATGAACAGGTCGTGCATGTCGCCGATGTCGTGGTTGGGCTCGCTGAAGGCGATGAAGTCCGCCGGCACCAGCCGGGTGCCCTGATGCAGCAGCTGGTAGAAGGCGTGCTGGCCGTTGGTGCCGGGCTCGCCCCAGAAGATCTCCCCGGTGTCGTACGACACCGGGCGGCCGTCGGTGCGTACCGACTTGCCGTTGCTCTCCATGGTCAACTGTTGCAGATAGGCGGGGAACCGGTGCAGGTACTGCGAGTACGGCAGCACCGCGTGGGTCTGCGCGCCCAGGAAGTTGGTGTACCAGACGTTGAGCAGGCCGAGCAGGACCGGCGCGTTGCCGGCCAGCGGTGCGGTCCGGAAGTGCTCGTCCACGGCGTGGTAGCCGGCCAGCATCTCGTCGAAGCGCGCCGGCCCGATGGACAGCATCACCGACAGGCCCACCGCCGACGGCAGCGAGTACCGTCCGCCGACCCAGTCCCAGAAGCCGAACATGTTGGCCGGGTCGATGCCGAAGTCCGCCACCCGCCGGGCGTTGGTGCTGACCGCGACGAAGTGGCGGGCCACCGCGTCGGCGTCCGCGTCGAGGCCGGCCAGCAGCCACCGCCGGGCCTGCTCGGCATTGGCCAGGGTCTCCTGCGTGGAGAAGGTCTTCGACACCACCACGAACAACGTGGTGGCCGGGTCCAGATCGGCGGTGGTGTCGTGGATGTCGGTGGGGTCGATGTTCGACACGAAGCGGCAGCTCAGGCCGCCGTCGCGGTACGCCTTCAACGCCTCGTACGCCATCACCGGCCCCAGGTCGGAACCGCCGATGCCGATATTGACCACGGTGCGGATCCGCTCGCCGGTGTGCCCGCGCCACTGGCCGGAGCGTACCTTCTCGGCGAACTCGGCCATCCTTTCCCGTACCGCGTGCACGTCGGTTGCCACGTCCTGTCCGTCGACGGTGAGCGTGGCGTCGGGCGGCAGCCGCAGCGCGGTGTGCAGCACCGCGCGATTCTCGGTCCCGTTGATGTGGGCGCCGGCGAACATCGCGGCGATCCGGTCGGTCAGCCCGACCCGCTCGGCCAGGGCGGTCAGCAGGCGCAACGTCTCGTCGGTGACCAGGTTCTTGCTGTAGTCGACGTAGAGGTCGGCCACCTCGACGGTCAACCGCCGGCCGCGGCCGTGATCGGTGGCGAAGAGATCCCGCAGGTGCGTCCCGCGGATCTCGTCGGCGTGCTTGCGCAGGGCCTGCCACTCGTCGGTGCTGGTGACGTCCGCAGCCATCGGATAGATCGTCTCCTCGCAGGGTCGGGCACACCGCCGGCCTCGTCCCGGCCGACGGTGAGACCAGACTGCCACATGAAGATCGGCTCGCCAGCCCGACACCACGACCTGTGGGATCTGCGGACCACACCGGGGTGACGATCCGCACCGACCCGGATGCGGTGCGCGAACGGCCGGCGAGTCCACGGGGTCCGGTGCTTGCCGGTCGCCGGGACAGGGCATGGTGGTGGCATGACGACGCCGGCATCGAGCGCCCCCGCAGCTGTCCCCGCAGAACCCGCCGCCACCGGCGTACGGCAGACCCTGCTGGTGCTCGGCGCCAGCGGTGACCTGACCGGGCGGCTGCTGCTGCCCGGGCTGGGTCGACTGGTGGCAACCGGGGCGGTGCCCGGCCTGCGGCTGATCGGCAGCGGCATGGATGGCTGGGACGACGAGCGCTGGCGGCGTCGGGTGGCCGACTCCTTCGGGGCCGTCGGCGCGGTGGGCCCGGTGGAGTCCGAGGTGATCCGGGAGACGCGGTACGTGCCGGCCGACGTGACTCGCGAGGAGGACCTGCGGTCGCTGCTCGGCTGCTGTACCGGGCCGCTGGTGATCTTCTTCGCGCTGCCGCCACTGGTGACGGCCCGTTCGGCCGCCGCGCTGGCCCGCATCGGGGTGCCACCCGGCACCCGGCTGATGCTGGAGAAGCCCTTCGGGGTCGATCGGATCTCGGCTCGCTCGCTCAACGAACTGCTGGCCACCCTCGTACCGGAGCACCAGGTCCACCGGATCGACCACTTCCTCGGCAAGTCGACGGTGCTCAACCTGCTCGGCCTGCGCTTCGCCAACCGGATTTTCGAGCCGGTGCTCAACTCCTCGCACGTGGCCTGCGTGGACATCGTCTTCGACGAGACGCTCGGCCTGGAAGGGCGGGCGGGCTACTACGACGGTGCCGGGGCGTTGGTGGACATGGTGCAGTCCCACCTGCTCCAGGTGCTGGCCCTGCTCGCTATGGATCCGCCGCCGACGCTGCGGGCCGAGGAGGTGCGGGGACGCAAGGCGCAGGTGTTGCGGGCCACCCGGCTGTGGCACGACGATCCGGTGGCGGCCAGCCGGCGGGGCCGGTACACCGCAGGAGAGATCGACGGGCGGCGGATGCCGAACTACGCCGACGAGCCCGGCGTCGACCCTGCGCGGGGCACGGAGACGCTCGCGGAGCTGGCGGTCACGGTGGACACCTGGCGCTGGGCGGGAGTGCCGTTCCGGCTGCGCTCGGGAAAGGCGATGGACACCGTACGCAAAGAGGCGATCATCACCTTCAAGCAGCCGACCCGGGTGCCCGACGGCCTGACCGGCTACGACCGGCCGGATCGGCTCCGGATCGGCTTCGGACCCGATCAGCTCGGTTTGGATCTCAACATCAACGGTCCCGGGAATCCCTTCGAGTTGGAGCAGGTCAACCTGACGGCGGACTTCGGCCCCGGCGAGCTGCCCGCGTACGGCGAGGTGTTGCGCGGCGCCTTCGAGGGCGATCCGACCCTGTCGGTCCGCGCCGACGTCGCCGAGGAGTGCTGGCGCATCGTGGAGCCGGTGCTGGCTGCCTGGAAGGCCGGTGCGGTGCCGCTACAGGAGTACCGGGCGGGCTCCGCCGGGCCCGCCGATTCGCTGATCGGCCCGGTGCCCGACGTGAGCTGAGCCGGCGCACAAGTGCGGCCCCGGCGGTGTACCGCCGGGGCCGCGTGGTGGTGGTGCGCTCGGATCAGCTGGTGGGGAAGTTGTCCGGGGTGCGGATGCGGTCGCGCATGAAGACACCGGAGGCGGTCAGCATCGAGGTGCCGGTGTAGTTGCTGCCGTTGCAGGTGCCCGGCCGCAACGCGGCGCTGCCCTCGGCCTTGTCGGAGAAGGTCCAGTTGGCGTAACCGATCTTCAGCCGGTCGAGCAGGTCGAGCCACTGGGTGCTGCTGGCCAGGTCGACACCCCCGTCACCGGTGTAGTCCACAGTGCCGAACTCGGTGACGAACAGTGGCAGCCGGGCGGCGGCCCGCTCCACCTCGGCCCGGTAGTTGTCCTTGTGCGACGCGGCGTAGAAGTGGAACGCGTACATGATGTTGCTGGCGTTCACCGGGTTGTTGACGATCTCGGAGTGGGTGGCCCCCTCGGAGACGCCCAGCGAGGACCAGGCGCGCGTGCCCACGATGATCACCGCGTCCGGGTCGTTGGCCCGGATCACCGGGATGACCTGCTCGGCGTAGTTCTTGATGGTGGACCAGCCGACCCCGTTGGGCTCGTTGGTGATCTCGTAGATCACGTTGTTCTTCGCGGCGTGCCGGGCCGAGACGGTGGCGAAGAAGGTCTTGGCCCGCTCCAGGTTGTACATCGGGTCGCCCGGGGTCAGCGTGTGAAAGTCGATCATGGCGTACATCCCGCGTCGGGTGGCCTCCTCGACCAGGCTGTTCACCCGGTTGGTGAAGCCGGCCGGATCGGTCTCGTAGCCCTGCTCCTGCACGTACATCGCGATGCGGAACAGGTCGGCGCGCCAGTCGGTGGCGAGCGCGTCGAGTGAGGCCGGGTTGTAGCAGTTGCCGAACCACTGGATGCCGTGGCTGCTCATGCCGCGCAGCTGGATCGGTCGACCGTACTGGTTGCAGAGGTTGACCCCGCACACCCGCAGCTGCCCGTTGATGCCGACCGGGGTCTGGGTGCCCGGTGGCGGCGGGGTGGTCGGTGGGTTGGTCGTCGTCGGCGGCGTGGTGGGCGGCGGGGGAGTGGTCGGCGTGGTCGAGCCCGTGCACACGGTGCCGTTGAGCGTGAACGAACTCGGTGACGGGTTGGCACCGGTGAAGCTGCCGTTGAAGCCGATGTTGGTGCTGGCTCCGGTGCCGAGCGATCCGTTCCAGCTCGCGCTCTGCGCGGTGACGGAGCTGCCGCTCTGGCTCCAGGTGGCCGACCAGCCCTGGGTGAGCCGCTGACCGCTGTCGGGGAAGCTGAAGCCGAGCGTCCAGCCGCTGACCGGGTCGCCGAGGTTGGTGACCGTGACGCTCGCGGTGAACCCGCCGGACCAGCTGTTCGTCGTGTAGGTCACGGAACAGCCGGTCGCGGCCATCGCGTTGGTGGTGGGCAGGGCCGTCAACGCGCCGAGGGTCAATGCGCCGACGGCACCGGTCGCGACCAGCAGGCGCCGCAGAGGTTGCTTCATGGTGGACCATCGCAATCCGGTCGTGGTGGTGGGGGTACGGCACTCCGGCGGCGAGGGACGAGAAGGCCGGGAGCGCTCCCACCGCAGCCTACGTGGCCTTGAAACGATGATGCAATATTTCGATGCATCGAAGCGTGGGATGAACTGTGGCCCCGGGACGACGTCCCGGGGCCACAGTTCGGTATGGGGCCGACTCAGTCCTCGCCGGCGGCCCGTCGCCGGTCGGCCTCGGCATCGGCAGCGCCGACGGGAGTCGGATCGGTGTCCCGTTCTGCCGCTGCCAGATCGATGTCGGCGCCGGCTCGTGCGGCGTCGGCGGCCGCGTCGTCCGCGCCGACCAACTCGGTGCCGGTGTCGCCGTCTTCGTCCACCAGTTTGCCGGTTCCGGTCATTGCGATCGGCGTGTACCTCGGGTCGGTCGTCATCTCGTCCTCCTCTGCGGTGTCCGATAGGTACCCGCCGGGTGACGCCGGCACACCGGTAATCCAGGCGCGACGTCCGCCGGCTGGATGGCCGGGGAGTCGATGCCCCCGGACTTGCGCTGCTCACTACCCTGGCTGTGATCATCGGCCAGGTAACCTCACGACTTCGACAAGGGCATCAGATGAGTGACAGCCATCCTCCGTACGGTGGGCAACAGCCGGATCCGAACGCCGCCCCCTGGGGCACACCACCCGGCTCCCCGGTCGGTCCGCCGGGCTCGCCGGTCACTCCGGCCGGCTACCCCTCCCCGTACGGTGCGCCGGTGCCGCCGCCACCCCCGCCCTACGGGCCGCAGCCGACGAAGTCCTCGAACAAGGGTCTCTGGCTCGGTCTGGGAATCGGCGCGGCCGTGATGGCGGTGCTCGTCGCCTGTGGTGGCGTCATCGGCTTCTTCGTGCTGGCCGGTGACGAGGAGGGGGAACCCGTCGCGGGCCAGCGGAGCGACGCGCCCGGTGCCCCGACCGAGGCGCCGTCGGTCGTCCCGCCCGCGGAGGAGCAGCCGGACAACAACAACGCGGTCACTGCCCGTAACTCCAGCGACATGTCCGCCGTGTGTGAAGGCAGCCCGATCCTCAACGCCGCGCCCTACACCGGAGCGAAGGGCACCAAGGTCTACACGTTCGCCAACTCCCCGGAGCGTCCGGAGTCCTGGCTGAGCAAGTCCGTCGGCTTCGACAAGCCGTACTACGCCAAGACCGCCGAGTGGGCGTCGGTCTCCGTCGTCGGCTGCCTCACCTTCGAGCAGGGCAGCGAGGGCACGCCCCGCAAGTGCCAGTACAAGGACCGCGACGACAAGCAGGTCACCGTCGACTACGTGTCCTCGCGCTACACGCTGAGCTTCTACGCCGCCAAGACCGGTGAGAAGATCGGTGAGGGCGGCCGGGTCAACGCCCCGGCGGTGCGGTGCCCGAGTTTCATCTCCTACAACAAGGAGACCATGAGGGCGTACGCCCAGCCGGACAGCGGTGCCATCGAGTTGGCGCTGGACAAGTTCACCTCCTGAGTCATCGGCGTCCCGGGTGGATGGGGCGGACGTCGTTCGTCCCGCCACCCGGCTGATGCGGCGGGCAGGTCGGTCCACCAGCCGCGCCGAGCGGATCGCGGCCCGTACGGTCGCCAAGGAGCAGCTGTACGACGAGGCGAAGAAGCGTGGTGGCGGTTGCTCCCGGTGGTGGCGATGTCGGAGTCTGCGGCTAGCCTCTCGGCATGCCGCGACCGGTGATCTCAGGGACAGGCGATGGCTGACGCCTCCGACGTACGCCGGCTGGCTCTGGCGCTACCGTACGCCGTGGAGATCGACAGCGACGGCTTCGACTTCCGGGTCGCGGACAAAGGCTTCATCTGGTCCTACCCCGAGCGCCGGCCGGGAAAGCCGCGCGTCATCCGCACCGACATCGCCGTGTTGTACGTCGGCGACGAGGCCGAGAAGCAGGCGCTGCTCCTCGGTGAGCCGACACTGTTCTTCACCACCCCGGCCTACGACGGGCTTCCCCTGGTCATGGTGCGCCTGGCGGCGGTCGCCGTCGAGCGGCTCGACGAGCTGATCACCGACGCGTGGCGGATGCGCGCGCCGGACCATCTGGTGACCGGTCGCCTTCCCTGACGCGGACGCCGAGGAGGCGACGTGGCACGGCTGTCCGCCACCGCCTCGGGTCGGCGGTGCCGCGATCTTGAGGACCCCCTGGTCCGATCGGCAGAAGGCCGGACATCTATCGCGAATTTGACACTGTCATGCTTGTCGCAATCTTGATCCAGCGAATGTCCACAGTGGTAGCAAATTGCACGTCCGGCACTGTCAGATATCGACCTTCAGATTTTCGTACGCGTGTGACATTATGACGTCGAGGGTGCGCGCTGGGCCCCCAACGGCGCGGTCGGGGAACCGTCTGGAGGGAATAAGTGGCAATCGACGTGCTCGTGTCCGACGTTCTGCATCTGTCCCGTTTTGCGCTCACTGCCCTCTTGGGGCAGGAGGAGGAGTTCTGCGTCGTCGGATCGATGAGTAACTATTTGGACGCGTTGGATTTCGCCGAGCTGCATCGGCCCGACGTGGTGATCATCAGCTTTCAGCGCGAGGAGAGCGACGCGGTGGCGTTCGCCGAGAAGGTGGCAAGCGTCCCGGGTTGCCGAAGCATGTTGCTCGCGACCTCGTTCACCCGGCCGGTCGTGCGCCGGGCCTTCGCGGGAGAGATCGCGGGGCTGGTGCAGCGCGACGTCCCGCCCCGCCAGTTCTTCGACGCCATCCGTCGCGTCCACCTCGGCGAACGCGTCTTCGACGCGGAACTGACGGTGGCCGCTCTGGGCAACGGGGACTGCCCACTCACGCCCCGCGAGCTTTCGGTGCTCACCCACGTCTACCAGGGGGACACCGTTGGTGAGATCGCGGCTCGGCTGCGCCTCTCCGACGGCACGGTGCGTAACTATCTGTCGTCGGTCGTCGCGAAGCTCAACGCTCGCAACCGGATCGACGCGCTGCGGATCGCCCGGGAGTCGCACTGGATCTGAGTGAGTCGGGTGAGTCGCCCCGGTCCATTCAGCGCACCCGGTCGGATTTCTTTACGGAACCTTTCCTTGCACTGAAGGGCGGCTTTATGCTGGCGAAGCTCCGGTCTATGAGGTACCGCATCCGGATGCGTTTCTAATGCTCAGGGTGTGCATTTCTCAGTAGTGGCGCTGGTCCGGTGGATGGCCCCTGCGGCCGGTGCTAGCCTGCTGATCGAAGCGGTTCTCCGTTCAACCGACGGCACATGCGCGACCAACGCGTCCTCCGTCGTTCACTGGCTTCCTGGAGCGCCTCGCAGGTCATTCGTGGTGCTGACGGTTCGTGCATACGGCAGGGAGAGGAACCGGGGCAATGATTGATCTGTCGCTCACCGCGAGTGCCGCCACCGCGATCCGTGGGCACGCCCGGACGACACCGGAGCGCGCCGCGCTGATCGTCGTCGACGACATCGATCGTCCCGACGGTCACCGGCGCTGGTCGTTCGCTCAACTGGATGCCGAGGCAAGGAGGATCGGGGCGTGGCTTCAGGCGCGTCACCCGGCCGGCGACCGGGTGCTGCTGTTGTATCCCACCGGCTTCGACTTCGCTGCGGCGCTCGTGGGCTGTCTCTACGCCGGGATGGTCGCGGTGCCGGCACCGCTGCCGGGGCGTTATCCCCATGAGCGGTCGCGCGCCCGAGGGATCGCCGAGAACGCCGGGCCGTCGGCGGTGCTGACCGACACGGCCAACCGCTCCGCCGTCCTGACGTGGGCGCAGGCGGTCGGGTTGTCCGACCTGCCGCTGCTGGCCACCGACAGTCCCGCCGTACCGGAGGCGGAATCGTGGTCCCCCAGCGAACTGGACCACGACACACTCGCGATCATCCAGTACACCTCGGGCACCGTCGGCGAACCCCGGGGCGTGCCGGTCAGCCACGGCAACCTCCTGCACGACGTGGAGAACCAGCGCCGCGTGTACGGGCTGACCACCGAGACCAGACTCGGCGGCTGGGTCCCGCTGCACCACGCCATGGGACTCTTCGGTCACCTGCTGCCTGCCCTGCTGGTGGGGGGCGGCTGCGTACTGATGCACCCCGCCGCCTTCATCCGGCAGCCGCACCGCTGGCTACGCATGATCGACAAGTACGACATCCAGGTGTCCGCCGCCCCGGACTTCGCCTTCGAGATGTGTCGCGCCAGGGTCACCGACACCCAACTGAGCGGGCTGGACCTGTCCCGATGGCGTATCGGAGTCAACGGAGCGGAACGGGTGCACGCCGAGACGCTGGAGGCGTTCGCGAAGCGGTTCGCTCCGGCCGGGTTGCGCGACGACGTGGTGTGCCCCTGCTACGGCCTGTCCGAGGCGACGCTGCTCGTCTCGGCGGACCCGTTCCGGAAGGCCGTCGTGACCAGGGTCGACGAGCATGGGTTGGAGCGACACAGGTTCACTCCCACCGACGCGGGTCCGGGTGTGGTCAGCTGTGGCACACCGCGCCACGTCGAGGTGCTGATCGTCGACCCGACCACCGGTGCGGCGCTGCCCGCCGGGGCCATCGGCGAAATCTGGGTACGCGGTCCCAGCGTCTCCCGTGGCTACTGGCGCGACGAGGCCGCGACCGACCGGACGGTCACCGTCGACGGCTACGTCCGCACGGGGGATCTCGGCACCATGCACGAGGGTGAGCTGTACGTGACCGGGCGGACGGCCGAACTGCTCGTCGTGGATGGTCGCTGCCTCTACCCGCAGGAGATCGAGCGGGCGTTGCGGGCACAGATTCCCGGTCTGGGCATCATCGGTGCGGTCTTCACCGTGCCGCGCGACGAATCCAGGTCCGGCAACGCCCTGGTCGTGGTCTCCGAGATCAATGGGCGGCCGTCCGAGGAGCGGCTGCGTCACCTGGCCGACGAGATCACGCGTACGCTCAGCCGCGATTTCGGTGTCCGGCCCGACGGAATCGTCCTGCTGCGCCGGGGTGGCGTCCGGCGCGCGACGAGCGGCAAGGTCAAGCGTGCGGAGATGCGTCGGCTGTTCCTCGGGGACGGCCTGGACCCGGTCTACACCGACTGGCAGCCACTGGCGACCGCGACCTCGTGACCGCGTCCGGCCGTCCCAACAAGGTGGCGGCCGGTCATGGGGCGGGTCGGCGGGCGGAGGTGAGGACGGCGTCGATCTCCCGAATGACCTGCTGCGCGTTGGTCGCCGCGGCGGGCACGATGTCCTGGATCAGAAACGAGCCGTGCACCAGGCCCGGCCCGGGTACGTGCCGGGCGGGCACGCCGGCGGCGTGCAGGCTCTCGACCAGCAGTTCGCCCTCGCGTTGCAGCGGGTCGAACTCGGCCGTGGCGACGACCGTCGGTGGTAGACCGTGCAGGTCCGCGCGCAGCAGATCGACGCCGGGATCGTTCCGGTGCCGTGGATCGGGAAGGTACTGCTCGTAGCACCAGGCCAGGTCGTCGACGGACAGCAGGTACCCCTCGGTGTGCGCACCGGCGCCGGCGATCCGCAGGCTCGGGTCGACTGGCGGATACATCAGCAGCAGCGCGGCGATGCGCGGGCCGCCGTTGGCACGGGCGTCGAGGGCGACGCCGAGGGCGAGCTGGGCACCCGCGCTGTCGCCGGCGAGCACGTGGTCGCGGTCGGGGAACATCCGGCCGGTCCAGCGCGCGACCGAGATGGCGTCGTGCAGGGGTGTGGGGTACGGAAACTCCGGCGCTCTGCGGTAGTCGGCGGAGACGACAACCGCGCCCAGAGACGCCGCGAGCACCCGACAGGCCAGGTCGTGCGTGTCGAGGTCGCCGGTCACCCAGCCGCCGCCGTGCAGGTAAGTGATCACCCGGTCGGCGTCGGCACGCGGCGTGTACACCCTGGACCGGATCGGCGTGCCGTCCAAACTGTCGATCTTCTCGTCGACGACCACCGTTCGATCCGGACCGCCGTCCTGGCGCCGGGGACGAATGGCACTTGCCCGGTAGCGCTCGCGGGCCTGCTCGACCGGCATCGTACGGAGCGGGGGCGGCGCACCGTCGGCATGTTGCCAGGCGATGAGACTGCGCAGTATCCGATCCAACGGCATGTTGGCCCCTTCGATGGCTTGGTTGGGCGACCGTGACCCGCCGATCCGCGCCCGCCACGCTGCACCGTGACGACGCGCTGGGCGTCCGCTGTGCCGCACCATACGATACCGGCGCCGATTCGGAATACGACCATGAAGAATGCACACAGAGTGAGCTGTCGTGGAGATGCCAACAGTTCTGCGAGAGTCGGCAATCCGACGTGGCGAAGAGGTGCCGGCCCCGGGCGTCCGTGCAACCTGCAAAAATAAATATGCCACCCGTTGTGGGGCGTGGCTCGGGGCGGTTTCGGTGGTGATGTCGGCGGTACCCCGACCGGTGGCCCGACCTTCATTTAGTAGCCATATAACGTTTTGATTATGTGACCCTTGACACATGGTCGTCGGTGGCCCGATGTGGGTCGGGTGTCCGACACCAGAGGAAGGTGCCATGAGCTGCTCATACGTGGCCGTAGAGATGCCTTTCCGCTGGTCGCGGGAGTGTTTGCCGGTGAGGCCGTCGAAGGCGGCTGCCGCAGTTACGGAGGAATCGTCGCAATCGCGCGATGCGTGGGAAGCGCACAGTGGCATATGCAGAATTAACGGATTGCGTGACGTTGGACGAGTGGTAGCGTGCGTTGGTGTTCCGCGGGGTCAGGCAGGGCCCGGCTGAATGTAGCGAATCATACTGATGGCCCATTGTCGGGTGTTTCGTAATCCTGTGCGGTCGTGACCGGCGTTGACCCGGTTGCAGACCCGGTTGAAGCTGCCTGGGGGAGAGACCGTGCCACAGCAACAAGCGACTGAGTGTCCGCCGTGGGAAAAAGTCGCCGAATCGATCGAGTTCGTTCCCAAAGAGTTCTCGCGCAAGACGCAGCCGGAGTCGGTGGCCCGGGAGATGCTGCACTGCGACTCGGCCGACGTGGAGCGACTGGTCGATGCCGGTCTGCCGGTCGAGGAGCGGGACGGCGTACGTTACTTCGACCCCAACGACCTCTACAACCTCGGCATGTACTCGTACCGGTCGAACACTCAGCCGGAGCTGGCGTTCCGGATGCTGTTCCGGTTCGCGGGCCGGTCGCTCGACGACCTGCTGCGGCCGAAGACCTGGAGCTTCCGGGTCCGACTGGAGTGCCACGAGTGCTCGGGGGTGGCGCCGTGGCGGCTGGAGGGGCCCGACGTGGTCCGGTTCGGGGGCCAGCTGGAGGAGATCACGCCGCTCACGCCGAGCGAAGGGTCGGCGGAGTACGCCGCGACCGTCACCAACACCGGCGCGCGTACCCCGCTGGTTTCCCCGACCCTGCGCACGTTGACCCGCGACTACCTGCACGCCGGCTACCGCTGGCAGATGATCCCCGTGTCGATGCAGGCCGACTACGCGCTGGTGCACGAACTCGGGGTGACGAGCTGCATCGCGGCGAGCCTGCTGCTGGCCGAGCGGTTCCGCGCGGCGGGCTACCGCGCGGAGGCGAAGCGCGGCTGGTTCACCGGGGTGCTCGGCGGCGCACTCGACCTGCCGCACGCATGCGTCGAGGTGACGGACGACGACGGCGTGACCAAGACGGTCGACATCGCCAAGGCCCAGCTCGCGGCGCGATTGTCCGCCAACACCGAGCAGTTCCAGGAGCTGTGCCTCGGCTCGATCTACAACAAGGTCATCCCGTCGACCGCCGCCGGCAACGCGTCCTTCGGATACCACGAATGTGGGTCGGCACAGCCGGCGCTGCTGCGTGCCGACATCAGGTCGGCGCGGTGAACCTGACCTCTTGAACCACCTATCGGGGAGGACGACTGACAATGGCGGTACGAGAGATCGAACCGATCGAGCTGGAGCTGGACCGGCTCGAGCACATGGCCGAGTCCGGCTACTACAACCCGTACACGTTGTTCGACTGGCCGGACGCCATCGAGCCGGACATGCCGTGGATGAGCGAGAGCCTGACGACCCTCGCGGGCACGCCCATGTGGGACGAGCTCACCCGCGAGCAGCAGATCGCGTTGACCAAGTACGAGGCCATCAACTTCTTCAGCCTCAACATCCACGGCATCCGCGAGCTGATGAGCGAAGTGGTGATGCGCATCCACGAGCGGACCTACGCGAACGTCTCGGAGTTCCTGCACCACTTCATCGGTGAGGAAAACGAGCACATGTGGTTCTTCGCGCAGTTCTGCCTGCGTTATGGCGGCAAGCTGTACCCGGCCCAGCCGTCCCTGCAGGCCGACTCGGTGGAACACCTGTCGCAGGTGGCCCGCGAGCTGGTGGTGTTCGCCCGCATCCTCATCTTCGAGGAGATCGTGGACCACTACAACGCGTACATGGCCACCGACGAGTCGTTGCCGCACATCGCCCGCGAGATCAACCGCGTGCACCACCAGGACGAGAGCCGGCACGTGGCGTTCGGGCGGATGATCTTCACCAACCTGCTCGGTCAGGTGGCCAAGCGCGACCCGGCCGAAGTGCCGCTGGTCGCCGAGTACCTGGAGAACTACCTGCGGTACAGCATCGCCACGCTCTACAACCCGGCGGCCTACCGCGACGCCGGCATCCCGGACGCGTTGGCGCTGCGCCGCCGAGCACTGGAGCACCCGGCCCGACACGCCGCGCACGAGCGGATCCTCAAGCGGACGCGCAGCTTCCTGACGAAGGCCGGCGTGGGCAGGGAACTGGTCAAGTGAGGACCGAACCGATGCAGGCGGTGCGGGACTTCATCCTGGACCGCAATCCCAAACTCGACAAGCTGGACGACGACCTCGACCTGATCGACAGCCGGGCGATCAACTCGCTCGCCTTCGTCGAGTTCATCTTCCTGCTGGAGGAACTGACCGGCGAGTCGATCGACCCCGAGGACCTCGACCTCGACGACTTCCGCACCCTCAACGCGATCGGGGCGCGGTTTCTGAAGCAGAAGGCGGCGTCATGACTACCGTTACCGACAATGGCCTGCGGGTCCTCGACGGCGGCCAGCTGCGATTGCTGAGGGCGATCGACGCGGTGTTCCGGCGACTCGGAGACGGCTGGAGTGCCGAGGAGTTCCGGTTCCCGTTCCTGCTGCGCACCCGCGACCTGGACACCTTCGACTACTACGACAACTTCCCGCATCTCGGGTTGGCGGCCGCTCGGCTCGACCCGGAGCGGGTGGGCAGCCTGCTGGCTGGGGCGTCCCGGCCGTTGGAACAGGTGCCGGCCGACGTGCTGCGGCCCGCCGAGTTCGCCCTGCCCTCGGCCGCCTGCTACGCGATCTACCTGGACCTGGCCGGGTCGGTGCTGCCGGCAGACGGAGTCCTGCGGACCACGTTGGGCACCTGTTTCCGCAACGAGGAGCACTACGACGGCCTACAGCGGCTGCTCGGCTTCTCCATGCGGGAAATCGTCTTCATCGGCCAGGAGGAGGGTGCCAAGCAGCACCTCGGTCGGGCCAAGGACGCGGTGTTGGCGCTGTGCGCCGAGCTCGGCCTTGACGTCAAGCTCGAGGTGGCCACGGACCCGTTCTTCGACAAGAACAGCGGCAAGGCGAAGATGCAGCGGTTGTTCCCGGTGAAGGAGGAGTTCGTCGTCGACGGCCTGGCCATCGGCTCGGTCAACTACCACCGGAACTTCTTCGGCGAGCGGTGCGAGATCCAGGCCGGCGCCGATACCGCCCACACCAGTTGTCTGGCGTTCGGCGTCGAGCGGTGGGTGCACACGCTCACCGCGCGCTTCGGTGGTGTCGAGGCCGCGCTGTCCGCAGTGGAGAGCCTGGGCTGATGCGATCGAGCGTGGCGACGGTGCTCGGCACCGACGTGGCCCTGCTCCAGTCGGGCATGGGTGGCGTCGCGGGCACGGAGCTGGCGTGCGCGGTCTCCAACGCCGGAGCGGCCGGCTGCGTGGGCGGCTACAAGCTGATGGGTGAGGCACTGTCAGCGGTGCTGAGCCGGTTGGTCGCGGGCACGTCGCGACCGGTCGGAGTGAATCTCATCCCGGAGGTGGTCGGTCCCGACGACCTCGACCGCCAGGTGGCGCAGGTGCTCGCCGAGACTCCGCCGCACGTCTACGTGTCGCTGTTCGGCATGCCCGAGGAGACGGTGTTCGAGCGCGTCGCCGCCACCGGCCGGGCTCTCGTGGTCCAGGTCGGCACCGTGGACGATGGCGTACGGGTGGCGGAACGGGGCGCTGTCGTGGTGGCGCAGGGCATCGAGGCAGGCGGACACCTGCTCGGTGTGTCGCGCCGCGACGAGTTGGTCGCCCGGCTGCGCGACCGGGTGCCCACCGCCTGCGTGGTGGCAGCGGGTGGCATCGGGTCCCCGGCCGACGCCGAGCAGGCGATAGCCGCCGGAGCCGACGGCGTGCTGCTGGGGACGGCGTTCGTCGTGGCCCGGGAGTCCTGGGCCCATCCCCACTTCAAGACGGCGGTCTGCGCGGCGGACGGCGCCGACACCGTGATCACCGACGTCTACGAGATCGGGTGGCCGGGTCGGCGGCACCGGGTGCTGGCCACACCGGTGACCGAGGACCCGGGGCAACCGAAGAAGTTCATCGGCCGGACGAAGGTCGAGGACCGTTCGTACCTGGTGCCCCGCTTCAGCGCCGCGGTGCCCACCGTGGCGACCACCGGCCGCATCGAGGAGATGGCGATGTACTGCGGCCTGTCGTGCGAATCGGTCTCCGGCGAGACGTCGGCAGCCGATGTCGTCGCCGGGTTCGCCGGCGTACTTCCTGCTGCTGAACGTATTGAACTGGGATAAGGGGGATGCTGTGTCTGCTGGTGAGGTTCTCGAGCGTCTTGAGGTGGCGTACCGCGAGGACGCGGTGCGGGCCCGTGGGCGGGAGGGTGTCGAGCTGTACTACGAGTCGACAGGTGCCGGTCCGGTCGTCCTGACGCTCAACAACTTCTTCATGACCACTCCGACGTGGCGGGTGTTCACGGACGAGTTGTCGGTGGGCCATCGCGTGGTGAGCTACGACCTGTGCGGTCATGGCCGGTCGTCGCACCCGGAGAAGTACCCGACGTGGGACGAGCACGTCGAGGACGTCGTCGGGCTGCTGGATGCGCTGGAGATCGACCAGGCGTACCTGTTGTCGACCTCGATCTCCACGGTGTTGGCGCGGGATGTGGCCCTGAAGCACCCGGACCGGGTCAAGGGGATCGTGCTGGCCGGGCCGGCGCTCGGCCCCCGGGGAATGCGTCGTCATCGTCTGGTGCAGCGGGCGTGGCTGCTGACGCTGGAGCAGCACGGGATGGCGGCGCTGTACGCGCACCTGTACCCGGAGGTGTTCGGCGCGGAAATGATCGAAGAGTTGGGCACCCCGGGTTTCCTCGGACTGCGGGAGAGCTTCCTGGCTCTGTCGACGAAGGAGGATCTGGTCAACGGGTTGAAGCTGGCACTGACCGGCGAGACGAGCGCGGACGTGTTGGCTCAGATCGAGGCACCGACCCTGGTGGTCATTGGTGACGACGACGTGTTGCTGAGCCCTTCCGGGGCCAAGGAACTGGCCGAGAAGTTTCCCAACGGTCGCTACGAGATCATGCCGGGAGCGGGCCACCTGCCGTTCCTGGACGACACGGCGGGTTTCCAGGCGTTGGTCGCGAAGTTCATCGACGAGGTCGAAACCCGTGCCTGACCAGGTGACGGTCGGGAAGGCCCGGTCGAGGCGCGCTCGACCGACGAGGCGGCTGTCGAAGCGCCGGGCGGGACGGCGCTTTGCGTGAGGAGGGGGAGCGCAGTGGATCGCGAAGTTCTGGATGTGGTTGACGAACTGTTCCGTCGTCGGTTGCAGGTGCCGGAGTTGGATCCGGACACGCCACTGGCGGATTACGGCCTGGACTCCGTGCGGTCGATCGATCTGATCGTGGAGATGGAGTCCCTCTTCGAGGTGCAGATGTCCGATGGACAGGCGGCGTCTATGCACACACTGCGTGACGTCGTGGACCAGGTCACCGCGTCGATGACCGTACGGGTCGGAAACGGGATCGGCCAGCCGTGAGCACCGACCTCGATTTCGGTCGCTACGCCCGCCCGGAACTGGGCCGCCTGTTCCAGGCACTCAACCTCGACGTGGCGTACCGCCGCGGGCACGGCGACCACCTCACGCCGGAATCGGCGGACGGGGCCGAGACCGCCGACCAGGTCCTCGACCTGGTCGGCGGTGCGGGCTCCTCGCTGTTCGGGCACAACCATCCGGCGCTGGTCGCGGTGGCCCGACGGTGCCTCGACGAGCAGCTTCCCTTCAACGCGCAGGCCAGCATCCGCCCGGGGGCGGCAGTGCTGGCCGCGAAGCTGTCGGCGCTCGTGCGGGCCACCACCGGCGTGGACTACGTCGTGACGCTCGGGTCCACCGGTGCGGAGGCGGTGGAGGCCGCGGTCAAGCACGCCGTGGTCGAACGACGCAGGCGGCTCGGCGCGCTGCGGGAAGAGCTCGAACGGTCCCTGCGCCGGCTGCACCGCGACGGCATCGTCGACTCTCCGTGCGGCAGCGGGCCGGCGACCGGACGCCGCTGCGGCGAGGTGGTCGGTGAGGCGATCGAGAAGATCACCGAGCTGCTGCGGGCCGAGCCGGTGCTGGTCTCGCTGCGCGACGCGTTCCACGGCAAGACGACCGCCGCGGGCACCCTGACCCACGGCTCCAACGTGCCCGAGGACCTGCACGTGCCGGGACCCCGGCGGGTGCGGCTGTCCGACTGGACGCCCGAGGCGGTGGTGGCGGCGCTGGACGACCGGCTGGTCGAGGTCTGCACCGTCACCGTGGACGCGGACGGGGTGCCGCAGTCCCGGGCCCGCAACCTGTCAACGGTGGCGGCCTGTTTCGCCGAGCCGGTGCAGGGCGAGGCCGGGGTGCGGGAAGTTCCGACCGAGACCCTCGCCGCTCTGCGGAGGCTGGCCGACCGGCACGATGCCGCGCTGGTGTTCGATGAGATCCAGTGCGGCATGGGTCGTACCGGCACGTTCCTGGCGTCCGAGCCGTCCGGTGTGGTCGCCGACTACTATCTGTTGTCGAAGTCGCTCGGCGGTGGACTGACCAAGATCTCGGCGATGATGGTCGCCACCGACCGTTACGTCGCCGACTTCGGCCGACACCACACGTCCACCTTCGCCGAGGACGACTTCTCCGCGCTGATCGCCACGGCCGCGCTGGAGCTCTACGAGAGTCATCGCGACCGCATCGCCGCGACCGGCGCGGAGCTGCGGGACCGACTCGCCAAGGTGGCGGCGCGGTGGCCGGAGGCGGTCGTGGAGGTCCGCGGTCGGGGGCTGCTCATCGGCGTGGAGTTTCGTCTGCCGCAGCCCGAGTCGGCCCTGTTGCGCGCCGTCTTCGACGCCGAGTCGCTCGGTTTCCTGATCGCGGGTCGGTTACTGCGCGCACATCAGGTGCGGGTCATGCCGACCCTGTCCGCGCCCACGACCGTACGCGTGCAGCCGTCCGCTCTGCTCGAACCCGAGGACATCGAGCGGGCCGTCGCGGCCTTCGACGACGTGGCCGGCCTGCTCGCCAAGGGTGACTACGCGACGTTGCTGTCGCACCTGGCCGTGCCACCGACGGGAGCCTGGCGACCGCGTCAGCATGTGCCGTCGCCTCCCCGTGCCCGCCGGAAGCGCCGCGACGAGGACGTTCCGCACGTGGTGTTCCTCGCCAATCTCGACAACGCGTCCACGGTGCGCTCCCTGGCACCCGAACTGGCGGAGTGGTCGGACAGGCGGTGCGCGGCGGCCCTGGACCGGATGCGTGGCGAACTGAATCCGTTCGAGGTGGTCCGGCACCGGGTGACCTCAGCGACCGGGCGCGTGGCCGATGTCAGCGTGGTGGCGGTGCCGTTCACCGCCGCCCAGGCGGTCGACGCGCTGCGTGCGGGGCATCGGCCCTGGTTGTCCCGGACGGTACTGGACGCGGTGGAGTTGGGCGTCGCCCTCGGCGGCGACGTGGTCGGCCTGGGCGGCTACACCTCGATCGTCACCGGTGCCGGGCGGGACGTGATCGAGCACGAGGTACGCGTCACCTCCGGCAACTCGCTCACCGCGGCCTGCGCGTACGACCTGCTCCAACGCCACCTGAGCAGCAGCGGTTCCGGTACGCGTCGGGTCGGGCTGGTGGGCGGCATCGGCAACATCGGCGCGGTGATGGCCGACCTGGTCGCCCCGCACTGCGACTCGCTCGTCCTCGTCGGCCGACCCGGATCCGGGCGCAGGCTCGCCGCGGTCGCGAAACGGATGGCGCACCTGGTCGACGTCTCGGTCGCCGAGGACCTCGACGCGTTGCGTGACTGCCCGATCGTGGTGAGCGCCACGAACGCGGCCGACCCGGTCATCCTGCCGAGCCACCTGGCGGCCGACCGGGACGTTCTCGTCTGCGATCTCGCGGTGCCGGGCGACGCGCACCCGGCGGTGGCGGATCTGCCGAACGTCACCCTCGTGTCCGGTGGCCGGGTCCGGCTCCCCGATGGGCAGACACCACACTTCCCGGGCATCACGCTGCCGCCGGGCATCGTCTACTCGTGCCTGGCCGAGACCATTCTGCTCGGCCTGGAACCGGCCGCGGCGAGCCCGTCCTACGGCGGACTCTCGGTCGACGGTGTGCTGTCCGCCCTGGAACTGGCCGGTCGACACGGCTTCCATCCCACCCGGATCACTGCGGCGGACGTCTCGACGGCGCCGTGGATGGTGCGGCATCCCACCGGACTGACTACCCAACCGGAGGTTGGTATATGAGCGAGGTGACCGTACGACGGATCACGCCCGCTGAGATGGCCGAGGCGAGCCGGATAGTCGGCCTCGCGTTCGCCATCAACCCGAGCAACCTGGCGATCGCCGGCGGCAACCGCGACAAGGCCGCCCGGATCATGGAACACGCCGCCCGTACCCTCAAGCTCGGCAACACGGCCAGCCACGTGCTCGTCGCCGAGCGCGAGGGCGAGCTCGCCGGGGTACTCAAGGCCGCGGAGTGGCCGCACTGCCAGATGACCGTACGCGAGAAGATCAAATCGGTGCCGTCGCAGGTCCGCACGATGGGCTTCGGACTGCCGCGTGCCTTGAAGGTGGTGGGTGGTCGCGCCAAGCACGAACCCCACAAGCCCCACTGGCACATCGGACCGATCGCCGTCCACCCGAGCCAGCAGGGGTACGGGATCGGCTCGGCGCTGCTCACGGCCTTTCTCGCTGACGTGGACCGGCAGCAGGTGCCGGCGTTCCTTCAGGCGGATGTCGACCGCAACGTCGTGCTCTACGAGAGGTTCGGCTTCCGGGTGGTCAGCCAGGAGGCGATTCTCGGCATCAATACCTCTTTTATGTGGCGTGACGCCCGTTAGGTTGCATCCGGAATTTGTCAACATCTGTGAGCCGTCGGGAAGACAAACTGCTCCCCGGCGGTTCGCCGGTGTGGTCCGGTCTATTCTTGATTGCCCCGTGCGTGGAAAGCACACAACGGAGTATGCAGAATTAATATATTGCAGCATGTCGATCAGATGATAGCGTACGGTAGTGTTCCGCCGGTTTGGGGAAGGGGCGCAGTCCGCGCGATGCCACGAGATCAGCGCGGCTGTTGCGGCACCGGGTGACGTCGTGAAGACGGCATCCGGCGGGCGCTTCCCAGACTGGGATGCGCTCATTAAGTGCGTCGGCGGGACGTGACGCAGTCACCCGAATGCGCCTCGGGCGCGCAGGGGATGAACAAGGGGGATGCGGTGTCTGCTGGTGACGTTCCTGAGTGTCCGTCGAACCTGGCGCTCAGCAATTTCGAAACAGTTCCGAAGAGGATCGAGTGGTCGACGTCGGTGACCAGGTTCGTCGATGAGGTCGACAACAATGGCTGAACAGGTGGCAGCGACCCGGCAGCGCATTCGGGAGCTGCTGGTCGAGATGCACGGCCCGGACAGCTTCGTCCGGACCGTGTCGGACACGGTGTCGCTGCGTCAGCAGGGGCTGTCCTCCGCCGCGCTGGTCAGCCTGCTCGTGGCGATGGAGGACGCATTCGGCTTCGAGTGGGACGACGACATCCAACCGGAGGTGCTGCGCTCGATCAGCTCGTTGGCTGACCACGTCGTGGCGCTGCGCGTGTGAGGTGACTTCGGTGACCGCTGGACTCGGAACCCTCGTCACACCGGGCACGTACCTCGAATGGGCTCCGGTGGCGCCGCCGTACGGTCCGGGCGAGCAGTTCCTGGCCGGCCGTCAGGCTGCGGCTGCGGCGCTGGCCGCGGCGGGTTCGGTCGTCCGGAGCGTGCCGCGCGTCGCCGGCGGCAGGCCGGCCTTTCCAGGCGGGTACCCCGGATCCATCGCGCACACCGACCGGATGGCGGTCGCGGTGGTGGTCCCCGGTGCCGCCGGGGTGGGCGTCGATATCGAGGACGCGGCCGTCACCGAGCGCATGGTCGAATTTGTCCTGTACGAGCAGGAGCGTCGCACCCTGCTCGCGCCCGACGGCCGGTACCGCCCGGTCGAGCTGTTCTCGGCCAAGGAGGCGGCGTTCAAAGCGCTGGACGGGACGGCCGTCGGCGGCGGCCTGCTGTTCTGGCGAATCGAGCTGCTCCGGGCCGGTGATGGGCTGATCGCCTCCTTCGGCGGCCGGTCGGTACCGGTGTGGGCCCACTACGCGGACGGCCTCGCGTTCGCCCTGGCGGTGCGGTGGTGAGGCGTCTCGACGCCGGCGAACGCGGCGGTCCGCCGGGACGACGCGTCGTGCGGGGGAGCGCGATGTGCTGGATGTGGTTGAGGGCTGTCAGTAAGGCCGTCCCAGGTTGTGAGGAGCGGGGTTGATGAGTGAAGTTGTGCCGAGTTATCCGACGGTGATCCATGCCCTGATGGCCCAGGCGGAGCGCGGCTCGGACGGGGCGGGCATGTCGGTGGTACCCGAGCCGGGGCGGGTGGAGCCGCGCCGCTACGACACGGTGTTCGAAGACGCGCTGCGTTGTGCCGCGGTCCTCGCCGAGTACGGCGTGCGTCGTGGCGACCGGGTGCTGTTCTGCCTGCCGACGAGCTGGACCTTCGTGACGGCGTTCCTCGGGTGTCAGCTGCTCGGCGCCGCCCCGACGGCGATCGCGGTGCCGACGAGCTTCGGCAGGGCGGCGGGATTCGACGGCCAGGTGAAGGATCTGGTGGCCTACCTGCGGCCGGCGGCGGTCCTGGCCAGGGCCGCGGTGGTTCAGGCGTCCGAGGCGGTGACGGACACGGTGTTCATCGACGCGGACGTGCTGCAGGAGCGGGCCGCGTCCGCCGAGGCCTCGGTGGGACGGTTCCAGCTGCCGTCCGAGAACGATCTCGCGTTCATCCAGTGCACGTCCGGTTCGACCGGCCGCCCCAAGGGCGTCATGATCTCGCACGGCAACCTGGCCGCGAACCTGGCCCAGAGTGCCGTGGCGACGGGATGGTCGGCCGAGGACACCTCGGTGAGCTGGCTTCCGCTCTACCACGACATGGGCCTCATCTCGGGGATCATGGTTCCCGTCTACACCGGGAGCAGCAGCGTCCTCCTGCCGCCGACGCAGTTCCTCCGCTCACCGGTCGAGTGGCTACGCAACATCAGTGCGCTGAGGGGAACCCTCTCGGCGGCGCCCAACTTCGCCTACGGCTACACCGCCGACCGGGTCCGCGACAGCGACCTTGAGGGCGTCGACCTGTCGTCCTGGCGGATGGCGTTCTGCGGAGCGGAACCCATCCATCCCGGCACCATCCAGCGTTTCGTCGACCGCTTCCGGCAGTGGGGCCTGCGGCCGGATGTGTTCATGCCCTGCTACGGCATGGCAGAGGCCACCCTGACCATCACCATGTCGCCGCACAACGCGCCGGTCCGGGTCGACACCATCGACCGTACGGCCGCCTCCACCGACGGTCAGGTGATCGACGTCGACCCGGGGGAGGCGAGCGGGATGCAGGTCGTCGCCTGCGGTGCGCCAGTCGTGGGTACCGAGGTCCGCATCGTCGACGGCGACGGAGAGCCGCTGGGCGACAACCGGATCGGCGACATCCAGTTCCGCAGCCCCTCGCGCACGATGGGGTACTTCGGCCTGCCGGCGGAGACCGCGGCGGCCATCGCGGAGCCGGACTGGTGGAAGACCGGCGACGTCGGCTATCTGCGAGACGGCGAGATCCGCATCACCGGGCGCTCCAAAGATCTGATCATCATTCGCGGCGCCAACTACTTCCCGTCGGACTTCGAGCAGGCTGCCGAATCGGTGCCGGGCGTACGCCTCGGCACGGTCGTCGCGGTCGGCCACCGACCCGAGGACGGCGACTCGGAGGAACTGCACCTCATCGTCGAGTCGTACGTGACCGCGGATCAGCAGGAGGAGCTACGCCAGGCGGTGCGGGCCGCGGTCAGCGCACGCAGCGGTGTGCCCGTGGCCCAGGTGCACCTCGTACCGAGACGCAGCCTTCCCAAGACCACCAGCGGGAAGCTGCAACGAGCGAAAGCGCGACAACTGTTCATCGAGAAGGCGGCACCCGCACCGGCCTGACAACCGGACACTCACCCACCTCGCCGGCCACCACCACACCAGCCACGAGGACTGGGGCCTGCCACAACCCTTGCCCGTCGCCATCCGGAAGCCATTCGAGATCCTGAGGGGTTGTCCGCGTGTCCAATCCGTTCGACGACGACAGTCAAGAATTCCTGGCCCTACGCAACGACGAGGAGCAGTATTCGCTGTGGCCGACAGGCATCACCGTGCCGGCCGGTTGGCAGGTGGTGTACGGTCCGGCGCCCCGACGGGAGGTCGTCGACCACATCGACAGGTCCTGGGCCGACATGCGGCCGAAGAGCCTGCGGGACGCCGTGCCCGAGTACGGCGGCGCCGGCACTAGCCCGGACTCGGCCCCGTCGACCGGCTCGCGGGCGTGATGACCCTGTCCACCCGGGTCCGGACCCTGCTCGGTGCGACAGTCGGCCTGGTCGTGCTGGCGAGCACGGTGCCGCTGTGGGACACGGCAGGGTCGCACGACGGGGGCACGCTCACCCGGTTCCTGCTCGCGGTCGCGGTGGTCCTGGTGACCTGCCAGGTATGCGCAGGACTGGCCCGCCGGTTCGGCCAGCCCTCGGTGGTCGGCGAGATGGTGGGCGGCCTGGTGCTCGGCCCGTCCCTGCTCGGCGCGGTCTGGCCGGCGGCGACCGGGTTCCTGTTTCCCCCGGCCGTGACGGAAGGGCTGGACCAGGTCGCGCAACTGGGTCTGGTCATCTTCGTCTTCCTGCTCGGCTGTGAACTGCGTATTGACCGGATCGAGCGTAAGGGCGTGGTCGGGGCGGTGGTGGTCGCCGGCATGGGTCTGCCGTGGCTGGCCGGGATGGGCATCGTCGCCGCCGCCGGCGGGCTGTTCGTCGGCTCGCAGGGCTCGCCGGTGGGCACGATGATGTTCGTCGGGTTGGCCATGGCGGTGACCGCGTTACCCGTGCTGGCGCGCATCCTCGACGACCTGAAACTGCGGCACACCAGCGTCGGTGTGCTGTCCGTGTCGGCAGCGGCCATCGGTGACGGTCTGCTCTGGCTGGTGCTGGCCTTCCTACTGGCCGGGCAGGGCGCGGCCGGCGGGGGTCTGCGCGTCCTGCTGCTCGGGGCCGCGCTGGTGCTCGTGACCGTCCTGTGCGTTCGCCCGCTGCTGCTGGCGTTGGTCCGGCGGCTGGGCTCTGGCCAGTCGTTGACGGTGGTGCTGGTGGCCGGAGCGATCGGCTACTCGGTGCTCACCCAGTCCATCCAACTGCATCCGGTGGTCGGCGCCTTCCTGTTCGGCGTCGCCGTACCGCGCGACTCGCTGGTCGTGGAACGGATCTGTCAGCAGTTGGAGGGCTTCACCCTGCTCATCCTGTTACCGCTGTTCTTCGCCGGTGTCGGCCTGACGACCTCGGTCGGGCTGCTCGGCACCGCGCCGATCACCTGGTTGGTGCTCGCCGGGGTGTTCGTGGCGGCCGTCGTGACCAAGATCGTCGGGGCGGGCGGGGCGGCGCGGTTGGCCGGTATGCCGAACGGCGAGGCGCTGCGGTTCGGGATCCTGATGAATTGCCGAGGGGTCACCGAGCTGGTGGTGCTGAGCATCGGATACCAGGCCGGCCTTCTCAACCAGTTGGGATACAGCGTCCTCGTGCTCGTCGCCGTGCTCACCACGGCGGTGACCGGGCCGCTGGTGCGCTGGTCACTGAGGCGCGACGGGAAGCTCGGATCACCGGCATCGCCCTCCGGGCCGGACCGACGAGACCACCCGCTGGTGACCGGCGCACCGGTTCAGCGCTGGGACGCAAAACAGACAGACCTGTGAGGAGTCTCAAGGGTGGCATTTCTTAGTTCCCATCGAGACATGGTGGCTATGGGGGATGCAGGCGATGGTCGATGTCAAGAATCGGGTTAAGTTCGTTCGTTGGCCTGCGGAGAGCGACATCCGCGCGGAATGCCACGAACAGCAGCACCTCTGTCTGCTGATCGTGGAGCACGGCGCGGCGCCGCCGGACCAACTCAGCCTATACGAGGACTGGGTGCGCCCACCCATCGGACGAGAAGACCTCCAGGTCCGGGTCCGTCAGTTGGCGGCCCGGGCCGTGCTCAACGAGAAGCCGGTGTTGGACCCGGCCGGGATGCTGTACTTCAACAACACGTCCGTCACGCTCTCCCTGATGCAGTGCGAGATGTTGGCGCCGCTGCTGACCAGGTACGGCCAGCTGGTCTACCGGACCGAGCTGCGGGAGATCCTGGAAAGCTCCGGGGCCAGCTCGTCGAGCAACGCGTTGGACCTGCACGTCATGCGGCTGCGCCGGCGCTTGGAGATCGTCGGCCTCGCGATCCGCACGGTCTGGGGGCGCGGCTTCTTCGTCGAGCCCGGATCACGGGCGTCCACGCCCCGGGTGGACCCGCGGCGAGCCGTCACCGCGGTCTCGAAGAAGAACCGTTCGACGTGAGTCGGTGCGTACGCCATGAATTCGACCTCGCGGTCCGTCGGCGTGCAAGGAGATTGAAAGATCCGGGAAAGCGTACGGCGAAGGGCCGTGCGACCACAGCTATGTTCGGTACCACATCGGCAGGAAAGCTGCGTCGGAGGCGGAGTGGACACTGTTTCGGAGTTCTTTGAGGCGAGCGTGCTGAGGGCCGGTGATGCTCCGTCGGTCATCTTCGGCGAGACCACCGTCGGGTACGCGGAACTGAACGCGCGAGCGAATCGGATGGCCCGTCGGCTCATCGCGGCCGGTGTGGGTCCGGATTCGTTGGTCGCGGTCGCGGTGCCGCGCTCGGACGCCCTGATCACGGCGGTTCTCGCCGTGCTGAAGGCCGGCGGCGCGTACCTGCCGCTCGATCCGACCTATCCGGTCGAGCGGCTGACCCACATGGTCACCGACGCACGTGCCATGCTGTCGATTCGGACCAGCGGCGTCGCATCGCTGGAGCTGGGCGTGCCGGAGATCGTGCTCGACGATCCCGCGTTCGTGGCGCAGTGCGCGAGCGAGCGCGGGGACAACGTCACCGCGCAGGAGCGGCTGGCGCCGTTGACCGCCGACAACCTGATGTACGTCATCTACACCTCCGGCTCGACCGGCGTACCCAAGGGAGTCGCGCTCACCCACGCCGGGATGGCGGACCTGGTCGCCACGCAGATCCGGGTGTACGGCATCCGTCCCGGCGACCGGGTGCTGCAGTGGGCCTCGTTCAGCTTCGACGCCTGGTTCTGGGACTTCACCATGGCCCTCATGCACGGCGCGACGCTGGTGATGGCCGAGCAGGACGACCTGATGCCCGGCGAGCCGCTGCGCGACACGATGGTGAAGTACGAGGTGGACCACGCCACGCTGCCCCCGGTGGCGCTGAGCATCACCGACAGCGCGGGGCTGCTGCCCGGCGGCACGCTCACCTCCACCGGAGACGTCTGCACCCGAGCCCTGGCGACGCAGTGGTCGCGGGGTCGGCGGCTGTTCAACGGCTACGGTCCGACCGAGGTGACCGTCGGCACGTCGATCGGTGGACCGGTCGAGGGCGTGCAGGAGACGGTGAGCATCGGCTCGCCCTGGGACGGCAGCGCGGTGCACGTGCTCGACGAGCACCTGGACGAGCTGCGGGACGGCGACGAGGGGGAGCTCTACCTGGCCGGCAGCGGCATGGCCCGGGGATATCTGCACCGTCCGGGCCTGACCGCGGCACGGTTCGTCGCCAACCCCTACGGCCCGCCGGGCAGCCGGATGTACCGGTCCGGAGACCGTGGCAGGCGCGGGGCCGACGGGCAGCTCTACTTCACCGGGCGCGTCGACGACCAGGTGAAGGTACGCGGCTTCCGGGTGGAACTGGGCGAGGTCGAGACACGCCTGGAGGGGCATCCGGCGGTGGAGTTGGCCGTGGCGGTGCTGGCCGGCACCGACGCCTCGTCGCAGCACATCGTCGCCTACGTGACAGCTTCGGGACAGCAGGCGATGGTGGCGACGCAGGTACGCGAGCACGCCCGGGCCGCACTGCCCGAGCACATGGTGCCGTCCGCCGTTGTCGTGCTCGACCGGATGCCCACCCTGCCCAACGGCAAGATCGACCGTAAGGCGTTGGCCGAGCGGGCGGCGACGGCTCCGGCCGAGCAGCTCCCTGACCTGTCGCGGGCCGCCGGTACGCCCGACGGCGAGCCCGCAGTCGACGGCTCGGGCCCCGCGCCGTCGCTGGAGGCTCGGCTGTGCGGCCTGGTGGCCGAGACGCTGGAGATCGCCGAGGTGCGTCCGCAGGACAACTTCTTCGAGCTGGGCGGACACTCGGTGCTCGCCGCCAAGCTGGCCAGCCGGATGCGCAAGGAGTTGGGCGTGACCGTGCCGATGCGTTCGGTGTTCGAGGCCGAGAGCCTGGCCGATCTGGCCGAGCTGATGGCGCAGTCCAGGTAGCCAGGTTCGGGTGCTGCCCGGCCGGTCGGTCGCGGGCAGCACCCGAGCTGCGGAGCAGGTCAGTAGACGCCGTCGCGTTTGACCAGGCCCACCGCGCCCAGCGCGCGGGTGACACCGGTGAGCGCGGTGGCCAGGATGATCTCCGCGGGATTGAAGGCGACCGGCAGCTCCAGAACCCGCCGCTGGGCCGTCTCGCGGTCGCTGTGCGGCCCGTGCAGGCGGAAGACGAGCGGCACCTGCGAACCGCACCACAGGTGGTAGGCCAGCCGCGGGTTGCGGAAGACCTCGGGACGCCACGGCGAACACCCGATCACCCTGGCGAAATCGATCATGTACCGGTTGTAGTGCACCAGCGTGCGTAGTTCGGGGTTGCCGGTGAAGAACTCGTCCTCGTATGTCGCCTGCCGCTTGATCAGCTCGTCGAGCTGCTCCGGCGGCGGCAGCGTCCGTTTGCCGCTGCACAGCAGCGCGAAGTAACGGGCCTGCATCTCCGAGCACGCCGGCACACCGCCGGCGGCGGGCCGCGCCCATCCGATGAACACCACGCCGGTACCGAGCTCGGGGTGGATCATGTGCTTGTACATCTGGCGCACGTCGGTGATGTGCACGTCCTTGAGGAGGGTGAAGTCCTCGGTGTACCCGGTGTTCAGCATGATCGTGTCGATCTGCTCCCGCCGGCCGTCCTTGAACACGACGTGGTCCGCACCCAGCCGCTCGATGCCGGAGGCGTTGACCGTCAGCGTGCCATCGACGATCCGATGGATGAACGCATCGTTCTTGGTCAGGAAGTGGTTGAAGAAACTCTTGTTGTTCGAGTTCCACGCCGCTATCGCCCGGCTTGCGGCGGTCTTGCCGAACCGCTTGCCCATCCGCGTGCCGATGCGGTGGACAGCCGTGGCTGCCGATAGCGGTAGCGCGTTCAACATCTCCGAGGTGTAGGCGTCGTTCGGGTGCCGCCGGTCGCCCGGAAAGCGTGCGACGACGGACTGCCAACGGCGTATCGACAGGGTGCAGCTGGCCGCCACCTGGGCGATCTCGTTGACGACGTCGGCTGCGGTCTCGCCGATGCCCAGGCAGAGGACCCGCTTTCCGCGGAACGGTTCGGCGTTGCGGTAGAAGGCCGAATGGGTCACCACGCCCGCGAAGTCCTCCTGCCCCGGCAGGCTGACCTTGTTGGGGACCCGGTGGGTGCCGCTGGACACGACCACGGCGTCGAACTGGTGACTGACCCGGGCGGTGGGATCGTCCACGGGCGCGGTCTCGACCACGTAGCCGTCGCCGCTGTCGCTCCGCGCGACGCTCAGCACGTCGGTACGCGGGCGGATCAGGGTACGCAGGCCGAAGGCGTCGGCGAAGTCGTGGAGGTACTGCCGGTATTCGATCGCCGTCCAGAACCGTCGCTCCTGCTTCTCCGGCGGCGGGAAGCAGGAGAACGCCATCATGTAGTTGGAGATGGTCAGCAACGTCGAGTCGTAGGCACCCGGCTCGTCGGTGCCCGCCCCGGCGCGGAACACACCGCCGAGCTCGGCGTTGTGATCGAAGCAGGTCACGGTGTGGCCCTCGTCGAGCAGTTCCTTCATCGCGATCAGACCCGACGGGCCCGCGCCGATGACACAGACGGCTTTCTTCACGGTCACCTCGACATTTCGAAACGGACGGGCAGGGTGTCGTAGCCGGACACGAAGTTCGAGTAGATGGGGCGGGGCTTCCCGCACAGCTCCATCCGGGTCACCTGGTTGGTCAGGGCGGTCAGCAGCGCCCGCAGCTCCGCGCGGCCGAGGAACGCGCCAAGGCAGTAGTGCGGGCCGTGGCCGAACGAAAGATGCTTGTTGGGTGACCTGGACAGGGTGAACCGTCGTGGTTGGTGGAAGACCGACTCGTCGTTGTTCGCCGAGATGTTCCACAGCGTGACGATGTCGCCGGCACCGACCCGGTGCTCACGGATCGTGAGATCGTTGCGCGCGGTACGCGCCACGTGCATTCCCGGGGTCGCCCAGCGGAGCACCTCCTCCACCGCCGAGTCGACATCGACCGTGCCGGTCCGCAGGGCGTCCCACTGGTCCGGGTTCTCGATCAGGGCCAGCACGGCGCAGATCGCCGAGATCCGGGACGTCTCGTCACCGCCGAGGATCAGGCTGTAGCAGTTGACCGCGATCTCCTCGACGGTGAGCGCGACCCCGTCCACCTCGGCGCTCGCCAACATGCTGATGACGTCGTCACCCGGCTTGCTCCGCCGCTCCTCAGCCAGCTCGACGAAGTAGAGCAGGATCTCGTTGCGGGCACTGAGCGCGTCGAGGTCGCTGCTGTCGGCCCGGTCCGACGACAGGGCCATCTTGTTCCACCGCAGCAGGTCCCTGCGATCGGCGCGCGGCACCGACAGCAGATCACAGATGGTGTTCATCGGGATCTGCTCGGCCACCTCGGCGGCGAAGTCGAAGCAGCCCGCGCCCACGACCGCCGACACGAGTTCGGTGGAGCGGAGCTGAACGTTTGTCACCACCTCGGCGAGCGCCCGCGGCGTGAAGGCGCTGAACATCAGGTTGCGCAGTTTCCGGTGCGACGGTCCGTCGGTGACCGCGAGCATGCTTCCGCCGGCGGAGTCGTCTCCCCGCAGCACGACATCCAGGACGTTGCCGCGTTCGGAACTGAGCGCCGCGTCGTGGTAGAGCGCCTGGACGTCGGCGTACCGGGAAACAACCCAGAACCCCGGATTGCTGTCGGTGGCCGGATGCCAGTAGACCGGACGCTCCGCCCGTACGTCCCGCCAGAACCCATGCACGTCGTTGTCGACGAAGGTGGCTGGATCGACCAGGTCCAGGGACCGGACGCCGAGGGCGGGCTCGCTCATGGCCCGATGGTGGCAGGCCGATGACACTCCCGTGTGGACTCTTGCCTGTTCCTTTCCGCGCGGTGCGGGACCGGATCAGTGCTGCTCGGTGTACTGGCCCAGACCGGTCTGGTAAGCGATCGCCACCAGTTGCGCGCGGTCGCGGGCACCCAGCTTGCCCATGATGCGGCCGACGTGGGTGCGCGCGGTGGCCGGGCTGAGGAACAGGGCAGCCCCGATCTCGTCGTTGCTCAGCCCCTGAGCCACCAGGGCGAGCACCTCACGCTCGCGTTCGGTGAGCACGGCGAGCCGGTCCTCGCCGGCCTGCGCCGCCTTGCGCTGCGCGGTGAACTGGCTGATGAGCCGGCGGGTGACCCGTGGAGCGAGCAACGCGTCTCCGGCGGCGATCACCCGGATGGCGTGCAGCAGCTCGGCAGGGCCGGCATCCTTGAGCAGGAAGCCGCTCGCACCCGCCTGGAGGGCCTCGAACACGTTCTCGTCGGTGTCGTAGGTGGTCAGGATGAGGATGCGGACCTGGTCCATGCCGGGCATCTCGGCGATCTGCGCCGCGGCGCGGATCCCGTCGAGTCGCGGCATGCGGATGTCCATCAGGACGACGTCGGGTCGGGTGGCGCGAGCCAGTTCGACGGCCTCGGCGCCGTTGGTGGCCTCGCCCACCACGGTGATGTCGTCCTCCAGGTCGAGCAGCAGCCGGAAACCGGAGCGGACCAGCCGCTCGTCGTCGGCGAGCAGCACCTTGATGGGCACGGCGGTCACGGGAGGGACGCAACCGGCGCGAGCGGCAGGCGGGCGACGACCTCGAAGCCGCCACCGGGACGTGCCGTGGCGTGCAGCTCCCCGCCGAGCAGTTGACAGCGCTCCCGCATGCCAGCGATCCCACGGCCGCTCGACGATTGACCACCCGCACCCACCGTGACCAGCACCGGGTCACGGGCACCCTCGTCGACCACCCGGATACGCAGCGCGTCGGAGACGGTCTCGATCGTCACGCTCACCCGGGTCGGCCCGACGTGACGGATCACGTTGGTGATCGATTCCTGGACGATGCGGTAGGCCGCGCTGTCCACCGCGCTCGGCAGCGACGCCACGGCCGGACTCTGTTCGATGGTGACGTCCAGGCCGGCCTCGCGGGCCTTGCCGGCGAGCGCGTCGACCTGGTCGAGACCGGGGTGCGGTTCGCGCCCGTCGTCCTCGCGTAGGACGCCGAGCACGGCGCGCATCTCGTGCAGCGCCCGCGAACTGGTCTGCTCGATGGCTCGCAGCGCGTCGCGTGCCTGAGCCGGACGCTTGTCGAGCACGTGCGCCGTGACGCTGGCCTGCACGTTGATGATGGCGATGGCGTGTGCGACGGTGTCGTGGACCTCGCGGGCGATCCGTAACCGTTCGGCGTCGACCCGGGCCCGGGTCTCCTCCTCGCGAGATCGCTCGGCCAGCTCGGCCCGTCGCTGCGCTTCGGCGGCGATGACCCTGCGGGACCGGACGGACTCGCCGAGCGTGATGCTGATGACCGACGCCCCGATTCGGAAGAGCACCCAGCCCAGGGCTTCACTCGGCTGAACGTCCGCACCGGCGACCAGCCAACCGACGGCCAGCACCGCGGTGCCCGTACCCGCGATCAGCAGCGACCGACGCCCGTCGCCGTAGGCGGCGAGGGTGTACAGGGCGACGAACAGACCGAGACAGGACATCCGGTCGGGGAACCCGAGACCGAAGTAGACCAGGCTGGTCGCGCCGGTGAGCGCGAACACGGCGACCGGCCAGCGGCGCCGGGCGACGACGGCCAGGCCACTCAGCACCACCAGGCCGTAGCCGGCGTACCCGAAATCCGAGGCGGGACGGGCGATCGGCTCGGGAAGGACGGCGCCGTGCTCGCTGACACTCTGGACCTGAACCACCGTGATGAACAGTGCCAACAGGACGTCCGCGAACCAGGCAGGTCGACGGTCGAGCCAGGCCCGCAGTCGTTCCGGCATCACCCGCAGGTTCATGCCGCGATCCTACGGCACCTCTCGCACTCTCCGGTGCGTGGCCGACTACGCCCTGCGACGTATCCGGACCGGCTCCGGCTACGCGGATTCGCGTAGCCGGAGTCACGCCTCGGATCATGCGCGACGGGCTGTCCCGGCACCAGGATCGGCACCATGAAGAAGCTCTTCGCGGGCCTGGCGTCACTGTTGCTGCTCGCCGAGGTCGCACAGTTCTATCTCGCCGCCAGCGGAGCGTTCGACTCCGCGCCGACCGAGGAGGCGTTCTCCCCGCATCGCTTCCTCGGCTACCTGATCCTCTTCTCCGCAGTGGTGCTCGCGGTTGTCTCCGCGCTGGCCCGGATGCCCGGCCGGGTCATCGGCAGGACGGCCCTGGTGGCCGGGCTGGTGCTCATCCAGTCGCTGATCCGTGAGGTCGCCAGGTCCTTCGGTGAGGGTTCCGAGACGGGTCACCTCATCTTCGGCGTACACGCCGTCAACGGGCTGATCATCGTCGGGGTGACCATCTGGGTGGTGCGTGAGGCTCGCCAGATCGCCTGGCAGCGCACCGAGCTCAGCCACGCGACCCGGTCATGACCACGGCGGCGCTGACCGTCTTCGATCATGTCTGGGCGCTGCTCGGCGCCGCCGCGTGGCTCGCCGCCGGGGTGACCGCGCTACGGGGTCGCGCCAGAGCCGCCCTGGTGCTGCTCGGCGCGGCACTGGTGCTCACCCTGGCCAAGGCCGTGTCGGTGGCGGTGCTGGCCGGACGGGGCTGGTGGTTCGTCCAGGAGAAGGTCCTGCTGGGGCTGCCGCTGCTCGGGGCGGCCACGCTGGCCGCCGCGGTGACCGCCGGACCGATGCTGCTGGCTCGGGCCACCGGAGCGCCCCGGCGTTCCGCCAGAGAGAAGGTCGGCGTCGTCGCGCTGTTCGCCGCCGGGTACGCCGCGTTGGCCGGCTTCGTGGTCACCTACCTCGTGGGGTATCCGCTGACCCTGCCGACTGCGCTGATCACGGTCGGCCTGGTGGTGGCGGCCGTCCTGCTGACCGCACGGTCGCTCCCGGCGCCCGGCGCGGACGTCGCGGAGCCGGCGGTCCCGGACGCGGGGATGCGCCTGTCCCGCCGTGGCTTCCTCGGCGTCGCCGGCGGCGTGGCAGCTGTCGGCGCGACCGGCACCGGCGCGGGCCTGGCGGCGCTGTCCTCCGGGGCGGCACACACGGTTGGCGGTGGTCCCGGCCCGAGCCGGGGTTCGCTGGTCTCGGTCGCCGACCTGCGTGGGCCGGACACTCCCGCCCCGGGCGGCGCTCGACGCGCGTACGGGGTGACCGCCCGCAAGGCCGCGGTGCGGCTGCCGGCCGGGAAGGACATCGACGCCTGGACCTTCGACGGCGCGGTGCCCGGTCCACAGCTCAGCGCGGTCCAGGGCGACCTTCTCGAAGTGAGGCTGGTCAACCAGGACATCGACGAGGGGGTGACCCTGCACTGGCACGGCTACGACGTGCCGTGCGGGGAGGACGGGGTGCCGGGCCTCAGCCAACCGGCGGTGGCGCCCGGTGCCGCCTTCGTCTACCGGTTCCGTGCCGACCAGGTCGGGACGTACTGGTATCACACCCACTACGCCTCCCACATCGGTGTGCGGCGCGGTCTATACGGTGTGCTCGTCGTGACCCCTCGCACGGATCCGGACCCCGCGGATCTCGACCTGGTCGTTCCCGTGCACACGTTCAGCGACGGCGCGGCGGTCGCGGGCGTCGAGCACGTCGCGGCTGCGGGCGCGAGGGTCCGGCTGCGTCTGATCAACACCGATTCCGACCCGCGTCGCTTCGCGCTGGCCGGCACCCCGTTCCGGGTGGTCGCGGTCGACGGCCGGGACCTGCACGAGCCTGGTGAGACGAGCCGGACCGCGGTACGGGTCGCGGCAGGTGGGCGCCGGGATCTGGTGTTCGCCATGCCGGAGACCGCCGTCGCGCTGTTCGTCGACGGGGTGGCCACGGTGTGGCTACGGCCGCGGCCGGGCGCGCCGGACGGTGCGGCTGCCGGGCAGAACACCGCCGCGTGGCCGGAGCTGGACCTGCTCACCTACGGGGCCTCGGCCCCCGTGCCGCTGCGTACCGCGACCGCGGACCGGCACTTCACCCTCGTACTCGACCGAGGGCTGGCCATGGTCGACGGACGGCCCGCCTTCGCGCACACCGTCAACGGGCGTGGCCACCCGTCGATCCCCGACCAGCTCGTAGCCGAGGGCGACATCGTCCGGTTCACCGTGGTCAACCGGAGTCTGGAGACCCATCCATGGCACCTGCACGGCCATCCGGTGCTGATCCTGTCCCGCGACGGCCAGCCGTCCTCGGGCAGCCCGCTGTGGATGGACACGTTCGACGTCCGCCCCGGCGAGGTGTGGGAGGTGGTGTTCCAGGCGAACAACCGGGGCATCTGGATGAACCACTGCCACAATCTGCCGCACGCCGACCAGGGCATGATGCTCCGCCTGCGGTATGACGGCGTCAGCACACCCTTTCACGGCGCGCATGCGGCGGGGCACCGTCACCCTTCCTGACGACGACCTCAGGTGGTCAACATGATCTTCGGGTACCGCGCCGTGACCATCGCGCTCGCCTTCGGGCCACGGGCGAACACCACGTTCTCGTTGTCGATCCGCCGACCCGTGCGCCGGTCCACCACGACCGGCTCCACCTCCGCACCGGTCTCCGTGTCGACCAGGATGACGCTGCGATCCTGGGGGGCGAGCCGATGATTGCCCCACGCCGCGATGACCAGCAGCAGCGGACGAAGCGTCCGGCCGAAGGGGGTCAGCCGGTACTCTCGGCCGTCCGGATCCGGGGCCTCGGCCACCTGCTCGATCAGGCCCCTGGTCCGCAGGTCAGCGAGGCGCTCCAGGAGCAGCTCGACGGGTGTCCCGAGATTGTGGCGGATGATCCCGAGCCGAGTGTTGCCGTTGAACAACTCGTGCAGGATCTCCAACGTCCACCAGGGGCCCACGACCTCCACGGTGCGTCCCAGGGGGCAGTCGGGGATCCGGGCCCTCGGGCCGGTCGGGCGGGGTGCGCCGGGCGGGGCGCCGGTGTGGACAGTGCTCATCTCGACTCCAGAGGACTCGTTCACGGTCGGCCGTCGGGGTCGGGACCGCCGCGTTCCGGGGCGGGCGTGACGGCCAGCGACCAGTACCGCCGCATGCCGTACAGCAGCGGGCTGACCGGGGCGACCGCGTGGGTGCGTACCCGCAGTACCGTCCCGAAGACCACGACGTGGTCCCCGACGGGCAGGGCGTTGCTGACCCGGCAGTCCGCGGCCGTGTGGGCGTCGTCGATCAGGTGTGGCATCCCGGACTCCGGATCCGGCACCCACGAGACCTTCTCGAACCGGTCCGGAGCACCGGAGGCGAACAGCTGCGCCACCGGCTCGGCATGGTCGCGCAGCAGATTGACCGCGAAGGTGGACACGTCGACCAGTGCGGCCAGCGTCGGGCTCGCGGCGCGCAGGCACACCAGCAGGGTCGGTGGCTGGAGCGAGACGCTGCACACCGACGAACAGGTCATCCCCCAAGGCGCACCGTCCGTAGCCGTGGTCGTCACGACGGCGACCCCGGCGGGGTGTGCGGCCATGAGGGAACGGAACTGCGCCGGGTCGACCAGTGGCGGTGCGACGGTGCCTGTCACGGGCTCCGGCATGGTGTGCCCACCTCCTCGCTCGAACGCACAGAGAGCCTCCCGGACTGCCGTACCTGCCGGCCCGGCGCTGGGCCGACGGCAGGGTGCCGGCTCATTCGGCGGAGTGGTGACCCTCGTCGCCGCACTCGTCGACGAACTCCAAGATCCTGCGTACACCGGTCTCCAGCCAGCCGGGGTCCACGCAGAACGCCACTCGGACCAGGTGCCGTGCCCAGGGGGCGTAGTCGTGGGTACGGATGTGGCCCCGGTCATCGAGTTGGGGACGCATGGCGAACCCGTTGCCGGCGACCACGGCGACGCCCTTGCGCTCCAGCAGTCGCAGGGCGAACGTCTCGGCGTCCAGTCCGGTCCGGGCCACGTCCAGCATCGCGTACCAGCCGCCGGCCGGCAGTTCGCTGAGCAGCCCGGCCTGGACCAGCGGCGGCAGGGCCACGTCCCGGTTGCGCTGCACCAGTTTGCGGTTGGTGGCGGCGGCGTCGGACCGGCTGGCCAGCGCGGCCACTCCGGCGTGCTGCACCGGGGTGTTGGTGCCGATGATGTTCGCCTCCTGGACCACCCGCATGACGTCGGCCGCGTGATCGTTGGCCAGTGCGACGTACCCCAGCCGGTAGCCGGTCATCGCGAAGCTCTTGGAGAAGCTGAAGACGCTGTGCACGATGCGCTCCTCGACCGGGACGTCGCGTTCCAGCGAGGCGACGGAGAGGTGCTCGCGTTCGTAGCAGAAGTGCTCGTACGCCTCGTCGCTGACCACGTGCCAACCCCGCGTGCGGGCCAGGTCGAGCAGGGCGCTGATCTCTCCGGGATCCAGCACCACACCGGTTGGGTTGGCGGGCGAGTTGATCAGCAACACCTTGGTCCGGGGGCCGGCGGCGGCCGCGATCCGCTCGACCTCGGGGCGGAAACCCGGCCCCAGCGAGTAGAGCACCGGCCGGAGTCCGGCGAGCAGGCTCTGCTGCAGGTGGACCGGCCAGTGCAGCTCCGGCAGCAGGATCTCGGCGCCGGGCTCGGTGAGGGTCTGGAACAGGGCGGCGAGCCCCTCGCACGAGCCAGGTGTGACGAGTACCCGGTCGACCACGGTGTCCACACCGTTGTCCGTACGCAGCTTCTCGACCGCCGCCTCGCGCAGCTCGGGCAGCCCGTCGGGGCCGGTGTACTTGGTGTCGCCGCGCCGCACGGCGTCGACGAACGCGTCGGCGACGTTGCCCGCGGGATGGAAGTACGGGTCGCCGACGTGCAGCTTGACCACCTCGGCACCGGTTCGCCGCTCGGTTTCCTGCGCGGCGCGGAAGATGGTGTGCAGACACGAGGAGGGGATGAAGCTGGCAGCGGACGAGATCTCGGGGCTCACGCTCTGACCACCTCTGTTCGGTGAAGGGTTGGTGCTGACTGGGCGGGTGTCATGCGGTGCGGCCGCCGTCGACGGGTATCAGCGCGCCGGTGACCCAGCCGGACAGCGCCGGGTCGAGCAGCGTGCAGACCCATTGGCCGATCTCCGTGGGGTCGCCGAAGCGTCCCATCGGGGTGGACGCGGCCAGGTCGGCCCGCAGTCGCTCGATGCCGGCGTCGTCAAGTCCCGCGTCGGTCCACATCGGGGTGTCGACCGGCCCGGGAAGGATGGCGTTGACGCGTACCTCGGGTGCGAGTTCACGGGCCAGGGACCGGGTGAGGCTGTTGAGGGCGGCCTTGGTCGCGCCGTAGTAGGCGCGTCCCGGCATCGACAGGACGCCGCCGACCGAGGAGACGTTGACGACGCTGCCGCTGCTGGCCCGCAGCAGCGGCAGCGCGCATCGGATCAGGTCGGCGGGCGCGCGGACGTTCACCGCGAACATCTCGTCGAGGTACGCCGGGTCGAGTGCGTCGATCGGGCCGAACCGGGCCAGTCCGGCGTTGTTGACCACCGCGTCGAGCCCGCCGAAGGTCTCCGCGGCGACGGTGACGACCCGGCCGGCGGTCTCCGGTGCGCACACGTCCGCCGCCACCACCGCCACGGCGGCGGGGTACCGCTCCGCCAGGTCCCGCAACGGCTGCTCGCGACGGCCGACGATCGTCACGTTTGCGCCCGACTTCACCAGGCACTCGGTGATTCCCAGACCGATACCGGTGGCGGCGCCGGTGACGACGACCGACCTGCCGTCGAGGGTCACCGCGGCACACCACTTTCCATCAGGCTCGCCAGGACGTCGCCGACCAGCTCGTCCGGATGGGAGAGCAACCGGAAGTGGCCGCCGGGCCAGGCACGCATGCTGAACCCGCGCTCGTTGACCACGGCCCACGCGGCGACCTTGTCGGCGTCGACCAGCGGGTCCTCCGTGTTGTAGTAGCCACGGACCGGGCAGTCCAGCGGCGCGGCGTCCGGCGCGGGCCGGTAGGTCTCGTGCAGGGTGATGTCCGATCGGAGCACCGGCAGCAGCAGGTCGCGCAGTTCGGTCTGGTCGGCTATCTCCGGCTCGATCCCGCCGAGCTTCGCGACCGCCGCCCACAGCTCGTCGTCGCCGAGTTGGTGGGTGGTGCCGCCACCGGCGAGCCACGGCCCGGCCGCGCCCGAGACGAACAGGTGGTGCACGGGGCTGCCGTTGGCCCGCAGCGCCCGTGCCGTCTCGTAGGCGACCAGCGCGCCCAGGCTGTGTCCGACAAGTGCGCACCCGGCCGGCGGCATCCGCAGCAGTTCCGCGGCCACCTGGGTCGCCATCTCGGCGATGCTGCTGGCGGGTTCCTCGGCAAGTCGATCAGCGTGGCCCGGGTACTGCACGGCGTGCAGGGCCACGTCGGCGGGCAGCATCGAGGACCACGGGCGGTACACCGCGGCCGTGCCTCCGGAGTGCGGGAAGCAGACCAGCCGCGCGGTGGGCTCTTCGACGCCGGTGAGCGTCCGAACCCACCGACGGTCGGATCTTCGTGTTCGGCTCACGACATCGAGCGTCACCGAGTCCGCCCGTTCGTCCCGACAATCTGTCAAGGCTCTGTCGGGTGCGACGTGGGCTCTGGGCTGCTACCGGAATCTGTTAGCGCCGCACCAAAGGAGGACAGACAGATGCTGGACGGGTTCGTGCCCTGGCCGCCTGACGTCGCCGAACGCTACCGACAGGCGGGGTACTGGCGGGGTTTCTCCCTTCGGCAGCTCTTCGACGACAGCGTCCGTCGCCATCCGGACAAGGTGGCCACGGTGGATTCCGCTCGTCGCGTCACCTACGCCGAACTGGCGGACGAGGCGGACCGGATCGCCGCGGGGCTGCTCGACCTCGGCATCGGCAGTCGCGACCGCCTGGTCCTGCACCTGCCCAACGTCAACGAGTTCCTGTCGGTCCTGCTGGCGGTGTTCAGCATCGGCGCGATACCGGTGCTGGCCCTGCCCGGCCATCGCCGCGACGAGATCACCCACCTGGCCCGTGCCGCGAACGCGGTGGCATACCTGGGCCCGGACAGGTTCCAGGGGTTCGACCACCGTGCGCTGGCCCGCGAGGTCCGCGCCGAGGTGCCGAGCCTGCGGCATGTCGTGATCGCCGGCGACAGCGCCGAGTTCACCCCGCTGGCCGAGCTGGCCAGGACCGAGCCGAGACGCCTGCCACCGGTCGACGCTGCCGAGGTCGCCCTGCTACTGCTCTCCGGCGGAACCACCGGCGTGCCGAAGCTGATCCCCCGTACCCATGACGACTACGCCTACAACATCTTCGCGTGCGCCGAGGTGACCGGCTTCGGGGCGGACAGCGTCTACCTGGCCGCCAACCCCGTACCGCACAACGCCGCGCTCGGCTGCCCCGGGGCGCTGGGCGCGTTACTCGTCGGCGGCAAGGCCGTCCTGGCTGCCAACCCCAGCCCGGACCATGTCTTTCCGTTGATCGCCCGGGAGGGCGTCACCCACACCGCGCTGGTACCCGCACTCGCCCTGCTGTGGACCGAGGCGGCGCAGACCACGCCGGTGGACATGAGTGGCATGACCCTCCAGGTGGGCAGTTCGAAGTTCAGCCCCGCAGCGGCCGAACGCGTCAGGTCGGGCCTGCGGTGCCGCATCATGAACGTCTACGGCATCGGCGAGGGCCTGATCACCCACACCCGCCTCGATGATCCGCTGGAGGTGGTGTACACCACCGAGGGCACGCCCATCTGCCCGGACGACGAGGTCAAGATCGTCGACCCCGAGGATCGCGAGCTTGCGGCCGGGATCACCGGCGAGTTGCTCACCCGGGGGCCGTACACGATCCGGGGCTACTTCGCCGCGCCGGAGCACAACCGCCGGGCGTTCACCCCCGACGGCTTCTACCGGACCGGTGACCTGGCCAAGCTCACCGAGGACGGGCGCATCGTCATCGAGGGCAGGCTCAAGGACATCATCCACCACGTTGGCGAGAAGGTCTCCGCCGAGGAGGTGGAGGGCCACGTGTTGACGTACCCGTCGGTGCGGGACGCGGCGGTCGTCGGCATCCCCGACGACGCCATCGATGAACGAATCTGCGTGTTCGTGGTGCTCACCGCCGAGGCGGAGGCGGCGGCGACGACGTTGTCGCTGCGCACGATCCGGGAGCACATCCGTGACCGCGGGTTGGCGCCGTACAAGCTGCCCGACGAACTGGTCGTGGTGCCGGAACTGCCTCGTACGCCCGTCGGCAAGATCGACAAGAGTGCCCTGCGCGCGGGGCGGCGGGAGCTTCAGCACCGCTGAACCACCACCCCGGCACCTTGCTGAGGAGGGCCTGCACACCGATGACCAATCCGACGGACACCCGCCGCGACCGCGCGTACGGGGAGATCCTCAGACTGGACGAGCTGCTCGACGTCGCCTGCGTACGCGACGAGCCGGACCGCACCCTCTTCTTCGCCGCCCACCAGGCATGCGAGTTGTGGTTCGCGGTCATCCTGCGACATGTCGAGTCCGCCCGGGACGCGCTGACCCGCGACCGGGCGGACGTCGCCGCCGAGCACATCGAACGACTGCCGGCGGCGATGCGGGTGCTCAGCGGACACTTCGACGTGCTCAGCACGTTGACACCCGAGTCGTTCGACGAGATCCGGGCGACCCTCGGCTCGTCGAGTGGCTTCCAGTCCGCACAGTATCGGGAGATCGAGTTCCTCTGCGGGGCCCGGGATCCGCGATTTCTCAACACACCCGGGTTCACCCCGGGGGAGCGGGCCCGGCTCGTCGCCCGATCCGACGAACAGTCCCTGTCGCGCGCCTTCGTCGAGTACCGCGACCGCGTCCGCACCGACGGTGGCCTGCGGGCGGCCGAGCGGGTCCGCGCGGCGCTGGCCGCCTTCGACGACGCGGTGCGGTCGTGGCGTGCGCGGCACGCCGAGCTGGCCGAGCAGTTTCTCGGCGCGGCCCGAGGCACTGCCGGATCAGCCGGCGCCGCCTACCTGTGGCGGTCGACCGAGCGGACGTTGTTCCCGGAGATCTTCACGCCGGGGCTCAACGGCGGAGTCGTGAAGAACTGAGCCGAAGCAGACACATTCGTCGAGTCCCGGTTATCGGGTACAAGGAGGAACCGCAATGACTGTCAGTGGTGCCGCCGCCAAGAGCACACGCGACCCCGGCAGGACACAGCGAGTCGTCATCGTCGGCGGCGGCACGGCCGGTTGGATGACGGCGTCGTACCTGGCAGCGGCCTTCGGTGACCGGATCGACGTGACGGTCGTCGAATCGGCCACCGTCGGCACGATCGGGGTCGGCGAGGCCACCTTCAGCGACATCCGGCACTTCTTCGAGTTCCTGAGGTTGGAGGAATCCGAGTGGATGCCCGCCTGTAACGCCACCTACAAGCTGGCCGTCCGGTTCGAGAACTGGCGCGAGCCGGGCCATCACTTCTACCACCCGTTCGAGCAGATGGCCTCGGTCGACGGGTTCCCCCTCAGCGACTGGTGGCTGCGCTACCCGACGACGTCGCGGTTCGACAAGGACTGCTTCGTCATGGCATCGCTGTGTGATGCCGAGCGCTCGCCCCGGTATCTCGACGGCAGCCTGGTCGACCAGGGCTTCGTCGAGCAGACCCCCGACGAGACCTCGGCCCGCTCGACGATCGCGGAGTACCAGGGTGCGCAGATCCCCTACGCGTACCACTTCGAGGCGCACCTGCTGGCCAAGTTCCTGACCGGCTACTCCACCCAGCGGGGTGTCAAGCACGTCGTCGACAACGTGGTCGACGTGGCGCTCGACGACCAGGGGTTCATCTCGCACGTGCGTACCGCCGAGCACGGGGAGGTCGCCGGTGACCTGTTCGTCGACTGCACCGGCTTCCGGGCGTTGCTGCTGAACAAGGCCCTCGGCGAACCGTTCGTGTCCTACCAGGACACCCTGCCCAACGACAGCGCGGTCGCCCTCCAGGTGCCGCTGGACATGGAGAGCAAGCCGCTGCGGCCGTGCACCACCGCGACCGCGCAGGACGCCGGATGGATCTGGACGATCCCGCTGATCAGTCGGATCGGCACCGGCTACGTCTACGCCAGCGACTACGCGACCCCGGAGGAGGCCGAGCGGGTACTGCGCGAGTTCGTCGGCCCCGAGGCGGCCGACGTGCCCGCGAACCACATCCGGATGCGTATCGGCCGCAGCCAGCGGTCGTGGGTGAAGAACTGCGTCGCGGTCGGCCTGTCCAGCGGTTTCGTCGAGCCGCTGGAGTCGACAGGCATCTTCTTCATCCACCACGCCATCGAACAGATGGTCAAGTACTTCCCGTCCGGGCACGGCGACGACCTGCTGCGTGAGCAGTACAACCGCTCCATCACCCACGTCATGGACGGCGTACGCGAGTTCCTGTGCCTGCACTACCGGGGTGCGAAGCGGGTGGACAACCAGTACTGGAAGGACACCAAGACCCGGGTGATTCCCGACGCGCTCGCGGAGCGGATCGAGATCTGGCAGCACAAGGTGCCGGACGCGGAGTCGATCTATCCGTACTACCACGGTCTGCCGCCCTACTCGTACAACTGCATCCTGCTGGGCACGGGTGGAATCGACGTTCGGCACTCTCCGGCCGTCGAGCTGGCCGACGAGCGGGCGGCCCTGGCGGAGTTCGAGCGCATCCGGGTGAAGGCCGAGAAACTGGTCCAGGAGCTGCCCACCCAGAACGAGTACTTCGCCGCCATGCGCGCCAACCAGTGAACCTTCCGACCGCGTCGTACGCACGCCTTCCCCTGCGGTCGACCAACCGCAGGGGAAGGCGGTGAAGGTTCCGCAGCGACCGTTTCGGCCGGGAAGCGAAAATGACGTGTATCTGACCTACGACCAACGGGCACTGGATATTCAGTACTCGCCGAGTTCCTGCGTCGCGGACATCAATGTCTTCCTGCGCGAGTACGCCGAACGCAGCGCGTTGGCCCGGGACCGACTCGAGGTACGTACCAGTGTGCGTTACGGGTCGCGACCAGAGCAATTGCTCGACTATTTCCCGGCGTCCGGGACGGGCGGTCCGCTGCTGGTGTTCATCCACGGCGGGTACTGGCAGGAGTTGAGCCGGCTCGAATCGGCATTCATGGCGCTGGACCTGGTGCCGCGAGGAGTCTCCGTCGCGGCGCTGGGCTACGGCCTGGCGCCCGCGTACCGGCTGCCGGAGATCGTCGACATGGTCGCCGAGGGAGTCCGCTGGATCTGCCGAAACGCCTACCAGTTGCCGTCGAGCCCTGGGTCGGTCTACCTGAGCGGGTGCTCCGCGGGGGCGCACCTGGCCGTCATGGCGTTGCTCGACGAGCCCGGCTGGCGGCGGCACGGCGACCGTCCCGATCGGGCGGTAGCCGGCGCGGTCCTGCTCAGCGGCGTCTACGACCTGGAGCCGGTCCGCCGGACCTACGTGAACGAGGCGTTGGGGCTGGACCCGGAGACGGCTCACGCCCACAGCCCGATCCACCGGCTGCCGGCGCCGCTGCCGCCGCTGGTCGTCGCACGGGGGGAGAACGAGACCGACGAGTTCGGCCGGCAGCAGGCGGAGTTCGTCGACGCCGTCCGGGCTGGCGGCGCTCGGGTCGTCGACCTCGTCGTGCCGTCACGGAACCACTTCGATCTGGCCTTCGATCTCGGTCTTCGCGGCACAATGCTTGGCGATTCGCTGACCGAGATGATCGGCGCGGACCGGTAGTCGAGCCGGTGTGCATTTCTCATGACGGAGACCACGATATTCACGGCCACCCGCCGGGTGGCGACAGATTGCTCGGTGCTGCGGGCTGCTGTTAGGGTCGGGGCCAGGTGTCGGCGCTGATGTCGCCGGTTCGCCTGACATCAATCTCACGTCCCGCCCGTCGACATATTCGAACCGAACGTTCCGCAGCGGAGTCGATAGCGCGCAAGGGAGCTTGAGAATGTTGGCGGAAAACACCGACTGCGGCACCGGGACGGATCGGGACGCCCTGCGCGCTGCGGTGTCCGAACTGCTCGGCATGGAACTGACCACGGCCGACGATGACAGCAACCTGTTCGAACTGGGCCTGCAGTCGCTGCACCTGATGCGACTGGCCAGCCGGCTCAACGGTGCCGGTGCCGGGGTCACGTTCACCGAACTGGCCACGGACCCGCGGCTGTCGGTCTGGGCCGGCCTGGTCGGTGCCACCGTGACCGCGACCGAGTCGGCGGCACCCCCGCGACCGGCCGCAGACAACGCCCGCCACGACCCGGATCGAGCCTTCCCGCTGACCCCGGTGCAGCAGGCGTATCTGTTCGGCCGCTCGGGTGACCACGCGCTCGGCGGCGTCGGCTGCCACAACTACCTCGAGTTCGAGTCGACCGGAGTGGACGCGCAGCGCCTGGAACGGGCGATCCGGGCGTTGCTGGCCCGCCACCCGATGCTGCGGGCACGATTCGCCGACGACGCGACCCAGCAGATCCTGCCGGAGTCCGTGTGGCCCGGTCTGACCGTGCACGACTTTCGTGACCGCTCCACCGGTGCTGCGGCGGCTGCGGCGTTGGAGCTGCGCGACCGGCTGTCGCACCGCATCCTGGAGGTCGGCCGGGGCGAGGTGGTCGATGTGCAGCTCACCCGGCTACCCGACGGGGTGGACCGGCTGCACTTCAACATCGACCTGCTGGCCGTGGACCTGGCCAGTTTCCGGGTGATGCTGTCGGACCTGGTGGTCCTCTACGACGACCCGGAGGCTCTGGGCGAGGTCGGTTACACCTTCGGCCGGTACCTCGCCGAGCAGGCCGGCACCCGGGCCGCCGAGCGGGACCGGGCCCGCCCGTACTGGCAGCGGCGGCTGCCGGCGCTGCCCGGCGGCCCGAAGCTGCCCCTCGCGGTCGATCCGGACGCGGTCACCGTGCAGCGCTTCGCCCGCCGGTTCTTCGATCTCACCGTGGATCAGTGGCAGGAGCTGGAGCGTCGGGCCGGCGAGGCGGGACTGACCCCCGCGGCGGTGCTGGCCACCGCGTACGCCACGGTGCTGAGTCGCTGGAGCGGCGACGAGCACTTCCTGCTCAGTCTCCCGCTTTTCGACCGTGACCTCGACGTGCATCCCGAGATGCCCCGGCTGGTGGGCGACTTCTCCGGCCTGGTGCTGCTGGAGGTGGACCTCTCCGGCGACAGCTTCGCCGACCGCGCGCGGACCCTGCAGAAGCAGATGCACGAGGACATCGGGCACGCCGCCTACACCGGCGTCGACGTGCTGCGCGAGTTCACCCGCGCTGATCCGGAATCGCCCCGCACGGCACCCGTGGTGTTCTCCGTGGACCTGTCCGCGCCGTTGATCCCCGAGGAGTTCGCCGACCGTTTCGGCGAGCCGACGTGGATGATCTCCCAGACTCCGCAGATCTGGCTCGACCACCAGATCTACCGCACCAGCGACGGCACCGTACGCCTGGTCTGGGACGCCGTCGAGGCGCTCTTTCCCGACGGCATGCTGGACGCGATGCTGTCCGCGTACGAGACGCTGGTCCGTGCGCTGGCCGCCGGTGCCTGGACGGGCGCGCTGCCGGAGATCGCCCTGCCGGCGGCGACGCGACGCACGCGCGCGGCGGTCAACTCGTCGACCCGGGCGATGACCGACAACCTCCTGCACACGCGGTTCTTCGCCGAGTCGGGTGAGCGGGCCGGGCAGCCCGCGCTGCTGTGGGAGGAGCAGGGGGCGCTGGCGCACGACGAACTCGCCGCGCGGGCTCTGCGCGTCGCCGGGGCCCTGGCCGGGCGCGGGGTGGGTCGCGGCTCGTACGTGGCCGTGCTGGCACCCAAGGGCGTACCGCAGATCGTGGCGGTGCTCGGTGTGCTCGCCGCCGGCGCGGCGTATGTGCCGATCGGCGTGGACCAGCCCGCCGAGCGACGCGCCCGTATCCTCGAACTCAGCGGCGCCCGGATCGTCCTCGACGGCAGCGGGCTGCTGGATCCGACCGACGTGGCTGCCGAGATCCTCACCATCGACGCCGCCGAGCAGGCCGACCCGCTGGACGCTCCGGTCCCCGCCGACGCCGACGACCCCGCGTACGTGATCTTCACGTCGGGCTCGACCGGCCTACCCAAGGGCGTCGAGCTCACCCACCGCGCGGCCGTCAACACCGTCGAGGACATCAACGAACGGTTCGACCTCGGTCCGGCGGACCGGGTCCTGGCGGTGTCCGCGCTGGACTTCGACCTCTCGGTGTGGGACATCTTCGGGCTGCTCGCGGTGGGCGGCGCGGCGGTGCTGGTACCCGAGTCGGGCCGGCGCGACGCCACCGAGTGGCTGGGGCTGTGCCGCCGGCACGGCGTGACCGTCTGGAACACCGTCCCCGCCCTGTTGGACATGCTGCTCACCGCCGCAGACGACGCCCACCTGCCCGCCACGCTGCGCCTCGCCCTGCTCTCCGGTGACTGGATCGGCCTTGACCTGCCCGGCCGACTGGCCGGCGCGACCGACGGACGGTGCCGCTTCATCTCGCTCGGCGGCGCCACCGAGGCGGCGATCTGGTCGAACTCCTTCGAGGTCGTCGAGTTGCCCGCCGGCTGGCGGTCGATCCCGTACGGCACGCCGCTGCGGAACCAGAAGTTCCGGGTGGTGGACAGCCGTGGACGTGACTGCCCCGACTGGGTGCCCGGCGAGTTGTGGATCGGCGGTGCCGGGGTGGCGCTGGGCTACCGGGGCGACACCGAGTTGAGCGCGGCCCGCTTCCCGGTGGTGGATGACCAGCGCTGGTACCGCACCGGCGACCTGGGCCGCTACTGGCCCGACGGCAACCTGGAGTTCCTGGGTCGCCTCGACCAGCAGGTGAAGATCAACGGTTTCCGGGTCGAGTTGGGCGAGATCGAGTCCTGCCTCCAGGCACACCCCCAGGTCGCTCAGGCCGTCGCCGTCGTAGTCACCGAAGGCCGACGCGAGGTGGTCGCAGCCGTGGTCGAGCGCGGGATCACGCAGGATCCCGATCTCCCGGTCGCCGGGCTCGACGGCGGGCGACCGGGCGACGAGTTCCTGCCACCGGTCATCGGCGCGACCACCGAGGACGACCCGCTGCTGCTCGAACATCAGCTGGTGGAGGTTCTGCTGGCCGAGGTCGTCGCGCCGCTGATCGAGCCGGCGGACACACCGTCCACGGTCTGCGCCGTGCAACGGCCGGTGGTCGACGTCTGGCTGGCCTACCTGGCGCGCCGTGACGTCCTGTCCGGCACGCCCGAGGGGTACGCGCCCGGGCCGAGGTGGGCCGAGGTCACGGACGCGCGGTGGGTCAAGCGGATCCGGGACAACACGATCGGCACCCGCCTCGCGCCGGTCACCACCGCCCTGGAGTGGGCCGCGCCGCTCTACTCGGCCATCCTGTCCGGTGCCGCCGACGCCACCGCGCTGCTGGACGACCCGGTACTGGCCCCGGAGGCGCTCAACGACCTGATGCCCGCCACGGCCGAGTGTCTCGCCGCCATCGCGCAGGACCTGGCGGAACGCGGCGGCACGGCACCGCGCACGGTGGCCGAATGGCAGCCCGACAGCGGTCGTGGCACGGGTCGACTGCTGGCGGCGCTTGCCGGGAACGCAGCCGAGTACACGCTGCTCGGAGCCGCCCGGCCGACCCTGGCCAAGGCGGAGGCGTCGCTGCGTGAGCACGGGCACCGAGTCCGGGTGGCGGTGCAGGGTACGGACGCCGTGGCCGCACCGCACGTACACGCCTTCGACGCCGTCGTGGCGAACAACGTGCTGCACCGGATGACCGACCCGGAGACGGCGGCGGCGACCATGGGTCTCCTGCTCGCCGCCGGCGGCCGGCTGTACCTGCTCGAACGCGCCCATCCGACGCCGCTGGCCCTGGTGACCGCGCTGCCGCTCGAGGCGCGTGCCGGCCGGCTCGACGGTGACCGGCCGACCGGCTGGCTCCACGACGCCGATCGTTGGACCCGGGCGTTGCGCGCGGCCGGGCTGGGTGACGTGCGGGTACTGCGCACCGAGGCCACCGGCGAGATGTTGCTGACCGCGGAGCGACCCGTCACCGCCGCTGGTGTGGACCCGGACCGGCTGCGGCGGTGGGCCGAGGACCGGCTGCCCGAGCACATGGTGCCGGCCCACGTCGCCGTGCTGCCCGCGCTGCCGCTGAGCGGCAACGGCAAGGTCGACCGACGACGGATCCACACGGTCCTCGAACAGGCGGTCGACCGTCCACGCGACGTCGGCACCCCGCCGAGAGGCGGCACCGAGGCGTTCGTCGCCGAGCGTTGGGCCGCACTGCTCGGCCTGGACGCCGTGGGTCGCGACGAGAACTTCTTCCGGCTCGGCGGCGACAGCCTGCTCGCCACCCGCTTCGTCGCCGAGGTGCGGGGGGCGTGGGGCGTCGAGCTGCCCATGCGCGACGTCATGCGTGCCGCGACGGTCGCCGGGCTGAGCGCGCTCATCGACGAACTGCGCGAGGCGACGGGTGGCCCGAGCCCCGCGGGTTGGGACACCACCGAGGACTTCGAAGAGGGTGCGGTGTGAACGCCAGCGATCTGCTCGACGAGTTCGCCAGCGCCGGTATCCGGGTCTGGCGGGAGGGCCAGCAGCTGCGGTTCCGTGCTCCCCGCGGCAGCATGACCGACGAACTCCTCACCCGGCTGCGGCAGCGCAAGGCCGAGCTGCTGGCCAGCATGTCCGACACCACCGGCAACGCCGCCCAGCAGCTCGACCCGGTGTGGCGGGACCAACCGGAGGCGCGGGACGAGCCCTTCCCGCTGACCGACATCCAGTCGGCCTATCTCTTCGGACGCAATCCGGCTTTCGCATACGGCGGCGTCTCCTGCCATCTCTACCAGGAGTTCGAGTACCCGGCGGACATCGACCCGGAGCGGATGCGGCAGGCGTGGGACGGCCTGGTACGCCGCCACGACGCCCTGCGCACGGTCATCCAGGAGGACGGCTCCCAGCGGGTGCTGCCCGCGCCACCGCGCACCGGCCTCACGGTGACCGACCTGCGCGGGGCGCCCGCCGACGCCGTACCCCAGGCGATCGCCGGGGTGCGCGACGAGCTGTCCCACCGGGTGCACCCCACCGGCGAGCGGCCGATGTACGAGCTGCGCCTCACCCTGGCCGCCGACCGTAGCGTGCTGCACGTCTCCGTGGACTTCATGGCGTTGGACTGGCTCAGCCTGCAACGTGTGCTGGCCGAACTCGACCGCCGGTACCGGCAGCCGGACTGCGTCCTGCCCCCGCTGGAGGCCACCTTCCGGGACTACGTCCTCGCCGAGCGTCGGCTGCGGGACACCGACAGGTACAGCCGGGACCGTGCGTACTGGCTGGCGCGCGTCGACGACCTGCCCGGTGCCCCGGCGCTCCCGCTGCGCGACGACCATGACCCGGTCACCGCGCCGGCGCGGTTCCGTCGCCTGACGGGCACCGTCGACGACCGGGTGTGGCGGTCCCTGAAGGCGCGCGCCGCCGCGCACGGCATCACCCCCGCCAACGCCGTGCTGGCCGCCTACACGGAGACGATCGGTCGCTGGAGCGGCAACGACCGGTTCTGCGTCGGGCTGCCGGTACTCAACCGGATGCCGCTGCATCCGCACGTCGAGCACCTGCTCGGCGACTTCACCTCGCTGAGCGTGCTCGCCGTGGACCGTCCGGGGCGCACGAGCTTCGCCGACCGGGCGCGTGCCCTCGGCGAGCGGGTCTTCGACGACCTCGACCACCGGCTGTTCAGCGGCGTGGAGGTGCTGCGTGAGCTCGCCCGGCGGCGCGGCCGGGATGCCGCGGCGGTCCTGCCGGTGGTGTTCACCGGCGCGATCGGGGTCGGTGGCGGCGAGCCGTCGGTGGCCGGCCGTAAACCAAGGCCGGTGTACGGGGTCAGCCAGACCCCGCAGGTGTGGATCGACTGCCAGGTGGGCGACCAGTTCGGTGGTCTGGACATGAACTGGGACGTCCGGGAGGGAGTCTTCCCCGACCATCTGGTGGACGAGATGTTCGCCGCGTTCGTGCGCCTGCTGCACCAGCTGGCCACCGACGACACCACGTGGGCGGCGGTCGATCCGCAGCCGTTGCCGAGCGCGCAACGAGCCCGCCGGAGCGCCGCGAACGCGACCGACGTGCCCGTGCCGGCTGGCCTGCTGCACGAGCCGCTGGTCGGCTACGCCCGCGAGCATCCGGACCAGGTGGCGGTCATCGATGCCGCCGGGTCGATGACGTACGGGGACTGGCTGGCCCGCGCGGCCGGGGTCGCCGAACGCCTGCGCATAGCGGGATGCCGGCCCGGCGACCTCGTCGGCGTCCTGATCGACAAGTCGTGCGAGCAGGTGGTCGGCGTGCTCGGTGTGCTCCTCGCCGGCGGCGTGTACGTACCCGTGGACATCGGTCAGCCCGCCGTGCGCCGGGACCGGATCCTCGTCGACAGCGGCGCCCGGTTCGCGGTGGTCGCGGGCACGGCGGTCGGTACGCTGCCCGCCGAGGTCGCCGGCGTCGACGTGACCGACGCGCCGCCGGTGCCGCTGCCGGAGATCCCGGCCGGCCTCGGGCCGGAGCCGACCGGACTGGCGTACGTCATGCACACCTCGGGTTCGACCGGGACGCCCAAGGGCGTGATGATCAGCCACCGGGCCGCCACCAACACGGTGCACGACATCAACGAGCGCTTCGACATCACCGGTGCCGACCGAATCCTCGGGCTCGCCGCGCTGAGTTTCGATCTCTCCGTTTACGACCTGTTCGGCCCGCCCGCCCGTGGTGCCACGCTGGTGCTGCCCGATCCGGCGCGCCGCGGCGACCCGTCACACTGGGCGGCGATGGTCGCCGCGCACGGTGTCACGCTGTGGAACTCGGTTCCCGCGCAGTTGCAGATGCTGATGCACTACCTGGACGTGGAACCCACCGTGCTGCCCAGCCTGCGCCTGGCGCTGTTGTCCGGAGACTGGATCCCGCTGTCGCTGCCCGGCCACGCCGCACGGCATGTGCCGGACGCCGAACTGGTCAGCCTCGGCGGGGCCACGGAGGCGGCGATCTGGTCGAACTACCACCGCATCCGGACGGTCGAACCACACTGGCGCAGCATCCCGTACGGGCTGCCGTTGGCGAACCAACGCTTCCACGTGCTCGACGCCGCGCTGCGCGACCGGCCCGATCTGGTCGCCGGTGAACTGTTCATCGCGGGTGTCGGGCTGGCCGAGGGTTACCTCAACGACCCGGTGCGCACCGCCGAGCGCTTCGTCCTGCACCCGGAGACGGGGGAGCGGCTGTACCGCACCGGCGACCTGGGCCGGTACCTCTCCCACGGGGAAATCGAGTTCCTCGGCCGGGCCGACCAGCAGGTCAAGATCCGTGGCCACCGGATAGAGCTGGGCGAGATCGAGGCGGTGCTTGGCGAGTACCCGTCGGTAAGCACCTGCGTGGTCCTGGCGTCCGGCGACGACACGCTCGAACGCGCGCTCGTCGCGTTCGTGGTGCCGCAGCGGCCGCCCGGCACGGTCGACCCCGCCGAGGTCGTCGCGTGGGTGGCCGACCGGCTGCCCGCCTACATGGTTCCCGCGCGGGTACGTGTCGTCGAGGCGCTGCCGCTGACCGCGAACGGGAAGGTCGACCGTAAGCGGCTGCTGGAGTCGACGCCCACGCCGACCGTCGCGCCCGACGGGCGGACCGAACCGCCACGGCCGGGCGTCGAGCAGCACCTCGCCCAGCTGTGGGGTGAGGTGCTCGACGGTCCGCCGTCGAGCCGGGACCTGGGGTTCTTCGACGCGGGCGGCAACTCACTGCTGGCCGCTCGGTTCGTCGGACAACTGCGTGAACAGCTGCCCGAGGCCGGCCGGTTCCCGTTCGACGTGCTGCTGCGTGCCCTGCTCGACGAGCCGACGGTCGCGGGCCTGGCGGCGCGGTTGGGGTCGGAGACGGCACCGGAGCCGGTGGCGGCCGAGCCTGCCCGGCGTTCGTCGCTGGTGCCGCTCGGCGGCGTGGCCCAGGGGCCGGTGCGGCTGCTCGTACACGACGGCACAGGCACCCTCACGGCGCTGCGGGCGCTCGCCGAAGGGCTCGGCGCGGCCGGGCCGGTGTTCGGGCTCGCCGCGCCGGACGGCGGCGCGTCCGGCGAGATCGACGACGGCACCCTGGTCGAGGACCTGGCGGTACGCTACGCGGGTGAGATCCGGGCCGCCGGGTTCGACGACGTCGAGCTGATCGGCTACTGCCTCGGTGCCTCGATCGCCCTGGAAGTGGCCAGGGCGCTGAGCGAGGCCGGGACGACGGTGCGCTTGACGATCCTGTCCGGACATCGCGTTCCCTACCGGGTGGACGACGAACTGGTGCGGGACTACACCTTCGCGCGGGCCGCCGGCATCGACCCGGCGGGCCTCGGCTGGCCCGCCGACGAGGCAGTCGTCGACCGGGCGATCACGACCGTACTGACCGATTCGCCGGGAGCCGTGCCGGCGGGTGCGCTCGGGCGACTGACCGGCGACGAGCACCTGGCCGCAGCCGCCGAGCGGTTCCGTGCCCTCGGGCAGCGCACCACCGCCGCCCGGCACGCGCAACTGCATCAGGCCGTCGCCGACCGGGACCCGGCGTGGGGCGGAGCGGCGCGGGTGGCGGCGGCCCACAACCGTTTCGTGCGAACTCTCCAGGCGGTGGCGCGGCACGAGCCCGAGCCCTACGCCGGAGACATCACCCTCCTGCGTCCCACGGTCGCGAGGGACCTGCTGCCGGGTGCCAGCGTCGAGGCGACCCGTTTCTGGCCGGAGGTCTGTCTCGGCGAGCTGACGATCGTCGACGTCCCCGGCGACCATTTCAGTTGTCTCCAACCGCCGAACGTGGCGGCGGTGCTGGCGGCGACGGCGGCTGACCGGTGAGCGGCCCCCCGGCCGGCCCGATGCGGGTCGTCGTGTGCGGTACGCGGTTCGGCCAGGTCTACCTGTCGGCGATCGCGCGCGCCCCGGAGCGGTTCGAACTCGCCGGCATCCTGGCCCGGGGCAGTGCCCGGTCGGTGGCGCTGGCGAAGGAGTACGGCGTCCCGCTGTACGCCTCGGTCGCCCAACTGCCCGACGACATCGACGTCGCTTGCGTGGTGGTGTCGACCGCGGTCGGCGGTGGACCGGGTGTCGAGCTGGCGAAGGCACTGCTCGACCGTGGCATCCACGTTCTCCAGGAACACCCGGTGCACCCGGCGGAGCTGGCGGACTGCCTGCGGGCGGCGCGCCGCGCCGGCGCCCAGTACGTGGTCAACACCTTCTACCCGCACGTGGAGCCCGTGCGGCGGTTCATCTCCGCCGCCCGCGCGCTGGTCCGGCTGCGCAAGCCGGTCTTCATCGACGCGGTGTGTGCGGTGCAGGTCTGCTTCGACCTGCTGGACATCCTTGCCGAGGTCTTCGACGGGCTGCGGCCGTGGTCGTTGGCGGCCGTCGGCAACCGGACCGGCCGGCCACTGACCAGCGTGGACGGGCAGATCGCCGGGGTGCCGCTGACGCTGCGGGTGGAGAACCGGATGCAGGCGGGCGACGACAGCACGAGTCTGCTGTTGCACCGGATCACCGTCGGCACCGACGCCGGCAACCTGATGCTGGCCAACACCCACGGTCCGGTGCTGTGGAATCCGGTGCTGCGTAGCCCGGCGGACCCGGCGGGCGTCTTCCTCACGGGCGTGGCGGACGCCGACACCCGGTGGTCGGACGTGCTCGGACCCACCGCGGACCACGTGGGCCCCGCGCAGACACCCACCTGGTCGGGAGTGGTACGCGAGCTGTGGGGGGACGGGGTGTTGACCGCCCTCGACGACGTGCGCGCACGGGTCGACGCGGGCGTGGACCCGCTGCGGGGCGGCCAGCGTCACCTGGCCGTCGCCACCGCGTGGAAGGAGCTGACCGAGACCCTCGGCTACCCCGAGGTGGCCACGCCGGAGCCGGGTGACCCGCTGGTGGTCAGCGATCTCCGCGCCGAGCCACATCCTGTTCATGCGCGGCTTGCCGGGTCACGGTAGCTCGGTGATTGAGTTCGGGGTAGAGTAATTCTCGAACACGTTTGAAAATAGGGACGGGAGAGCGATGAGTGCGACCCACTCCGTTGAGGCAGGAGAGCAGTCCACGCCGTCATCGGGAGGCACTCCCACGGCACGGCATCCGGTGAACGCGGGGCCGTTGCTGCGCCCCCATGCCCCGAGTTTCGCGGCCGTCATGGTCCTACAGGTCATCGGTGCCGTCGCCGGGCTGGCGCCGCTGTTCGCGGTGATCGAGCTGGGGCGCGCCCTGCTGTCACCCGGCCCGGTCGACTCCGACCGGGTATGGACCTTCGTGATCCTCGGCGCGGTCGGCCTGTTCGTCCGACTGGTGTTCAGCGGCGCGTCGTCAGGGCTCGGCCACGTCCTCGACGGCAAGGTGCAGCTGTCGCTGCGCCGGGCGTTGGCCCGCAGCCTCGGGCAGGCGCCGATCGGCTGGCTGTCCCGCCGCCGCAGCGGCGAGCTGGCCAAGGTGGTCGGTGACGACGTCGCCGCCGTGCACCCGTTCATCGCCCACGCACCCGGCGAGCTGGTCTCCGCCTTCGTCGTGCCGTTGGTGTCGCTCGTCTACCTGCTGACCGTCGACTGGCGGCTCACCCTGATCACCCTGATCCCCGTGGTGCTGGCCATCGCGCACGTCCCACTGCTGATGACTCCGGCGCGTACCCGCGAGCAGCAGAACTTCGACGCGGCGATGGGCCGCATCGCCACCTCCGTCGTCGAGTTCGTGCAGGGCATCGCCGTGGTCAAGGCGTTCGGCGGCTCCGAGCGTGCCCACCGCAAGTTCCTCACCGCCGCCGACGAGTTCGTCGACATCTTCACCCGCTGGGTACGCGGCGTCTCCGCCGTCGCCGCCGGCATGCAGCTGGCGCTGTCGCCGCCCTTCGTGCTGCTGGTGGTGCTGATCGGCGGCACGGTGCGGATCACCTCCGGCGACATGGCACCGGTGGACCTGCTGCCCTTCCTGCTGCTCGGGTTGGGGCTGACCGCTCCGGTGGCGGCCCTCGGCCACGGCTTCGACGACATGCAGGCAGCCGGCCGGGCGGTGAGCCGCATCCGCGAGGTCCTCGGGGTGGGGGCGCTACCGCAACCCGCGCGTCCGGCCACCCCGCAGGACAACCGGGTGGAGTTGCGGGACGTCCGGTTCAGCTACGACGACGACGGCCCCGAGGTGCTGCGCGGGATCGATCTGACCCTGGAACCGGGCACGCTCACCGCTGTGGTCGGGCCGTCCGGCAGCGGAAAGTCGACGCTGGTGCAGCTGCTGCCCCGGTTCTTCGACCCGACGGACGGCTCGGTGCGACTCGGCGGCGTCGACCTGCGCGACATCGACAGCAGGGAGCTCTACCGTCGAGTCTCCTTCGTCCTGCAGGACGTTCGGCTGCTGCGCGCGTCGGTCGCGGACAACATCGCGCTGGCGGTTCCGCACGCGACCACCGAGGACGTGATGCGTGCCGCCCGACTGGCGCACATCCACGACCGTGTCCTGGCATTGCCCCGCGGCTACGAGACCGTGATCGGCGAGGAGGTCAAGCTCTCCGGCGGTGAGGCGCAACGCATCGCCATCGCGCGTGCCCTGGCCGCCGACACACCCGTGCTGGTGCTGGACGAGGCGACCGCCTTCGCCGATCCGCAGACCGACCAGGCGGTGCGCCAGACGCTGGCGACGCTGCGCGACCGGACCGTCCTGGTCATCGCCCACCGCCTGGAGACCATCGCCGACGCCGACCTTGTCGTGATGCTTGAGGACGGGGCGGTCGTCGAGCAGGGCAGGCCGAGCGACCTGCTCGCCCAGGATGGAAAGTTCGCCGCCTTCTGGCGGACCCAGCAGTCGGCGGTCGCCGACGACAGCGAAGCCCGCGGTGGTGTACTGCAAGGAGACCTTTCCCGATGATCAGAATGTTGTTGCGGGTGCTCGGCGACGAGTACGCCAAGCCGATGCGTCGTACGGTCGCCCTGATGACGGTGACCGCCGTGCTGGAGGGTCTGCTCTACGCGTTGCTGGTGCCCGTGCTGCGGGCCCTGTTCGGGGACACCCCGTCGGATGCCTGGCCGTGGCTGATCGCGTTCGGGGTCTCCGTCGCGGTCTACGCGGTGCTGCGTTATACCAGCGACCTGTCCGGCATGCGGGTCGGGACCACGATGCTGCGGGGCATGTACCACGGCCTCGGCGAACACCTGGCCCGGCTGCCCATCGGCTGGTACAACGCCGCCCGGGTGGGCGAGGTGTCGGTCATGGCCAGCCGTGGTCTGCTCGCGGCGATGGGCGTGTCGGCGCACCTGCTCGGGCCGTTCATCTCCGCCTGCGTGACGCCGCTGACGATCGTTGCCGTGATCACGGTGTTCAACTGGCAACTCGGGCTGGCCGCGCTGGTGGCGGCGCCGCTCGTGGTGCTGACCCAGCGATGGACCGCGCGGTTGATGGCTGCCAACGACGCGGACAACGCCGCGCGCAACAACGAGGCCAGCGCCAGGGTCATCGAGTACCTCCAGGCTCAGCCGGTGCTGCGGGCCGGTGGCCGCAGCGGCGAGCGGTTCAGCCTGCTCGACGACGCGCTGCAGGGCGTGGAGCTTGCCTCCCGCCGTCAGACGATGTCGGTGCTGCCCGGCGCGGTGGGTCTGACCCTCATCGTGCAGGCGGTCTTCACCACCGTCCTGGTGCTGGGGACCTATCTCGCGCTCGGTAACGACCTCGGAGCCGCGGAGGTCCTGTCCATTCTCGTGCTCGCCGCCCGAAGCGCCGACCCGCTGCTGTCGCTGTCCGACATCGGGGGCAAGTTGCGCACCGCCCGTGCCGAGCTGGACCGGCTCGACCGGGTGCTGCGCACCGAGCCGCTTCCCGAACCGGACCAGCCGGTCCGACCGCAGCGCTTCGACCTGGAGTTCGACGCGGTCACGTTCCGCCACGGCGATCGTACGGTGTTCGACGGTGTGTCGTTGTCGGTGCCGCAGGGGCAGCGGTTGGCCGTGATCGGTCCGTCCGGCTCGGGCAAGAGCACGCTGCTCCAGCTGATCGCCCGGTTCTACGACGTGGAGTCGGGGGCGGTGCGGGTGGGCGGTGTCGACGTCCGACAGATCGACCCGGCCGTGTTGATGGCACAGATCGCCATCGTCTTCCAGGATGTCTACCTCTTCGACGGCACGATCGAGGAGAATGTGCGGCTCGGTCGCCCCGACGCCAGCGACGCCGAGGTGCGGGCGGCGGCGACCGCCGCGCGGCTGGACGAGGTCGTCGAGCGGCTGCCGGGGGGATGGGCCGCGAACGTCGGCGAAGGCGGCGCGTCGCTGTCCGGCGGTGAGCGTCAGCGGGTCTCCATCGCGCGGGCACTGTTGAAGGACGCGCCGATCGTGCTGCTCGACGAGGTGACCTCGGCGCTCGATCCGGTGAACGAGGCGGCCGTCCATGACGGCATCGAACGTCTGATGGCAGGTCGCACGGTCGTCATGGTTGCGCATCGGATGCGGACCGTCCAACGCGCCGACCGCGTGGTCTTCATCGACGATGGGCAGTTCGTCGAGGAGGGCAGCCACGACGAACTGCTGCGTCGTGGGGGTCGCTACGCCGACTTCTGGAGCCTGTCCATGGTCTCCGGCACGAGCGAATGAGCTGCCGAGATGTCGGCCGGTGAGCTGGTCACGGGGGCGTTACGCAGGCCCGCTCCCCGGCCCTACGCCCGTGCCCGCGTGGTGCTGTTTCCGCACGGCGGGGGCAGCGCGAGCTACTACCGCCCGTGGATCACGTCAGCGCCCTGGGACATCGAGTTCCTCGCCGTGCAGTATCCGGGCCGCGAGGACCGGTTCGCTGAACCGGTCCCCGCGGACATGCGCGGTCTGGTCGACACCGTCGCGGCGGACCTGCAGTTGGCGGGACCGCCGACACCGACCGTCCTGTTCGGGCACAGCATGGGCGCCGTGGTCGCCTACGAGGTCGCCCGCCGTCTCACGGCGGCGGGCGACCCGCCCGCGGCGCTGGTGGTGTCCGGGCATCCGGCGCCGCACCTGGCCCGACCGGGTCAGGTGCATCTAGGAAGCGACGACGAACTGATCGAGGAGTTGCGCCGCACCGAGGCGACCCATCTGGACATCCTCGACGACCCGGTGCTCATCCAGGCGTTTCTTCCGGTCATCCGGTCCGACTATCGCCTGAGCGAAACCTACCGGCCGCTGCCCGGCGTGCGACTGCGGGCACCGGTCACTGTGCTCTACGGCGACCGGGATCCAGAGGTCACCGCCGCTGAGGCGACGGGCTGGCACGACGCCACCGACGGCTCGTGTGAGTCCCGCGTCTTCGTCGGCGGCCACTTCTACCTGGACGAGCACCGTGACGCGGTGGTCGAACTCCTCACGGCGCGCGCCCGCGCGATTTCCGCCACGTCGGCGGTGCCGTGGCCGTCCACCCCTTGATCCGGACCGACGAGCATCGCGCACGACATCGAGTGGAATGAGGGATGAAATGTGTGGTATTGCCGGGTGGGTGTCGTTCGACGCTGATCTGACGCGCCAGCGGGAGACGCTCGACGCGATGACCGAGACCATGGCCTGCCGGGGGCCGGATGACCGAGGGACGTTCGTGCGTACGCACGCCGCGCTGGGACACCGGCGCCTCGCGGTCATCGACCTGCCAGGCGGTGTGCAGCCGATGAGCGTGGGTACGCCGGCCGGTGAGGTCTCCCTGGTGTACTCGGGGGAGGTCTACAACTTCCGGGAGCTACGCGAACGACTCACGGCGCTCGGGCACACCTTCCGGACCGAGAGCGACACCGAGGTCGTGCTCCGCGGGTATCTGCAGTGGGCGGAGAGCGTCGTGGACCACCTGGAGGGCATGTACGCCTTCGCGGTCTGGGACGAGCGTGACCAGAAGTTGCTCCTCGTGCGTGACCGGATGGGGATCAAGCCGCTGTTCTACTACCCGACGCCAGACGGCGTCCTGTTTGGTTCCGAGCCCAAGGCGATCCTGGCGAATCCGCTGGCGCCCAAGGTGGTGGACACCGACGGGCTGCGGGAACTGTTCGCCCAGACGAAGGCACCCGGTTGGGCGCTGTGGAAGGGCATGCACGAGGTACTGCCCGGTGAGTTGGTCACGGTGGACCGCGCCGGGATCCGGCAGCGCACCTACTGGCGTCTGCGCGCGGTCGAGCACACCGACAGCCTCGACGACACCGTGGCGCGGATACGCGACCTGCTCACCGACGTGATCGACCACCAGCTGATCTCCGACGTGCCGCAGTGCGTCCTGCTCTCCGGCGGCCTGGACTCCAGCGCGATCACCTCCATCGCCGCGCAGCGGCTCGGCTTGCGGGGCGAGCAGGTGCGCAGCTTCTCGGTGGACTTCGTCGGCCAGGAGGACAACTTCGTACCCGACGAGATGCGTGACACCCCGGACTCGCCCTTCGTGCGCGACGTGGTGGCCCATGTCGGGTCGGCGCACCGGGACGTGGTGCTCGACCCCGCCGACCTGTCCGACCCCGCCGTGCGGCGTGCGGCGGTGGCCGCCCGTGACATCCCGAACGGCTTCGGCGATCTCGACCTGTCGCTGTACCTGCTGTTCAAGGCGATCCGGCAGCACTCCACGGTGGCCCTGTCGGGGGAGGCGGCGGACGAGGTGTTCGCCGGGTATCCGTGGTTCCACCACGAGGCGGCGTTGAACGCCGGCACGTTCCCCTGGATGACCGTGATCCCGCCGCTGACCCTGCCCGGCCGCACCGACCACATCGAACCGGGCCTGCGTGAGCGGCTCGACGTCGGCACCTACACGGCAGACCAGTACGCTGCGGCGCTCACCGAGGTGGAGCACCTGGACGGGGAGTCCCCGGCCGAGCGACGGATGCGGATCGCCTGTCACCTGCACCTGACGCGGTTCGTGCGGTCTCTGCTCGACCGCAAGGACCGGCTGTCGATGGCGGTGGGGCTCGAGGTGCGGGTGCCGTTCTGCGACCACCGTCTGGTCGAGTACGTCTACAACACGCCCTGGTCGATGAAGGTCTCCGACGGCCGGGAGAAGAGCCTGCTGCGGCAGGCCGCCGCCCACGTGCTGCCCCGGTCGGTGGTGGAGCGGGTCAAGAGTCCGTACCCGTCGACCCAGAACCCGGCGTACGCGGGAGCCCTTCAACAGCAGGTGAAGGAACTGGTCGCCGACCGGGACGCGAAGGTGTTCTCGTTGATCGACCGGAACTGGGCGCAACAGGCCGTGGCGCAGGACCCGACGCGAATGCCGGTGGCCATGCGTGGTGCTCTGGAGAGGGTGCTCGACCTGCACACCTGGTTGGATCTGCACTCGCCTCAACTGCGGCTCTAGATGCCTGATACTCAAGGGCCGGACGTGCGCGCCGGGCTGGGGCGGGAGGCGTGAAGAAGGGTATGTCGCCGAGACATGATCTCCTCTCGGCGACATACCCGTCGGTCAGGTCGCGCTATCAGGTTCGTAGCGCGGGGAACCAGCTCACGCTGAACTCCGCCGGATTGCCGTAGGGCGGGATGCACAGGGAGACGAACAGCTCCACCTGGCTCGGATCGACGTCGCCCCGCCGGTCTGGCCGCTTGGTGGTGGCCACGGGGGCGGTGTGCGCTCCGGTGCGCTGCGGCTTCATTGAGCTGTGCGCCGGCAGCAGGCCGTCGATGATCGCTGCCAGCGCCTGTCGATAAGTCTTTCGCGCGTTGAGTTCGGCCCACCGGTCGGCGATCGTCGCCAACCGTGGGTGCGTGTCGGCGCTCAGGCGGGCGATGACCTCGTCCTGGTGGGCAGTGCCGGCGCGGGCGCGGCGGCGGGAGCTAGCCACCTGGATGATCAGGTTGCCGACGATGTAGGACCAGATCGTGCGGTAGACATGGTGGGCCTCGTCGGCGGAATGACCGTAGTCGATCGCGGCGTCCAGCATCTCCTCCACGATCCACAGCGCCGAAGGGCCGATCAGGCTGTCGCTGGTCAGCACTTCGACGATCCAGGGACGCTCGGCGAGGAGGTCGTAGAGCAGTACCGAGGCGGCGATGAGCCGTTCCCGGGGATCGGTGGGCAGGGCCGGCCGGGAGATGTCCCGGGCCTGTGTCTCCATCACCTGGACCAGCAGTTCGTCTTTGTCGCGAACGTGGTGGTAGAGCGCCATCGGGGCACTGCCCAGCTCGTTCGCCAGGCGGCGCATCGACAGCCGCTCCAGTCCTTCGTCCTGCAGGATCCGGGTCGCCGCGTCGATGATCGCTTCCAGAGACAGGCGTGGTGGTCGACCGACGCGCCGGCTGCGGGGTACGTTTGGGGGCATTTTCCCATCCTTCAGATGCGGCACCCTCCACGTTGCAGGGCGGCCGCCTGGTCGCGGGACCGGGCCCGGGCCGGACTTCCGGGGCCGGTGGGACGACCGTGTGCGGGCACGCGAGTCCGGCGACGGTGTGTTGTCCGGCCAGGGGCGGCGCACGACACGTGTGTTGTCGCGTGCCGCCCCTGGCCGTCACCGGGTGAGCCATTCATGGCGTACCGGCCGTCGGTCAGACCGCCTTCTCCGGCACGTCGACCAGCTCGTGGTCGTCCTGCTCGGCCGGCGTCGTCGGGCTGACGCGGGGAAGCACGACGAGCGCGATGACGGCGGCGACGATCCAGAGCCCGGCACCGAGGGTCAGGGCGAAGGCGTACCCGTCGCTGAGGGCGCTGGGCGTGCCCTCCTTGCCGGAGTACTCGAAGGCGGCGGTGCTGAGCGCGGCGAGCCCGAGCGCGGCACCGATCTGGCGGGAGCTGTTCAACAGGCTGGACGCCGTGCCGGTCTCGTGTTGGGCGACCCCGTGCGTGGCGGTGGAGACCATCGGCCCGAGGCAGAGCCCGAAGCCGACGCTGGCGATCACCGACGGGACGAGGACGTCGGCGAGGAACGAGCCGTCGGAGTCGATCATGCCGAACCCGGCGAATCCGACCGCGCTCACCAGCGCACCCGCGATCATGAGGGTACGGGCGGGCACCTTGTATCCGAGCTTGATGGCGATGACGGAACCGACGACCACGCCGATCGCCAGTGGCAGGAACTTCAGCCCGGTCTCCGCCGGGCTGGTGCCGAGCACCCGCTGTAGGTAGAGGGAGACGAAGTAGAAGGCCGAGGCCATGGTGGCGCCGAAGATGAGGTTGTAGGTGTTGGCACCCGCGACCGAGCGGTTGGCCAACAGGCCGACCCGGACCAGTGGGTCGCGGGTGGTGGTCCGCTCGACATAGACGAACGCGGCGAGCAGCACGACGGCAGCCCCCAGCGTGCTGAGGGTGACCATCGAACTCCACGCGTACCGGTCCGTACGCACGATGCCGAGCACCAGCAGCGTCATGCCGCCGGTGGCCAGGAGCGCGCCCAGCACGTCCGGCCGGCCTTCGGGCGCGACCGGCAGGTCCCGGGCGATGCCACGCCAGGTCAGGATCATGGCGAGCGCGGCCATCGGAGCGCTGACCCACATCACCCACTCCCAGCCGGCGTACTCGGTGAGCACGCCGCCGATCAGGACGCCGAGGGCACCACCCGCGGCGTTCATCGCGGCCCACACGCCGAACGCCTTCACCCGGGCCTTGCCGCTGGGGAAGGTCGCGGTCAGCAACGCCAGCGCGGCGGGTGCCAGCATGGCGGCCCCGACACCCTGTGCGACGCGGGCGGCCACCAGGTGCCCCGGCACGTCGGCGAAGCCGCCCGCGAGGGAGGCGATGCCGAACACGACCAGCCCGATGAGCAGGATGCGCTTGTGGCCGTACCGGTCGGCGATCTTGCCGCCGAGCAGGAGCAGCCCGCCGAAGGCCAGGGCGTAGGCGTGGATCACCCAGGTCAGGCCCAGTTCGCTGAAGCCGAGGCTCTCGGCGATCTCCGGGAGACCGAGGTTCACGACTGACAGGTCCAGCGAAACCATGAACTGCACGACGGCCACTGCGGCCAGGGTGAGCCCTGGCCGGGCGCCCCGGTCGATTGCTGATTGTCCGTTGACTAATGCCTTGTTCGTCACCGCAAAACCGGTCCTCTGTCGTAGTGACGGGTAGCGCCGAGTTTTCGAACGCGTTCTGAAATTAGCATCGGCCTTGGGTCGCTGTCTAGCGCGTCACCTCGAAGCAGCCCGGTTGGTGGAGGGGGCATGATGGGGCGGTGCCCCAAGTCAATGCGCCGCGACTCAAAGCAGGCAGACCGCCGACGACATCTCGCGCCCAGATCCTGGCCGCCGCGCGTGGCCTCATCGATCGCAACGGATGGGAGAGGCTGACCATCCGCAAGCTGGCCGCCGAGATCGGCGTCGGGGCGACCACTCTTTACCATCATGTACAGGACAAAGAGGACCTACTTTTCCTCTTGATCAACGAGTACGGCGAGCAGGTCTCCCATCCTGGGTTGCCGGAGGAACCGCAGGAACGCGTCATCGCCGCTGCCGCCACGATCCACGACGCGCTCGCGGCGTGGCCGTGGGCCGCCGAGGTACTCACCACCGACGGATTCATCGCCCGGCTCGGTGACTCGCCCCTGGGGTTGGTCGAGGCGGTGGTGGCCGGCGCCATCGACTACGGCTGCACCCCCGACCACGCCGTCTACGTCTTCCGTAGCATCTGGTACTACACGGTCGGGGAGATTCTCGTCCGATCGCACACCGCGCGCCGGGGCGGCGGCGACGGGGGGAACCACCGAGGCGCGTTCTTCGGCAACATCGACGCGGAGAAGCTGCCGCACCTCGCGGCGCTCGGTGACCGCTGGGCGGTGCTGGCCCCACGCGACACGTACGTCGACGGCCTCCGCGCCCTCGTGAACGGGCTGCTGGCGCAAGGGGTCCGGGTCGAGTCGTAGGTGTCGGGGTGGCCGCTGCTGCCCAGCGGCCCGGCAGGCGCCCCGGGGAGGTACGCGAACGTGCCCTCCCCGGAGTGCGACGGTGTCAGGCGACCGTGCAGGACGCCCCGTTGAGCGTGAACGAGCTGGGCCTTGCGGTGTTGCCGGTGTGGGTGGCCTGGAAGCCGATCGTCAACGACCCGTTGGCGGGGATGCCGGCGTTGTACGAGACGTTTCGCGCCGTCACCTGCCCCGAACTGGGGGAGTAGGTGGCGTTCCAGCCGCCGGTGATGTTCTGACCACCGGGCAGGGTGAACACCAGTGACCAGCCGTTGATCGCGCTGGTGCCGGTGTTGGTGATGGTGAGGTTCTCGGTGAGCCCGTTGTTCCACGCGTTGACGGCGACGGCCACCCGGCAGGCGGCGGGGCCCGGCGGCGGGGTGGTCGGGGTCGGCGGCGGCGTGGTGGGGCTCGGCGGCGGTGTCGTCGGGGTCGGCGGCGGCGTGGTGGGATTCGGGTTGGTCAGGCCAAAGAACTGGACGGCGGATGCGGCCATGCCGCCGGAGGGCAGGCTGTGACCGGCACCCTGGATGCTGTACGCCTCGACCTGGACGGTGCCGCTGGTGTCGGCGAACCGACGGCGGTTCCAGTTGGCCTGCGGCGTGTCGGTCGAGGTGGGCGTCTGGCTGAGCCCGAACACGTTGGTCCACTGCTCGACGGCTTCCTGCAACAGTGAGAACGGCACGAGCGTGTCGTTAGTGCCGTGCCACAGCTGCACCCGGGGACGCGGACCGGAGTAACCGGGATAGGCCTGGCGTACCGCGTCACCCCACTGCTGCGGGGTCCGGTTCATGTTGCCGCCAGTGCACTGACTGCTGCCGGGCGGGTAGTCCGCCGCGTTGGCGAAGCAGTTGAACGGCACCCCCATGAATGCCGCCCCGGCCTTGAACACGTCGGGGTAGAGGGCCAGCATGTGGTTGGTCATCATGCCGCCGGACGAACTGCCCGTCGCGTAGACCCGGTCGGGGTCGGCGCTGTACTGCTGGTGCGCGTAACGGACCATCGACATGATGGAGACCGGGTCGCTGCCGCCGCCGCGGCGCTTGGCGGCGTCCGACCAGACGTCGAAGCAGTTGCCGAACCCGGCCTGCTGGGTTGCGGAGGGGTAGATCACGATGAAGCCGTACCGGTCGGCCTGGCTGGCGAACTCGCTGCCGGAGTAGAAGCCGGGGCCCGATCCGCCGCAGCCGTGCATGGCCACCACCGTCGCCGGCCTGGCCGGGCGGTTGTCCGGCACGTAGATGTGCATGCGCATCCGGCCGGGGTTGTCACCGAAGCTGGTCACCTCGGTCAGTGAGGCCGCGTACGCGGGACTGAACGTGGGGGCCACCAGCCCGGCCGCGACCAGCGACACGGCCAAGCCGAGCAGTAACTTTCTCCTGATTTTCACGGACGACTCCTTCGAACGCCTGAGTGCAGGCTGGGTTCGGTCTGCGCGTTGTGCTCGCGGGTGCGCCCAACTCCCCGCAATGATCACGGCGTGTCCACCACGTCTGACTTGCCCTGCCCGGCTCCGTGTGGCGTCGTGTAGCAGATATTGTTCTCCTGGGCCCAGGAAGTGTCAATCGACATACCTCGATCAATTGGGTCGTCGTGCCGGCCGGGCGGACGACCTGACTCATTGGCGTCCATCTACAGTCGATATCCCGTCCCCGAGTCGACCCGGAGCGCCTGTGACTAGCCCGTTCCACATCGAGGAGATCTACTCCGACGACGGGAGCGCCTCGCTCCGGATGCCGCGGCGCCAGGTGGGCAACTCGCCCCAGGGCTTCGCGATGACGCTGCTGGCGGACTACACCCTGCGGACCCGCGCCGCGCTGCCCTCCGCCGCCATCGTCGCGCTGCTCACCGAGTCCGGGGTGACCACCGCCGGTGCCCGTACCGCAATCAGTCGGCTGGCCCGCCGTGGGGTGCTCGAAGGCAGTCGGCACGGACGCCGCAGCTCGTACCGACTCAGCCGGGCGGCCGCCACCAACCTGTCCAGCGGCGGCAACTGGATTCTCACCTCGACCACCGTCGCCGGGCCTTGGGACGGGTGCTGGACGATCGTTGCCTTCTCGCTGCCACAGGATCGCAGCGCCCAACGGCGGGCGCTGCGCAGCCAACTCCGGTGGCTCGGGTACGCGCCGTTGTACGACGGCCTGTGGATCTCGCCGTACGAGCTGACGCCGCGGGCGCGGGCCCAGCTCGAACAGTTGACCCTCGGCACCGTCACGGTGTTTCGTGGCCGGCAGAACGCGCTGGGGTCGAGCAGCGATCGTGCGCCCATCGAGGCCTGGGACATCGACGCGATCACCCGGCACTACGCGGAGTTCCTGGACCGATGGACACCCCTGCTGCCGCTGGTCAGCTCCGGGCAGGTCGACGGCGCCGCGGCGGTCCGAGCGCGTACCGAGGTGATGGACACCTTCCGCCGCTTTCCCACCCTCGACCCGCAGCTACCGGTGGAACTGCTGCCGGCCGGTTGGCTCAGGCAGCCGGCCCGGGAGCTGTTCGCGGCCGTGTACGACGGTCTCGCGCAACCCGCCGAGCAGCACGTCCGAGCGGTGGTCGGGCGGTTCACCGACAGCGCGCCGCTCGGCATCCGGGCCCACACCACCGCCGACCTGATCGCCGGAGTGCGCGATGACGTCGGGGTCAGCCCGGTTGAGGCCGGGCGAGCCGGCGGGTGGCAGAGCACCGACCTGCCCGCCCACTGCGACGAGTTGACCGCCCGCGCCCCGGCGGAGCTGCGCTGACGACCCGGTGACCGGGACCCGACCGGTCAGCCGGCGGACGTCGCGCGCTACGGCTCATGCCGCCGCGATGCGCGGCAGCGTCGCGGTGACCGTCCAGCCTCGGTCGAGGTTCGGCCCGGCGTCGACCGAGCCGCCGAGCAACTGGGCTCGTTCGCGCATTCCGATCAGCCCGAAGCCGGTGGGCCCGAAACCGCGTGGCCCAGGGCCCTCCCCGTCGTCGCTGACCCGTAGCTGCACCACCTCGTCGTCGCAGGCGACCCGCACCACGATGCGCGTCGCATGACGGGCGTGCCGACGGGCGTTGGTGACCGATTCCTGGGCCAGCCGGTAGATCGCAGTGGCCACCGGCGTGGGCAATCCGTCGAGGTCGCCGGAGAATTCCACCTCGACCGCCGGGCCCTGAGCGGAGCGACCGGCCAGACGTTCGAGATCGGCGATGCGTGGAGCCGGCGTCCGGTCGGCGGGCTCGTCGCGGCGTAACACCCGTACCATCGCGCGCATCTCGACCAGCGCCCGGGTCGCCTCGGCCTCGATGATCCGTAGCGCGTCGGCGGCGGCGGCCGGTTGGGTGTCGAGCACCGCCAGCCCGGCCTGGGCCCGGATCGCCATCGCGGACACGTGATGGGCGACGGTGTCGTGCAGATCGCGGGCAAGGCGCTCCCGCTCCAGCAGCTTCACCTGCTCGAACTCGCGCTGGCGGGCGCGTGCCCGGTAACGCAGCGCGGTGCCGAGCGCGAGCGCGGCCGAGACCACCCCGGCCCCGGCCAGCGCGTCGCCCGGACCGAGGTGACCGACCGCCGCCGACAGCACGATCTTCGCGGCGACGATTGCCGTTCCGAGAACCGCCGCCCGTCCGGAGCCCCACCGAGACAGCGAGAACACCAGGATCAGCAGGTAGGCCAGCGTGTGCAGGCTGAGATCGCCGCCCACCACGGCCTCACCGACGGCGCAGGTGGGGAAGGCGACAGCGGTCGCGAGCAGCGGCCTGGTCCGTCGCCAGAGCAACACCGGGGCGAGACCGACGCCGATCAGGACCGGCACGAACGCCGGTGCCGGCAGGTCCGACCGTACGAGCCCCTCCAGCAGGGCGGTCGCCACGAGCACGACGACCAGCAGCCAGTCCCGCCATGCGCGCGGCGGACCCGCCGGGCGGGGTTCGTGCCACCACGATCGCAGCAGTTCCCGCACCACCCGATCGTACGGGCGGCCGAACCTCGACCACCAGTGTCGACACCGTCCGGCCCAGATGGCCACCGACCGGCCGGCCCGGGGCTCAATACGACCGCCTACCGACCCTGCCGCCAAACAAGTGGCCCCGCCCTGCGGGCCATGGCGAGTCACCGCTGCCGACAACGATCGGGCCGATAGTTGATGGTCACCGATGGCTGTCGCTGTGACACTCCCCGTGGGGAGGCGAGATGACGGCCAGCCGAGAGGTGGGATTCGGACCCGATCCGGTGCTGGTGGGCCGGGCGGCCGAGCTGGAGTCGCTGGACAGCGCGGTGGCCACCGTGCGCGCCGGGCGGTCCGTGGCGGTCGAGGTGTGCGGCGAGGCGGGCCTGGGCAAGACCCGGCTACTCCGCGAGTTGGCCCGGCGGGCCGCCGACGCCGGGCTGCTGGTCCGCCTCGGCCGGGCCACCCAGTACGAGCAGGGGGTGCCCTTCGGGCTCTACGCCGAGGTGGTGGAGACGGTCGACAGCGGGCCGGGCGACGCGGCGCAGCCGTCGGTGCCGGCGGCGGTGCGGCGGATGCTCACCCAGGCACCGGGACCCGGCACCGCACTGCTGCTCGATGACCTGCACTGGGCCGACTCGGCGTCACTGGAGCTGACCGAGCATCTGATCGGCAACCCTCCGCCGGTGCCGATGCTGCTCGCGGTGGCGTTCCGCAGCGCCAGCCCACCGGCACGGCTGGTGAACGCCATCGCGCGGCTCGGCCCGGCGGCCGTCCTCATCGACCTTCCGCCGCTTGACGCGGCCAGCCTGGACGTGCTGCTGGCCGGCGTGCCACGTCGCCGCCGGGAGCTGATCATGCGGGCCAGCCTCGGCAACCCGCTGTACATCCAGGCGCTGTCCCGGCTGGACGACGACGAGCTGGACGGTCTGGCGACCCTGGCCCGACGGCACGACCCGGTCGACGCCGACTGCCTGGTCGGATCGCGCCGGTCCGTGCTGGCCGGGCTCGCCGCCGAGATCACCGCCCAGTCGCTGTCGGTGCAGCGGGTCGCCCATGTCGCCGCAGTGGTCGGCGACCACACCACGATCGACCTCGTCGGGCACGTCGCCGGTCTGCCGATGCCCGTGGTCACCGCGGCGGTCGACCAGCTCGGGCGGCTCGGGCTGCTCGACGCGGACGGCGGTCGGTTGCGCTACCGGCATCCCCTGCTGCGGGCCTCGGCGTACGCGTCGACCGGCGCGGCCTGGCGGTTCGAGGCGCACACCCGCGCCGCCGGCTACCTGCGTGGCCGGCGAGCGTCCCGGCAGTTGGTGGCCCATCACACGGAACGGTCAGCCCGCCATGGCGACGAGATCGCCGTGGCCACACTTGTCGACGCGGGTGTCGCGTTCGCACACGAGGCCCCCGCCCAGGCGGCCCGCTGGCTCGGCACCGCGCTGCGCATCATGCCGGACACCGGTCCGCACGACGAGCGGCGTGCCGAGGTGGCGATGTGGTACGCCCGGGCCCTCGGCCGCAGCGGCGAGTTGGCCCGCAGCCGCGAGGTGCTCCAGCGGCTGCGTCGCGCCGGTGGACCGGTGCAGCGGCGGGCCGAGACGTTCAGTGTGGCGGTGGCCCGGCAGCTCGGCGACTTCGCGGAGGCGGCCGCGACGCTCGGCACGCAACTCCGGCGGAGCGGGCTCGACCCGGTCGAGGAGGCGAAGCTGCACGTGGAACTGGCGGCCGTGGACGCGTTCAGGGAGGAGCCGACCTCGGCGGCGCACCACGCGCAGCGGGCCCTTGAGCTGCTCGACGAGCGTCGGTCGGTGCTCGTGGCGGCGGCGCTGACGTTGCGGGCGCTCGCCACCCTGTACCTCGGCTGCGCCAGGTCGGCCCGCGAGCAGCTCGCTGCCGCCGTCGTCGCCGTGGACGCCACCGGCGACGCGGACCTGCGTCCGTACGTCGAGATCGTCTCACCGCTGGCGCTTGTGGAGATCCAGCTGGGCAACCTCGCCGACGCTGACCGACATCTCGGCCGGGCGAGACGGATCCTGGACGGCCTCGGACCGAGCAGCGCCTCGCCGTACCTGCTCGTCATGGAGTCGCTGGTGCACACCCGCGCCGGCCGGCTGACCCGTGCGGTGCGGGCCGCGGAGGAGGCGCGGGCCGCCGCCGAGCGGGTGGGCAGCACGGAGATGGCCGCGATGGCGGCGGCGGTCCGGCTGCGCCCGGTGTTGTGGACCGCCGGGCCGGCGACGGCCCTCACCACCGCCGGCCCCGCGTCGGCCCACCTCAACGGCGGCCTGAGCAGCGCAGATCCCGAGGTGACGGTCGGGCAGCCCCGGTCCCGGGCGTGGTGGCGGATAAACCGGGTGGAGTTGGCCCTGGCCAGGGCCGTCGCGGGTGACTGGGGCGGCGGTGCCGACCTGCTCTGCGAGCCGGCGACACCGCCGTCGAGACATCCACCGGTGCTGGTGGCGCGGGATCTGGTCGCGGCCGTCGCCGCTGTCGGGCGAGGTGACCACACCACCGCCAAGCAGGTCGGTGAGCGGGCGGAACGCCGGGCGATGGCCGCCGATCTGCCGTACGAGATTGGACTGGCCCGATTCGCCCGGGCCTTCACCGCGTACCGGATGGAGGGTCCGGAACGGGCGACGAAGCTGGCGGAGAGCGCGGCGACGAGCTTCGCGGCGGCCGGAACGCCGATGGAGGAGGCGTTGTCCCGCCACCTCGCCGGTGTCGCGTACCTCGTCGCGGGCCGGCCCGGCTCCGGCGCCGCGGCGCTCGATCGCGCCGAGACCGGCTACCGGGACTGCGGCGCCGGGTGGGCCGCATCCGTGCTCGCCGGACACCGGTCCGCCGGCCCGGCACGTTCCGGGCGGCCGAGCGGTGCTGCCGTCCTCACCGCCCGGGAGCGGGAGATCGCTGCCCTGGCCACGACCGGCCTGAGCAACAAGGAGATCGCCGCGCGGCTCTATCTCAGCCCACGGACCGTCGAGTCCCACCTGAACCGGGTCTTCGCCAAGCTCCAGGTCCATTCCCGCACCGCGATGGCCCGCCGGCTCACCGAGGCTGCCGGCGACCACCGGCCACCTGCGTAGCCGCTTGCGTAGTTTCACGGATCCGCTCCGCTGGCGCGCCTTGCCACCCTGCCGGTACCCGATTCCGCAGGACGTGAGGGGTGATGATCGTGGACGGAAGACGCCGGTCCCGGCACCGGACCGCCATCGCGTGGTGGTCGCTACGGCGACGTTCCCGGATGGGCGTGCCGATCCTGATGGTGGTCGGGCTGCTGACCGCGGTTCAACCGGCGATGGCCGCCCCGACCGGCTCGTCGGCCGAGCCGGGGATGTCGGCGGCGCAGCCGGAAACCGCGTCGACCGGGGCCTGGGATCCGCGGCCCACGCTGCCCGGACCGGTGGTGGTGCCGCGTAAGGGCACCCGGCCGGCGCCGTTCACCAGCCGGACCGGACCGGTCGCTCCGAAGGCCCTACCGGGGCAGGAGAAGGCGACCGGAAACGGTCTGCGGGCCGGTACCGGTGCGGCGGTGCGCAGCCGGACCGCCGGTGCCGGACAGGACGCGGACTGGTACTGCCAGGAGCAGGTGGCGCGCCGGACCTCGGTGAACGCCGACGCCGACAACTACTCCGCGACCGTCGAGTATCTCGCGGAGCTGAGCTGCAACTTCTACCTCGACTACGCGTACGGTGTCGCCGGTGTCGTCGACCGTACGCCCGGCTACGACGGCACGCTGCTGTACGTGGGCTCGCCGTTCGCCTTCAACCGGTACTACTACGGGGCCACCAGCGGCGGGGTCCGGATCCCCGGTGACTTCTACGACGGTGGCCGCCAGGTGGAGATCCTCTTCGAGCTCTATCTCCTGGCGCCTGTCGGTTCCGCCTGGGGCGCCTGCGGCCCGCTGCCGGGCCTGCGCTATCTGCTCTGCGAGGGACTCGGCACGGATCTGCTGCACATCGTGCTGGGCACCGGGACGCTCGACAGTGGACTTGCCGCGCCGGTGATCCGTTTCACCGCGCTGGGTGACTCGTACTCCGCCGGCACGGGCGCGCCGCCGTACCTCGGCCCGCCGAACCCGGCGATCTGCCGACGCGCCAACGCCACCTACTCGATGCAGATCCAGGGTGACCGCTTCCGGGGCCTGTCGATCGACCGGACGAATCTCAAGGCGTGTCACGGCGCGCGGATCAATGACCTGACCAACCGGCAGAGCCTGGACGAGTTCGCCCAGGTCGACTACGTGAAGCCGTACACGAGGCTGGTGACGCTCACGATCGGCGGCAACGACCTCGGCTTCGCCGCGAAACTGCGCGACTGCGCGCTGTCCGACTGCGGTGGCGGCCCACTGGTCACCCCGGCGGAGCTACAGGCCACCCAGGCCAGGCTGGTCTCGCTCTACCAGAACATCCTCTCCCGGATGCGGTCCGACGCCGTGCTGGCGGTGCTGAGCTACCCGGCCTTCCTGCCGGTGCCGGGGGTGGACCCACTGCCCACGAGTAGCGGATGCTTCGGTACGAACGCCACCATCGACACCGCCGAACTCACCCGCATCGCCGAGGCCACGGCCCAGGCCCGCGACATGATCGCCGCAGCCGTCCGGGCGACCGGTGACGGTCGGATCGTCTTCGTGGACGCCTTCGACGCGTTCCGGGGCCACCGGGTGTGCAGCGGTGATCCGTGGTCCAACGGCTTCGTGATTTCGGACCCGGAGGACTCCTTCCACCCCAACGCCCGCGGCTACCGGGCCATGGCCGACCGGCTGCGCCAGGTGCTGGGCATCACCCTGTGACGGTGCCGCCGGCAGGAGCACCCGGTGCTCCTGCCGGCGGCACGGTGGCGGACCGGTCGTCGGCCGCCTCACGTCGTCGCCAGGGCCTCGGTGGGGGAGAGGCGGGGGGCACGGATCGCCGGGTACAGGCCGGCCAGGCCACCGATGGCGTGACCGGCGGGGCGGTGACCGTACCGCGAGGATCCCGGCGGCGCGACGACCGGTCCGGCCACCCGGGGTGGCGGTCGGTGGCCGAGCGCAGCACCATGGCCGTTGGGTGTTGGCGCCGGCACCCACCGGACCGGCGCAGGGGGAGTGGCAGCAGTGAGTTCATCCGAGAAGTCCACCTCGACGGTCCGTCAGCTGCGGCTCGTGGTGCAGGCCGACGACTACGACGCGGCGGTGCGCTTCTATCGCGACGTGCTCGGCCTGCCTGAGCAGGCCGCGTTCTCCGGCGCGGACGATGCCCAGGTGGTGATCCTGGACGCCGGACGGGCCACGCTGGAGATCGCCAACCCGGCGCAGAAGCGCATGATCGACGACGTGGAGGTGGGACGCCAGGTCGCTCCGCGCATCCGGGTGGCCTTCGAGGTGGACGATGCCGCGGCGACCACCGAGCGGCTGGTCGCGGCCGGCGCGGAGCAGGTGGCACCGCCGACCACCACGCCGTGGCAGTCGGTAAACGCCCGCCTCGACGCCCCGGCCGGTCTGCACATCACCGTCTTCCAGGAGCTGCGTACGCTCGACGAGCGCGTCGCGCTCGACGGGTTCGGCACCGACGCGGCCGGGTCCCTGCCCACCGGCGACGACGCGGGGCGGTGACCGGACGGCCGGGCCGCCGGCACCCCGGTCAGCCGGCGGCCGGCTTCGGAGTGCCGCAGAGCTTGGTACCGGGCGGAATGATCTCCTCGGCGCTGTGGATGACGTACGGCGGCGGCCCCAGCTTGCCGGACGGGTCGATCGGTCTGACGTTGATCAGGCTGAGGAACTTGTTGATCACGTTCACCACCGGGGCCAGGATCGTGTAACCCACGCCGTACGAGGCTCGGACGCCGATGCCCACACCCCGGCAGACCGCCAGCGGCGCGCCGAGCGCCGATCCGATGGTCGTCCCGTACGCGGTCGACACCTCGAAGAACAGACCGGCCTTGAGCACGAACGCGCTGAACCCGACGTCGAAGCGGACCTGATGCTCGATGAGCAGGCCCATCACCCCGACCGGAACGCCGCTCAGGGAGTTGATCAGGCTCTCCTGGCGCTTGAAGTTCTTGCTGACCTGCGGGCCGAACGTGCCGTTGGCGTAGCCGTAGCCGAGTGAGCCGGCGAGGGAGAATTCACCCTTGCCCTTGATCGTGCCCACCTTCGCACCGAACGCGGTGGTCACCTTCACCGTCTGGCTGATGGTCAGCGCCAGCGGTACGCCGAGCACCGTGCCCATCGGGATGCTGAAGTCCACCGGGATGGGGAGCACCGTTCTGATGTTCTGCCCGTCCCGGAGACCGGCTTCGAACGAGTAGCGGATGCCGAAGCCGCCGCTGATCGACAGCTCCGCCCGGGTCACCGAACCACCCCTGATGTTCAGGTGGAAGTCCGCCTCCGGCTTGGCGAAGGTCAGCGCAGCCCGCCCGAACAGTTTCGTACCGTTGCGGTGGTAGTTGAAGCTGACCTCCGCGCCGTCGTTGAGGCTGACGCCCGTGGAGAAGTTGGCCACGACCGTCCTGACCTCGCCGCCACCACGGCCCGGTGGCGGCTGGTTCGGCCGGGGCGGCGGCGGGGCGAGCCGCAGTGGCCCGGCCCGCCCGGCGCGGCCGGTGGGCGTGGTGCCCAGGGCGTCGACCTCCTCCTCGGACATCGCCCAGATCGGCTCGCCGGCCTGGTAGACGACGGGGTTCTCGATGGCGATGCCGCGCTGCTCCAGCGTGCCGTCGCGGATCACGTCGGTGACGGATACCGGGCCGATCGTGACGAGCAGGTCGCCTCCGTCGCGCTGGACGTCGAGCACCCGGCCGACGCCACGTCCGGTAACGAACATGACCTTGCCGGGAGCCAGGTCATCGGCGCGGGCGGCGTCGCCGTCGATCCGCCAGGTCAACCCGTCGGCGGTGACCGACCGGACCGAGCGGCCGCCGCCGCCGACGAGAACCACATCCGGCTGGTACGTCAGGTCGGGATGCGGCACCGGCGCCATGCCGTAGCGCAACGCGGACTCACTGTACGGGTCCTCGTCGGCGGCTGGATCGTTCGAGAACCGGCCGCCGCACCCCGTCGTGGCCAGGGCGACAACCACGGTGAGGGCAGCCGAGACAACCTTGCGCACCGGTACTCCTCGTCGGGTCGGGACGGCGCCAACCACCGGCAGCCCGATGCCGGAGCTGCGGCGTCAGGCGCGGTCAGACCAGCGCGGACCAGGGCGGGCCATGAATCGACCCTAGACAGCGCCGACGGCCGGGGAATCAGGGATTTCCCCACCTCTGGACGGCGACGAGCGTACGGAGACACAGATCCGGGCTGCGTCCGCGCGGCGGCGGCACGTACACTTCCGGCATCTGGCCGCGCTCGATTTGCGGCCCCGGCGTTCGAGGCGGTGGAGATGGACCGGGTGCTCGGCACCGTCCGCCGCTCACGCCTGCGACGACGATAGTCGTCCCACTCGCCCGCGTGTTCCTTCCGCCGTGTCCGCACCTGCCGTGCGGCCGGCACGCCTCGTGACGATTTCCGTTCGTCCCATCCAGGGAGTTCCCGTGACCGTGCCCTCACTGGCCTCGTCGTTGTCCGACTCCGTCACCGCCGTCGCGGCCCGCCTGGGAATGGCGGATCTCGCGCCGCAGATCCGCCGCTCCGAGCACGCCGACTTCCAGGCCGACGGGGTGCTGGCGGCGGCGTGGACACTGCGCCGCAACCCACGGCAGGTCGCGGCGGATGTGGTCGCCGGCCTACCCGCCGACGGTGTCCTGGCCAGCGCGGGGGTGGCCGGGCCGGGCTTCGTCAACATCGAGCTGACCGACCGGGCGCTGCTGGCGCAGCTGGCCTGCCGGTTGGGCGATGACCGGCTCGGAGTCGGCACTCCCGAGGCCGGCGTCACCACGGTGGTCGACTACTCGCAGCCGAACATCGCCAAGGAGATGCACGTGGGGCACCTGCGCTCCACCATCATCGGCGACGCGCTGGTGCGCATCCTGGAACATCTTGGCGGCACCGTGGTGCGGCGCAACCACATCGGCGACTGGGGAACCCAGTTCGGCATGCTCATCCAGTATCTGGTTGAGCACCCCGACCCACCGCTAGCCGACGACGCCGGCACCATGGGCCGGCTGGCCACGCTCTACCGACGGGCTCGGGCGCAGTTCGACACCGACTCCACGTTCGTCGACCGGGCCCGGCGGCGGGTGGTGGCGTTGCAGGCCGGCGACCCGAGCACGGTGGCCGCCTGGCGGGACATCGTCGCCGAGTCGACCCGCTACTTCACCCACGTCTACGACCGGCTTGGCGTGCGGCTGACCGACGCCGACACGGTGGGGGAGAGCGCCTACAACGCCGCCCTGCCCGAGGTCGCCGACGAGCTCGAACGCCGGGGGGTCGCGGTGACCAGCGGCGGCGCGCTCTGCGTCTTCTTCGACGACCTCCGGGGCCCGGACGGCGAGCCGACACCGCTGATCGTACGCAAGCGCGACGGCGGTTTCGGCTACGCCGCGACCGACCTGGCCGCGCTGCGGCAACGCGTCGTCGAACTGCACGCCGACCGGCTGCTGTACGTGGTCGACGCGCGGCAGGCCCTGCACTTCCGGATGGTCTTCGAAACCGCCCGGCGGGCCGGCTGGCTGCCGTCGGCCGTGCCCGCCGTACACGTCGCCTTCGGTACCGTCCTCGGCTCGGACGGGCGGCCGTTCAAGACCAGGACCGGCGACACCGTCCGCCTGGTCGACCTGCTCACCGAGGCGGTCGACCGGGCCCGGGAGGTGGTCGCGGCGAAGAACCCCGGCCTGACCGGGGCCGCCCTGGACGAGCGGGCGCGGCAGGTCGGCATCGGCGCGGTGAAGTACGCCGACCTGGCGACCAACCGGGCCCGCGACTACACCTACGAGCCACGGCGGATGCTGGCGTTGGCCGGCAACACCGGCGTCTACCTCCAGTACGCCCACGCCCGCATCCGGTCCATCCTGGCCCGGGCCGGCGGCGCCGACACCACAGTCGACGTGACGGCGGGGCTGGAACCGGCGGAGCGGGCGCTGATCCTCGACCTCGACGCGTTTGCCGACACCCTCGCCGAGGTGGTCGCCGGTCACGAGCCGCACCGCCTCTGCGGCTACCTGTACCGGCTGGCGCAGACCTTCACCGCGTTCTACGAGCGCTGCCCGGTGCTGCGTGCCACCGGACCGCAGCGCGCCAACCGCCTGGCCCTGTGCCACCTAACGGGCGACACCCTCCGCACCGGCCTGCACCTGCTCGGCATCCCCACCCCCGATCACCTGTAACCGCGCCGCGCACCCCGTCCGGTCTCGACGAGCGCGGTTGCAGGTCGTGTGTAGACGCGGTGGGCGTCACGGGGCTGCGGCCTGGACCGGGCGATGGATGGGGTGTCGCGGTCGGGGCGCGGCGGCAGCCGGAGGCGTTCATGAGAGTCTCATGGCGAGTGCTGCGCCGGCTGATCGTCCTGGCTGCGATCTGCCCTGGTGGGCACGGTGAGCGGCAGATCCGCGTCCTACCCGATGCCGGGACCGTTACGGTGCCCGGTCCCGTCGCCGTGCTTGAACGCCGCCACCAGGTAGCCGCCCGGCCGTACCACCCGGGCCAGCTCCGCGAACGCCGGTACCCGGGCCTCCGGCGCCAGGAAGATCAACGAATACCAGCACACCACCCCGGCCAGCGACGCGTCACCGAACGGCAACTCCCGCAGATCGGCGACCTCGTACCCGAAACCCGGATGCTCCCGACGCGCCACCTGCACCATCCCCGGCGACAGATCCACCCCGCGCGGCGACAGACCCCGGCCCGCGAGGTACGGGAGAAGCCGCCCGGTGCCGCAGCCCACATCCGCGACCTCCACACCCACGGCCAAGGTCAGCTCGGCGAACAGGTCGAGCATGGCTCGCTCGACCGGCATGCTCTCCAGCACCCCGACCAGGTTCTCCGCATACCACTCCGACAGCACGTCGTGCGCGTCCCGCAGTTCCTCGGTACTGGCGTCCATCCCCGTTGCCCTCCCCGTCCTCGGCCGCCGCAGGGGCGAACCTACCTCGGTGCGCCGAGCTGAGCTCAAAAACAGACATCAACAAGCCGCTACCCCCACCCGTACGCGCACTGGCCCGGATCATCCCGCCAAGGCTGGTCGGTGAGGCTTACGTTGCGCAGCTTCGCGGCGTCAGCGGCGTTCTCGACGACGAGACGGTCTGACGACGTACGCGAGCTGCTGAGTCGCATCACTGGGCCGTCGGCAGGGTCGGGTGGTCGGTGGGATAGATGCCGATCGTGAATCCGTACATGGTCTCGCCGGACCTCGGCATCCGGTCGAACTCGTCAACCAGCTCCGCCATCCGGTCCCAGAACTGAGATGCCTGATCCTCCGAGATGCGCGCATGCCGGATGAAGCCCCAGAGCTTCCCCTGCTCGAACGCCTTCGCCGACTCTTGTGCAGCCACCTCGAAGTCGTTGAAGTCGCCCGGCATCTGTTCGCCAGCGGGTGATGGCTCCGCTGCCACGTGGAACATGCGCGCGGTACGCCCGTAGAAGCGCTCCTCGATCGCCCGCACCTTGCGCGTGCGCACCACGCGGAGCAGGCCGTTGCGGGTAAGCACGTCCACGTGGTGCGCGACCGTGCTCTTGGGGCGCTTGACCGCCTCCGCCAACTCGGTCACGGTCGCGGCGCGTTCGTGGAGGAGCTGCAGGATCGTCGTGCGGAGCGGGTGGCCGATGGCCTTCACCTGGTCCGGTCTGGTCAGCGCCAGCCGATCGACCAGCTCGTAGTCCGGGGGGTTGTCCGCCATGGCACAACAAACTAGCATCACGGAACGTTCCATAAACTTCGACCATTCGCGAGGAGATCGGCGTCGTGACCGACGTGTTGCTCTACCACCACATCCAAGGCCTGACCGACGGGGTCCGGAGCTTCGCCGACAGCCTGCGACAGGCCGGGCACACCGTGCACACGCCGGACCTGTTCGACGGCCGGACGTTCGGCAGCATCGAGGAGGGGTTCGGATTCGCGCGGCAGTTGGGGCTCGACGCAATCCGGGAGCGCGGCGCCGTCGCCGCCGACGAACTCGGCCCCGGGCTCGTCTACGCCGGATTTTCCTTCGGGGTGACGATCGCCCAGCGGCTCGCGCAGACCCGGCCCGGTGCCCGCGGGGTACTCCTCATGGATTCCTGCCTCCCGGTCGCGCAATTCGGAGAGGCCTGGCCCGAGGGCGTGCCGGTGCAGATCCACGGCAAGGAGGGCGACAAGTTCTTCGACGAGGACCTGTCGGCCGCACGCGAGCTCGTCGGCTCCACGGCGGCCGCCCAGCTATTCGTCTATCCCGGCGATCAGCACCTTTTCGCCGACTCCTCGCTCGATGCGTACGACCCTGAGGCGTCCGCGCTGCTGATGGAGCGGGTGCGGGCGTTTCTCGCCTCCGTCTGACCAGCGGCGCCCAACGGATATGGGTGAGTCCGGTCAGCACGCAGGCCCGAGGCGATCACGTCCCAGTCGCCAGCGGGCCCGGCCATCGGCCATCGCGCTCACGGTTCCGGCCATGCGCCACCGGCCGCGCTCCGTCGGTCAAGCGCCACCGCTGCTGCGGGTTGGTGGCTGCGGCCACCAGCCCGCAGCGCAGGGGAACCGACAAGCGCCTACGATCCGCAGAATGTCAGCGGGTCGTGAAGCGGCTTTCCTGCTAGAACGCTAGGCGGCGTTCCGCTGGTCCAGCCATCTGAGAATCGTTTGGGTTGTTTCTTCCGGCTTCTCTTGCTGGATCCAATGGCCGCAGTCCAGACTGACCACTTCCACATTCGGCACGAATTCCGTCAGCCTTTCGGACCTCGCGACCGTATCCCGGTCGCCGTAGATCATGAGGGTGGGTTGCTGGATGATCGGGTTCACGCCCGCCAGTATCCGCCAATTGCGGTCCAGGTTCCGGTACCAGTTCAAACCGCCCGTGAAACCCGTTGATTCGAAGGCGGAGACGAAGACGGCCAGTTCGCTGTCGCTCATGAAGGGCGCACCGGGCGGCGTTTCCATCCTGGCGAGGTTGATGAACGCATTGCCCGGCTGCGGCTCCGCGACGGGCACGTCCTTCCGGTAGATGTTCCGAAGGAACTGGAACGTGTTCTCCTCGAACACGGCGTCCGCGACGCCCGGCTGCCGGTTGAAGTGGACGAAGTAGAAGTCGCTACCCAGCGCCTCCTCCATGAACTCGATCCAGGGCCTGTCGCCGCGCTCGAGGTACGGCAGGCTCAGGTTGATCACCTTGTCGACCCGGTTCGGGTGCAACAGGGTCAGGCCCCAGACGACGGCTGCGCCCCAGTCATGACCAACGAAGGTGGCATCGTCGTAACCATAGTGATCGAGCAGTGCGACGAGGTCACCCGACAGGTGTGCGATGTCGTAGTCGGTGACCTCGGTCGGGCGGGACGAGTTCCCGTAACCCCGCTGGTTCGGGACGATGACGTGGTAGCCCGCTGCCGCGAGCGCGGGCAGCTGATGACGCCAGGAGAAGGCGTGCTCCGGCCAGCCGTGACAGAGCACGATGGGGTTCCCCGCGTTCTGCCGGCCGGCTTCGAAGACTTCGAGTTCCACATCGTTGACGGGGATGCGGGTGGGTTTGGGAAAGTCCGTTGTCATGCCGGCATCCTGCCGACCGAAACAGGTCACCTCCTGACCGGTTTTTTGTGGAAGTGTTGTCGGGGTGCGAGCCGACCGGTTGATGGCCATCCTCCTGCTGCTGCAACATCGCGAGCAGGTGACGGCAGCGGAGGTCGCCCGGGAGTTGGAGATCTCCGAGCGCACCGCCCGCCGCGACCTCGACGCCCTGGGTATGGCCGGGGTCCCGGTCTACTCCATGCAGGGCCGAGGCGGCGGCTGGCGCCTCGTGGGCGGTGCCCGCACCGACCTGTCCGGGTTGACCGCGCATGAGGCGCGTGCCCTCTTCCTGGTCGCCGGCCCGGCCTCGACTGCGGCGCCGGCCGTGAAAGCGGCGCTGCGCAAGCTCGTCCACGCCCTGCCAGAACCCTTCCGGGTGCAGGCCGAGGCGGCGGCGTCGTCGCTCGTCCGGGACCCGCAGCGGTGGGGGGCGAGCCGGGCCGAGCCACGACCGCCCCGCTTCCTCGACGCGCTCCAGGACGCGGTGATCCGCGGCGTCCAGGTCCGGCTCGGCTACATCGATCGCGAAGGCACCGAGACCGAGCGGACCGTCCACCCGCTGGGCATCGTGGCCAAAGGCCCATCGTGGTACCTCGTCGCCAACACCGAGGCCGGCCGGCGGACCTTCCGGATCGACCGCGTCTCGTCCGCCGACCCGACCTGCGAGCCGGTGCACCGGCCCGAGGGCTTCGACCTTGCCGAGAGCTGGCGCGCGATCGCCGACGACGTCGACCGCAGACGGACCCCCTTCGAAGTCCGGGCGGTGTGCGCGCCCGAGGGGATAGGCATCCTTCGGCTGGGATTCGGCGGTCGGCTCGAGGTGGGAGGCGCCTCGACCGACGGCCGCATCGAGGTCGTCATCTGCGGCAACGACGAGTACAAGCTCGCTGGCGAGCTTGCCGGCCTGGTCGACTGGGTCGAGGTGACCGGCCCTGCGGGTGTGCGGGACCATCTGGCTTCGATCGGCGGCGCGCTCGTCGAGCGATACGGCTCAGACCGGCGCGTTTCGTAACCTTTCCAGGCTGAGATGTCCCGGGCAGCTCCGGCCGTTCTCAGAGTTCGGCGCAGACAGACGCGTGGCCGGCGGTCGAGCCCGTGTGTCGCCTCGCGTTGGCGGCTGAACAGCTCCAGCGGGAACGGTTCATCGTCGGCTGTCTGTAGCATGCCGACGTCGCCGCCTTGACGGGTGTCGATTTGAGGCGGAGACTGCGTAACACCCCCGAAACAGTGAGCAGGGCCGTCCGGGCGCGGGTGTTGTTAGCGCTAACGTCGGCCGGGCCGGACGGACGGAGAGTCGTATGTCCAGAGTCCTGACCAGGGCAGGCGCCCTGATCGCAGCCCTCTGTCTGTTGTTGCTGCCGGCGGCGCAGGCGCCGCGTGCCGAGGCCGCCGCCCTCGACCCGTTCACCGGCTACCTGATGGCACACTTCACCGGCGAGTCGGCCACCGGCGAGCAGGTCTACTTCGCGCACAGCCGGGACGGGCTGACCTGGCGCGACCTGAACAACGGCTCACCCGTGCTGCTGTCCACGATCGGCACCCGGGGGGTGCGTGATCCCTCCATCGTCCGATCGCCCTCCGGCGACCGGTACTGGATCGTCGCCACCGATCTGCGAATCGCCAGTGGCACCTCGTGGAGCGACGCGGCGAACCGGGGCAGCAGGTCGCTCGTGGTGTGGGAGTCCCGCGACCTGGTGAACTGGTCCGCACCCTGGCTGATCAACGTCGCCGGTGCGATCCCAGGCGCCGGCAACGCCTGGGCGCCGGAGGCCATCTACAACGCGGCGACCGGCGACTACGTCGTCTACTGGGCGACGAACTCCCTGCGCGACGGCGTGACCAAACACCGCATCTGGTACGTGCGGACCAGTGACTTCCGCAGCTTCACCGCTCCCCAGCTCTACATCGAACGGCCCGGCGGCGGCCAGGGCATCATCGACACCCAGATCGTCGAGGTGCCCGGGTCGGTCGGCGGTTACCGCTACTACCGGGCCTCGGCCGACGGGCACATCACCATCGAGGGCAGCAACTCGATCCTCGGCTCGTGGACGATGCTGGGCAACCTCTCCCACCTCGGCATCTCCAACGGCACCGGCGGCGGCAACGTGGTCGAAGGGCCGATGTGGATGCAGTTCAACGGTCGTAACGAGTGGGCGCTCTGGCTCGACCAGTACGCCACCGGGCGGGGCTACCTGCCGGTCACCTCCACCAACCTGGGCAGTGTCACCAACTTCCGGACCCGGACGGACTACCAGCTGGGTGCCAGCCGTAAACGGCACGGCTCGATCCTGAACCTGACCGCCGCCGAGGAGAGCGCGGTGCTGGGGCGCTGGGGCGCGACCACGCCGGCGAACCGGATCCAGGCATACACCCACCAGGACCGGTACGTGCGGCACGCCAACCACGACGTACGCATCGACGCCAATGTCAGCCCGGCGCAGGACGCCCAGTTCCGGGTGGTGCCGGGGCTTGCCGACGCCGCCAGCGTGTCGTTCGAATCGGTCAACTACCCCGGTCACTACCTGCGGCACTACGGCTTCGACTTCGTGCTGGCGGCCAGCGACGGCAGCGCGGTCTTCGCCGCGGATGCCACCTTCCGGCAGGTCGCCGGTCTGGGCAACTCGTCCTGGTCGTCGTTCCGCTCGTACAACTACCCCGACCGCTACGTCCGGCACTACAACTACCAGCTGCGACTCGACCCGATCAACGACGCCCAGGCACGCGCCGACGCCACGTTCCGCCTCACCTCGTAGCCCGTCGACCGGCGGGAGCCCGGCGACGACTCCGCCGGTCGATCGGCGTCGGGCGGTCACCGCGAAGCCCGCGTGCGGGTGAATCGGCCGTCTTCGCCGCCTCGGCGCAGGTGGTGATATACCCGTCCCACGCCGAACGCCTCGTACCATTGCGCAGAGATCGTGGACGGCGCAGCGGGGAGGGACCATGGGCAAAGGGATATATGTGCAGGAATTGCCAGGTATCGGCAAGCGGTACGACGTCGACCTGGGCAGCAACACCCAACGGATCTCGGTGGTGGTACGCCGGGACGGCAACCGTGACCTGTACGTTTTCGCCGCCGGCAAGGACGATCCGGTCGCCGTGATCGAGATGTCGGAAGAGCAGGCGCGTAAGGTGGGCGCCCTGTTGGCCGGCACGTACTTCTCCGAGTAGTCGTCCCGCGTCGTACTCCCTCGTTCAGTCCGCTCCAGGAGTCCTCACCGTGCATGCTGACCTCGTGGGCTTCGGGGCCCTCGTACTGATCGCGGGCCTGCTCGCCCGCGCGGGTCGCCGGATCAACCTGCCCACCGTGCCGTTCTTCATGCTCGCGGGCATCCTGCTCGGACCCGGTACGCCCGGCCCGGTGCTGATCGCTCATCCCGAGGACCTGAGCCTGCTGGCCTCCCTCGGCCTGGTACTGCTGCTGTTTCATCTGGGCGTCGAGTTTCCGGTGGACCAGGTGCTCGGCAGCGGCAAACGGTTGTTCGTCGCCGCCGGCTCGTACATCGGTCTCAACGTCGGTGCCGGCCTGCTCTTCGGGTTCGCCCTCGGCTGGGGCGGCTACGAGGCGTTCGTGATCGCCGGTGCGCTCGGCATCTCCTCCTCGGCGATCGTGACGAAACTGCTCATCGAGTTCCGGCGGCTGGCGAACGCGGAGACGCCCGTCATTCTCGGCATCATCGTGATCGAGGACCTGTTCCTCGCGCTGTATCTGGCGCTGCTGTCGCCGCTGCTGTCCGGTGCCGGTTCCGCCGGGGAACTGGTGCTGCGCATCGGTCTGAGCTTCGCCTACCTGGTGGTGCTCTTCGCCGTCGCGCGCTTCGGCGCTCGCCTGGTCGGCAAGGTGATCGACAGCAACGAGGACGAACTGCTGGCCATCCTGATGGTCGGACTGGTCGTGCTCGTGGCCGGGGTGTCGGCCGAGATCGGTGTCTCCGACGCGATCGGCGCGCTGATGATCGGTCTCGTGGTGGCTCGCACCCCCATTCGGGAACGGGTCGAGCGCCTGGTACTGCCGCTGCGGGACGTCTTCGCGGCGGTCTTCTTCCTGGTCTTCGGGCTGAGCATCGACGTCGGCGACTTCGGCTCGGTGGCGCTGCCGGTGCTGCTGGCCGTGCTGATGACCATCGTCACCAACGTGGTGGCCGGCCTGATCGCCGGCCGGTTGTTCGGGCTCAACCAGCGCGGGGCCGCCAACGTCGGCCTGACCGTGCTGGGCCGGGGCGAGTTCTCGTTGATTCTGGCCACCCTCGCCATCGCCGCCGGCCTGGACGACCGGCTCGGCCCGTTCATCGCCCTGTACGTGCTGATCCTGGCCGTGGTGAGCCCACTGCTCGCGGCGAACTCGCGCTACCTGGCCCGAATCATCCCGGACCGGCTGCTGCACTCCAGTTGGCGGTACGTGCGTGAGGAGACCATCAGCACCGCCTGCACGCACCTCGATCGGATCCAGATCACCGAGTCCGACGCGGACGCGTGCCCGCAGTGTGTGGAGAGCGGCGACGACTGGGTGCAGCTGCGGATGTGTCTGACCTGCGGCGCCGTGGGCTGTTGCAGCGACTCGGTGAACAACCACGCGGAGGAGCACTACCGGCAGACCGGCCACCCGTTGATCCGGTCGCTGGAGGAGGGCGAGGACTGGCGGTACTGCTACATCGACGGTGCCCTGGTCCGCGAGCCGATGGGTGCCACCCGGGAGTGATGAGCAGTACGCTGGCGTCGGCCCCGCCTCAATCGAGGCGGTACACCAATGCGCCGCCTATCTCCTCCCGGGTGATGCCGAGGCCCTCGACGGCTCGGGTGGGCAGGCCGTCCCAGGGCGTTCCGGCGAGCCGGTCCGGCAGGACGACCACCGACCGGATGCCGACCTGCCGCAGGAACGTGATACTCGCCGGATCGGGAAAGGTCGCGGTCACCGTGCGGATCTGTTGCTGACTGGCCGGCAGGAAGGTCACCGCACCGTTGGCGACGCGGGGAAATCCGTCGGTTGTCCAGAGCATGATGTCGGATTCGGCCACCCCGTTGCTGGGCAGGACCAGGATCGGTTCGGTCGCCGCCCGCAGCGCCGGCGGGGCGGTCGGCACGGTGGGGTGCGGCGTCCGGTTGACGCCCTCGACCAGGACCAGCAGCAGGGGCAGCAGGAGGACGACCGCGCTCACCGACCTCGGCCACCCGAGCCTGGGGCGATTCCGTCCGAACTCGCTTATCGCTCCTGCGGCCAGAATGGCGAGCAGCAGGCTCGTCCACACCATCAGTCGCCCCGGGGTCCGCAGCGCGTCCCATCCGGGCAGCAGCCGCGACAAGGTCAGGTACCCCGGTTCGCCCTGACCGACGAGGTTGGTACCGAGTCCGAGCGCGCCGCTGACCAGCACACCCAGCCCGAGCAGGACGCGGTGGCGCACCCGGAACGTCGAGTAGCTCAGCCCGGCCACGGCCAGCACGATCAACGTGACGCCGGGAAGCAGTGCCATCTCCGGCGGCCAGGACAGCTGGGCGCGGGCGGCCGCGAAGTGATCACCCCACAGCCACGAGTCCGCGGGCGCGACGAAGTATCCCCGCAGGGGTGGGGAGAACATCTCCGTCCAGGCCAGATTCCGGTGCGCCTCCGGGTTCAGCTCCACCACCCGCAGGAAGGTGGTCCCCAGCCAGATCAACATCGCTCCGAAGACGACGCCGCCGAGAAGGTTGGCCAGCACCACCCGGCGACCCAACAACCAGGCGCCGGTCCGCCAGCGGGCCCAGCCGACCGCCAGGAGGGCCACCAGCATGGTGCCGGCCAGGAAGTACGCGAGCGGCAGGCCGATCGCCAGGCCCAGGGTCAGCTGCCAGGCGGCGACCAACCAGCCGGCCAGGATCCATCCGGGGCGGTGCAGCGCCGGTCGGTGACCGTCGCGCAGGGACCAGCCGTGGCCGCGAGCCAGCATCGCCAGGCACAGTGCGACGCCGCCGATGGAGAGGATGTTCAGATGCCCGCTGTGCGCGAGCCGCCACGGCGCGAAGGCCCAGGCGACGCCGGCCACGGCCGCCGCCGTCCGGATACCGCCCAGTTGGCGCACCAGGGCGTACGCCCCGAGGCAGGCGAGTGCGTGGGCGAACACGTAGAGCAGGTTGTAGCGGAAGATGGCCGCCGCGACGCCGTGGCCGAACAGACCGGCCGGTGCGTAGCCGAGCACGATGTCGGTGTAGGCGTACGTGTAGAGGTCTGGGAAGAACGTGTTGGAGTGCCAGAGGTTGAGGGGGTCGGTGACCAGCGCATGCCCGGCCCAGGCGACCTGCCACGCCTGTAGTGGTGGATCGCCGATGTCGCCCGGGATGGTCGTCCACGGCTGCTTGAGCGTCGGCCAGGTGAGAACAACCGCCACGGCCACGCTGGCGATGGTCGCCAGCGTCCATTCGTGACGCAGCACCCGAGCGGCCGCCGCCAGCCGTCCCTGTCCGTCGCGAGGCTGGACTTCCGCCGCCGCCCGTTCCGGTTCGGCTTGCCGGGGATCAGCGGACGGGGTTTCGAGTAGCCTCCGACGTATTGCCTGCACGTATCCTCCAGTCGATGGCCCACGCCGACGTCATAGCTTCGCATCGATTAGAGGATAAAGGCCATCATTGATGACTGCCGACACTCCCAGGCGGGCGCAGGGCCGCCTATCCCGATTAACGGGAAACGGGCAAAAAGCTAGTCACATATCGATCGCACAGAAAAGCGCGGGCCGGCAAGACATCAATGACGGCCCGGACGCCACGTCACCGGGACGACCCGGCTCAGCGCCCGGACGGGCGGGGCGTGCCGATCCGGGTGACGCCGGAGCCGTGTTCGACGAGTGGCGCGACCAGCGCGGCCAGAACTGCGCCGAGCAGTGGAAAGACAATGAACACCCAGAGCTGACGCAGTGCGAGGCCGCCTTCGAAGATTGCCGGCCCGAACGCCCGCGCCGGATTAACCGCCGCGCCGGTCAGCGCGACGCCGACCAGGTTCGCCACGCCGAGGGCGAGTCCGATCGCCAGGCCGGCGAAACCCGACAGGTCCGTGCTGCGCTTGCTCACCACGAGCACGACCAGGACGAACAGGAAGGTCAGCACGGTCTCCAGCAGCATCGCGCCACCGGCGTTGATGTTGGTGCCGTAGCCGTTGGCGCCCAGCACACCGGTCTGGTCGGTCACTCCTCCCCAACGCACCAGCACCCAGAGCAGAAAGGACGCCACGGCCGCGCCGACGAACTGGGCGGCCCAGTACAGCACCGCACCGAGCGCTGTGATCTTGCCGGAGAGCAGCACGCCGAGCGTCACCGCCGGGTTCACGTGACTCCCGGAGAGCTGACCGATCGTGTAGACCAGCGCGAGCAGGACGAAGCCGAACGCCAGCGAGACCACGACCACGCCACCGTCGATCCGGGCCGCGACGGCGCTGCCCACGCCGAAGAAGACCAGGAGGAAGGTGCCGATGCACTCAGCCACGTACCGTCTGACGTCAACCATGGCCCCAGTCTCACCAACAACGCCTCTCCGGGTGCCAGTTTCGGCAGTTCAGGGGCGGTTGAGGCGGCGGTAGACAGGCGCAAGTCGCTGATGCAGTTGGCGGTAGACGTCGAAGATCTCGGCATAGGTGGCCCGGTGGGCGGGCGTCGGCACGAAGACCCGGTCGGTGCGCATGAGGCCGGGGATGTCGGCGAAGGTGAGCTGCCCGGTGCCGATTCCGCCGATCCAACCCGCCCCCCGGGCGTTGACCGCGAGCGGCTGGGCGTCGCGGCGGATCTCCACGCCGAGCACGTCGGCGAAGATCTGACACCAGGAGTCCGACAGCGCCCCGCCGCCGGTGATGGCCATCGAGGTGACCGGTGCGCCGAGGAACCGGTTCACCGCGCCGAGCAGCCAACGGGTGTTGAACGCGACCCCCTCGAAGACGGCCCGCAGCAGGTCCGAGCGATTGGTGTCGAGGGAGATGTTGAAGAATCCGGCGCGCAGGCTCGCGTCGTCCACCGGGGCGCGTTCGCCGTACAGCCAGGGGGTGTAGAGCACCCCGTTCGAGCCCGGCGGCACCGTCGGGATGATGGTGTCGAAGGCGTCGAAGAGGGTGCCCTCGTCGCGGCTGAGGTGACCGGCGCTGAGCAGTGGGTCGTCGTACTCGACGATCTTGTCCCGCAGCCAGGTCAGGTTGGCGCCGGCGGTGGCCTGGAGGGCGGTCATCAGGTAGCGGTCGCCGATCGCGCAGGGCACCGAGGCGATGCCGGCGGCGACGTCGGTCTTCTTCCGGGGCACGTGGGCCGCGATCCAGGAGGAGGTGCCGACGTACAGGTGCGGGTCGTTGTCGCCGGTGGTGCCGGCGCCGATCGCCGCGGCGGTGTTGTCGATCGCCCCGGCGACCACCCGCACCGTCGCGGGCAGGCCGAGGTGCGCGGCGGCTGCCGGGGTCAACGTGCCGATCACCTCGGTGCAGGCGACGATCGGTGGCAGCTTGTCCGCGTCGATGCCGCTGCCGGCGACCAGGGCGGGGGAGTAGCGGATGTGGCCGGGACGCCGGTTGTCGGTCACCCACGAGGTGAGGATGGAGTCGACGGTGGCCACCGTGCGTCCGGTGAGCTTCAGGTTGATCCAGTCGAGCACGTTGAGGAACGTCGCGGTGCGCGCGTACACCTGCGGCAGGGTGTCGCGGACGAACAGCATGTGGGCGGCGGGGTCCTTGCCGGTCGGTGAGGGCATGCCTCCGGTAAGCCGCAGCCAGCGGGCGATCCGGCGCACCGACATCCCCTGGTACGCGGGAAAGCCGCCGAACTGCCGTCGCAGGTGCGGCGCGCCACGCATGTCGAGCCAGCTGATGCAGGCGGTCAGCGGTTCACCGGCGGCGTCCACCGCGATGGTTCCCTCGCCCTGGGTGGAGGCGCACACCGTGGCGACCGCCCGCAGCTGCTCGGGATGGTCGCGTCCCAGGTCGGCGGCGACCTGCCCGAGCGCCGTCCACCAGGCGAGCGGATCCTGTTCGGCGCCGCCACCGGGCAGCACCCGCAGCGGGACCGGCCGCTCGGCCCAGCCGGTGACCGTGCCGTCGGCGGCGACCAGCGCGGCCTTCAGTCCCGAGGTGCCCAGGTCGATCGCGAAGACCTGCGGCGGGCTGGCGGCCACCGGATCAGACCCCCTCGACCAGTGCGAAGACCTGATCGAATCGGGCGAGCGCGTCGTCGATGACCTCGTCGGTGTCGGCCATCGACGTGTACATCCGCGACCCGGCCAGGGTGACGATGCCGTGTGCGGTGTAGGCCGCCCCCATCTGCTCCATCAGCCGCTTGCGGGTCTTGTTCTCCTTGAGCAGTTTCACCGGGTTGCGCATGTCCAACAGCATCACGCCGCTGCACTCCAGGTGCACTATGGACCCCTGGTTGTACGCCACGTACGGCAGCCCGTAGGAGTCGATCAGCCGTTGCAGACCCCGGGTCAGCCGGTCACCGGCCCGGCCGGCGATCACCGGTGCGTTGGTGCGGGCCATCTCCTCGATGGCGAAGTAACCGGCCGCGCAGGACAGCGGGTTGGCCGACAGGGTGCCGCCGACCTGGATGTGCGCGCCGCTCCTGCCGTCCAGCCCGGAACCGAAGACCGCCATCACGTCGGCCCGGCCACCGACGCCGCCGGCCATCGGATAGCCGCCGGAGACCGCCTTGCCCAGCACGGTCAGGTCGGGGGTGACACCGAAATAGCCGGCCGCGCCGCCCAGCCCGAGTCGGAAACCGGTGACCACCTCGTCGAAGATCAGCAGCGCGCCGAACTCGTCGCACAGCTCCCGGACCCGGGCGTTGAAGTCGCGCGGCACCGGCCGGGTACCGGACTCCGGGCCGACCGGCTCGACCACCACCGCCGCGGTGCCGCCGCGCAGCCGGTTCTCGATCAGCTTGCGCTTGAGCTGGCTCAGGTCGTGGGGGAATGCCTCCCGGGTGCGGGCCGTGGCTCCGAAGGGAATGCCCTTGGCGTTCATCCGGTAGGTGCCGGGCACCCGCAGCCCGTAGACCATGGTGTCCGACCAGCCGTGATAAGCGCCACCGACCTTGATCACCATCTTCTTGCCGGTGAAGGCGCGGGCACCCCGGACGGCCGCCATCACCGCCTCGGTGCCCGAGCCCAGCGACCGGTACATCTCCACGTGCGGCAGGAACCGGTGGATGATCTCGGCGAGCCTCAGCTCGTACTCGTGGAACAGCCCGGTCACCGGGCCGGAGTCCCGGACCACCTCGGCGACCCGCTCGTTGACCGGGCCGTAGTTGCTGCCCAGGATCGTCGGCCCGCCGGCCTGGAGGAAGTCGATGTACGTGTTGCCGTCCCGGTCCACCAGGTACGCGCCGTCTGCCTTGTCGACGGCGAGCGGGAACGGATAGTTGAATGCCAGGTTGTGCTGTACCCCGCCGGGGATGCGCCGCCGCGCCCGCTCGGTGATCTCCTTGCTGGCCCGGCACTTGGTGTCGAAGTAGTTCAGCACGTCGCGCATCGCGTCGTGGCGCAGTCCGCGTACCGGCTGGGCGGTGAGCGCCTTCAGCCGACGCATCACGTCGTCGACGTCGGGGTACTCGCTGATCGCGTACCCGAGCCGGGCCGACTCCGCGCCCGGGAGGACACTGCCGGTCGTCCCGGTGCCGTCCGCCGCGCCCGGCGACGTGCCTGCGATCCGGCCGGCGGCGACCTCGACGGCCGCCGCGTGGGCGCTGGGCAACTCCTCGTCGACCGGTACGCGCAGCGGCTCGACCGCCTCGGTGATCTGCGCGGCGATCCGCTTCTCGTCGGCCCGCAACTTGCTGAAGGCGATCTCCCGGATCGCGGTCGGGATTGTGTGGATCTTTCCCGCCTCGCTGGTCAGCGCCAGCAGGTAGGCGATCGACACCTTCTCCAGCAGTGCCATGTTGAACACCGCCCGGTCGGGGTCGGTGCCGACGGCGACCACCCCGTGGTTGGCGATGATGAAGGCGTTGTCCCCGCTGGCCACCTTCTTCTGCACGTTGCGGGCCAGGAAGCCGGTGCCGGACGGGGCGTAGTCGATGATCGCCACCTCGCGGCCCAGGAAACGCACCTGCTCGTCGGTGAGCGCCGGGATCGGCTTGCGCAGGAAGGCCAACGCCGAGGCGTACGGCTGGTGGGTGTGCACGATCGCGTTGACGTCCGGCCGCTCCCGGTAGATGTTGGCGTGCATCCCGCACTCGATTGAGGGTTTGAGGTCGGCACCGGTGTCGTCGGGTACGTGCTTGCCGTCGAAGTCCACGATGCAGATGTCCTCGACGCGCATCCGGTCGTAGTCGTAGTTGCTCGGCGTTACCGCGTACAGCCGGTGGCCGGGCACCCGGACCGAGACGTTGCCCTCGGTGGCCTTCAGGTAGCCCCGGGCGAGCATGGTGCGGCACATGTCGACGACGTGCTGACGGGACAGGCGGTGCTGCACGGCGTACTCCTCCGTCGGTTCGTCGGCCGCCGGGCGGTCACCCCGCTCGGTCCGGTCGCCGGTCGGCTTCATCGTCGCGCGGCTGGGCGGACCGAATCACCGTCCCGCCGGCAGCGAGAACCGCCGCCGTTTCTATCCTGTCGTGACAAAATCGCCGGGTGATCGCGCCTGTTTCCGCGACTCCCTGGCGACACCTGCCCGCCGATCTGGCCGCCGCGATGCGTCCGCATCTGCCGGCCACCGTGGCCGCTGTCGCGGTCGCCGTCACCGAGACCACCCCCGCCTTCGCCGGCATCGCCGACGACAAGTTCACCCGGGACGTACGCACCGCCGTGCAGGTGGCCCTCGACCGATTCCTCGACCTCATCGGCACCGGGGAGCCGGCGCTGCCGCCCCGGTTCCGGGAGGTCTTCGTCGGATTGGGCGCCGCCGAGGCCCGCGAGGACCGGGGTCCGGAGGCGCTGCTGTCCGCGCTGCGGACAGCGGCACGACTGTTGTTGCGTACGGCGTCGCAGTCCCTGGCCCGGCTCCGCCCGATCGACCCGGAGGAACTGATCGACCTCTCCGACGCGGTCAGCGCCTACGTGGCCGAGCTGGCCGCGGCCAGCACCGACGGGTACGCCCTACAGCTGCGCGAGCAGGCCGGGGAGGGCGACCGCCGTCGGCACCTCGCCGAGCTGCTGCTTCGCGGCGACGGCCTGCCCAGCGCCGTCGAGTCGGCGGCGGCCCGGATCGGCTGGGCCGACCTGGACGCGGTGGTGCCTGTACTGCTGCCACCGGACCAGGCCCGCGACGCGCGGTTCCGGTACGGCCCGGACGGCCTGGTGATCGAGCGTGGTCGCGATGCCGTGCTGCTGCTGCGCGCGGGTACCCGGGCGGCTCGGGCCGCCCTGGCCGAGGCGTTCGTCGGCCGGTCGGTGGTGGTCGGCCCGGAACTGGGCTGGCCGCAGGTGCCGGCGGCCGTCCGGCTCGCGGAGCTGGCCGCCGGGCTGGTCGGACCGGCCTGCGGCCCGGTCTTCGCCGACGACCACCTGGTCACGCTGACCCTGCGTGGCGAGCAGCGGGCGTTGGCGGTCCTCACCGCCCGCCGCCTCGCGCCGCTGGCGCACCTGCGCCCCGCGCAGCGGGAGAATCTGGTGGCGACGCTCTACGCCTGGCTCCGGCACTGGGGCTCGCGCGCCGAGGTTGCCACCGAGCTGTTCGTGCACCCGCAGACGGTCAGCTACCGCCTCAAGCGGCTGCGTGACCTGTACGGCGACGACCTGGACGACCCGGCCGCCCGATTCGAGCTCCTGGTCGTGCTGACCAGCCATGTCGCCGGTCGCACGGGTGGCGGGTAGCTGCGTTCAGGTGGTCCGCCCCGGCGCGGTCGGGTCCTCCGCCGGGCCGGTGCGCCGCCGGTCGGGTAGCCGCTCGACGAGGTCCCGTACCGCTGCCGTGAACGGCTCGTCGGAATCGTCGGGCGCATGGCCCCGGATCGGCGGAGGGACACTGTCACCCGGCGGGGCGACCAGGCCGTCCGGGTCGCGCAGTCGTCGGTCCACAGTCGCCGAGGGGCCGGTGACGGTGGGCGGCACGTCGGTCCGGTGGGCAGAGAAGATCCAACCCCCGATCGGGTCGGTGTCCCGCCACAGGTTCACCCACCGCCAGCCGAGCCGGTCACCGACCTCGTGCAGCATCTCGTCGTCGATGTACGCGGGAAAGAGCCGGGCGTAGAGCCGGCGCAGCGGTGAGCTGTAAGTGAGCAGCGCGACCCGGTCGCTGACCTGCGGCGCCAACTGGAGGACGGTGGCGGCGACCAGCACCGAACCCTGGCTGTACCCGGTGACCACCACCATCTTGCCGCTGTTCACCAGGTAGGTGATGCGTCGGGCCAGCTCCGGAACGGCCCGCTCGGCGTAGCAGGGTGGCGCGAAGGGATGGGCCGCGCGGGGCCAGAACGTCGCCAGGTCCCAGAGCACACCGACGTGCCGCCGGAAGCCTGGCGTTCGATAGGCGAAGATCCCACCGACGACCAGGCCGAGGACGGTCGCCGAGATCAGGAGACTGCCGACCCGGATGCCGAAGTCGACCAGGCCCGCGGGCACTCGGGCGTACCGCTGGATGACGTCGCCGGGATACTGCCCCAGCAGGTCGACCACGGTGGTTGCCGCGCCGAGCCCGGCGAGGCCGGCGTAGACCACGGCCAGCGTCGGTAGCCACTCGGTGAACCGGGCCCGCGCGATGACCTGCCGTACCTGCCGTAGCCGAGCGGCGGCCTCCGCCGACGGGTTCGGGAAGTCGCGCGCCAGGATCACCGCTGCGGCACGCAGGCGGCGGCGCCGGGACAGCAGGATCACCAGGCCGGTGACCACCAGCGTGACCAGCACCGCCCGGAAGAAACCGTAGATCGCCCAGGTGAAAGCGGGTGGTGGCCGAACGGTGGCGCGGTCGGCGGCCGGCGCGCCCCGATCCAGCAGGTCGGCCACCCGATGTACGAGTTCGGCCGAGAACGCCACGGCGATGCCCGCCCCGATGGCGGCGGCCGCCAGCGCGCCGAGGACGCTGGACGGCCGGTGGTCCGGCCGCCGGCCCCGCCGCCACAACAGCACCGTGCCCAGCGCGGTCAGCAGCCCGGCATGCGTACCGAACAGCCAGGTGAGCGTGGGGGCGTAGCCGGGCAGGCCGCGTTCTTCGGGCCATGCCGCGGGAGCGGCGAGCACGTCGACGACGACCACGATGGTGAGCCCGAGCGTGAGCGTCCGTAGCGCGCGGGCGACACCGTCGAGCCGCCGGTTCGTGGGGTCCCGCTCGATCAGCGGGGGCACGCAGAGCAGGACGACGCAGGTGCTCAGGACGGCGCCGGTGGCGACCAGTAGCGCGACGGTCAGGGGCCCAGGGCCCTGCGGGTGCGCGACCCGGGCGGCAAGCAGGCTGCCGGCGAGCGTGGCGAACGCCGCGGCGACGTGGATCGAGCGCAGGCGTCCCATCAGCGGCTCAGCGTCCCACTGACCGAGGATGGTCAGCGGGCGCCCGGACCGGGCGCGCTCCGGAGGACGGAACGCGTTGAAGGAACGTCCGGGGCGGGTGCTGGCCCACCAGATCAGCCCGATGGCGGCGGCCGGGACCAGTGCGAGCGTCGCCAGCCGCAATCCGGTGGGTCGTCCACCCAGCCAGGACAGCCAGCTGCGGCCGGACAGACAGGCCGGGGCGGACATGCACTGCCAGGCGATCAGGTCCAACGCCACTCCGACGGTGGTGAGCACGTACAGCGCCGTGAGGGTGAGGCCGAGCACCCGGCACAGGGCCCGCACGGCGGGGTCGGTGGCGGGATTTCCCGGGCGCATCCAGGCCGCGACGTTGAGCAGCATGAACGGCAGCAGGAAGACCAGCGACAAGGTCCGGGTCATGGTGCCGGAGGGCAGATCACTCCAGCGGTACGCCTCCACGGTGCCGGCGTCCGTCCGGTCACGCTCGGCATCGGCGGATCGGGGTCGGTAGAAGCCGGCGTTGCGATCTCCCGCCACCTGCACGGGCGGTTGCGCCCCCTGGTCGGCCGCCGGGGCGGAGACTCCGTGCACCCGCAACTGCACCAGGTTCTCAGCCCTCGCCTCGCCCCCCGCTCCCGCTGACTCAGCCGACATCGACCCTCCGGGATTTCGCAGTGCGGGCGGCGTCACCCGCAGCAGAGCGGCCTACCCCACCCGAGCCGGTCCACGCCTTCGAGCCGAGGTGGCGGGCCGGCCCCGGATCCTGAACGCCGCGGCCCTGGTCACCAGCACCGGCCGAGCCTGCCGCCCGAGAAGCATCCGGAAGGGCGCTGGAAGTTCCGGTTGGCAGTGGCCTTGACCTGGCGTAGCCGATTGTTACCGCATGTTGCGGTGACCTGCCGGCCTGTTGTTGCTGACCAGCACCAACGCGCCTACACCTGTCGACGGCTGGCCGAGGAAGGTTTCGAGAGTATTTCCGGAAGTTGTTGACGGCTCGGCGGGGGCATGCCAATACTGTTGCCCATCGACGAATCTGGATGATCGTCGATTGTCGCTACCTACTCCGCCGGTCACGGTGCATCCCGACCGGCAGACCACCACCCGGTACGACGTCGACTGTCGATGGTGCCGACCAGCCACCGTGGCCGCCGGTTTCGTAGCACTGCTGGCCGTCGGCCAGCTGTCACGAGGAGGAAGCATGAACAACGTCCCCGTCCCACCACGAAGTCGCAGGCGTGGACGCCTCAGGTCGCTCATCGGTGCCGCCTGCGCCGTGGCGCTGATCACGACCGGCACCGTCGCGATCTCGGCCAGCCCCGCGCAGGCCGAGGCCGACCGGCAGGTCTGCTCGAACACGGAGGGCACCCACAACGGGTTCTTCTTCTCGTTCTGGAAGGACAGTGGCGACGCCTGCATGGTGTTGCGTGAGAACGGTCGCTACACCAGTTCGTGGAGCAGGAGCACCAACAACTGGGTCGGCGGCAAGGGCTGGAACCCGGGAACCCGCCGCACGATCACCTATTCGGGCAGCTACAACCCGGGTAACAACAACAGCTACCTCGCCCTGTACGGCTGGACCCGTAACCCGCTCGTCGAGTACTACGTCGTGGAGAACTTCGGCAGCTACAACCCGAGTAGCGGGGCCACCCGGCTGGGCAGCGTCACCACCGACGGCGGCACCTACGACATCCTGCGCAGCCAGCGGGTCAACCAGCCCTCGATCGACGGCACCGCGACGTTCTACCAGTACTGGAGCGTCCGGCAGCAGAAGCGCAGCAGCGGCACCATCACCACCGCCAACCACTTCGACGCCTGGGCCCGGGTTGGCCTGAACCTCGGCAATCACTACTACCAGATCATGGCTACCGAGGGTTACCAGAGCCAGGGCAGCTCGGACATCACCGTCCGCGAAGGCGGCAACTCCAACCCCAACCCCAACCCCACCACCACCGCCCCGCCGCCGGGCAACGGCAACTGCTCCGTCAGCGTGAGTCGTGCCGAGGACTGGAACGATCGGTTCAACACGACCTTCTCGGTCAGTGGCAGCAACAACTGGACCGTCACCATCCGTACCAACGGCGGCCAGAGCCTGCAGAACAGCTGGAACGCCTCGATCAGTGGCAATAGCGGCACGATCACCGCACGTCCGAACGGTAACGGCAACAACTTCGGCATCACGCTCTGGAAGAACGGCAACAACACCACGCCAACCGCCACCTGCTCAAGCAGCTGACCTGGTGCGCCGGGTGGGATGTCGACCTCGGTCGACATCCCACCGCCGGCATCGGCATTCGGCGGGCCGACCCTGCGGGGTCGGCCCGCCGTCGTCGCCGGCAACTGCGGTTCGTATTGACATCCATCGACGTTGGGGTGACGCTGGTCTGAGAGCGCTCTCTCGATAAGCACCGCACCCACCACCAGTCCGGCCAGGGAAGCTCCGATGTCTACGGCGGCGGCGCCGGAAGGACCCTGACCCTCCCCGACAGGAGCCATGAGATGGAAAGCGCCGCACCCCAACCCGTCGGCCGCGGCCGGCTACGCCTCGCCACCGCGATCGGCGCCCTGCTGGTGCTGCTCGGCAGCTACGTCGTGGCCACCACCGCGCCGGCCGACGCCGCCCCGGGCGTCAATGCCATCCGGGTGGCCGAGTTCCCGGCCGACTGCACGTACAGCCACCGGCTCCCGGACGACCCCATCGTCCTGCCCGGGCTGCCCGGCGCCTCGCACATGCACAGCTTCTTCGGTAGCACGGTGACCAACGCCCACACCACGCTGCCCGACCTGGTCCGCTCCACCACCACCTGCAATCCCCGGGTGGACGTCTCGTCGTACTGGGTCCCGACCCTCTACCGCGACAACGTGCCGGTGGAGCCGTCCATCGCCACCTTCTACTATCTCGGCGAAGGGGTGCGTCCCGACGTCGTCGCGCAGACGCAGCCGTTCCCGCTGGGCCTGCGCCTCGTCGCCGGAAACGCCCGGGCCGCCGGACCGGGCGACAGCATCGCCCGCTGGTCCTGCCTGCACGCCGGGCACGTGCCGCCCTCGAAGGACTTCGTCAACTGCCCGGCCGGCACCATGCTGGAGTCGTACCTGGACTTTCCGCAGTGCTGGAACGGCCGCGACCTCGACTCGCCGGACCACAAGAGCCACCTGGCCTACCCGGTGAACCAGGCCTGCCCGGCCAGCCACCCGGTGCACGTGCCGAAGCTACGGCAGGTGCTGCGGTACCCGGTCAACGGTGACCCGTCGCGGCTGCGGCTCGCCTCCGGGCCGGGCTACACGATGCACGGTGACTTCTTCAACGCCTGGCCGGTGGAGGAGCTGGCCCGCCGCGTTCGTGACTGCATCCGTCCGGTTATCAAGTGCGGGCACGACGGCAGGCCGCTCTGAGTCGACAGGTGACACCCGGCGGCGGAGCCGGTCGTGCCGGCCCGCCGCCGGGCGCACGCGAAGGAGGTTGCGTGCGAGGTCCACTCGCCGCGTTGCTCGCCGCCCTGCTGCTCGTCACCGGATGCGACGCCGGAACACCGCCGATCACCGGAACGCCAACCGCCACGGGACCAGCGCCGCTGAGCACCGGGTCGCCGCCAGCCCTCGCACCGGCGGCCTCGCCACCCTCGGCCGTCGGGTCGCCCACCGCGGTGCTGCCCGGTCCGACCGGACACTTCAGCGCCACCGACATCGCCTGGCTGCAACTGTCGGTGGCGATGGCCGAACGGCTGCTGCCGATGCTCGATCTGGTGCCGGACCGGACCACCGATCCGGCCTGGCGTCGGCTCGCCATCCGGATCGGGACCAGCGAGCGTACCCACCTGACCCGGTCCCGACGGCTGTTGGCCGACTCCGGCGCGCCGGTGGTCAATCCACACGAGGGCCACGACATGCCCGGCATGGTCACCGACGCGGAACTGACCGCGCTGCGCTCGGTCACCGGGCGGACGTTCCACCACCTGGTCGCCGGGCACCTGCGGGCGCATCTGACGCAGTCGGTGCGGATCGCCACCGCCGAGCGGCGGGTCGGGACCGACCCGGCGACCATCGCGCTGGCCGCCGCTGTGGTCCGGGCCGGCACCGCCGACCTCGCCCGGCTCGACCATCTGGACCGGTCGCCGACGCTTACCACGGTACCTGCTCCACCACAGTGACGGAGGCCCCTGACGGCGACCCGCAGCCCTGTCGAACCGGCCACGGCCGGTCAGCGGGCAGGCCGGGAGCGGGCCAGCGCGACCCCACCGAGAATCACGGCGATCAGCCCCACCATCAGCGCTACGTAGCCGCCGCCCCGTCCGTTGCCGGTGCCGATACCACTGTCCGAGCTGAGCACGACCAGGCCGCCGAGGCCCATCCCGCCCGCCCCGGCAGCCAGGGCGATCAAGCCCGCCCCCCGGGGCCGGCCGGTGCGAGGGCGACCCGAGACGAGCGCACGTACGCCGGCGACCACCCCCGCGAGCGCCAACAGGGCGGCCACCGTCGATCCGATCCGGCCGGCGCTCATGCTCGCTGCGTGAGCAGCGATGTACATGGTCGGCGGTGCGGCGACCCCGACCGCCCCGGCCGGGGCGGTCACGAGGTCGGCGAGCACGAGCTTGACGGCCATCATGGTGGTGGCCGAGGCCGCCGACGGCCGGCAGGCGCTGACCCTGGCCAGGGTGCACCTGCCCGACATCGCGCTCGTCGACATCCAGATGCCGGTCATGGACGGCATCGAGACGACCCGGCAGCTCGCCGCGGATCCGGCACTGGTCGGCGTGCACGTGGTCATCCTGACCAACTACGGTCTGGACGAACACGTCTTCCACGCGCTGCGCGCCGGTGCCGCCGGCTTCCTGGTCAAGGACATCGAGCCGGCGGATCTCGTGCACGCCGTCCGGGCCGACACCTGGAGACCGGGGGAACAGCCGCTCACGGTTGGAGCAACTGGTGCTCCACGGTCGCCAGGACCAGCCGGAGCAGCTGCTCGTCCAGCGGCTCCTGCCAGGCAGAGATGAACACCGTGACGACGGCGTACCCGATCGCCATCATCACGTACGCGTTGGCCGCGGTGACGGTGGTGCCGTCGGCGAGATCAGCTGTCATCGTGCTGTCGTACCGCCAGCTCAACTCGCCGAGCCCCGGCGCGGTGGCGGCCCGGACCTCGACGTCCAGTGTGTCGTCGAGCGTGAACGAGGGGCAGGCCCGCCGGGCGTCCCGGGCAGCCGTCAAGACGGTTTCGCCGACCGCAGCGTCGTACGCGTAGACGGTGACGGTCAGGTCGCTGTAGGGAAATTCTCCGTCCGTGGGCTCACTGGTGTAGGTCTGCTTGCCGGTGGCGCGCAGGTTGGGCTCGCCCACCGTCAGAAACCGCTCCCTGACCAGGGGCTCACACTCCGGAACGGACACGGCGACCCGCGCCGACGCGATGCCCTGACCCGCGGGACCCGACTCGACAACGCCCCAGCTGGACGGGATCACCTGCACGCTGGACTGGGCAGCCCGGTCGGCCTGCTCGGCGGTGAGCACCCGCCGCGCCACCTCGTACCGGCGGTCGAAATCCGCCAGCCGGCGCTGGCCGGCGTTCATGGCGACGCCACCGGGCACGCCGACATTGACGACCACGACCGCGACGGCGGTGACCAGTACCGCCGTCGCGGTCGTCGTGGCTGTCGTACCCAGCCAGGCCGGCGTGGTGCGGCCCCGCCCCGGGCTCTCGGTGATCATCGGCCCGCGCCGCGCGGCGCTCAGCGGTATCAGCAGCGCCGCCAGCAGCATCACCGCGTAACCAAGCCAGAGCGGGCCAACTGCGACGTCCCTGGTGAACATGTCCGGTTCGGTGGGCCGGTCCGTCAGCCGGCCGTACCCGTAGTGCGCCGCCGTGGCCGTGACTGTGGTCGCGGTCGCGGCGAGCACCCCTCGTGTCCAGCCGTCCGGCCAGCCGGTGCTCAGCGTCACGACGACGAGGACCACCACTCCGGCGGCGGCACAGAGCCACCACCGTTGCTGTTGCGCCCGCAACTGGTCGGTCAGGTCGGCGCTCTCCGCCGTCACCAGGATCGCCGCGGCGCCACCGAGCGCCGCCGCGACTAACGCCACCAGCCACGACCGGCGTCCTCCGGGCAGGCGTCGCGGCGACAGCAACGCGTAGACCGGCAGCGGCCCGAGGAGGAGGGCCGGCCACGCCTGGTTGGCCAGCCCGTAGGTGAGCAGGTAACGCAGGTCGTCGAGATCGTGCAGGACCGCGGCCACCACACCGACGGTCCAGAGCGCCGCGACGGCGGCCAGCCCGGCCGCGCCACCGGCCAACCAAGCGTGGACCGGCCGCTGCCGGCGGGCCGCCATGTCGGCCAGGTGGGCGGCGAGCGCGACCGCCCCGGCCGCGACAAGCATGACCAGCACCACGGAGAGTGCCGTACGCGCCGGTTCACCCGGCTGTGCCAGCGGGTAGCGAAGTGGCTCGGACAGAAACACGACAGGCATGAACACCGCTCCGCCGCCAACTCCGGCAGCGGTGCCGAGCACCGGCCGCCACCACCCCCGGTGCGGCAGCCGGGCCCGCCGCAGCAGCGACGGAAACAGCAGACCGAGCACGGCGACACCGGCCACCACCGGGACGATCCCGCTACCCCAGGTGTACCACTGTGGATCGCCGAAGGAGGCCATGACGAGGGTGGTGTACATAGCGGCGACGGCGACGAAGCCGACCGCCAGCGCCTGCGCGAAGCCGCCCTCGTAGCCGGGGGCCGGCTGCCGTAGCGCGCGTACCCGGTCCGCCGGTCGGGGATGGCGGGCCAGCATCCGGCGAGCCCAGCCGAACGGTCGATGCCGCGCTGCCGACGCCGTTCGCGCGAACGAGGCCGTCAGGGCGACCTCGGTGCCCACGCTCGCGGCGTAACGGTCGGCCTCGTGCTCGCGCAGCCGTAGCAATGCGGCCGCGAGCAGCGTCACGACCACCGCCAGCAGCGCGACCCCGAGCTGTGCCGCGATCCGCCCTGGGGTCACGCCGAACAGGTTCAGAAAGGGAACGCCGGCCAGCACCACGGCAGGCGGAGCCAACCATGCCGGACCTCGGGTCGTCGAGACCAGACTGACGTCGCGGGCCAGCACATGCGCGATCTCATGGGAGACGACCGCGTCGAACCGGTCACCGGCGTCGAGGGCCAGTCGCGCCGGCACCACCACGGTGGGTCGTCGGCCGGGCAGGGCGGTGGTGAAGGCGTGGCGCACCGCCGGCCCGGCCACCCACAAGCGAGGGGTACGTCCCCTCGACAGCCCCTGCCGCTGGCACAGCTCGGCGAATCGCTGCTGGGCCGGCGGGACGTCGAGCTGGCCGAGGCGACCCAGCCGACGCAGATCCCACCACGGTACGACCACCGCCAGCGTGAGGGTGCCGGCGAGCAGGACGAGCGCGACGGCTGCGACCACCAGCCCGTGGACACGCAGCTGCTCCGCCGCGCAGTCACCGAACATGTCGAGGGACTCTCGGTGCAGCGCCTCGCATCGCGCCGTCGTCAGGCCGTACGGAAGCAGCAGGGACCAGGTGCCGCGGAAGAACAGGTTGCCGGCCGCCACGCCCAGACTGGTGAGGGCGACCGCGATCAAGCCGTACAGCCACCACAGTGGCCGAGGTCGATGCTGGTCAGGGGTGCGTGTCATCAGGCGGCGCCGCGTTGAGGTGAACCGCGCCGACCAGGGCGTCGGCGAGCAGGTCGGCGGCGGCCTCGTCGAGCCCGAGCGTCATCGCGTGTCCCCGGGCCACCGCCCGCAACCCGGCCAACTGGGCGGCGGTGAGCACGACCCGACCGTCGATCGCCGGCAGAGCGGCGCGGTCCAGGTCTTTCGCGGCAGGCCGACGCCGGTCGCGTGCCCGCCAACGCCGCCACCGCGATCGAACAGTGGTGGCACCGAGACGCAGCACGTCCAGGATCGACGCGGCCACCACCTCGATGACGATCGCGCTGACCAACGCGTCCTCGATGCCGAAACCGACCCCGCCGCCCGGTGCCCGGCGTTGTGCCGACCCGGCCCGCCAGGCGGTGGCCACCTGGTCGAAGATGCCCGACTCCTCCGGGGCGATCCGCCCGCTCACCTCCCGGGCCAACCGGATCACGGCTTCGGAGCCGTCGACCGTCACCGCTGGACGTGTGGGTTCGATCGTCAACGCCGGCTCCCCGAGGCACCTCATGCACGGACGGCAGGTCCGCCACAGACTACCGTGCGCTACGGGCCCGGCAGGGTCCCGTGACCCGGCGGAATGACGCGCCGGGTGGCCGCCGAACTCGCCGCCGGTCGGACCGCCGTGGCACGATCGCTCAGGTGACCAGCAGATCCGCCACCGAACAGCGCCTCGGCGACCTGGCCCGGCTGCGCCGCGTGCGCGACCGCATCGACCGGGAGTACGCGCAGCCGTTGGATGTCGAGGCGCTCGCCCGTGGGGTCAACATGTCGGCCGGGCACCTCAGCCGCCAGTTCCGGCTGGCCTACGGCGAATCCCCGTACGGCTACCTGATGACCCGGCGCATCGAGCGGGCCATGGCGCTGCTGCGCCGTGGTGACCTGAGCGTCACCGATGTCTGTTTCGCGGTCGGCTGTTCGTCGCTGGGCACCTTCAGCACTCGCTTCACCGAACTGGTCGGCGTGCCGCCGACCGTCTACCGGCGCGACGCGGCCCGCTCGACGCGGGGGATGCCCTCCTGCGTGGTCAAACAGGTGACCAGACCGGTCAGGAATCGAGAAGCAGCGGCCCTCGCGGCGCAGCTAGCGTGACCGGCATGGACATCACGATTCACGCCAGCTTCCTGCCGCACAACGACCCGGACGCCGCCCTGGCCTTCTACCGGGATCTCCTCGGCTTCGAGGTTCGCAACGATGTCGGCTACCAGGGCATGCGCTGGATCACCGTCGGCCCACCCGGTCAACCCGGGACCTCGGTCGTGCTGCATCCACCGGCGGCCGATCCCGGGGTGACCGACGAGGAACGCCGTACCATCACCGAGATGATGGCCAAGGGCACCTACGCCTCGATCCTGCTGGCCACGCCCGACCTCGACGGCGTGTTCGAGCGGTTGCAGGCCAGCGACGCCGAGATCGTGCAGGAGCCGACCGAGCAGCCGTACGGGGTTCGTGACTGCGCCGTCCGGGACGCCGCCGGCAACATGATCCGTATTCAGGAAGTGCGATGAGCAGGGACGACCGGTCGGCGCCATCCGCCGCCGACAGCCACGATCTGATCCGGGTGCAGGGTGCCCGGGAGAACAATCTCAAGGACGTCACCGTCGAGCTGCCGAAGCGCCGGCTCACGGTCTTCACCGGCGTCTCCGGCTCGGGCAAGAGCTCGCTGGTGTTCAGCACCATCGCGGCGGAGTCGCAGCGGCTGATCAACGAGACCTACAGCGCGTTCATCCAGGGCTTCATGCCGACGCTGGCCCGGCCGGAGGTCGACGTCCTCGACGGGCTGACCACCGCGATCATCGTCGACCAGGAGCGGATGGCCGCGAACCCGCGGTCCACCGTCGGCACCGCCACCGACGCCAACGCCATGCTGCGGATCCTGTTCAGTCGGCTCGGCAAGCCGCACATCGGATCGCCTCAGGCGTACTCCTTCAATGTCGCCTCGATCAGTGGCGCCGGCGCGGTGACCATCGAACGTGGTGGCACCACGACGAAGGAGCGGCGGAGTTTCAGCATCACCGGTGGCATGTGCCCGCGCTGCGAAGGCACCGGGCGGGTCACCGACATCGATCTGACCGCGCTGTACGACGACAGCAAGTCGCTCAACGAGGGCGCGATCACCGTGCCCGGTTACAGCATGGACGGGTGGTACGGCCGGATCTACCGGGGGAGCGGCTTCTTCGACCCGGACAAACCAATCCGGAAATACACCAAAAAGGAGCTGCACGACCTGCTCCACAAGGAGCCAACCAAGATCAAGGTTGACGGGATCAACCTGACCTACACGGGTCTGATCCCGCAGATTCAGAAGTCGTTCCTGTCCAAGGACGTCGAGGCGATGCAGCCGCACATCCGCGCCTTCGTGGAACGGGCGGTCACCTTCACGATCTGCCCCGACTGTGGCGGCACCCGGTTGAGCGAGGCGGCCCGCTCATCGAAGATCGACGGCGTCAACATCGCCGACGCCTGCGCGATGCAGATCAGCGATCTCGCCGGGTGGGTGCGCGGGCTGCGCGAGCCCTCCGTGGCGCCGCTGCTGGCATCGTTGCAGCACACCCTCGATTCCTTCGTCGAGATCGGGCTCGGCTACCTCAGCCTGGACCGGCCGTCCGGGACGCTCTCCGGCGGCGAGGCGCAACGCACCAAGATGATCCGCCACCTCGGGTCGTCGCTGACCGACGTCACCTACGTCTTCGACGAACCCACCATCGGGCTGCACCCGCACGACATCCAGCAGATGAACCGCCTGCTGCTGCGGCTGCGCGACAAGGGCAACACCGTGCTCGTCGTGGAGCACAAGCCGGAGACGATCGCCATCGCCGACCACGTCGTCGACCTGGGCCCCGGGGCCGGCACGGCGGGCGGCACCGTCTGTTTCGAGGGCACCGTCGAGGGGCTGCGGTCCAGCGGTACGCTCACCGGCCGCCACCTCGACGACCGGGCCACCCTCAAGGAGTCGGCGCGTACGCCCACCGGGCACCTGCCGATCCGCAGGGCATCGACGCACAACCTGCGCGACGTCGACGTCGACATTCCGCTCGGGGTGCTGGTCGTGGTCACCGGTGTCGCCGGGTCGGGCAAGAGTTCGCTGGTGCACGGGTCGATCCCGCCCGGCGCCGGGGTGGTGTCGATCGACCAGGGCGCGATCCGTGGCTCGCGGCGGAGCAACCCGGCTACGTACACCGGGTTGCTCGACCCGATCCGGAAGGCGTTCGCGAAGGCCAACGGGGTGAAGCCGGCGCTGTTCAGCGCCAACTCCGAAGGCGCCTGCCCCAACTGCAACGGCGCCGGCGTGATCTACACCGACCTGGCGATGATGGCCGGCGTCGCCACCGTGTGCGAGGAGTGCGAGGGCAAGCGGTTCCAGGCATCCGTCCTGGAGTACCGCTTCGGCGGCCGGGACATCGCCGAGGTGCTCGCGATGCCGGTGAGCGAGGCGGAGGAGTTCTTCGGGTCCGGCGAGGCGCGTACGCCGGCCGCGCACCGCATCCTCAGCCGGCTCGCCGAGGTCGGCCTCGGCTACCTCAGCCTCGGCCAGCCGCTCACCACGCTCTCCGGCGGTGAGCGGCAGCGGCTCAAGTTGGCCACTCACATGGCCGAGCAGAGCGGGGTCTACGTGCTCGACGAGCCGACCACCGGGTTGCACCTCGCCGACGTCGAGCACCTGCTCGGTCTGCTCGACCGGCTGGTCGACTCCGGCAAGTCGGTGATCGTCATCGAACACCACCAGGCGGTCATGGCCCACGCCGACTGGATCATCGACCTGGGTCCGGGCGCCGGTCACGACGGCGGCCGGGTGGTCTTCGAGGGCACTCCCGCCGATCTCGTCGCTGCCCGGTCCACCCTCACCGGCGAGCACCTCGCCGCCTACGTGGGGGGCTGAGCCCGCCCACCCACCCGTGGCGTTGCTCCACCCCACGGTGATGATCATCACCGTGGGGTGGAGCCCACCCTCTCCGCAGGGTAGGTTTCGTGGTGGTCGTCGAGGTGCGGCGATGGTCCCTCGCGATCTTCATTGAGCGGTGCTTTCCCGGGCGACGATGCTCGGAGGCGGTCCGGCCCTGCCCGACCGGCACTGGTATGTGCAGATCACGTCGGTCCCGGACGGGAGCGGCATCGTGTGTGCGCCCGACGCGTGCACCCTGAGTGGAAACGGCTGTATGTCTTCGATGATGTCCGCGGTCGCCCGGCCGCGTCTGTCCCGCCCGTCCTGGCTGTCGCCGAAGGTGTTCCGGACCGAGGTCCTCGCCGGGCTGGTGGTGGCCCTGGCATTGATTCCGGAGGCGATCAGCTTCTCGATCCTGGCCGGGGTGGATCCGCGGGTCGGATTGTTCGCCTCGTTCACCATGGCCGTGGTCATCTCGATCTGCGGTGGCCGGCCGGCGATGATCAGCGCGGCGACCGGCGCAATCGCCCTGGTCGTCGCGCCCCTGGCGAAGGAGCACGGCCTCGACTACCTGGTCGCGGCGGTGATCCTGGGCGGGGCGATCCAGGTGCTGCTGGCCGCCCTCGGGGTGGCGAAGTTGATGCGGTTCATCCCGCGTAGCGTGATGGTCGGTTTCGTCAACGCGTTGGCCATCCTGATCTTCGCCGCGCAGGTGCCGTACCTGCTCGGCGTGCCGTGGCTGGTCTACCCGCTGGTCGCCCTCGCCCTGGTGATCATGGTTGGACTGCCCCGACTCACCCGGGCGGTTCCCGCCCCGCTCGTGGCGATCGTCGTGCTCACCGTGATCACGGTGGCCGCCGCGGTGACCGTACCGACCGTCGGCGACCAGGGTGAACTGCCGGACAGCCTGCCCACTGTCGGGCTGCCGCAGATCCCCTGGACGATGGACACCTTGGCGCTGATCGCCCCCTACGCCGTCGGTATCGCGCTGGTCGGGCTGATGGAGTCACTGATGACCGCCAAGCTGGTCGACGACATCACCGACACCCACTCCAACAAGACCCGCGAGTCCTGGGGTCAGGGCGTGGCCAACATCGTCACCGGCTTCTTCGGTGGCATGGGCGGTTGCGCCATGATCGGCCAGACGATGATCAACGTGAAGGCGTCCGGTGCCCGGACCCGACTGTCGACGTTCCTGTCCGGTGTCTTCCTGCTCATCCTGGTCGTGGCGCTTGGCGACGTGGTCGCCACCATCCCGATGGCCGCCCTCGTCGCCGTGATGATCATCGTTGCGGTCTCCACCTTCGACTGGCACTCGGTCGCCCCCGCCACGCTCAAGCGCATGCCACTTGGCGAGACCCTGGTCATGGTCACCACGGTCGCCACCACCCTGGCCACCCACAATCTGGCCATCGGTGTCGTCGCCGGCGTGCTCACCGCCATGGTGATCTTCGCCCGCCGGGTCGCCCACCTCGTCGAGGTCACCAGCGTGCTCGACCCCGAGGGCGGTACCCGCATCTACTCCGTACACGGCGAACTCTTCTTCGCCTCCAGCAACGACCTGGTCTACCAGTTCGACTACGCCGGCGACCCCGACAAGGTGATCATCGACATGAGTCGCGCCCACGTCTGGGACGCCTCATCCGTCGCCGCCCTGGACGCCATCACCACCAAGTACGCCGACCGCGGCAAGACCGTCGAGATCGTCGAACTGAACCAGCCCAGCGCGGCGATCCACGGCAGCCTCGCCGGCACCCTCAGCGCGGGCCACTGATCCCGCTCACCGCCGGCCTGGGGGCCCGTGCCATCCGTCACCACTAACAGGTCGGCTCATCGTCCCGTCGGCCCGCACCGATGGCCGTGTCCGCCGCCACACCGCCCCCGACCTGGATCGCCTCGGGATGGTCAAGTCGACCTGCAAGGTTCACCCCGGATGTCGTCCCGGCCACCTGTTGTCCATGCGGTGTCAACCTGAACTCCGCCCAGTGCCGGTACCTTGCGGTCTCCGTGAGTCGCGCCGGACCTGCCCGGCGGGCCGTCACGGTGCGCCAACGAATTCAGACACCTGCTCAGACGGGTATGCGGGGGAAGGCGGTTCTTCGGGTGTGGCTCGGGGCTGACAAGAAGGAGTTCGAGGCCTTCCTCGATTCCGCTGACGTTTACTGGCGCAAGAACCTCGGCTCCACGACGTCCCAGAACTACCTCGTCGTCGAGGTGTTCCACCAGGACATCAGGGTGGCGATGCGCAATCTGTCGGTCGCCAACGCGATCCGCCGCATCGTCCCCGCCCAACTGGTCGTCGTGACCGGGGTGGAGCAGATGTGGCACGAGGCGCTGTGGACCGATTTCGACGTGAAGCTGGTAGAGCGGATCGCGGCCGCCTACGGTGCCAGCCAGGTCATCGACCTGTACCGCCTCGTCGAAGGGCCGGCCAACTCCGCCACTCCGGGTGCCGTGCCGGTGGAGCTGTTCGGACGAACGCTGCCGCCCGGCGCGCCGATCAGCGAGGAGACCCTCGCCGAGTTCGTCAGCGCCACCTACTGCCGGGTGACCAAGCGGCCCCGGCCGCCGGAGAACCCCACCGCCGACCCGCGCTACAGCCGACGGCAGGCGCTGGCCCGGGCCATCTCCTCGGCCTACGACGCCCTGCTCGGCAGCGGCTCGGTGGTCGCGTTGGTCACCAGTCATGTCGACTACGACCACTGGGGGCTCGCGGTGGACTCCGCCCGTCGGGCCGGGGTGCCTGTCGTGCACACCCAGCAGACCGGGTGTCTCAAGGCGTACGCGCTGTTCCCCGAGAACGACACCGGTGAGCACACCTTCCGGGGCGAACTCACCCACCAGATCGGCACCTTCTTCGAACAGCGGGTGTGGTCGCGACGCCACGAGGTGCGGCGCAACGCCGAACTCGTCGCCTGGCGGTCGAAGGTCAACCTGGGTCGGCCCAGCTGGTGGCGGGGCGGTGCCAGCGCCTCCGTCGACATCACCAACAGCAGTGAGCGAGCCCGGCTGCGTACGCACTTCGCGGCGCGCCTGGGGTTCGACCCGGCTCGTCCGGTGGTGGCGGTGTTCAACCACGCGGTGTCCGACGCGCCGGGCACGAACCACCAGTCCTTCCCCACACTGGCCGACTGGTTCGAGGAGACCGCTCAGTTCGCCAGCACCGCCACCGAGGTGCAGTGGCTGTTCCAGGACCATCCGAGCCAGTTCCGTTACGACAGCACCGACTTCTTCGACTCGGTCGCCCGACGGTACGCCCGACACCGGCACATGGTGTTCCAGCCCAGCAAGGACCTGAGCAAGAACGGTCTGTGGAGCCTCGTCGACCTGGGCGTGACCGTTCGCGGCAGCGTCAGCAACGAGCTGCCGGCGTACGGCATCCCGGTGATCCAGGCCGGCTGGTCCGAGTGGAGCGAGTGCGGTCTGTCCACGGTGGTCAACGATCCGGAGACCTACTGGAAGGCACTCGACGCCGCGATCAGCGCCATGCTCAACGGCGAGGAGATCATCTCCGCCGAGCAGGTCGAGCGGGCCCGCCTGTGGTTGTGGTTCTACCGCAGTGCCACGGACCTGTTCACCCCTCAGGTGCCGCACTGGGAGGTCTGGCCGGCCGACTATCTGCTGCGCGCGGTGCGGACCTCCTTCCGGCACATCGAGAGCGACGCGGACCCGGTCTTCGAGGCCGTCGAGCGCATGTGGAACCGGCGCGAGCCGGTGCTGACCCGGACCGATCTCCAGGTGCCGGGAGGTGTCCGGTAGTGGCGATCGGTACGTGGTTCGCCACCGAGTTCGACGAGCCGATCCCGGCCCGCGAGCTTCCCGCGACGTTCACCTCGGGTGGAGATCCCGAGGTGTTGCTCGCCGACCAGGTCGCCCGGGGCGTCGCGATCGTGGGCCGGGTCCAGAGCGGATCCGGCGCGGTCGTGCTCAAGGTGCGCACCGACGGCCGCCCGGTCCGCGTCCGGGTCGACCTGCACATCGACGGTGCCTCGCAGACCGCCTGGTCGCGGGCGGCGGCACCGGCTCGGGGCATGCGCGAGCTGCCGCGACTGGTCATGGTCCGAGCCCAGGGCGCGGACCGCGCAGCCGCCCTGCTCAGCCGCCAACGGGGACGGCTGCGGATGGTGGAGGCCCACGCCTGGGTGGAGTTCGACCTGCGGGCCGACGAGGTGGGCGACGACGGCCTCCTGATCATCGAGGTGGTGGACGGCGCGTTGCCGGCCTGGGCGTCGACCGAGCTCAGCCCGTTGGCGGCGATCGGCGTTCGGATCAACCAGGTCGAGATCGTCGCTATCGACGCGGTCGAACGGGGCGGCGGTGCCGCTCGACTCGCCGGTGCCGCCGCGCAGTTGGCCGGGCTCGTCAGTGCCGGCGGCCTGGTCGGGGCGCGGGGCCGTGGACAGGGACACGCCCGATCGAGGTTCGTCGTGGTCAACGCCGCCGACCCCACCGTGCGGTGCCGGCTGCGGATCTCGGCCGCCACGGCCCCACCGGCCGCGGTGCGTCAGCCGAGCCAGAAGTGGCTGCGCCGCCAACGGGGCCAGACCGTGTTGAAGGCGTTCCGGGTGGCGCAACGCGGGGCGGGATACGCGTTGTTCGAGGCGTCGCCGTTCACCCGGCCGCCGCACCCGGACCGGCTGGTCGTCCGGGGCGTACATCTGGTCGACGGCACCGAATGCCGGGTGAGCGCCACCCCACAGGGTGAGGACTGCCTCGACGTCGTGGTCGAGCGTACGGCGCCCGGTCCGGTGCTGGTCGGGCTCGCCGAGCGGGACACCCCGGCGGTACGGCGGCGGGTCGCGGAGACCGTCTGCCAGCTCGTCGAGCTGGAGTGCCGCAGGTGAGCGAGCACAACCAGCACGACCTGACGCTAAGCGACGATCCAGCGGCCAACCGGCGGGCTATCGAGCAAGTCCTGGCGTCCGGGATCGGAGGCACCCTGCGGCTGCCGGCGGGCACCTTCACCCTGGACCGGGGAGTGGTGCTCGGCTCGGGCTGGACGCTTACCGGCGCCGCGCACGGACCCGGGCCGGCGACCACGTGGCTGACGTCGTCCTCGTCGGCCGGTGAACCCATCGTCCACGTGCTCGGTTCCCGGGTGACGGTCCAGGACATCGGCTTCCGCCCGCCGCCGTGCGCGCCGGGCGAGCACGGCGGCGACCGGGGGACCGCCATCACCATCGGGAACTACCTCTACCCGGCCGAGACGGAGTGGATCGAGGACATCCAGATCCGACGCGTCCAGGTCGAGCGCCACGACGAGCGCGCGGCCAACTGTGTCGCCGTCATGGGCGCGGTACGCGACATCACCATCAGCGAGGTGTCCATCGTCGGCGGCTGCACCGGCGTCGCCGTGCACTGGGGGGCGGTCGGCGACGGTGTCGACTCGATCGTCGGCCCCTCCTACCATCCGCACCACCTCGACATCCGTGACCTACGCGTGTCCGACGCGTTCGAGGGGTTCTACCTCAGCTCGGTGCACGACGTGACGGTGGACCGGGTCCACCTGAGCGAGGTCGAGATCGGCTTTCGGCTGCTGCCGGGGGACAACACGGACCGGTTCCACTCCGGCGGCGACAACCCGGTCGGCGCGCGGATCCGCGTTTGCGGCGTGTACGTGGCCTGGAACGGTCCGTTGTACGCGGTCCGAATCGCGGGCTGGGGACGCAGCGAGATCGACCGATCGTTCCGGGTACTCGACTATCGGGACGTGGTGGTCCGGGACTGCACGTTCGTGCCGCTACCGCTCGCCACGACCGGGTCCGGCGAGGCGCGGCGTCCGCGGTCGCCCGTCGTCGTCGAGCAGGCCTCCGGTGTGATCCTGGAGGGGATCCGCGTCGACCTGCGGGCGGACCCGGCCGCAGCCGGCCCGCAGGTCGACGAAGCGGCGACCGCCGTTCGCCGCCAGCCGGCCGGGCACCGGTAGCCGGAGGCCGATCAGCACGGCCGTTGGCGGTGACCCAGGTATCACACGGGAAGCGCCGTGTCCGCCCGGGCGCGCCGACCGCGAACCGCCGGGTGTGCTCCGGCGGTACCGCCGCGCCGCCGGATGATCCATTCCGCCAGCATCACGTTGATCAGCCAGGCGGCGGTCATCGTCCCGGTCCGGCCGGACGTGGTGAGTGGACCGACGGCGGCGAGCCAGGCCATCTGGGTGAAGAACTGGGTGCCCGCGCCCATCCCGATGGCGTAACCACGGATCATCCAGGCGCGGTGCCGGCCGAAGTCGCGGCGCCGGATCGCCACGAAGCCGAGGACGATCGACCCGGCCATGGCGACGCTGACCACCACGCGGACGGCGACCAGCGCGCCGCTGTCGAGTTCGCCCGGGGGCAGGAACAGGGTCAGCCACAGCCCGCTCAGTGCGGTGAGCAGCCCACAGGGGACCAGGATCCGGCCGGCGGTCCGGTGCCAGCGGCGGTGACGTCGACGGAACCGGGGTGCGAACTGGAAGGCGCCGAGGACGCTGAACATGGTCACCGCGACGATGTGGGCGATCACGGGCAGCGGGGCCGAGGCGATCCGGTCACCGTCGGGCAACACCCGGGCGCCACCGGCCAGTTCGGTGAGGCGGAGGCCGCCGGCGACCACCGGCACCGCGCTGAGCAGCAGTAGACCGGCGGGGATGAGCCAGGTCGGCCTGTCGGAAGACGGCACAGCGGTGAGTCCCTTCTCGCGGCGACCAACACCTCCGAGCGCGTCACCGCTCCGGACCCGTCCGAGCCTGGACGGACGCGGTGCGGTTCAGTGGAGGAGGGCCTCGGTCGCGTCTGCTCCGTCGATCCTGGCAACCCGGCGGGCCGTACTCATCGCCGTGCGGGCCGGCGTCATCTCGGCCGAAGGACGGGGAGGCCGGCCGTACTTTGGGCCGGGCCGCCAGCCGTGTTCAATCGTGGGGTGGCCATTCGTGTGATCGTCGCCGACGACCAGGAAATCGTCCGTACCGGCCTGGCGATGATCCTCAACGCTCAACCGGACATCGAGGTGGTGGGCGAGGTGGGCGACGGTCACCGGGCCGTCGAACTCGCCCGGCGACTACGTCCGGAGGTGTGCCTGTTCGACATCCGGATGCCCGGCGTGGACGGCATCGAGGCCACCCGTCGCCTCGCCGGCCCGGCCGTGCCCGACCCCTTGGCGGTGGTCGTGATCACCACCTTCGACCTCGACGAGTACGTCTACGCCGCGCTCCGCGCCGGAGCCCGTGGTTTCCTGCTCAAGGACGCCGGCACGGCGCTGCTCACCCAGGCCGTGCGGGCCGCCGCCGCCGGTGACGCGCTCATCGCGCCGAACATCACCACCCGACTGCTCCGGGCCTTCGCCGACGCGGGTCCGGCTGCGCCGCCGCGGCAGCCGGTCGACGCGCTCACCCTGCGCGAGGAGGAGGTGCTGGTGGCCGTCGCGCGCGGTCGCACCAACACCGAGATCGCCGAGGAGTTGCACATCAGCCTCAGCACGGTGAAGACCCACATCGCCAGCCTGATGGTCAAGCTCGGCGTCCGAAACCGGGTGGAGATCGCGATGTGGGCGTACCACACCGACCGCGTCCGTAACGGCCCGGCGTAGCGCCGCGACCGCCTGTCCGGAATCCGTCTCGGCCCAGACTTGTCATCGTCCACCTTGTTTCGTAACGTGACGTCGCCACAACGATGTGAATGCATTCCGGTCCGAGCTCACGGAGCGTTCATGCAACCGTCGGAAACCGACGTCGACAATTCCACAGTCGTACGCGAGATTCCGCTCGGCGAATCCGTCGATCTTCAACACCTCAAAGAGGTGTTCCGGCAGCGAGGCATCCGGTCGGACGACGACGCTCTCACCCTCATCGACTTCCGTGGCAGCCGCACCTTCGACGTGGTCGCCCTGCTCTGGGTGCTGGCGATGATGGGCACCCGGATCACCAGTGACCGGTTGACCCGCTTCCGGCTTCCCCTCGTCCGTGCCGCCCTCGACGTGCTGCGGCGGGACCGGTTCTTCGAGGCGGCCTGCCAGGTCGCGCAGGCGCCGCTGCCGATGCTGCTGCATCTGGAGGACGTCAAGCGGGTCAACGAGAGCGCCCCCGCCCCGTTCGGCACCTGGACGTCGGGCGATCCGAGTGACCAGATCGTCCAGCACCTGCGCAAGAAGCGCGTGTTCGGGCTGTCGCTGTACCGTCTCGACAGCGCCGACGCCCGGACGGCGATGATGCGGGAGGAACTCGGGCGGTGGACGGATCCGCTCGCGCTGGCCCTGTTCAGCCGGCATCTCAAGGGCACGGCGGAGTGGGACGTGGCTCGGGTGGTCGTGCACGAGATCCTGGCCAACGTCCAGCAACATCCGAACGCGTCGACCGCCGTCGTGGCCTCCGACATGGTGCTGCCGCGCGACGACGTACCGCAGGCCGTACTGACCATCGCGGTCTGGGACAATGGCGACTCCATCGTCGATACGCTGCGCAGGGGCCTGGTCGGGCGGGGCGACGTGCGGGTCGCGGCTGCTCCGGCGACGGACACCTTCAGGATCCGTCGGGAGGGAGCCGACCCACCGGTCGCGGACGAGCTACGGACGTCGGACTGGACGCCCGACGTCGCCAGCGACGACCGTGACCTGCTCATGGCCAGCCTGCTGCCGGGCATCTCCAGCAAGTCGGACGACGGCGACGCGCGGTCGCGGGACCGGCTGCTCGGCTGTGGGCTCTACTTCCTCTACCACCATGTGATCGACGTCTTCCAGGGCTCACTGGACATCTACGTCGGCGCGATCCGGTTGACCGTGGAGGCGGAGTACGAGCCCGACTCGTCGGCGCAGTACGTGGTCACCCTCCGGGAAGGGCTGGGTATTCCGAAGATCCGCGGCAACCTCGTCGTCGCCCGGTTGCCGACCCATGGCTGAACGCTGGCGGATCATCCCGAAGGTCATCCGGCTCGGCAGCGCGACCACAGAGGACGTACCCGACGAACGGCTGCGTTTCTACCGCGACCTCGTCGCCGACCTCCACCCGGGTACGGTGAGCGCGGAGCCGAGTCAGACGATCTATCTCAGCTTCGAGCAGTTGAGGTCAGCGTGGCAGGTGTACGACCGGCTCATCGCCGACGTCTCGGCGAGCGAGGACCCGGTGGAGGGCACGGTTGTCCTGGTCGATTTCACCCTGAGCCCGCCCGAACTCATCATCCAGACCGTCGCCGCGTACACCGGCAAGGCCCTCGGCACCCTGCTGCTGACCAGTCCGGGCCTGGAGGTGCTGGTCCTGATGCCGGCGATGGGGACCGGCCTGCAACAGGCGTTCCGCGACATCGTCGGCACCGACCATCCCGGCCACATCGTCATTCAGTACGGCGACGGCTCCCGCGTCCGGGTCTCGGCGGGGGAGACCGACGACGAACCGATCCAGCCGCCGGATCCCGAGTACGCCGAGCAACTCCAGCGACTGAACCAGCCGATCGGCGACCGGCTGGGCGGCAAGATCCTCCGTCGACTGGGTCACTACAAGTTCGGCACCAGCGAAAGATACTGCACCCGGTACTTCTTCGACGCGTCGTACGCCATCCAGGAGGTCAGCCAGCTGACCAAGGAGATCGTCCTGGAGGAGCAGAACGGCAGCTCCGGACCACTGATGATCGTTACCCATCAGGCGCACTCTCCGTGGCTCGTCGAGGTGGGCGCGGAGGTGGCGCAACGCCTGGGAATCAGACATTTCCCGGTCTCCGCCGGTGACGACCTCGCGAACCTGCCGACCTCCGGCGACGCGCTGCTGATGTTGGACGTGGTCAACACCGGCCAGACGACCGAGGCGCTGATCGGTCGGCTTGGTACGCGCGGCCTCGTGGTGCGCCCCACGATCATCGCGGTCTTCATCGACCAGGAGTGGTTGGGGCAAGCCAGGGACTTCTTCTCGATGGTGGTCGACCGGCGCACCTACCGGGTGCGTGGTGTGGCCGGCGCGATCGCCCGCCGGAAGACCGAACGCACCCGGTGCGAGCAGTGTCTCGCGAAGAGCCTCCCGGCCGATCCCCTGGCGGACGGGCCCGGCATCCGGTCCTACGACATGTGGGAGATGCTGCTGACCCACGCGTGGGTGCCGGAGAAGTACGGCCCCGGCGACCCGGACCAGAACTCTCCCGGGCCGCCACGGTTCTCCCTGGTGCCCGACTTCAAGCGGATGTTCGAGGAGTACGGCGACTGGATCGCCTACAAGCTCGACGAGATGCTGGAGGCGACCCGTATCGGCGGCGCGGGCGTCGAGGAGGCGGTCTACGTCTGTCCGGCGGAGCCGGCCATGAACACGCTCACCGACCAGCTCAAAGCCCGCCGGGGTGCCCGCCCGGTCGCGGTCAAGATTCCTCGCCGGATCCTCTGGGCGGCGGAGCGGGACAACTTCTCGGAGGTCGACCGGCACGCGGAGATGGGCTGGGGTCGCCAGGTCAGCCTGCTTGCCGAAAAGGACATGGGCTGGGGTCGGCAGCTCAGCCTGCTCGCTGAGCGCGACTCGTACGCCGTCGCCATCATCGACGAGTTCAACGGCTCGAACACGACCGCCCTGTCGATGCTGAAGATCCTGCGACGGTTCGGGATCACCGCGCTGGCCTACCTCCCCGTGATCAACCGCAATCCCGGTTCGGCGCTGCGGTTGGCCGGCGGCCCGGAGGTGCCCATCCGCCCGCTCTACGAGATTCCGTCCCCGCGGCTGTCCGTGCTGGACGCCGCTGACGCTGTGGGCGGCCGATGAGCACCGACGAACCATCCGAACGGCTGGCGCGGGTGTTGGAGGCCGTACCCGACCACGACGAAGGGGCGGTCACCACCGACCAACTCTGCTCGGCAGCCGGGTTCGGCGACGCCGGGCCAGCGGCGGAGGTGGTCGCCGGGTTCCTGCGGCTCTCGGGTGCCGTGGTGCTGACCGAGGATCCGGCCACCGGCCGGCACACGGTGAAGGCGGCGAGCCCGGCGGCGGCCCTGTTCCTCAAGAGCCTCGCCGCCTACGTACGCAGCGGCACCCCGGTGCTCGACAACTGGGCGCGAGCGGGTACCACCGAGCCGCCGTACCAGCCGCAGCAGGTACTGGCCGGCGCGCAGTTCCTGTACGTGATCGAGCACCGCCGTCTCAGCCTCGACCCGCAGGCGTCGCCGCTACGGTCCGGGCGGGTGGTCCAGGTGCTGATCAAGACACGCCTGCGGCTGCTCGGCCCGCGCTACCTGATGATCTACGACCGGGCGGCCCGGCAGTATCAGCTGCCCGGCGGGCACGTGCGCTCCGACGACCTGGACCCGTTGGCCACGGCGGTCCGGGAGTTGGAGGAGGAGCTACCCGGGTTCACCTTCGACCTCCGGCGGGACCGGCTGGTCGAGTTGGGCGAGGTCGAGGTCGTCCAACAATCGCGCACCTACGGTGCCGTCACCCGGTACCGGATGCACTTCGTCCAGTTGACGTCCACCCGCCGGGAGCTCAAGGCGGGACCGGACGGGCAGTGGGTCACCGAGCGGGCCCTGCTGGAGGAGGGGCGGCTGGTCGAGGGCAGCGGTGTCAACACGACCGGGTTGCGGCGGCTCGTCGCGGGACTGCCCGGTGGGCTGGGCCGGCTGGCACCTGGGCTCGTGCTGGGTCGGCGGCCGTCGACCACCGTACTGATCAGGGAGAAGCCCTGGGAGGTGCTCGGCGCGGTGCTTAGTGTCGCCGGGATCGTCGTCGCGATCGTCCAGCTGGTCGCCGAGTGGGGAGTCGGCTGATGCCCGACGAACCGGAGCTTACCGGGGACTGGAGTCGGATTCCGGCCGAGCAGACAGCCGCCTTCGAACGCTGGGCCCGGGTCAAGCGGGTCTCCGTCGACATCGTGCGCTATCAGCAGGGCGGCTTCAGCGGAACACCGATAGCGCTTGTGGTCTGGCGGGAGCCGGGCCAGCGTGACCGGCAACGGTTTCTGCGCTTCTACGAAGGTCAGACCGGCGAGATCGAGCGCGCGCGCGATGCGTACGTCGACTCACCGCCGACCTTCGTACGCCGGCATCTGCCCGCCGCACAGCTGGAGTCGCTCGGCGACAGCTGGGTCGCGGTGTTCGACGTCGCCGCCGGAGACCTGCTGGCCTGCCCGCCGCTGACCGAGGTGATGACGCAGTCGGACTTCCCCACTCAGCTACGAACCATCGTGCAGTCGGTGGCGCACGATTGGAACCAACCACCACCGGCGAGCCAACAGCGGACCACCACCGTCGGCGGTTACCTGAGCGAACTTCTCGACGGACGGCCGGAGCGGCGCGGTACGCCCGGTGCGCGCCTGCGGGCCTGGGCGAAGCGGGCGGGCGTACCGGCCGAGCAGGCGCGGGTCCAGTTGGGCTGGTGGCGGTCGGAGCTGCCCAACCCGCTCGCCTTCCTTGCCGGCACCGCGCCACGAAGCAGCGAGGAACTGTCGCTGCTGACCGGCCGTACCCATGGTGACCTCAACATCGGCAACATCCTGGTGCAGACCGAGCCCACCCTCGACGGGAACGGGTACCAGCTGATCGACCTCGGCGGCTACCACAACGACGGGCCGTTGGCCCGCGATCCGATGCACCTGCTGCTCTCCATGGTGGCGCACTGGTTGCGGACCTCCACCCGGATCGAGGGCGACACCGGCACCGAACTGATCCGTGCCCTGCTGCGCGCCGCCCCGGCCACCGACCCCCGGCCAGAGCTGCTCGGGCACGCCGAGGTCAGCGCGGCGGTCCATGAGGCGGGCCGGGCCATCGCCGCGATCCAGGGCTTCGGTGAGCGGTGGCGATTGCAGACGCTGTTGTCGTTGGCCGGCTGCGCGCTGCTCTTCGCTGACCGGAACCTGCGGATGCGCGACGAGGACCAGGCCCGTGGCTGGTTCTTCACGCTGGCCGCCACGGCACTGGAGGAGTACCTGTGGCAGACGAGAGCCTCGTCGGCGGCACCAGAAATCGGCGCTCAGCCGGCAGCCGACCTGCGTCGGCCGACGGCGGCGAAGCCGGCGGACGGCCTCGGGCTCGACGAGGTTGCCGCGGCCCGTGAGTCCTGCGCGGCGATCGTGCATCATCTCGTGCTGCGGGCCCGCTCGCCGCGTGGGTTGATCCCGGAGCAGGTTCACCTGCTCCTGCTCGATTTCGGTGCCCGGGCCCCGCTGCTGGACGAGGCGGAACATGCCCGACTTTCGGTGCAGGCCATGCACGCCTTCTCACCGCAGTCCACCCTCGGCGACGAACGTGACCGGGAAGCGACCGCGCTGTCGGTGCCCCGGCAGCCGTCGACTCAGCGACCCGCCCCGCCGACGACCGGTGCCGCCGGCAGATCGACGCGTCGCGGCGTACCCGGCACGCTTTCGGCGGAGTCGGCGAGGCGGGCCGACATCGCGGTGCTGACCTCGCACCCCGCGGAGTACCGTGCGGCGCTCCAGGTCTTCGTGCCGGAGCAGGCGTCGCAGAGCCGGGCCACGGAAATCGGCCGGTGGATCGAGGTGTCGGCGGAGCGGGCCGATCGACCGCTCTCGGTCTACCTTGCCCGGTCACCGGAGCGCTTGACTCCCGGGCGGGCAGGCGCAGTCCGGAACATCGTGGAGCGGTTCAACCCGTCGGCGTTCTTCCTGGTCGGCACGGCGCGAGGGGACGGCGCCGAATCGGGCCACGTCGTGGTGCCGCGCTGGGTCGGCCACTATGAGCTGCTGGAGTCGGGGGAGATGGTGACCCGGGTGCCGCAGCTGTGGATTCCCGACTATGTGCGGACTCTGCTGGCCTACTACCGCCGGGTCAACACCCGGTTCCAGGATCTCGTGGTCGACTTCCGCAAGTCGGCTCCGGCAGCGGACCTACCGGCCCCGCCGACGGCACTCCGTCCCGAGATCGACTTCGACGGCGCGGTGGCCAGCGGGCCGCCGGAGCTGATGACTGCGGCGGCCCTGACGGAGCTGCGCGATCAGGACGGACGCCTGGCGGCGCTGGACACCGAGTCGTACGAGTTCGGCCTCTGGAACGAGCGGCGGCTCTGGGCGGTCTTCCGGGGAGTGGTCGCCGAGGACGTGGCCAGTTCCGGCTCGGCGGCGGAACTCTTCCTGGCCGCCGGCCACGCGGCCGCCTGTCTCAAGGATTTTCTCGAGCACGAGTACCTGCCCGAATGAGCCACCGGCTGGTCTTCATGTGACGTTCACGGGGCTTGCGGCCCGACGACACGTATTGATCCGCATGTTTGCGAGAATCCTGGTGTCCCCTGCCGCGCCCCCAAGTCGGGTTCCCCCACCCGCCGTCGCAGGAGACAGTCAGGAGTCGCCCCGTGGCTCAGCTACGCAAGGTCGCCATCGTCTCGGTGGTCGCCGTGGCCCTGTCGGTCGTACTCGTGCCGCCGGCCGCCCACGCCACACCGCCCAACATCCCCTCCCACAGCACGGCGGTGAGCCGGCTGAACTCGCTCACCGTCGCGGCCGAGTCCAACCAGTCCAGCTACAACCGCGACCTGTTCCCGCACTGGATCACCATCACCGGTGCCTGCAATACCCGCGAGCAGGTGCTCAAGCGCGACGGCAGCAACGTCGTGGTGAACTCCAGCTGTTATCCGACCTCCGGGTCCTGGTACAGCCCGTACGACGGGGTGACCCGTACGAACCCCGCCGACATCTCCATCGACCACGTGGTGCCGCTGGCCGAGGCGTGGCGTTCGGGCGCCTGGGCCTGGAGCACCTCGCGTCGCCAGACCTACGCCAACGACCTCGGCGGGCCGGAGCTGTGGGCGGTCACCGGCACCGTCAACTCGTCGAAGGGGGACAAGGACCCGGCCGCCTGGAAGCCGCCGCGCGCGGCCTTCCACTGCACCTACGCCCGGGCCTGGATCCAGGTGAAGTGGTACTACGGCCTCACCGTGAACAGCGCGGAGAAGTCGGCGTTGAACACCATGCTCAACACCTGCTGAACTGTCGCCCGCCGGGGCGACACCGGTGATCGGGGCGTGGCGTCGACGGCGTCACGCCCCGTTGCGGTCGCTGGCGCCGTGCCCGGCCCATCGCGTCGTAGTCCCGCTGCGAGCCGTACAGCATGATCATGCATTTTCACGGTGTCCCCCTCTCGCGTCCGCCACCAGCTCCGGTGCCGGTTCGTCGGGGACGCCGGAGCCGGACGTCCGTGCCGGACACCGTAGGCGGTAATTCACCCGACCGGCCCGGCAAAGCCGGATGACACCCGCCGGCAGCCGGGCAACTGAACCGGACGGGACGGTCAGGCGTACCTGACGGCAACGGGCGTGACGGTCGTATCGTCGGGGTACTGGACCGGCGACGTCGAGGCGGGAGGAGCGCGGTGGCGGCAGGTGGGCGAGGGCGACGCCGGGGCAGGCTCGCCGGCCTGGCGGTGGCGCTGGTGACGGCGGCCGCCTGCATGGTGGAGCCGGTGGGTGGACCGGTGGAACCGGGCGGGCAGCGGGAACCGGCCGAACCGACGGCCGAGGTGACCCGTGCCGACGGCACCGACACGGTAGAGGAGTTCCGGCAGGACGTGGCCGACGCGCAGCGGCTCGCCGAGCTGTACTGGGCCGACCAGTTCGAGGCGTCGGAACAGTCCTTCCGGCCGATCCGGCAGGTCATCGCGTACCAGCGCGACGGTGAGGTTTCCTGTGGCGGGCAGGAGGTACCCCGCAACAACGCGGTCTACTGCACCGTCGACGACTACATCGCGTACGACATCAACTGGTCCTTCGGGGCCTTCCGGCAGATCGGTGACGCGTTCGTGTTCTACCTGCTCGGCCACGAGTACGCGCACGGCATCCAGACCCGGCTGGGCATCCGCTACAGCTTCACCATCCAGCAGGAGTTGCAGGCCGACTGCATGGCTGGGGCGTTTCTCGGCGACTCGGTCCGGGCCGGGCGGCTCACCCTTGAGGAAGGCGACCTCGACGAGTTCAACGATGGGCTGCTGGCCGTCGGCGACGAACCCGGCCAACCGTGGTTCGCCGAGGGCTCCCACGGCACCCCCGAGCAGCGGACCGAGGCGTTCTTCCGCGGCTACGAGCGGTCCCTGTCCGCCTGCGACCTCGGTTGAGAAAGGTCACTGTCGCGGGCACCGGACCACGCCGGCTGACAGGATTCACCGGTTACCCGAGCCCGAGGAGGATCCGGTGAACAGCACCCGTCCAGCCGCTGTGCTCTTCGACATGGACGGCACGCTGGTCGACAGCGAGCGGTTGTGGGACGTCGCGTTGGCCGAACTCGCACAACACTACGGCGGCACCCTGTCCGCCGACGCCCGCCGGGCGATCGTCGGCACGGGGATGGCCGACTCGATGCGCATCCTGCACGACGACCTGGGGCAACCGCACCGGGATCCGCGGACCAGCGCCGAGTGGATCAACGCGCGAATCCTGGAGCTGTTCCGCACCGGGCTGCAGTGGCGACCGGGGGCGCTGACGCTGCTCGGCGCGGTCCGGCAGGAGCGGATCCCGACGGCCCTGGTCACCTCCAGCGGGCGGGCCCTTGTCGAGATCGCCCTGGACACCCTCGGCCGCGACAGCTTCGACGTGGTGGTCTGCGGCGACGAGGTCGACGCCACCAAGCCGCATCCGGAGCCGTACCTGACGGCCGCCCGACTGCTCGGAGTGCCCATCGAGCGGTGCGTGGCGATCGAGGACTCGGCGACCGGGGTGGCCAGCGCGGTCGCCGCCGGGGCCGCGGTGCTGGCCGTACCCGCCGAGGTGCCGCTGGCGCCCGCCGACGGCGTACACCAGTTGGAGAGCCTGCTGCTGGCGGACCTGGACCTGCTGGCGGGGCTGCTGCGCCGAACCCCCGCCTGACACTGCCACCGTCCGGCCGATCTGCTGGGCAACACGCAGCGCGAGGCCCCTGCCACCGAGCCGGTGACAGGGGCCTTCGCTGCGGCACACCTCAGTCGTGGGCGATGGCGCCCAGCACGTTGATCCGGGCGGCCCGGATCGCCGGCAGCGCCGCCGCGATCACCCCGATGATCGCGGCCAGGCCGAGGAAGACACCCATCTGGCCCCACGGCAGCACCAGCTTGGTGATTCCCTCGTCGCGCAGCGCCTCCACCACCGCGGCACCCAGGCCGGCGCCGACCACGACGCCGAGCAGCGCGCCGAACACCGAGATCACCACCGCCTCCACAGTGATCATGCCCATGGTCTGCGACCGGCGCAGGCCGATGGCGCGCAACAGACCCAGCTCCCGGGTCCGCTCCAGCACCGACAGGGCGAGGGTGTTGACGATGCCGAGCACGGCGATCACGATCGCCAGCGCCAGCAGGATCTGGATCATCTGGAGCAGCCCGTCGAGCTGCCCGGCCTGCTGCTCGATGAACGCGTCCCGGTCGGCGACCGACACCTCCGGGCTGTCCGCCAGCAGCGCCTCCACCCGGGGCAGCACGTCGGCCGCCCGTACTCCCGGCTCCAACTGGAGGTAACCCTGGATGGGCTGCGGGATGGCGAAGTCACGCGCCGCCTCGGCGGGCAAGGTGATGCCGCCGAACAGCGGGGTGCTCTGGTAGATGCCGGTGACCGTGTAGCTGCGCTCCTCGCCGCGGGCCAACTGCACCGGCACCGTCGAGCCGACCGACAGGCCACGCGACTCCGCCGCGTCGGAACTGATCAGCATCTGGCCCGGCCCCAGCCGCCCGATGTCCCCGGCGGTGGCGGTCGCGCCGAACATCTCCACCAGCGCGCTCGGTTCGCTGCTGGCGCCGACCCAGGTACTCTCGCCGCCGACGAGCGCCATGTCGCCGTACTCGCCGTCGACGAGGCGGACACCGGGGATCGCCTTCGCCTCGTCCAGCACCGCCGGGTCGAACGTCGGCGGGCGCGGACCCGACTGCGCCCCGGCGATCACCAGCTCGGCGCGGATGCTGTCCTGCGCCAGCCCGCTGATGCTGCTCTTGGCCGAATCCAGGATCACCGTGATGCCGGTGACCAGGGCGATACCCACCATCAACGCGGCGGCGGTGATCGCGGTGCGGCGCGGGTTGCGACCAGAGTTGAGCCGACCCAGCTTGCCCGGCACCCAGCCGGAGAAGACCGTGCCCAGCGCCGCCACCACCGGACGACTGATCAGCGGCGTCAGCAGGGCCACCCCGATGAACGAGAACAGCACGCCACCGAGGATGGTGGCCAGCGTGCTGTCACCGGCGTGCCCGCCCAGGCCGAGGAAGAGCAGGGTGGCGCCGATCGCGGTGACCAGCGCACCGCCGACGGTCACCTTGGTCAACGGCCGGTCCGGCGTGGCCACGTCCTGCATCGCCGCGATCGGTGGGATCCGCGCGGCCCGCAGCGCCGGCAGCAGCGCCGCCAGCACCGTGATCACCAGACCGACACCGAACGCGCCGATCACCGCCGACGCCGGCACCGCTACCCCGGCCAGGGCCAGCCCACCGGCGAGGTTGCCGAACAGGTACGCCAGCAGCGCGCCGACGCCGATGCCGGCGGCCAGGCCGAACACCGAGGCGATCAATCCGACGGCGATCGCCTCCAGGACCACCGAGCCGATGATCTGCTTGCCGCTGGCGCCGACGGCCCGCAGCAACGCCAGTTCCCGGGTGCGCTGCGCGACGATGATGGAGAACGTGTTGAGAATCAGGAACGTACCGACCAGCAGGGCCACCGCGGCGAAGCCGAGCAGGATCCGGTTGAAGAAGGACAGCCCCTCCTTCAGGCCGGCGGCGGCGTCGGCGGAGAGCTGCTCGCCGGTCTTGACCACGTAGCCGTCGCCGACCGCCGTGGCCACCGCGTCGCGCAGTTGCTCGTCGGACACCCCGTCGGCGGCGGTGACCACGATGTTGCTGAACACGTCCGACTCGCCGAGCATCAGCTGCTGGGCCACGGGAGTGGTGAACATGACCTCGTTGGCGCCGCCGAGGGAGTCCCGGTCACCGCTGTAACCGAAGATGCCGACGATCGTGAACTCCTCGCGCGGCTGGAGGGTGAGCACACCCACCCGGTCGCCGAGCGCCACCCGGCCGGCGTCCGCCAGCCCCTTGTTGATCACGATCTCGTCGTCGGCCTGCGGCGCCCGACCCTCCCGCAACCGCACCAGGTCGCTCTCGCCGGTCCAGTTGCCGCCCAACTGCGGCGGCCCGAACGAGGTGACGGCCTTGCCGTTGCTGCCGATCAGCCGGGCCCCGTCGACGGAGACCACCCCGGTCGCCTCGGACACCCCGTCCACCGCGCGCACCGTCTCCAACGTGGCGGCCGGGAATGGGCTGGCGAGCTGCTCGCCCTCCAGCTCGCCGAGTTCCAGCTTCGGCTTGGCGGCCACGTTGACGTCCACCTCGGCGTACGCGTCGGCGAACAGCGAGTCGAAGGAGCGGCCCAGGGTGTCGGTGAGGACGAAGGCGCCCGAGACGAACATCACGCCGAGCACCACGGCCAGGCCGGACAGGATCAGCCGGACCTTGCGGGCCAGCAGACTCTTCACAGTTGCCCGGAACATCAGCCGGCCACCTCGGCGGGCGTGTCCAGCTTCTTCATCGTGTCCAGCACCGTGTCCGCGGTCGGCTCGATCAACTCCGAGACGATCTGCCCGTCGGCGAGGAACACCACCCGGTCGGCGTACGCGGCGGCCGTCGGATCGTGAGTGACCATGACGATGGTCTGCCCGTGCTGGCGTACCGAGTTGCGCAGGAAGTTCAACACCTCCGCGCCGGAGCGCGAGTCCAGGTTGCCGGTCGGCTCGTCCGCGAAGATCACCTCGGGGCGGGCGACCAGGGCCCGGGCGCACGCCACCCGCTGCTGCTGGCCGCCGGACAACTGCGCCGGCCGGTGACCCAACCGGTCCCGCAGACCCACCGTGTCGATCACGACGTCGAACCAGGCCGGATCCGGCCTGCGCCCGGCGATCGACAACGGGAGCAGGATGTTCTCCTTGGCGGTCAACGTCGGCAGCAGGTTGAACTGCTGGAAGATGAAGCCGACCTTGTCGCGGCGCAGCTTCGTCAGGCCCGCGTCACCGAGCCCGGTGACGGTGGTCTCGCCGATCTCCACGGTCCCCCTGGTCACCGAGTCCAACCCGGCGAGGCAGTGCATCAACGTCGACTTACCGGAACCCGACGGTCCCATGATCGCGGTGAACCGTCCGCGCTCGAACTCCGCGCTGACCCCCCGCAGGGCGATGACCTGCGCCTCGCCGCTGCCGTACACCTTCCACACGTCGCTCGCCCGGGCTGCGGCCGATGCCGGCTGGCCTGTGGTAGCGGTCACGTCACGTACCTCTCCGTCGCGTCTGCTCGCACCGCCCCCGCTGGTCCGGTGCGAGTCCATCATCTGTGCTGCCCACCGCCGATCCGTCCGACTCCGGACGGAGCCGAAGCGGATTTCCGGCTGCGGGTACCCCCCAACCGAAGTCAGGGTTGTCCCCGACTCCGGTAGCTGTCGGCCACCTGCCGCCGGTGTTCACGGTCATCCTGGACGTTGCCGTCGCGTGAGGGTCAACCGATTTCCACCGGAAGCCGTCACGGTAGGTGACTGATGCAACGGGGGCGTTAACCCCCAGGTCGGACCAGGCCCGACTCGTACGCCAACACCACCGCCTGCACCCGGTCGCGTAGCCCGAGCTTGGTCAACACATGTCCGACGTGCGTCTTGATGGTGGTCTCGCTCACCGACAGCGCTCGGGCGATCTCGGCGTTCGACAGGCCGCGGGCGACGTGCACGAGCACCTCCCGCTCCCGCTCGGTGAGTGCGCCCAGTGCCTTCGGTGGCGTCGCGGACGGATCCGGCAGCACGTCGGCGAAGCGGTCCAGCAGCCGGCGCAGGATCCGCGGCGCCACCACCGCGTCGCCGGCGGCCACCGTGTGGATCGCGGTGACCAGATCCTCCGCCGGCACATCCTTGGCCAGGAAGCCGCTCGCCCCGGCCCGCAGCGCACCCACCACGTACTCGTCCAGATCGAAGGTGGTCAGAATGAGCACCCGCACCGGCAGCCGGGCATCCACGATCGCCCGGGTGGCGCTCACCCCATCCATCCTTGGCATCCGGATGTCCATCAGCACCACGTCCGGCAGCAACCGACGGGACAGTTCCACCGCCTCCACCCCGTCACCGGCCTCCGCGACGATGTCCAGGTCGGCCTCCGCGCCCAGGACCATCCGGAATCCGGTACGCAGCAGCGGCTGGTCGTCGGCGAGCAGGATCCGCACCGGCCGGGCCTGCCCCGTCGAATCGGCCATCTGGTCCTCCCTGTCGACTGCACCGCTCACCAGAGCCACCTCACCGCCGGCTGGCCTCGGGCAGCGGCTCGACCGGAATCCGGGCGTACACCCGGTACCCGCCGCCGCTGCGCGCGCCGGTGCGCAGGGTCCCACCGTAGAGGCCGACCCGTTCCCGCATCCCGACCAGGCCGTGCCCGATCCGATCGGTGTCCGGTGACGGCCCGCGACCGGTGTCGGTGACCTCGACCTCCACCGCGTCCCCACCGAAACCCACCCGCACCTGCGCGGTCGCCGAACCGGCATGTTTGAGGGCGTTCGTCAGCGCCTCCTGCACGATCCGGTACACGGTCAGCGCCACCCCCTCCTCCAACTGCCCCGCCGTTCCCGTCACGGTCAAGGTCACCGGCAACCCGGCCTCCCGGACCTGATCGGTGAGCGTCGCGATACCGGCCAGGCCCGGCTGCGGCGCCAACTCCGCCGCCGGCTCGGCCTCGGTACGCAGCACGTCCAGCAGCCGGCGCAGCTCCCGCAGCGTCGCCCGGCTGGTCTCCTCGATCGTGGCCATCGCCTCGTCGGCGCTGTCCGGGTCGCGCCGCAGCACCCGGCGCACCCCGGTGGCCAACACCCCCATCACGCTGACGTGGTGGGCCACCACGTCGTGCAACTCCCGGGCGATCCGGCGCCGTTCGTCGGCCACCGCCTGTTCGGCCAGCGCCCGCTGGTTGGCCTCGGCGACCCGGGCCCGTTCCCGCAACGCCTCGGTGGAGGAGCGGCGGGCGTGCACCGTCCGGCCCACCGAGAACGACACGATCCCCACCAGGATGTTGTTCGCGATGAGGAACGCCGTGCTGACCTGCGGAACACCCTCCGGCGGCACCACCGTGTTCACCACGGCGACCGGAAGCCACAACCCCGCCGCCGCCACCACCGCCGGACGCGCCGGACGGTAGGCCGCCATCGTGTAGGTGAGCACCACGAAGGTGAGGCTCTGCGTCGCCGGCGCCACCTCGATGACGACCGGGAACAGCAACGTGACCAGCGCGGCGAGCAGGGCCGGCCACGGCGCCACCCGGCGCAGCACCACCGGCGTCGCGCACAACACGCTCCACCCCAGCGCCGCCGGCAGCGGTCGAGACCAGAACTCGCGGGGGGTGAGCAGGGTGAACACGGCCTCGCCCAGCACCAGGCCAACGGCCAGCAGCGCGTCGCCGGCCGCCGGATTGCGACCCAGCCACTGCCTCAACGCGTTACCCACGCCCCGACGCTAGCCGCCCCCACCGCTGAGAGATCGTCTTGTGTGGTGACTCGCCCCTCATCCCCGGGAAGGAGGGACGCTACTCGTCGGCGCCCGGTGGCGCGGGGGAGGACCGGGCGTCACGCAGCGGATCGGGCGTCGCCGTCGGCTCCGGGAAGGGCGGCGGAGTCCCGCCGTAGCTGGGGCAGCGGGCCTGATGACTACACCAGTCGCACAGCCGGCTCGGCCGGGGCCGGAAATCCCGGGCAGCGGTGGCCTGCTCGATCGCCCGCCACAACGCCACCACCGTCCGTTCGAAGCGCACCAACTCCTCGGCGTCGGGGGCGTAGTCGCACACCTCGGCGTCCTTGAGGTAGAGCAGGCGCAGCACCCGCGGCACCACGCCACGGGTGCGCCACAGGACCAGGGCGTAGAACTTCAACTGGAACAGCGCCCGCGCCTCGAACGCCTCCCGTGGGGCGCCGCCGGTCTTGTAGTCCACCACCCGCAGCGCACCGTCGGGAGCCACGTCGAGCCGGTCGAGATAGCCCCGAATCAGCAGCTCGTCGTCGACCACGGCGGAGATCAGACTCTCCCGCTCCGCCGGCTCCAGCCGGCGCGGATCCTCCACCGCGAAGTAGCCGCCCAGCAGGGCCGACGCCGATCGAAGGAACTCCGCCGCGGCGGCCGGGTCGTCATCGGGGAACAACCCGGCCAACTCCGGCTGCTCGGTGACCAGGCGGTCCCACTGGCCGGCCACGAGATCACCGGCGGCCTCCGGAGTGCGGGCGGCCGGCGCCAGGTCGAACAACCGCTCCAGCACCGCGTGCACCAGCGTGCCCCGAGCCTGCTCCACGCTGGGCCGCTCGGGCAGCCGGTCGATGCTGCGGAACCGGTAGAGCAGCGGGCAGGTCTTGAAATCCGCCGCCCGCGACGGTGACAGCGAGGCCCGCACCGTCGCCGGCAGCTCCGTCGGGGTCGGGGCCTGCTGAGTGATCACCGGATCGGCCGTCATGCCCCGGAAGGTTAGGCCACCGGTATGACAGGCCGGCCGCCGCCGCTCCGGTACGTGATCTCCCGCCGCGTAGCATCAGCCCGATGGAACAGCGCAGGCGACCACGGGCCGGCCAGCGCCCCGGCATGCGGGTGGGTCGGATCCTCGGGGTGCCGCTCTACCTGAACGCCTCGATCCTGCTGCTCGCCCTCCTGATCACGGTCCTGTACGGCGAACTGGCCGGCCAACGACTGCAACTGTCCCCGCTCGGCGGCTATCTCGTCGGCGCCGGGTTCGTCCTCGCGCTGCTCGGCTCGGTGCTGGCTCACGAACTCGGCCACGCCCTCACCGCCCGCCGCTTCGGCATCGGGGTGCGCGGAATCACTCTGGAACTGCTCGGCGGCTACACGGAGATGGACCGCGACGCACCCTCCCCACGGGTGGACCTGCTGGTGTCGCTGGCCGGGCCGGCCGTCTCCGCCGTGCTCGGCGCGGCCGCCGTCGCCGCGACGCTGGCCCTGCCCGACCGCACCGTGGCCGACCAACTCGCCTTCCAACTCGCCGCGAGCAACGTCATCGTCGCGCTGTTCAACATCCTGCCCGGGCTGCCCCTGGACGGCGGTCGGGCGCTGCGCGCGGTGGTCTGGGCGCTGACCCGGGACCGGCACCGGGCCACCGAGGTCGCCGGTTGGGCCGGACGGATCCTCGCCGTCGGCACCGCGCTGCTGGTGGCGGCGCTCTACGCGATCGACGTGCTGAGCCTGCTGGCCCTGCCGCTGACGGCGCTTGTCGCCCTCACCCTCTGGCACGGCGCCGGGCAGTCGATCAGGATGTCCCGCATCGGCCGGCGGCTCCCCCTGATCGACCTGGCCACCCTCGCTCGCCCGGTGCACACCGTGCCCACCGGCACCCCGCTGGCCGAGGCGCAGCGCCGCGCCGCGCAGACGCACCCGACTTCCGGGCCGCAGCATCCGGCCGCGCTGCTGGTCACCGACTCCGCCGGTCGGCCGGTGGCCCTGGTCGACCCGGCCGCCGCCGCGGCGGTGCCGGAGGCCCGCCGCCCCTGGCTGGCCGTGGACGCGGTCGCCCGTACCCTCGCCGACCTGCCGGCCATGCCGGTGGACACGGACGGCGAACGGGTGCTGGAGACCGTGCAGACCCACCCGGGCGCACAGTACGTCGTGACGGCAGGCGAAGATGTCGTCGGCGTTCTGCACATCGCGGATCTGGCTCAACTGCTCGAACCTCACCGGAAGATGAACACGTGACCGTCACCCACTCCGCCCACCCGGCCAGCGACCTTCCCGAGCAGAAGGTGGAGCCGCCCGCGGTGCGGCGTGGGCCGTTCCAGCCCGGTGACCGGGTGCAGCTGACCGACCCCAAGGGGCGGATGCACACGGTGACCCTGGAGCCGGGCAAGGAGTTCCACACCCACCGCGGCATCCTGGCGCACGACGCGCTGATCGGGCTGCCCGACGGCAGCGTGGTGACCACCTCCGGTGGTGGCACCGCCTTCCTGGCCCTGCGCCCCCTGCTGTCGGACTACGTGCTCTCCATGCCGCGCGGCGCCCAGGTGATCTACCCCAAGGACGCCGCCCAGATCGTCGCCATGGGTGACATCTTCCCCGGCGCCAAGGTTCTTGAGGCCGGCGCCGGCTCCGGAGCGCTGAGCTGCTCGCTGCTGCGCGCGGTCGGCACCGCCGGCGAACTGCACTCCTACGAACTGCGCGACGACTTCGCCCAGATCGCCCGCCGCAACGTCGAGTCGTTCTTCCAGGGTCCGCACCCGGCCTGGCAGCTGCACGTCGGTGACGTCGCGACGTGCCGCGAGACCGGTTTCGACCGGATCATCCTGGACATGCTGACTCCCTGGGAGAACCTCGAAATGGTCGAACGCGCGCTGCTGCCCGGCGGCGTGTTCATCGGCTACGTGGCCACCACCCCGCAGCTGTCCGAGCTGGTGGAGGCGCTGCGCGAGCGCGGCGGCTGGACCGAGCCCCGGGCCTGGGAGTCACTGGTCCGGGACTGGCACGCCGAAGGGCTGGCGGTCCGCCCCGATCACCGGATGATCGCCCACACCGCCTTCCTCGTCTCCGCGCGTAAGCTCGCCCCCGGAGTCACCGCCCCGCCACGGCGCCGCAAGCCCAGCAAGGGCACCGAGGCGTACGCGCAACGCCGGCAGGCGCTGCGCGAGGCGGAGGCGGCCCGGCAGGCGACAGCGGTGCCGCACGAGGCGCCCGCCGAGCAGACACGACCCGACATGGCGCAGGAGACGGACAGGCCGTGACGGCGGAGGTGATCCGATGAGTGAGCGTCAGCGAGCGAATCATCAACTCGGCGCCCAGCGCGGCGGAGGGCCGGCATGAGCCGTCCCGGCTTCGGCGGTGGCGACCTGCCTGCGGTCTTTCCCGACTGGTCGCCGTACACCGACCTGGAATCCGCGGCGCGCGCCTACCTGCGCGACCCCGACGTCGCCCTGGAAGCGCTCGGCGGCGTCCTGCGCGGGGCGTCGGTGCTCGGCTTCACCCTGGAACGCTTCGTCAACGAGGTGAACGGCGTGTGGCAGGAGGTCGTCGTCTGCGACGGCAGCCGCCTGGTGCTCTGGCACGGCGAGGACGTGCCGCCGGGGGAGGGGCCGCCGGGCTCGATGACCTCCTCGCTGCGGGTGGTGCCGGTCTCCTCGGTCACCGAGGTGGGCTGCCGACGCCGGTTGTTCCGCCACGACAACGGTGAGATCCGGGTCGACAGCATCGACGTCTACCTGCTGCTGACCTCGCTGGACGAGTCGCCGCCGGGTGAGGAGGCCGCCGGCGGCCCGCGCCACGACGCGCTGCGCTTCGGCAAGACCCTCGACGACGGCGGCGCCGGACAGATCGCCCGGTTGGAGGAGTTCGCCCGGCTGGTCGCCTCGGTGGTCGGTCGTCCGTTGCTGTAGCCCGACCGGGTGATTCCGGGATCAGCGGGTCAGTCCTCGGCCTCCGGGCCGGCCACCTCGACACCGTCGCTGCCGCGTACGACGTGAATGCACTCGCCCGGGCACTCCTTCGCCGAGTCGATCACCTCAAGGCGCAGGTGCTCCGGCACGCCCACCCGGCCGCCCGGTGCCTGCACCAGCTCACCGTCGGGGCCCTTGACATAGGCCAGCCCGTCGACGTCGAACTCGAAGACCTCCGGCGCGTACTGCACGCACAGCCCGTCGCCCGTGCACAGATCCTGGTCGACCCAGACCTGCAGCTGGTCGGTCGCGACCTCGGCCACCGGTGCACCCCCCATGTTCTCCCGTCCCACCCCTCGACGGTACCCGAATGCCCGTACCCGCCCGTCGACCCACCCTTGGCGATCAAGCTTCGGTGACGGGCGCGTTGCGGAGGACCGAATCGGGCTCATAGCGGCTAGTGTTAGGTCAGAACGTTCAAGCCCCCCGGGGAGGTGGGACGTGGCACGCAGCGACGACGCGGACTCGCGCGCCGCACGGTGGGAGAAGGAGGCCCACGATCTCTCCACGCAGGTCGCGTTCCTTCAAGAGGAACTCGCTCTGGTGCGGCGCAAGTTGACCGAGAGCCCCCGACACGTCCGGCAGCTCGAAGAGCGGCTGGCCGCCACCCAGGCGCAGTTGGCGCGGCTGACCGAGAACAACGAACGGCTCGTGAGCACCCTCAAGGAGGCTCGCGCGCAGATCGTGACGCTCAAGGAGGAGATCGACCGGCTCGCTCAACCCCCAAGTGGCTACGGCGTCTTCCTGGCCCGGCACGACGACGGCACGGTCGACGTCTTCACCGGCGGACGGAAACTGCGCGTGGCCGTCTCGCCCTCGCTCGACGTCGACGAGCTGCGACGCGGCCAGGAGGTCCTGCTCAACGACGCGCTCAACATCGTCGACGCGTTCGGCTACGAGCGGGTTGGCGAGGTGGTCATGCTCAAGGAGATCCTCGCCGGTCCCGAAGGCGCGCCGGGTGACCGGGCGCTGGTGGTCTCGCACTCCGACGAGGAACGCATCGTGCACCTGGCCGAGACCCTGATCGGCAGTCCGATCCGGGCCGGTGACTCGCTCATGATCGAACCGCGTTCGGCGTACGCGTACGAGCGGATCCCCAAGAGCGAGGTCGAGGAACTCGTGCTGGAGGAGGTGCCGGACGTCGACTACACCGACATCGGCGGCCTGCACTCCCAGATCGAGCAGATCCGCGACGCGGTGGAACTGCCGTTCCTGCACGCCGACCTGTTCCGCGAGCACCAGCTGCGCCCGCCGAAGGGCATCCTGCTCTACGGCCCGCCCGGCTGCGGCAAGACGCTGATCGCCAAGGCGGTCGCCAACTCACTCGCCAAGAAGATCGCCGAGCGGCGGGGCGAGGAGAAGCACACCAGCTTCTTCCTCAACATCAAGGGCCCCGAGCTGCTCAACAAGTACGTCGGCGAGACCGAGCGGCACATCCGACTGATCTTTCAGCGAGCCCGGGAGAAGGCCGGCGAAGGCACCCCGGTGATCGTCTTCTTCGACGAGATGGACTCGGTCTTCCGCACCCGCGGCTCCGGTGTCTCCTCCGACGTGGAGAACACCATCGTGCCGCAGTTGCTCAGTGAGATCGACGGCGTCGAAGGGCTGGAGAACGTCATCGTCATCGGCGCCTCCAACCGGGAAGACATGATCGACCCGGCGATCCTGCGTCCGGGACGACTCGACGTGAAGATCAAGATCGAGCGTCCGGACGCCGAGGCGGCCAAGGACATCTTCTCCAAGTACATCCTCTCCGGCCTGCCGCTGCACGCCGACGACCTGGCCGAACACGGCAGCGACCCCCAGGCCACCGTTGCCGCCATGATCGACGCAGTGGTGCTGCGGATGTACTCGGAGACGGAGGAGAACCGCTTCCTGGAGGTCACCTACGCCAACGGTGACAAGGAGGTCCTGTACTTCAAGGACTTCAACTCCGGCGCGATGATCCAGAACATCGTCGACCGGGGCAAGAAGATGGCCATCAAGGAGTTCCTCACCTCCGGACGCAAGGGGCTGCGCCTGCAGCACCTACTCGACGCCTGCGTCGACGAGTTCCGCGAGAACGAGGACCTGCCCAACACCACGAACCCGGACGACTGGGCTCGCATCTCCGGCAAGAAGGGCGAGCGGATCGTCTACATCCGCACGCTCGTCTCCGGCGGCAAGGGCGCCGAGGCCGGACGCTCCATCGAGACCGCCAGCAACACCGGTCAGTACCTCTGACCGAGGCGCGCCATCGGGGCCCGCGACGCACCGCGTCGCGGGCCCCGTCGTACTCCCGGACCGGGTCGCACAAGGCCCGCCACCCCGGTCCAGGGACGGACCCGCCCCACCGCCACGCCCCCGGGTGGCGAAGTGGCGACTACGCTCGACATGACGGGGACCGGTCGGGCAAACGAAGCGGGTAGGTCGATGAGCGTTAGACGAATCATGGGCACCGAGGTCGAGTACGGCATCTCCGTGCCCGGTCAGGCCGGCGCCAACCCGATGGTCACCTCCTCCCAGGTGGTCAACGCCTACGGCGCCCGACCGGAACTGAACCGCGGTGGCCGGGCCCGCTGGGACTACGAGGAGGAGTCGCCGCTGCGGGACGCCCGGGGCTTCACCTACTCCGGCGCGGCCTACGACCCGGCCGAGGCGCTCGCCGACGAGGACCTCGGCCTGGCCAACGTGATCCTGACCAACGGGGCGCGGCTCTACGTCGACCATGCCCACCCGGAGTACTCCACCCCCGAGGTCACCAACCCCCGCGACGTCGTCCGCTGGGACAAGGCGGGAGAGCGGGTGATGGCGGAGGCTTCGCGGCGGGCCGCCACGATCCCCGGCACGGCACCGATCCACCTCTACAAGAACAACACCGACAACAAGGGCGCCAGCTACGGCGCGCACGAGAACTACCTCATGCGCCGGCAGACGCCGTTCGCCGACATCGTGGCGTACCTGACGCCGTTCTTCGTCACCCGACAGATCGTCTGCGGTGCCGGCCGCGTCGGCATCGGCCAGGACGGCGGCCAGAGCGGCTTCCAGATCTCCCAGCGCGCCGACTTCTTCGAGGTCGAGGTCGGCCTCGAGACCACGCTCAAGCGGCCGATCATCAACACCCGCGACGAGCCGCACGCCGACGCGGACAAGTACCGCCGCCTGCACGTCATCATCGGAGACGCGAACCTCTCGGAGATCTCCACCTACCTCAAGGTGGGCACCACCGCGTTGATCCTCACGATGATCGAGGAGAAGGCGCTCGGCCCCGACCTCGGCATCGCCGATCCCGTCGGCGAGCTGCGCGCGGTCAGTCACGACCCGTCTCTGTCGCACCTGATGCGGCTGCGCGACGGACGCCGGCTGACCGCGATGGACGTGCAGTGGGCCTACCTGGAGCGGGTGCGCGCGTTCGTTGACGACCGCTACGGCAACGACGTGGACGAGCAGACCGCCGACGTGCTGAACCGGTGGGAAGACGTGCTCGACCGGCTGGGGCGCGATGTGATGCTCTGCGCCGACGAACTCGACTGGGTGGCGAAGCTGCGGCTGCTGGAGGGCTACCGGGAGCGGGAGAAGCTCGGCTGGGGCTCGCACAAGCTCCAGCTGGTCGACCTGCAGTATTCCGACGTACGCCCGGAGAAGGGTCTCTACCACCGGCTGGTCTCCCGCGGATCCATGAAGACGCTGCTCAGCGACGAGGAGAGCCGTACGGCGATGACGGAGCCGCCCGAGGACACCCGGGCCTACTTCCGGGGCCGCTGCCTGGCCCAGTACCCCTCCGAAGTGGTCGCCGCCAGCTGGGATTCGGTGATCTTCGACGTCGGCCGGGAGTCGTTGGTGCGGGTGCCGATGATGGAGCCGGAGCGTGGCACCAGGCGGCATGTCGGCGAGTTGTTCGACCGCTGCGCCAGCGCCAAGGATCTGCTGGAGACCCTGACCGGCGGCTGACCCACCGGCTCACGTCCACCAGCTGTTCGTCCCCGCGCGCCGGTACCGGCGCGCGGGGAACGTTTCGTCGCTCCCGCGAGGTAAGTTCATCGCAGGGAGATCGTGGAGGAGGCAACGATGGCCACTCGTGACAGCGGCGGTCAGTCGCAGTCCGGCAAGTCCCGTCAGGGCGAAGAGGTCGAGGACGTCACCGTCGAGGCGAACCCGGAGGTCGCCGAGCGGCACGCCGAGATCACCGAGGACGTCGACGACCTGCTCGACGAGATCGACTCCGTCCTTGAGGAAAACGCCGAAGAGTTCGTGAGAGGTTACGTACAGAAAGGAGGTCAGTGAACATATAGGCATAAATCGGACATGGCAGATTTTTCGGATGACCGGCAAGGTCAACGCCGATGTCGTGACTGCGAAGAGTGGAAGTCGCTGGCGGAGTTTTGTGCGAGTAGCAAGCGTCCCAGCGGTCGTGGCAGCTACTGCAAGCCTTGCTTCAATGTCAGGTCGAAGGCGAGCTATGCCAAGCGAGTGAAGCTCCAGTTTGGCCGAGAGGTGAAGCCAGCCAACGAGACCAAGCAGCGGCTCTACGGCGGCAATCGCGAGTACCACCTGCGGCGGCGGTACGGCACCGGGCAACAGGAGTTCGACGAGCTGCTGGCCGAGCAGGGCGGTGTCTGTGCGGTCTGCGATGACCCCCGATCCGGAACATGTGGACCACGATCATCGCACCGGGTGGGTGCGCGGGATACTCTGCTTCAACTGCAACGGTGGTCTTGGCCAGTTCCGTGACAGTCCGACGAGGCTGGCCAGGGCCGTCACGTACCTGAGAGGAACCACGTGGCAGCGGGTTTTGATCCATCCGGGCGTCTTCCAGATGTGTTCACCAACGCGGGGACGTCCTCCTTCACGGCATTCCTGAGCAAGGTGGCCCCTGAGATGCTGCCGGGCCGTCGGGCGCTGCCCCCGGGCATGGCCGCCGACATGGCCCCGCACGCCACCACGATCGTGGCCATCGCCGCGGCCGGTGGTGTCGTGATGGCCGGTGACCGGCGGGCCACCATGGGAAACCTGATCGCCCAGCGGGACATCGAGAAGGTGCACCCCGCCGACGCGTACTCGCTGGTGGGCATCGCCGGCGCCGCCGGCATCGGCATCGAGCTGATGCGGCTGTTCCAGGTGGAGCTGGAGCACTACGAGAAGATCGAGGGCGCGATGCTGTCCCTCGACGGCAAGGCGAACCGGCTCGCCTCGATGATTCGCGGCAACCTGGGTGCGGCGATGCAGGGGCTGGCGGTGATCCCACTCTTCGCCGGGTTCGACCTGGCGGCCAGCGACCCGGCGTGGGCCGGGCGGATCTTCAGTTTCGACGTCACCGGCGGCCCGTACGAGGAGACTGGCTACGACGCCATCGGTTCGGGTTCGCTGTTCGCCAAGTCGGCGTTGAAGAAGCGGTTCCGGACCGGGCTGTCCGTCGACGACGCGGTGCGGTTGGCGGTCGAGGCCCTCTACGATGCCGCCGACGACGACACCGCGACCGGCGGTCCCGACCTGACGCGGCGGATCTACCCGGTGGTGATGACCGCGACGGCGGAGGGCACGCACCGGCTGACCGACGCGGAGACCTCGGCGATCGCGGAGAGCGTCGTCGCCGGTCGGATGGAGAATCCGGGCGGCTGAGCCGCCCGTCCGCAGCTGATCCCGTTTCCCGAGTACCGCCCGAAGGAGAGCCGCCGCCGTGGCCATGCAGTTCTACGCCTCGCCCGAGCAGATCATGCGCGACCGTTCCGAGTTGGCCCGCAAGGGCATCGCTCGGGGCCGCAGCGCGGTGGTCGTCAGCTACGCCGGCGGGGTGCTCTTCGTTGCCGAGAATCTCTCCAGCACGCTGCACAAGGTCAGCGAGATCTACGACCGGATCGGCTTCGCCGCCGTGGGGCGGTACAACGAGTTCGAGAACCTGCGCCGGGCGGGTGTACGGATGGCCGACCTGAACGGTCTGAGCTACGACCGCCGGGATGTGACCGGTCTGGCGTTGGCAAACTCGTACGCGCAGATTCTCGGTGCCATCTTCACCGAGCAGTCGAAGCCGTTCGAGGTGGAGATCTGTGTGGCGGAGGTGGGTGCCACGCCGGAGGAGGACTCGTTGTACCGGTGCACCTATGACGGGTCGGTGACCGATGAGCCGGGCCGGATGGCCATGGGCGGTCAGGCCGAGGCGATCTCCGGGGTGCTCAAGTCGAACCATCGGCCGGACATGTCGCTCGGCGACGCGGTGAAGGTGGCGGTGCAGGCGCTGGGCAGCGTCGGCGGCGAGGGCGGTGCCGCCCGCACGATCGCCGGCGACCAGCTGGAGGTCGCGATCCTGGACCGTAACCGGGTGGGGCGTACCTTCCGACGGATCACCGGGGCCGCGTTGACCGCTCTGCTCGACGGCGATGCGGCCGGCGAGTCGGCGGCGGAGGGTGATCGGGCGCAGACCCCGACCACGCCGACCGAGGAGGGGCACAAGCCGACCACTTCGGCCGGCTCCGCCGACCTGGAGGACAAGCCGGGCGACAAGTCCGACAGCTGATCTTCATCCCGAGCAGCGGCGGTGCCCGAGCGGTTTCGACAGCTCGGGCACCGCGTCGTTCGGGTCGCCGGCCGGCGTACGGTGCGCGGCTTCGGGGTGGGTCAGTGGCGGGCGAGCAGCGGCCGGGCGACCGCCCACCACCCTGCGGCGACCGCGTTGAACACGCCCATCCCGGGTGGTGCTGCCACGTTCGACGGAGCGACGCGGGCGGTCATCAGGTCGGCGAGGGTACCGTCGCCGACGGTGCGTTCGGCCTGTAGGCGGCGCCGACGGGCGCGTATCCAGTCCCGGTGCCGCCACAGCCACGCCCAGCCGCGGGTCTTCTGGTGTCCCCAGCCGCCCGCCAGCGCGGCGGTGAGCATGGCAGCCTCGGTGAGCAGCAGCATCGGTGCCAGCAGTGCCAGGGTCCGGCCCTGGTACGCGGTCAGCAGGGTGAGCAGGCGGTTGCGTTCGACCAGGTAGAGCTTGAGGTCGTTGCGGGAGAACTCGTAGTGGTGCAGGACGACGGCGTCGGGCACGTATTCCAGCCGGAGGCCGCGTTGCCACAGCCGCAGGCTGAGTTCGGTGTCCTCGTGGTAGGCGAAGTACTCGTCGGGGAAGCCGTCGAGTTCCTGCCAGCGGTGCCGGCTGATGACGAAGCAGCAGCCGCTCAGCGAGGGTACGGCGGTGCGCCTCGCGTGGGCGCTTACCGGTTCGCCGTTGCCGCCGGCCCAGGACAGGCCGGTGAAGTGCAGCGGGTTGCCCGAGGTGTTGATCAGGTCGGGGTCGTGGGCGAGCCGGATGGAGGCCATCGCGGCGCCGATCCCCGGCTCAGCGGCCACCGCGATGATCTTGGCGAGGGCGTCGGGCGCCACGATGGCGTCGGAGTTGACGAAGGTCAGCCAGTCGCCGGTGGCCTCGGCGGCACCGAGGTTGCAGCCGCCGGCGTAGCCGGTGTTCGCCTCCGGCCGGATGACCCGCACGCCGGGCAGGCCCTTGACCACGTCGATGCCGTGCCCGGTGCAACCGTTGTCGACCACGATCAGTTCGACGTCGACGCCGGTGCTGGCCAGTACGGCCCGCGCGGCGTCGACCAGCCAGGGTTCGGCGCCGTAGGCGAGCATCACGGCGGTGACGCGGGGCCGGCTCATCAGGTTCCTCCGCTGGTGGTGGCGGGCAACGGCGCCGCGATCGGTGGGCCGGGCGGGGTGGCCCGGCGGCGGCGTAGCAGAGTGACCATGATGCCGGCGGCCACCACGGAGCCGACGGTGTAACCGAGTTCGACGCGCAGCGCGACGGGCAGCGGGGGCAGGGTCGCGACGACCAGCGCGGCGACGCCGATGGTCCAGGCCAGTGCCGGGGCGTGGTGCCGGCCGTGGGCCAGCAGGGCCTGACCGAGCACCATCGCCCACAGGTACGCCAGGGTGGCCACCGAGAGCCAGGCGAAGTCGCCGTGGCCGAGGACGTCGGGGGTGTCGAAGAGAGCCCGCACGAGCGCCGGGCCGAGCAGGGCAGCGAGGATGCCGCCGAAGGCCCCGAGGGCGGTGACGACGGCCAGGGATCGGTGGAGCAGGGCGCGGAAGGCGGGTCCGTCGCCGGTCGCGGCGGCGGTGGACAGACCGGGTAGCAGCGCGGCCTGCATCGCGCCGAAGACGAACAGCGGTATGCGGACCAGCACCAGCGCGGAGAGCAGCGCCCCGGCGACGGCGACCTCGGTCGGGTCGAGCAGCCGTACGTTGATCACTCCGACGTTGACGACCACCTGGGCGAGCAGGCTGGAGACGGTGAGCAGCGCGAGTCCGCGTAGCAGCGGCGGCCAGGGGACCGTCGGTCCGCGGCCGATGGTCCGGGCGACCGGCGCTACGGTCAGAGCGACGGCGGCCAGCGGTGCCGCGACCAGGACCAGCGCGTAGGCGACGGGGGAGTCGACACCGGCGACGGCGAGCGCGGCGACCAGGACGATGCGCAGTCCGCCGTCGAGGCCGAGCTGGGAGCCGTACCAGCCGAAGCGGCGCAGGCCGGAGAGCACACCTCGGCTGGTGTGCGCGACGGCCAGGGCGGCCAGCGCGCCACCGAGGGCGGGCACCATCGCGGGGTCGCCGTCGAAGAGCCGGTCGGTGAGGAGGTCCGCGCCGCCGATGGTGAGCGCCAGCAGCAGGCCGAGCACGGCGGCGGCGACGGCGGCGCCGCGGGCCAGTACCGGCCCGGGTGGTAGCCCGCGGGTGTGCCGGGCCGCGACGAGGCGGGCGACCTCCTGCTCGACGGGGAGGAACACGCCGATGCCGAGGGTGAACACGACGGACCAGAGCACCGACAGTGAGGAGTAGTCGGCGGCGTCGAGGTTGTGTCCGGCCACGGCGAGGTGGACGTAGGAGGCCAGTCCGACCACGGCGAGTCCGATGGCGACGCCGACGGTGCCGGGTGGGACGAGACGGAGCAGGCGGCGGATCACCGGCGGATGAGGGCGAGGGTGAGGACGGCCAGCGCCCGGCCGAGATAGATCAACGCCCGGGTGGGGGAGTGGCTGGGGGTGCCGGCCATCCGGCGGCGCATGGCGACCGGGACCTGCTGGATCCGGTAGCCGCGGCGAGCGGCGTGCACCAGCGTCTCGACGGTGTCGCCGAGGTACTCGACGGGGTACCAGTGGGCGAACATCGCGATCATCCGGCGGTTGGCGGCGCGGAAGCCGCTGGTGGTGTCGGTCAGCGTGGCGCCGGCCAGGCCGGACAGCACCAGCGACAGCACGGCCATCGCCCAGCGGCGGGGGCCGCGTACGGTGTATTCGCCCTCGCCGGCGAACCGGGCCCCGATGACGAGGTCGTAGTCGTCGAGCAGGTCGACCAGCTTCGGCACGTACCGGGGGTCGTGCTGCCCGTCGGCGTCGACCTGCACGGCGGCGTCGTAGTCGTGGTCGTGGGCGTAGCGGTAGCCGAGCCGCATGGCGCCGCCGACACCGAGGTTGTAGGGCAGCCGGGCGACGCGGGCGCCGGCGGCGGTGGCGACGGCGGCGGTGTGGTCGGTGGAGCCGTCGTCGACGACGAGCACGTCCGCTGCGGGTAGTTCGCCGCGGATCTCGCCGACGACGTCGCCGATGGTGGCGGCCTCGTTGAGCGCCGGAACGATGATGAGGAGTCGCTTGCCGTCAACCATCGCGGGAGGTCACTTCCGTCCGGTCCAGGGGGCGGGGCCACTGCGCCCGTGCCACCCGTTCGGCTTCGACTTCGGCGCGGAGCAGGGCGAACTCCTCGGCGAGGGTGCGGGTCTCCTCCTCCAGCGCGCTGACCTCCCAGCTCAGGTGGATGCAGACCAGCAGGAGGAAGACGATGCCGAGGAAGAGCACCAGGCTGACTCCGGAGGCGACGCCCAGCAGGTCGGCGACGCCGTCCAGCAGCCGGGGGAACAGCGACAGCGGGATCACCACGAACAGCAGGCCGAGCCAGAGCATGCCGTACTTCTCGCGTAGTTGGCGGCGGCGCAGCAGCTCGACGATGGCGGCCAGCAGAAGCAGGCCGGTCAGGCCGGTGACCAGGGTGAGCTTCATACGACCTTCTGCGGGGAGGGTGGGGCGGCGAGGGTGAACGCGTCGGCCAGGGTGGCGTGCCAGTCCGGTAGGGGCGGCAGCCCGGCCTCCGCCCACCGGCCGTGTGCCAGCACACTGTACGTCGGTCTGGCTGCGGGTCGCACGAACCGGGCGCTGGTGGTGGGGCGGATCCGGTCCGGATCGAGGCCGCGCTGGGCGAACACGGCGCGGGCGAGGCCGTACCAGGTGGTCTCGCCGGAGCAGGTGCCGTGGTAGATCCCGGGTGCGGCGTGTCCGGTGTGGGCGGCCTCGGCGAGCTTGACCAGGTGGCGGGCGAGGGCGTGGGACCAGGTCGGCTGGCCGCGCTGGTCGTCGACGACGTCGAGGGTGTCGCGCCGGTCGGCCAGGTCGAGCATGGTGGTGACGAAGTTGCGGCCGTGGGTGCCGTAGAGCCAGGCGGTACGCACCACGTATCCGGTGTCGGGCAGCAGGCGGGTCACCGCTTGTTCCCCGACGAGCTTGCCGCGACCGTACGCGTTGAGCGGGGCGGTCGGCGCGTCCTCGGGGTAGGGGGTGCTGGCAGTGCCGTCGAAGACGTAGTCGGTGGACAGCTGCAGCAGGCGGGCGCCGTGCGCGGCGCAGGCGGTGGCGAGGTGCACGACGGCGTCGCCGTTGACGGCGGTGGCCGCCGAGTCGTGTGTCTCGGCCCCGTCGACGTCGGTCCAGGCGGCGGTGTTGACCACCACGTCGTGTCCGTCGACGGCGGCGTGCACGGCGGCGCTGTCGGTGATGTCCAGTTCGGTGCGGGTGACGGCGGTGACCTGGTGTTCCGGTCGTGCGGCGAGGACGTCGACCAGGTCGCGTCCGAGCATCCCGCCGGCGCCGGTCACCAGCAACCTCACGCGTTCGCTGCTTTCAGCGGCTCCCACCAGGCGCGGTTGTCCCGGTACCAGCGGACGGTCTCGGCGAGACCGGTGTCGAGGGTGATGCTGGGGGCGTACCCGAGCTCTTTGCTGATCTTGGTGATGTCGAGGGCGTAGCGGCGGTCGTGTCCCTTGCGGTCGGCGACGTTAGTCACCCGGTCCCAGCCGGCGTCGCAGGCGTCGAGGAGTCGGGCGGTCAGTTCCTTGTTTGTCAGTTCGGTGCCGCCGCCGATGTGGTAGATCTCGCCGGCGCGGCCCCTGTCCTGGACGAGGGCGATGCCGCGGCAGTGGTCGTGCACGTGCAGCCAGTCGCGGACGTTGCCGCCGTCCCCGTAGAGCGGGACGCATTGTCCGTCGAGGAGGTTGGTGACGAACAGCGGTACAACCTTCTCCGGGTACTGGTAGGGCCCGTAGTTGTTGGAGCAGCGGGTCACCACCACGTCGAGTCCGTGGGTGCGGTGGTAGGCCAGGGCGAGCAGGTCGGAGCCGGCCTTCGACGCCGAGTAGGGGGAGTTGGGGGCCAGTGGCCAGTCCTCGGTCCAGGCGCCGTCGGTGATGGAGCCGTAGACCTCGTCGGTGGAGACGTGCACGAACCGGGCGGTGCCGTGGCGCAGCGCGGCGTCGAGCAGGTTCTGGGTACCGAGGACGTTTGTGGTGACGAAGGGGGCGGCACCGGCGATCGAGCGGTCGACATGGGACTCGGCGGCGAAGTGCACGACGACGTCCTGCCCGGCGACGGCCCGGTCGACCACGTCGGGGTCACGGATGTCGCCCGGCAGGAAGCGCAGCCGGGGGTCGTCGGCCACGGGCGCGAGGTTGGCCAGGTTGCCGGAGTAGGTGAGCGCGTCGAGCACGGTGACCTGGGCCGGTTCCCACGGCGGCACGTCCGCCGCGTCGCCACCGGGAACGCCGAGCAGCGTCCGGACGTACTCCGAGCCGATGAAGCCGGCGCCGCCGGTGACCAGGATCCTCACGAGTCCGAAAGTCTACGCGAAACGGCCACATCGACAGTGCAGGCGATGCGCGGTTGCTTGTCCGATCGCCGGTAGGCTGCGCGGGATGCGTGGAATCCTGCTGGCCGGTGGCACCGGGTCCCGGCTGTGGCCGATCACCCGGGCGGTGTCGAAACAACTGATGCCGGTCTTCGACAAGCCGATGATCTACTATCCCCTCTCCACCCTGGTGATGGCCGGGATACACGAGATCCTGGTGATCACCACGCCGGAGGAGCAGGGCCAGTTCCAGCGGCTGCTCGGCGACGGCGGTCAGTTCGGGCTCCGGCTGGAGTACGTCGCCCAGCCTCGCCCGGAGGGCATCGCGCAGGCGTTCGTGCTCGGCGCGGACTTCATCGGCGACGACTCGGTGGCGTTGATCCTCGGCGACAACATCTTTCACGGGATGAGCCTGGATCGGCAGTTGGCGGCGGGCGAGCCGGTGGGTGGCCGGATCTTCGCCTACCCTGTGGCCAATCCGCAGGCGTACGGCGTGGTGCACTTCGACGCCGACGGTCGGGTGCTGTCGATCGAGGAGAAGCCGCAGCACCCGACGTCCCGGTACGCGGTGCCCGGCCTGTACTTCTACGACAACCGGGTGGTGGAGATCGCCCGGGGGCTCACCCCCAGCTCCCGGGGCGAGTTGGAGATCACGGCGGTGAACGAGGCGTATCGGCGGTGGGGTGAGCTGTCGGTCACCGTGCTGGACCGGGGAACCGCCTGGCTGGACACCGGCACCTTCACCTCGCTGATGCAGGCCGCGGAGTTCGTCCGGGTGATCGAGGAACGACAGGGCATGAAGATCGGCTGTGTCGAGGAGGTTGTCTGGCGGGCCGGGCTGATCGACGACGCCCAGTTGCGTGCCCTGGCCGAGCCGTTGACCAGGAGCGGCTACGGGGACTACCTGCTCGATCTGCTCGCCGCTGGTGGGCGGCAGGAGCCGACGGGTGAGTTCTTCGAGGTGGGGGCGGCCCGATGAAGCTGCGGCCGTTGAGCGTCGAGGGCGCCTGGGAGATCACCCCGCAGCAGCACGGCGACCCGCGCGGGTTGTTCCTGGAGTGGTACCGCTTCGACCGGTTGGGCGAGGTGGTCGGGCATCCGCTGCGACTGGCCCAGGCAAACCTGTCCATCTCGGCCCGGGACGTGGTGCGCGGCATCCACTTCGCCGACGTGCCACCGGGGCAGGCGAAGTACGTCACCTGTGTGCGGGGGGCCGTGCTGGACGTGATCGTCGACCTGCGGCTCGGCTCGCCCACCTTCGGCAGGTGGGAGGGGGTGCGCCTGGACGACGTGGACCGGCGCGCGGTCTATCTGGCCGAGGGGCTCGGCCACGGGTTCTGCGCGTTGACCGACGACGCCACCGTGACCTATCTCTGCTCGACCACGTACGACCCGTCGGCCGAGCGCACGGTGTATCCGCTGGACGACGAGTTGGGCATCGACTGGCCGACCACCGGGGCGCAACTGTCCGCCCGCGACGCCGCGGCGCCGACCCTGGCGCAGGCCCGGGCGGCCGGGCTGCTGCCGCAGTACGACGCGTGCCGTCGGTATGTCGAGACTCTCGCCGTCATGGCCGGTTCCACCGACGGCTGAGGCCGGCAGCTCCCTGACAGTGACGAACAGGGCCTCCTTACGGCTAATGTCTCATCATGGAACGGCGAATCTTCGGTCTGGAGACCGAGTACGGCGTCACCTGTACCTACCGCGGACAGCGGCGGCTGTCCCCTGACGAGGTGGCCCGGTACCTCTTCCGCCGGGTCGTGTCCTGGGGTCGGTCGAGCAACGTCTTTCTGCGTAACGGCGCGCGGCTCTACCTGGATGTCGGCTCACATCCCGAGTACGCCACCCCGGAGTGCGACTCGGTGGTCGACCTGGTCGCCCACGACCGGGCCGGCGAGCGGATCCTGGAAGGGCTGCTCATCGACGCGGAGAAGCGGCTGCACGACGAGGGCATCGCCGGAGAGATCTACCTGTTCAAGAACAACACCGACTCGGCCGGCAACTCGTACGGCTGCCACGAGAACTACCTGGTGTCCCGGCACGGTGAGTTCGGCCGGCTCGCCGACGTGCTGATCCCGTTCCTGGTCACCCGGCAGCTGATCTGCGGCGCGGGCAAGGTGTTGCAGACGCCGCGCGGCGCGGTCTACTGCCTGTCCCAGCGGGCCGAGCACATCTGGGAGGGTGTCTCCTCGGCGACCACCCGCAGCCGCCCGATCATCAACACGCGGGACGAGCCGCACGCCGACGCGGAGCGCTACCGCCGGCTGCACGTCATCGTCGGTGACTCCAACATGAACGAGGTCACCACGCTGCTGAAGGTCGGCACCGCCGACATCGTGCTGCGGATGATCGAGGGTGGCGTGGTGATGCGCGACCTCACCCTGGAGAACCCGATCCGGGCGATCCGGGAGGTGTCGCACGACATCACCGGCCGGCGGAAGGTGCGGCTGGCCTCGGGCAAGGAGATCAGCGCCCTGGAGATCCAGCAGGAGTACCTCGCCAAGGCCACCGAGTTCGTCGAGCGCCGGGGCGGCGACCAGACCGCCAAGCGGGTGGTGGAGCTGTGGGGTCGGGTGCTGCGGGCGGTGGAGACCGGTGACCTGGAACCGGTCTCCCGGGAGATCGACTGGGTGACGAAGCTGCGGCTGATCGAGCGTTACCAGCGCAAGCACGACCTGCCGCTGTCGCACCCCCGGGTGGCGCAGATGGATCTGGCGTACCACGACCTGCGTCGGGGGCGGGGCCTCTACGCGCTGCTGGAGCGGCGTGGCGACGTGGACCGGGTGGCCACCGATCCGGAGATCTTCGAGGCGAAGGAGACGCCGCCGCAGACCACCCGGGCCCGGCTGCGTGGTGAGTTCATCCGGCACGCCCAGGAGAAGCGACGGGACTTCACCGTCGACTGGGTGCACCTCAAGCTCAACGACCAGGCGCAGCGGACCGTGCTCTGCAAGGATCCGTTCCGGGCGTACGACGAGCGGGTGGAACGGCTGATCGCCAGCATGTGACCGGCCGACCGGGGCCGTGCCGACCGGCCGGCCCCGGGTAGGCTGGTGGGGTCATGATTCCTCCGGAACCTCCCAACCCGGGCGCTCAGCGGCAGGGCTGGCTCGAACGCCGCCGCGACAAGATCCGCGCCGAGATCGAGCGTAACCGCCGCGGCGAGTACACCGTGCCCACCTGGGTGCTGGCCGTCGCCCTGGCCCTGATCGTGGGCGCCTGGGCCGCGCTGATCATCTTCGCCTGAGGTGCCGGGAAGGGCCCTGGCTCATCCCGGCGTCGGCTGGTCAGCGGTCGGCCGGTGGCGGGGGTGTCTGCGCCGCCAGCCGGGCGGCGTGCCGGCCGGCTGCGGCGGCGGCCAGGAAGTAGGCGTGGTCGGCGTCCAGCCCGCGCCCCATCGTCGACAGCGGCACCGGGCTTCGTCGCAGCGCCGCGTCCAACCCGGTGGTGGCCACCCGCACCAGGGTGTGCCGCCCGGCGAGCGGTTTCAGCGCGGCGTCGACCTCGGCGGCCAGCAGCGGCTCCAGGTCCGTCGGCACCACCAGCTCCGCACGGGCCAGCGCCACCCGGCCGTACGCGGTGAGGCTGTGGTGCGACACGCCACGGTGCCGGGGTCGCGGGTCGGCGGCGGAGATCCGCACCGAGCCGACCGGGCGTCCGCCGAGGGTGGCCACGGCGTTGACCGCCTCGCCGACGGCCACCCCGGAGAATCCCCACCGGGTGCCGGTGCCGAGATTGCCTGGCCCCTGCGCCACCACCGCCACGTCGGCGTCGAGCACGTGCCGGGCGGCGAGTAGCCCGCTGTGCAGTGTCGACGCTTCCAGGTCGCCGCCGAACGCCTGCCCGACGCTTATCGTGCCGACCAGTTCGTCACGCAGCCCGGCGAGGGTGCGGGAGAACCAGGCGGGTAACGCCCCACCGTCGGTGAGCAGGTACGCCACCCGCGCCTGCGGCGCGTCGACCCGAATTCCGGCCAGGATCGCCGGCAGCGCGGAGTGCAGGTCGGCGGTCACCACCGGCAGACCGGCCAGGTCGTCGGCGGCGGCCATGACCTCCCGGTGCGGTGACGCCTCCTCGTCGACGCCGAGCAGGATCGGCTGCAGCGGGGTGTAGCGGGACTTGACCAGATGACCCGCGTCCCGGGAGTCGAGGGCCTGCGGTGGGTCCGGCGGCAGCCGCTGGGGCAGCGCCACGACCAGGGCGTACCCGCCGGTGCCCAGGCCCATCAGCAGCGCACCGGCGTTGAGCAGCACCCGATCGCCCGGCTCGGGCTCACCGACCAGCGCGGGATAGGCCAGCGCCCGCATCGAGCCGCCGCCGTCCACCTCGACGTCCAGCTCCACCGCCCCGGCCCACCGCCGACGCACCCTGACCACCGCACCAACCCGCCACCGCACCACCCCCGCACGCTAACCCCCACCCACCCACCCCGACCCGCCGGGTCCCGCCGCCGATCATGCACTTGTGGCAGGAGCAAACTTCGTCTACCGGGGCAATTCGCCGACCACAACTGCATGATCGGCGAGACGGGGCGAGTGGGTGGCGTGGGGTACCTGCGGGCGGGGTGCGGGCTGCTAGCGTCTACGGGGTGTCGCGTAGTCGCACCGAACGGCTGGTCAACCTGGTGATCTGCCTGCTGTCCACGCGGCGGTTCCTGACCGCCGCGCAGATCGCCGCGACCGTGCCCGGTTATGAACACGATCCGGACGACGCTCGTGAGCACGAGGCGTTCCAGCGCAAGTTCGAGCGGGACAAGGCCGAGTTGCGGGAGCTGGGCGTACCGCTGGAGACCGGGACGGCGAGCGCTTTCGACGCCGAGCCCGGATACCGGATCGCCCGCCGGGAGTACGCGCTGCCCGACATTCCCCTCCAGCCGGACGAGGCCGCCGCGGTCGGCATCGCCGCGCGCCTGTGGCAACACGCCGGCCTGGCCGCCGCCGCCTCGTCGGGGCTGGCGAAGCTGCGCGCCGCCGGCGTGGACGTGGATCCGCAGGCCACCCTCGGGCTGGAGCCGATGGTCACGGTCGATCCGGCGTTCGCGCCACTGACCGCGGCCGCCCGCGACCGGCGGGAGGTCCGCTTCGACTATCGGGTGCCGGACCGCGACGCGCCCGCGCGGCGCCGGTTGCAACCGTGGGGTGTGGTCTGCTGGCGGGGCCGGTGGTACGTGGTCGGCCACGACCTGGACCGCGACGCCACCCGCTGTTTCCGGTTGTCGCGGGTGGTGGGCCCGGTGCGGGCCGTCGGTGAGCCGGGCGCCTACCAGCCACCCACCGGAGTCGATCTGATCAGTCACGTGGCCCGCTGGTCCGGCCCGGTCGAGCGACCTGGCCGGGCGACCGTGCTGGTCACCCCGGGTCGGGCCGCCGGCTTGCGCCGCTGGGCGGTCGAGGTCACCGCCGGGTCGGACGTGGACCGCCTGGTCCTGCCGTACGGCGACGCCTGCTCGCTGGCCGGTCACCTCGTCGGCTACGGGCCGGACGTGCGGGTGATCGAGCCGCCCGAGGTTCGGGAGGCGGTCATCCAGCGGCTCAAGGAGATCGCCGCCCGCCACGACACCCTGACGGTTGTCCGGTGAGCGGCACGACCCGTCCGGCGGTTCGCAACGGCTCCCGGGCGTCGGCCGACCGGCTGGCCCGGCTGCTGAACCTGGTGCCGTACCTGCTCGCCCGGCCCGGGATCGAGCTCGCCGAGGCCGCCGGTGACCTGGGCGTCACCGAGCGGCAGCTGCGGGAGGATCTGGAGCTGCTCTGGGTCTGCGGGCTGCCCGGGTACGGCCCGGGTGACCTGATCGACATGGCCTTCGACGGTGACCGGGTGACCATCACCTACGACGCGGGCATCGACCGGCCGCTGCGGCTCACTCCGGACGAGGCGCTGGCGCTGGTGGTGGCGTTGCGCATGCTGGCCGAGACGCCCGGAGTCGCCAACCGGGAGGCGGTCGAGCGGGCTCTCGCGAAGATCGAGGACGCGGCCGGTGACCTGGTCGCCGCGCCGGTGGAGGTGCGGCTGCCCGGCGACACCGGGCGGGTGGAGCAGTTGCGTGCCGCGGTGGAGGGTGGCCGCGCGCTGCGCATCACGTACTACACGGCGACGCGCGACGAGACCACCGAGCGGGTCATCGACCCGCTGCGGGTGCTGATGGTCGGTGGCCGGACGTACGTGGAGGCGTGGTGCCGTCGCGCCGAGGCGGTGCGGCTGTTCCGGGCCGACCGGATCGACGCCGTCACCGAGCTGGCCGAGCCGGCCGTGGTGCCGCCGCAGGCCCGGCCGCAGGACCTGCGCGAGGGGGCGTTCCGGCCCTCGCCCGACCTGCCGCTGATCACGTTGCGGATCGGTCGGCGTGAGCGGTGGATCACCGAGTACTACCCCTGCGAGCGGGTCGAGTCCGACGGCGAACGGTGGGTGGTGTCGCTGCGGGTCAGCGATCTCGGCTGGGCCCGTCGGTTCGTGCTGGGTCTCGGCCCGGACGTCGAGGTCGTCGCACCGGCCGAGCTCGCCGGGCAGATCCACGAGTCGGCGGTGGCGGCCCTGGAGGCGTACGCCCGGCCGGTGGCCGCCGACGCGGACCCGGCGGCGGCCGGCGACAGGCAGTAGGCTGGCCGGCGTGCTGAAATGGATCGTGCTCGCGCTGGTGCTGGTGCCGTTGGTTCTGCTCGCCCTGGCGGTACGACCCGTGTTGGCGCGACTGCCCCGGTTGCGTCGGGCGGCGCTGGCGTTGCAGCGGCGCGCCGACGAGGCGACGGCGCTGCGTGACGCGGCGGAGAGCCTCCAGCAGCGGGCGGAGGGGTTGCAGAGCCGGCTGGAGACGACCCAGCAGCGGCTCACCGTGATCAAAGCCCGTCGCGGCGACTGAAGGCGCCGGTCCACCGGCGGAGAACGCGCTGTGCGCGTTTCTGCCCGCACGGTGCATCCTCCTGCACGCGGCGGGTCGACTTCGCGCAGAATGATCCAGCTGCCTGGTTGACGGGACACTCGCGGTTGGCCGAGACTTCACCCGCCGGGACGAACCACCACCGCCCCGGCGGGTGGCAATGGCCCTCGTCGCACGTACGATGGGCTGCGGAACCACCCCCGTTGGCACAAGCGACTGGAGCTTCACATGGGTGCCCTCAAGCCGTGGCACATCGCCGTACTCGTGGTCGTGCTGATCCTGCTCTTCGGCGCGAAGCGGCTTCCCGACGCCGCCCGGTCCCTCGGTCGCTCGCTGCGGATCATCAAGGCCGAGACGAAGAGCCTTGCCGACGACGACCGTGACCTCGCCGGCAAGGCCGACGCGCAGGCCGGCTACCAGCCGTACCCGCCGCAGCAGCCGGCGCCACCGCCGCAGCAGCCCTACCAGGGCACCGTGCAGCAGCCGGTCGTCGACCCGGTGCAGCGCGTCCGCGAGAACTGATCCCCGGGTCCGGTAACCGTGGCCTTCGGACTCCGCAAGCGCGAACCGAGCAACTTCGAGCGGGCCGCCGACGGCTCGATGACCCTCGTCGAGCACATCCGCGAGCTGCGCGACCGGCTGTTCCGTGCCTCGCTGGCGATCGTCGTCGGACTGATCGGCGGCTACCTGCTCGCGCAGCCGGCGTTCGACCTGTTGAGCCAGCCGTACTGCCGCCTGCCGGGGATGATGGTCGACGGCGAGTGCCAGCAGTTCCTGATGCTCGCCCCCGCGGACGGCTTCATCCTCAAGCTCAAGCTGGCTCTCTGGATCGGTCTCATCCTCGGTGCCCCGGTCTGGCTCTACCAGCTGTGGGCGTTCATCGCCCCCGGGCTACACCGGCACGAGCGCAAGTGGGCGTACGTCTTCGTGGCGATCGCGGCACCGCTGTTCGCCGCCGGTGCGGTACTCGCCTTTTTGGTCGTCGACAAGGGCTTGGCGTTTCTGCTCGAGGCGGGTGTCACCGGCACCGACTCGCAGCTGGAGGTCACCCGCTACATCAGCTTCGTCACCACCATGATCCTGCTTTTCGGGGTGGCGTTCGAGTTTCCGCTCACCCTGCTGATGCTCAACTTCACCGGCGTGGTGAGCGCCCGGCGGCTGCTCAGCTGGTGGCGGGTCGTGGTGTTCATCTGCTTCGCGTTCGCCGCCGTGGCCACGCCCGACCCAGGGCCGTTCGGCATGACGCTGCTGGCGCTGTGCCTGTCGTTGCTCTACTTCATCGCGGTCGGTGTGGCGTTCCTCAACGACCGGCGGAAGGGCCGCGGTAAGGAGCTTTACGCGGACACCGACGACGACGAGGCTTCCCCGCTGGAGTTCGACCGGGACCCGGTGGAGGCAGGACAGCCGGTCGGCGGGGCCAGCCCGATCGAGGCCCCCGAGCCGGTGGCCCGGCCGCTGTCGATCGAACGGCGCTACGACGACATCACCTGATCGGTCCCTACCGCGAAGCTGCTGACGGCCTCGGAACACCCATCGGTGTCCCGGGGGCCGTGTGCGGCGAAGGGCGCGTCGCGGAGCGGTCTGCCGGATCGGGACCGCCCGGCGAAGACGGCATCGACCGCTCGTGCCGGCCGATCGCCGGCGGTGACCACGGCCGCGACGGGCCTGGTGCCGCTGCCCGGGGTGGCAGACGTCATCGCGCACCCGGCGGCCGTCACGCGGCCGGTGCTGGCCACGGTCGTCGCGACGGTGTCGTCCGGCGTGGCCGCGGTGACTACGCCGGTCGTGCGGGTGGTGGCTGCGGTCCTGTTGACGGATTCGAGTCTGTCCGTCCGGCCTATGGCGTCTCCAGTGTTCTCAGTCAAGGATATGAATGCGTGCCGCACGCGGTCATGACAAATGACAGTTGCGCCGCGGCCGGTGGGACTGTTCCGGCCGGCCCTTCCGGGGTCGGCCCGACGCTGGGCGGCCTCCTCGCGCCGGCGCCGGCCAGGCAGTACGGTGCTCGCCGTGACCTCAGACGATCACCCATCGGTGCCCGGCGGGCCCGTCGCCGTGCTGGCCAACCCGACCGCCGGGCGGGGCCGGCACCGGGGCCTGCTGCCGGACCTGCTGAACCGCCTCGCGGCTGCCGACCGGCCGGTGCGGCTGTTGCGGGCCGGCAGTGCGGCGGAGGCCGAGGCGGCCTGCCGAACCGCAGTGGCCGAAGGGGCCGGGGCGCTGGTCGCGGTGGGTGGCGACGGCACCGTGCACCGGGCGATGCAGGCCGTGGCCGGCACCTCGGTGCCGTTCGGGCCGGTCCCGGCGGGTACCGGCAACGACTTCGCCGTGGAGACCGGCTACCCGGCCGACCCGCGGGCGGCGGTCGACGTCATCGCGGCGGCCCTGCGTGAGGGACGCAGCCGGCCGGTCGACCTGGCCCGGATGACCGGGGCGGACGGCACGGTCCGCTGGTACGGCGCGGTGCTGGCGGCCGGGTTCGACGCGATCGTCAACGAGCGGGCGAACCGGATGCGCTGGCCGCGCGGCCCACGCCGCTACGACCTGGCCATCCTGGTGGAGCTGGCCCGACTACGGCCACGCCGCTACACCCTGACCCTCGACGGAGAGCGGATCGAGGTCGACGCAGTCCTGGTGGCGGTCGGCAACGGCGCCAGCTACGGCGGCGGTATGCGGATCTGTCCCGACGCGGACCCGACCGACGGCCTGCTCGACGTGGTGGTCGGCGGCCGGTTCGACCGACGCACCCTGATCCGGGTCAAGCCGCGCATCTATGCCGGCACCCACGTCGCCCATCCCCTGGTGCACACCTACCGCGCCCGCACCGTCGCCCTAGCCGCGGCGGAGGGCATCACCACCTACGCCGACGGCGAGCGCTCCCTCCCGCTCCCACTGACCGTCACCGCCGTCCCCGCCACCCTCCACCTCCTCCGCTGACCCCCGCCCCGCCTTCCCTGCGGATCATGCAGTTGTGGCACCGGATGAAAGCCGCTCAAGCGGACGAATCGGGTGCCACAACTGCATGATCGCGGCGGTCAGGGGGTGGGCAGGAGGTCGAGGACGGAGCCGAGGGCGTTGGGGCGGCCGGGGTCGGCGGCGGGAAGGATCAGCGCGGCGCAGCCGGCGGCGGCGGCGCCGGCGTCGGCGGGGGTGTCGCCGACCATTAGCGACTCCTCGGGGTCGACGCCGAGCAGACCGCAGGCCCGCCAGAAGATCGCCGGATCGGGCTTGCAGCGGCCCACCTCGTACGACAGCACGTGGGCGTCGACCAGGTCGGCCAGCCCCCAGGCGGCGAAGAGCGGCCGGATGTCGAAGCCGATGTTGCTGACCACGGCCACCCGCACGTCGGCGGCTCGCAGCGCGGCGAGGGTCGGCGCGGTGTCGGGGTAGGGCACCCACCCCTGCGGCGTCAGCACCCGCTCGTACAGCGCCTCGGCGAAGCCGTCGATGCCGGTGTCGACCGTGTCGGCCAGCCCGGTGTACGCACCACGGTGAGCGTGCTCGTACAGATCCCGGTCGGCCCACAACTCGGCCAGGTGGGGTGGTACCCGGGCGGGCAGCGGCCCACCGGCGCGGCCTGCGGTGAGCAGCCGGTCGGCCAGGGCGGTCGCCCGGGCGCGGTCCAGGTCCACCCCGCATGCCGACGCGGCGGCCAGCACCCACTGGCTGGGCTCCTCCACCTGCGCCAGGGTGCCATGGAAATCGAACAGGACCGCCCGCACCTGCCGACGGGACGGACCCCGACCGTCGACGTCGGGCACGGGGCTGGTCGGTTCGGCATGATCCGGCACGTCGTGCACCCTACCGACCCACTCCGACCGCCCCGGCGGTCGGCCTTGCCGGGTGCCCGTCGTGGGCACGCACTAATCTTGGTGACATGTCGAGCCCCGCCGAGCGGTACGCCGCGGCGCGCCGCCGGGCCGCCCAGGCCTCACAGTTCCCGGCGCTGGAAGAGTTCACCGCTGACCTGGGGTTCGACCTCGACGACTTTCAGCGGGAATCGTGTCAGGCCCTGGAACGGGGCAGTGGCGTGCTGGTCTGCGCCCCGACCGGAGCCGGCAAGACGGTGGTCGGCGAGTTCGCCGTACACCTGGCGTTGCGGGGTGCGCCGGGGCGGCCGGCACCGGCCGACGGGGCGCGGCTCAAGTGCTTCTACACCACGCCGATCAAGGCGCTGTCGAACCAGAAGTACCACGACCTGGTCGACCGGTACGGTGCCGCGCAGGTGGGGCTGCTCACCGGCGACAACGCCATCAACGGCGACGCCCCGGTGGTGGTGATGACCACCGAGGTGCTGCGCAACATGCTCTACGCCGGCTCGGCCACCCTCGACGGCCTGGCGTACGTGGTGATGGACGAGGTCCACTACCTGGCCGACCGGTTCCGGGGCGGGGTGTGGGAGGAGGTCATCATCCACCTGCCCGACTCGGTGACCCTGGTGTCGCTGTCGGCGACGGTCTCCAACGCCGAGGAGTTCGCCGACTGGCTGATCACGGTTCGGGGTGAGACCACCGTGGTGGTCAGCGAGCACCGGCCGGTGCCGCTGTGGCAGCACATGCTGGTCGGCAAGCGGATGTTCGACCTGTTCCACGACGCGGCGGCGGCACGCAAGCACGACGTGCACCCGGAACTGCTGCGCTACACGCGGGACACGATGCGCCGGCTGGATCTCGGTGAGGGACGCTCCGGCGGCTTCGGCGCCGGCCGGCGTGGCCCCCGCTGGCGCGGGCCGCTGCGTCCGGACATCGTCGACCGGCTGGACCGCGAGGGGCTGCTGCCGGCGATCCTGTTCATCTTCAGCCGGGCCGGCTGCGACGCCGCGGTGCAGCAGTGCCTCGCCGCCGGGCTGCGGCTCACCTCACCCGAGGAACGGGCGGAGATCCGCCGCGTGGTGGAGTCCCGGGTGACCGCCATCCCCGGCGAGGATCTGTCGGTGCTCGGCTACTGGGAGTGGCTCGACGGGTTGGAACGCGGGCTGGCCGCGCATCACGCCGGGATGCTGCCGGCGTTCAAGGAGGTCGTGGAGGAGCTGTTCGTCCGTGGCCTGGTCAAGGCGGTCTTCGCTACCGAGACCCTCGCCCTGGGCATCAACATGCCGGCCCGTTGCGTGGTGCTGGAACGCCTGGTCAAGTACAACGGCGAGGCGCACGTGGACCTGACCCCGGGGGAGTACACCCAGCTCACCGGCCGGGCCGGTCGACGGGGCATCGACGTGGAGGGGCACGCCGTGGTCGTGTGGTCCCCGGAGACCGACCCCCGGCATGTGGCGGGTCTGGCCTCCACCCGGACCTATCCGCTGCGATCCAGCTTCCGACCGTCGTACAACATGGCGGTGAACCTGGTCGGCAGCGTCGGCGCGGAGTCGGCGCGGGCGCTGCTGGAGTCGTCGTTCGCGCAGTTCCAGGCGGACCGTTCGGTGGTCGGCCTGGCCCGGCAGGTGCAACGCAACACCGAGACGATCGAGGCGTACGGCGTCGAGGCGGAGTGCCATCACGGCGACTTCGACGAGTACTTCGCCCTGCGGGTCGCCATCGCCGACCGGGAGCGGGCCATCGCCCGGCAGGGGCAGAGCCAGCGACGGGCGGCGGCGGTGGCGGCCCTGGAGCGGCTGCGGGTCGGTGACGTGATCCGGGTGCCGTCCGGACGGCGGGCTGGCCTGGCCGTGGTGCTCGATCCGGCGGCGGGTGGCTTCAGCGAGCCACGTCCGCTGGTGCTCACCCAGGACCGCTGGGCCGGCCGGATCAGCCCCGGCGACTTCACCACCCCGGCCGAGGTGCTGGCCCGTATCCGGGTGCCGAAGCACTTCAACCCACGCAATCCGGCGGCCCGGCGGGACCTGGCCGCCCAGGTCAGCGGCACTGGTCTGGACCGGCATTCCCGCCGCGGGGCCCGGGGTCGGCAGTCGGGCGAGGACCACCAGCTCAGCCAGCTGCGTACTGAGCTGCGCCGGCATCCCTGCCACGCCTGCCCCGAGCGGGAGGAGCACGCCCGCTGGGCCGAGCGCCGTCGCCGGCTGGAACGCGACACCGAGGAACTGCGGCAGCGGGTTGCCGGCCGGACGGGGTCGTTGGCGCGTACCTTCGACCGGATCGTCGCGCTGCTAACCGGGCGCGGCTATCTCGCCGCCGACGGCGCCGTCACCGATGCCGGCCGGACGCTCGGGCGGATCTGGACGGAGGCGGACCTGCTCGTGGCGGAGTGCCTGCGGCGCGGGGTCTGGGACGGGCTGTCGCCGGCCGAGCTGGCCGCGGCGGTGTCGGTGGTGGTCTTCGAGGCCCGTCGCGACGTCGACGAACGGGCCTCGCTTCCCCGTGGAGCGGTGGCCGAGGCGGTCGACGCGACCCTGAAGCTGTGGAGTGAGATCGAGGCCGAGGAGGCGTCGCGCGGGCTGGCCGTCACCCGCGAGCCGGATCTCGGTTTCGCCTGGCCGGTCTACCGCTGGGCCCGGGGTGAGGCGTTGGCGAAGGTGCTGGCCAGCGGGCACGAGCTCGACGGCGAGATGCCCGCCGGGGACTTCGTCCGGTGGGCCCGACAGGTGGTGGACCTGCTCGGCCAGTTGGCCGACTCCGGTGGTGCCTCGACCGAGCTGCGGGCCACCGCGCGGCAGGCGATCAACGCCGTCAACCGGGGTGTGCTGGCATACCACTCTCCGGCCTGAACCGGCCCGCCGGCCGTCGGAAACGACGCATCGCTGCGTTACCGCAGCGGCACCCCACGAATTGCCCGGGGGGCCTGTTGTGCCTGGTGAGAGCGTCCCGGATCATGTTACCGGCGCGTGCGCTACGCGCCGGTAGCAGCTCTGGGGGGAGCCCACGTGGCGGACATCAATCACTTTGAGTACGGCTGGATCACACCGGCGCTGAGCTACGCGCTGTCGGTGCTCGGCTCCATCCTCGGCCTGGTCTGTGCCGGCCGTATCCGGACCGCCGGCCGCACCGGTCAGAAGCTCTGGTGGGGCACCCTGGCCGCCTGGGCGCTCGGCGGCACGGCGATCTGGACGATGCACTTCATGGCGATGCTGGGCTTCGCGGTGACCGGGTCGCGGATCCGCTACGACGTGCCGATCACCGTTGCCAGCGCGCTGCTCGCGGTGGTCGCGGTCGGCACCGGGCTGGCGATCGTGGGCACCGGGCGGCTCTCGGCGAGGCGGATCCTCGGTGGCGGCCTGTTCACCGGCACCGGGGTGGCGGCGATGCACTACACGGGCATGGCGGCGATGCGGCTGGACGGTCGCCTGCTCTACGACAACCTCCGGGTGGGGTTGTCGGTGTTGATCGCCGTGGTCGCGGCCACCGTCGCGCTCTGGCTCGCGGTGACCGTACGCAAGGGGGCGGCGATCTTCGCCTCGGCGCTGGTGATGGGGGTGGCGGTCAACGGCATGCACTTCACCGGGATGAGCGCCCTGTCGGTGCACCTGCACGAGGAACGCGGCGAGATCAGTGGGGCCGGTGTCGGTACGTTGCTGATCCCGATCGTGCTGCTTGTCATTTTCGGCGTGGTCGGCCTGGTGTACGCGTTGCTCGCCGCACCCACCGACGAGGACCGCGCCGCGCTCGCCTACCTGGACGCCCGGCGACCGCAGCCGGCCACGGCCACCGCGACGCCGGACGCCGACGCACCCGATCCGGTGGGGCTGCGCGCCCGGTCGACGCTGGCCCGCCCCGGCGCCCAGTTTCCGTCCCGCCGGGACCATTCGTCGCGCTGACCGTCGCGGAAAGTGTCGTACCCGGCACCGACCATGTATTCATGGCTGTCCCCGCCCTCACTCCGCGAAACGCCCCGGCGCGCTCGCTGCCCCTTCGCGAGGCGCGCACCCGACTCAGCCAACTCGTCGCCATGGCCGACTTGACCGACTCGGTCACGGTGGTCACCCGGGACGGCGACCCCCGGCCGGTCGCCGCGATCGTGCCGGCGGCGGCCGCCCGCACCGTCGCTGAGGCCCGCGCTGACGCCGCGCGTCTGGCCGAGGTCACCGCCGGCTGGTCCCGGCGCCTCGACGCTCAGCGGCAGCAGAGCGGGCGTCGGCACGCCGCCGAGCTGCGGGCGGTGACCTCGGCGCTCGCCGAGGTCTGGGCGGAGCTGGATCGACGCTGCCCGCCGGGAAGTGATCCCGCGCTGACCCGGTTACGCGCGGCCCACGCCCAGCTGCTCGCCGGCTGAGCGACCGTCGGGGGCCCGTCCCGAGGTTCCCGACGGTCTCCGGGCCGGACCCTGCTCCGGTGCAGCTGCGCCGGCTCGACCCGCCCCGGGCCTCGGTTCCCGGGCCTAGGCCCGACCGGACCGGCCCTTGAGTCGGCGGCCCAGCTCGCGGGCGATCTCCCGGTTCGCGTCGCGCTCGGCCAGCACCTGCCGCTTGTCGTACGATCGTCGGCCCTTGGCCAGTGCCAGCTCGACCTTCGCCCAGCCGCCGGAGAAGTACATCGACAACGGCACCAGGGTGATCCCGCCCTCGCGGGTCCGGTCAAGGATCCGGGCGATCTCCACCCGGCGCAGCAGCAGCTTGCGGGTACGCCGGGGCGCGTGGTTGGTCCAGCTGCCGTAGCCGTACTCGGCGATGTGCAGCCCGTGCAGCGTGATCTCCCCGTCGTGTTCCTGCGCGAAGGCGTCCACCAGCGAGACGCGTCCAGCCCGCAGCGACTTGACCTCGGTGCCGGCGAGCACGATGCCGGCCTCATACGTCTTGAGCACGGCGTAGTCGTGGCGGGCCCGGCGGTTCGACGCGATCACGGTCCGCTCGGCGCTGCGGGGGGTGCCCATCCGGGGAGGATAGCCCGCACCGCCGGTCGGCTCAGGCCGGCTTGTCGTGTTCGCGCAGCTTCGCCCGCAATCGGTAAGCCAACTCCTTCACCGCGGTCTCGAAGCGCGGGTCGGCCTCGCCGGGCCAGTGCCCGATGATCGGTGGCGGGACGCTGTCACCCGGCGGCGGGACGACGTCGACCGGGTCGCACAGGCGCCGGTCCACCCTGCCGGCGGCGTCGGGGACGGTCGGCGGACGGTCCGGTCGGTGCGGCGAGAAGACCCAGCCGCCGATCGGGTCGGTGTCCCGCCACAGGTTCATCCACCGCCAGCCGACCCGGTCGCCCACATCACGGAGCACCTCCTCGCTGACATAGGCGGGAAACAGCCGGGTGTAGAGCCGGCGTAGTGGTGAGCCGTAGGTCAGTAGTGCCAGTCGGCCGCACACCTGGGGTGGCAGTTGCAGGATGGTGGCCGCGAGCAGCACCGAGCCGTGGCTGTGCCCGGTGAGCAGGACTCCGTGCCCCTGTTCGGTGAGGTAGACGATGCGTCGGCTCAGCTCCGGAACCGCGCGTTCGGCGTAGCAGGGTGGCGCGAAGGGGTGCGCCACCCGTGGCCAGAAGGTACCGAGATCCCACAGCACACCGATGTACCTGCGGAACTGGGCCGTGCGGTACGCGAAGATGCCGCCGACGAGCAGCGCGAGCACCACCACCCCGATGAGGAAGCTGCCCAGCTGGATGCCGAAGTCGGTCGCCGCCGCCGGGATGCCGGTCAGCTGCTGCACCGTGGTGCCCGGCGCCAGCCCCAGCATGCCGAGCAGGCTGCTGGGCATGCCCGCCCCCACGACACAGGCGTACACCACCGCGAGTGTCTCCAGCCGTTCGGTGAAGCGCGCCCGGGCGATCATCCGCTCGATCTGGCGCAGCCGGTATCCGGCGGCCGGTGGTGCGTCGGGATAGTCGTGCGCGACGGTGGCCCGGGCGGTACGCGTTCGGGCGGCCCGACTGGCCAGAACGGTGATCACGGCCGCCACCAGGGTGGCCGCCGCCGCCACCAAAAACACGAAGATGGCCCACTTGTACCCCAGCGGGGGACTGATCTCCTGCTCACCGTCGGCGTCGGCACGGCGGTTGAGGAAATCGGCGACCCGATAGACAAGATCGGCGGAGATCGCCACTGCCAGACCGGTCGCGGCGGCCGCGATCACGGGCGCGCCCAGCCCATGCAGCGGCCCGGCGCCCAGCCCGTCACGACCGAATCCGCGACGCGCCTCATCGGGCTCGACACTGGGTGCGGGTGCCACCTCGCGGCCGGTGTCTCGACGGTTGGACGAGCCGGCGTTGCCGGCGGGGTGGGCGGTGCCGTGGCGTCGCCGTCGGGCGATCAACGCGCCGGTGCCGAGCAGGAACAGCAGGACCGCCTGGGAGAAGATGACCAGACCGACGGCGGTGGCGTAGCCCGGCAACCCGTCCCGGATCCGCCATGGCGTGGGGTCGACCGACAGCGCGACCAGCACCACTGCGATCAGTACGAAGGCCAGGTTACGCAGCCCGCCCGCGACCCGGTCGGCGTACGAGCCGGTCGGCAGCACGTCGACGAACGAGTGCGCGCAGACCAGCACGATGCAGGCCAGCAGCATCGCCCCGCTGACGACGGCCAGTGTCACGCTGAGCGGCGACGGGCCCGACCTGATCCGGGCGGCGACCAGACCGAGACCCAGGGTCGTCAGGCCGGCGGCTCCGTGCAGTGAACAGAGCCGGTCCACGGTCGGCGCGCGGTCCCACTGGCCCACCGCGCTGAGCTGGTAGGCCCCCGAGGTGCTGAGGGGGGTGTGAAAGGCGTCGAAGTTGCGGCCGGGGCGGGCGCTGAGCCGCCAGACCAGCAGGAGCGCGCCGAGGGGCAGGAGCGCGAAGACGGCCAGGGTCAGCCCGGGAGGTCGGTCGCCGATCCAGGACAGCCACGGCCGCCCGGCCAGACAGGACGGGTTCGGCACGCACCGCCAGGCGATCAGGTCCAGCGCCACGCCCATCGCCGCCAGCACGTACAACAGGGTGAGGCTGAGAGCGAGCAGCCGGCACATCGCCTTCATCCCGGAGCCTGACCTGTCCCGGGGGGCCGGCCGCATCCAGATCGCGACGTTACAGAGCATGAAGGGCAGCAGGAACATCAGCGACAGCGTCCGGATGATGGTGCCGGAGGGCAGGTCGCTCCAGCGGTACGCCTCCGACGTCCCACCCGCCGGGCCGGTGGTGTCCGGATAGCCCGGGCGCGGGCGGTAGAACCCGCCGTTGCCGTCCCCGGCGACCTGGTGACTGTGTGGGCGGTCGAGGATCTGTTCGGCGTCGGCACCGGACACCCCGTGCACCCGTAGCTCCACGACGTCGTCCGACGTCCCCGGTTCGTCGTCCATTGGCCCCCCGGAACGTGTCCATCGGCCCGACCCGGCGCAGGCCCACCGCTCCGGCGTCCCGGTGCGGCCTCGCCCGTCTACCCGGATGGCCGCCAGCCACGCCTGCTCCCGGCGGCCGGCGGGTCAGGTCGACCGGCGGGCGAGGAACTGGGCGAGCACCTGGGTGTGGGTGGAGAAGGCCAGTTCGGTGGGCTCGATCAGCACCAGCCACTCGGTGGCCTCGGCGGTCGGCGCCGACGGCGGAAGATCCTCGGCTCGGCGTACCGGCAGCTCTCCGAAGATCAGCATGGTGCCGCCGGCCGGCGCGCTCTGCACGGTGACCAGCCTGGCACCGGCCGCCTCGGCCCGCAGCCCGGTCTCCTCGCGCAGCTCGCGGACCAAGGCGTCCTCCCACCGTTCGCCGTACTCGACGAACCCGCCGGGCAGCGCGAGCAGCCCTCGGGCGGGTTCGATGTCCCGCCGGACGACGACCACACCGAGACCGGTGGCGGTCAGCACCGGCTGTACGGCCACCGCCACCGGCAGCGGGTTACGCCAGACCTGCTGACCACAGCTCGCGCAGAGCCGGGGCCAGCCGACCGGCGGCGGGTAGGCCACGCCGCAGTACGAACAGTGCGAGTACGCCACGCCAGTCATGCCGCAGCACGTTACTCGGCGTGTGGCCGGGCGCCGCCGACGGCGGCGCCCCGGGCGGACGCCCCACCGCCGTCCGGAGGGCCTGGACAGCGCAATCGACCCGTTCGGTGGCGGCCCGGACGGCTCGGCCGGCGGACCGGCTCACCTCGTGTCACCGCGCGCTGCTGGTAGACCGTCGGCCCGGGCGTTGCCGATCGCGTCCTTACGACCCCAGCGCCCGGGAATGTTCAGCAGCTCGATCCGGCCGAAGCGCGGCGGGATCTCCGGATGCACCACCAGATGGTCACCATAGGGCTCCAGGCCGAGCAGGGTGCGCAGCAGCAGAAGGGTGGCCCCGGTGGCGGAGGCCTGGGGGCTGTTCGCAGCCGGGTACGGCACCGGAAAGCGGGTCAGCTCACGGTCGTAGCCGGCGAAGGCCTCCGGCATCCGCCCGGCGAAGTGCTGGGACGCCTCGATGACGGACTCCGCGATCACCCCTGCCTCCTCGACGAACCCGTAGTGGCGCAGTCCGCAGGCGATCAGCGAGTTGTCGAACGGCCACACCGTACCGACGTGGTAGCCGAGTGGGTTGTAGCTGGCCTGCCCGGTGGCCAGCGTCCGCACCCCCCAGCCGGAGAAGAGCCGGGGCCCGAGCAGGTGATCGGCGACCGCGGCGGCCCGGGAGGAGTCCACGATGCCGCTCCACAACAGGTGCCCCATGTTCGACGCCAGCGCGTCCACCTGGTCACCGTCGGGGCCGAGCGCCAGCGCGAAGTACTCGCCCCCGTCGATCCAGAAGTCCCGGTTGAACCGTCGCTTGAGCTGCTCTGCCTGCCGTTCCAGACGGTCGGCGTACATCGGGTCGCCCCAGAACTCGCGAGCCAGCCGGGCCCCGCGCCGCTTGGCGTCGTACGCGTACCCCTGCAACTCGCAGGTGGCGCGGGGCAGCCCTGGCAGCCGGCCGTCGCGGTAGCAGATCGCCTCCGGCGAGTCCTTCCAGCAGTGGTTCTGCGCCCCGCTCTCGTCGTTGCGTGGCTGGTACCAGAGGTAGCCGTCGCCGCGCAGGTCGCCGTACTCGTCGATCCAGTGCAAGGCCGCGCGGGCGGCGTCCTCCAGTTCCCGCACCAGCGCGGCGTCGCCGGTCCAGCGCTCGTACTCGTCGAGCAGCACGATGAACAGGGGAGTCACGTCAGCTCCGCCGAAGTACGGGGACTGGGGACGATGTTCGAAGGCGGCCATCTCCCCGTACCGGAACTCGTTGAGGATCTTGCCGGGTTCCTCGTCCCGGAAGTCGTCGAGCACCGTGCCCTGGTCGATGGCGAGCAGGCGCAGGGTGGTCGCCGCCATGCGGGGCACGAACGGCAGGGTCTGGTAGCAGGTGAGCAGGTTGTCCCGGCCAATGATGGTGGCCGACCAGGGCAGCCCGGCGGCGAGCATGGTCTCGTGCGGCAACGCCAGCGGGGAGAAACGCAGGCCGGCCAGGTCGTCCAGCCCGCGCCGGTAGGTGGTGCACAACGCCTTCCAGTCGCAGTACAACTGGGGGGCTTCGGCAACCCACTCGCTGAGGTCCTGGCGCAACTCGGTGCCCGCGTAGCCGTTCGGGTGCAGCAGCCGTGCCCGCACGTCTGTCCCGTCCGGACGCAGCACCAGTCCTTGCACCCGCAGGGTCGTGCTCCACCGGCCCTGCCGGTCGACCCGGATCCGGAAGGTCAGCCCGCGCTCGTCGAACTCCGCCGGTTCGCTCGTCGAGACGTCGGTGACGCGGTGGAACTTGTCCCGTCGGTAACCGAGCCGCAGGCCGTCCGCCGACACCTCGCGGTAGCCACGCAGCGCCGACCCATGCGGCCAGATCACGTTATAGACCGGCGCGAAGTCGCTGTCCACGTCGATGCGCAGCACGTAGTCGACGGGGCTGTTGGTGTGGTTGAGCACCATGAGGTGCTCGACGAAGGAGCTGTCGGCAACCCACCGGTCGCGGATCACCGAGACCTTCGCGTCGACGTAGTGGGTCGGGTGGCCGGGGACCAGGAAGAACCGGATCTTGTAGTAGCTCGGATCGTGCACGGCGAGCGGGTGCAGCGGCTCCCCGTCGAGACGCAGCTGCCAGGTGGACAGGAAGCGGGTGTCGAAGGCGAAGAAACCACTCGGGTTCGTGGGGCTGAAGACCATGTCGCCGTTGTCCGCGCTCAACGCGAAGATGTTGCCGTCGAGGATGCGGACCAGTTTCCTCACTGCGGTTCCCCGTCACCGGCCGGGGACGCCGCCTCACCCGGTGCCGGCTGCTGGTGTTCGGCCAGGGGGCGGGGATGCCGGCGGGCGGCCACCTCGCGGGGGTGATGGGCGTCGGGCGGTGGCGCGAACAGCCGTTCGAGCATGATGACGAGACGGAACTCACCGTCGGCGGTGAAGTCGTTGCGCAGCCACGCCGGCAGGGGTTTGACCTCGCCGCGAGCCATCCGCAGGAAGAGTCCTGTGTCGGTGTAGATCACCGTGTCCGCATGCGATGCGTCGTCGCGTGACACCGTGATCCGGCCCTGGTCGATGTTGACCAGCCAGTGGTCGACCCGGTCGGGGTAGCGTAGATCGAAGCGCACGGTGCCGCAGACCTGCCGAAGCATCCGCCCCCCACCTTCGGCGAGGCCGTCGAAGAAGTCGCGCACCGCCTCCGACATCCCGGCACCTCCTGCGGGGCGTTGCCGGCCGACGAGGGCTGGTGCCAGGGCGGCCCGAGCCGGCGGCGAAGCGCCGGTCGAACTCCTCCGCCACCGTCACCTTAACGGCTTTGGTCCGCCTTGGTGCTGGTCTGCGCGGGCCGGCCATCCTTCAGGTAGGTCCGGGTGGACCGGCCGCCGCACGTCTCACGGGTACGGCGGCCGGTCCGTGGCCACCTCGGGCTGGTCGCGCAGGCTGGCGGTGACAGTCGCGGTCAGCCCGTCGGACCGGCGGGTCAGCGTCAACGCCCCGGTCAGGTGATGGGCGAGCCAGAGACCCCGGCCACCCGGGGTGTTCGTCGCCGGCAGGTTCACCGGCAGGTCTCCGCCGCGCTCATGGCCGTGATCGGTGACCTCGCAGACGAGCAGGTCGGCCCGCCGGAACAGGTCCAGCCGCCCCCGGCCCCCGCCGTGCAGCACGGCGTTGGTGACCAGTTCGTGCACGGCCAGGACGAGATCCTCGGCCACGTCGCCGGTGAGACCGGCGGCGGCCACCCGGGCGGTGAGCAGGTGCCGCAGCGCCGTCACGGTCTGTGCGGTGAACGACTGGGACAGCAGTGGGGTCGCCTCGCCGTCGCCAGGGGCCGGGTCGCGGGAGTCCCGGGCGTCCGGCGGGCCGAGGTAGTTCATGCAGGCAGATTACGTCGTCCGCGAGCATCCGCGACCTTTGCCGAGGGGCAACCATCCGGACGCTACTGGCCACCCTCCACCGACGTCCGACCGAAGGACCGGCCGAGGCGGTGTACCTCCGCCTCCAGCCGCTCGGCCAGCTCGGCGCCGCCGAACCGGTCGATCAGCCGGTCGGCGAACCCGCTGAGCAGCACCGGACGCAGCGCCTGGACCAGAGCGATGGACCGTGGCACGTAGACCTTGCGTCGACGGCCTTCGACGCCACGTAGCAGTGCCTCGGCGCACCGTTCGACACTGACCACGGTGTTCAGCGGCCAGGGCAGCTTGCGCTGGGCGGCGTGGAACGAAGCGAGGTCGTCGCGGAAGTCACGCACCAGGTCGGTGTCGATCCAGATCGGGTGTGCGGTGCCCACGGTCAGTCCCTGCCGGCGGTTCTCCAGCCGCAGCACGTTGCCGAACTGCTCAACCCCGGCCTTCGACGCACAGTACGCGGCCATTCCAGGCATTGCGGCGAAGGCCGCCGCCGACGAGACGATCAGGACGTGGCCGCGGGCGGCGCGTACGTGTGGCAGCGCCGCGCTGACTGTGCGTACCACGCCGGTCAGGTTGACCTCGATGGTGCGTGCCAGGGCGTCAACCGGGCCGGTGGACACGGTGCCGATGTTGGCGATGCCGGCGTTGGCCACCACCACGTCGATGCCGCCGTAGCGTTGCACGGTCGAGGCGACGGCATCGTCGAGGCCAGCCTGGTCGGTGACGTCGCACTCGTACCAGTGCCCGCCCACCTCGGCGGCGACCTGCCGCAACAGCACCGGTTCCAGGCCGACCACGGCGACCCGGGCACCCCGTGCCGCGGCGGCTCGGGCCAGTTGGGCGCCGATACCCCGCGCCGCTCCGGTGATCAGGATGGTCCGGTCGCGTAGGTCTAGCCGCATGCTGCGCTCCTGGTCCCGGTCGCCGCCGGCGGCGACCCAGTGGTGGTCTGCCGAACGGTACCGGGCATCCGCCGACCTACCCATCCGGTGCCGGTCCGCCCGCCCGGCCCGCCGCACCCGGCGTCCGTGCAGCCGTTCGTGGTCAGCGGCGCGGACATCGGGAAGGATCTACCCCCGAGGCCGTACCGCAGCGAGGACCAGGACAAGGAGAACCGCATGGCTGACTTCGTCGGCGCCGTGGACCAGGGCACCACCAGCACCCGGTTCATGATCTTCGACCACGGTGGCAACGAGGTCGGCCGCCACCAGCTCGAACACCAGCAGATCCTGCCGCGTGCCGGCTGGGTCGAGCACAACCCACTGGAGATCTGGGAACGCACCCAGACGGTCGTGCGTACGGCGCTGAACACACACAGCCTGGCGGCGGGCGACCTGGTGGCCCTCGGTGTCACCAACCAACGGGAGACGACCGTGGTGTGGAACCGGCGCACCGGCCGGCCGTACTACAACGCCATCGTCTGGCAGGACACCCGGACCGACCGGATCGCCGCGGCGTTGGAGCGCGACGGGCGTGGCGAGATCATCCGGCGCAAGGCCGGTCTACCGCCGGCGACCTACTTCTCCGGCGGCAAGATCCAGTGGATTCTGGAGCACGTCGACGGGGTGCGGTCGGCCGCCGAACGCGGTGAGGCGATCTTCGGCAACACCGACACCTGGCTGCTCTGGCACCTCACCGGTGGCCCGGACGGCGGCGCCCACGTCACCGACCCCACAAACGCCAGCCGGACCATGCTGATGAACCTGGAGACCCTGGACTGGGACGACGAACTGCTGTCCATCTTCGGCATTCCCCGCGCCATGCTGCCCCGGGTCGTGCCGTCGTCCGATCCGGACGCCTACGGCGTCACCCTGCCCAACGGCCCCTTCGCCGGCTCGGTGCCGATCACCGGCGATCTGGGCGACCAGCAGGCGGCCACGGTCGGGCAGGTCTGCTTCGCCCCGGGCGAGGCGAAGAACACCTACGGTACGGGCAACTTCATGCTGTTGAACACCGGGCCGGAGATCGTCCGCTCCGAGGCCGGGCTGCTCACCACCGTGTGCTACCAGTTCGCCGGCCAGCCGCCGGTCTACGCGCTCGAAGGTTCCATCGCCGTCACCGGTTCGGCCGTGCAGTGGCTCCGCGACCAGCTGAAGATCATCAGCAGTGCGGCGCAGAGCGAGGACCTCGCCCGCCAGGTCGACGACAACGGCGGGGTCTACTTCGTACCGGCCTTCTCCGGCCTGTTCGCCCCGTACTGGCGATCCGACGCCCGGGGCGCGATCGTCGGCCTGTCCCGCTACAACACCGACGCGCACATCGCCCGGGCGACGCTGGAAGCCATCTGCTACCAGAGCCGCGACGTGGCCGAGGCCATGGCGCGGGACTCGGGCGTACCGTTGGAGCGCCTCAAGGTCGACGGCGGCGTCACCGTCAACGACCTGTGCATGCAGCTACAGGCGGACATTCTCGGCGTGCCGGTCAGCCGGCCGGTGGTCGCCGAGACCACCGCCCTTGGCGCGGCCTACGCCGCCGGGCTGGCCGTCGGATTCTGGCGGAACACCGAGGAACTGCGGGAGAACTGGAACGAGAGCCGGCGTTGGCAGCCGTCCTGGTCGCCCGAGCAGCGCGCGGCCGGCTACGCCCGCTGGCGGAAGGCGGTGCAGCGCACCCTCGACTGGGTCGACGTCGGTTGACCGCACCCATCACGCAGCTGATCACGTTACGTCGACGTAAACGTTACTGCGTGTCTATGTCGCGGTCGCGGAATGTCCGGTGAGTCTGCCTTAGCATCCCGATGTCCGGCAGCTGCCGGAGGTGGGCACAGGGAGGGCATCCATGCGGATCACGCGCGCGATCATGGCGGTCGTGGTCGTCCTGTCGGCCGGCGTACTGGCTGGCGCGGCGCACGCGGCGTCACCGTTCACCGTGGTCAACGGCTCGATCCAACCGGCGACGGGCACGCCCCGGCCGCCGTCGGGCACCCACGCCACGCTGTGGCACAACGCCAGCCACGCCAGCATTGCGGTGCGAGGTGCCGGCCGGCTGGTCGTCGGGGCGATCGGCGATCACTGCGACGGCTGGCCGACCCTGCGGGTCAGGGTGGCCGGCGCGCCGATCGGCGAGGTCACCGTGACCAGCGCCACCGACTACGGCAGCTATCCGATCGGTGCCGAACTGCCGGACGGGACGCACGACGTTCGGATCGAGCTGGTCAACGACCGCTACACCGGCGCGTGCGACCGCAACGCACACCTGGCGTACGTGCGGACGCAGTCGCCACCGGCGGTCGACCCGCGCTTCACCTTCGCCGTGGTGCCGGACACGCAGGAGGAGGTGCTGAGCGCCCGCGACACCCGACTGCGTCAGCGCGTCGACTGGCTGGTCGCCCAGCGCACCACCCTCGACCTGCGGTTCGTCACGCACTCCGGCGACGTGGTCAACTACGACACCCCCGACCACGCGCAGTACGAACGGGCCCGCGCCGCGCTGCGTCCGCTGGAGACGGCCGGCCTGCCGTACACCCTCGCCGTCGGCAACCACGACACCCAGGCCGCCGGCCCGGACGGGGAGCTGCGCACTCCCGCCGGACAGTTGCTGCGCGACACGACGGTGTTCAACAGGTACTTCACCGCCGGGCGGTTCGGCGCGGTGGGTGGCCAGTTCGAGGCGGGCAAGGTGGACAACGCCTACGCCACCTACACCGCCGGCGGGGTGCGGTGGCTGGTGCTGAGCCTGGAGCTGTGGCCGCGCCGGGCGGCCGTGGACTGGGCGAAGGCGGTCGTGGCGGCCCATCCCCGGCACAACGTCGTGGTCGTCACCCATCACCACCTGGAGAGCGACGCCTCGATCGGTCAGTCGGCCGGCTACGGTTCGACAAGTCCGCAGTACGTCTTCGACAATCTCGTGCGGCGCTACCCGAACATCCGGTTCGTCTTCTCCGGGCACACCGGCACGGCGGCGTCCCGGGTGGACACCGGGGTGCACGGCAACCGGATCTACTCCTTCCTCCAGACGTTCCACTCGCGCAGTACCAACCCGGTGCGGCTGGTGGAGATCGACACGACGGCCGACTCGCTGCGTACCTGGATCTACGCCCCGCACACCAACGAGGAGTTTCCAGCGCACGGGCGCACGTACGCCGGGATCGGCCTGGTGCGGTGACCTGCCGGCGCTGTCTCAAAACTATCTTGTAACCGTCTCGCTATCCTGGTCCGCTTCGAGGTGGCGGTAGACGGTCGCGCGCGAGACGCCGAACTCGGCGGCGATCTCGTCGGCCGAGTGGGTGCCCGTCCCATGCATCCGGCGGGCCGCCCGCACCTGGTCCGGACTCATCGACCGGGGTCGTCCCGGCCGTCGCCTCCCCACCCGGTCGGGCGTCGCCGCGACGGTGCCGGTGGGTGCGCCGGTCACCGGCCCGGTCCGGTCGGTCACCACCACCTCAGCGGGCGTCTCGCCCAGTAGCCGGCAGGCGCCGTCGAGCATGTCTCCGCGCAGGACCGACGCGGGCACGTCGATCATGAAAACCACCGGATCACTGCACATGGCGATGGCCTGGATCGCCCGGACCCGGTCCCGGCGTTCGGCGTCCGGTCCGGCGACGATCTCGTTGGCCCGCATGGCGATCTGCACCAGCCGGTGGTAGGTGCTGCCCCGGTCGACGAGCGCGAGATCGTGGAAGAGCATGCCGAGCGGGCCGCGGTGGGCGAGCATGGTGTCCACCCAGCCCTCCAGCAGCGCCCACCTCGCCTGCCGGCTGGGCAGGGCCCCGGCGGTGTCCAGCAGCGCCTCCAGATCGCGGACCAGCGGCTCGGCGAGTGCGGCGAGCAGGTGCGCCTTGCTGGGGAAGTGGTAGAGAATCGCGGCCTTGGTCAGCCGCAACCGTTCGGCGATCTGCCGCAGCGAGGTGCGTTGGTAGCCCTGCTCGGCGAAGAGGTCCAATGCGGCGCGCAGGATCCGACTGCGGGTGCCGTCGGTCTCCTCGCTGGTCATGGCCCTCAGCGTAGTCGCTCCTGACCGCCGGATGGTGGTGGTGCGTGCATCACTTACCATCGGTCAGTGGCAGACACTGGTAACGACGGGAGGCGTCCATGTCCGTGATCTCCATCGAGAACCTCGTCAAGACCTTCGGCGGCGTACGCGCGCTCGACGGGCTCGACCTGACGGTGGAACCGGGGGAGGTGCACGGATTCCTGGGACCCAACGGATCGGGCAAGTCCACCACCATCCGGATCCTGCTCGGCCTGCTGCGCCGCGACTCGGGGCAGGTCCGCATCCTGGACGGCGACCCGTGGCGCGACGCGGTCGCGCTGCACCGGCGGTTGGCGTACGTGCCGGGCGACGTCAACCTCTGGCCCAACCTCTCCGGCGGGGAGGCGATCGACCTGTTCGGTGCGTTGCGCGGCGGGCTGGACCCGCGTCGCCGCGACGAGCTGCTGCAACGCTTCGATCTGGACCCGACGAAGAAGTGCCGCACCTACTCGAAGGGCAACCGGCAGAAGGTCGCCATCGTCGCCGCCTTCGCCTCCGACGTCGAACTGTACGTGCTGGACGAGCCCACCTCCGGCCTGGACCCGCTGATGGAGGCGGTGTTCCAGGAGGAGGTTCGCCAGCTCACCCAGGCCGGTGCCAGCGTCCTGCTCTCCAGTCACGTGCTGGCCGAGGTCGAGGCGCTCTGCGACCGGGTCAGCATCATCCGGGAGGGCCGGATCGTCGAGTCCGGCACCCTGTCCGAGCTGCGCCACCTGGCGCGCACCACGGTCACCGTCGAGACCGGACGCCCGGTGACCGGCCTGACCGAGCTGCCCGGCGTGCACGAGGTCCGCCCCGTCGACGGTCGCGTCCGGCTGGAGGTCGAGCCGGAACACCTCGACGCGCTCCTGGCCCACCTGGTCCGCTTCGAGGTCCGCGCGCTTACCAGCACACCGCCCACCCTGGAGGAACTGTTCCTGCGGCACTACGGCGAGGCCATCGACGGTGACCGGCAGGCGACCGCCGGAGGTGCCCGATGAGCGCCTTCAGCGGCACCGGCCGGCTCACCCGGCTGGCCCTGCGCCGCGACCGGGTCCGCCTGGCCATCTGGACGCTGGGCAGCCCGCTGATCGGCTACGCCCTCGCCGAGAGCGTGGCCAGCATCTACCCCGACGAGCAGAACCGCATCGGGTACGCCGAGGTGGCCAACACCAGTGTCGTCGCCCGCGCCTTCAACGGCCCGGTGGCCAGCACCGATCTCGGTGCCGTGGTGGTCACCGAGACGTACCTCACCCTGGCCGTGCTCGCCGCGCTGCTGAGCACCTTCGCCGTGGTCCGGCACACCCGGCAGAACGAGGAGACCGGCCGCGCGGAACTGCTCGGTGCCGCCGCCGTCGGCCGGTACGCGCTGCTCACCGCGGCCCTGGTCGTCGTGGTCGGCGCCAACGTGCTGGCCGGTGTGCTGCTGGCGCTCGCCTTCGTCGGTGCCGGGCTGCCGGCCGCCGGCTCGGTGGCCGCCGCCGCCGCGATCGTCGGGGTCGGCCTCGCCTTCACCGGCGTGGCCGGCGTCACCGCCCAGCTCTCGGTGACCTCCCGGGGCGCCAACGCCCTCGCCTCGGCCACGGTCGGGGTGGCGTTCCTGCTGCGGGCCACCGGTGACGTGCTCGGTCAGCCCGCCGCCGACGGGGTACGCCTGGACAGCGCCTGGCCGACCTGGTTGTCGCCCCTGGGCTGGGGCACCCAGATCCGTGCCTTCGACGACGAGCGGTGGTGGGTTCTCGCGCTGCCGGTCGCCCTGCTGGTCGCCGGGGTCGCCGGGGCGTACGCGCTCGCCGAGCGGCGTGACCTCGGTGCCGGCCTGCTCGCCGCGCGCCGAGGGCCGGCCCGGGCCACCGCCGGCCTGCTCAGCCCGGCCGGACTGACCTGGCGGCTGCACCGTGGCGCGTTGACCGGTTGGGCGGTCGCGGTGGCGGTGCTCGGCCTCGCCATGGGCCTGGCCGGCAACGAGGTCGACGACATGATCGCCGACAACCCGGCCGCTGCCGAGGCGATCGCCCAACTCGGTGGTGGTGCCGCCCTGGTCGACGCCTTCCTGGCCGCGATGCTCGGGCTGTTCGCCCTGACCATCGGGGCGTACGTGGTGCAGGCCCTGCTGCGGGTACGCGGTGACGAGTCCGACGGCATCCTCGAACCGCTGCTCGCCACCGCCGTCAGCCGCTACCGGTGGTTGGGCACGCAGGTGGCCGGAGCCGTGCTCGGTGCGCTGGCGCTGATGCTGCTGGCCGGCGCCACCACCGGCCTCGGGTACGGGCTGGCGGTCGGTGACCCGGTCGGCTGGACCGTCGAGCTGACCGGTGCGGCGCTGCTGTGGTTGCCCGCCCTACTGGTCGTCGCCGGGGTGGTGACCGCCCTGTTCGGCGCGCTGCCGCGCTGGTCGGTCGCGTCGAGCTGGGCGGTGCTCATCGTGTTCCTGCTGCTCGGCCAGCTGGGTGCCGCGCTGGACCTGCCGCAGGCGGCGCTGAACCTCTCCCCGTACACCCACGTGCCGTCGGTGCCCGCCGTCGACGTAACCGTCCTGCCCCTGGTGGTCCTCACCGCCGTAGCCGCCGCCCTGCTGACGCTCGGCCTCACCACCTTCCGCCGCCGCGACACCCCCACCTGATTCGGACCGATACGACTTGATCACTTGCAGTCGAGAATCTGGGCCAGGGACAGCAGCGGTGCGGTCATGTTGCCGGCACCTTGAGGGCGGCGGCGAGCTGGACGATCGTCGTCGGGGCGTGTCGGCTCCGGAGCACCTCGGCGAGCAGATCGCGGGCGGCGGGCCGGTGCCGTACCTCAGCGGGTGCGATGCTCTGGGCTTGCAGCAGGGTCCGAGCCGCGCTGGTGGGATCGTGGGCATGCAGGTGCGCGCGGGCGGCGTCGATCAGGTGGGCGGCGCGATGCTCGACGGGTAGCCACCGCCAACCGTCGCGTTGGACCGTCCTCTGATGCCAGGCCACCGCCTCACCCGCGTCGCCCAACTCCAGTGCCGCCACGGTCCGCGCTGCGGTGACGGCGGTGGGCCCGAAGGCGGTGCGATGGTGGTCATGACCGTCGCCTACCCCGTCGGCCAGGTCGGCGGCCTCGTCGAGCAGGTCGGCGGCGGCGCGCTCGTCGCCGTCGCCGGCCGCCGCCAACGCGCCCTGCACGAGCAGCGTTCCGCACAGGGACAACTGCGCCGACGAGCCGCCGTCGAGGTCCGGCGGGGCGATCCGGTACGCGGCGGTCCGCACGGTCGACACCGCCGATCGCGCCCGCCCGGTGGCACGCAGCACCTCGCCGAGCTGCACCGCCGCCATGGCGACCAGCACAGCATCGCCGGTGGCCAGCGTCATCGCCCGGTCGGCGGCCAACCAGGCCAACTCGGTCTCACCGAGCTTCGTCAGCAGTGCCGCGCCGATCCGGTACGCCTCCACCAGTGGCACGCGCCCCGACGCCGGCTCGCGGGCGTAAGCGCCCTGCGCTCCGCTGATCAGCTCGGGCAGCAGTTCGGTCAACTGGGGATACTGCGCGTGCTGGTAGCTGGTCCAGGCGTAAGCCACGCCGCGCGTCACCTGAGCTGCCGCCGATACGTCGCGGGCCGGCACCCGTCGGCCCACCGCGATGTCGTACGCCGACAGTGCCGCCCGGATACGCTCCACCCCGCCGGTCCGCTCGCTGTCGGCGACGGGACTGACCTCGTGGCCCAACAGCACCGACTGATCGACCCGCAGCACAGCGGCGATCTCCGCGATCGTGGATACCTTGTCCAGCGACCGGGCACCCCGCTCGACCTTGTCGACCCAGCTCTTCGACTTGCCCAGCCGGTCGGCGAACACCTGCTGCGACATCCGTCGCCGCCCCCGCCAGTACGCAACCCGCCGACCGATCGGCAACCCGTCACCCACGCCGCCACCGCCGATCCGGCACCGTACGGGTCGTCTCCTCGACCGGTATCCGTTCCGCCTCGGCCTGCGCGAGCACCCGCCGCCGCGCCGCTTCCCGCTCGCCCGCCTCGATCCGCTCGCCCCTACTTGGCGTACCGGCGTTGTCCATACCGCTCATCCCCACCTCCGCTGGTAGGGGTGCGACGGCTCGATCAGACCGAGAATCGTTACCACCGCACCGGCTACGGGCGGGTTCGCGATCTACGACCTACCTGAGGACTGTTTGCAGTGCTCCCGCCACCGATCACAGCATGTGGTGACTGGATGGTGACGGAAAGATAACGGCTGTCCGCTGGTAGCGCGTGCTGTCCGCTAACGGGTGGGCCGGTACGCCTTGTATACCTCGCGGAACGCCGCCGCCTCCGCTGTACCGGTCAGTTCGACCCGCCGAAGCACCTCCCGCGCCCGCCACCAGTTCGACGACACCACCCGCCCCGACCGGACCGCGTCGGCGGCGATCACGCTTGCCTCGTCCGGCTGGTCGGCGGCCAGCAGCGCCATGGCGAGATCCAGACGCGCCGACGCAGAGCGCCGTGGCCGCTCTCCACCGTCGCCGTGCGGATCCAACTCCGCCAGAGCGGTCCGAGCGATCTGCTCAGCCGCCGGATCGCCCGCCCACGCTAGCGTCGTCGCCGTATATGCCAACGCCTTCGTCGGGTCGTACCGGTAGTGGTGCTCGGCTCGCTCCGGCACGGACAGGTTTGCCGTCAAGCGATCCAGCCGATCCAGCGCATCACGCGTCCGTCGTAGGTCGGACAGCCGCGCCCACACCCGTGCCTCCTGAGCGGTCGCCTGAATGTGCGCCGAGCTACCCCTGGGAGCCGCTCGCTGAGCCTGCTGCGCGAGACTGATGGCCCGCCGGTAGTCGCCTCGGGTCAGTCGATCCCACGCCTGCGTCTCCAGGCACCATGCCTGGACCTCTGGATCCTCACCATCCTCCGCGAACGCCATGGCGGTCCTCAGGTGCGCGCCGGCCGCAGACCGCTGCAAAAGATCAATATGCACTGTTGCCCGCAAGACTGACAACCAACCACCGGCGACCACGAGCCGTCGCCGTTGCGCCAACGTCCCGCGACCCTCCAGCAGCCGCCCTACATAAGCCAGTTGCCTCCGCACCCTCGGCAGAAGATCCACCGGCCGCGTGGTCGCATACGCGCTTGCCAGATCGTCCACACCCGCCTCGATCCGGGCGAGCGTCTCGGCGCTCACATCGCTTGCCCGCGCCCGGGCCAGCAGTTCGCCGGCCTCAGCGTCGTGGTCGACGGGCTGGTGAACCAGACAGGCGAGTGACCCGCCTGCGCGCAGCACCTCATCGAGGTGACGGGCCGTCTCAGGCGTGGGAGCCTTCGTGCCGGTTTCCAGGTCATGCAGGTGGCTCTTGCCTCGATGCGCGAGCTGACCGAGCGCACGTAGCGAGAGACCTTGGCGTGTGCGCAGGGTGCGGAGTAGCACACCGAAGCGCGGATCGACGTGCGACACGATGGTGCTCCCAGTTCGTCAGCCGGGAACGGAACCCGAACCGGGTCGACGGATTTAATGTCACGGACAGTACTAGGGACGACCATCTGGCGGACAGCCGAGGGTTCGACGCTGCCGACGGGTACGCCCAACGTATCTTCACATGAATTCCTTACACATTCGGTTTGGGTGCGCCGTGGGGGACGACGCGCCGGCACCTTGAGCAACTGCTCGTTCCTCCCTTATGGATAATGGCCTTATGGCGCTGATCAACATGTCGCTCCTCGATGGGAATCCCAGCGATTTGTATTCCCTGGCCGACTGGCTTCAACGCACCGATGACTTCCGGGGGAGGGTCAGGACGGTGCCCCGCCAAACGGGTCCGGAGGACATGGGCAGTGCTATGGAGATCCTTTCCGTAGCGCTCGGCAGTGGTGGTGCAGGCGCCGTACTGGCCGGCGCGCTCTCCACCTGGTTGCAGACACGAAGGGCACGCATCAGCGTGGAGTTCGTCGAGAGCGACACGGGCGAGACCGTCCGGAGGGTGGAGGTCGAGGCCAACAACGCGGAGTCCGTTAAAGATCTGTATGCCCTGCTGGCCCCCGGCCGGGTGGTGCCATGAACGCTCGGCTACCGGAGCGACAGGCATCGCGGGCACTGCTCATCGGGGCGTCACAGTTCAGCTACCCGGGTCTGCATGCCCTTCCTGCCGTGGTCAACAATGTGCAGGCGTTGGCCGACGTGCTCACCGATTCGGAGTTCGGTGGGTTTGATGAGACGAACTGTCGAGTTTTGACCGATCCCACGGCGCAACAGGTAGGCGACGCCATCCATGCCGTCGCCGACGAGGCGTTAGACACCCTCGTGTTGTACTACAGCGGCCACGGAGTACTGAGCCAACGCGGTGACCTGTTCCTGGCGGTTGGCGACACCAACCCGGACCCACGACGCGTCCGCTACTCAGGGGTTCCGCTGGACTGGTTCCGATCCGCGTTGGCCGAGAGTCCCGCCCAGAACCGGGTACTGATCCTCGATTGCTGCTTCTCGGGCCGGGCTGCGGAAGCAATGTCGGACACCGCCTCGATGGTCCGCGGCGCACTCGACATCCGGGGCACCTACACGCTGACGTCCGCGCCTGCCCATGAAACCGCTGTCGCGCCGGTCGGCGCACGCTTCACCGCATTCAGCGGCGAGTTGCTGATGGCGTTGCGGCAGGGCATCCCTGGCGGTGGGCCGCTGCTGACACTCGGCGACATCTATCCCGCGCTGACCCGGGCGCTGCTGGCCAGCGGCCTGCCCCGCCCGCAGCATCTCGGCACGGGTCTGGCCGACCACATCGCCCTGACCAGGAACCCCGCACATCGGGCACCGGCAATGACACCCCCGGAGTCACATACCGTCTCGAAACAGCGGCGAAGCCGTGCTGCGTCACAACGGCAGTCCCCTGCTGAGCCCGGCCCGAAGTCCGCTGCGGACTTCCACAGCGCCATGCTGGATGTGTACCGGAAGGCCAAGAAGGAGGCGGGCTACAACGCCGCCTACTTCTTACAGATGGTGCAGGAAGCTGGTGGTCTGGAGGCAGCCCGAAGGTTGATCCGGGCGGGCTCGGTTTCCAGCGGCTTCACCGCCCTCTGGGAGAAGGGTCGGCTCGACCTCTCCGTGGAGGCCGTCGTGCTGCAAGACCGGTTCGCGGGGCTGTTCACCGACGAGGAACTGGACATTGCCCAAGACCGGTTGGCCCAGTACGGGTACTCGCCGGCTCAGACCTCGTAGACCTTGACCACCTCGTCGCCGTAGTGGTTGACCACCTTCACGGCGATCTTCCCTGACTCCGGCCGGGGGAACGGGCGAGAACGGTGGCCGTAGAGGCTCTCCCAGGCCGACTCGTCGATCTGTGCACGGAGCACCTTGCGCAGTCGGGAGTAAGGGTCCAGCCCGTCCGGCTTGCCCTCCTTGCCGGCGAAGTAGATGTGGCGGACGAAGAACTCTTCCTCGTTGTAGTCGGTGTCGATCATCCACAGGGCGATGTCGCCGACGCCGTTGTCCGGCCGCAGCTCACCAGTGGTCGGGTTGTAGACGTCTACACCGCGGATCTCGACCACGAGCCCATCCGGCGCCGGATCGATGGCAATGTCCGGCTCGCCGAAGACCGTGAACAGGTTGGCCGTTCCGGTCTTCTTGAGCAGCGTGTCGCCCATCGCCAGGTCCGCGTTCATCCGGACCAACAGGATCGGAAGGCGACCGAGCTGCCGCTGCTCCGCGACGGTGGCGAAGTCGTTGCCTTCTGGAGCGAACTCACCGGCAGCGTCGCTGGCCCGCCCGTCGAAGCCGAACGCGCATACGAGCAGCAGGTCGAAACCGACGCCTTTGAGTGCCTCCCGGGCCGCGTCCTTGACCCAGTCGGCGTCCACTGTGCCGTACTGAGGGCCGACGCTCACCGCGATCCGAGCCGACGTGCCCTCGTCGTCGTTGCGTCGCGCGGCTTCCGCGTGGACGAACTTGCCGGGGTACGGATTCAGCGAGGCGAACTCCAGCCGCTCGTTGCGCCAACCGTTCTGTACCCCTGCCTTGGCGAGGTTGTCCAGGATCGTCTTGACGTAGGCGTTGACATCAGTCCCGTTGGCCTGCTCCTCGCCGACCGAGAAGCTTGCCGGCCGATGCGGCGACAGGCTCTCTACGGTGAATCTACCGGCGACGCGGATACGCTTCTTGTCCTCGTAGGGCCGGTCGTAAAGCAACTCGGTCTCGGCATGACGAGCGATCGCCGCGTCGATCTCCTTGCGGCTCATGCCTTCCTTGATATCCGGGTTGTTGGCGATCGACTTGAGCGTCACGTGCGGGACACGCTCGTAGACGAAACCCTTGCGGATGTCGTTACCGGGCGGTGTAGGGGCCACCTCGCTGCCGGACAGCTCGCGCTCTTTAGCCCGGCCTTCAATAGAGTCAGCGAGTAGGTAGGCAGGGTACTTGGCACCGACCAGCCGCTGGCGGGCTAGCGTAATTGCCACCCGCGAGGTGTCGATTGTGATCCACCGCCGCCCCCACTGCTCAGCCACGTACGCCGTGGTACCCGATCCACAGGTCGGGTCCAGGACCAGATCCCCGGGATCGGTGCACATCAACATACACCGCTCTACAACTTTGGTGTTGGTCTGAACGACGTAGACCTTGGGGTCGCCGAAGCCCGAGGTCACTGTGTCGTCCCAAAGATTTGTATGTGGACTGACGGGGAAGTCGGCAAGATAGCGGACGTACTCCAGGGTCTTTCCGATGGCAATCAGCCGATTTGCAGCACGGAGGCGAGACATTCCCTGTTCGTTCGTCTTCCAGCGCTGCTTGCCGGGGGTGAACACCTTTCCCTCAATCTCAATTTCAAACCACGAGGCGGCACCATCGCCTTTTGCCCTACCGATGCTCTGGCTGGTTAGTGGACTGTGGCGGAGGCGTGGCAGATGTTCATCGCCCTTTTGTGCTCGCCGGAAGTGACCGTCTTTCTCCACCCATGAGTACTGGCCGTTGTCGTCGACTTTAGCCTTCGGTTTGTACATCTGCCGGTATCTGGTGCTCTCTCGGTGGCGACCATACCAGATTATGTAGTCGTTAATGCCACCTAGGAAATCGGTTGTAGCGCCACTCGTCTTCTTGAAGGTTATCAAGGAGATGAAGTTTTCGGGGCCGAAGATCTCATCGAGGAGGCAGCGGACGAGGTGGACGTTTTCGTCACCGATCTGGACGAAGATGCTGCCGGACTCGGTGAGTAGGTCGCGGGCGATGATCAGCCGGTCGCGCAGGTACGCCAGGTAGGAGTTGATGCCCAGCTCCCAGGTGTCCCGGAACGCCTTGATCTGCTCGACCTCGCGGGTGACATCGGCGAGGTTGCCGTCCTTGACGTCACGCTTGCGTGCTGACATCTGCCAGTTGGAGCCGAACTTGATGCCGTACGGCGGGTCGATGTAGATCATCTGGACCTTGCCGCGCAGTCGTTCCTTCTCGGCGAGTGACGCCATGACGCGCAGCGAGTCGCCGAGGATCATGCGGTTGGACCAGTTGGCCTCGTGTTGGTAGTACTCGACCGACTGCCAGTCGTCCAGTCCGTCGAAGTCGGCGTAGTCGTCGGCGAAGAGGCCGAGCTGCTCGTTGTCACGAGGGCGGGACTCCTCGCTTGCCCTGCGCAACTCCTCAACCAGGGTGCGTGGGGCGATTTTCTCCTGGATGTAGATCGGTGGAGCCTCGACCACCAGGTCTTCGGCGTCCTGGTCCTCCTTGCCGATCCAGACGAGCTGCGGGTCCAGGCTCGGGTCGCGCTCCTTCTTGACCTGCTCGATCCGGGCGGCGTCGGGCGAGACGAATTCCTGGCCGTCCGCCGTCGGGATGTGCACTCGCCGTTCCGTCGGGTGCGCGATCGCCTGCACCGGCACGGTGCTGACGGCGGGCTTGCGACTCCTCGGGGGCATCAGACCAGCTCCTCCTCGGCGGATACGGCATCGGTGATCGCCGCCGCGCCTTGCAGGGCGAACAGCGCATCTATGGCGGGTCGAAGGTCTCGTTTTGCGGTCGTCGGATCACGAAGCTCGCAAAAGCTCCAGCGCCCGAACCGGCCGTTGTTGTTGACCGCCTGCACCCAGAGATTGCGGGCGGCCCACGCCTTCTGCGCAGCCTCGGACTGTGACTTGCGACCGCCGGACACCTCGACGATCAGGGTGCGGGCTATCCCATCGCCGGCATCGGCCAACTTGACCAGGAAGTCCGGGTAGAACCGCCGGCTCCGCCCGGCGTGCTCGTACGGGATGAAGAAGTCGAGGTGGTCGTTGCGGACGTACGCGGCGACCTGGTCCTCCGGCAGCGACTCGATCGCCTGGGCGACCGCCCGCTCCCAGGCGTTGCCATCCTTGCCGTCGAGCGTCACGAGGTTGACCTGGCACCGTCGCGGATCCGTTGGCCAGACCTCCCTGGTCGTCCGGAAGTCGACGCTGGACGTGGTGCCGATCGGATCGGTCGTCCGCAGCACGGGCAGCACCCAGCGTTCCCGCCGACGACGCTGCCATGCGATCGACTGCCAGATCTTCTCCACCGCCTCGGCCTCCCGAAGCAGGATCAGACCGATCGCCTGATCGTCCCGGATGTCGACGCAGCGACGGAGCCACTCCTGAGCGATCTCCAGCACCTGCGGGAAATACCACGGCCGCAGGTCACCGTCCCCGGTGCGCAGCTTGCGGGTGAGTACCTCACTGGCCAGCCGGTAGGCCACGAACTGCCCACGCAGGCCCTTCAACCGTTCAAGGTCGTGCACGTCCTCCTCGCCGACCTGTCCCGCCACCATGGTCTTTGTCGGCAGATCCTGCCGAGACAGGATCATCTTCAGGTCGGGATCCGAGAAGTCGCCGACCAGCGGCGCGTCGGGTATCTCCAGGTGGTACCCGACCACCCGCGGAAAGGTGATCTCTAGCTTCGCCGCGTCGCGGTCCGGCTCGGCCCGCACGTTGCGAACCGGCTTCATCGGCAACTCACGGGACACGGCCACCGTGGGGATGAACTGGAACGGAACCCCGTAGACATCCGCGTACTCAGGGGTGAACATGCCGTCCTCGTCGGCGACGTACGAGCGTCGCCGCAGGCCCCGGCCGACCACCTGCTCGCACAGCAACTGGGTGCCGAAGGCTCGTACGCCGAGAATGTGGGTGACCGTGTTGGCGTCCCAGCCCTCCGTCAGCATGGAGACGCTGACGACACACCGCACCGGTTCGCCGAGCTTTCCCGGTTTGCCGACGGTGTTCATCACTTCGCGCATCAGTTCCGCGTCGCCGATGTCGTCCGCGCTACGGCCTGGGAAGCGGTCCGCGTACTCCTGTTTGAACTCGGCGATCTCGCGGGCCGCCGTGCGGCGGAACTCCGGTGACAGGCTGCCGGACTCGAACTCCGCTGCGTCGACGAGAATCGTTCGCTGCCGGTGCAGCCACCGCCCGTCCGCCACGTTGCTGAACAGGGGTAGCTGTCCGGCGGTCGGCAACAGATGACCGGCCTGCTCACGGTCGTAGCCGCCGATCCACTCGTAGACGGCCTTCGAGATCGTCGTGTTGCTACAGACGACGATGAACACGGGCGGCGGTTGCCCGTGCGCAGCAGCCTCTGACTTCTCCCAAGCCTCGAACGCTGACACGTAGGAGCCGTAGAGGCTGTGCAGGGCGGCGGTCAGCGCGCCGGGCAGATCCGCTGCGGTGAAGTCCTGGTTGGACCGGCGTCCACCCTTGGGTAACGAATCCCGGATCTCCTGCCAGAGGTTCAGGTAGGTCACGCGGTTGGCGACCCGGTCGTCGTCGACCGGCACCCGGGGGATCTTGACGATGCCGGCCTCGATGGCGTCGATCAGCGAGAAGTCGCTGACCACCCAGGGGAAGAGGGTGCCCTCCCGGTAGCCGGATCCGGCCAGGAAAAAGGGCGTCGCGGACAGGTCGTACACCCTCTTGATGCCGACCTTCGCCCGGACCGCTTCCAGGCCGCTGAACCAGATCCGAGCGTCCTCGGCCCGGTCGGCGGCCTCTTTGCGCTCGTCGCCGCGCAGATTCTCGACGGTGTCGGCGTCCGGTTCCGGCTCACCGGCACGTCCCCGGTAACAGTGATGTGCCTCGTCGTTGAAGACGACGATCTCCGACGAGCCGCCAAGCTCGCGTAGTACCCGGCTGACCATCTGGGCCGGGGTTTCCCGGAACGGGTCAGGTCGACCGGGTGCCACCAAAGCCTTGGTGTTTCCGGTCGCGTTGCGGCCGAAGCGGGTTTCGCGGAGTTGGAAGGCGTGGAAGTTGGTGATGACGATCTTTGCCTGGCCGAGGTCATCGGTGAACTCGGCCGGCACCAGATCGCGCTCGCGGTAGTAGTTGCCCGGATCTTCCGGCAACAGGACCCGCAGCCGGTCACGGATGGTGAGGCCGGGAGTCACCACCAGGAAGCGCTTGGCGAACGTCTTGTCGTACCGCGCGTGGACCTTGTTGATCGTCTGCCACGCGATCAACATGGCCATAACGACTGTCTTGCCGGTGCCGGTCGCCATCTTGAGGGCGACTCGTGGCAGACCGTTGTTGTGCTCGGTGTTGTGCGCGTCCAGGTCGTTGTTGATCCAACTGCCCTGCCACTTGGTCGCACCCTCGGCGAGGAAGATCGCCGTTTCGACCGCCTCGCGCTGGCAGAACAGGATCTTGTTGTCCCGCTCCGGATCGTTCCAGTACTCCAGCAGGCGGCGGGTCACCGGTGTGACGTTGGGCCAGCCCGCCTCCCGCCACGCGTCGACGCGTTCCCGGACATCATTGACCTGCTTGTTGGGCTTGATGTCGTCTTCGGTGAAGACCTGCAGCTCAAGCTGCTGCCCACGCTTGCGAGGTCGCGGCACCGGGATGAAGAAGCTCGACGGCCGCCGCTCCTCCTCGATCCGGTCGGTGATGCCGTCCCGGTCGAAGGCGAAGTGGCGGGTGGGCCGGCCGTACGGTGAGTTGATGATCGGGTTGTCGATGACCCGGTCGCTCAACGTAGACCTCCCGCTTAAGTTGGATGTTGCAGATTCGAGCGACAGCCTATACCGGGCGTTAGAAGCCGAGGTTGCGGAGCCTGCCGTGGCGACCGGACGGCGCGTCACTGCAACGCAAGGTGCATGGAAGCGTGTACCGGAGGGTGATGTTCGACGCGCTCGCGTCGGTCTCACAGCACCTGGGACAGGAAGCGGCGTAGTCGTGGGTGCTGGGGCGACTCGAAGACGGCGGCCGGCTCGCCGGCCTCCAGCACCATCCCGGCGTCCATGAAGGCGACGGTGTCGGCGACCTGGCGGGCGAAGCCCATCTCGTGGGTCACCACCACCATGGTCATGCCCTGGGCGGACAGCTCCGCCATCAGCGCCAGCACCCCCTTGACCAGTTCCGGGTCGAGCGCCGAGGTGGCCTCGTCGAAGAGCATCACCTGCGGCCGCATGGCGAGTGCCCGGGCGATGGCCACCCGCTGCTGCTGCCCGCCGGACAACTGCGCCGGCCGGGCGTCGGCCTTCGCGGCCAGGCCGACCCGGTCGAGTTCGGCCCGGGCCCGGGTGACCGCCTCGTCCTCGCCGAGCCGGCGGATACGGCGCAGCGGCAGGGTGACGTTGCGTAGCACGCTCATGTGCGGGAAGAGGTTGAACTGCTGGAACACCATGCCGATCCGCTGCCGCAGCGCGTCCGGGTCGTCGCGCAGCACGCTGCGGCCGTCCAGCAGCACGTCGCCCCGGTCCGGTTCGAGGAGCCGGTTGACGGTGCGCAGCAGGGTGGACTTTCCCGACCCGGACGGGCCGATCACGCAGGCGGTGCCGCCGCGCGCCACGTCCAGGTCCACCCCGCGTAGCACCCGATGGTTGCCGAAGGCCAGGTGCACGTCGCGCAGGCTGAGACTGACCGAGGTGTTCATCGTTGGTTGCCTCCGGCGGCGCCGGGCAGCGCCAGGTCCAGGTCGTCGGGGTCGTCGGTCGGCCCGGCCGCCGGCCGGCCGTGTCGCAGCCGCCGGTCGATCCAGTTGACGACGTGCGTCAGCGGCACGGTCAGCACGAGGTAGCACAGCCCGGCCAGCAGCAGCGCCGACTGGTTGCCGGTGTTCGCGGCGTAGTCCTGACCGATGCGGAACAGCTCGCGCTGGCTGGCCAGCAGGCCGAGGAAGTAGACCAGGCTGGAGTCCTTGATCAGCGCGATGAGCTGGTTCACCCAGGCCGGCAGGATCCGTCGGACGCCCTGCGGGATGACCACCCGCCGCATCGCCTCCCGCCAGGAGAAACCCAGCGCGCGGGCCGCCTCCAACTGGGTGGCCTCCACCGACTGGATGCCCGCGCGGAAGATCTCCCCGAGGTACGCCGAGGCGATCAGCGACAGCGCCAGGATGCCCAGCGGGTACGGATTCGGCCCCCACACCTGCAACCCCAGCGGGGCCAGCCCGACCCCGATCAGCAGGATCGTCGCCGCCGCCGGTAGGCCCCGGAAAATGTCGGTGTACACCCGCGCCGGCCACCGCAGCCAACGGGTACGCGAGATGCCCGCCACCGCCAGCACGATGCCCAGCGCCGAGCCGAGCAGGGCGGCGGTGACCGCCAGGATCAGCGTGTTCGGCAACCCGACGGTGAGCATCTCGGGTAGCGCCTCGCGCATCGACTCCCAGTCGAAGAACGTCTCCCACAGGGTGCGCAACGGATCCACGGTCAACCTCCGCCCTGCTCGCTCGTGGTCCTAGCGTCAGGAAGCGGCCGACGCCGACGGTGCCGCCGCGCCGACCGATGCGGAGGGTGCCACCACGTCGCCGCTGCCCGGGGTGAAGTCGGCCGGGATCGGCCGGCCCGGGTAGTACTGCTCCTGCAACCGGGTCCAGGTGCCGTCGGCGATCACCTCGTCGAGGGCCTTGTTCAGTGCCTCGCGCAGCGCGTCGTTGCCCTTGGCGAAGGCGTACGCGGTTGGCGCCGGGCTGAGTTCCTTCGCAGCCACGGTGATCTTGCCGCCGCTGTCTGCGGCGGTCTTCTCACCGATCTCGGCGGGGGCGATCCACGCGTCCGCCGTACCGGCCTTGAGCTGGTTGATCGCGCCGTTGTAGTCGGGCACCCGCACCGGGTCCAGACCCTTCCCGGTGGCGTAGTCGTCCTGGACGGTCCCCTGCACGACCACCACCCGCTTGCCGGGCAACTCGTCGAAGCTGGTCAGCGTCGAACCGGCGGGCACGTCGAGCCCGAAGTAGCCGAAGTCGTACCCGTTGCCGAAGTCCACGGTCTTCTTCCGTGCCTCGGTGATGGTGATCGAGGAACTGCCGACGTCGAACCTGCGGTTGCCGACCTGGGCGAGCAGGGCGGAGAAGTCGGTGCCGACGAACTCCACCGTCAGGCCGAGCCTGTCGGCGGCGGCGACCAGCAGGTCGTTGTCGAAGCCGGTGAACCTGCCGTCCTTCAGGTACACGTTTGGTGGGGCGTCGGTGAGCGTGCCGGCCCGCAGCACACCTGGCTGCGCCAGGTTGTACGGGTTGTCGGCCGCGTTGCCGGCGGTGTCGGAGCCGCAGGCGGTGAGGGTGGCGGCGGCGAGGATCGCGGCGACACCGACGGCGGCGGCGCGGGTCAGGGCGGGAGGGAATCGCACAGGTGTCTCCTGGTTGAGCTGCGGCGGGCACGGACGTGCCGCACCGACGGTCCGCCGCCGGGCGGACCGCTGGGATGGGATCGATGGCAGAGGGTCAGCCGACCCGTGCGGGATCGGTGACGGGGAGCGACGCGGTCAGCTACACGCGGCGCTGCACACCCGCATCATGTCGACGTGCCGACGCCGGGTCAGGCCCGGGCGGGCCACCGAACGATCGCGGTACGACATGGTGCTCCTCAAGGTCGTGATGACCTGGGAACCCAGGCCACGCTTGCACCGAAGATCGCTCCGATGCCTGGTCCTCACCCGGGGCACCCCTGCGCGGTGGAGGGTTGCCGGCCAGCGAGCCGGGGCTTCGCGCTGGCACTCATGACCTGCCGCCGACGCTATCAGCCCCCGCCCGCCCACCCACCGTCCACCCCCTATGACCCCCCTCACGCCGGCCCCCTCACACCCCGCCGAGTTGACCATGAGGTTGGCGGCGAGTTCGATCTCCCTGACTGCCGCTAACCTCATGATCAACGCGGCGGGGTTGGTGCGTACGGCGGGTGGGGGTGTTGCCGGGGGAGTGGGTGATCCCTTACGGTCTGGTCAGCGGTGGGCGGTGCGGTCCGCATCCGATGACACCGCCGGTGGTCCGTCACGTGGGCCGGGAGGGTGGAACTCCCGGGTCCGACGCGCGTGACGGTCGAGTCGGCGGGCGAACCCCGACCCGTGCGGCGGCGCGTCGAGGCGCCGGGCCGGCGGTCGACGGGAGCGCGGACATCCACCGGGAGCCACCCGTGTATCTCACCCCCCACGAGCAGGACCGCCTGCTCGTCCACGTGGCGGCGGACGTCGCCCGGCGTCGCCGCGAGCGCGGCCTGCGCCTGAACTATCCGGAAGCCGTCGCGGTGATCACCGCCTTCCTGCTCGAAGGGGCACGCGACGGGCAGTCCGTGGTGGACCTGATGGCCGCCGGGCGCACCGTGCTCAGCCGCGACGACGTGCAGGACGGCATCCCCGAGTTGCTGAGGGAGGTGCAGGTGGAGGCGACGTTCCCGGACGGCACCAAGCTGGTGACGGTGCACCACCCGATCCCGTGATCCCCGGGGAGATCCTGCCGGCCGACGGACCGGTGGAGATCAACGCCGGGCGGCCGGTGACCACACTGCTGGTGGTCAACACCGGTGACCGGCCGGTGCAGGTCGGCTCGCACTACCACTTCGCCGAGGCCAACCCGGCGCTGGACTTCGACCGGGACGCCGCCTGGGGGCAGCGCCTCGCCGTACCGGCCGGCACCTCGGTGCGATTCGAGCCGGGGGTGAGTCGCCGGGTGGACCTGGTGCCGCTGGGCGGCGCGCGGATCGTGCCGGGCCTGCGCGGCGAGTGCGCCGGAGCACTTGACGAAGGACGGACGGCATGAGCGCGCGGATCAGCAGGTCAGACCCGCCGCCCGGCGGCATGGAGCGAAGCGGAGTGCTGGCATGAGCAGCGTCGAGCGGGGCCGCTACGTCGCCCTGTACGGGCCGACCACCGGCGACCGGATCCGGCTGGCCGACACGAACCTGCTCATCGAGATTGAGCAGGATTACTGCGCCGGTGGGGACGAGGCGGTCTTCGGCGGCGGCAAGGTGATTCGTGAGTCGATGGGCCAGTCCCGGGCCACCCGCGCCGAGGGTGCCCTGGACACCGTGATCACCGGTGCGGTCGTCCTCGATCACTGGGGGGTGGTGAAGGCGGACGTCGGGCTGCGCGACGGGCGGATCGTGGCGCTCGGCCGGGCCGGTAACCCGGACACCATGGACGGTGTTCACCCGGACCTGGTGATCGGCCCGGCCACCGAGGTGATCGCCGGCAACGGTCGGATCCTCACCGCCGGGGCGGTCGACACCCACGTGCACCTCATCTGCCCGCAGCTGGTCGCCGAGGCCCTCGCCAGCGGAGTCACCACCCTGGTCGGCGGCGGCACCGGACCGGCCGAGGGCACCCGGGCCACCACCGTCACCCCGAACGTCTGGCACCTGGCCCGGATGCACGAGGCCCTCGACACCTTCCCGGTCAACGTGCTGCTGCTCGGCAAGGGAAACACCGTCTCGGAAGAGGCGCTGTGGGAGCAGCTGCGGGCCGGAGCCGGCGGATTCAAGCTGCACGAGGACTGGGGCACCACCCCGGCGGCGATCGACGCCTGCCTGCGGGTCGCCGACGCCTCCGGCGTGCAGGTCTCCATCCACACCGACACCCTCAACGAGGCCGGGTTCGTCGCCGACACCCTGCGCGCCATCGGCGGCCGGGCGATCCACTCGTACCACACCGAGGGGGCCGGTGGCGGACACGCGCCGGACATCATCACCGTCGCCGGTGAGCCGAACGTGCTGCCGTCGTCGACGAACCCGACCCGCCCGTACACCCGCAACACCCTTGCCGAGCACCTCGACATGCTGATGGTCTGCCACCATCTCAACCCGGCGGTGCCGGAGGACCTGGCGTTCGCCGAGAGCCGCATCCGGCCGTCCACGATGGCCGCCGAGGATCTGCTGCACGACCTAGGCGCGATCTCCATCATCGGCTCCGACGCGCAGGCGATGGGCCGGATCGGGGAGGTCGTGCTGCGTACCTGGCAGAGCGCGCACGTGATGAAGGCCCGGGTGGGCGCCCTGCCCGGGGACGGCGCCGCCGACAACCACCGGGCCCGTCGGTACGTCGCGAAGTACACCATCTGCGCGGCCATGGCGAACGGTCTCGACCACGAGATCGGGTCCGTGGAGTCGGGCAAGCTCGCCGACCTGGTGCTGTGGGAGCCGGCGTTCTTCGGCGTACGACCGCACCTGGTCGTCAAGGGCGGCCTCATCGCGTACGCCCAGATGGGTGACGCGAACGCCTCGATCCCCACCCCACAGCCGATGCTGCCCCGGCCGATGTTCGGCGCGTACGGCGGCGCGGCGGCGGCCACCAGCCTGGCGTTCGTCGCGCCCGCGGCGCTGGAGGCCGGGCTGCGGCTGGACGTACGACGTCGGGTGGTGCCGGTGACCGACGTACGGTCGCGCGGCAAGACCGACCTGCCGGAGAACGACGCCCTGCCACGCATCGAGGTCGACCCGGACACCTTCACGGTCCGGATCGACGGCGTGGTGGTGGAGCCGGATCCGGTTGCCGAACTGCCCATGGCCCAGCGGTACTTCCTGTTCTGATGACCGCCACGACGATGCTGCTGCTCCTCGCCGACGGGCGCTTCCCGGCCGGTGCGCACGCGCATTCGGCCGGGCTGGAGGCGGCTGTCGCCGCCGGCCGGGTGACCGACCTGGACACCCTGGGGGAGTACCTGCGGGGCCGGTTGGCCACCGCAGGACTTGTCGCGGCGGCGTTCGCCGCCGCCACCTGCCGGATGGCCTCGGGATCGCCGGGTTGTCCGGTGACCGGTGGCCGTCCCGCCGGGGGCCGGCCACCACGGCCGTCGGCACCGGAGCGGGTCGCGCCGGGCCGACGGGCGGCGCTCGTGCGCCTCGACGCCGAACTGGACGCCCGGACCGCCTCGCCGGCCCAACGGTCGGTGTCCCGTCGGCAGGGGCGGGCGCTGCTGCGGGCCGGTCGCCGGATCTGGCCGGCGACCACCTTCGACGACCTGCCCGCCGGGCCGGACGGTCCACACCAGCCCCTGGTGCTGGGGCTGGTCGGTGCCGCCGCCGGTCTGAACCCCGGTCAGGTGGCCACCGTCGCCGCCCACGCGACGGTGACCGGCTCGGCCAGTGCCGCCGTACGCCTGCTCGGCCTGGACCCGTACCAGGTGCAGGCCCTGCTGGTGCGGCTCGCCGGCGCCTGCGACGCCACCGCGGCGCGGGCGGCCCGCGCCGCCGAGGAACCACCGGAGCGGCTGCCCGCCGCCGCCGCTCCGCTCGCCGACATCCACGCCGAAGCTCACGTCACCTGGGAGGTGCGTCTCTTTGCGTCCTGAAGTCGACCACGACGAGTCCGTTCCCCACACCCACCCCGAGCCGGGGGTCGACCCGCACGCCCCGCTGCCGACTGCCGCGCGGGCACTGCGGGTCGGCATCGGCGGGCCGGTGGGCTCCGGCAAGACCGCCCTGGTCGCGGCGCTGTGCCGGGCGTTCGCCGACGAACTGCGCCTGGGGGTGGTGACGAACGACATCTACACCACCGAGGACGCGGACTTCCTCAAACGCGCCGGGGTGCTCGATCCGACCCGGATCCGCGCGGTGGAGACGGGCTGCTGTCCGCACACCGCCATCCGCGACGACATCGGCGCCAACCTCGACGCCGTCGACGACCTGACCGACGCGCTGGGTCCGCTGGACCTGGTGCTTGTGGAGAGTGGCGGCGACAACCTGACGGCCACGTTCAGCCGGGGCCTGGTCGACCGGCAGATCTTCGTGGTGGACGTGGCCGGCGGGGACAAGGTGCCCCGTAAGGGCGGCCCGGGGGTGACCGCCGCCGACCTGCTGGTCATCAACAAGACCGACCTGGCGCCGATGGTCGGTGCCGACCTGTCCGTGATGGACCGCGACGCCCGTGCCCGCCGCGGCGACCTGCCCACGGTGTTCCAGTCCATCAGCGAGGACCCCCTGGCGACCCAGGTCGCCGGGTGGATCCGTCACGAACTGGCCCACCACCGGGCCGCGTCGGCAGGCGCGGACCGGCCCGCGCCGGTCGTGGCGGCCCCCGCCGGGCAGGCCTGATGCGGGCCACCGCCCGGCTGGCGGCCCGCGTCGACAGGAACGGCCGTACCACCCTGGTCGAGCTGCGCGGCGAGAGTCCGCTGCTGCTGCGCCAGGTGCCGGCCCCCGGCGGTGGCCTCACGGTGTACGTCGTCGGCGGCGCGGCCGGGCCGCTGGCCGGCGACGACCTGCGGCTGGATGTCGAGGTCGGCCCCGGTGCGGCGGTACGCGTGCACACCGTGGCCGCCTCGGTGGCCCTGCCCGGCCGCCCCGGCGCGGTGTCCCGGATGCTGGTCCGGGCCACCGTCGCCGAGCGGGCGACCCTGCTCTGGCTGCCCGAGCAACTGGTCGCGGCGGCCGGCTGCGCGCACGTCGCCGACTCGCGGGTGGACGTCGCGGCCGGCGGCACCCTGCACTGGCGGGACGAGCTGATCTGCGGCCGGTATGGCGAGCAGCCCGGCAACGTCGAGGTCAACACGTGGGTGGACCTGGACGGTCGGCCGCTGCTGCGGCAGTCCCTGACGGTCGGGCCGAACGCCGCCGGCTGGGCCGGACCGGCGGTGCTGGCCGGCGCGCCCGCCACCGGCTCGCTGCTGATCGTGGACCCGGACCGCCCGGCGGAGCCGCCCGCCGTGGGCGCCACGTGGGCCCGGCTGCCGCTGGCCGGTGGCCCGGCGACGCTGTGGAGCGCCACCGCGCCGGACGCGCACACCCTGCGGGAGTACCTCGAACCGGAGACCGCTCTGGATACCATCGCTGCTTCGGGCGGGCGAGGGGAGCGTGGGGTTGTACGAGTTGGGTGAGGTCGTCGCCGAGCGGCGGATCGCAGTGGTCACTCCGGACGATGTCACCTCGGAGGTGGTCGTCCGCTTCGGCAGGCCGCACCCCGACCCGTTGCCGGGCGGTGACTGGCGCTGCCCGTTCCAGATCGAGGGGCTGGCCGACGGTGCGGTCGACGCCGCGTACGGGGTGGACTCCCTCCAGGCGATGCTGCTGGCCGTGTACAGCGTGCGGCTGCTGCTCACCGAACACGCCGAGCGCATCTCGGCCCGACTGGACTGGCTGGACCAGCCGGACCTGGGCCTGCGCGTCGATCCGGGGCTGGTGCCCGAGAACATCACCACCCGGAGCGCCTACCTCGCCACCGCCGACATCGCCGCCGCGCTGCTGCGTACGCCGGTGCTGGCCGAGCGTTGGACGACGCCGAGCGCTCTGCCGCACTGCTCCACCGGCGGGCTGGCCCGGCACCTGGCCAACCAGATCACCCGGACCGCCGAACTGCTCGACGCGCCGCCGGGACGGACCGCGATCGACGTCCTGGCGCACTTCACCGGCAGCGCGTGGGTGACCACCGGTGCCGAGGAGGAAGACAACACCGACATCCGCGAGCGGGGGGAGCGGGCCGCCGCCGAGACCACCGCCAGTCGACTCGCCGCCGAGGTCGACGAGTTCCTGGGCCGGCTGCGCCGCACCGTGCCGACACAGCCCTCGTACCGGATCGTCGACCTCGGCGACTGGGGACTGGCCGTCGACGACTTCCTGCTGACCCGGCTGCTGGAGCTGGTGGTGCACACCGACGATCTGGCGGTCAGCCTGGGCCTGCCGACGCCCGAGATGCCGGCCGCCGCCACCGAACTGACGAGTGACCTGCTCACCCGGATCGCCGCCTGGCGGCACGGTCCGCTCGCGGTGGTGCGGGCACTGTCCCGCCGGGAACGGGCGCCGGAGACGATAAGCGGGCTCTGACCGGTCCGGTGTCGGCAAGTGTCCTCTGTGGACATGTGGCAGGGTGGGTCAGGTGCCGGCGGTCGCCGGTGGCAGCGGAAACCCTGGGAGAGGCAATGATCAAGCGGGTCAGTCGTCGGGCCGCGATCGGATTCGGTGCGGCAGCTGTGACGTTGGCGGCGACGCCGTCCGGTGCGGTGGCCGCGCCGGCTGACGGCACCACGGCGGGCATCGACAGGGTGCCGCCGCGAGAGGTGATTCGCCGGACGTACCGGCAGCAGAAGGCCCGCGCCGGTGGGGTGTGGCGCTCGCACGTCGCGATGCTCGACGCCAACGGGACCCTCCGGACCGTGATCGCCGACGACGCGGACCGGGTGACGCACGGGTACAGCGTGCAGAAGCTGGCGGTCGCGGTGGCGGTCATGGACAAGATCGACCGGGGCGAGCTGCGGCTGGACCAGCGGCTCGACCTCACCGCCGACATCATCCTCGGCGGCAGCGGGATCTACTTCCTGCAGACGGTCTGGGGCGACGAGGTCACCGTGGCGAACTTCCTCACCGCGATGCTGCTCGTCAGCGACAACACGGCGGTACGGATGTGCGGCCGGGTGGTGCCGGCACTGGAGATCAACGAGATCCTGGCGGCCAAGGGATTCACGCACACCCGGGTCGAGCCGGTGGCCAACCCGAACCGGTTCTTCCTCGGTGTGACCACTCCGCGCGAGACCCACGACCTGCTGTGGCGGCTGGCCAACAAAACCCTGCTGTCGGCCCGGTCGAGTGACTTCCTGCTCGGCATCCTGCGGTGGATCAACGGCTACCACGACGGCATCCGCCGCGACATGTCCTCGGCGGAACGCAGCCGGGTCGCCACCAAGTACGGCGCCGACTTCGATGCCTCGGGTGCCGCCCGGCACGAGGCCGGCATCATGTTCGACGCGACGGGCGCACCCACCCTGACGTACGCCTTCTTCGCCGACTCCCTCGGCGACCTGGACAACTACGGCGGCACCCACCCGGCCGTACGCGCACACGCGGTCCTGGGCCGGACCATGTTCGACGCCGTCGCCCGCACCACAAGCCCCACCCCCCGCGCCCGCCACACCGTCCCCCACTTCCGCCCCGTCAACGGCGGCTGACCCATTCCCCACCCCCACGTTCGGCGATCTTGCACTTTTGGTCGGGTTGTAAGCCGCAAATAGTGCTTATCGGCGACCGAAAGTGCAAGATCGCGGCGTTCGGGGTGTGGGGCGTCCTCGGCGCTGGGCGGGGGCAGGTCAGGCGGGGGTGGGGGTGCGGTGGCTGGTGTCGAGGCGGGTGATGAGGGCGTCCAGTAGGACGGCGAGGGTGGTGTCGTCGGTCGCGTCGAGGCCGGCGAGGTGGGCGCGGATCTCGGCGTCCACCCGCTCGTGCTCGCGGCGGCCCCGTGCGGTCAGGTAGGCGCGGATGCGACGGCGGTCGATCGGATCGACGCGGCGGAAGACGAGGTTACGGTCGACGAGTTGGTCGACAAGCTTGGTCAGCGTGCCGGGTGGCAGCGACGCCTCGGCGGCGACCTCGCTCATCGGATGACCGAGACCGTCGGCGAGCAGGCAGAGGACCCGCCACGCCTCGATGGTGAGCGACTCGGCGGCGAGCACCCCGCCGACCCGGCGCGAGAGCAGCCGCTCGGCGCGGGTGAGCAGGGGTAGCAGGTCGGCTGCGGAACCGGGAAGGTCTGACATGGCACTCCCGCCTCGCGGTTGCGGTGTCATCGTAGCGAGATGTCCCGGTGACTGGGGAGGGCTGGTCTTCACCAGCGGCGGCGGCCACCATGTGTTCATGTCCGCGCCGGCACCGGGGTCCGGGCGCCCGCAGGCGGGGGAGAGCATCTCCGCCGGGGCGTCCTGGCTGACCGTCGATCGCGGTGTGGTCAGTATCGCGTTGGTGTATCCGATGCGTGGGCCGGCGGGCATGTTCGGCCCGAGCTGTGAACTCTGTGCGCAGCTCGCGGTCGAGGAACTCAACCGGCGTGGCGGCGTGCTCGGCCGGGAGTTGCGGCTGGTGCCGGTCGACGGCGGGGCACCGCCGGCCGAGGTGGCCGCCGAGGTGGAGGCGCTGGTGTCGGTGGGCGCGGTGCAGGGCGTCACCGGCTGGCACATCTCCTCCGTGCGTCAGGCGGTGGCGCCGCGCATCGCGCACCGGGTGCCGTACGTCTACACCGCCCTGTACGAGGGTGGCGAGCGTACCGAGGGTGTTTTCCTGACCAGCGAGACGCCGGACGCGCAGCTGTGGCCGGCGATGCGGGTGCTCGCCGGGGATCTCGGGGTGCGGCGCTGGTTCGTGGTCGGCAACGACTACGTCTGGCCGCGCCGGACGACCCGGGCGGCACACCGGTACGCGCTGCGCAGCGGCGGACGCGTGGTCGGCCAGCACTTCCTGCCGTTGGAGACCCACGACTACGCCGAGGTGCTGCGGCGCATCGAACGCAGCGACGCCGACGCGGTGCTCATGATGCTCGTGGGGGCCGACGCGGTCCGGTTCAACCGGGCGTTCGCCCGAGCCGGTCTGGACCAGCGTTGTCTGCGCCTGAGCACCCTGATGGACGAGAACATGCTGCTCGCCAGCGGTGCCGCCAACACCCGGGGGCTGTTCAGCACGGCGGGTTTCTTCGCCGGCCTGGTGACCCAGGAGAATCTCGACTTCCACGGCAGCTTCGGTCGGCGCTTCGGCCTGGAGGCGCCACCGCTGGGCAGCCTGGGGGAGTCCTGCTACGAGGGTGTGATGTTGCTGGCCGCGTTGATCGCCAAGGCCGGCACGCTGGACGTACGGGCGGTGGAGGCCTCCGCCGACGTGGTGTCGTACGACGGGCCGCGCGGAGAGTTGCGGCTGCGCCGCCGGCACGTCCGTCAGCGGATCTACCTGGCCGAGGCCGACGGCCTCGACTTCACCGTCCTGACTGAACTGTGATCTCCGCCGGGTGTGACCGGACCGTGCCTTGACAGGTCCGCCGGCCGGCGGCCAAGATACTTCCTACGTGAAGCATCCGACCGTAGCGTCGGATATCACCACCCGTCCGGCGATGGACGGAAAGTGCAGCCGAATGCGGCTGAAAAATCGTGTGCCGGTGTCATTCCGTCGATTCTGCATCGGCGATGCGCCGGCATTTTTCGTGCCCTCGTCGAAGTGGTCGGGCCAGCGGAAACACTCTATTGAGGACTGGGAAACATCCGTGCAATGAAACGGATCGAAGCTTTCCCTGCCCGATATCCGAATCGCCGCCCGGGTCGGTGTCCACCCGCCGCACCGGGCAGCGCCAATGTTCCGACGGACCGCACCGCAGTTAGACAGATCCGCACTTCGACTCGGGGCCGACGATCGTTCCCGGGCACTGACTGACGTCACACGCGCGACGCAGGGAGAATTGATGACACTGATCCGGGGACGCCGCATCCTGGCGGGTGCCATGACCCTGGTCGCCGCGGCCGCGCTGGCCGCGTGCGGCAGCAAGACCACCGACGGAAACACCGCTGCGGGCGTCGCCGCCGACGTCTCCGGCGACACCGTCAAGGTGGGCCTGCTCAACTCCCTATCCGGCACGATGGCCATCAGCGAGGTCACCGTCCGAGACGCGATCATGCTGGCGATCGAGGAGATCAACGCCGCCGGGGGCGTGCTCGACAAGAAAATCGAACCCGTCGGCGAGGACGGCGCCTCGGACTGGCCGACCTTCGCCGAGAAGGCCGAGAAACTGATCCGGGAGGACCGCGTGGCGGCCGTCTTCGGCTGCTGGACCTCGGCCAGCCGCAAGGCCGTCAAGCCGGTGTTCGAAAAGAACAAGTCGCTGCTGTTCTACCCGGTGCAGTACGAGGGGCTGGAGCAGTCGCCGTACATCTTCTACACCGGGGCCACGACGAACCAGCAGATCGTCCCCGGCCTGGACTACCTCAAGGCGCAGGGGGCCACCTCGCTCTATCTGGTCGGTTCCGACTACGTCTTCCCGCGCACCGCAAACAAGATCATCAAGGCGTACGCCGAGGCCAACGGGATGAAGGTGCTTGGCGAGGACTACGCCCCGCTGGGCTCCACCGAGTTCGGCACCATCACGAACAAGGTGAAGTCCGCCGGCGCCGACGCGGTGTTCAACACGCTCAACGGTGACAGCAACGTGGCCTTCTTCAAGGAGTACAAGTCGGCCGGGCTGACCGCCGCCAGCATGCCGGTGGTGTCGGTGTCGATCGCCGAGGAGGAGGTCAAGAGCATCGGCACCCAGTACCTGGAGGGCCAGCTCACCGCCTGGAACTACTACCAGACCACGCCCGGGACGGCGAACGAGAAGTTCGTGGCGGCGTACAAGGCCAAGTACGGGGCGGACAAGCCGACCAGCGACCCGATGGAGGCCGCGTACGTCTCGGTCTACCTGTGGAAGGCGATGGTCGAGAAGGCCGGCACCTTCGACGTGGAGAAGGTCCGGGAGGCCTCCGACGGCATCACCTTCGAGGCGCCCGAGGGCATGGTCACCGTGGACGGCGCCACCCAGCACATCGCCAAGACGGCACGCGTCGGCAAGGTCGGTGCGGACGGACTGATCACCGAGGTCTGGAACTCCGGACAGCCGATCACTCCCGATCCGTACCTCAAGAGCTACCCGTGGGCCGGTGGCCTGAGCTGACCCGGTGGGCCCGGGCGGCACACCCGCCCGGGCCCACCCCCACCAGCAGTTCGGAGTACGCACCGTGACAGTTCTCATCGGCCAACTCTTCACCGGCGTCAGCATCGGGGCGGTGCTGCTGCTCATCGCGCTCGGCCTGGCCCTCACCTTCGGCCAGATGGGCGTGATCAACATGGCCCACGGCGAGTTCATCATGGCCGGGGCCTACACGACCTACGTCCTGCAACAGGTCATCACGGCGGCCGGCTGGTCGCTGCTGATCGCACTGCCGGTCGCCTTCGTGGTGGCCGGCGCGATGGGGGTGCTGTTGGAGGTCCTGCTGATCCGCCGCCTCTACGCCCGCCCGCTGGACACCCTGCTGGTCACCTGGGGGGTGTCGCTGATCCTGCAACAGTTGGCCCGGGACATCTTCGGCAGCCCCAACGTGCAGACCCGCGCACCGGAGCTGTTGACCGGCAACATCGCGCTGCCCGGCGGCATAACCGTGGCCAACAACCGGTTGTTCATCCTGGCCCTGGCCGGCGGCGCGGTCGTCGCGTTGACCCTGGCCCTGCGGGTCACCCCGCTGGGCCGCCGGATCCGGGCCGTCGTGCAGAACCGGGACCTGGCCGCCGTATCCGGCATTCCCACCGCCCGGGTCGACCGGATGACCTTCTTCATCGGTTCCGGCCTGGCCGGCATCGCCGGAGTGGCCCTCACCCTGCTCGGGCCGATCGGTCCCACCATGGGCACCAACCTGATCATCGACGCCTTCCTGGTCGTCGTGGTCGGCGGGATCGGCCAGCTCAAGGGCACCGTCATCGTCGCCTTCGCCCTGGGCGTGCTCCAGGCCACCGGCGAGTACCTCACCACCCTCAGCGTCGCCAAGGTGATGGTCTTCATCGCCATCGTCGCGTTTCTCCAGTGGCGACCCCAGGGCCTGTTTACCCTGCGTACCAGGAGTCTGGCATGACCACCGTCGCCGGAGATCCCGTCACCGCCGCCGACCCGGCGTCGACGCCACCGACCAGACCGGCGGCCGGACCGTCCCGCCACCGGTACCGGGCCGCCGTCGGGTTCGCCTTCGGCGCGGCACTGCTCTTCGCCGTCGCGCCGCTGCTGCTGTCGGACTTCCGGCTCTCCCTGCTGGCGAAGTATCTCTGCGTGGCCATGGTCGCGGTCGGCATCGGCCTGGCCTGGGGGCGCGGCGGCATGCTCACCCTCGGCCAGGGGGTCTTCTTCGGCCTCGGCGGCTACGCGATGGCCATGCACCTCAAGCTCGCCGACGCGGGACCGGGCAACATGCCCGACTTCATGATGCTGTACGGGCAACTCGACGAGCTGCCCCTGTGGTGGCGACCGTTCGCCAGCCCATGGTTCGCGCTGCCCGCCACGGTGCTGCTGCCGATGGCGGTCGCCTTCGTACTCGGATCGCTGGTGTTCCGCCGCCGGGTGCGCGGCGCCTACTTCGCCATCCTCAGCCAGGCCCTCGCCGCCGCCATGGTGATCCTGCTGATCGGCCAGCAGGGCACCACCGGCGGCACCAACGGGCTCACCGACATCCAGGGCTTCTTCGGCTACGACCTGGACGACCCGGTCAACCAGCGGATGGTCTACTTCATCATCGCCGGCACCCTGCTGGCGCTGCTGGCTGTGGCTCGACACCTGATGCAGAGCCGCTACGGCGAGCTGCTGGTGGCCGTCCGCGACTCGGAGGAACGGGTCCGTTTCCTCGGCTACGACCCGGCCACCGTGAAGCTGGTCGCCTACGTGGTCGCCGCCGGCATGGCCGGGTTGGCCGGCGCGCTTTTCGTGCCGGCGGTGGGCATCATCTCCCCGGCGCTGATCGGGATCGTGCCCTCCATCGAGTTCGTCATCGGCGTCGCCATCGGCGGCCGGGCCACGCTGCTCGGCCCGGTACTCGGGGCGGTCGCGGTGGCGTGGGCGCGTACCGCCCTGTCGGAGCGCTTCCCGGGCACCTGGACGTACCTTCAGGGTCTGCTCTTCGTGGTGGTGGTGGCGTTCCTGCCCGGCGGCCTGGCCTCGCTGATCGGTCTGGTCCGGCGTCGCGACGACGGCGAACCCCGCCCGAGCCGATTCGGCCGATTGCGACCACGGCGGCGGGAGGGGGCGGCATGACCGGGCAGTTGCACGGGCTCTACGTGCGTGACCTGCGGGTCAGCTTCGACGGGTTCACCGCGGTCGACGGGGTCTCCCTCGACGTCGCCCCCGGCGACATCCGGTTCCTGATCGGGCCCAACGGCGCCGGCAAGACCACTCTGGTGGACGCCGTCACCGGCCTGGTCCGGGCCACCGGCTCGGTGCGCTTCGGCGACCGGGAGCTGCTCGGCCGGCCGGTGCACCGGATCAGCCGGCTCGGCGTCGGCCGCACCTTCCAGACCTCCACGGTGTTCGAGGAGCTGACGGTGTTGCAGAACCTCGACATCGCCGCCGGGGCCCGACGCGGCTGGTCGACCTTGCTGCGTCGCCGCCGCGGCGTGCCCGACGAGGTGGCCGAGGCCCTCGACGTGATCGGCCTGTCAAGCCGGGCCGACCAGCTCGCCGGCACCCTCGCCCACGGGCAGAAGCAGTGGCTGGAGATCGGCATGCTGCTGGTGCAGGACACCCGGCTGCTGCTGCTCGACGAGCCGGTCGCCGGCATGAGCCACGAGGAACGCGACGCCACCGGACAGCTGCTGGAGAAGGTGAGCCAGGACCGCACGGTGGTGGTGATCGAGCACGACATGGACTTCCTGCGCCGCTTCGCGCGTACCGTCACCGTGCTGCACGCCGGCCGGGTGCTCAGCGAGGGCACCGTCGCCCAGGTGCAGGCCGACCCGCGCGTGCAGGAGGTCTACCTCGGTCACCCGGTCGACGCCGGGTCGGCCCCGACACACACGGAGGCATGATGCTCGCGATGCGCGGCGTGCACGCCGGTTACGGGCGCAGCCGGGTGCTGCACGGCGTCGACGTGACGGTGCCCGCCGACGGGGTCGCCACGGTGCTGGGCCACAACGGGGCCGGCAAGTCCACCCTGCTTCGGGTGTCCGCCGGACTGCTGCGCCCCAGCGCCGGCCGGGTCGAGCTGGACGGCGAGGACATCACCCGGCTGGCTCCGCACGAGCGGGTCGCCCGGGGGATCGCGTACGTGCCGCAGGGGCAGCAGTGCTTTCCCCATCTGACCGCGGCGGAGAACCTGCGCCTGGTCGCCGACGGTCGTCGGGACGGAGCAGCGGCCACCGCGGAGGTGCTGGACCTGTTCCCGGCGTTGCGTCCACTGCTGCGGCGGCGGGCCGGGCTGCTCTCCGGCGGCCAGCGTCAGCAACTGGCCATCGCCCGGGCGCTGATCACCCGGCCCCGGCTGCTGATGCTCGACGAACCGACCGAGGGCATCCAGCCGTCGGTGGTGACCGAGATCCAGGACCGGATCGTGGCCCTGATCGCGCAGACCGGGTTCAGCGTGCTCCTGGTCGAGCAGCACCTCGGCTTCGCGCTGCGGGTCGCCGACCGCTACCACGTCCTGGAGTCTGGCCGCGTCACCTCCGCCGGCGACGGCGGCACCACCGCCGAACACACGGTCCGGGAGGCCCTCGCGGTGTGACGTGGCTTCCCCTGGTGGCCGAGACCGCCTAGGGTGTCGATGGAAGCGCTCCCACGACCCTTGGGCACGGGTCGTCGACGTTCCTCGTCACCCATCACCAGAGGAAGTCGCATGTCCGCACGTACCAAACTCACGGCCGTCGCGGCGGCGGCCGTCGTCCTGTTCGGCGTGGCCGCCGCCGCGCCTGCCGCGACGGCGGCGCCGACGGTCGGTGCTCCGGCCGTCGCCGCCGCACCCACCGACGACTGGCTGCACACCGACGGCAACCGGATCGTTGACGAGGCCGGCAACCAGGTCTGGCTCACCGGGGCCAACTGGTTCGGCTTCAACGCCAGCGAGCGGGTCTTCCACGGCCTGTGGTCGGGCAACCTCGAATCGATCACCCGTCAGATGGCCCAGCGCGGCATCAACATCGTCCGGGTGCCCATCTCCACGCAACTGTTGCTGGAGTGGAAGGCCGGGCAGACGATCCGGCCGAACGTCAACACGTACGTCAACCCGGAGCTGGAGGGCCTGAACAACCTCCAGGTCTTCGACCACTGGCTCGCGCTGTGCGAGAAGTACGGTCTGAAGGTCATGCTCGACGTGCACAGCGCCGAGGCGGACAACTCCGGCCACGTCTATCCGGTGTGGTGGAAGGGCAGCATCACCCCGGAGCTGTTCTTCCAGGGCTGGGAGTGGATCACCACCCGCTACCGGACGAACGACACGATCGTCGCGATGGACGTCAAGAACGAGCCGCACGGGACGCCGAACGATCCCCAACGGGCCAAGTGGGACTCCAGCACCGACCAGGACAACTTCAAGTACGCGTGCGAGACGGCGGGCCGGCGGATCCTGGCGATCAACCCGAACCTGCTGATCCTCTGTGAAGGCATCGAGATCTACCCGCGCGCCGGTGCCACCTGGAACTCGCCCAACACCAACCCCGACCGCAGCCCCAACTACCACTACAACTGGTGGGGCGGCAACCTGCGCGGCGTCGCCGAGCACCCGGTCAACCTCGGCGCCCAGCAGGACCAGCTCGTCTACTCCCCGCACGACTACGGACCGCTGGTGTACGAGCAGCCGTGGTTCACCGGCGACTTCGACAAGGACTCGCTTACCAACGACGTGTGGCGGCCGAACTGGTTCTACATCCACGAGCAGAACATCGCGCCGCTGCTGATCGGGGAGTGGGGCGGCCGGCTGGGTCAGGACGCCCGGCAGGACCGCTGGATGGCCGCGCTGCGCGACCTGATGATCGAGAACGGCATCCACCACACGTTCTGGTGTCTCAACCCCAACTCCGGCGACACCGGGGGCCTGCTGCTCGACGACTGGGCGAGCTGGGACGAGACGAAGTACAACCAGATGCTCAAGCCCGCGTTGTGGCAGCACAACGGCAAGTTCGTCGGCCTCGACCACCAGGTGCGCCTCGGCGGCGCCGACTCCACCACCGGCATGAGCCTCGCCGAGCGCTACGCCGGCGGCCCCGGCCCCGGTGACACCACCGCGCCGACCGCACCGGGTCGGCCGGCCGCCACCGAGGTGACCGCCACCGCCGCCACGCTGAGCTGGGCGGCGGCCACGGACAACGTGGGTGTCACGTCGTACGAGGTGCTGCGGGCCACCGGATCCGGGGCGGCCACTGTGGTCGGCACGGTCTCGGGCACCACCTACCGGGCCACCGGGCTGAGCGCCTCGACCAGCTACATCTTCACCGTGCGGGCGCGCGACGCGGCCGGCAACGTCTCGGCGGCCTCGCCGTCGTCGACCGTCACCACCCCGGCCGGCAACGACAACGGCAACGGCGGGTGCGCCGCGACGTACCGGGTCACCAGCTCCTGGCAGGGTGGCTACCAGGCGGAGGTGACCGTACGCAACACCGGCACGTCGGCCACCACCGGCTGGACGGTCAGCTGGACCGCCCCCGCCGGCACCACTATCGCGTCACTGTGGAACGGCCGGCTCACCACCTCCGGAACGACGGTGACGGTGCGCAACGAGCCCTACAACGGGCAGCTCGCGGCAGGCACCAGCACCACGTTCGGGCTGACCGGCAGCGGATCGGGTACGCCCTCCGGGCTGACCTGCACCGCGTCCTGACGATTGGTGTCCCTGCCCCGCCCGCTTGATCGTGGGTGGGGCAGGGGCCGTCCGGGGGCGTGACGCCACCTCGGACGGCCCCGCGCGGCCCGGGCCTGGGTGGGCCGCGTCACCGCGTTCGCATCGCCGGGCGCCGGGTCAGGCCAACCGGATGGCGTCCCCGTCGACGGTGACGTTCGCGGCGGGCAGCGGCGCCCTCGCCGGGCCGCTGCGCACCGAACCGTCGGCGATGTCGAACACGCTGTTGTGGCAGGCGCAGACGATGGTGCCGTCGGAGACCGAGGTGACCGTGCAGCCCTGGTGGGTGCAGGTCGCCGAGTACGCCTTGATGGTCCCGTCGGTCGGCTGGGTCACCACCACGCCGGCGTCGGCGAAGATCGCGCCGCCACCGACCGGGATGTCGGCCAACGTGGCCAGTGCCGGCGTACCGGGATCTGCGTCGTCGTCGCCCGGGGTGGCGGTGCCGGACGGGTCGACACCCGTGGTGCCCGACGGGTCGACGCCGGAGGTGCCGGCGGGTGACGCGGCCGGCGGTGCCGCGGTGGGCTGACCGTACGTCGCACAACCGGTCAACGCGGCCACGCTCACCGCGCCGGTACCGGCCAGCAGGGCTCGTCGCGACCGGCAGCAGCCGACCTGCTCGTGGTTCATCCGAGGTGCCTTGCCTTTCCGGGGATCAGAACTGGATGCCGAACGTGGTGAAGTACCAGACCGACGAGGTCAGGAAGACCCCGATCAGGGCGACGAACACGACCCCGCCGACCGTGGGGAGCACCCAACCGGCAAGGCCCCGCTTGGGCAGGGTCAGCATCTTGGTGGCGAAGGCACCGAAGAAGAAGCAGCCCAGCAGGGAGTGCAGCAGCGTACGGGTGTCGTAGTCGGCGAAGCCGAGCGCGTAGAGGCAGTGCACCGCGACCGGCACGGTGAGCAGGAACGCGATCCGCCCCGACCACCGGTGCGCCGAGCCGGCCCAGGACGGGGAGAAGCCGCCGAGCCGACCCCACATCGCCAGCGCGGACAGCAGTTGGATGACGGCGAAGAAGGCCGCCCCGGTGCCGAGCCACACCTTCACCGTCAGCGGCGAGGAGAAGCCGGCCACGTTCACCGCGATGCCGGTGGGGGTGTGGGTGCGTCCGTAGACACCGAGCGCCACCGCCACCCCGGCCCCGACCACCAGCGGCACCAGCAGCGAGGGCCGCCGCCTCGGTGCGCTCGGCGGCGGGGCCCCGAAGTCACGCATCACCTCGACGGTGGGCTCAGGCGCCCGGCGGGGCACCGTGCGTGCCCCGCCCTGCCGGTGCTGGGACATCACCGCGCCCCGGGGACGACCGGCTCGGCCACGAGGGTCACTCCGTTCACGACGGTGCTGTTGAAGGCGGGGTCCAACGGCGGTGCCGGAATGGGCTGGCCGTTCCAGGTGACGATGCCGATCTGGGTGCCGTCGGGCAGCATGATCCAGCCGCCGTCGAAGCCGGCCTTGCGGGTCTCGTCGGTCACCCGGTAGATCGCCGGAGCGGTGCCCGAACCGGATTTCACCACCGCTTCGTCGGCCGACGTGTCGTCGGGTCGGGCGGTGAACTTCCAGCGCCGTACGCCGACGACCATCTCACCGCTGGCGCGGTCACCCCGGATGACACCGGTCAGCTTCGCGTCCTTGCCGGTCAGTTCGAGCTTGCCGTCGCGCACCGTGCCGGACAGCCACAGTTCCATGCTCCGGCCGTCGCAGACGTACGCCTCGGCCTTGCCGTCCTTCACGGTGATGGCGATGGTGGCCCCGTTTTCGAGTTCACCGATCCAGTTCTGCTCGACCGACGTCACCTCGGTGCCGGCCGACGAGGCATCCGGATCCGTCGGCGGCGAGGTGCCGGCCGGTCGCCGGGCGTCGGCGTCGGTCGGTTCCTCCCCGGGCACCTCGGCGTCGGGGTCCACCGCGGCGTCGGCGTCCGCCTCCTCGTCGGCGGGTGCGGCCGGCGCGGCGGCCGGTGCACCTCCACCGGCCTCGGGTTGGGTGCCCGGCGGAGATGCCTGCGCACTCATTGTGAACAGCACAGCAGCCGTCACCGCCCCCGACAGGAGGGTGAGCAACGGGGTCAGGCGCTTCATGGGCCACTCCCTTCGCCCTCAGGTACGGGCGGAGGTGGTGGATCGGTTCAACCGCGCGCCAGGAACCTCTCGCCCGCGCCGTCGGCGCGCGAGTGGCCCGACGGACGCGCCCAGCTCCGGCCCGAAAACAAGCAGCAGGACGGCGGCGACCAGACACAGCGCACCCAGCGCGATGGCCGGCAGCACGAGCCCGTGGCCGAGGGAGAGGACCAGCAGCGTGGTGGATGGTCCGAGGATGCCACCGACCTTGGTGGCCGCACCGGCGAAGCCGGAGCCGGTGGCCCGCATCGCGGTCGGGTAGATCTCAGCGCTGTAGGGCAGCAGCATCGCGTTGACCGCGGACAGCGACAGCACCAGCACGCCGATGGAAGCCAACAGCAGCACCGTCCCGCCGCTGCCGGCGGTCCAGAGGGCCACTCCGCCGAGCCCGATCGCGGTGATCGCGATGAACAGCGCCAGTGCCCGGCGACCGCTCCAGGCCGCGTAGAGCAGCACGACGAGCGCCAGGGCCGGGGTCGAGTAGAGCGCCGAGTCGGCCAGCAGTCCGCTCGCGACGCCACCGGCCAGCCCGGCCTCGCGTAGTTGCGCGGGCAACATGACCAGGAAGCCGAAGTTCACCAGCCCCCACACGACACCGACCACGCCGATCACCGACGTCACGACGGGATACGCCCGCAGCATCGCCCCCACGCCGAGGCGTGTCGCCGCGAGCCCGACGGCCGGTGGCGTGGCGCCAAGACGGGATCCGTAACGACGGAGCACCGCCTCCGCCTCGGTGCGCCGCCCGGCGCGCAGCAGGTACAACGGCGATTCGGGAATCAGCGGTGCCATCAGCAACAGCAGCAGCCCGGAGGGCAGCCCGACCAGCCAGAGCGCGCGCCAGGTCAGCGCCGGCTCAAGGTGACGCGCCGCCTCACTGGCCGCCAGGTACCCGCCCAGACCACCGATCCCACCGACGGTCACCGCCACCCAGCCGCGATGTCGACGTGGAGTCAGCTCGGCGATCAGCGTGAACACCAGGGGCAGCAGGCCACCGGCGGAGGTGCCCATCGCGAAGCACATCACCAGGTTCCACTCGAAGCTGGGCATCGCCCCGCACGCCGAGGTGGCGATGAACAGCAGGGTGGCCAGGAGCAGGGCGGTCCGCCGCCCGTACCGGTCGCCGAGCAGGCCCCAGAGGACCGACCCGACGGCGGTACCGGTGAGGGCGACCAGCGGCAGGACCGAGATCGATTCGAGCGACATGTCGTACTCGTCGCTCATGCCGGGCATGACGAAGCCGAGGGTGAGTGGCTTCATGATGTCCACCACCAGGGCGATGGTCAGCACCGCGCAGGTGATCCAGTAGGCCGGTCTCAGCCGACCATGCTCGATCGACTCCACGGTGACGCCTCCGGAGTCCGGTCGCTGGATGCCCGCGAACAACGCCCGCCCAGCCATCAGCAGGCCGGCGAGGAGCAGCAGCATGCCGAGGATCATCGTGGGCGTCCACATGTCCATCGGCTCGCCGGGGGGAGTGCCCTCCATACCCGGCATACCGGGCTGTGCCGGTTCCATGCGGGCATGCTCGATCATCATCCGCACGTCGGGCAGTTGAAACAGGACGCCAGCCGTCACCAGCGCCACGCCGAGCGGGAATCCGGGCCGTCCGCGACGTCGCGTGGACACGACGCCGGTATCACGGGATTCGGGCATGGATCACCGACCTCCGGACTGTCCCGGTACGGGAAGAATGTCGGCGGATTGACGACTACCGAAAGCTACGGGTGCTTTATCAGACAATCATCAATGCGGCGCGGCGTCAGACGGTGACGCGGCTTGCCGGACGGCGGCTCGTGGGCAGCGACGACACCTCGGCGGCGGGCCGTGGCACGTCGCTGGGAGTCACGTCGACCGACGAGATGCCGACCGAAACGGCGTTCTGCACCGCCGCGGCACTCAGTTGATCGAGAGCAGCGTCGAGGCTGTCGAAGATCGGGAAGACCCCGTCGAGCTTCATGGTGTGCAGCACGGTGCGGATGAACCTCGACGGCGCGGCGAGACACAGCCGCCCGCCCTGCTCGCGTACGTCCCGGTGGGCCCGGACGAGCATGCCCAGCCCGACCGAGTCGATGACCTGTACCTGGGTCAGGTCCACCACTACCGTCCCGGCCAGGTCGAAGGCGGCGCGCAGCGAGGCCCGCAGCGGGTCGCCGGTGCCCGGATCGGCACCGCTGTCGGCGGGGGCCGCCGCCGCCTCGGTGCCGCCGCCCGACCCGCCGCGGTCGCCGTCACCGAGTGGGCTGCCCGGCGGCAGTGAACTGCACCGGGGACAGCGGTGCGGACCGGTGGCGAACGGTGAACCGCTCCACCCGTGATCGGAGACCAGCGTCCAGACAACCTCGGCGTCGGGCAGCACGCAGGCGGTGCCGGTGGTGGTGTCACCACAGACGTCGCAGATCAGGGTCATCAGGTTGTCGTCCGGTACGACGGTCATCCTGCTTCCTCTCCGGTGCCGCGGCCGCTCGGCCGGGGTACGGAACTCGGGGCGGCGGGGGAGCACCGTCGCCGGGCGGACTACTCACCGGGAGTCGGAGCGTTCCTTGCCGGTCGTGGCGACCACGATCACCACCGCGATCGCGGCGAGCCCGGCCTGCACCACCAGACCCAGCAGGCTGAACCCCTGAACGCCGGCGAGCCAGGCGGTGATGGCGCCGAGCAGCGCGGCAACAGCTCCGATGGTCGTGGTGAGCCACAACGGCACGGCCGGGCGGCCGGGCAGGACCAGTCGGCCGAGGGCACCGACGGCAAGGCCCACGGCGAGAGCCGCGACGATCCCGGCGCTGGTCATGCTGCTCCTCGTGCTCACGGTCTGGTGCGGTCGGCTGCGGTGGGGTCAGGTGCGTACGGTGACCGCGGCGCGGCCGTACGCGGCAGCGCGCGGCGCCGCACCCGGCGACGGTGTCCCGCCGGCCGGTAGGACTGCCACTTCGGCGGAGGTAGGTGCGGCGGAGGCAGCTGGGGCGGCTGCCTCTTCGGTGGCCGGGGCCGGGGCGGCTCCGGCATCGTTGTGCACCGGCAGGATCTGGTCCAGCCGGGCGGTCTGCAGGATCCGGGTGATGCGCGGGTTGGGATTGCGTACCGCCAGCACACCCCCGGCACGGACCATCCGGCGGTGCACATCGAGCAGCAGGCCGATGGCGGCGGCGTCGATGTGCCGGCAGCCGGCCAGGTCGATCACGACCTGCTGGGGGCGCAGGGCCAGTAGCTGATCGAGCACCGCGCCGGTCTCGGGCAGGCAGCTCAGATCGAACTCGGTGATGGACACCTCCACCAGCGGCACCGAGCACTCGGGGCGTCGTGGTGCGGTCACGGCCAAGGCCCCCTCTCCTGCGGTCTCCGGGTGGCTCTCACCCTGCCCAGCGGGGTTGGCGGGCACCGCGCGGACGGATGACAGTTGCGTGACAAAACACCCTGTTGTCGATCGCGGTTGGCCCGGCGGCCAGGGCTTGGGGATGATTCCGGTATGACAGCGGTACTGGTGATCGAGGACGACGACCGGATCCGGTTGGCGTTGCTGCTCGCCCTGGAGGACGAGGGCTACGAGGCCCGGGGAGCGGCCACCGCCGAGGAGGGCCTGCGCACGCAGCGCCGGGATCCCGCCGACTACGTCCTGGTCGACCTGATGCTGCCCGGCATCGACGGCTTCGAGGGCATCCGGCAGCTGCGCCGCGACGACGACGTCCCGATCGTCGTGGTCAGCGCCCGCGATGACACCCACGACATCGTCGCCGCGCTGGAGGCCGGCGCCGACGACTACGTGGTCAAGCCGGTGGCGATCAAGGAGCTGACCGCTCGGCTGCGCGCCCTGCGCCGACGCGGCCGGGCGGCGACCGCACCGGACGGTCCCGAGCCGGTGCCGGTGCTCGCCTTCGGCGACCTGGAGGTAAGCCCCGAGGCGGGGGAGGTGCGGCGGTCCGGCGAACCGGTCGCGGTCACCCGTACGGAGTTCCGGTTGCTGTGCGAGCTGGCCGAACACGCCGGTCGAGTGCTGTCGCGCCAGCAGCTGCTCAGCCGGGTCTGGGGGTACGACAGCGGCGACGAACGGCTGGTCGACGTGCACGTCGGTCGGCTGCGCCAGAAGATCGAGGCCGACCCGGCCAATCCCCGGCACCTGGTGACGTTGCGCGGTCTCGGTTACAAGCTGCAACGATGAGACGTCTCGGACTGCGGGCCCGGGTCACCGCCGCGTTCGCGATCGGTGCGCTGCTGCTGTCCGCCTCGATGGCTCTGGTGTCGTACGAGCTGACCCGCCGTACGTTGCTCACCGAGCGGGAGCGCACCGTGTTGCGGGCGGCGTACTACGACGCGGCGGTGGTCCGCGCCGGCCTGAACACCGAGAACCCGGACGTCGCGGAGGCGCTGCGGGCGCTGGACACCGGCACCGGCCGACGCCCCCTGGTGCTGCTCGACGGCGAGTGGTACGCGCGCAGCGCCGACACCGGGCTCACCACCATCGTGCCGGCCCGGCTTCAGGACCTGGTCTCGGCGGGGGAGCCGGCGGTGCAGCGGGTCCGCCTCAACGACAACCCGGTGATGCTGGTCGGCGTGCCGCTGTCCGAGTCGACAGCCTTCTACGAGATCGCCTCGCTGCGGGAGCTGGAGCAGACCTTCCAGGTGCTGGCGCTGGCACTCACCGCGGTCGCGATCATGGTGGCCGGGTCGGGGGCGGCCCTCGGGTGGTACGCCACCCGACACGGGCTGCGTCCGCTGACCGCAGTGGCCGACGCGGCCGAGCGGATCGCGGCCGGCGACTTCACCACCCGGCTCGCCCCGGACACCGACCCGGACCTGACCCGCCTCTCCACCTCCTTCAACCGGATGGTCGACGAGTTGGCCGGGCGGATCGACCGGGACCGGCGCTTCGCCGCCGACGTCAGCCACGAGTTGCGCTCGCCGTTGCAGACTCTCGCCGCGGCCGCGAGCGTGTTGTCCCGGCGTCGGGAGAACCAGGACGAGCGGACCGCCACCGCAGCCCGGCTCGTCGCCGACGAGATCGAACGCTTTCAGCAACTGGTCAACGACCTGTTGGACCTGGCCCGTGGCGATCAGCCGGTGCACCGGGAGCCGGTCGACCTGCCCGAGCTGGCCCGACAGGCGTGCCGGGACCGGGACCTGCCGGAGACGATGGTGCAGCTGGAGACGGGGACGCCGTCCAGCTGGCGGGTGGACCGCCGCCGGGTCACCCAGGTGTTGGCCAACCTGCTGGACAACGCCGAGCGGTACGGTGCCGGGCCGGTCGCGGTGCGGCTGTCCCATGTCGCGGACACGGGCGTGATCGAGGTCGACGACGAGGGCCCGGGAGTGCCGATGGAGGACCGCAAGGTGATCTTCGACCGCTTCGTCCGGGGCCGGGCCGCCAACTACCGGGGCGGCGGCGACGGCACCGGCCTGGGGTTGGCCCTGGTGGCCCAGCACGCCGCCGCGCACGGCGGCGACGCCTCGGTCAGCGACCGCCCGGAGGGCGGTGCCCGGTTCCGCGTCACCCTGCCCGGGAGCGTCTGATGACCCGACCCGCCAGCGTCGAGCCCGAGCATGCCGGTCAACCAGCCCGCACCGGGCGTACCGTGCGCAAGACCGGGGTAGCCCTGGCGGTCGCCGCGGTGCTCGCCCTGCTCGGGGCGTGTGGGGTGCCCGTCGAGGACCAACCTCGCGCGGTCACCCCGCCACCCGTGCCCTTCCCGTCCACCGCCACGGCGGCACCGACGGCGGCCGAGACCGGCGCGGTCACCGAGGTGCTCTACTTCTCCCGCGACGAACGCCTGGTGCCGGTGATCCGCCGCGCCGACCAGGTGCCCGCGCTCGACGCGCAGTTGCGGGCCCTGCTGGCCGGGCCGACCCCGGCCGAGCGCGACGACGGGCTGACCAGCGCTCTGCCGGGGGCCTTCACCAGCGCGGTGGTCGAGCTGGTCGACGGGCTGGCCCGGGTCACCGTCGGGCTGACCGCGGTGGACACCGGCCGCATCGACGGTCGGCTGGCGTACGGCCAGATCGTCTGCACCCTTGGCGCCCGCACCGACGTCACGGCGGTGCTGTTCCTGGAGGGCGGCACGCCGTTGAGCGTCCCCCGGGCGGACGGCTCGCTGTCGTCGGGGCCGCTCACCGCGGCCGACTACGCCGTGCTGATCAATCCGCGTTGAGAACAAGCGGACCACCCGACGCACGCGCAGCGCGACGACTCGTATCCTTTCCGCGAACCGCCGTGGCGACGACCGGAAAGGACTTGGTGTGAACGACCGGGCCGAGACGTTGGAGTTCCAGGCCGAGGCGCGTCAGCTGCTCCGGCTGATGGTCCACTCGATCTACTCGAACAAGGACGTGTTCCTCCGCGAGTTGATCTCGAACGCCTCCGACGCGCTGGACAAGCTGCGCCTGGCGTCGATGGTCGACAAGGACCTCGCCGTCGACACCGGCGATCTGCACATCGCCATCGAGGTCGACCGGGACGCCCGTACCCTCACCGTGCGGGACAACGGCATCGGCATGAGCCGTGACGAGGTGGTCTCCGTCATCGGCACGATCGCCAAATCCGGCACGGCCGAGCTGCTGCGGCAGTTGCGGGAGGCCAAGGACGCCGGTGCCTCGCAGGAGCTGATCGGTCAGTTCGGCGTCGGCTTCTACGCCGTGTTCATGGTCGCCGAGCGGGTCGAGCTGGTCACCCGCCGGGCCGGCGAGAGCGGCGGTACCCGCTGGGAGTCCACCGGAGAGGGCACCTACACCATCACCGAGCTGGACGACGCTGCCCAGGGCACGGCGGTGACCCTGCACCTCAAGCCCGCCGACGCCGAGGACAATCTGCACGACTACACGGCCGAGTGGACGATCCGGGAGATCGTCAAGCGCTACTCCGACTTCATCGCCCACCCGATCCGGATGACGGTCGAGCGTCCCGGCACCGACGACGCCCCCGCCACCATCGAGACGGTCACGCTCAACTCGATGAAGGCGCTGTGGGCCCGGCCGCGCGGTGAGGTCGAGCCCACCGAGTACCACGAGTTCTACAAGCACGTCAGCCACGACTGGGCGGACCCGCTCGAGACCATCCACATGCGCGGGGAGGGGACCTTCGAGTACGAGGCGCTGCTGTTCATCCCCACCCACGCGCCGCTGGACCTGTTCTCCCCTCAGGGCCGCCGGGGGGTGCAGCTCTACGTCAAGCGCGTGTTCATCATGGACGACTGCGACGCGCTGATGCCCAACTATCTGCGGTTCGTCAAGGGTGTGGTGGACGCACACGACCTGTCGCTGAACATCTCCCGGGAGATCCTCCAGCAGGACCGGCAGATCCGGGCCGTGCGCCGCCGCCTGGTCAAGAAGATCCTCGCCACGGTCAAGGACCTCAAGACCGACCAGCCGGAGCGCTACCGCACCTTCTGGGGCGAGTTCGGGTCGGTGGTCAAGGAAGGTCTGCTGGAGGACACCGACAACCAGGAAACCCTGTTGGAGATCCTGTCGGTGGCCTCGACCCACGACCCGGCCGAGCCGACCGACCTGGCTGGCTACGTCGAACGCATGCGGGAGGGGCAGAGCGACATCTACTACGCCACCGGCGAAAACCGGGCCACCATCGAGAACTCCCCGCACATGGAGGCGTTCCGCGCCAAGGGCTACGAGGTGCTGCTACTCACCGACCCGGTCGACGAGGTCTGGGTCGAGCGGGTCGGCAGCTACGCCGGCAAGACGCTGCGCTCGGTCGCCAAGGGGCAGGTCGACCTGGACACCGAGCAGGAGCGGACCGAGGCCGAGGCCGAGCGGGAGCGGCAGCGCACCGAGTACGCCGACCTGCTCGGCTGGATGGGCACCGTGCTGGCGGACCACGTCAAGGAGGTCCGGCTGTCGTCGCGGCTGACCACCTCGCCGGCCTGCGTGGTCGGCGACGCCCACGACCTCACGCCCACCCTGGAGAAGATGTACCGGGCGATGGGGCAGGAGGTGCCGAAGGTCAAGCGGATCCTGGAGATCAACCCCACCCACCCGCTCGTCACCGGCCTGCGCAAGGCACACGAGCAGGGTGCCACCGGCGACTCCCTCGCGGAGACCGCCGAGCTGCTCTACGGCACCGCGCTGCTCGCCGAGGGCGGAGACCTGACCGACCCGTCGCGGTTCGCCCGGATCCTCGCCGACCGCCTCGCCCGCACCCTGTAGCCACCCCCGCTCCCGGGATCGAGTGGCGTCGGAGCCCACTCGATCCCGGGAGCGAACCCTGACCGTCGCGGTGTCGGCCGGCCCCCCACAACATGTCGTCGGGACGCGGGGCGGCGTGGGGTCCCGACGTCGGTCGGGGCGACGGCTCAGCGGGTGAGGCCGGCGAGAGGAACGGAAAACAGCCGTGAGGAATGCATGCCCTCTGGTGTGTTTCGCACCTTGCCCCGGCGATCGGCACGCGGATAGCTTCCGAGAGGGAAATCTGAACGTGAAGCAGCTGAAACCGCAGCGTAATACCAGAGTAAGGGACGCCAACTGATGATCATTCTGGGGTGCAACGGTTTTTCCCGCAGCGCGGAAATGTTTGCCGAGCATTATGGCGCAGTTGGCACCGAGAAGCATTATCTGCTCGGGCACGACGCCGGCGCGGCGCTGCTCGTGGACGGCGAGCTGGTCGCGGCGGTGGAGGAGGAGCGCCTCAACCGGCAGAAGAAGACGTCAGACTTCCCGATCAACTCGGTCCGCTGGGTCCTGGATCATGCCGGGATCGATTTCGATGACGTCGACCTGATCGCGATCCCGTGGAACTTCGACGCCAAGGTCTTCGACAGCACGCTGGCCGAACTGGCGTCGATCCCGATGCCGCCGACGCAGAAGCTGGTTCGTCTCAACCATATCGGCATGGTGTTCGCCACGGTGCTGGGACACGACGCGATCCTGGCTGACTTCGCCGCTCGAACCGGGTTCACCCCGGATCCGGCGAAGGTGGTATTCGTCCCGCACCACTTCGCCCACGCGATGACGGGCTACTACATGGCGGGGGTCAAGGACGCGGCATTCCTGATCAGCGATGGCCGGGCCGAGCTGCTGTCGTCGTTGACCGGGGAGATCCGGGACGGCCGGATCCGGGTCTTCGAGGACTCGTTCGTCACGGCCAATGACTCGCTGGGCAATCTCTACTCCTGCGTCACGCGGTTCTTGGGATTCGTACCCAACAACGACGAGTACAAGGTGATGGGCCTGGCCGGGTTCGGCGAGCCGCCGTCGCCCAACCCGTTCTTGGAGCACTTCGTCGAACTGCACGAGGGCGGGCGGTACACCATGGTCCTGCCGAACGACCTGGAGAACCCGCGGCAGTTCGAGCCCCTGCTGGAGAAGCACTTCGGTCCGGCGCAGGACACCATCGAGTACCAGTCCCGGGTCGCGGCGGCGGTCCAGGAGATGGTCACCGTGGTGACCCGGCACCAGGTGGCGGCGCTGGAGACCCGGACCGACCTGGATCACCTGCTGGTCGAGGGTGGGGTGGCGCTCAACTGCGTCAACAACACCGAGCTGCTGGAGGGCTCGCGGTTCTCCGACGTATCGGTGAGCTTCGGCGCCAGTGACACCGGTGTGGCCATCGGCGCGACGGTGTTCGCGTGGGTCAACCACCCGGCCACCACCGCCGAGGTGAAGTACGCGCCGTCGGTCACCCCGTACCTGGGGCCGGAGTACGACGACGCCGAGGTCGAGCGGGCGCTCGGTGAGTTCGCCGACCGGGTGGAGTGGACCGCCCGGCTGACCGACGACGAGGTCGTCGACCAGGTGGCCGAGCTGCTCACCGGCAAGGTCGTGATCGGCTGGTTCGAGGGTCGGATCGAGCACGGGCCCCGGGCCCTCGGGCACCGCAGCATCCTGGCGAACCCGAACTTCCCCGACATCAAGGACATCATCAACAAGCGGGTCAAGCACCGGGAACCGTTCCGGCCGTTCGCGCCGCTGGTGCTGGAGCACGACGCGCCGAAGGTCTTCGAGATGGGCCGCAAGGTCCGGTCGCCCTACATGACCTTCGTCTTCCCGGTCCGGCCGGAGTTCCGGGAGGTCATCCCGGGTGCTGTGCACGTCGACGGCACCTCGCGGGTGCAGACCGTCACCACCGAGCAGACCCCGAGGCTGGCGGCGCTGCTACAGCGGTTCACCACGCTGACAAACGTGCCGTGTCTGATCAACACGTCCTTCAACGTAGCCGGCGAACCGATCGTGTGCAGCCCGACCGACGCGCTGAACTGCTTCCTGAGCACCGAGATCGACCACCTCGTGCTCGGCAACCGCATGGTGGCCAAGCGTGTCACGGGTGCCTGACCGTCACGAGCGCCCACGGAGAGCGGACCGTGGACCTGGCGGTGACACAACGTCTCCCGACTACCTCCACCAGGCGTGAAATCGCTGGCCGTCGGGTACCACTGCCGGCATGAGTGCGAGTGTGCTGGTGGATCCGGACCGGCCGGCGCCCGCCGTGGCGGTCGGCGCCGTCGCGGTCGTGGCCCACCGGAAGAAGAACCTCGGTGGCGGCCTGGACGAGCTGCGCGCCGCCCTCGTCGGCGCGGGCGTCGAACATCTGCTCTGGTACGAGGTACCCAAGAGCCGTAAGGCGCCGAAGAAGGTCCGCAAGGCGCTCGACAAGGGTGCCGAACTGGTCTTTGTCTGGGGCGGCGACGGCATGGTCCAACGCTGCGCGGACACCCTCGCCGGATCCCGCGTACCGATGGCGATCCTGCCCGCCGGCACCGCCAACCTGTTCGCCACCAACCTGGGCATTCCCGAGGATCTGCGGGAGGCGGTCCGGATCGGTCTGCACGGGCAGCGGCGCCGGCTCGACCTGGGCAAGCTCAACGGCGAGCATTTCGCGGTGATGGCCGGTGCCGGCTTCGACGGCGACCTCATCCGCGAGGCCGACCGGGAGATGAAGGGGCGTCTCGGCCGGCTCGCGTACGTGTGGACCGGGCTGCGCCACGTGCGCGGCGAGCTGACCCGGACCCGGATCACCGTCGACGGTGCCCTCTGGTTCGACGGTGAGGCCAGTTGCGTGCTGTTCGGCAACGTCGGCACCATCACCGGCGGCATCCCCGCCTTCGACGACGCCCGCCCCGACAGCGGCTCGCTGGAGATCGGTGTCTCCACCGCCAGCGGCGCCGTCGACTGGGCCCGGACCCTCGGCAAGATGGCCACCGGCCGCTCGGACGACTCCAAGTTCGTGCGGATCACCCGGGGACGCAAGGTCAAGGTCCGTTTCGCCGACCCCAAGACGTACGAGTTGGACGGCGGCGCCCGCAGCACGGCCCGGAAACTGAAGGTACGCGCCGTGCCCGCCGCCCTGACCGTGTGCTGCCCCGACCGGGACGCCGAGGAGGCGCCGGTAGCCGTGCCCGGCGCGGATGAGTGCGAGGGGTCGGCATCTCCGCGAGGATGAGCGGAGACAGGACTGACCGCTCCCGCCGACGCCGTGCTCGTCTTTCGACGGCGTCCTCCTCATGCGCCCGGAGCCGATGCGCAAGCCGGTCACGACTGCGACGAGCGCAGGTGCAACGGTCATTGCCCCACGAGCAAGCGGCCAGGATCACCGGCGACCGCCGGGCCCCGTAGCCCGAGCCGAATGCGATCCGATCCTCGGAGTCGAAGCGTCGGGGGTCGATGATGGGGGCAGGGAAGACCTCGTCGGCGTTTCGGCTCGTGACGGTGAACGGTCGCGCCGACGTCGCCAGGTCAGCGCGCAAGTGGTGAGGCAGACGGCGGCGGCGAGGATCAGCGGTGGTCGTGGGCCGATCAGCACGGCGGCGGAGCCGAGCGGCGTCGTCGCCGCGATCGACCCGAACATGACCGTGTTGGCGGTGGCGGCGACCCGGCCGAGCAGGGCGTCGGGGCTGTGTGTCTGGACGGCGGTGACGGCCGCGACGAGCGCCCACGGCAGCCCCAGACCGGTCACCACCGACGCGGCGACCACCACTGGCCACCACGGCAGGCAACGGCCCAGGCAGCTGATCGCGAAGAGTCCGGCCCCGGCGAGGGCCACCGCTGTCGGGTCGAACCGGGCGATCAACCGGCCGACGACCAGTCCACCGGCGACCGACCCGACGCCCTGGGCGCTGAGCAGCACGCCCAGGAACGTCGCCGGCAGGCCGAGCGTGTCGGTGACGACGGCGTAGCCGGCGGCGGTGACGAGGCCGGACATGCCGATGGCGACCCCGGCCAGCACGACCGGTCGTCGGATGGACGGGGATCCGAACAGGACGGCCAGGCCGACGCGGACTCCCCCGGGCCGGGGCGCGACCGGCGGCGGCGTGCGGGTCAGGCGCAGCGCCGCGAAGCCGGCTGCGGCGAGGGCCGGCAGGACGGCGGCGAGCAGGGCGACCAGATGGCCGCCCCGCCAGGTGTACAGGCCGGCCCCGGCCAACGGTGCGACCAGCTTGACGCCCTCCTGGGCGCTGGAGCGCCACCCGTTGACCCGTCCGAGATGGACCGGCGACAGGGCCGCCGGCAGCAAGGCGCTCTCGCCCGCGTCGATCAGGACGTACGCGATGCCGTAGACCGTGGCCACGCAGAACAGCAGCCACACCTGGCCGGGGCCACGCACCGCCAACAGGCTGGGCAGGGTGGCGGCGAGGGTCAGGTTGGCCGCGACGACGACCGGGCGTCGGGGCAGCCGGTCGACGACAGCGCCGAGCCACGGGCCGGCGAGGGTGGGCGCGTAAGCGCAGAGGCCGGCGAGCGCGGCCAGGCCGGGCGAGCCGGTGAGATCGAGGATCCAGATGCCGGTGACCAGGGCCATAGCGCTGCCGCCGAGGCCGGACAGCAGGGACACCGCCACGAACAGGATCGCGTTGCGCCGCACGAGCCCTCCGGAATCAAGTCAGAGTGGCCCACAGCGTCCTGTCTTGAGTCGCGCCGAGGCAATACCTGCGGGTGGAGGTCAACGTCGCGTTGACAACGCCTCGGCGAGATGGCGGGCGACGGCGCGTACCGGAGCGGGCAGGCCGGGATCGGCGGCCGGCAGGTCGGCGCGGATCCGGGCGGCCAGGTCGTACAGGGCGCCCGGCTCGGCCTCCAAGGCGAGCAGTGTGGTGCGGCGGGTCAGCGCGGCCCGGGGGAAGCGGGTATCCCAGCGACGGTCAGCGTCGATCCAGCGCCGCAGCTCGGTGAGGAGGCCGCGCAGTGTGGCGACCTCGGCTGGCCAGCGTCTGTCGGATTCCTTCCGGCGGCTCGTACGCGCGACGGCCAGGCGCTGACGGCGCTGCTCGGCCGCCTGGCGACTGCTCAGCCCCAGCGCTACGGCGACCTGGTTCCAGGTGGCGCCGGCCTGCCGGGCCCGGTCGATGAGATCGAGTTCGGCGTCGTCGAGCCGGTCCCGGGTCCCCGGAATGCCGGCCAGTTGATCGAGCGGATCAAGCACCTGTCAACGTTACATTGACATCCTGGGTCCGGCCGGCTCGCTCAGGCGGCGGCGGACCGGCGGGAGTGATCCGTCGACCAGGTTGGGCGGGCGGTCGGGGCTACCCAGGTGTCGTCCCGAGTGGTGGCAGGAGCGGTTGTCTCGTCGGCCGTGCCGCCCTGGGCGAGGTTGAGCGCCCGCTGGGCCCGCTGCCACGGCTCGCACGGCCAGTTCTGCCCGGCGCACAGCAGGTGGGTGCAGCCACCGTCCTCGCCCGGCGCGTGCGCGTCGGCGACGTCCAGGGCGAGCCGCCACAACAACGGGTCGGTGACCCCGGCCGGACGGTCGGCGGCGTGGTGGTGCCGGTCGATGGCGTTGTCGGACACGCGTGATCCCCCTCGTTGTCGAGCCTCACGCTCTTGATCTCCAGTCTGCACGCAGGTCAAACACGAGTTCCGGGACGGTCGTGCGGGGTGGGCGCGGTCACCGGGGGCGGGGCCGCCGATGATTGACAGATCCCTATCTGCGGGCGAAGGATGTCGGCAACTCGATCACTCCTACGATCCGGATGCGCGACGCTGCGTAATCGGCGATGCGGGCAGCGTCGACCGCCGAGCGCCTCGTCGTAGTCGCCCGCAGCCGGGCGGCTCGGCGGATCCGCGCTGAACCCGCTGCCTCCGTGCCGCGCGCCGAGAAGAGGGGCGACCGCCTCATGTCCAAGGTCCGTACGGGCTTGCGCTGGCGACCCCAGCTGCCCGCCGCCACCGCACTGGCCGCCTTCGCGGCCGTGCTGCTGCTGGTCAATCCCGCTGCGGCGATCGTGCCGCAGGCCGCCGCACCGGTCACCGCGCCCGCCGACCTCGGCCGGCTCGCCGACGAGCGGGCCAGCGTGGTCGAGGTGATCCTGGCCGACAACGCCGAACTGGACGCCCTGGTGGCCACCGGCGTCGACCTCGACCATCACATCACCCATACCGGCGACGGCATCGTCGTGCACGCCGTGGTGACCGGCAACGAAGTCGCCACGCTGACCCGGGCCGGCTACACCTTCGGCAAGGTGCTGCACACTCCGGCGGACGCGGCGCAGCGGGTGGCCGAGCGGGAGGCCACCATCGCCGCCCACCTGGCCGAGAACCGGGAGTACGCGGCAGCGGCCGACTTCTCGGCCCGGTCCACGGTCTCCGACGTCAAAATCATCCGGGCGGACTACTACACCTCGGGCGACACGCAGGTGCTATCGGTCGAGGCCAAGTGGGCGCAGGGGCAGGCCGACGGCAGCCCGTTGACCGTCGAGCGGGACAGCGGGCCGGGCACCGAGATCGGCTCCGGCGGCACCCAGACCATCTCCCGGTTCGTCGACGCCGGTGTCTACCTCTACCACCGGGGCGCGGCGCAGGTGACCAGCCGTCCGGCGTACGTGCGGATCACCAGTCCGAGCGGTGACGTGGCGGTGGCCAAGGTCAACGAGTGGCTGCCGATCCCGCCGAAGGACCCCGAGGGGCCGGGCTACATGAAGGACTTCGTGGCCAGCTACCTGACCCCCACCGAGCTGTACGACCGGATCAAGGCCCTGTCCGCGCAGTACCCGAAGATCTCGGAGATCGTCGAGCTGCCGTACCGGACCAACGGCTACCGGCGTAAGGCGCAGGCCGTGCTCGGCACCGTCGACGCCAGCCGGGTCGCGGTCGACTCGCTGGCCTGGGGTCACCAGGGCGGCAACGACATCTCCGTCGAGTTCGCCGATCCCGGCGTCGCCGGCGCACCGCTGGCGGTGACCGTCACCGGCACCGGAGTCCGCGTCGACCTCGCCACCGACGGCAGCGGCACCGTCACCAGCACCGCCGAGCAGGTCGTCGCCGCGCTCAACGCGCAGGCGGGGACGCTGCTGACCGCGTACACCTATCGGGGCAGCCCAGGCGCCGGCGTGGTCGCGCCGGTCGCGCGGACCGCGCTCTCCGACGGCCTCGCCGCACCGGCGTCGGTCTCCCGCGACCCACACCCGGTGTACGCCATCCGCATCGGCAAGCACCGCGACGGCTCCCGGCTCGGGGTGCTCGCCTACGCCCAGGAACACGCCCGGGAGTGGGTGCCGCCGCTGGTCACCATCGAGACCGCCGAACGGCTGCTGCGCAACTACGCGCACGACCGGAAGACCCGCGACCTGGTGGACAACCTCGACATCTGGATCGCGCCGTCGATCAACCCGGACGGCGGGCACTACTCGTTCTACGACTTCAACTCCCAGCGCAAGAACATGACCAACCACTGCGGGCCGGAGGCGCCGGCGGACTTCCTCGGCCGCAACTCGTGGGGCGTGGACAACAACCGCAACTACACCGAGTACAGCCTGTTCGACGGCTACGCGGGCGCGTCGACCAGTTGCACCAGCGGCACGTACGCCGGCCCGAGCGAGCTGTCGGAGCCGGAGAACCGCAACGTGGATTGGCTGGCCGCCCGACCGAACATCAGGTTCTCGATGAACCTGCACTCGTCGGGCAACTACTTCATGTGGTCGCCCGGTTCGTACGCCGTGCCCGGCCGGATCTCGGCGCCGCGGCCGACGCTGGCCGAGGAGTCGCTGTTCTGGGGTGCGTCGTCGCGGATCCTGACCGCCATCAAGCGGCACCGCAACCTGGCGGTCACCCCGGCCCGGACCGGCCCGATCGCCGACGTGCTGTACTCGGCGGCCGGCAACTCCGGTGACATGCTCTGGTACAAGTACGGCATCTACGCCTGGAACTTCGAGGTCGGCACCTCGTTCCAGCCGGCCTGGCAGGAGGCGCACGCCGAGACGATGGAGTTCGCCAATGGCCTGACCGAGATGCTGCGGGTGGCCCGGGACTTCGACACCGACCGGAAGCGCCCGAGAAGCTCGTTGTCGGTGCGCGCGAGCGCCACCCCGGGCATGGTGGACGTGACCTTCTCCACCAGCGAGCCGGCGGCGGTCTTCTACACCCTGGACCGGAGCCGGCCCACCTACGGCTCCACGCTCTACGGCTCGGCCGGCATCCGGGAGGGCGGCGAGACGCTCACCATCCCCGTCGGCACGACCGTGCACTGGTTCTCGGTGGACGCGGCGGGCAACGTGGAGCGTAACTACAAGCCCGACGGCCGGGGCAACAACCACAACAAGCAGAAGGTCAAGGCGCCGAAGCGCTGACCGGACGCCTCGGCGGGCCGTGGGTGACCGGCGATCTACCGGGCACCCACGGCTTGACCTTGACAGAGTGACAAGGTCTTCACTGTGTCGAGGAGGTGATCCGGATGAACCCGTCACAGGAGGCCACGGACACGGCGCGGATGCTGCGTGGGCTGGAGCACGGCGACCCGTCGGTGCGGCTGCGAGCCGCACTCGCGGCCGGCACGACTCCCGACCGCCAGTTTATCGACAAGCTCGTGGAGCGTTGCGCCGTCGAACCCGAGTTCTACGTGCGCGAGATGCTCACCTGGGCCCTCACCCGGCATCCGGGCGCACTGACCCTACCCGGGCTCGTCGAGGAACTGCGCTCCGGCACTGCGCAGGCCCGGAGCCAGGCGCTGCACACGCTGTCGAAGATCGGCGACCGGCGGGCGTGGCCGGCGATCACCAGGGCGTTGCTGACCGACGCCGACGACGAGGTGGCCCGCAGCGCCTGGCGGGCGGCGGTGGTGCTGGTACCCGACGGTGACGAGCCCGCCCTGGCCGAGGTGCTGGCGACCCAGCTCGGGCGCGGCGGGCGGGAGACCCAGTTGAGCCTCAGCCGGGCGCTGATCGCGCTCGGTGAGGTGATCACACCGATCCTGCGGGCCGCGGCGCGCGATGCCGACCCCGGGGTACGTCAGCACGCGATCGCCACGGAACGTCTGCTCGACGATCCGGACGCCGGCTTCGAATTCGCGCTCGATGAGGCGAAACGGGTGGTGGCCCTCGGTGAGAACGATCGGAAGCGGTGACCGCGGTGTTGATCGGTGATGTGGCGCGACGATCCGGCGTCAGCGCCCGCATGCTCCGGCATTACGAGTCGCTCGGCCTGGTGGAGCCGACGGGCCGCAGTGGCGCCGGCTACCGGGAGTACTCCAGCGACGACATCCGCCGGATCTTCCACATCGAGAGCCTGCGATCGTTGGGGCTGTCGCTGCGGGAGGTCCGGCGGGCGTTGGACGATCCCGGCTTCGCCCCCGCACAGCTCGTGGCAGACCTGATCCAGCAGACCCGGGAGCGGATCGCGGCCCAGACCGAGCTGCTCACCCGCCTACGTCGGATCGGGGCCGCGCAACCCGCCGACTGGGCGGACGTGCTCCAGGTCGTCGCCCTGCTCCAGGCCCTCGGTTCGGAGCACGCCGGGCGACGCCAACACGCCGCCCTGTCCTCGACCGGCGAGGCGGCGGTGCCGGTGGAGGTGCTGGTCGAGGCGGCGTTGAGCGAGTCGGACCCGAACGTCGCCGGTGCCCTGCGCTGGGCGCTGGCGCAGTCGGCCCACGGCGTCGCCGCGCTGCTGGCGCCGGGCCTCGACGCACCCGACGCCGAGGTACGCAAGCGCGCCGTCCAGTCCATCGCCGAGATAGCGGACGAAGACGCGACCGCGTTCCTGCGGGACGCCCTAGCCAACCCCGACGTCGTGGTCCGCAGGTACGCGGCGCTCGCGCTCGGGGCACGTGGCGTGGCAGCGGCGATCCCGACCCTGATCGAGATGGTCGTCGAGGAGACGAACGAGGCCGACGCGGCCGACGCGCTGACCGCGCTGGCCGGTGAGCCCGCGCTGGCGGAGCAGATCGCCGGCCGCCTGGTCGAGCGCCTCGGCACCGACGGCGTCGCCTCACCCGTCCGCAGTCGGCTGACCCAGGCGCTCGCCGACATCCCCGGCGCCACGGCCGCGCGTGCCCTCGCCGAGCTGTCTCAGGACGAGGATCGCGCCGTCGCGCTCACCGCCGCGTACGTGCTCACCCTGCGCGACGGGCGCTAGGACACCGCACTAGCCTCGTGGGCTCCGCGCGGCGGGGACGGTGGCGGGCTCGACGGTCGCGTCCTGGAGCACGCTGGGCACGGCGTCCAGCAGTGCCCAGTCCCGGCTGATGTCGGCGGCGGTGCAGAGCAGGCGCGGCAGGTGCTCCTCGGTGAGGGTACGTACCGACGTCTCGGCCGCGTGCACGGTGACGTTGATGGCGGCCACCACCCGCCCCTGGCCGTCGCGGACACCGGTGGCGACCGACCGGATACCCGGGGCGAGATCCTCGTCCGCCAGGGCCCAGCCCCGGGCTCGTACCTCGCGCAGCGACGCGTCGAGGGCGGCCCGGTCGGGCTGCCAGCGCGGGATGATGCCGGACCGGCCGGGCATAGCGAGGACCCGATCGAGTTCCTCGGCGTTCAGGGCGGCGAGCAGCACCTTGCCCATCGAGGTCGCGGGGGCGGGGAAGCGGGTGCCGATGGTCACCGCCAGCGTGATGATCTTCGGTACGGCGACCCGGGTGACGTAGACGATGTCGCTGCCGTCGAGCTGCGCCATCGACGTCGACTCGTTGGTCTGGGCGACGAGCCGCTGCATGTGCGGCCGGGCGACCTCCCACCCGCCGAGCGCGTTGATGTACGTCATGCCGAGTTCGAGCACCCGGGGGGTGAGGGCGAAGCCGCGTTCGGCGGAGCGTACGTAGCCGAGGTCCTCCAGGGTGAGCAGGATCCGGCGGACGGTCGGCCGGGCCAGCCCGGTCGCACCGGCGATCTCGCTGAGCGTCATCACCGGTTGACCGGGCTGGAAGCAGCGCAGGACGTCGAGGCCACGAGCGAGGGCTTCGATGAAGTCGGGTCGGGCGTCGCGTGCCATCACTGCCTGCCTTCCGAGGGTCACGTGCCGCTCAATGCTTCCACTGCGCCGAGCCGGCGTCCCACTCGGTGTAGGTGTACGGGTTCTCCTGGATCTTCGTCTCCGGGATGTCGGGGTTCATGCCCTTGGCCCAGGCCTCGGCGCCCATCTCGCCGATCAGGTGGTCGATGGTCTGCTCGACGTGCCGACGGGCAGCGGTCAGGTCCACCCCGAGCAGCTGGTGGTCGTGCTTGACCAGCCGACCGTTGACCACGACGCTGTGCACGTCGCCACGCTGCGCCTGGAACGCGACGTGGCCGTACGGGTTGAGGATCGGGAACATCACCGGCGAGCGGTCGTTCTTGATCAGTACGAGGTCGGCCTTCTTGCCCGTCGCCACGCTGCCCACCACGTCGTCCAGGCCGAGGGCGCGGCTGCCGCCCCGGGTGGCCCACTCGACGACCTGCTCGGCGCGCAACCGGCAGTGGGTGACGGTGTCGGCTCGGGCGTGGGCCTCCAGGTGCTCGCGGGAACGGTCGGCGCCGAGCGTGGTCCGCATCGCGGAGAACAGGTCACCGCTCCACCAGACGCTGGTGTCCATCGACAACGACACCGGGATGTCGTGGTGGCACAGCGCCCAGGTGGGCGGATAACCCTGACCTGCGCTCTGCTCGCTCTCCGTCGACACCGACACCGAGCCGCCGGTCGCGACGATGCGATGGTACGAGTCGTTGGTGAGCGTGGCGGCGTGCACGTACACCGTGGACGGAGTCATGAAGCCGTTCTCGTGCATCAGCCGGATGCCGTCGTCGTTCGTCGCACCCCACACTCCGGCGTGCGTGGTGACCGGCAGGTCCAGTTCCCGGGCCACCTCGAACGCCGCCCGTTCCGGGAAGGCCGGGTCGCCGGTGACGTCGAAGGCCAGTTGCAGGCCGAGCAGGTCGTCCCGGCTGTGGAAGCGACGCTCGACGAAGTCGCGGAACTGCGGGCTGGTCGCCCATTCCCACGGTCCCTGCTGGATGTTGCCGTACGCCAGCACGAAGCGGCCGGGTACCTCGCGCAGGGCGTCGACGGCGGCGTCGGCGTGGTCGGTGCTCTGCAGGCCGTGCGACCAGTCGACGGTGGTGGTGACACCGGCGTCGATCGCCTCGATGGCGGCGAGCAGGTTGCCGGCGTAGATGTCCTCGGGGCGGAACAGCTTGCCGGATTCCAGGTAGTACCAGACGAAGTACTGGGTCAGCGTCCAGTCGGCACCGTAGCCGCGCATCGCGGTCTGCCACATGTGCCGATGGGTGTCGATCATTCCGGGCATGAGGATGCCACCGGACGCGTCGATCTCGATGGCGCCGTCGGGTGCGGCCAGCCCGACGCCGATGTCGGCGATCCGTTCGCCGACGACCAGGACGTCGGTGCCGGGCAGGACGCGGTGCGTGTCGTCCATGGTGAGGACGAGGCCGTTGCGGAACAGCAGGGGACGGTCGGGACTCGGGCCTGATACGGGTGCGCTCATGGCGGTCAACTCCCAGCGGTGGTCGGTGCGGCCCACTTAACGGACAGCTGTCCGTACTGCGGTCGCGCCTGTGATGGGCGCAAGTGTGGGCACCATTTCCGGCAGGTGTCAACGGTTGACATGGTGCATCTACACTTCGATACTCGGCATTCACGGACACATGTCCGCCTAGCGGTCGGGAGTGGGATGTCGATGGCAACCGAGCACGGACGCGAACCGGATCCGACACCGGGCGGTGGTCCGCTGCGGGGCCTGCTGGTCGCCGACTTCTCCCGCATCCTCGCCGGGCCGTACGCGACCATGCTGCTGGCGGACATGGGCGCCGAGGTGGTGAAGGTGGAGAGCCCCGGCGGCGACGACACCCGCACCTGGATGCCGCCGGTACGCGACGGCGTCTCCACCTACTACCTGGGGATCAACCGCAACAAGCGCTCCATCGCCCTGGACCTGCGCGACCCCGACGACCTGGCCGTGGCCCGCGCCCTCGCCGGCCGCGCCGATGTGCTGATCGAGAACTTCAAGCCGGGCGGGCTGCGTCGCTTCGGCCTCGACTACGACACGGTCGCCGCCGCCAACCCCCGGGTCGTCTACGCCTCCATCAGCGGGTTCGGCACCGGCCCCGGGGCTGCCCTCCCCGGCTACGACCTGATGGTGCAGGCGATCTCCGGCCTGATGAGCCTCACCGGCGACCCGGGCGGCTCGCCGTACCGGGCCGGCATCTCCGTGTTCGACGTGATGACCGGCATGCACGCCACCATCGGCATCCTCGCCGCCCTGCACCACCGGGGTGTGCACGGCAACGGTCAGCACGTCGAGGTCAACCTGCTCTCCTCGGCGCTGTCCGGGCTGGTCAACCACTCCAGCGCCTTCGTGGCCGGTGGCACCGTGCCCTACCGGATGGGCAACGCCCATCCGAGCCTGTTCCCGTACGAGCCGCTGCCCACCGCCGACGGTGAACTGGTCGTCATCGCCGGCAACGACGGCCAGTTCGCCAAGCTCTGCGAGGTGCTCGGCGTACCGGAACTGGTCGACGACCCGCGCTTCGGGCGCAACCAGGACCGCACCGCCAACCGCGAGGAACTGCGGCCACTGCTGCTGGAACGGCTGCGTACCCGGGGCAAGGACGAGTGGTTCCGACAGCTGATCGCAGCGGGCGTGCCGTGCGCGCCGATCAACACCATCGACGGCGGGGTGGCGCTCGCCGACGAACTCGACCTCGACCCGGTCGTCGAGGTCGGCGCGGGCGACCGGGCGGTGCCCAGCGTCCGGCACCCGATCACCTTCTCCGCCACCCCGGCCCGCTACGACCTGCCACCGCCCGGTCTCGACGAGCACGGCACCGAGATCCGCAGGTGGCTCACCGAGAGGCAGGACCAACCGTGACCAGCTTCCCGACGTCCATCGGCACCTCCGACGCGAGCAGCATCCGGCTGCTCGGCCAGGATCTCGCCGCCGACCTGATGGGCCACGTCGGCTTCGGTGAACTCGCCTTCTGGCTGGTCGCGCAGCGCCGCCCCACCCCGTCGGAGGTACGCGTCTTCGAGGCGGTGCTGGTCGCGCTCGCCGACCACGGGTTCACTCCCACGGCCATCGCCGCCCGGCTGACCTACCTCAGCGCGCCCGAGTCACTCCAAGGGGCCCTCGCCGCCGGACTGCTCGGCGGTGGATCCCGCTTCCTCGGCGTGACCGAGGACTGCGGCCGGTTCCTCGCCGACACGCTCGCCGCCGCCGACGGTCCGGTGCCCGCCGACGACGCCGGCTTCGACGATCTGGCCCGTGACGCCGTCACCGCCGCCCGGGCCGCCCGGCGGCTGGTGCCGGGACTGGGTCACCCCGTGCACAAGACCGAGGATCCGCGTACGACGGTGCTCATCCGGATCGCCGAGGAGGAGCAGCTGCGCGGGCCGCACCTGCGGCTGTTCGAGGCGATCGGCCGGATCCACCCGGAGGTGCTCGGCCGGACCCTGCCGCTCAACGGCGCCGGGGTCTGCGGAGCGGCCCTGGCCGACCTGGGTCTGCCGGTCGACCTGCTGCGCGGCTTCGCGTTGCTGGCCCGGGCCGCCGGCCTGCTCGGGCACCTCGCCGAGGAACGCCGCACCCCGATCGGCATGGACGTGTACCTGACCGTCGACCGCAACGCCACCTACACCACCCCCGACCCGTCCTGAGAGGAGCCGTCCATGGCCACACTGGCCGCGGTCATCGCCTCCACCCACCACCCCTTCTACTACCGGGCCAGCACCGCCCAGGGCGAGGACCGGCCACCCTTCGCCGACGAATGGGTACGCAAGATCACTGCGTTCCGCGAGACGCTCACCCGGGCCCGCCCGGACGTGCTGGTGATGGTCGGCTCCGACCACTTCCACCAGTTGTGGCTGGACAACATGCCGCAGTTCCTCATCGGCAAGGCACCGTTCTACGACGCCAACTGGTACAACGAGGAACGCGAGTTCGGCCTGCCCCGGATGGTGCTGCGCGGCCAGGAGGACCTGTCGGCGTTTCTGCTGCGCGAGGGCCTCGACGCCGGCTTCGACCTGGCCTACAGCAACGAGCTGCGCATCGACCACAGCATCACCTGCCCGATCATCACCCTGCGGCCCGAGGCCGACCTGCCGATCGTGCCGGTCTACACCAACATCTTCGCCCCGCCGCTGCCGCAACCGAAACGCTTCGTACAGTTGGGCAAGACCATCCGCGAGCTTGTGGAGTCCTGGCCCGGCGATCAGCGGGTCGCCGTCGTCGGCACCGGGCACCTGTCACTGGAACTGGGCGGGCCACGGCAGTTCGGCCCGCACGGCCCCGACCCGGAGTTCGACCGCCGCGCGGTGGAGTGGATCGCCAGCGGCGACCTGGAGGGCTGCCTGTCCGAGGTGACCCTGGACAGCCTGCACGCCCCCGGCAACGCCACCCACGGCTTCATGGACTTCATGCTGATGATGGGCGTCGCCGGTGAGGGCGCGAAGGCCGACTACGTCGACACGCTCGACCTGTTCCACACGATGGAGGCGTACTTCACCTGGTATCCGAACGGAGCGGCGGCATGAGCAGGTACCTGCTGAACAAGTTCCTCTACACCGTCGACCGCGACCCCGACCTGGTCGAGCGCTACCGGGACGACCCGCGCGGCACCGTCACCTGGTGGGAGGCCGAACGGGCCAACCAGATCCTCAACTGCCACGTCCCCGAGGCCAGCACCTGGCTGCGGTTCGACGAGATCGAGCGGGAGGCCCTGGCGACCCACGACTACGTCAGACTCTTCGAGCTCGGTGCCCACCCGTTCCTGACCCTGACGCTGTTCATCGCCATGTTCGAACGCGACCACCCCGAGCCGTTGGGCTTCCAGAAGGAGTACGCCCGCCGGCTGGCGCACCTCTCGCTGCCGTACCCGGACATCGCCACCTGATGGACGCCGCCGTCATCACCGCCTGCGGTCGAGCGCCCGCCGTCGACCGTCGCGAACCACCACGGCCCGGCGACGGGCAGGTACGGATCCGGGTGGCCGCCGCCCCGATCACCCCCCTGGATGTCCTCTGCGCCACCGGCACCTCGTACTTCGGCACCCCGGCCACCCCGTACGTGCCCGGGGTGCAGGGCGTCGGCCACCTCGACGACGGCACCCCCGTGTGGTTCGCCACGACGGCCGGGATGCGTCCCGGCGACGGCAGCATGGCCGAACACTGCGTGGTGCCGTACGCCGACGTGGTCGCCCTGCCCGACGGCGTCGACACCATCCTGGCGGCCCTCGGGCTCTCCGCGGTCGCCGGGCTGATGGCACTGACCTGGCGTGGCGAGCTGAGCCCGGGGGAGCAGGTGGTGATCCTCGGCGCCGGCGGCGTCGTCGGTCAGGCCGCCGTGCAACTGGCCCGGCTGCACGGCGCCCGACGGGTCGTCGCCGCCGCCCGGTCGGCCAGTGCGCGGGAGCGGGCCCGGCTGCTGGGCGCCGACGCCGTGGTGGCGCTGACCGACACCGACGACGTGGACACCCTCGCCGGTCGGCTGGTCGACGCCTGCGACGGGCCGGCGGACGTCGTGCTCGACCCGCTGTTCGGGGTGCCGGCCGCCGCCGCGCTGCGTGCCCTCGCCCCGCACGGCCGGCTGGTCAACCTGGGCAGCTCGGCCGGCGAACAGGCGCCCTTCGACTCCGCGACGTTGCGCAGCCGGTCGCTGCGCATCCTCGGTTACACCAACAACGAGTTGGACCCGGCACAGCGGGCGCAGGCGATCCGGGAGATCGCCGACCACGTCGCCGGCGGCCGACTCGCCGCGACCCACCAGACCGTGCCGCTGGCGGAGGTCGCCGATGCGTGGACCCGGCAGGCCACCGGTCGGGCGGCCGGCCGGATCGTGCTGACCATGCCGAGGCGCTGAGCCGCCACCAGCCCGGCCGGCTCGGCTGGGTAGCGGGGCCCGGCCCCATCGCGGGCCGCCGACCGCCATGATGAGACGGTGAAGATCCTGTCCATCCAGTCCTCGGTCGCCTACGGTCACGTCGGCAACTCGGCGGCGGTGTTCCCGTTGCAACGGCTCGGCCACGAGGTCTGGCCGGTGTTGACCGTGCACTTCTCCAACCACACCGGCTACGGCGCGTGGCGCGGCCCGCTGCTGGCCCCCGCCGACGTCGCCGAGGTGATCGCCGGCATCGCCGACCGTGGTGTGCTCGGCGACGCCGACGCGGTGCTTTCGGGCTACCAGGGGGATCCGGCGATGGGCGCGGTGATCCTCGACGCGGTGGCCCTGGTGAAGACCGCCAACCCGGACGCCCTCTACTGCTGCGACCCGGTGATGGGCGACGTCGGCCGGGGCATGTTCGTCCGGCCCGGCATCCCGGAGTACCTGCGCGACGTGGTGGTGCCGCGCGCGGACATCGTCACCCCGAACCAGTACGAGCTGGAGTTCCTCGCCGGCCGCCCAACGAACACGGTCGACGACCTGCTGGCCGCCGTCGACGCGGTACGCGCCACCGGTCCCCGGCACGTCCTGGTGACCAGCGTGCTGCACGGCGACCTGCCGGCGGACACGCTGGAGGTGGTGGCGGTCTCGGACGCCGGTGCCTGGGCGGTGACCACCCCGCTGCTGCCGATCAACCCCAACGGTGGCGGCGACGTCACCGCCGCCCTGTACCTGGCGCACCTGGCCACGACGGGTTCGCCGGCCACGGCGTTGGAACGCACCACCGCCTCGATCTTCGCGGTGCTGGAGGCCACCCTGGCAGCCGGCACCCGGGAACTTCAGCTGATCGCCGCCCAATCGGCGATCGCGGATCCGCCGGCCCGCTTTCCCGCCCGCCGGCTGCGGTAGCCAACTGCGGCGGCGCTCGGGCGCGGCCGGAGATAGAGGCGCTGCCGTCCTGCGGACGCCCCGGGTCGAGGGGAATCGGGCAGGTTGAGCAGGCGGCGGCACCCCCATTGGCCATCTAGACTGCGTCAGCTCCCCCCATCGGGGCAGGCGAACCGTGTCCCCCGGGTCCGGACGGACATAGTGGATGGACAGCGAGCCCCTGGGTGCCCGGGTCGTAGCGCAGTCGAAGAGGAGGCCGAATGGCCGTGATGTCGGTCGAGTCGGAGTTGTTGCTGCTGCTTGGCAGGCAATATGTCGCGGACCCGCAGCTGGCTCGCGTACGCGAGATCCTTGCCCAGGACGCGCCGGGGCTGGACTGGGGGCAGTTCGCCGCTCAGGCGGCGCGCCACCGCGTCGCCGCTCTCGTGGGTTGGCACGGGTGGCGCTTCCTGACCGACAAGACGGTGACCGGTCTCGACCCCGCCGTCATGATGCTGCTGTACGCCACCTACCGCGACACCCGGCGGACCAACGAGGTCATGTTGCGCGAGATCCAGGCGATCAGCGACGCCGCTGTCACGCAGGGCGTCACCGTCCTGCTGCGCAAGGGCGGCCATCTGGCCTTCTCGGCATATCAGGAGCCGGGCCTGCGGCCGATGGGCGACCTGGACGTCCTCGTCGTCCGCGAGCAGGCGCCGGCACTTGTGGAGGTGCTTGAGCAACTGGGCTATGTGGAGGGTCATCCGTCGGTGAACGGAATCGTCCCGCTCAGCAAGCGGGAGCGTGCGTTCTGGCGTCTTTACGGCAGCGACCTGCCCAAGTTGAACAAGCTGACCGGTGAGATCGACTGCCCGATCGTCAGCGTCGACGTCAACGTGTCGCTGGCCCTGCCGGGCAAGGGGTACGACGTCCCGGTCAGCGCCGTCGTGGCACACGCCCAGCACCACCGGTACGGAGGTGCCTCGTTCCTCGTGCCGTCCGCCGAGGACGCGGTCGTCGATCTGGCCGCCCACATCTACAAGACGTCGACGACCCTCAGGTTCATGACCCGTGGCGGCAAGCATCGCCGGCTGATCAAGTATGTGGACATCGCCGAGTTGGTGCGTTCGGCCGGCCCGGACTTCTCGTGGGACCTGCTGCTCGCACGCGTCGACGAGTACTGCGTCGCTGAGCCCGTGTACTACGGGCTCGCCCACCTCAACATGCTCTTTCCGGACACCGTCGCGGCGGACACCCTCGCCGCGCTCCGGCAGCGATGCAGCGCGCCGGACCAACTGCTCGCCCGGTACGGCCAATGGGATCTGGCCGAGCCTCGGGTGTGGGAGCAGGACTTCCTCAGCCGGTTCTTCGACCCGGCCGCCGACCGTGAACTGCCCGCCTCGAAGTCGCTCGTCTGAAAGCGGGACGGAGGCGCCTGAGCACACCGGCTCAGGCGCCTCCTAGCGACTAGTCGTCACTGGCAGGCGTTGGGGCCGCCGACGATGTCGTCCAGCTCCTCGTCAGCCATCTCGCGGATGTCGACGGCCTCGAACTCGACCTCGGTCATGTGGATTCACCCCCTTCCAGGGTCGCCGATTGGCGTGTTCCTCCACCACGGCGGTCGATCCAGGAGTAGGAGGTGGAAGTGGTCGATTTCCACCAGTAGCTCCAGAGCGGATCGATGACACCGATGGAGCGTGGAGGCCACAGAATATCTCCGAAATGTCGGCAAAGACGCCGCCCTATCGTGTTCAACCAACAGCCGGTGGCGGTCGTCATCGTGACTCCAGGTCGGCCTTGACCGCCCGTAGGAATGCCGCCGCCGACCGGCCGTTGATAAAGCGATGGTCGTATGCGAGACCGAGATGGAGATACTCGCTTGTCGTGACGGATCCGTCACCCTGAAGTGTCAACTCGCGCTGCATCGAGGCAAGCGACAACGCACAGGTGTGCTCCGGGAAAATGAGCGGCTGTGCGTGGACGATGTCGGCGTCCGTGTGGATCGTGAGCGCGATGTTCGATCCGGTGAGATCCGCTTCGGCGAAGCCGCCACGAACCGCGGCATGCCGGAACCGCAGCAGATCGGCCGCGATGTCCCGCAGCGGTCGGGTGTCGGCGTCGGCGACGACCGGCAGGTAGAGGCCCTTCCCGACGTCGATCGTGACACCGACGTGGGCACCGGGCCGTACGGTCGCCGCCTCGTCGTCCACCGGACGTGCGAAACACAGGGGGAACTCGGCCCGCTGCGCCGCGATCGCTTCGACGACAAGCTCCGCAACGCCGAGATAGCCGATGGACGCCGCCTGCTCACGCAGGCGTCGTCCGAGCCGGTCGGCGACAACCTTCACCACGGTGTAAGCGGCGGGGATCTCACGGTGTGCGGCGGACACGGTGCGGGCGATCCGTCGCTGCGCGGGTGTGAGGGTCACCCGGTCGGCCGCGTCCGGCGCCGGCTTCCCGGCGACGAGCCGTTCGATGTCCGACCGGGAGACGACCTGCTTACCGATCGAACGTATCGCCGCGTCGGTGAGACCATGTCGAGCCATGAGCTGCCGAGCCGGTTCGGTGACGGTGAACGCGACCGGATCGGTGCCGGCGGTCACCGATGCGGCACCGGGAGCATCGGTGTCCGCCCGCGACCGCTGTAGATGGTCGCCGTCGGCGACGGTGGCGACCAACTGCCCGGGGTGGCAGGTGGCGGGTGCGTCCAACCGGTGCCACAGCATTCCGGCGACGTCCGTGACCAGTTCGTGCGCTGCCTTGGACGTCTCCACGAGAGCCACTGCGGTCCCCACGCCGACCGGTGCGCCGTCGCCGACCAGCCATTCGAGGAGCGTGTACTCGTCGTCGGTCGCATTGAGCCGGGGCAGGCGGAGGTCACCCACGGGCGACCGCCGTCACCGTGGCACGGATATCGTCGGCCTGCACCAGCACCGCACGCTCCAGATGAGCGGCGGCAGGGATGGTGCCCGACGGCGCGTGGAGCAGTCGGACGGGCCCGGACAGCAGGTGCCACATCCGCTGGTGGATGGCGTGGGCGACCTCGGCTCCCCAAACCCCGCCGGCCATCGCGTCCTCGACGACCACCACCCGCCGCGCCCGGCCGACGAGCGGGGCCAGCGGGGCCGGGTCGAACGGGTAGAGCCGGGACGGCACCACCGCCCGCACCGCTGTCTCGTCACCGAGATAGGCGTCGCGCATCGCCCGGAGGACCCGGTCGGTGAGGCCGCCCGGCGCGATCACGACGACGTCGACCGGATCCACGTCGCGAATGCCCAGCACCGCGAAGTCGCAGGAACCACCGATCACCTCACAGTGGAACATCTCGTCACCGGTGGCCGCGCCGAACCGCCGCCGGCCGTAGAGCACCTTGTCCTCGAAGTACAGCGCGGGAGCGGCGGAGTCGAGGATCTGGGCGAGTGTCGGGTACCCGTCGTGCACCGGGCTCATCTCGTACAGGGCGACATTGGGGATCCCCAGGAAGTGCTTCTGGAGGCTCTGGCTGTGGGTGGGACCGTAGCCTCGGTTGCCGCCGGTCGGGCAGCGGATCACCAGTGGCATCCGCACCTGCTCGCCGTACATGCTGACCACCTTGCCGGCGAGATTCGCGATCTGGTCGAAGCACAGGGTGGTGAAGTCGGAGAACATGATCTCCACCACCGCTTCCCGGCCCCGCAGGGCCAGGCCCACCGCGAAACCGACGATCGCCTGCTCGCTGATCGGCGTGGTGAGTACCCGGTCGGGATGCTCGGTGGAGAGGCGCCGGGTGACACCGAAAGCTCCGCCGTACGGGTCGGCCACGTCCGCACCGATCAGGTAGAGATCCGGCCGCCTCGTGAGCAGGGCGGCCAGCGCACGGTTGAGGTGCGCACCGACCCGCTCCGCGCGCTGGTCATCCATGACCGGCACCGATCAGCGGCCGGGCCAGTACCTCGTCGACCACGTCGCGGATCCTGGCGGTCGCGACGGCGTCGAGCCGGTCGACCTGCTCGGGGAAGGCCGCGCGGCACCGTGCGTACCAGTCGCGTCCGGCGACGGCGTCGAGCTGCGCCGGGGTACGGGTGTCGTCGCCCTTGCTGTGCGGTCCCAGCCGTACCGTCTCGAACTCGACCACCAGCGGGGCGCCGTCGTGGCGGACCTCGGCGATGAGCGGCGCGAGGGTGGTCCGTACTCGGTGGATGTCGACATCGACCAGCTTGACGTGCCGGATGCCGAACCCGGCGCAGCGCCCGGCGACGGTCCCGGCCATCTGGGCGTGGGTCGGAGTGGACTGGGCGATCCCGTTGTGTTCGACGATGACGACCAGCGGTGCCCGCCAGAGCGCGGCGAGGTTGAGCGCCTCGTACACCACGCCCTGCCCCCAGGTGCCGTCGCCGATGTAGGCGACCGAGACCGCCCCTGCGCCGGTGCGACGCAGGTCGAAGGCGGCACCCACCGCGACGGGTACCAGCTGCCCCTGGACCCCCGTGGAGATGAAACCGGCCCGGCGGATGTGCTGCGAGCCGCCCATCCCGCCACACACCGCACCCACCCGGCCGGCCAGCTCGGCGAGCAGGCCGGCCGGGTCGTCGTACCTGGCCAGGTAGTGCCCGTGTCCGCGATGGTTGCTGAACACCTCGTCGTCCGGCCGGAGCAGGGACTCGACGGCCACCGGGATGTACTCCTGCCCCAGACAGGTGTGGGTGGTGCCGCTGATGAGTCCGCGGCCGAGCAGGTCGAGTACCGCGTACTCGAAGCGGCGGATCGACAGCATCGCACTGAGGTCGGCGTCGGCGGGCGGGCACATCGGCGGGCACTCAGGCATGGGGGACGCGCTCCCCGCCGGTGAGGTCCCGGGCGCGCGCGGCGAGGCCCACGCGGTCGATCTTGCCGTTCGCTGTGTGGGGCAGCGCCTCGACGTGCTGGCACAACCTCGGCACCAGGTAGCCCGGCACGAGCGAGGCCATCGGGCCGCGGACGTCCAGGCCGGGCGCACCGACGTAGAACACCGCCAGTTCGGTTCGCCCGGCCGCCTCGTACGCCACCGCGACGGCCCGCTGCACACCGGGCACCTGCTCGACGTGCCACTCGACCTCGTCCAACTCGACCCGATACCCGCGCAGCTTCACCTGGCGGTCCATCCGGCCGAGGTAGGCGAGTTCAGCACCGGCGAGCTGCCGGACCCGGTCGCCGGTGCGGTACCAGCGCCGGCCGTCACCGGTGTGGAAGCGGCCCTGATCGTCGGCGGGGTCGAGGTAGCCGGGGAACAGCTGCGTCCCGGTCACGCACAGCTCACCTTCGACGCCGTCGACCCCGTCCTCGATGATCCGGTACCGCAGATGCGGGTACAGCGGGCCGATCGGGACGACACCGTGCACGGCGAGGTCGGCGGAGTCGGTGGAGAGCCGATGCGCCGAACAGGCGATGGTCAGCTCGGTCGGGCCGTAGAGGTTCTCCACGGCGGACCCGGGTGCCGCCCGCTGCCAGTCCAGGGCGTCGGTCAGGCGCAGCGCCTCACCGCAGAACAGGCTCCACCGCAGCGTCGGCATCGCACCGGGGGCCAGCCCGCCCCGGCGCCGTACCACGGCGATGGCACTCGGCACGGAGAACCAGAGCGACACCCGCTCGGCGGCCAGGAAGTCCGGTAGCGCGGCGAACACCTGTGGTGGCGTGGACACCACCGTCGCGCCCGCGCCCCAGGCCATGAACAGGTCGAACATCGCCAGGTCGAAGGTCTGGTCGAAAGTCTGCGAGCAAACGTCGTCGGGGCCGATGTCGTACCGCCTGAGGTTGTACCGCAGGAAGCTGTCCATGTTGGCGTGCGTGATCGGGGCGCCCTTGGGCTGGCCGGTGGAGCCCGAGGTGAACAGCACGTAGGCGGCGTCGTCGTACACCGCTTCGGGCAGGGTGAGCAGCGGCGTCGTGGCCGGCGCCGCCACCCGAAGGCCGGGCAGGGCGGCGACGAGGTGCGGCAGGGCCGCCACCGACCGGTCGGCGATCACCGTGTCGACACCGGCGATGGCCGCCATCCGGCAGGTCCGGGCGGCCGGGAAGGCCGGGCTGAGCGGCACCGCCGTGGCACCGGCGTAGAGCGTGGCGAGAAGTCCCGCGTACGACTCGATGCTGCGCGCCGCGAGGATGCCGACGGTCCGGGCACCGCCGGCGGTCAGGTCACCGGCCCAGCGTCGGGCCACGTCGTCCAGCTGGGTGTAGGTCCACTCCTGGCTGCCGATTCGCAGCGCGACGCGGTCGGGTGCCGTCGCCAGGCCGGCGGTGAACCACTCGTGCAGGAGCCGTCGCGGTAGCTGGCCGGTCACCAGGCGACCGTTTCCTCGGTGAACAGGCCCATCCGACCGAAGAACCGGGTGGTCTTGCGCATCACGGCCCGGTGGAACTCCTGACGGTAGGGGTTGCCGATCACCTCGGACCGGATGCGCCTGGCGCCGTCGAGGCCCGCGTCGGCGTACACCGCCGGGTTGTAGAAGGCCCGCAGGCACGAGGTGATGTAGCGCGACAGATACGCCGCGGCTCTCTCGACCTCCTCCGGTGTCGCGTTCCGGGTGGCTTCGTCGTACAGCGCCCACATCATCTGCCGGCCGAACGCGATGTGTCTCGACTCGTCCTGGTGATGGACGGCGTTGATCCGCTGCGCGATCTCCGGAAGCCGGGTGTCCGTCGCCATCTTCGCGTTGAAGTAGTCGCACAGTTCCTCGGCGATGAGAATGCGACCGAAGACCATGACGTCGCGGATCGCGTCGTTGCCCTCGGCGGCCTGTCCGACGACACGTTTGGTGCCGTAGACCCTGCCCCCGTACCGGTTGCAGAACTGGGCGAAGAACCACATGTGCTCGTTCTCTTCATGAATGAAGTCGTGGAAGAACTCCGACAGTCCCGGGTAGCGCGTGTCGTAGATCCGTCCGGCCACCTCACCGATCAGGTCCCGGATGAGGTGAACGTTGAGGCTGAAGAAGTTGACCGCCTCGGCCTGGGTCAGGCGCAGCCGATCGGTCTCCGACAGGCGGTCCCACACCGGGGTGCCGTAACACGTGGTCAGCTCCGGGCTCATCCAGTATTGATCGGTCGGCAGTTCGCGCGGCCAGTCGAAGACGTCGAAGACGTGGTAACGCTGGTCGCGCGATTGATCACTCAACTTGGCGGCGACGGTGGCGAGCCGAGCCCAGGTCGGCCGCAGCTGTTCCTCCTCGGCGAGGCCGCTCATACCAGACCCCTGACCGCGGCCCAGATGGTGCCGGGCGTCGCGAACACCTCTGGCCGCAGCAGCCCGGGCGGGAGTTCGATGTCGAACTCGGTCTCCAGATTGACGATCAGCTCGACCACCTCCAGCGAGTCGACCCCCAGGTCGGACAGGCCGCGGTCGGGGTCGAGTGGCGTGTCGGCGCCGAGCAGCCGGCTACGCTGCCGGATGAGCGATTCGAAGGCGGGTGGCCAGTCCACCATGTCAATCTCCTGTCTCGACGTAGGTGGGAAACTTCGCGGCAACCGGCTGACCGGCATGGGTCACGAGGTCACGTCGTCGGGCGCCGACGCGGCCGAGGACGGTGCCGAGCGACGAGGTCCGCTGCCACCCCGGTCCGGCGATGCCCCAGTGCCGCAGCGCGTCCACGAGTACCGGGTCGACGGGAACCCAGACCCCGTCCAGGTGGAACTCGGCCCACGAGTGTGACGCGGAGATGGGCGGGGTCAGTGACCTGCCGTGGGAGAACCGTGCCGCCAGTCCCCGGCGGCCGGCCTCCTCGACCAGCAAGTGGGCCACGCCGACGCAGTCCCCGACGCCGGTGGCCCGGACGAAACTGGCATCGGCGCGCAGCGTCTCGGGGAGCCAGAGAAACCGGATGTGCCGGGTCTCGTCCAGCAGGCCGAGCAGCGCGGCCGGCAGCTCTGGCCACCTGCGTGGCCGGTCGAACGTCACCGAGTGCAGGACGGCGCCGTCCTCCGGCACCGCGCCTGTCTCGTGCCAGTCGTCCTCCGGCACCGCGAGGCGGTACCGGCACGGCCCGGCATGGCCGGGCTCCGGGCACCGTGCCACGTAGTCCATCCGGTAACGGGTGACGGCGGCGGGGCGCTCCAGCTCCCGGATCCACCAGGCCAGCACCCTCCGCTCGCGGGACCGCGCGAACAGGTGAACCGCCACGTTGCGCAGGTCGGTGGCGTCGAACCGGCTGCCGTCCGGACCGGACGTCGAGGGTAGGCCAGCGGCGGCGAGGAAGGCGGTCGTGGGCTCGTCGATCTCGTACCTGGCGACGGCGGTGGCGGCGTCGACCTCGAACCGCCGGTGTCTGTCCGGGACACGCAGGATCAGCGCCAGCAGGTCGTCGAGTGCCCCGGCGTCGAGGCCCTGCGGCGCGGTCACGGCGCAGCCCCTACGAGCCGTCGGTACGGGCCGTCCTCGGCGATGAGGCTCTCGTGTCGGCCGCGTTGGACGATCCTGCCGTCGCTCATCACCAGTATCTGGTCGGCGGCTTCCGGGTGAGACAGCCGGTGCGCGACCACCACCAGGGTGCGGCCCGTTCCGCGCAGGTTGGTCACGATCCGGTCCTCCGTGAGCCGGTCGAGGGCGCTTGTCGCCTCGTCGAGGATGAGCAGTTCACAACCGCGGATCAGGGCCCGGGCCAGCGAGATGCGTTGGATCTGACCACCCGACAGGCCCGCCCCGGCGGCGCCGAGCAGCGTCTCGTACCGCATCGGCATCGCGTCGATGTCGTCGTGGACCTCGGCCAGCCGCGCCGCCGCAATGACGTCGTCGAGAGTGCACTCCGGCCGGCCCAACGCGATGTTCTCCCGGATGGTGCCGGCGAACAGCCGGGCGTCCTGGCGTACGTAGGCCATCGACCGCCGCACGGCAGGTCGGTCGAGCTGCTCGAACGGCCTCCCGTCGAGGTGGACCGTGCCGGCGCTGGGCAGGTAGAGCCCAGCCAGCAGCATGGCCAGCGTCGACTTGCCGGAGCCGGACGCACCGACGACGAGGGTGAACTGACCGGGCACGATCTCGAAGTCGATGTCGGCCACCGCCGGTGTCCTGGTGCCGGGGTAGGCGAACCGGACCGCGTCGAGCCGGACCGCGCCGGTGACCCGGGCCGGCGCCACCGCGTCCGGACCGGCCTCGGGGCGAGCGTCGAGGATGTCGGCCAGCCGGGTCAACGTCGCTCGTAGCCCGGCGACCTGCAGGCCGGTCTGGGTGAGACTGGCCAGCGGCACGAACATGCCCAGGGCCAGGGCGGAGAAGCCCACCACCCGGGACAGTGAGATCTCGCCCCGGTCGAGCAGGACCAGACCAGCGGCGAGCACGGTGAGGGGCGCCAGGAACTGGATCGCCGTGCTGGCGGCCTCGCAGACGGCGAGGAACCGCCGGCTGCTGGTCCTGGCATTCACCTCGGCGGCGAAGGTGTGGCTCCAGTTCTCGGCCGCCGCACCCTCCAGCCCGGACGCCTTGAGCGTCGGCACGCCGTCGAGCAGTTGGAACAGCTCAGTCTGTGCCCTCGCCTGCGCCTCCAGCAGCGCGGCGGTGAGGTACTCCTGCCGGCGCCAGCTGACGGCGAGCACACTGACCTGGACGACGGCGAGAGCGAGTACCAGCGTGCCAAGGCGCGGGTCGGCGATGACGACGAGCCAGCCGTACACCAGCACCAGCACGCCGTCGAGCACGGCCGACAGCGCACTCCCGGTCAGCACCTGACGGACCGCGTTGCTGGTACGGACCCGGATCGCGAGGTCGCCGGTGTGGCGGCGGGCGAAGTAGTCGAAGGGCAGGGACACGAGATGTTGGACCGTTCCCAGGGTCACCGACTTGTCGGCGAGAGTCTGGATGGACAGCAACGCCATCCGCCGGGCGGTCTGCATCCAGAAGTACATCGCGAACAGCACCAGCGGCGCGGCGACGAACAACCAGACGCTGGCCGGTTCGCCGGGCCGGCTGGCCCAGTCCACGACGTAGGAGGAGGCGATCGGCACGACCAGGCTGCACAGGGTCAGGGCGACCGAGGTCAGAACCAGGGGCAACCAGGCGCTGGTGCGGGGGAAGAACCTGGTCGCGTAGGGCATGCGAGCGGCGCCGAGGGCTCGGCGGCCGGCTGCGCGCGTCGGATCCGCGCCGCCGATCGGCGGGTGGAACTCCAACGCCACCCCGGTGAACGCCTTGCCGGCCTCCGCCAGGCTGACCTTGCGTCGCCCGAAGGACGGATCGACGACGTATATGTGGCTGTCGGTCACCCGCTCCAGCACGACGAAGTGGACGAAGTTCCAGAACAGGATGGTGGCCGGGGGAAGGTTACGCAGCCCGCCGATGGAGACGCGGACACCGCGGGCGACAAGGCCACGACGCCGGGCGGCGGCCAGCATCGAACGGGCCGCGACCCCGTCCCGGCCGGTGTCGGTCTCGGTCCGGAGGGCATCGAGCGGCACCGGCTGACCGAAGTAGGCGAGGACCATCGCCAGGGCGGCGGCCCCGCAGTCGCTCATCTGGGACTGGATCACGACTGGTACACGGTTGCGCCGATACGCCAGCGCCGCCCGCAGGTTTCGCCACCGCAGGTCACGCAGGAAACCCAGCCCTGGTCGGGCCCGCCAGCGCAGGTCCACCGGCTCTCCGGTCTCCCGGGTGAGGCCGTAGTTGCGTACCGCCTCGCGCCGGAAACGTTGGCGCCGGTTGGTGAATTCGGTTGGCGGTGGGGTGGGCTGCTCCACCTGCCCACGCTCGTTCAGCGTGCTCATCCGCCGCTGCCCGAGTCGACCCGGACCACCTGCGCGGTGATGGCCGCCGCAGCGGGGGAGAGCAGGAACTCCACCGACCGCGCCACGTCGCCGGGGGTGGCGTCTCGGTCGAGCATGTTGCGACGGTGGATCGCGGCGCGGACGTCGTCCGCGATCGCGGTGGTCATCGCGGTGTCGATGAAGCCGGGAGCGACACAGTTCACGGTGATGCCCCGGCGGCCGACCTCGGCGGCGAGCACCCTGGAGAACCCTTCGAGAGCACACTTGGTGGCGGTGTAGGCGCCGAGCCCACGGAAGGTCCGGTGGGCCGCGATCGACGAGATGTTGACGATGCGTCCACCACTGCCGTACATCGCCTTGACCGCGGCCTGGCACAGGGACATGGGCACCTCGACGTTCAGCTGCCACATCCGGCTCACGTCGGCGCTGGCGGTGGCCACGTGCAGCGCACCGGTCGCCACCCCCGCGTTGTTGACGAGGCCGTGCAGGTCGGCGCAGCCCCGGATCCGGGTGGCCACCGCGACCCGGTCGTCGCCGCGGGTGAGGTCGGCGGGAAGGAACGTCAGGGCAGCACCGACGGTGTCCCGCAGGCTCGCGAGTTCGCCGGACAGGGTGCGCGATACGGCGACGACCCGGTATCCGGCGGTGAGCAGCTGGCGGGTGACCGCCAGTCCGATGCCGCGCGACCCGCCGGTGACGAACACCGTCCCGTTCGTCTCATCCACCACGGGCCGCCTTGCCGGAGGTGGCCACCGCGAGCTGGTCGACCACGGCGAACCGACGCGGCTGTTCCGGCGGGGAGAGCACCCGGCGGGCGTACGCCCTGACCCGCTGGACGACCACGTCGGGGTCGTTCTCGGACCGGGTGACGATGTCCACGCCGACAACGGCGCCGAGCACGCTGCTGCGGACCGCGTACACCCGGGCCGCGGCGACGTCCGGGTGCTCCTGCAACAGCCGGGCCACGTGACCCGGCACGACCTTCGTGCCGCCCACGTTTATGACATCGCCCTGACGGCCGAGGATGTGGACCCGGCCGTCGTGGACGGCAGCAAGGTCGCCGGTCGGCAGGTACGGCGCACCCGACCCGGACGACACCAGGAGTTCGCCGTCGCGGATTGCCAACGCCTTACCCTCCGGCCCGTACCCGTCGAGGACCGAGCGGGGCAGGCCGGGAAGCCCGTCGGTGACCGTGGCGATGCGGCCGAGTTCGGTGCTGGCGTAGATCTGCAGCACGCGGCGTGGGGTGAAGGCGGCCCGGATCAGCCGCAGCAAGCTCGCGTCCACCGGTTCGCCACCCATCGAGACGGTGTCTATCCGGGGTCGGGCGCTCTCGGTGCCCAGGTGCAGCGCTGCCATCCGCCAGAACGAGGGGGTGCCGGCGACGACGTCATAGTGCGCGGCTGGGCGGGTGGCGACATCGGTGGGGGTGAGGAAGTCGACGTGGGCGGCCCGGCCGAGCGCCTGACTCACGGCGGCCACCGCGGCGTACGTGGACGGGCTGTAGCCGACTCCCCACCACTCGCCGCCGGCCGCGTCGAGCCAGTCGGCACCGCGGCTCAGCTCGTGCCAGCTCCAGTGGGTCGGGGTGGGGGTGCCGGTGGTCCCCGACGAGAATATCCACACTCCGGGCGGCTGGCCGCCGGGCTCGCCGTCGGCCTCGGTGGTTCGCCGGATCCGCTCCTCGCCGACGTCCAGCAGGGCCTGCGGCCGAAGGTGAGTCAACGCCAGCGCGGCAGTGGTCGGGCCCACCAGGATGACGGACACGTCGAGCGGGCGCAGCGCGCGCAGCGCCACCACGAGGTCAGCTCCGGCGGTCACGTTGACCGCGAGGTGGCGTAGGCCGGCCGCGGCGACGGTGGCCCGCAGCCGCGCGACCCGCGAGCTGATCTGGTCATCACAGAGCGACACGGGCACGGATCAACCCGCCGCCGGTCGTAGGGCCTGGCACAGGTCACCGAGCGTATCCATGCGGTCGACGGCCACGACGTCGAGCAGGACACCCAGTTCCTGCTCGAACTCGACGATGAGTTCCGCCATCACGAGGCTGTCGATCCCCAGGTCGGCCAGCCGCATGGCGGCGGTATAGCGTGCTGCGGCATCGGTCGGTGGCACGGTGAGGACCCGGGTGGCCACCACGTCGAGGACCTTCTCGTCGATCATCGGGTCCGAGTGGACGTTCTCCACCGGTCAACCAACTCCATCCCTGAGTAGCGCCTCGGGCCGGTCGCCGGAGGCGGAGTCGTATCCGACCGAGATCCGTCCGGGCACCGCCAGGTATGGCCGGTGCGCGAGCGTGGCGCGGACCCGGTCGGCGAGTTCGTCCGCCGTGACCGGGACGTCGCCGGTCGTGACCTCGGCGGCGACCCGCGATCCACCGTCGTCCGCGATCTCCACGGCGGCCGTGGCGCTGGTGACCTCGGGATGCCTTTCGAGGGCCGCGGTGACCTCGGCCAGGTCGACGACCAGCAGCACCGCGCCGTCGGGTGCCCGCAGTGACGCGAGAGTCGGTGCGCCGGGCGGGGCCGCGGCGACCCGGCCGGAGTGATCATCCCCGTTCAGTCGCGCCCGGAAGGCGGTGACGAACCTGGTGAAGCTGTCCTGCGACATGCTGCCGCCGTCGACGGTCAGCCGGATCCGCAGCCCGTCGGGACGCTCGTTGACGGCGATCCGCAGGCCGTCGGCGATCCGCTGGAACGCGGGGGTGTACGCGCCACGTTCGATGGTGACCGGGGCGCGACCTGACGGGTCGAGGCCGGCGGTGACCGGGGCGCGACCTGACAAGTCGAGGTCGGCGGTGTCCTCAAGGTAAGTCATCAGCAGCGTGCGGTGGACGGGGTGGCCCAGCCGCCGTGCCGTTGCCGCCCACATCTCGTCCAGGACCTGCGGCGACACGTCCCGACGCGAGGTCGCCGTCAGTTGCTCTCGTCTGACCTGTACCAGCAGGTCGGCGGGCCGTGCCGGTCGGTCGAGCACGACCGGCACGGTGACGTCGAACATCCCGACGATGCCGCGCTCGGGGTGACGCCTGCCGTTCAGCCGCATCGAGATGGCGATCCGGTCCTGCGGCGTGACCAGGAAGACGGTGGCGGCGAACACGGCGAGCAGCCACTGGGCCGTGGTGAAGCCGGACTCCTGCCAGCGGCGGCGCAGCACTTCCCATTCGGGGCCGACGACGGGCAGCAGTTCGGTCCGGGCGGTGGGCGTGGCCGGTCCGCCGATGCCGGGAAGGAACTGGCAGCGAGGCGGGAGCCAGGGTGCGCGCCGTCGCCAGTACGCGGACACGGCCCGCGAGCGTCCGGTGGTGCCGGCAGCTGTCCGGGAGGTCACCGCGGCGAGATAGTCGGCGTCCTTCGGCTCGGCGCCGGGCGGGCGACCGAAGTACGTGTCCCATATCTCGCGCACGACGGCCATCCGAGCGGTGGCGTCGACGGCGAGGGCGGAGAACACCCCGATCGCCGCATGCAGCGTCGGTGAGAATCGCAGGAGTCGGATGATGAACGGGTAGTCGACCGCCAGATCGAAGGTGTGCCTGAGATCGGTCGCCAGCACGGCGCGTACGTACCGGGTGAACTGTTCGGTGTCGTTCGCGGTGACTCGGGTCAGCGTGACGATCGGGTGCTGGTCCGGAATCGGGCGAACCCACTGGACCGGGGCGCCGTCCTGCGTCGTGACGCCGATTCGCAGCCCCGCGTGCCTGGCCACTGTCGACCGCACCGCATCGACGAATGCGGAAACGTCCAGCGGACCGTCGACCCGATAGGACATCCAGAGGGATGTCATTGCCTCCGGCATTTCCTGGAGTGTGCGGTGAAGCGTGAGCTGACCCGGCAGCAACGCATAGACCGCGCGGTTTTCTGAATGGACCGCGTCGGTTTCGGTATCGGCCGCAGTGGGGCGGGCTTGTCGAGACGACATCCGGTCCTCATCCCAACAATGGTCATCGACGGGGGCTGACTCAAGATCGGCAGACTAACAATCTCCCCGATATCGTCAAGATGTCGGCACTTGAACGGGGGTCGGCGATCGGCGTGAGTCCACGATCGTGCGAATTCTGCGACGGTCGACTTTGCCGTGTGGGGTGAGTGGCAACGCGTCGAGCGTCACGCAGTGGACCGGCACCTTCGCCGGTTCGAGCCGGCCGGCCAGCTCCCTGAGCACGTCACTGGTTGGCCGGCCGGTGACCACCACGACGGTGAACGGGCCCCGCTCGTCCGGCGGAAGGGCGACGGCACCGCCGACACCGGCGATGTCCATCGCCGCCGCCTCGATCTCGGCGGTACTCGACCGCACCCCGCGATGCGTGAAGACATCGTCGCGCCGGCCGTGCAGGTACAGGTAGCCGTCCGCATCGAGGTGACCGCGGTCGCCGGTACGCAGTCGCCGTACCCCCGCGGTCAGCTGGAAGGCGGCGGCGCTCAGCCGCCGGTCGCGCCAGTAGCCGGACATGACGTTGCCACCCTCGACGACGATGTCACCGACGCTGCCCGGAGGCAGCGGACGCCCGCGACGGTCGACTACCCGTACCACGGTGCCGGGAATCGCGCGTCCGACCGAGCCGGGGCGCACCAGGTCGCCGTCCGGCTCCAGGATGGTGGCCCGTTTGCACTCGGTCAGCCCGTACATGTGCGTCAACGCGGCGCCGGGGAACGCGGCGCGCAGGCCGTCGGCGAGCTGCGCCGGCATCCGGGCGCCGGTGCTCGTGAACAACCGGACCGGCTGCGTTACCGGCGGCGACTTTCGGGCCGCCAGCCGGAGCAGCGCGGTGGCGATCTCGGGCACCAGGGGTACGACGGTGGCCTGGGCACTGGCTATCCGGTCCAGCAGGGCGAGGCCCTCTCCCGCCCCGAGGATCTCCAACCGCGCGCCAGCAGCCGTGCTGAGCAGGATCTGGTAGAGCCCGTAGTCGAACGACGGCGGCACGCAGGAGAGCACCACGTCGTCCGGCCGATATGCCAGGACCTGCCCGATCGCCTCGGTCGCGAAGAGGATCCGTTCGTGCGGGCAGACCACACCCTTGGGCTGCGAACTGCTACCCGAGGTGTACATCAGGAGTGCGGGCGCCGCCGACCCACCGTCGGTGCGGTCGGCGGCACTTGAACGCGGACCCGCGACGGGCTCGTCGAGGGTGGCCAGGATCTGCCCGAACCGCTCCGTGGACCAGGTCGGGGCTGGGACGTCGACACTCGCCGGGTCGACCCCGACCACCAGGCCCGGGGCAACGTCCGCGAGGACCGCACGAAGCTGGAACGGGCGCATCCCGGTCGACAGCGGCGCCAGCGTCAGGTCCGCGTACGCGGCGGCGAACAGGATCGCCGCGAAGCCGGCGCCGCCGGTTCGCGCGGCGATCCGGTCACCCGGCCGCAGGCCCGCCGCCCGGAACAGGTTCGCGAGGTTGATGCTGCGACGCCGGAGCTGTTGGTAGCTCCACCGATGGATCCGGTCGCCGACCGCGACGCGGTGTGGATGCCGTCGCGCGGCGGTGTCCAGCAAAGAGTTGATCCGCATGTCACCTGGTATCGGAGCAGGGCGCGACGAGACACGACGCTCGCGGCGTGGGGGCAGCTATTCGGCAAGCATCTCGCTGAACTGGTGCCACCCACCCGCACAGGCCTGGGCGACCGCCCGCAGCGGTTCGTGGCAGTGCGCGGGAACGGTTCCGGCGGCATCGGCGGACTGCGCGATGAACGTGAGCGTTGCCGTGAGCAGCCGGAGCAACGCCTTGCCGTGGTCGGTGTACCGCAGCGAGGGATCCTGGACGAGCCGCTCCAACCTCGGCCGGATGACGGCTTTGAGGTCCGCGGCTGTCGCCGGCAGCCGATCGGTGGATGCGGATGCCGGCGGCTCGGGTGCCGTCTCGGCGGCGGTCACCTCGACCGCCAGGGCGGGAGCCTCGCCGAGCGCCTTACGCCGGACGTCAAACGCCGTTCCCACGGAGATGCCCGCCCGGCGCGCTATCTCGCGCAGGCTGACACCCGGCTCACGGCGCACGATCTGCTCGGCCAACCGCCGGCCCGCCTCCGCCGACACCGGACGCCGGCGGCCGTCCCGGCCGATCCGGACGTTCAACTGGTGACTGTTGTCGGTTGAACGTCGCCGAAGCGCGGCCACGGTCTTCGCGGCGACCCCGCACACCGACGCGATCCGGCGGTCGGACCACTGGGAGTGCGAGGCGAGGATTCGCTCGGCCGCGGTCAGCCGATCCCGAGTGCTCAGTGGCAGGCCGTGCGCGATGTTCAACTGCACCGCCGCGACGAAGGCGTCCGCGTCGGAGCCGTCGAAGTAGACCACCGGCACTCGCCTGTCGCCCCGCGCACGTGCCGCCCGCAGTCGATGCATGCCGTCCACCACCCGCAGCGAGGACCGCTGGACAACGATCGGCGGCACCGCGTCGGTCAACTCTCCGAGCAGCCTCGTGTGGCTCGCGCTGATCCCGTCCAACCTCGGCGAGAAGCCCCCTCGCAGCGAACTGACATCGACCATTTCGATTTGCGGAATTGTATCCGCTGCCTCACTGTACGTGTTGTCGACCTCGGCGACCTGGCCGCTATCCGGTTGCCTCTTCATTTACACCCCGGTACCTGTTCTCCCCCGCATTGCACTTTGTCGCAGGTGCATCCGCGGCGCACATGGTACGACCGCGTGAGCATATTCAGCGCACATGGCGTGTACATGCGGGACCTGCGAAGTGGTGGAGTCGATGGGGCGGCGGAGTGCGCGTTCAAACCGCTCGTTGATCGGTCTTGTGGATCACGGTAGTGCCGGGTATGGTCCGAATCCCGAAGCCTCCAGCGTGTTATCGGGCTAGAAAATGGGCGGCGACGAGGCTGTGTTGTCCGTCTTCCTGTACGAGGTGCCGGATGTTTCCGGCACCTATTCGGGACGCATGGGCGGGATACCTGATGACCCGACAATCAGAACTGTCGACTGCGGATAAGGGCGATCTCCTAGATAGGTCACGGTGGTGGCAGCGATGACGACAGAGCAGGCGAACCTGCGAATACCCGGACCGGCTGAGCCGTTGTCGGTGATCCTGAAGCTGGTCGGCGACGCCTGCAACATCAACTGCTACTACTGCTACGAGAAGCGCAAGCCCTACGCCGGCTACGACAAGCTGCCCCTCGACGCCCTCGCGCGCCTGCTCGACCTGGCCGGCGGCCGGCCACTGAGCCTGGAACTGCACGGCGGCGAGCCGCTGCTGTACGGGATGGAGGCGACCGCCGACCTCCTGCGGCTCCTGCGGGGCTACCCGGGGAACATCTCCCTGAGCGTCCAGACGAACGCGACGATGTTGACACCCGAGTGGTTCGATCTGTTTGCCGAGGAATGGCCCGAGATAGACATTGGCGTTTCCCTCGATGGTGATCCTGAGGCCAACCGCAACCGGGTCGACTATCGCGACCGGAGCACCTCCGAGCGCGTCCATGTGGCATTGGAAATGGCCGCCGGGCGCGGTCTCGCGGTGGGCCTGATATCGACCGTGACGAAGGACGTGTCCCGGCGCCCGGAGGAGACGCTCGACTTCGTTGCCGGGTTCGACGCGGTGAAGGCGCTGAAATTCTCTCCCTGCTTCGACTTCAACGTCATGCCGAAACGCATTCCGGTCGGTAACCGCGAGACGATGCTGCCCCTGCTGCCCAAGGGGGAGGAGCATGCCGGTTGGGCGATCACGCCACTCGAGTTCTCCGCGTTCCTGGTCCGGGCGTACGACCACTGGCGCGGCTCCGGTCTGTTCCGGCGGTTCCTGCTGGAGCCGTTCACCAGCGTGATACGCGTGCTCGCCGGCCGCGACACCCGCTTCTGTCACTTCGCCGAACAGAAATGCGCGTTCGTGCTGACCCTCTATCCGGACGGCCGCCTTGGCAGCTGTGACGAGTTGGGTGTACCCGACGGGCTGCTCGGCACCATTCACGACCTGCCGTCCCTCGACGTGGCCACCTCCCTCGTCACCAACCCGACGCTGCGCGGCGGCCTCGACGAGCTGCTCGACAAGTGCGTGGGCTGTGGCTATCGGAGTACATGCGGCGGCGGTTGCCTCGCCACCCGCATGCGCTACCGCAACAGCGCCTTCTACGAGGACTACTGCACCCACCGGATCGAGATCATTGACCACATCGCGGCGGATATCGCCAGAGAGCGAGTAGCCAGTGAGCACTGACCTCGCACTGCCAGAAGTCTGGCCGGGCCTCGCCCAAGAGTTGGCGACGCTACGCGAGCATCGCGTGGCACAGGTACGCACCGCCGCGGCCCGCCTCGACGGGCGGTTCGTCGTGCCACCGGCCCTCGATGCCCGACAGTACGCCCTGATGCACCACTTCACGTACTCCATCACGGCGGCCGTGCGCGAGCGGCGCCTCGACGACGCACGTGACCTGGTCCAGCGTTGGGCAGCGGTGGGTGCGGCGGGCGGCGTGCCGGTGCTGCCGGGCCATGACGTGCGGGTCGTGGCGGCCGACCGTTGTGCGCGGTCCGACGACGACCGCTACGAGTCGCCGCTCTTCCTCGACCTGGAGCCCGACCGGCAGGCGGTGCCGTCGGCCCCGTGGCCGGCTGCCGGGGAGGCCATCAAACGCGCCGGCTTCGACCACTTCATCACGTCGGTGACCGGCGTCGTGGTCACCATGCAGCTACGCGCCGAACGCGACACCACCCAGAGCTACGCCCTGAAGGCGCTGCCCGGCACGATCTTCATCGACGTCGTGCAGGACCCAGTCCGCCTTGGTGAGCTGATCCTGCACGAGTCGGCACACACGTTGCTGAACGAGATCTTCGCGGCCTGCGGGGTCGAGCTGGATCCCGAGGCGCGCTGGTTCTCGCCATGGAAGCAGGCATACCGCCCGGCGTACGGCTTGCTGCACGCTGGCTTCGCCTTCGGGGTCCTCCAGAAGTACTTCGAGTACCACGCGGCAGCCGATGAACGGCCGTCCGCGTACGCCCGGATCCGAGCCGAGATCGGCTCGGAACAGTGGGACCTCGCGCGCGGATCAGTACGAGACGCCCTGACCGAGGTCCGCGATGAGCGGGTGGCGTCACTGCTGTGGAGCTTCGTCGCCTGAGGGCGTGCTCCCCAGCTCCGGACGCCGGCCGGTCCAGGTAAACCACCAGCCGCAGAAAGGAGCAGCATGAAGTCAGACCAGGAGTTCGAAGAGTTCGTGGACGCGATCCAGTCCGCCAACTTCGACCCTCGCGACACCCGCGCCACCGCGCACACGGCAGCGGTCTTCGCGAGCGACTGGGATCGCGTCGAGAAGGCGATCCAAGCCGACAAGACCGACAACTGATCCGGTGCGGCCAGTGGCTCCCGAGCCTCGGTGGCCACTGGCCGCTCCCGGTCGACAGCCTCGGAAGAGTAGCAAGTGATCATGCCGTCGAATCCCACCGAGGACGCCGTGCTGGCGATGGCCCGTGCCTGGTCCGCCGATGTGGGAGTGACCCGCAGCAGCAGCATCACCCGGCTCGACCGGGTGGGGGTGCCCGTCGCCATGGCCGTGCGCCCGGGAGCACTCGTCGGATCCCTTGTCGTCACGGGAGGCAAGGGGACGACGGAGGCGGCAGCCGAGATCGGGGCGCGGCTGGAGGCGATGGAACTCGCGGCGGCCGAGCACACTCGCTGTCAGGTGCCGCTCGTACGGACCACGTACCGGGCGATCGCCGCCCAGCTCGGCGGCGCCGCCGAGCTCCTGCGGCTCTGTCCCCGCCTGGGCGTCCGGATCCCGTTGGACGAGGAGGTGACCGCGGCGCAGGGGACGGACCTGCGCAGCGCCACGCCCGTCCTGCTGCCGAGCGAACTGGTTCTGCTGCCGCCACCGCCGGACGCTGCCGCCCGGGCGTACTTCGGCGCGAACTCCTTCGGACTGGGCTGTGGCCTGACGCTGGAGCAGGCCACGGCGCACGCCATGCTCGAGGTACTGGAGCGCGACGCCCTCTCGTTTCCGGCCGCCGCCGGTCAGGAATGGGCCATCGACGAGCACTCGCTGCCCGACCGGCTCACGAGCCTGACCGCGCGGATCCGTCGCGCGAACGTGGCGATCCGCCTGCTGGCCGTCAAGCAGGACCTGGGCCTGCCGGTCGCGCACGTCGTGCTGTGGGACCGCGACGAGACGGACCGGCGGTTCGTCAACGGCGGGCATGCCTGTGCGCTCGACCTCGACATGGCGATCGAACGTGCCCTGCTGGAGGCGTTACAGAGCCGCGCTGCCTTCATGCACGGCGGCCGTGAGGATCTGCCGAGCCTGGTCGACGTCGCGACGGATCAGGCCACGGTCGGTGAGCGCAGCGCGCTGTCCGACGTCCGGCAGCAGTTCAGCCAACCGGTACCCGCAGACGCCGTCGGGCTGGCCGACTGGCTGGCCGAACGCGGCATCGGCCCGGTGATCCGCTTCGTCCTCCGGGACGGAAGCACCGACGGGGCCTGGGTGGTACGCACCGTCATCGTCGGCTGCGAGTCGTATGTCGCCGGGCTCTCGCCCCGGGTGGGGCCACGGCTGGCGGCGTGGTCCCATGGCTGACCGGGATCTGATCTTCGTTGGGCCGACCGGCTACCAGTCGAACCTGCTCGGCGTCTCCGCGCGATATTCGGTGCTTCCGCCGCTGACCCGGGGAATGCTGGCACCGGCGCTACGCCACCACCCGTCCGGACGGGTGATCATCGTGGACGGTGGGTTCTACCACGAGTTCGCCGTCGACCACCGGGAGATATGCGCCGCGCTGCGCGACGGACGTGACGTGATCGGGCTGGGCTCCATGGGCGCGCTGCGCGCCGTCGAGCTGCGTACCCACGGCATGCGCGGCTACGGCGCGGTGGTGGGGCTCATCGAACGCCACGGACTCCACGACGACGAGGTCATGCTCCTGCACGCGGCCGAGCCGCCGTACCGGCCGGTGACGGTTCCGCTGGTGGAGGTGCGTGCGGCGCTCGGGCAGCTGCTGCTCGCCGGGCTGGTGGACGGCGAAGAGGTGGCGGGAGTCATCGCCGAGATCGGCGACCTGTGGTTCGGCGACCGCAGCCTGCCCAGGATCCTGCAGGCGCAGCAGCGGCGAACTCCGGACCGTCCGCACGTGGCAGCGGCACTACGCGGCAAGTTGCAGGGTCCGGCGCTGTTGAAGCGGATCGACCTGGAGTGCCTACTCACCGGCGCACCGCCGCCCGTGGTCCGCATGCTGCCCTGCGGCGCGGTCATCCCGAACCCGTCGCAGCCGCCCGGACCGGCCTGATGGTCACCATGCCGGACACCACAGTGGACTGGGCCCACATCTGCGCGAACGGCATCCCGTACCGCGATCCGGTGATCGGATCCTGCCTCGCCGACGTGCAGTGCCGCGACGACAGCGAGGTCGCCGGCCGCAGCGCTGCGGCGGTGCGCCGGGAACTCGACTGGCTCACCCTCACCGGCGACGAGCGGATCTACCACCCCTGGTGCGGCCCGGGCACCTACGCCCGCGAGATCGCGAACGGCACCGGCTGCCGCAGTTACCTCGGCGTCGATGTCAACCCGGCGGCGATCGTCGCGGCGCGCCGCCGATGCCCGGATCGACGGTGCCACTTCGAGGTCGGTGCCTTCGACACGGGCTCTATGGTGCCGGCGCACGACCTCTGTCTGCTCACCTATGAGCTGGTCAACCAGTTCGACCCGTCGACGCTCGGCCCAGCACTCGGCCGGATCGCCGCGGCCCTGCGGCCCGGCGGGCGGGTGTTCGCAGACGTGCGGACCCGCACCGGCTCGGGGATGCACCCGGTCGACCGTGAGTCCACCCACTATCCCGCCGGCACCGGCATCTTCCTGCGGACCGAGCACGTCGTCGAGTATCAGGCGCGGTTCGCGGCGGAAGGTCGCCTCTACCTGCAACGTTTCCGGATCACCCGGGACGACGGCCCGAGGCGGGAGTTCTACTCCTGGCTGTGGCTGTACGACCAGGACGAGATCGAGCGAGCCGCCGCGTGCGCCGGGCTTGCCCTGACCGCCGCCGCGCACGTCCACGCCGGCAGTGACATGCGGCCACCTTCGGCGGCCGGCTCGATCCAACTGGTATTGGCCAAGAAGGGGAAGGGCACGGAATCATGTTGACGACCTCGGAATCCCTCCTGGTGCACAGTATCGAGCAGTTCCTGACCCCGATGGAGTGCCAGGCGATCTGCGATGCGGTGGACCGGCAGATCACCGCCGACGGCCGCGCCGCCTTCGAGGGCGAGCGCGCCGTGTCGGTGCACGCCGTCGACGGGATGAGTACCCGCGACGTGATGGAGCTCTACGAACCGGCCGGGCGGTTGGAGCTCTTCCCGCTGCCGGTGGGGGCGACGACGGTACTGGACGAGGCGGCGCGGCGGGCCCTGCCGCACCTGCGCAGCCTGTTTCCCAGCGGCCGTCGCCTGACCTCGTGGATCTATCTCGAGTACGGCGTGGGCCAGTACATCACACCGCACATCGATATGCCGTTCGACGAGACCGACCCGGATCACGTGAAGGTCGCCGGGGTGAGCATCACCCTCAACGACGGCTTCTCCGGCGGCGATTTCGTGGTCGAGACCTGCGGCAGCCCAGACCTGTGGGAGGAACCCACTGACGAGCCGCGCAGCCTCCCCGAGGGCGACGGGCTGCGCAGGGTCCGCGAGGGCGCGGACCACACCACGCAGTGGTACAAGGCGCTGCCCCGGACCCGCTGGCGCACCCGGATGGCCGCCGGTGGCCTGGTCATGTTCGGCAGCCAGCTCAGCCACAGCACGGAGCCGGTCACCCACGGACGGATCAAGAAAGTCATCGGCTTCTTCACCAACTGACGGAGAGTGCAATGGACGCACGTCTTGCCTACGAGCTAGCTGAGCTCAATGCCAACATGTCCGATGTCGAACGTCTCGTCACGCTGCACTGGGGCCTGTCCTCGGTGCTCCGGGCGAACGTCGCGGGCGACGTCGTGGAGGTCGGTTGCAACGCCGGCTACACCAGCGTCTGGCTCGCGACGACCATGCGGGCGCTCGCCCCGGAACGCGAACTCGTGCTGTTCGACAGCTTCGCCGGGATGCCGCCACCGGGGGAGTTGGACACCCACCTGCCGGAGGGCGAATGCCTGGCCTCGGCGGAGCAGGTGGAGCAGAACTTCCGCAGCAGGGACCTGCCGATGCCGCGCGTCGTCGCCGGCTGGTTCGACGAAACGCTCGCCGAACTGCCCCAGCGGATATGTTTCGGTTACCTCGACGGGGACCACTACCGCTCCATCCAGCTCAGCCTGGAACGGGTGTGGCCCCGCCTGGAGCCGGGCGGACTGCTCGTCATCGACGACTACTGCGACCTCAGCCGCAACGAGCGGGCCTGGGACGGGCTGCCCGGGGTGAAGAAGGCCTGTGACGAGTTCTTCGCCGGCACCGACCATGTGGTGGAGGTCGTTCCGGGCACCTCGGACCTGACCCTCGGTTACGTCTACAAGCCCACGTCGGACGGCGGACCCCGATGACGGTCGACACCACCGCGGCGGTGAACCTCGATTCCTTGGCCGGCATCTCGCCGACGCGCGTGTTCCGCCAGGTGCTTGAGACGAGCACGCGCTACACGTGCAGTTCGGTCGTCTCGTTCACCGGATGGAGCACCCTCCTGCTGGTCGAGCGGGCCGACCTGCCCGGCGTGAAGTTCGTCGCCAAGGGGCTGTTCGGCTACCACAGCGTCATCGCCGCCGCGCCGCCGCACCTACGGGCCGAGCTGCACGGCTACTACTGGTACCGCCAGTTGCCGGAGCGGGCACACCGGCAGGCGAGGGACCAGTTCGGCCAGGAGGCCGACCTCCTCTCCCGCCTGAGCGGCTCGCCGTACTTCCCCGACCTGGTCGAGATGGACCTCGGTGCCCCGGTGCCGTACTACGTGATGGAGCACCTGCCGCTCGGCTCGGTCCGTCACTGGCTCGGCGCGCACGGGGCACCGGACGCCGAGACCGCCATCGCCTTCGCGCGCCGGCTGTTGACCGGGATGACCGTCCTGCACGACATCGGCTACGTCCACCGGGACATCAACGCCGAGAACGTCCTCATGGCCGACGCAGGACCGGTCATCGCCGACCTCGGCTGCGCCCGCGCCCGCACCGCCACCGAGCCCCGCTCGCCGAAGTCGGCGCTGATCTCATGGCCACCGGAGTACGACGTGGGCTACCACGAGGCGGACATCACCAGCGATATCTACTGTTTCGGCATGGTCATGTACGAGTTGCTGACCGGCACCATGCCCCGCTACGGCGCACCGCCGCTGCCCAGCGTGGTGACCGGACACGACCCGCGCCTGATCGAGCTGGTCGAACGGTGCGTGCGGTGGGAGCCGGACCGCCGGCCACCCAACGCCACCGCCGCATTGGAGGCGCTCTCGTGACGACCCGGACGCTCGCCCCCCGACCGCAGACGACCGCCCCCGCCCACCCCGACGACCTGATGCGGCACATGTTCCTCGGCCGGTTGATCAGCCAACACACGATGATCTTCGAGCCGCTGGTGTACGCCGAACACCTGCGCGTCCTGGCCAAACTGGTCGACGACTACGTATTGACCCCGACCGGAGCCGGACAACTTGCCACGTACACGCCCGCGAACGTCGCTACCGTCTGCGTGGCCGCCGCCACCGGGGTGCCGGACGGTGGCTGGCCGGAGTTCGCCGCGAGCCTGCGAACCCACGAGGTCGTGGTGGGTGTCCGCCGCCACCAGCTCGTGGTCGGCTCGTCCGGCCCGGCGGACCTGCGAAACGTCCGGGAGGCGGTGGAGATCCTGGTCGACGGTGACCTGGGCGCGCTGGTGGAGCTGGGCACGGGCGGGCTGCTCCCCGCCGCCTCGCTGCCGCGCCCGCCGGGCCTGGCCGCCGGGCTGCTGCTGGCACCGGACCGAGCGTTCACGTCGGAGGCCTCCGCGCTGGAGCGCCTGCTGTACGAGATGATCGCCGCACCTGCCCGGATCTGGGCGGCGGTCGAGCCCTCCGTGTACGAGTGCCTTCGTCGCAGTCTCGGCGACGTCGGCGTCGACGATGTCTTCGTCGCCGGCTGTGTGGCCCAACTGCTCACCAGCGCCGACGAGCGGGGGCAGGACCTGGCCGCGCGGCTACCCGCGCTGGCCGCACTGGTGGAGACGGTCCGTTCGCCGCGGACCAGCGCCGCCCGTACCGTGGCCCTGGGGTTGAAGGAGGCGTCCCTCTTCGCCGAGCTGCTGTGCTGCTGGTGGCCGGGGACCGAGCGGTCGGTGCATCTGTTCACCTCCCGGCTCGACTACCTGACCCGGCACCCGGCCGGGCGTGCACCGCAGGAGCGTCAGCCGTGATCCCGGCGGGCCGGCAGGACCGGCGATTTCCGTTCATCGCGTTGGAGGGCACCGACGGCAGCGGGAAGTCGACGTTACGGATCAGCCTCGCGCGGGCCCTCCGGCAGGTCGCGTCGACGGTGACGGAGTTCGGCCAGCACAGCTGGCTCGACACCGACGCCGCTCGGCTCATCGTGGGCAATCGGATGGCCCGCAGCAACGGGGACGCCGACGCCGTCGTGGAGGCGTACCTGCGCGACAAGCGGCTGCACTTCGAGTTCAACATCAAGCCCGCCCTCGCCGTCGGTCCGGTCCTCACCGACCGGTACGTGCTCAGCGACATCGTCTACCACCACGTCCTGCACGGCGTACCGATGGAACGCATCAGCGCCACCATGACGGCGCTGCGGATGCCGACCCCCGACGTCATCGTCTTCGTGGACACCCCACCCGCGCTGGCCTGGACGCGCATCGGCACGCGCAACAAGGAGCTGCGTCCCTACGAGCGCCCGGACACCCTGGTCCAGCTGTACGACGCCTACGACCGCGCCATCCAGGCGAACCTCGTACCGACGCGCGTGCTGCGTTTCCGCAACGACGAGGAGTTGTCCGACAGCGCGACGCAGCGCCTGGTCGCCTCGCTGCTGTCACCGTTTCCGCAGTTGTCCCACGACCGAGAGGTGCATACAGATGTCTGAGGTCCGAGTCCGCGTCGCCGTCTATGTCGTGCGTGACACGCTCACCGGGCCGGAGCTGCTGGTGTTCGACCACCGAGACCAGCCCGAGGCGGGCACGCAGGTGCCCGCCGGGGGCATCGAGGCCGGCGAACCCCTTGAGGACGCGGTGCTGCGCGAGGTGGCCGAGGAGACCGGCGTCACCGCCGTCACGGTGCGGACGAGTCTCGGCGTGCAGCAACGACCGCACCCGCACACCGGCCAGCCGCGGGTCACCGTCTTCTACCACGCGAGCACGACGGAGCGTCGGGACCGCTGGTCCCACCAGGTCGCCGGCAGCAGCGGCACCGATGACGGCATGGTGTTCGAGTGTTTCTTCATCCCGGTGGAGAAGGCGCTGGACCTGCTGCCCGACCGACAGGACGAGTTCGTTGCGGCGTTGCTCCAACTCCTGCCCGAGAATGGGTAGCGCGGCCACGGGCCTGCGGGAGGCGCCCCGTCCGACGTCGCGGTCGGGTGACCTTTCGTCGGGCAACCCGGATCCGGACCTGCTCCTCTGGCGTCACGACCGCTGGCCCACCACCGTCGCGGCCAACCTGCTGCTCTACGGCACCCCCCGGATCGTCGATGCCCTGCTTGTCCCGGCCCAGGCGTACCTGGCCGGCCAGGGCGTCGCCAACGACCACCTGACGGCGCTGCCCGGTGGGCTCGAGGCTGTCGATCGGGCGTTGGCCACGCTGCTGCGTCCCGGGGACCGCGTGATCGTGGAGAGCCCCACCTACAACGGAGACCTTCCGCTGATCGCCGCGCTCGGCCTGGTGCCGGTGCCGGTACCCGTCGACGAGGAGGGGCTGCGACCGGAACCGTTCGACGCGGCGCTCCGGGACGCCGCCGGTGTGCTGTACCGCCCGCGCGCACAGAACCCCACTGGGGCAGCACTCACGTCCGGGCGCGGCAACATCCTGCGCGCCATCATCGAACGCTTCCCGAGCCTGCTCGTGATCGAAGAGGACCATGCGGGCGGGATCGCGGGCGCCGACTACCACTCCCTGATACCAGCCGGCCATCCACGATGGCTGCACGTCGCGTCGGTGTCCAAGTGGCTGGCCCCCGACCTCCGGTTCGCGTTGCTCTGTGGTGACCGGGAGTCGATCCGGCGGGTGGACCAGCGCAGGCTCCTGGGCGGTGGGTGGATCAGCCGGATGACCCAGCTCGCCGTGGCCGCCCACCTGGCCGACCCGGACCTCGCGGCCGACCTCGCCCGGGTGCGGGACGAGTACGGCAGACGCCGCCGACACGTGCTCGATCTGTTGGCCGAGCGGGGTCTGCGCGGATACGGGCGCACCGGACTGAACGTGTGGATCGAGGTGCCCGACGAGGCGGAGACCGTTTCCCGGCTGGCCAGGCGTGGCTGGCAGGTCGCCCCCGGGTCGCGATTCGCCGCACCGACACCGGCGATCCGGGTGACCGTGGCCGCGCTCGCTGTGGCGCAGGCCCAGCGGTTCGCCGACGATCTGTCGTCGGTCGCTCGGGGGGCCGGCCGTGTCGCTGATTGAGACCGCAATCCGCCACGAGTTGCGCAGGTGTCCGGGTCAGGGCCAGCGGTCGGTCGACGAGATTCTGACGGGCAGGTCCTTCGCAGCTGTCGTCCTCGATGACGGCAGCATCGGCACCGCCATGGACTACCAGGGTTACCACGGCGGCGGGCCACCGGGTGCGGTCGTGTGCCGGCGTGGCAGCCAGGTCACCGACTACCTCGGTACGTCGCCCGGCAGGTCGCTGCTGGACTGTGACCTAGTGCGTACGGCCCCAGCCGGGTTGGACCTGACCCGGCAGGCCGTCAAGATCGCGCTCTTCAGTGCGCTGTCCCGGCCCTGGTTCCGGCCGACCGCACTGGCGGAAGCGGGCCTGGGTCACGTGGTCGCGCCCTTTGACCAGGTGCACACCCACCAGGCGGGGTCGGCGGTGACGGAGGCGCTGACCCGGGCGGTGGGGAGCGCGGGCACGGTCGGGGTCATTGGCTTCGGCGGGCTGATGGAGCACCTGGCCGAGGTGGACGGGGTGGGTCGCGTGCTGGTGGCCGATCTGCACGACGCGCCACGAGCCGAGCGCGTCCGGTCCACTCTCGCCCGGTTCAACGCGAGGTTCGGTGAGGCGCGCCTCCAGCTGGTCGGCGATGACCTGCACCGGCTGGCCGACGAGTGCGAGATCGTCCAGATCACCCCATCGTCGCTCTGCAACGCGACGATGGACGAAGTCCTTCGTACGCTACGGGGGTTGCGGCTGATCGTCGTCGGGCCTAGCGGCGCGGTGCCACCCCCGGTGTGGCAGGCCCACGGAGCCGTCCTGGTCTGCACCGAGCTGAGGGACAGCCGTTTCGTCCGGGCGTACCACCACGACGATCATCTGTACGAATGGTACGTGGAATACGATCGGCGGCTCACCTACTGGGCGGAGGAACAGCGACCGACCGTGTGACCGGGCACTCCCGGTCGAGTCGCGCCGGGTTCCGCCCCGGTTGGTCGGGGCACCACCTCGACCGTGGCCGACGTGGTGCCCCGACTACCGCAGAGCGAGCGTCAGTACCGCAGGTTGCGCAGGTAGCGGTAGCCGACCTCGGCGGTCTGCTGGGGCGTCACGTCCGGAGTGTCGTTCTCCACGATGTACTCCAGCACCGGGTGCTTCCGGAAGATTCGCCTGAAATCGATCATCCCGGTGCCCAGGTCGGCCATGTCGCCGTCGGCGGCGTGCCGGTCCTTGACGTGGTACTGGAGCACCCGCTGCGGCGCGGCGCGGATGACGTCCAGGGTGAAGCCCTCGGGGTCGGTCGCACCGTCACCGGACTCGATGCCACCGGTGACCGCCCAGTAGATGTCGATCTCCAGGTGGACGAGCCGGGGGTCCAGTTCCTCGGTCAGCACGTCCCACGGGGTGCGACCGTTGCCGAGGTCGATGGTGAACTCGTGGGCGTGGTTGTGGTAGCCGTAACGCAGACCGGCGCGGGCCGCCGCGGCGGCCTCGACGTTCATCTGCTCCGCCCACCGCTTCCAGTCGTCGGCGTTCTCCGAGTAGAGGTACGGCACCACCATGAACTTCTGACCCAGCGTCACCGCGTTGCGGATCTTCTCCTGGAGCGCGGCGGGAGTTTCGCTGATCCCGTCGTGGCTGGACGTTGCCTTGATGCAGATGCTGTCCAGGAAGCGACGCAGCTGGGCGGCGTTGCGGCCGAAGTAGCCCAGCGCCAGCTCCACCTTGGGGTAGCCGATCCGGGCCAGGTGCCGCAGCGTGGCGTCGTAGCCCGGCTCGCCGTTCAGCGCGTCACGGACCGTCCACAACTGAATGCTGATCAGCCCCGGCGGCACCCGCCGCCGACCGGCGTGCCCGTGCCCGGGCCCATGTCCATGCCCGGGACCGTGCCCCGGGCCGTGCTTGGGACCGGCGGAGGCGGCCGTCGCGCCCACCCCCGCCGTGGCGAGGCCGACACCGGCCATCGCGGCCACCGAGCCGCGTAGCAGGCCCCGCCGGTCGAGGACGGAACGCCGCAGCGCGGCCATCCCGTCGTAGCCGTAACACATGATGACTCCTCTCGTGGGTCTACACGCCGGGTACGAGCACGACCTGGTCGGTCCCGGTCAGCGGCGGCAGCCCGTCGTCACCCGGGTCGGTGTAGGAGGCGACGAACACGGCGGACAGGTTGTCCGTCTCCGGGTCGTGCCCCGACGGGACAGTGGTCAGGATCGACCCGGTGCAGCCGTTCGCGGTGGTCTGCGGGTGGCCGTGGTCGTCGTGGCCGAGGATGTAGGTCACGCTGACCCGGGCACAGTCCACCGGCTGGTCGTCGGTCACCCGTACCTCGTACTGAATGGTGTCGCCGAAGGCGAAGGGTTGGCCCTCGACCGGTGCGACCAGCTCGACCACCGGCACCGCGTTGCCGACCACGACCCGCACCGACGCCGACGCCGAGCGTCCCTTCCGGTCGGTCACCTTGAGCGTCGCGTCGTAGCTGCCGTTCTCGCGGTAGGTGAACGTCGGGTTCGCCGACCGCGAGTCGACCCGGTCGTCGTCGTCCAGGTACCACTCGTAGCGCAGTCGGTCGCCGTCCGGATCGGTGGTGCCCTCGCTGGAGAACTCCACCGTCAGCGGGGCCAGACCCGCGGTCTGGCTGGCCGAGACCGCCGGAATCGGGCTGCGGTTGCCGTCCCGACCGATGAAGTCGATCCGGGCCACCTGCGCCTCCGGGTTCTCGCTGAAGAAACCGTCACCGTACTCAAGGACGTAGAGCGCACCGTCGGGGCCGAACTCCAGGTCCATCGGGTTGTCGAAGACGACCGAGGGCAGCACCGGCTCGATCCCGTCGAGCTTGCCGCGCCGGTCCAGCTGGAACGCCTTCACGTAGTCCCGGGTCCACTCGTAGAACAGCGGCTTGCCGTCGTAGTACGCCGGCCACGCCACCGGGTTGCGGCCCCGGGTGGTCGACCGGTCGAAGCGGTACGCGGGCCCGGCCATCGGGCCGATGCCGCCGGTGCCCAGCTCCGGGAACTCCGGAGAGACACCGTAGCTGTACCACACGTCCGGCTGCTGCGGCGCGGGCAGCTTCCGCAGCCCGGTGTTGTTCGGCGACTCGTTGACCGGCGCCGTGCAGTCGAACTCCGCACCGGACTCCTCGGTGGCGAAGTCGTAGTCCCGGTATGGCAGTTGCGGGGTGATGCAGTAGGGCCAGCCGTGATTACCGGCCTTACGCGCCACGAACCATTTGCCGTGACCCGCCGGTCCGCGCAGCGGGTCGGGCTGGCCGGCGTCGGGTGAGTAGTCGGCGACGTACAGGTCGTTGGTCTTGCGATCCAGTTCGATCCGGAACGGGTTGCGCAGACCCATCAGGTAGATCTCGGGGCGGGTGCCCCGGGTGCCGGGCTTGAACAGGTTGCCCTTGGGGATGGTGTACCTGCCGTCGGCGCCGACCCTGATCCGGAGGATCTTGCCGCGTAGGTCGTTGGTGTTGGCGCTGGTGCGCTGCGCGTCGTACGCCGGATTGCGGCCGGGCCGCTCGTCGATCGGGGCGTACCCGCCGGACTCGAACGGGTTCGTGTCGTCGCCGGTGGACAGGTACAGGTTGCCCTTGGCGTCGAAGACGATGTCCCCGCCGACGTGGCAGCAGATGCCCCGGTCCACCGGCACGTCGATGATCCGCTGCTCGGTGCGCAGGTCCAGGGTGTCCTTGACCAGCCGGAACCGGGACAGTCGGATGACGCCCTGGAATGGCGCGAGTTCCTCCTCGGAGCCCCAGGCGGGCGCGTCGCCCTCGTTGACGTCCGGTGTGGACGGGTCGTCGACCGGAGTGTCCATCGGCGGCGAGTAGTACAGGTAGACCCAGTTGTTGCCGCGTCGACCGAAGTTCGGGTCGACGGCGACGTTCTGCAGGCCCTCCTCGTCGTGCTGGTAGACGTCGAGGGTGGCGGCGATCGTGTTGCGGCCGGTGTCGGGGTTGTGCAGCCACACCACCCCGGCGCGGGTCACGTGCAGCACCCGGCCGTCGGGCAGCACGGCGAGGTCCATCGGCTCGCCGGGGCGGTCGTTGAGGGTGACCTTCTGGAAGGCCGTGTCAGGTGGGGGACTGGTGGTGCCGGGCGCGGCCGTGGGGTTGGTCGGCGCGGCCATCGAGCTGGCGGGCGGGGCGACGAGCGTGATGGTCGTCAGGCCCGCCACGGCGAGCGCGAATCGTCTCTTCAACTGCCTCTCCTATGTGTGAGGACGGGTCGGGCAGATCGGGACGTACGGGTTCTGGGCTTCTCCTCCGGGTGTCGGGCAGCACCGAGTGGCCCGCTGAATCGCCGGGGGGCGACGCGGGCGCGGGAACTGGGAGTTGGGGTAGAGGTGTCCGAGGGCCATCGGAAGTCACGATCGAGGCGCTGGCCCCGGCGGCGGTTCATCCCGTCGTAACATCCGGGCTGAAGTTAACAAAAGTGATGTCGATGTGTCTATGGCTTCTGCCGGATCCAGGCGAACTTTCGACTCTGGTAGCGAAAGCAACTTCCACGCAGGAGAAACCGCCCTCAGGCCGCCGGTGGGTCCCGGGGCCGGAGGGCGGTGAAGGTGGGATCGACGGCTCGGCGTGGCCCGTCAGGCGACCGGGCCGGCTTCGCGGGCGTTCCGGACCGCGTACCGGTGCATCGTCACACCCTGATCGAACGACGCCTGCTCGATCAGGTCCAACTCGACCGGTTCGTCGTGTGCGTCGAACAACGGCCGGCCGGTGCCGAGCACGACAGGGTGGGTGAAGAGCAGAAGCTCGTCGAGTAGCCGCGCCCGCAGCAGACCGGTCGCCAGGGTTGCGCCGCCGACTCCGATGTCGCCGTCGGTCTGCTCCCGCAGCCGTCCGAGCTGCTCGATCGCGTCGTCCCCGCCGATGACCCGGGTGTTGTGCCCGGCGCTGTCACGGGTGCGCGAGACCAGGACCTTGGGCATCGACGTCCAGATCTCGCCGTACTCACGCAGGAAAGCCGGCAGGGATTCGTCACCCCGTGCACCCGGCCAGAACGCCTCCATCGTCTCGTAGATGGTGCGGCCCTCGATCATGAGCGACATCGCCCGCGCCCGCGCGTTGAACTCCCGGTGCAACGACTCCCCGATGCGCATCCAGTCGCCGCCGCCCTGCTCATTCAGGGCGCGCTCGATCCGCAGATCGACAGACACGTTCATCCAGTACACGAACCGACCCGACACACTCTCTCCCAAGTGGTATTGATCTTCAACTGCTCTCGGCTCGACGCCGGGTGCCGCCGACACATGGCTACGGCACCGTCAGGGCGACGGCGGGGCCGCCGGAGGATGCCGTTCGTCGAGCTGGACGAGTAGGGTCCGCGGCGCGACCGTCCGGTAGCCGTCCTCGATGACCTCGGCCAGCTCGGCCTCGCCGATGCCCGTGTCGAGGCGTACGCCGACCCAACCGCGATGCCCCACGTAGGGCGGGCGAAAGTAGGTCTGCGGATTCTCCGCGATCAGCTCGGCGGCGGCACCCGGCGGGGCGGCACACCAGAGATGGGCGAAGTCGTCCTGGTGGTGGCCGTCCGGCCAGACGGTGGCGAACGACCTCCTGCCCCGGACGAACCAGGTCGGGGTGCCGTGACTCAGCCGCTCGCTGACCTCAGGAAGACGCAGGCACGCCCGCCGGACGATCGCCACCATGTCGGTCATCGCCCCACGCTATGGCACCGGTCCGACAGAACTCTGGAGCGCGCCGGAGGCCGGATCGCGACGCCGGGCACGGGTGGCACTCACCGGCCCGGTCGAAGTCGGCAGGTGAGCTGGCGGCGGTAGGGTTCGCCTCCGTGGAGAACGAACCGAACGACCCGAGGTTGGCGGACCTGGTGCACCGGCTGCGCCGGTTCGCCGATGAGCGGGACTGGCAGCGGTTCCATACGCCGAAGAACCTGGCGATGGCGCTCGCCGGTGAGGTGGGCGAGCTGTTGGCGGAGTTGCAGTGGCTCACACCGGAGGAATCCGCGCAGGTGATGGCCGATCCCGAGCACGGTGCCCGGGTGCGCGCCGAGATCGGCGACGTCATGATCTACCTTGCCCGCCTGAGCGACATCCTGGGCGTCGATCCGCTGGCCGCCGCCACCGACAAGTTGACCGAGGCGGCGCGGCGTTACCCAGTCGAGCGCTCGTACGGATCTGCGGCCAAGGCTCCTTCGGCCGACCGCACCGGCTAGCCACCAATCCCCGATCCGACTCGGTAAGGTGCTCAGAGCCAAGCGGTCCGACGGGCTTCCGGTGCACGGATATGCCCCCCATCCGCACGATCACATCGTGCTGCCTGGGGGCAAGTGCCAATGTCGGCGTTTCGGACGTCCGCCGCCAATCTGTTGCGTCTGGCCACTGACGGCACCCTCGCCGACCGCGTCGCCGAGCACCTGTGGTCGACCCGTCACGGCGTGAGCCCGGCAGAGCGGCGGTCCTGGATGAACAGCCTGCCGATGCTGGCACAGGATCTCGCCGACGCGGGCCTCGACCAGGTGGAGGTGCTGGTCGAGTACCAACTGCCCCTGACCAGCCGACGCATCGACGCGGTGCTCGTCGGCGTTGATCCCGGTAGCGGAGATGACTCCTACTTGGTCGTCGAGCTGAAGCAGTGGTCCTACGCCACCGCGTACGAGGAATCCGACACCCTGGTCGCGGTCGAGCATGCGCGTGGACCACTACTGCATCCCGGTGCGCAGGTCGCCGACTACTGCCAGTATCTCACCGACTTTCTCGGCATCCTGGGCCGCGAGCGGTATCCGCTACACGGGGCCGCCTACCTGCACAACGCCGCCGACCGTGACATCACCGATCTGCTCGACCGGCCAGTCACCGACCAGAGTCGGCTGTTCACCAGGCAGCGCCGTGGCCAGTGGCTCACTTATCTTCAGTCGCGGTTCGCGCCGAAATCCGGCGCGACCGCAGCCGATCGATTCCTCACCAGCACCGTCAAACCCAGTCGGCACCTGCTGCGGTACGCCGCGCAGGAACTCAAGGACCGGCCACAGTTCACCCTGATCGACGAGCAGCACGTGGCGTACGAATTGGTGCTGCACGCGGTCGAGCGGGCCCGGAAGGCAAACCGAAAGCGGGCAGTGGTGGTGGCCGGCGGACCGGGCAGCGGCAAGAGCGTCATCGCCCTGTCGGTGATGGGTGAACTGGCCCGTCAGGGTCGGACCGTGCTGCACGCCACCGGTTCGCGCGCGTTCACGCAGACACTGCGGCGCTACGCCGGTCGCGGTTCGACCCGGCTCCAGGGGATGTTCAAGTACTTCAACAGCTTCATGGACGCCGGGGCCAACGACATCGAGGTGCTGCTCTGCGACGAGGCACACCGGATCCGGGAAACCTCCGTCAACCGGTACACACCCAAGGCTCGGCGGGACCGGGCAAGGCCCCAGTTGGACGAACTGATTTCGACAGCGCGCGTCCCGGTCTTCCTGCTCGATGAGCATCAGGTGGTGAAACCGGGGGAGCTGGGAAACGTCGAGGTCATCTCGGCGTACGCCGAGAAGCTGGGCCTGGAGGTCGAGGTCGTCGCCCTGCACGACCAGTTCCGGTGTGGCGGCAGCGCGGCGTACGAGGACTGGGTGCTCACCTTGCTCGGCCTCGACGGCGATGGACCGACCGTGTGGGCCGGCGACGGACGGTTCGATCTGCGGCTGGCGGAGTCCCCCACGCAGATGGAGGCGTTCCTGCGGGCGCGTCAACGCCCGCCGGGCGCTGTCGGTGAGCCGGGACAGACGGCCCGGATGTCGGCCGGCTACTGCTGGCCGTGGAGCGACCCTCGACCCGACGGCACCCTGGTGCCGGACGTAGTGGTCGGCGAGTGGGCCCGACCCTGGAACGTCAAGAGCGATCGCAGCGTTGGTGATGCTCCCGGTAGCGCCTTCTGGGCCACCGATCCGAACGGCTTCGACCAGGTGGGCTGCGTCTACACCGCCCAGGGCTTCGAGTACGACTGGTCCGGCGTCATCATCGGCCCCGACCTGGTGGCACGCGACGGCCGACTGGTGACCCGGCGGGGCGAGTCGACAGACCCAGCATTGCGGAGCCGCAAAGCCGTGAGCGACGACGAGGCTGACCGGCTGATCCGCAACACCTACAAGGTGCTGCTGACCCGCGGTATGCGCGGGACGATCATCCACTCGGTCGACCCCGATACGCGCGAGTTCCTGGCCGGTCTGGTGAGACCGACCCGCACCGTCGAAGTCCACTATGAGCCGAGTGACGATGATCGGGGTGCCGGGTAACCGACTCCGTACCGCGTTACTTAGAGTGTTCCCGGATCAGCGGATCGACGGGCTTCAGTGATGGACGTGCCCCCACCGCAGGGACCGCAGCTCTTCGTGAACCGGCCGTTCCTGTACGTCATCCACGACCGGGTCACCGGCGTGCCGCTGTACCTCGGCCGGGTCCACGACCCGCTGGTCACCGGCTGACCGGCCCGGCGGCACGGCCACGTCCGAGCCGGTCGCGTCCGAGCCGGTCAGGTCAGGTGGGCGGGGTGCGGTCCCGACGGGCGTCGGCCAGCACCTCCGCCCACCAGCGCAGTTCGGCCAGGCTCGCGGTCAGTCCACGGGAGAACTCCGCGTCCGGTGTGTAGCGGCCCTGACCGTCCAGCGACGTCCACGGCGCCCGTAAACCCAGGGCCCGGCGGGTGGTCACCACGCTGAGTTCGGCAAGGACGCCGCGCAGGTGTTCGATCGCCGCGTACCCGCCGTGGACGCCGTAGGCCACGATGGTCGCGGGCTTGAGCCGCCACTCGCCGTAGTGCCAGTCGATCAGGCGCTCCAACGAGGCGGGGTAGCTGTGGTTGTACTCCGGTGTGACGAACACGAACGCGTCGGCTGTGGCTATCCGGTCGGCGACCTCGCTCTTCGGCCCGCCGCCGGGGTAGAGGAGGCTGTCGTCGGGCAGCTCCACCTGGGCCACGTCGATCAGGTCGACCGGAGCAGGGTCGAGGACGGCAGCAGGGCCCGGTGCGGCAGCGGGTTCCAGGGCGGCGGCGACCCAGCGGGCGATCGTCGGGCCCATGCGGTCCTTACGGACGCTGCCCGAGATCACGGCCACCCGTAGGCCGGCGGTGGGAGACAAGCTGCTGTGCTGGTCGGTCGAAATACTCATGTCCCAGACCGTGCAGGTTCAACATATGTTGAAGTCAAGTCGCCCGCGTGCCTATCCTGCCGCCATGACAGTGCTCGCGGGTTCCCCTCGGACGTTCAGCGTCGGTGAGGTCGCCGCCGACAGCGGCGTCGCGCCGTCCGCCGTGCGGTTCTACGAGAGCCACGGGGTCATCAACGCGGTACGCACGGCCGGCAACCAACGTCGTTTCGACGGGTCCGCCGCGTGCCGGATCCAGGTGGCCAAACTCGCCCAACGGGCGGGTCTGAGTGTCCGCGAGATCGCCGCCCTCTTCGCCGCCCTGTCGGCCGATCCGACACCGGACGAGTGGGCAGGCGTCGCCCACCGGCTGGTGGCCGAGGTCGAGGAGCGGGTGCGCGACCTCAAGGCGCAGCTCGCGGCGATGGAGTCGGGCACCCGGCTGTGCGAGATCGGACGGGACGATCCCGCACGGTGACCGTTCCGCGAAGGTGACATGCGTCGCGGACTTGACTTCACCATATGTTGAACCCCGATCGTCGGGGGCATGAGTGATCTCCCTTCGTCCGCCCGGACGCTTGCTTCCCTCGTCGAATCGGCCACCATCGTCGGCCTCGGCACCAGCACCCGGGAGGCCAACGAGACCTTCCGGCTGGTCGAGGAGACCACCCACGAGTTGATCCGGCGCGGCTTCCGGACCGTCGCGCTGCTGGACAACCAGCGGGTCGGCGACCTCTACGACAGGTACGTCCGGGGCGAGGACGTCGACCTGGACGCGGCGCTCAGCCAGGCGTGGGGTCCGTGGCGGACGACCGAGATGCGCGACGCGCTGGTCCGGCTGCGCCGGCACAACGCGCGTCACCCCGACGATCCGGTACGCGTCATCGCGGTCAACGGGCGGCGTACGCTGCCGGCCGACTACGACCGGGTCGTGGCGCTGCTCGACCCGGTGGAACCGGCGACCGCGGCGCGGATCGGCGAGATCTTCGCCGTCATCCGTACCGCCCACGACAACGGTGAGCACGTCCAACGCCTGCGCGGCACCCATCCGGGCGTACCCTTCGTGGAACTCGCCCGCACCGCCCGCGACCTGGCCGCCAAGCTGCCCGACAGCCCGGGGCGCGACGAGGCGTTACGGCTGATCGGGGGAATCGTCGACTTCCACGCGCACGCCCTCGGCGCCGGGTACGACGCGGCTTCGGAGGAGCGTGCGGCGGCCGAACGACTTCTCGATCACCTGCGGTGTACCGGCGACCGGGTCGTGTTCTGGGAGGGCAGCGCACACGTCGCGGCACACGGCGACACGATGATGGGCGCACACCTCAGGGCCGCGCTGGGCGATGGATACGCAGCCGTCCACGTCACCTTCGGCCACGGCCGGATACCCGCGACGGACATCCCGCGCCCCGTCGCGTCGTCACTGGAGGCGGTGCTGCTCGACGACCATGGTGAGCGGATCATCGACCTGCGCTCGGTCCCCGGGCACCTCGCGGACCGGATCGACAGGCCGTGCCGGACCCGGTTGATCTCCGGCCTCTACCAGGCCGAGCACGACGAGGACCACTACTACGAGCTGCCCACCCCTGCCGGCAGCTTCGACGTGATCGCCTTCGTCCCCACCGTCACCCCGATCCACCCGCTGGTGGTCGAGCCGGAGACCCCGACCGGGCCAGTACGGTCAGCGGACTCCGCGCCACCCCGTCCTCGATGACGGTGATCGCGCGGCGGCGAATTGTACGGCTTGGAGCCGGATCCGGTGAGCCCGTCGGGCTTGGGATTCTTTCTGACACTATTCGCGTCGCACGCATCCGAGACTGAGACGGCACATCCACCGATGGATGTGCATATCTCGACGAGGAGGCGCCGATATGACCACAACCAGGCAGCGGGCCACCGGGCAGGTGATCGCGGTGATCGGCGCTTTCGCGCTGCTGGCCGCCTGCTCCGGCACCGGTGGTGGCAGCGGGGGCGACGTCGCGAACTACCCGGACCGGAACATCACGTTCGTCGTGCCGTTCAGCGCCGGTGGCCCGACGGACACCGTCACCCGCATGATCGCCGAACCGATGGCCGCGAAGCTGGGTGCCAAGATCGTCGTGCAGAACGTCGAAGGCGCGGGCGGCACGGTGGGGGCCGGCGATGTCGCGCGGGCCGAGCCCGACGGCTACACCGTGCTGATGCACCACATCGGCATGTCCACCGCGCCCGCCCTCTACAAGAACCTGGACTACCAACCGCTTGAGGACTTCGAGATGGTCGGGCTCGTCACCGAGGTGCCGATGACGATCGTGGCCCGCAAGGACTTCCCACCCGCGACCCTGCCGGATCTGCTGACCCACGTGCAGGCGAACGCGGAGAAGGTCACCCTCGCCAACGCCGGTGTCGGCGCCGCCTCCCACCTGTGCGGCCTGCTGTTCCAGCACGCCGTCGGGGTCAAACTCCAGGAGGTTCCGTACAAGGGGACCGGCCCGGCGTTGACCGACCTGGTCGGCGGCCAGGTCGACTTCCTGTGCGACCAGACCACCAACACCAGCGGCCAGATCGCCGCGGGTGAGGTCAAGGCGTACGCGGTGACCACCCCCGAGCGGGTGCAGAGCCTGCCGGATCTGCCCACCACGACCGAAGCGGGCCTGCCCCAGCTTCAGGTCAGCGTCTGGCACGGCCTCTACGCTCCGGCCGGCACGCCGCAGGAGGTCGTCGACAAGCTCTCCGAAGCCCTCCAGGCGGCGCTTGCCGACCCAGGGGTGATCGACCAGATGGCGAAGCTGGGCACCGCACCGGTCGCGGCGGCGGACGCCACCTCGCAGGCCCACCGGGCGCACCTCGAGGAGCAGCTCGGCACCTGGGCGAAGATCATTGCCGACGCCGGGGTCGAGGCCTCCTGAGGTGGAACGCCGACGATCGTTTCCGGACGTCCTCGCCGGAGGAGCCTTCGTCCTCATCGGTGGCGCATTCGTGGTGGGGTCGCTCAGCTACGAGCTGGGCACCCCACTGCGGATGGGCCCCGGCTACTTCCCGCTGCTGGTCGGCGCGATACTCGCCGCCCTGGGTCTGCTCATCGTCGGCAAGGGGCTGGTCGCCGGCGAGGTGGTCTCGTTCGGGGCGGTCCCCTGGCGGGCGGTCGGCGTCATCGTGGTCGCGGTGGTGTTCTTCGGATACACCGTGCGGCGCCTCGGGTTCGTGCCGACCTCGGCGGTGACCGCTCTCCTGGTCACCCTGGCCAGCCGGCAGGTGCGGATCGGTACGGCGCTGGCCGTGGCCGTCGGGCTGACCGTGCTCAGCACGCTCATCTTCGTCGTCGGACTTCAGCTACGGATCCCGCTCTGGGGTCCGTGGCTTTCGTTCTGAGCGGGCCGGGCTGTCGCATGGAACTCTTCGAAAACCTCGTGCTGGGCTTCTCGACCGCTCTGCTGGTCCAGAACGTCCTCTACTGCTTCGTGGGCGTCCTGCTCGGTACGGCGGTCGGTGTGCTACCCGGCATCGGACCGACCGCGACGGTGGCGATGCTGCTGCCGATCACGTTCAACTTCGAGCCGGTGACCGCGCTGATCATGCTGGCCGGCATCTACTACGGCGCGCAGTACGGCGGCTCGACCACGGCCATCCTGATCAACCTGCCGGGTGAGTCGTCCGCCGCGGTGACCGCGCTCGACGGCCACGAGATGGCGCGGCAGGGCCGGGCCGGACCGGCGTTGGCCGCCGCCGCGATCGGTTCGTTCGTCGCGGGCACCGTGGCCACCGTCGCGCTGGCCGTCGCGGCGCCACCGCTGGCCCGGATCGCGTTGCAGTTCGGCCCGGCCGACTACTTCTCGCTGGTGCTGTTCGGCCTGATCGTGTCGATCGCGCTGGCGCGCGGCAGCGCCCTCAAGGCCCTGGCGATGATCGCGCTCGGCGTCCTGCTCGGGATGGTCGGCCAGGACATCTACACCGGCGTGCCCCGGTTCGTGTTCGGCCAGCGCGAACTCTACGGCGGGATCGACTTCGTGTCGGTAGCCGTCGGCATGTTCGGGGTGGCCGAGATCCTGCGCAACCTGGAGCACGAGCAGACCCGTACGGCCATCGTCGGCAGGGTGACGAACCTCTGGCCGACCCGCGAGGACCGGCGTCGGATCGTCGGCCCGATCCTGCGCGGCACCGGGCTGGGCAGCGCGCTCGGCGTGCTGCCGGGTGGTGGCCACGTGCTCGCCTCGTTCACGTCGTACGCGGTGGAGAAGCGCATCTCGAGGCGGCAGCAGGAGTTCGGGCGCGGCGCGATCGAGGGCGTCGCCGGTCCCGAGTCGGCCAACAACGCTGCCGCGCAGACGTCGTTCATCCCGCTGCTCACCCTGGGCCTGCCCGCCCACCCGGTGATGGCCCTGATGGTCGGGGCGTTCATCGTCCACGGCATCACGCCGGGCCCGAACGTCATCAACGACGAGCCGGCGCTGTTCTGGGGCCTGATCGCCTCGATGTGGATTGGCAACGTGCTGCTCGTCCTGCTGAACCTGCCGTTGATCGGCGTCTGGGTGCGGATGCTGCGCATCCCGTACCAGGTGCTCTTTCCGATGATCGTCCTGTTCGCCGCGATCGGCACGTACTCGCTGAGTTTCAACGCGTTCGACGTCTACGCGATCGCGTTCTTCGGAATCCTCGGCTATCTCCTGATCAAGTGTGGCTGCGAGCCCGCGCCCCTGCTGCTCGGTTTCGTCCTCGGCCCGCTGCTGGAGGAGTACCTGCGCCGTGCGCTGATCATCTCTCGCGGCGACGCGTCGGTCTTCCTGACCCGACCGATCTCCGCGGTGCTCCTGGTCATGGCGGTGGCGGCCCTCGTCGTCGCGGCTCTCCCGGCGATCCGTAGGCGCCGCGAGGAGGTGTTCGTCGAGGACGAGTAGACCGGTAGGCCGTCACGACCGCCGTCAGCGGACCCGGAGCGTGGTGGCGGGCGCGTCGGCGACCGCGTCTTCGGCTTCACCAGCTTCGGCGCCGGCGCGAACGCCGAGTACAAGTGCCTGTCCGAGCGGGCCTCGGTCAGCTACACCGTGGAGGACTTCACCGGCAGCGGCGAGCGCTACGACGTCGTCTTCGACACAATCGGCCGCAGCTCGTTCGCCCGGTGCCGGGCGTTGCTGGCGCCGGGTGGCCGTCATCTGCCCACCACCGGCCTGGTGACGAACGGCCTGCTCGCGCTCGGCACCACCCTCACCCGCGGTCGACCGGTCCGGACCGGGATGTCGGTGCGCAAACATGCGGCACTTGCCGCCCTGCGGGACCTGCTCGCCGAGGAGCGGCTTCAGATCGTCATCGACCGCAGCTACCCGATGACCGAGATCGTCGAGGCGCACCGGTACGTCGACACCGGACACAAGGTCGGCAACGTCGTGGTCGACGTGCTGCCGACACCCGATCGGTAGGCCGGCCGGCCGGAGACCGGTGCGAAACGAAAGAGAAGCATCGAGGTAACTCGCCACTGAGATCGTCAGGTATCGATCTTGTGGGAGGTGGCGGTGACGATACCGACGACACGGCGGCAGTTCCTCCAGGCCGTCGGGGTGTCCGGCGGGGCCGGGGTGCTCTACGGAACGATGGGCGCGCTCGGCCTGGCGCCCGCCGCCCAGGCCGCACCGCCGTTCCGGGCGCCGAACCGGTCCGACTTCACGCTTACCGGCCGCTCGGCAAAGTCCGTGCTGGTGCTCGGGGCCGGTATCGCCGGCCTGGCCACCGCGTACGAGCTAAGCAAGGCGGGCTACCGGGTGCGTCTGCTGGAGGCGCGTGACCGGCCCGGCGGGCGCAACTGGACGGTGCGCGGCGGCACCACCGAGACCGACCTGGACGGGCGTACCCAGCGGGCCCGCTTCGCCGACGGCCAGTACCTCAACGCCGGCCCGGCCCGCATCGCCCAGCACATGGTGACCCTCGACTACTGCCGGGAACTCGGCGTGCCGATCGAGATCTTCGGCAACCAGAACGCCGACGCCTACTACGTCAACGACAATGCCGGGGCGCTGTCCGGCCGGCCGATCCGGCACCGCGAGGCCAAGGCGGACGTCTACGGGTACGTCTCCGAGTTGCTCGCCAAGGCCACAGACCAGGGTGCCCTCGACACGTACCTGACAGGTGAGGACAAGGAACGGCTGCTGGAGTTCCTGCGCGGCTTCGGCGCGATCGGCGGCCGGGTGGCCGACGACCCGGCGGCCAGTTGGCGGTACACGGGCACCAACCGGCGCGGCTACCTGGTGGAGCCGGGCGCCGGCTTCGAGGCGGGCACCCCGAAACTGACCCCGTACCCGTTGACGGACGTGCTGGCCAGCGGCGTCGGGCGGTACTTCTCCTTCGAGTTCGGCTACGACCAGGCGATGCTGATGTTCCAGCCGGTCGGCGGGATGGACCGCATCGCGTACGCCCTCGAAGCGGCCGTGGGTCGTCGCCTCGTCACCTACGGCGCGCAGGTGCGCTCCATTTCCAACACCGGCTCCGGGGTCACCGTGGTCTACGACGGGCCGGGCGGCCGGCCGCGTACCGCCACCGCCGACTTCTGCGTCTGCACGATTCCGCCGCAGGTGCTGGCGAAGATCCCGGCCAACTTCACCGAGCCGGTCCGGGACGCGCTGGCCTACCCGGTCCCGAACGCCACCGGCAAGATCGGCTTGCAGTACCGGCGACGGTGGTGGGAGCAGGACGAGAACATCTACTCCGGCATCACCAACACCAACCTGGACCTCGCCACGATCTGGTACCCGTCCTACGGCTACCACGGGGCGAAGGGCGTGGTGGTCGGCTACTACAACTTCGGCGCCAACGCCCAGGCGTACGCGGCGTTGACGCCCGCCGAGCGGGAGACCCGCGCGGTCGCGCAGGGCGTGCGGATCCACGGCGAGGCGTACCGGACGGAGCTGGAGACGTCGTTCTCGGTGGCCTGGGACCGTACCCGCTTCTCGGAGGGCGGCTGGGTGTCGTGGCCGTCGCGCACCAGCGGGCAGTACGGCCGGCTGCTGGAGCCGGACGGTCGGGTCTACTTCGCCGGTGACCACCTCAGCCACTACATCGCCTGGCAGGCCGGTGCCTTCGAATCCGCCCGCAAGGTGGTCACCGACCTGCACGCCCGGGTCATGTCGAGCTGAACCCCGACATCTCGACCCCGACGAAACGGCGTCACCTGCGAAAAGTGCCCGACCGGCCGGCACGTCACCGACCCTGGTGATCGACTTTGTTTAATAGCATGGCGCGCATGGTCGTTATCCGGTGGCTGGGGCATCGGCGGTTTCAGGCAGCCGCGCGATGACCCAGCCGGTCCCCGGTGCGGCCCGTCCCGCCGCGTGGTGGCTGCGGGTCGTCTTCGGGGTGATCGGCCTGGTCGCCTCGGTGCTCGGCTACATCGGCCTGGAACGCCTGTCGCAGGTACGCCCCGAGGCCATCGGGGACCGGTACGACATCCTCTACTACGACCTGCAACTGTTCTTCCTCAGCGCCGAACTCTTCGAGCAGCCCGGTCCCTATCCGTGGCAGTTGCAGGTCGCCCGGTTCATGGCGCCGCTGTTCACCCTGCTGGCGGTGGCCGAGGCCGGTCGGCTGCTGCTGGCCACGGAGATCCGGCGCCGGCGGGCCCGGCGGGCGAGTGGCCATGCCGTCGTCTGCGGCGACTCCCAGTTCGCGCACATGCTGGCCGACCGGCTGTACGCCGACGGTGACCGGGTGGTGGTGGTACGCGCCGAACCGTTCGGGCCGTTGGAGTACCGGCGACGCCGTTACCTCGGCGTCGTCGGCGACCCGACGAACGCCGAGGTGCTGCGGGGTGCCGGTCTGCCCCGGGCGCAGACCGTCTACGCCTGCACCGACGACGACGACCGCAACCACGCCATCGCCAACACGGCCAACCGACTGATCCAGGACCGCCGCCACCCGCCCCGGGTGTACGTGCAGGTCCACGACCCGGAGATGTGCCTGTCGTTGCAGGCCCGGCGGCTCGGCGCCGCCGGGTCCAGCCGACTGCGCCTGGACTACTTCCACGTCGACGACATCGCCGCCCGGGCGCTGCACCGGCACCATCCACTGCCGTCGGCCCCCGACCGGTCGACCACGGTCCTGATCGCCGGTGGCGGCAGCTTCCGCCGGGCGCTGCTGGTGGAGACCGCCCGGCACTGGCGGGCGCGCCAGGCCGACCAGAGCGGGCCCGACCGTCGGCTACGGGTCGACCTTGTGGCACCGGACGCCCGGGCCGAACTGGCCCTGGCCACCTCCCGTTACCCGTTCCTCAGCGAGGTCTGCCGGTTGGTCGGGTACGACCGGGACATCGCCGGACTGGTCGGCCTGGAACACTTCGCCGCCGAGGGCTACGACCGCATCTACCTCTGCGCCCCCGACGAGATCAGCGGCCTGCGTCTCGCGCTGGACACCCCCGCGCTCTGGCGTGGGGCGCGCAGCATCGTCTTCGTGCCGGTCTACCGACAGGCCGCGCTCGCCGCCGCCTTCCACGGCGACGTCCGCCACGACCTGCTCGACGAGGTGCACGGCAAACTGCGGCTGTACCCGGTGCTCACGCACGCCTGCGACGCCCGGCTGATCGCCGAGGACCTCACCGAACGACTCGCCCAGCAGATCCATCTGCGGTACCTGCACGCCCAGCAGCGGGCCGGCGTCCGTCTCGGTGAAGCGCCCGCCATGGTGCCCTGGTCCCGGCTGCCGGAGTCGTTGCGCCGCGCCAACCGCAGCCATGTCCAGGACATCGCGGCCAAGCTGCTGAACCTGGGTTGCGTCGTGGCGCCCCGCCACGGCGGTGCCGGTGACGCCTCCGCGGCTGGGCGGGCCATCGACGACCGGGTCGAACAGCTGGCCCGGCTCGAACACGAGCGGTGGTGCCGGGAACGGCGCTCCGAGGGCTGGACGTACGGCGAGCCGCGTGACGACGTCCGTCGCCGGCATCACCTGCTGCGGCCGTGGGACGAGTTGCCGTCGGCGGCGCAGGAGCAGAACCGGGAGGAGATCCGGGCGTTGCCCGACGTGTTGTCCGACAGCGGTTTCGAGTTGATCCGGCTGGGCCCCACCGTGCCCGTCCAGCGGGGAGGGTCGGCCGATGCCGCCTGAACGGGAACCGGTCCGCGTCGGGGTCACCGGCCACATCAATCTGACCCGGGCCACCGAGCGGCTGGTGGCCGAGGCGATCCGGGTCGAACTGCGCCGGATCAGCGACCGGCCGGTGCACGGCGTCACCTGCCTGGCGGCCGGCACCGACCAGATCTTCGCCCGCGCGGTTCTGGACGGCGGTGGTACGTACGAGGTGGTCCTGCCCGCCCCCGACTACCGGGACACCCTCGCCCCGGCGGCCCGGGGCGCGTTCGACGAGCTGCTGGGCCGAGCCACCCGGGTCCTGCACACCGGCCACCGCACCTCCGGCACCGCCGCCTATGTGGCCGCGAACCGGGAGTTGCTGCTGCGGGTGCAGCGGCTGGTGGCGGTCTGGGACGGCGAGCCGGGCTGCCACGACGCGTCGACCGACCGGGCCGTCGGCTGGGCCCGCGAGCGGGGCATCCCCACCACCGTCATCTGGCCCACTGACGCCCGGCGGTTCCCGGCGGGATGACCGGGGCAGGCGCGGCCCACGCCGGCGGGCGACGAGCTACTCGAACGGCTCGTCACGCGGACCCGCGGCCACCGAGAGCCAGAAGAAACCGTGACCGGCGACGCCCAGGTCGTACTCGCCCGAATCCGGCACCCCGGGAAATTCGGCACCGCCGGTCAGCTCGCGGGGTCGGCAACCGACGTGTGAGGCCAGGCCCAGTGTCGTGGTCTGCGGGTAGCGGGAGAAGTTGAACAGGCAGAGCACCTCGTCGTCGGGCTCACCGCGCAGGAACGCCAGCACCGCCGGGTTGGTGGAGCGGACGATGCGGCAACCGGGGCGGGAGAACGCCGGGCAGGCGTGCCGGGTCTCGATGAGTTTCTCGACCACGTGCAGCAGCGACGAGCGCGAGCGGAGCTGATTTTCCACGTTCACCGCCATGTAGCCGTAGATCGACTCGTGGATCGGGGGTGCCGGCAGGTTCTCCGGCTGCGCCACGGAGAAGCCGCCGTTTCGGTCCGGGGCCCACTGCATCGGGGTGTTGAACGCCAGGTGGCCCGGCAACGCCAGGTTCTCACCCATGCCGATCTCGTCGCCGTAGTACAGCACCGGCACGCCGGGCATCGACAGCAGCAGGGCGAAGGCGAGCTCCAACTGCCCCCGGTCGTCGTTGAGCAGGGTCGCTGTGCGACGCCGGATGCCGGTCGCGCCGCGCATCCGGGCCAGCGGCGCGTACGCGTGCAGCAGGTCGTCGCGTTCCCGCTCGTGCAGCAGGCCCAGCGACATCTCGTCGCCGTTGCGCAGGAACACCACCCAGTGCCGGTCGGGCGGCTGGTCGCCCATCTGCGCCAGCACCCGGGACACCGGCCGGTGCGCCTCCCGTCGCATGGCCAGCAGCAGGCTCGGCATCAGCGAGGCGTACATCACCAGGTGGCACTCCGGATGCTCGGCGGTGCCGAAGTAGGCACCCGCACCCTCCGGCCAGTCCTCGCTCCAGGCGATCAGGATCCGGTCCGGGTACGTCGTGTCCAACCAGGACCGGAGTTGACGCAGGTAGCCGTGGGTCTCGTCGAGCCCCTTGCTGGAGGTGCCGCTGCGCTCGAACAGGTACGGGACGGTGAGCAGGCGCAGCCCGTCGACGCCCTGGCGGAGCCAGAAGGCCATCACGTCGCGCATCGCCGCGCGCACCTCGGGCGCGTCGTAGTTCAGGTCCGGCTCGGACCGGCTGTAGCGGTGCCAGTAGTACTGGCGGCGTTGGCTGTCGTAGGTCCACCCCGCGCCGTGGCTGCCGAGCGGGTCGTCGGCCTCGGCGTAACTGTCGCCGCTGTCGCTCCAGACGTAGAAGTCGCCGTACGGGCCGGCCGGGTCGCTGCGCGACGCCTGGAACCACGGGTGCTGGTCGCTGGTGTGGTTGAGCACCAGATCCAGCACCACCCGCAACCCCTGCCGATGCGCGAGGCTGAGCAGCTCCAGCAGGTGCGACGGTGCGCCGAGCCCCTCGTCGATCGCCTCGAAGTCGGCGGTCGCCCGACCGTCGCCCAGCGCCGGCGCCGCCATGATCGGGTTGAGCAGCAGGCAGTCGACGCCGAGGCGGCGCAGGTAGTCGAGCTTCTCGGTGACACCCCGCAGGTCGCCGTGGCCGTCACCGTCGGAGTCGTAGAAGAACCGGACGTTGACCTCGTAGAAGGTGCTGCCCGCCGCCCAGCCCGGCTCGCCCGCAGGCTCCGGCGGCCCGGGATCCTCCGCCACCTCGGCCCGGGTGACCCGCAGCCGCCCCGACAGGGCCTGGCGGGCGCGCTCGGCCACCCGTTCCGCCGGATCCCGTTCCAGGGTCTCCAGCGTCTCGAAGGCGGCGACCAGCTGTTCCCGGCTGCGCTGGTGGCCGTACGCCCAGTTGCTCAGCTCGTCCACCGCCAGCACCCGGGCCGCCGCGAGCCGGCTGCGGGTGAGCGTCAGCAGTTCCTCCGGGATCAGTTGGGGCCGGCGGGGCGCGTTGCTGAGGATGAGGTCACCGACTCCGGCGGCGCGCATCTGGGGTGTCTGCCGGCGTTCCCGGTCGACCATGCGCACGGCCGCGTACTCGAACGCCTCCCGTACGCTGATGATCCCGTTACCGTCCCGGTCGGCCCCGCCGGTACGCAGCCCTTCCAGGAACGGACCGGAGAACGCCGACGGCAGCGCGTGCTGCTTGTGGCCGTCGCCCTCGTGGGCCAGCTCGGTGGCCCCGGCGGAGACCACGACGATGCGACTGCGGTCGCCGCGCTGCTTGAGGTCGCCGAAGGCGCCCGCGTGGCAGCAGTCGAGGATCAGCACCAGTTCGCCGGCCCGGCACTCGTCGACCCAGTGCCGGAACTCGTCGGTCGGCACCGAGGTCGGCGGCAGCCGGTCGAGGTCGGTGTCGGTCGCGGTGAGGTAGAGCCGGTGGTCGTGATGCAGCCGCCCGTGGCCGGAGTAGTAGACGAGCAGGAAGTCGTGCGGGTCGGCGCTGGTCAGGAAATCGTAGAGGGCCAGCTGGAGGCGGGACGAGTCGGCGTCCAGGAGATCGCGTACGTCGTCGAAGGCGCCGAGCGTCGGATCCCGTAGCAGCCGGGCCCAGTCCTTCAGGTCGCTGGCGGGGGAGTCGAGGGTGGGCAGCGCCTCGCTGGCGTAGCTGCCCACCCCGACCAGCAGCGCCCGCTTCACCGTGGCTCCGCCGGGTCAGTCACCGTCGACCTTCTCGGGCAGGGCCGCCGTGCCCTGCCGGGGCACCGACACCGACTTGATCAGCTCGGCCAGGGTCTTCTCCGACACGTCCCGTACGTCGATCTCGGTGCCGTCGGGAAGGGTCATGCGCAGTCGCTTGCCCTTGTTGCGCTCCTGATAGCGCTTGATGACCTCGGCCAGGTGCCGGATGTCCGCCGCCGCCCGCTTGACCGTCGGCACGGTGAACACGGCGAGGGCGAGTACGCCGAAGAGGTAGCTCGCGGTGTCCCGGGTACCCGGTGCGGCCTCGGCGGTCAGTTCGCTCGCCTCGACACCGGGCAGCTGGTTCAGGTGTTCCTTCAGATGGCGGGCCTGCTCGGCCAACTCCTCGTCGCTGAGCGGACCGTCCGACCCGACCTGCAAGATCAATCCATCGACCATGATCCCATCGTGGTCGGTGTCACTACGCCGTGCAAGGGCCGCCACGGTGGGATACGGGTCAGGGCCGGCAGTGACGGGCATCCGACAGAAGCCGGGGGATCCGCGCGGCGGACGCGGTGCTTTCCGTTCCGCTGATGCCAAATCGTCGTACCTGAGGAGTAGACCGACCAGGACTGAAGAATGTCGGTGCGGTGGCCGCGCGGCGACCGTCGCGCCGACCCGACGAAGACGAGAGAACGCTCATGAGTGGTGTACGCGTACTGGTGGGGACGCGCAAGGGCGCGTTCATCCTGACCTCCGACGGCAGACGCGACAGCTGGACGGTAGACGGGCCGCACTTCGGCGGCTGGGAGATGTACCACCTCACCGGATCGCCGGCCGATCCGGACCGGCTCTACGCCTCGCAGTCCGGTGGCTGGTTCGGGCAGCTGATCCAGCGCTCCGACGACGGCGGGCGGACCTGGACCACTGTCGACAACGACTTCGCCTACGTCGGCGACGTCGGCGACCACCTGTGGTACGACGGAACCCCGCGCCCCTGGGAGTTCAAGCGCATCTGGCACCTCGAACCGTCCCGCGACGATCCCGACACCGTCTACGCGGGGGCGGAGGACGCGGCGCTCTACGTGTCCCACGACGGCGGCGGCAAGTGGACGGAGCTGACCGCCCTGCGCACCCATCCGAGCGGGCCGTCATGGCAGCCCGGCGCGGGTGGCCTGTGCCTGCACACGATCATCCTGGATCCGGTCCACCAGGGTCGGATCTACACCGCCATCTCGGCGGCCGGCGCGTTCCGCAGCGACGACGGCGGCACCAGCTGGCTGCCGATCAACAAGGGGCTGCGGTCGGGGGAGATTCCCGACCAGGACTCCGAGGTCGGCCACTGCGTGCACCACATCACCCAGCACCCGTCGCGCCCCGACACGCTGTACATGCAGAAGCACTGGGACGTGATGCGCAGCGACGACGCCGGCGCCAACTGGCGCGAGGTCAGCGGCAACCTGCCGTCGGACTTCGGCTTCCCGGTCGCGGTGCACGCCCACGAGCCGGAGACCATCTACGTGGTGCCGATCAAGAGCGACTCCGAGCACTACCCGCCGGAGGGGAAGCTGCGCGTCTACCGCAGCCGCACGGGCGGCGACGAGTGGGAGCCGCTGACCGACGGGCTGCCGCAGTCCGACTGCTACGTCAACGTGCTGCGGGACGCGATGGCTGTCGACACGCTCGACCCCTGCGGCATCTACTTCGGCACCACCGGTGGCCAGGTCTACCGCTCCGCCGACGGTGGCGACAGCTGGGCGCCGATCGTCCGGGACCTGCCACCCGTGCTCTCCGTGGAAGTCCAGGTGCTGCCGTGATCCGGGTGGTCCTCCCGGCGCACCTGAAGACCCTCGCCGGGGTGACCGGCGAGGTGCGGATCGAGGTGGCCGGCCCCGGGCCGGCCACCCAGCGCCTGGTGCTCGACGCCATCGAGGCGCGGTACCCGATGCTGCTCGGCACCATCCGCGACCGGCACAGCGGCAAGCGCCGCGCCTTCGTCCGCTTCTACGCCTGCGAGGAGGATCTCTCCAACTGCTCACCCGACGCGCCCCTGCCCGAGCAGGTCGTCGCCGGGCAGGAGCCGTTCATCGTCCTCGGCGCGATGGCCGGCGGTTGACGCCGCTCACAGTCCGCGGGCGAACAGCGCCAGGCGTACCCGGTTGGGGCTGCCTGTCTTGGTCATCAGGCTGGTGATGTGGGACTTGACCGTGGTGACGCCGACGTGCAGCCGCTCGGCGATCTCGCCGTTGGACAACCCGTCGGCGACCAGCTCCAACACCTGCTGTTCCCGGGCGGTCAGCCCGGTGACCGGCGGCGGCGTCCCGGTGCCCGCGTGCACCGCGCGCTGCACCAACCGGCGCAGCACCTCCTGACTGAACGGGCTGTCGCCCGTGGCGGCCCGGCGCACGCCATCCAGCAGCTCGGTCGGCGGTGCGTCCTTGAGCAGGAAGCCACAGGCGCCGGCCGTCAACGCCGGATAGAGGTGGTCGTCGTCGCCGAACGTGGTAAGCACCAGGACGCGGGCACCGGGCCGCTCGGCGATGATCCGGCTGGTGGCGGAGATCCCGTCGACCCCGGGCATGCGCAGGTCCATCACCACGACGTCGGGCACCAGCCGCGCGGCGAGGGTGATCGCGTCGCGGCCGTTGTCGGCCTCGCCGACGACCTCGATGTCGGGCTGAGCCTCACAGAGCATGCGCAGGCCGGCGCGGATGAGGTGCTGGTCGTCGACCAGCAGTACCCGGATCACGCGCGCTCCGTCGCGCGTGGGCCGGCTCGGGTCCCGTCCAGCACGGTGGCCACCCGCCACCCCGTGCCGGTCGGGCCGGCCGTCAGCTGTCCGCCGAGCACCTCGACGCGTTCGCGCATGCCGGTGATGCCGTGGCCGCCGCCGACCGGCACGATGTCGGGCACCGAGCCGCGACCGTCGTCGATTACCTCCCAGTGGACGGCCCCATCGACCACGCTGACCGAGAGCCGTGCCACCGCAGCGGTACCGGCGTGCTTCGCCACGTTCGTCAACGCCTCCTGGCTGAGCCGCAGCACCGCGAGACCGCGTACCGCGTCGAGGGTGCCGACCGCCGGGTCGATGTCGGCGACCACTGTGACACCGGCCTGGCGGGCCCGGTCCACCGCGGCGCCGAGCGCGGCCGGCAGCGCCGACGGTTCGATCGCGGTCAGCGCGGCGTCGCCGCGTACGCCGTCGGGGTCGCGCAGCACCGCGACCAGCCGGCGCAGGTCGGCAAGGGCCGCGGTGCCGGTGCCGTGGACGTCGTCGAAGACCTCGCCGACCCGTGGATCCAGGTCGGTCAGCACGTGCCGGGCCACCCCGACACGCAGCACCATCGACGCCACGTGGTGCGCCACCACGTCGTGCAGCTCCCGGGCGATGGCGCTGCGCTCGTCAGCACGTGCGGCACGGCTCTCCGACTCGCGTCGCCGCTGCTCCTCCTCGGCCCGCTGCCGCGACTGCTGCCCGAGCTCCCTGGTGGTCCGGATGACCAGCCCGAGCAGCAGCGGAACGCCGACCTCCGCCAGCAGCCCGAACACACCGGAGAGCAGACGCGGCAGCGGATCGCCGATCGAGTCGGTCAGGTCGACCACGGCCAGCAGACCCGCCGCCAGCCAGATGGTCCGCCCCCGGCGGGCGGCCATGGTCAGTTCGAGCAGCGCCCAACTGGCACCCACCTGATTGATCATGAAATCGTCGAGAAGCCAGATCGCGACCGCCAGCAGCGTGGCCTGGGTCAGCATGCCGGCCAGCGGCCGGTGGTGCAGCGACAGCCCGACCGCGAAGGCGAGCGCCGCGAGCACCCACTGGGTGCTGGTCGGTGCGGACAGGGTGCCGAAGAACAGATAGCCCAGGCCGGAGAGGATGAGCAGCACCATCCGTACCAGGCTGTCGCGCGCGTCGAACAGCCGTCCCACCCAGGCCACGGCCTCAGCCTAGGCGGTGCTCGTCGGGGCCGTCGGACCCGCCCACCTGGTGCGTACGGCCAGATAGGCGGCGAGGCCGAGCGGGCCCAGCAGGATCGTCAGCAGCAGCACCGGCGCCATCACCAGCGGCGGGACTTTCCGCTCGCGGCTGTCGAGCCAGGCCCAACGTCCGACGAACAGGTCGAAGGCGATGAAGTGCGCCCAGGCCGCCGCCGCGCCGTCGGCGGTGCCCAGCAACTCCCGTACGGCGTCGAGGCTGGGGTCGAACACCGCCGGCAGGACCTCTGCGAACGCCGGGATCACCAGGATCGCGTAGATCACCACGGCCGGGACCACGATCAGCGGTGACCTGATGATCCGGTGGGTCACCGTCCAGTTCGGCAGCAGGATCATCAGCGCCCAGAAGGGTGCCGCCACCACGAAGGTCAGGGAGAACAACGTGGCGCTCACGCGGTCACCTCCGTCCGCTCGTCACCCGCGACCCGGCCATCGCGCGGACCCGCCGCGCGCCGCTCACCCGCGCCCGCCGCCTGGTGTTCGACTGTCGCCGCCGGAAACCGGTGTCGAGCCAGCACCGCGCCGGCAGCGGCTACGGTCACCACCGCCAGCGCCGCGGCAGCGGCCAGGGTGAGCGTGTCCGGCCGGAGCAGCGGCTGCCCGCGCAGCGCCTGCCAGGTCAGCAGTACGGTCGCCGCACCGTAACCGACGCCCACGACGAGCAGCAACCGCACCCGGGCGCGCTCGTCCAACGCACCACCGGCGAACCGGCTCAGCAGCAGCGCCAGGATCGGCAACACCTGCATCCCGTGCAGCCCCACGAAATGCCCGATCCGCAGATCCCCACCGGTCGTGCTCCAGCCGACCAGCGGCAGCCCCGGCCCGCCGTCGGGCACCCCCACACTGTGCGCCCCGGCGACGCCCTCGACCATGGGAGCCTGATCCGACAGGGTCATCGGTACCGCCACCAGCATGCCGAGTGCCGCGAGTCCGAGTCCCAGCCCGATCGCGTACCGGACCGCGCGGTCGGCGATCGGCTGTCGCAACACCGCGACACCGATGACGACGTGCGCGACGAACAGCACCATGATCGCCGCACCCATCAGCTGCCACAGCGCGGCGTTGACCGCGCTGGTCTCGTTGTAGTGGCTGGTGGTGCCGCGGAGCACCTGCCCGACGATGATGACCATCTCCACCACACCCATGGCGACCACCACGGTCACCGCCCACTCCGCGACCCGGCTACGGCGACGCAGCAGGGAGAGCAGCCAGACCAGGGTGCCGCCGTACAGGACGAACGACACCGCGAACTTGAACGGCTTGAGCCAGATCGGCACGCCGGTGAGGACCCGCTGGTCGGCGACGATGCCGACCGCGCAGACGACGGCGAGCACCGCCATCGCCGAGACGAAGACCATCAGGGGGCGGTGCCGGTACGCCCGCCGCGACAGGTTGTCAGTCATGCCTGTAGATGCTGGATCGAGCGACTGTCCACCGCGCCCGACCAGAAGCCTCAGCCGCGGCCAGTGGGTGGTCCGCCACATCCTCCCTGGGTAGGAGTCCGGCGGTGGGCGTCATGTCACTGGTCTTCTCGACCGAGTAGCCAGCTATCGGCGTCCGTCACTGCATAGTGTGGAAGGAGCTGGTCGAATCTTGTCCGCGCAAAGGTTCTCCGGCTAGCCTGCGGAGGGGAGTCTCGGGCGGCTCCGAGCGTATGGATTGGCTGCGCTCGGGTGCGACGCATCGCGGCGCGCAGGTCGGCTCGTCCCGGCCAGCGGGTTGGTGTGGCCTCCGCCGTGAGCGCATTCAGGGCACCGTCAGTGGATGGATCGTGGGCACGACCGTCCTCCGCTGCCACCGTCACCACGTATGAAGCGCCAACGGCCGTGGCGACTCGACCGACCGCAACGGATCAGATCGGGGAATGTGCCCATGCTACGAAGATTGAATGTGTCGGCGCTCTTCGCGGCCCTTGCCGCCGTCGTGGCTACCACGGCGGTCGCCGCCGGGCCGACCAACGCCGCAGCCGACGCCCCAGTACGGGTGATGCCGCTCGGCGACTCGATCACCGACGGGTTCAATGTGCCCGGCGGCTACCGGATCGACCTCTGGCAGAAGCTCGTGGCCGACGGCTACCAGGTCGACTTCGTCGGCTCGATGTCCAACGGCCCGAGCAGCCTGGGTGATCGCAACCACGAAGGTCACTCGGGGTGGACGATCGCGCAGATCGACGCCAACGTGGTCAACTGGCTGCGGGCTACCACACCCCGCACGGTGATGCTGCACATCGGAACCAACGACATGTTCGGCAACTCGTCCGGCGCACCGTCCCGGCTGTCCACGCTCATCGACAAAATCACCGCCACCGCGCCGGCGGCGGATGTGTTCGTCGCGACCATCGTGCCGCTGTCCGGAGCGGACAGTCAGGTGCGCGCCTTCAACGCGGCAATACCCGGCATCGTGCAGAGCAAGGTCGACGCCGGACGTCGCGTACACCTGGTCGACATGTACAACGCGTTGACGCTGGCGGACCTGGCGGACGGCGTACACCCCAACGCTCGTGGCTACAGCAAGATGGCCGCCGTCTGGTACGACGCCCTGCGGGCGGTCCCGGGTGCGATCGGCGGCGGTACTCCGCCTCCGACGACCGCGCCTCCGACGACACTGCCGCCCACCACTGCGCCGCCGACCACTCCACCTCCGACGACTCCGTCGCCGGGGCCGGGTTGCACCGCGTCGGTGTCGCTGAATCAGTGGAACGGTGGTTTCGTGGCCACGATCCGGGTGACCTCGGGCGGAACGTCGATCAATGGTTGGACGGTGACTGTGGCGCTGCCGTCCGGCGCTACCGTCACCAACGCGTGGAACGCCAGCCGCAGCGGCAGCACCGGAACGGTCCGGTTCGTCAACGTCAGCTACAACGGCTCGATGGCCGCTGGTCAGGCGACTGAGTTCGGTTTCCAGGGCACCGGGTCAGGGACGGGCATGGCACCGGCGTGCTCCGCTACCTAGCGGGAGGCTCCGGCCCGAGGTGCTCCGATTCGTGACGGCACCCGCTGCCGCCCGCGTACCGGGCGGCAGCGGGCCCCGGGACCGGCGGTAGTCTGCCGCGGTGGTGTTCCACCCCGATCGAAAGAAGCGGCCACGCGCGGTGGGCTCGCGGGGGACCGGCGAGTCGGTCCGCCCGAAGCCCGGCTGGTATCGGGGCGATGTCCACCTGCACACCACACTCTCCGCCGGCGGCGAACTCACCCCGGGGCAGCTCGCCGCCACCGCCCGCGAGATCGGGTTGGACTTCGTCGCCACGACCGAGCACAACACCACGGCCGGGCATGGTGAGTGGAGCCGGTACGCGGGCGAGGACCTGCTGGTCATCCTCGGGCAGGAGGTCACCACCCACACCGGCCACTGGCTCGCCCTCGGCTTCGACCCCGGGCATCAGGTCGAGTGGCGGTACGGGGTGCGCGACGACGCTATCGACGCGGAGTTGGCCCGCGTTCGTGAACTGGGTGGGATATGCGTCGCCGCCCATCCGTACGCGCCGTACGAGTCGGGGACGCTGGCCTATCCGTACCGGTGCTTCGACGCCGTGGAGGTTTGGAACGGGCAGTGGCGCTCGGACCTGCCGTGGAACGCGGACAACGAGGCGGCGCTGGCCGAGTGGGGGCGCAACCTCGGCCACGACATCCATCGGGGACGGTGGTGGCCGGCGCTCGGTAACAGTGACGCCCACCTCGCCGGCCAGCTCGGCATGCCGCATACCGTGGTCTGCGCCGAGGAGCTGAGTGTCGAGGGGATCCTCGCCGGCCTGCGGGCCGGCCGAAGCTGGATTGCCGGCTCCGCTGCCGTCGACCTGGAACTGACCGCTGCGGCCGGTGACCGCGCTGCCGGCATCGGTGCCCGCCTCGACTCCGAGGGCGATCCGATCGAGGTTCGGGTGCGGGTGTCCGGGGTGCCCGCCGGCATCGTCAGTCTGCACACCGAACGCGGCAGCGTGCTCCGCAAGCGACTTCCCGCCGACGGGGTGGGCACGATCCGCTGGCGCACCGCCGCGCGGGACGGCGGCTTCGTCCGGGCCGAGGTGCGCCATCCTGACCGGCAGATGGCGGCCCTGACCAACCCCGTCATCCTGGCCTGACGGGTGTCGCCATCCGTGGCGCAAGACGGGCGGTGTCGCGGTGTCCGTGTCGGGTCAGCGCGGCGCGGCGTACGCCAGTGGGGCCTGGGCGTCGTCCCAGCTGCCGGTCAAGGTGGCGCCGGCTGGGGCGGCGGTGGATCCGGGGCGGCGGATCACCCCCAGCTCGACGGTGTCGGTGACGATGAGCGTCGGGTCACCGTCGACCACCCGGCGCACCGCGCCGACCTGGGGCACGACGACGGCGGGAGCGTCACTGGTGATGCCCATGCTGGGCGGGCGTACCTCGCGCCGGCCGTCGACCTCGAAATACTCCTGCGCCTGTCCGCTGCCGGCGAAGATGGCCTCGGCCAGGGCGGCGGCGTACACCGGGTCGCCGACCGCGTCGTAGACCCAGCGCCGGCCCAGCACCGAGTGCTCGGTGGTGCCCACCAGCCACTCGTCGGCGCCGTCAAGCGGCGCGCCACGGTAGGTCAACGGCACCTGGTGCACCGGCCCGTCGCCGCCGGCGACCAGGAGCGTCTCGATGCCCACCTCTCCGGCCGGGTCGTCGAACCGGTACGCGGCCACCCGCGCCACGTCGGTGTCGCCCTCGTACCAGTCGCGGGTCGGTAGCCAGGCCGCCAACAGCTCCAGCTTGGTGGGACGGATGTCCGCCCGGTGCAACAACGCCATGTGCCGCATCGTACGCACAAGCGAGGTGGTGTCCCGGCGCGCGTGTCGGGTAACGGGGTGGCCCCCGACGCCCGGCGTGGGCACAGACTCGGCCCGTGACGGACCAGATCCGGCAACTCGTCGGGCTTGTCGAACGGGCGCTCGGCGGCCGGCTCGTCGATGCCTACCTGCACGGTTCGGCGGTGCTCGGCGGGCTGCGGCCCGCCAGCGACATCGACGTGCTCGTGGTCGCCGCACGGCGCCTGACCGGACGGGAGCGGCTGCTGCTCGACGGGCTGCTGGCCACCTCCGGTTCGGTGAACCGGGCCCGCCCATCGAGCTGACCGTGGTCTCCGCCGAGGTGTATGCGGCCGGCCGGGGCGGGTTGCCGGATGGCGGCGCGGAGGCGTTGTGGCCTAGCATCTCGGGCCAGTACAACGTCGAGCTCAACGCGGGTTCCCCCGACTCGCCGCCGGTGCCGCCGCCGGGTTAACGGCCCGCGGGAAAGGCACCCCTCGTGAAGATCGTGGCCGCCGACGTCATCGTCACCAGCCCGGACCGCAACTTCGTCACCCTCAGGATCACCACCGAGGACGGCATCACCGGCCTCGGTGACGGCACGCTCAACGGGCGGGAACTCTCCGTCGCCTCGTACCTGCGTGACCACGTCGTGCCGTTGCTGCTCGGGCGCGATGCGCACCGTATCGAGGACGCCTGGCAGTTCCTGTACCGCTCGGCGTACTGGCGGCGCGGGCCGGTCACCATGGCGGCCATCGCCGCGGTCGACGTCGCGCTCTGGGACATCAAGGCCAAGGCCGCGGGGATGCCGCTCTACCAGCTGCTCGGCGGCGCGTCGCGCACCGGCATCATGGCGTACGGCCACGCCTCCGGGCGGGACCTGCCGGAACTGTTCGACTCCATCCGGGCCCACCTCGATCTCGGCTTCCGGTCGATCCGGGTGCAGACCTCGGTGCCCGGCATCAACGCCGTGTACGGCGTGGCCACCCAGCCCGGCCCTGACGGCAAGCGCTACGACTACGAGCCGGCGCAGCGCACCCCGCTGCCGGCCGAGGAGGACTGGGACACCCGGGCGTACCTGCGCCACCTGCCCGGCGTCTTCGAGGCGGTCCGCAACGAGTTCGGGCCCGAGCTGCCGCTGCTGCACGACGGGCATCACCGGATGACCCCGATCCAGGCCGCGAAGCTGGGCAAGGCCCTCGAACCGTACGACCTGTTCTGGCTGGAGGACTGCACCCCGGCGGAGAACCAGGAGGCGCTGCGGCTGGTCCGCCGGCACACCACCACGCCGCTGGCGATCGGCGAGGTGTTCAACACCGTCTGGGACTACCAGACCCTGATCCAGGAACAGTTGATCGACTACGTACGCTCCGCGGTCACCCACACCGGTGGCATCACCGCCATGCGCAAGCTGCTCGACTTCGCCGCCCAATACCAGATCAAGTCCGGCATCCACGGGCCTACCGACATCTCGCCGGTCGGCATGGCCGCCGCGCTGCACCTGGACCTGGCCATCCACAACTTCGGCATCCAGGAGTACATGCGGCACGGCGCCCTCACCAACGAGGTGTTCCGTCAGTCGTTCACCT